>CAVTTK010000003.1:0-305043 GCA_963737625.1 uncultured Acidimicrobiaceae bacterium
GCCGAGGACCCGGCCCAGGGTCCCGACCTGGCCCATCAGGTCGGGCGTGGCGATGGCCACGTCAAAGTCGAGGAAGCCGTCGTTGGCCACCCGGGCCACCAGGTCGTCGGCCCCGACCTCGTCAGCGCCGGCCGCCCGGGCCTCCGTGGCCTTCTCGCCGGCGGCGAACACCACCACCCGTGCCGTGCGCCCGGTCCCGGCGGGCAGTGAGAGCGTCCCGCGCACGATCTGGTCGGCCTTGCGAGGGTCCACGCCGAGCCGGACGGCCAACTCCACCGTCTCGTCGAAGCCGGCCTTGGCCGACTGCTTGACCAGGTCCACCGCCTCGGCAGGCGTGTAGAGGTGCTGGCGGTCGAACTGGGCCACGCTGGCCTTGTACTTCTTTCCCCTGGACATGATGTCTCTCCGTTGTCTCGATCGTGCTCGTTGGCCGGCTCAGCCGGCGACGGCGATCCCCATGGACCGTGCCGTGCCCTCGACCTGCCGCTTGGCGGCCTCGAGGTCCGAGGTGTTCAGGTCGGGGAGTTTGATGGTGGCGATCTCCGCCACCTGGGCGCTGGTGACCGTGCCGACCTGTTCACGGCCGGCCGTGGAGGCGGCCTTCTGCAGGCCGGCAGCCTGCCGGAGCAGGGCCGGGGTCGGAGGGGTCTTGAGGACGAACGAGAAGGTCCGGTCCTCGTAGATGGAGATCTCCACGGGGATGATCGACCCCCGTTGGTTCTCCGTGGCTGCGTTGTACTGCTTGCAGAACTCCATGGTCTGGACGCCGTGGGGCCCGAGGGCCGTGCCCACGGGCGGCGCGGGAGTGGCTCCCCCGGCTGGGAGCTGGATCTTCACGACCGCGAGGACGCGCTTCTTCGGTGGCATTGGTTACGTCTCCTTACCTGGGTCCGCCGGCCTACAGCTTCGCGACCTGGCTGAATTCGAGCTCGACCGGGGTCTCTCGGCCGAAGATGTTGACCAGCACCTTGAGCTTCAGCTGGTCCTCGTTGATCTCCGCGATCTGGCCCGAGAAGTCGGCGAACGGGCCTTCCTTGACCCGGACCGTCTCGCCTACCTCGTGCTCGAGCCGGGGTCGGCTGCGCTTGGTCGGCGCCTCGGCACCCTCCACCTTGACCTGGAGGATCCCCTCGACCTCCCGGCGGGACAGGGGCGTCGGCTTTGTGCCCGGTCCGACGAATCCGGTCACACCGGGCGTGTTCCGGATGACCGACCAGCTGTCGTCGTCGAGCTCGCACCGGCACAGGAGGTAGCCGGGGAACACCTTCTTCTGCACCACGACCTTCTTGCCGTTCTTGAACTCGATGACATCCTCCATGGGGATGACCACCTCGTAGATCCGGTCCTCCATGTTCATGGAGACGGCCCGGCTGTGCAGGTTGGACTTCACCTTGTTCTCGTACCCGGCGTAGGTGTGGACCACGAACCAGCGACCGGGCTGATCGTACGGGCTGACCACAAAGGGCTCGTCGTCCTCGTCGTCCTCGTACTCGTCGTCGGCGACCTCGGTCCCGGCTTCCACCTCGTCGGTGGGCTCCCCCGGTACAGCTTCCACCTCGACGGCCTCGGCCGATGCATCGGCGATCGGGGTCTCGGTCACCGGCGCGTCGGCAGCCTCGACCGGGTCGAGTCCATCGTCGTCGCCCAGGGGCGCATTGGTTTCGTCGTGGGTCACACTCACACCGATCACGTCTTGAACAGCCAGAGGACGCCTTTGGCAAAGGCGTAGTTGAGAATGAAGATCAGGACCATCAACGACAACAGCGTGACCAGGGTCACCGTGGTGTAGTTGATCACCTCGGACCGGTTGGGCCAAGCCACTTGTCGAAGCTCAGAGCGTACCTCGCGGAGGAACTGCCCCGGACGGAACGGTTCACGCTTGGGCGGGCGCCGTGGTGGAGTGGCGCTGCGCTTGGGCGCGGCCTCCCCGTCGGGGTCCTGCCCCTGGCGCTGCATGGCTCGCTTCTGTTCTCGGTTCACTTGGTCTCGTCGTGTCCTTCGACCGCTTCCAGGGGTGGTGAGCAGGGCAGGAGGGACTTGAACCCCCAACCTTCGGTTTTGGAGACCGGTGCTCTACCAGTTGAGCTACTGCCCTCTGCCGACCGCCATGCCGCGAACGGATGAGCCGAACGCAAGGGCGGTTGCCAAGGTTACCACCAGGCCCGCCGGAATTCCCAGGCGAGGAGGAGGGGCCCTTCCGTCCGGCGGGCTGCGGCGATCCGGCGGCCATCCGCTCCGGTGGCCACGGGGTCGGTCCCGGCCCTTCGGGCTAGCGGGTCTCCTTGTGGAGGGTCTGCTGGCGGTCCCAACGGCAGAACTTCTTCAACTCGATCCGCTCGCGGTCGTTGATCTTGTTCTTGGTCGTGATGTAGTTCCGTCGTTTGCACACCTCACAGGCCAGGGTGACCTGGATGCGCTTCTCGTTCTTGGCCACGATGACTCCCTTGCGCCCCGGCCAGCCCGGCCGGGAACTTCAGTTTCGACTTCTGCCTGGTAATGCCCATCAATCGGTCCGACCTACTGCTGCGTCCTGCGGTCCTGCATCCTTCGGTTCCTACTGGTAGCGGCGGCCGGACTCGAACCGGCGACCCCACGATTATGAGCCGTGTGCTCTAACCAACTGAGCTACGCCGCCATGGGCGAGCCCCCGGTGGGGATTGAACCCACGACCCCCGCCTTACCATGGCGGTGCTCTACCACTGAGCTACAGGGGCAGTGCAGCTCGAGCGAGCAGCAGAGGGACAAGCATAGCCAACCCTGGGGCCCCCGAGGGCGGCGAGCGGCCTCGCTACCATCGTCGGATGCAGATCCGCCTGGCCAGACCGTCGGACGCCGAAGCGATCCGGGCCATCTACAACGTCGAGGTCCTCGGGTCCACCGCCACCTTCGACCTGAGGCCCCGGACGCCCGAGGAGCAGCAGTCGTGGATGACCGAGCACCGCGGCCCCCATCCGGCCATCGTGGCCGTCGACGAGGATGACGACGTCCTGGGATTCGGCTCCCTGTCACCGTTCCGGGAGCGCCCGGCCTACGCCACCACCGTCGAGAACTCGGTGTACGTCGACGCGGCCTGTCGGGGCGGCGGCGTGGGTCGCGCCCTGCTGGAGGAGCTCATCGTCCTGGCCGGCCAACACGGCTTCCACACGGTCATCGCCCGGATCGGCGGCGGAAACGAGGCCTCCATCGCGCTGCACCAGTCCTGTGGGTTCCAGATGGCCGGCGTGGAGCGGGAGGTGGGCCGGAAGTTCAACCGCTGGCTGGACGTCTCCGTGCTCCAGCGGCTGCTCTGATCGGCCCGGCCCGTCCAAAGGTCACCGGGGGCCCGCGGTTCCTGTTCCGGGCCGCGCCGGCGGTCCCGGAGGAGTGGGGTGCCCTGGCTCAGACGGCCGGGGCTGAAGCAAGGGTGTCCACGCCCACGGGAGGGTGGGCGCCGGCGCCCGTCCGCTCCCACGTGGCCAACGGCACGGTGAGCACCACAAGGATCCACAACAGGGTCAGGACGATGAGGAGGGGGTCACCGTGGACCAGGCTGCCCACTAATTGGGTCCCCCCGGGCAACTCGATGAACGCGGTGACCATCGAGAGCCCGATGATGAGGGAGCGCAGCCGACCGAGGGCCACCGGGGCCAGGAGGATCAGCCCCCACGACAGATACCAGGGCTGCACCACCGGGCCCAGGCAGACGAACACCAACAGGGTCACGCCCAGTGCCTTCAGCGTGCCGATCCGGTCGCTGTTCAACAGCAGCCAGACGCCGGCGATCCCGGCGGACAGCAGGCCGAGGAACCGCGTCGCCGTGAGGACCCCGCCCAGACCGATCCCGATGTGGGCGAAGTGGGCCACGCCCGTGACGAGGAGGGCCAACGACGTGGTGGGCGCGGTCCATGACCGCACCGCGCCGGGGGTGCCGAGGATGGTCACCCAGCCCCACCCGAGTCCACTGACATAGGAGAAGAATCCCAGGACCCCGGCGCCGAGGAGACCGGCGGTGACCACCGGTCTCAACCGGTCCCGGGTCGAGGCGGCAGGGCCCAGCCAGCTCCAGCCGATGTAGAGGATGCCGATGGCGGCGGGCGCCTTGATGGCCGTGGCCAGGGCGCACAGCAGGATCCCGACGATGGGCCGCTTCTCCTTGGCCGCGGTCAGGCCGGCCACCAGGAGCCCCAGCATGAGGGCGTCGTTGTGGGCGCCGCCGATCAGATGGAGCAGGGTCACCGGGTTGAGCACCATCAGGGTGAACAGCTCGGCACCGTCCCGGTGGTAGAGGCGGGCCAGGCGGGGCACGCACGAGGCGATCAGCAGGACACCCACCACGGACAACACTCGCAGCAAGACGATGGTGGCGAGCTCGTTGTGGAAGGTGATCCGGGTGAAGAAGCCGTCGAGTTGGAGGAACAGCGGTCCGTACGGGGCCGGAGCGTTGCCCCACAGGGGGTCCACCGGGGCGGTGTAGGAGTTGTTTCCCAGCTCGAAGGGCCCGTAGAGGTACGGGTTCATGTGATGGCTGACCATCTCGCCCTGGGCGGCGTACGAGTAGGCGTCCCGGCTGAACAGGGGAGCGATCACCAGCATGGGCAGGGACCACAGAGCGAACACCCACATCATCTTGTTGACGGCCACACCTGGGCACCGGGCGTACAGACGGGTCATGCCCCACCACACCCGCATCAGCAGGAGCAGGCCGCCGTAGACCGCGGCCAGGGTGAAGTAGACCGCCCAGGTGCTCGCCCCGTCGGTGCTCGGCACGCCGAAGAACCACACGCCCGGCATCTCGAGTTTGAACGGCGAGCTAGGCAGCGACGCCCCGATGGCGATGGCCACCATGGCCGCGAACCCCAACAGGGCCGGGCGCAGCACCAGCCCCCTCGGCTGCGCCCCCGTGTCGCCACCCGGTGACTCTTCCCCGGTGACGGACCCGCTTCCGTCCAGTCGACTCCGGAACCACCCGCCGAAGCCCTGGACCGCCTGGAGGCTGACACTCCGGACCTCGACGGCCAGCGACAGCAAACCCGCGGCAGGGGCGTCGCCGGAACCCGACGCCGGCCGACGGGCCTGGTGGGGCTCCTGTGCTGCCGCGTCTTCCGATGACATCAGGTTGCTGAACTTCTCCTCGGTCGAACTGCGTGGAGGGGGCAGTTCCATGGGGCGATGAGGACCTAGCTCCTAGCTCCTCGACTGCTGGCGATCCGCTTGGGTGTTCGTGGGTGGGCAGGGTGGCGGGAACGGGCGGGCGGCGGCACCTCGGATGTCCATAGGTCCACCCAGCGGGGGGCGGACCACCACCGCAGTCGTTCCGTAACGTCATTGTAACGAACGGGGGAAGGGGATCAAGTCTCGCCCGACCGACGGCACCCATACATTCTGACCTGCGCCGATCCACCGATCCTCCGTCCCCCACGAGGACACGGCCGGCCCGCCCTCAGGTCACCGGGGGTCGGCTCCGGCCCGGCGGGGCCGATCGAAGCCATCGGATCCGGGGCCGTCCGACCCGGCGTCCGACCCGGGGGTCCCGTGGCCGGAGGTAGCTCGGACGGGTCGTCCTCGCCACCTCCGGCCCCGTCTGCGGTGGGCCGGGAAGGATTTGAACCTTCGAAGCTTGCGCGGCAGATTTACAGTCTGCTCCCTTTGGCCACTCGGGCACCGACCCGCAGGCCGGAAGGATATCGCCTGGTGCGGGAGTACTGTTTCGGTATGCCCACCTTCGATGTCGTTTCCGAAGTCGACATGCAGGAAGTCCGCAATGCCGTCGACCAGGCCAACCGCGAAGCCACCACCCGATTCGACTTCAAGGGCACCGACTCTTCCATCGAACTCTCGGACACCGAACTGGTCCTCACCTCGTCCACCGAGGACCGGCTGCGGGCCCTGTACCAGGTCCTCCAGGAGAAGCTGGTCAAGCGGGAGGTCTCCCTCAAGTCGTTCGACGTGGGCAAGGTCGAAGAGGCTTCCCGGGGATCAGCCCGTCAACGGTTGGGCATCCAGGCCGGGATCTCCTCGGATCACGCCAAGAAGATCAACAAGTTCATCAAGGACCTCGGGATGAAGGGGGTCAGTTCCCAGACCCAAGGAGATCAGCTGCGGGTGAGCGGCAAGAAACGGGACGACCTCCAGTCGGCCATCGCCGCCCTGAAGGGCGAAGACTTCGGCATCCCGTTGCAGTTCAACAACTTCCGGGACTGAGCGCCTGACGGAACCGGTCGGCCGGTTCGAAACCGCCGGGTCCGGCCATGGAGCCAGGGGCCAGGCTCAAGCCGCTTCCACCAGCTCGTCGAGCTCCTCGACCGGGTGCACGTGGAAGAGCCGGTTGTACAGCATGTACTTGAGCACCCAGAACAGTCCGAACGAGATCAGGTTGGCCAGGAGCAGCACCGCGGTCTCCTGGACATGGGTCAGATGATGGGTCTTCCCGATGTGCCGGGCCACCGCCGCTCCGCCGATCGAGACGGTGATACCGATGGCCGACATCACCCAGAAGGGCACGATCTCCTTCATGAGATGGGACCGCCCGCCCTTGCCCCAGACCCACATCCGGTTGAGAAAGTAGGAGGGAATGGTGGCCACCACGTTGGCGAACACGGTGGCCTCGATCTCCCCTTTGATGATGTGAAGGCCGTACACGATGGCCAGCACCCCGAAGGAGGCCACCGTCGAGATGACCGAGACCATCGTGTACTTGATGAGTTGCTTGGCCTCGGGCGTGTGCCGCCTCTGCCAGACGTGCTCGGCGCGCACCGCGAGACTGGTCATCGGCCGAACTCTAGCCGTCGCCGATCGGATCCAACCATCAACGGCACGCTCCGCCACCGGGGCTTCACAGAGCGTTGGCCCGGGCGATTCCCCCGAACCATGCCGCACTGGGCTTGGGCCGGCGGCGGAACGTGGTCCGGTCCACCGCCACCATCCCGAAGGTGGGTCCGTAGCCGAGGACCCACTCGAAGTTGTCCAACAGACTCCAGTAGAAGTAGCCGCGCACGTCCAACCCGGCGTCGAGGCAGCGCCCAACCGCGCTCAGCGCCCTGGCCACGTACTCGATCCGGGAGGGGTCGTCGGCCGTACCGATTCCGTTCTCGGTCACGTAGACGGGCAGGCCACCGGTCATATCCCACGCTCGACGGATGGTCCCTTCGAGGGCCTCGGGCCAGAATTCGTAACCCATCTGGGTGGTCGGCACCCCGGCCTCGGGGGGAAGTGAGCCGTCGGGGCCCACCCGCTGCCGGGTATAGGTCTGGACCCCGATGAAGTCGTCACCTGCGGTGCCCTCGAGGAAGACATCCTCGTTGGGTCGTCGTATCCTCTCGAGCCACTCTTCGCCCCCGGGCTCCACCTCGTAGTCGGTCATCGACAGGGTCAGGCCTACCGGGGCCTCCCCCGGACCGGACCGGATGGCGTCTACGCCCTTGCGGTGGGCCGCCACCAGGGCCTGGTTGACCGCGTCCCGCCGGACCCGGTCCCTGACCCTCGGCGGGAAGATCCCGAGACGCCACCCCATGGTGGCCACGACGTTGGGCTCGTTGAGGGTGCACGCCATGCCGATGAGGTCCCCGAAGTGGGCGGTGACTCGCTCGCAGTACCGGGCAAAGCGGTCCGGGGCGTGCAACGCCTCCCAGGCGCCCACCGCGGAGAGCCATCGTGGGTGGGTGAAGTGGTGGAAGGTCACGACCGGCATGATCCCGTGCTCGTGGCAGGTGGCGGCCATGCGTCGGTAGTGGTCGAGGGCCACCAACGAGAATTCGCCCTCCTCAGGCTCGATCCGGCTCCATTCCAGGGAGAACCGGTAGGCCCCGAGACCCAGATCGGCCACCAGGGCGATGTCCTCGGGATAGCGGTTGAAGGAGTCACAGGCATCCCCACTCACATCCACACAGCCCGAAGTGGGGTCGTGCTCGAACTCCCACCAGTCGTTGTTGACGTTTCCCCCCTCGATCTGGTGGGCGGCGGTGGCCGTCCCCCACAGGAACCGGTCGGGGAAGTTCACGGTAGGCACGACCCGGTACCGTAGCGGCGGGGCGCGGAGCGCGCCGTGGAGTGCTGGCCGGGAGACGGCGGGAGGGCCGCCACTGTCCCGTAGCCGCCTCGGGGTCCCAACTCGGCCTGGCAGGATGGTCCGATGAGTGAAGCCCTGGATCTTCTGGTCGACCTGCTCGATCTCGAGTCCATCGAGGTCAACATCTTCCGGGGGGTGAGCCCGAACGAGGAACGCCAACGGGTGTTCGGCGGACAGGTGGCCGCCCAGTCGCTGATGGCGGCGGGGCGCACCGTGGAGTCCGGTCGGCCCCACTCCTTGCACGCATATTTCCTGCGGCCCGGGGACCCCACGGTGCCCATCCTCTACGAGGTGGACCGCATCCGCGACGGTCGGTCATTCACCACCCGTCGCGTGGTGGCCGTGCAGCACGGACGGGCCATCTTCCACCTGTCGGCCTCCTTCCACGCCGATGAGCCGGGGCTGACCCACCAGTTCCCGATGCCCGAAGTCCCCGATCCCGATGCGTTGGACTCCCTGGTCGTGCGGCTCGAGCCGTATCGAGACATGCTCGGTGACTGGTTCGCCAAGCCCCACCCCATTGACCAACGCCACATTGGCGAACTTCCCTTCAGCCGCAACGCCAGCCGAGACCCCGTTCACCGACTGTGGATCAGGGCCGACGGGACCCTCCCCGACGACCCGCTGCTCCATGCGTGCATCGCCACCTACGCCTCGGACATGTCCCTGTTCGACACCATGCTGGCTCCCCACAACGTCAGTTGGGACGACGCCGACTTCATGGGCGCCAGCCTGGACCACTGCATGTGGTTCCACCGGCCGTTCCGGGCTGACGAATGGCTGCTCTACGACATGGACAGCCCGACCGCCTACGGGGCCCGGGGCCTGGCGCGGGGATTCCTGTTCACCCGCAGCGGCGACCTGGCCGTCTCCATGGTGCAAGAGGGCCTGATGCGCATGGTCCCCCACCAACGTGCGGACTGATCGCCCGGTCGGTGCGCTGGCCGTTCAGCGGCGAGGCCGACCTTGAGGTGAACGAAGGCCAAGCCTGCCGGTCGGCCCGACCGGTGCCGCGCCGACCCCTACCGGGAGGTCATCGGGACGTAGTCGCGGGCGTCGGCCCCGATGTAGAGCTGGCGGGGGCGGGCGATCTTCGAGTCCTGGTCCAGCATCTCCTGCCAGTGGGCCAACCATCCCGCCGTGCGGGGTATGGCGAAGAGCACGGGGAACATCTCGAGCGGGAAGCCCATGGCCTGATAGATGAGGCCCGAGTAGAAGTCCACGTTGGGGTAGAGCTTCCGAGAGGTGAAGTACTCGTCGGAGAGGGCGATCTCCTCCAACTTGAGGGCGATGTCGAGGAGTGGGTTCTTCCCGGTGACGGCGAACACCTCGTCGGCGGTCCTCTTGATGATCTTGGCCCGGGGGTCGTAGCTCTTGTAGACCCGGTGGCCGAATCCCTGCAGCCGTCCGCCCGATCCCTCCTTCACCGAGGCGATGAACGGCTCCACGTTCTCGATGGAGCCGATGTCGGTGAGCATGCGGATGACAGCTTCGTTGGCCCCACCGTGACGAGGGCCGTACAGGGCGGCAGCGGCAGCGGCCGTGGCCGAGTACGGGTCGGCGTGTGAGGAACCGACCGTCCGCATGGCTGTGGTCGAGCAGTTCTGCTCATGGTCGGCATGGAGGATGAAGAGCACGTCGAGGGCCCGGGCCAGGACAGGGTCGGCCTCGAAACGGGGCTCGGCGATCTTCCACATCATCGAGAGGAAGTTGGAGGTGAAGGGCAGCGAGTTGTCCGGGTAGACGAAGGGCATGCCCACACTGAAGCGGTGGGCGGCGGCGGCCAATGTGGGCATCTTGGCGATCAGGCGGATGATCTGCTTCTCGCGCGATTCGACGTCGAAGATGTCCTTGGCGTCAAGATAGAAGGTGGAGAGCGCAGCCACCGCCGAGACCAGCATGCCCATGGGGTGGGCGTCGTAGTGGAACCCTTCGAGGAAGCGCTTCCGAACGTTCTCGTGGATGAAGGTGTGTAGCGTGATCTCCCGCTCCCACACCGAGTACTCGTCGGCGGTCGGCAGCTCCCCGTTCAACAGCAGGTACGCCACCTCCAGGTACGTCGAACTCTCGGCCAGCTGCTCGATGGGGTAACCCCGGTAGCGCAGGATCCCCTCCTCGCCGTCCAGGTAGGTGACGGCACTCTCGCAGGCCGCCGTGGTCGTGAATCCGGGATCGAAGAACCACGTGCCCGGGAGGAGTTTCGACCACTGGGCGGCCGAGATACCCCCGTTCTCAAAGGGGATCTCGAGGGATTCACCAGTGCGGTTGTCGGTGATCGTGATGCTTTCGGCCACTGATCCTCAGACCCTTCTGTCGTGGAATCGATCTCTCTCGTCACCCAATCCTAGATCCTCACCCCCCTGCCTTGACCAACCGGCCGGCCCCTGCCCGGACCAACGGGCCAGGCCTCCCCGGCCCATTGCCACCGGGCCTTCCCGGGTCGGCTCCGCCCCCCATGAGCGACCTCCGGATCAGTTGGCGATGCGCAGCAGGAACTGCTGGGTGGATCCCGCCCGGTCCTGTTGGCTGGGTGGCACCGACACGGCCACGGTGAGGGTGTAGAGGTGACCGCCCGCGACCCCCAGGGGACGCAGAGTGAGCGCCCGGGACGATCCCGCCGCCAACGTGATGGTGATCCCCGCCGCGGAGCCCCGGGCCCCCCGGGGGGGCGGCGGCGTCCCGGCCGGGTCGGCCAGGGTCAGGGTCTCGGTCACCGCCACGCCCGACTCGGGCACGGTCCCGCAGTTGGTCACGGTGACCTCCGACGTGACCGTGGTCGTGGGGGGAAGCACGGTCGGTGTCGATCCAGGACCATTGGACACCACGGACGCGCAGTCGGCGCCGAACAACCCCGGTCCACCGGTCGAGACGGCCGGAGGTGACAGACCCACGGCGGTGATGGCCAATCGGTGGAACGGTTGCAACTCGCTGGCGTTGCCCAGCGCCGCGGCCGTCGCCGCCAGAGTCGGGGAGCCGAGCGGGGCAGTGGCGATCGGGGCCGGGACCCAGACCGATTGCGGCAATCGCATCGGAAGCTTCTGTCGGTGGATCTGGGCCACGAGGGTGCGGTAGTCCACGTCCGACTGCTGAAAGACCAACCCGGCGGCGGCCATGGCCCGGCTGGCCTGCGCCACGGAGATCAAGGGGGCTCTGCTCGACCCCACGGTCGCCGAGGGAACACCGGCGACGGGCAACGGGGTCATCCCGAGGAGGCGATCGATGGTGGTGCGCAGGCCCAGAGCCCCGGTGGCCCGCTCAGCCATGACGTGACTGAACTGCTGACTCACCTGTCCTGTCGGGTACGGGGGCACCAGACGGGCTGCTTGCGAGGACTCCTGGGCCGTGGCGGCCACGGCGGCATCGAGCCCTTGCTGCAACAACGCCCGGGCGGAGCGGGGCGGTGCCTGGTTGGTCAGTCCCGGGGCCGAGCTCATCAGTGCAGCCAACTCGGCGCCGGTCTGGTTGGACAAGTCCGCCACGGTGGCGGCCAGGGCCCCGTAGCCTGAATCCGTCGAGTTCCGGTAGCCCCCCGACTGGGCGTGGATCTCGGCCAACGAGCCAGCTACCAACACCAGGGACACCGCCACCAGGAGCACGAGGACCACCGTCCGCGCCCGACTCCTCCGTGCTGCTGAGCGGGGGCGTCTCCGTCGGGCCCTCGGCATCGCCATGACGATAGTGCCGCCTTCGGGACGCAAGGCTGCAGTCAGGCGACAGGGGCCGACGTCACGTCCGCGGCACGTACTCGATACCGGGTCGGCTCCGCGTGGGCCCTAACGGGGCCACGGCGGAGGGTGGCCGGGTGGCCGGTGCTACCGGTCCGAGAGGGTGGGGGCCGACGCCTGATGGCCTGCGCTGCCGGCCCGGTCGTCAGGCGGCGTTCCCGCGGTCACCAGATCGCTCGCCGTGCTCCTCCACTCCACGGTGGGCAGGATGGCCGCGGCGTCGGCGTTCGACTTGTAGCGGTCGGCCACCGCCAGGATGGACTGGATGACCGACGAGGTCAGCAGGTGGGGGACCAGGCCCAGGTCGAGCAGCTTGGTGTGCGCGGCCCGGTAGTAGTGCTCTTCCTTCTCGACCCGAGGGTCCGCGGTGTGCTCGATCACGGCCTTGCCGGCGAACTCGGACGCCACCAGTTCGGCCATCTCCAAGACGGAGAAGGATTCGGTGAACTGGTTGAAGACGCGGAACTCGCCCCGGTCGGCCGGGTTCTCGATGGCCAGCTCCACACAGGCCAGGGTGTCGAGAATGTTGAGCATGCCGCGAGTCTGCCCGCCCGATCCGTAGACGGTCAGAGGGTGACCGGTCACCGCCTGGACGCAGAACCGGTTGAGCACGGTGCCGAACACTCCGTCGTAGTCGAACCGGGTGGCCAGGTCGGGATGCAATGCCGTCTCTTCGGTGTCGTGGCCGTAGACGATGCCCTGGTTCAGATCCGTGGCCCGGATGCCCCAGATCCGGCAGGCGAACATGATGTTGGCACTGTCGTGCACTTTGGACAGGTGGTAGAAGGAGCCGGGTTGCTTGGGGTAGGGCAGGACGTCGGTGCGACCGCGGTGGGTGATCTCGATGAAGCCCTCTTCGATGTCGATGTTGGGGGTTCCGTACTCACCCATGGTGCCCAACTTCACCAAGTGGATGTCACGGTTCTGCTCGGCGATGGCATAGAGGAGGTTGAGCGTCCCGGCAACGTTGTTGACCTGCGTGTAGACGGCGTGCTGTCGATCGATCATGGAGTAGGGAGCGGACCGTTGCTCGGCGAAGTGCACCACCGCATCGGGCTCGAAGGTGGCCAGGGTCTCGCTCACGAACCTCGGATCGGTCAGATCGCCGACGAACAGGTCCATGGTGTTGGCGGAGATCTCCTGCCAACAGCGGACGCGCCGCTGCAGGCTGGCGATGGGAACCAGGGTGTCCACCCCCATCTCGAGGTCGTAACCCCGGCGGGCGAAGTTGTCCACGACCCCTACTCGATGACCCTTTCGGGACAGGTAGAGAGCAGTGGGCCAACCCAGGTAGCCGTCACCACCGAGCACCAAAATATTCACGTATTCGTCTCCCTCTCGCTCCTGCGATACTGCCCGGTCACCCGTTGATCCCTCCGAACACGGATGTGGACAGCATTACTTTTACCACCTGTAACCTTGGAATACCCTGTGGATTGCAATGGAACCGTCACAATTGATGACTCCCCCCTGCGGCACGAACTCCCTGGCGACAGCCTCCCCCCGAGGTCGAATTCAGCGCTTGGCCGCCGCCGAGATAAAGAAGATTGTTCACCGTTCGTTCATCGGAAACAAGTCCAAGTTGGCCAAAAGTCTCCCGTCCATAGGGCGTCGGTCGCCCAGTCGCCACCCGGTGGGGCCGGGGGTGAGTGACCCCCCAGGGCGGAATCGGGCACGATCCTGCTCCGTTGACGGTCCATGGACACCGGGACTCGGCCCGGGGTCTGGGCGCCGCACCGATGGTCGTCAGGCGGTGTCGCCCGTGGGGTCCACCTCGTCGTCCAGGACCGGATGAGGCCCGGAGACGACCCCGAGCCCGCCGTCCGACTCGCCGGATCCGGGGAGGAGCGAGAGCTCGAGGACCGGTGGGACGAGTTCGGAGGCCTGGAGGGCCCGGGAGGTCACGTCCACGGTGCTCGGGTGGGCCAGCTCTTTCTCGCCAACTCCGACCACACCCATGTCGACGAATCGCCGGGCCGTGACCAGTACGCGGCTCTCGAGTGAGCCGACCGCCCGGTTGTAGGCGGTGACCGCGCTGTTCAGTCCCTTGCCCACCCCGGCGAAGTGCTCGCCCAGCACCGATAGGCGTTCGTACAGCTGGGCACCCAGTTGCTGGACCTCGCGGGCGTTCTCGGCCAACGCATCCTGCTGCCAACCGTAGGCCACGGCCCGGAGCAGGGCGATGAGCGAAGTGGGCGTGGCGAGCAGCACGTGGTTGGCCACGGCGTACTCCATGAGGCCCGGCTCGTGCTCCAGCGCCGCCGTGAGCAACGGGTCGCCCGGGATGAAGGCCACCACGAATTCGGGCGACGGGTCCACCCGCTTCCAATACTCCTTCTTGGACAGGGCGTCGACGTGTGCCTTCATCTGGCGCCCGTGGCTGGCCAGATGGGTCCGGCGAACGGTTTCGTCGTCCGCCTCGTTGGCGTCGAGGAAGGCCTGCATGGGGACCTTGGCGTCGACGGCCACATTCTTGCCACCCGGCAGGTGGACCACCATGTCGGGGCGCATCCTGCCCGTGTCGGCATCCGAGGTGACCTGCTCGTCGAAGTCGCAGTGCTCGAGCATTCCGGCCATCTCGACGACGCGCCGCAGCTGCAGCTCTCCCCAGCGACCCCGGGTCTGGGGCGAACGCAGGGCCGTGACCAGGTTGCGAGTCTCCTTCTGCAGCTGGTCGTGCGATATCGACAGGGTCTTCATCTGTTCCGTCAAGGTCGTATAGGCCCGTTGCCGCTCCACCTCGAGGCGTTGCATCCCCACCTCGTATTTGCCGAGCTGCTCCCCGATCGGTTTGAGCAGCTGCTCGATGGCCTCCTGCCGCTTGGCCAGCTCCCCTTCGGCGGCCTGCCGGGTCTCGTTGAGCTTGATGTCGGCCAGCTGCAGGAACTGCTCGTTGTTCTGTTGCAGCGCCTGGGTGGAGAGCCGGGCGAACTCCCCGGTCAGCTGGTGGCGGGTCTCCTCGAAGACCTCCGCCCGCTGAGCCGAGGCCTGGCGCTCGTGGCCCAGTTCGGTGGTAAGCCGCACCACCTCGGCCTGCAGCCGGGTGGCGTCCCCCACCTGCTCGACCATCTGGGACCGCACCCCCTGGAGTTCGGCGGTCAGCCCCTGATTCTGGACGACTACGTCGGCCAGACGGGCCTCCGCCGTGCGGGCCGCGGTCACCTGATTGGCGCGGATGAGCAGGCCTACCACGAGGCCCACGGCGGCACCAGCGATGAGTCCGACGATGAGTCCGGTGATCATGGTCTTCCTCCTCAGGACCGTGACGGTCCGCTTGGACCAGCGTACCGAGGGGGTGTGACACCGGAGGGGGACGCTCCAAGAGGCTGTGTCACGATAGAGCTGTGCATCGAGTGGTCATCATCGGGGCCGGATTCGGAGGCCTGTCCGCCGCCCGGGCGCTGGTCGGTGAACCCGTGGAGGTGACCATCGTCGACCAGAGGAACTTCCACACCTTCCAGCCCCTGCTCTACGAGGTGGCCACCGCCGGCCTCGAGGCCGGCGACGTGGCCTATCCGGTCCGGGCCATCTTCGGCCGAAGCAAGAACATCACCTTCCGGTTCGGCACGGTGACCGGAGTCGACTGGGAGCACAGCCTGGTCGTCATGGAGGACTCCGACCCGGTCCCGTTCGATTCGGTGATCGTGGCCAGCGGGGCCACCGCCCGCTTCTTCGGGATCCCCGGGGCGGCCGAGTTCACGTTCCCGCTCTACACGCTCCATGATGCCCGGACCCTCCGGGACCATATCCTCCGGCGCCTGGAGGATGCCGACACCCACCCGGATCGGTCCACCAACGGCCTGCTGACATTCGTGGTCGTCGGAGGTGGTCCCACCGGTGTCGAGGTGGCCGGGGCCCTGGCCGAGCTCCTGGACGTGGCCGTGCAGCACGACGGGTTCAACTTCGACCGCGACTCGGGCCGGATCATCCTGGTGGACGGCCTCGACCGTCTGCTGACCCCGTTCAAGCCGTCGGGGGCCTCCTACGCCGCCCACACCCTCGAGCGACGCGGCGTCGAACTGAAATTGGGTCACATGGTTCGTTCGGTCAACGGTTCGTGCGTGGAGCTGGACGACGGCACCCAGATCCCCACCCGCACGGTGGTGTGGGCCGGCGGGGTGTCGGTGGACAACACGGTGGCCGCCACACTGGGCCTGGCCAGCGGTCCGAACGGACGCCTCTCCGTGGCCTCCGATCTGTCCATCCCCGGTCGTGACGGCGCCTACGCCATCGGGGATGCCGCCGCCGTCCCCTGGGGGCCCGGTTCCCGTGACCCCTCCGAGACCTGTCCCCAGTTGGCCCAGGTGGCCATCCAGTCGGGAAAGCACGCGGCCGAGCAGATCGTCAACGGGGTCCTCGGTCGTCCGACCCGACCGTTCAGCTACCGGGACAAGGGCATCATGGCCACCATCGGGCGGCGGGCAGCCCTCACCGAGTTCCCCAGGGGCCTCCAGGTCCGGGGCACACTTGGCTGGTTGGCCTGGCTGGGGCTGCACCTCGTCTACCTCATCGGGTTCCGCAACAGGATCGTGGTCCTCATCAACTGGTCGTGGCGCTACCTCTCGTGGGGCTCGGGCCCGCGGGTGATCGTGGGAGACGCCCTTCAGGGCGGCGAACCGGGCGGGCGCCTGGACCCCCCAGACCGGTAACCGGGAACGCAGGACCGGCGCCCGGCGGGCGGGGGTCGGGGTCGACGGGACAGTTCACCAGGGTGTTAGGCGCCGGTGGGCGCGGGTACGGTGGCTGGTGTGGATGACGCCCTCGAGCAGATCGACCGCAAGGTCCTCCAGCTGTTCGCCCTGGTCGGCGAGTCGGTATCCGGGGCCACCGATGCCCTGTTGTCCGGAGACCGGGAGGCGGCCAAGATCCTGGCCGACCGGGATGAGGTGGTCGACACCCTCTACCACGACATCGAGCAACTGACCCTGGAGCAGCTCACCGTGGCCGGCATCACCTCCCCGGAGGATCTCCGGTTCCTGGTCACGGTGATCCGCATGCTTCCCGATCTGGAACGCAACGGGGACCTAGCCGAACACGTGGCCCGCCGGGCCGCCCGGGGTCTCGGCTCCGAACTCTCGGCTCGGAGCCGGGGACTGGTCGAGCGCATGGGCGAGGTGGCCATCCACATGTGGCGGGCCACCACGGACGCCTATGCGGAGAGGCTCCCGATGAGCACCTCGCAGTTGGACACCCTGGACGACGAGATGGACGACCTGCATGTGAGCCTGACCGTCGAGGTGGTGGCCGGAACCATGCCCCTGCCCGTGGCCGTCGAGCTAGCCATGGTGGCCCGCTTCTACGAGCGTTTCGGGGACCATGCCGTGAATCTGGCCAAGAGGGTCTCCGTCCTCGTGCCCTCCACCGGCCCGCCGGCCTGATCCTCCGGTCACCCGATCCCGGGGTTCGTTCAGGGCCGTGGGGTCCGCTCTCCCCGCCGGGGATGGGCGCGCACCGAGACGCAGCCTGCAGGCGGGATGTCCGCCCTCAGGGCACGACGCCCATGGCCACCAGGGTCTCGGCGATCTGGACGGCATTGAGGGCGGCGCCCTTGCGGAGATTGTCCCCGCTGATGAACAGGGCCAACCTCCGACCCGAGGCGTCAGCGGCCCGCACCCGTCCCACCAGGGAGGGGTCCCTACCGGCGGAGCGAAGCGGCGTGGGGATCTCGGCCAACTCGACCCCGGGGGCCGAGGACAGGATCTCGGTGGCCCGCTCGGGGCTCAGTGCCCGCTCGAATTCGGCCACGATGGACAGCGAGTGCCCGGTGAACACCGGGACCCTCACGCAGGTGCAGGTGACGTCGAGGGCCGGGATGCCGAGGATCTTGCGGCTCTCCTGGCGGAACTTCAGCTCCTCGCTGGTCTCCCCTGAGCCATCCGCCAACACCTGGCCGGCCACGGGCACGACGTTGTGGGCGATGACGTCGGGAAAGGTCACGGGCGCCGGATACTCCACCGCCCGCCCGTCGAAGGTCAGGGCCGCCGCCCCGTCCACCGTCTTGACCAGCTGCTCCTCGAGTTCGGCCACGCCGGCCAGACCGGATCCCGACACCGCCTGATAGGTGGAGACGACCAGACCATGCAGGACGGCCGCATCGTGCAGCGGTTTGAGCACGGGCATCCCGACCATGGTGGTGCAGTTGGGATTGGCCACAATGCCCTTCGGGAGAGACCTCAGGGTGGCGGCATTGACCTCGGGCACGACCAGCGGCACCTCCGGGTCCATCCGCCACGCCGACGAGTTGTCGATGACGATGACCCCGGCGGCGGCGAACCTGGGGGCCAGTTCCCGAGATGCCGCGGCCCCACTGGAGAAGAGGGCGAGGTCCAGCCCGGCCACGTCGGCGGTGGTGGCGTCCTCCACCTCCAGCTCGGCGTCCCCGAACGGGAGGCTGCGGCCGGCCGAGCGGGAGGACGCGAACAGACGGAGTTCATCGAGAGGGAAGCCCCGCTCGACCAACATCGTCCGCATCACCGTCCCGACCTGCCCGGTCGCTCCCACGACAGCCACTCGCATGCCCGACAGTCTACGGGTCCTCCCGGAGGCCGAGCGAGCGATCCGTCCCACCGGCGCACGGACGGACCGGCGTCTGGTGGACGGGGCGGAGCGGGCCCCGGGGTGTCGCGGCGCGGTCAGGCCAGCTCGAAGGCGGCGTGGAGGGCCCGAACCGCCTCCTCGGCCGCCGCGGCCCGGATCATGCAGGAGATGCGGATCGACGAGGTGGAGATCATCTCGATGTTGATACCCGCCGCAGCCAACGTCTCGAAGGTCAGGGCGGTGACCCCGGGATGGGTCTTCATCCCCGCCCCCACCAGCGACACCCGGGCCACGTCGTTGTCGGTGGTCACCCCCGAGGCCCCCAGCACGGGAACCAGCTCCTCGCACACCTCGGTGCTCACCGCCAGGTCGTACCCGGGCACGGTGAAGGAGATGTCCGTCGTCCCGTGGAGCGAGGTGTTCTGCACGATCATGTCCACGTTGACGTGGCGGTCGGCCAGGCCCCGGAAGAGCTGGGCCGCCAATCCGGGCCGGTCGGGCACGCCGATGACCGTCACTTTGGCCTCGGTCACGTCGTGGGTCACCGCGGTCACGATGGCGTCTTCCATACTTGCATCCTCCTCTTGGACCCATGTGCCGGGCTCCCAGGTGAAGCTGGACCGCACATGCAGGGGCACCCCGTGGTTGCGGGCGAACTCCACCGACCGGAGCATGAGCACCCGGCCACCGGTAGCGGCCATCTCCAGCATCTCCTCGTAGCTGACCCGGGCCAGCTTGTGGGCTTCGGGCACGATGCGGGGATCGGCACTGAACACACCGGGCACGTCGGTGTAGATCTCGCAGACATCGGCATTGAGCACGGCGGCCAGCGCCACCGCGGTGGTGTCCGAGCCGCCTCGGCCCAGGGTGGTCACGTCGCGTTCGACCGACATCCCCTGGAAGCCGGCGACCACCGGGACACCACCCCCGTCCAGGGTGGCCCGGAGCCGATCGGCCTTGATCTCCACGATCTTGGCCCTGGTGTGGATGGCATCGGTGATGATCCCCGCCTGGCTGCCGGTATACGACGTGGCCTCAACACCCAGGCCGGCCAGGGCCATGCACAGCAGGGACATGGAGATGCGCTCGCCGGAGCTCAGCAGCATGTCGACCTCACGGGAGGGTTGCACCGAACTCACGTCGTCGGCCAACCGGACGAGGTCGTCGGTCGTCTTGCCCATGGCACTCACGACCACCACGACGTCGTCGCCCGCCCGCCGCGAACGCGCCACGTGGTCGGCGACGGCGCGGATTCGATCCGCGTCGGCGACCGAGGTCCCGCCGAACTTCTGCACCACCAGCGACATGGGGTCCAAGGCTACAGGGGCCGCTTCGGGGCACCGTCCGGTCTCCCGGCAGGCGACACCGATGGCCCAGTCGGGACCGGCTACCCTGAACCCCCGTGCCCACCGAGAAGCGTCAGCGTCAGAAGGCCGGCCGCCAGGCCCGGTTGGAGGCCGAACAGAAGGTCCTCAAGCGGAAGCAGAACCTCCGCCGGCTGATCACGTTCATCGTCGTCGCCGCCGTGGTCGTGGGCCTGTCACTCCTCATTACCAAGCCGTGGAAGAAATCCAGCGCGGCCACCACGACCACCACCTCCACACCGACCACGACCTCCAAACCGACCACGTCCACTACCCGGCCGGCTTCGGCAGGCGGTTCGGGCAACACCTCCCCCAGTGCCATCACCACGTCGGCCGACTGTCCGGCTGACTTCAATGCCACCCTCAACAAGCCCTCGTACCCGTCGTACCCGGCGATGACCATCGACACGTCCAAGACCTATACCGCCACCGTCACCACGGATGTCGGGCCGTTCACCATCCAGCTCGACCCCAAGGCGGCACCGAAGGCGGTCAACAGCTTCGTCTTCTTGGCCAACCAGCACTTCTTCGACTGCATCGTCTTCCACCGGATCATCCCGTCCTTCGTGGACCAGACGGGAGACCCCACGGGCACGGGGAGGGGTGGGCCAGGCTACGAGTTCGCCGACGAGCTACCCAAGACAGCCTCGCCGCAGTACCCGCTGGGCTCGGTGGCCATGGCCAACTCCGGGCCCAACACCAACGGCAGCCAGTTCTTCATCGTGGCCGGCTCCCAGGGGGAGAGCCTCCCGCCCAAGTACACGCTGTTCGGCACGGTGACCTCCGGGATGGGCGTAGTCAACACGATCAACGCCTCCGGCTCCACCAGCGGAACACCGACCACCCCGCATCGCATGGTCTCGGTCACGATCACCGAGTCCTAGGCCGCGGACCCCCCCCGGCCCGCCAACAGCCCGTTCCTTCCAGCGACCAGTCCACCCAGCAAACCCTGCAACGACGAGGAGTGACCACCATGGCCCCAGAGGTTCCCGCAGTCGACGGCTCCAGCACGAAGACCCAGCGGTTCGACGGCCCACCCCCCATGATCATCGACCCGGCCAAGCGCTATACGGCGGTGATGGTGACGTCCAAGGGGACCCTGACCATCGCCCTCGACCCCATCGGCGCGCCGGGCACGGTGAACAACTTCGTCTTCCTGGCCCGGTGGCACTACTACGACGGCATCGTCTTCCACCGGATCATCCCGGGCTTCATGCTCCAGGGAGGGGATCCCGAAGGGTCGGGGCGGGGTGGTCCCGGATACCGGTTCCCCGACGAGCTGCCCGCTCCGGGCCGGTATGAGATCGGCTCCCTGGCCATGGCCAATGCCGGTCCCGATACCAACGGCAGTCAGTTCTTCATCGTGAGCGGCCCTTCGGGCGTCTCCCTCCCGCCCAGCTACTCCCTGTTCGGCAAGGTGGTAGGCGGGCTCGACGTGGTCACCGCCATCGAGTCGGTGGGCAGCGCATCCGGGGCCCCGTCCGAGGACGTGATCATCGAGTCGGTCACCATCACCGAGGCCGACTGAGCCCGCCTCGGGGGGACCCGTCGGTCAGGCGGGCGGGCCCGGGATCCGGGTCAGGCGGGGAGCGCGTCGAGGCCCGCCCCGGCCCGGGCGCCGTCGAGGTACACCGCCACCCGACCCACGCCGGCGGTGCGCCAGCCTCCGTCCGGATCGCGGATGAGGGCGGTGCGCTCGGGAATTCCGGCCACCGGGGTCCCGAGCGGAGCCAGATGCACCGACCGGTGGAGCTTCTCGCCGTGGCCGTCCTCGTGGGTGTCACCGAAATGGGGCACCACGGCCACGCCGGTCATCAGGCCCAGGCCGATGGTCAACCCACCACCACGCGCATCAACCATCGGGTCGGTGAGGGCCATCGCCGCCGCTGAGGAGCCAACGACGACCGCGCCGTCCCGCCACGCCCCGAGCAGGGCCTCCCAGACCTTGGAGTCCTTCAGGACACTGCGGAGGTGCATCGGTGATCCCCCGGCCAGATAGATCAGGCGGGCCTTCCGCATGACCGCGGCGGCTCCAGGGTCCTCGGCATCGGACCGGGACAACACCATCAGGCCCTCGACCTGGCCGCCCAACGGCTCGAACCATCTGCCGGCCCGGACCACCAGCCGCTCGGGGTGCTCGTAGGCCGCGGCCGTGGGCAGGACCAGGACCTCCACCGATCCCGATGCGACCAGAAACTCGGCGTCGAACGTGCACCCCTCGGTCCATTCGCCTCCGCCCACGAGCGCCAACATGCCGGGTGATCGGTCCATCGGCCCAACTGTAGAGGTGCTACCGGCCGGTCGGGGATCCTTCGGCGGACCGACGCAGCAGCCGACCCATGGCGTCACAGACCTCGGTGGCCAGGGCCAGGGAGTCGGGCAGGATCCCCATGCCCATGAACCCGTGGACCTGGTCGTCGTAGCAGCGGTACTCGACCGGGACCCCGGCTGCCCGCAGGGCCTGGGCATAGTTCGATCCGTCGTCCCGCAGCGGGTCGAAACCGGCGGTCACCACCAGGGCCGGGGCCACGCCCCGGTGATCCTCAGCCAACAGGGGCGAGGCCCTCCAGGCCGTCCAGTCCTCGGGGTCGGGGAGATACAGGCTTCTGGCCTGCACCATGGCCTCGCGGGTGAGGAAGAAGCCATCGGCCAGGCTCCGGAGCGACTCGGTGTCGAGTCGGGCGTCGACGGCCGGATAGATGAGTCCTTGGGCGGCCGGGGGATGGACGTCGTCGCCCACCGCGCCGCCGGGCCGGGCTTCCAGAGCCACCACGGCGGCAAGGTTGCCACCGGCACTGTCCCCCATGACTCCCACCCGGTGGGGATCGATGCCCAGTGCAACGGCGTTGCCTTGGACCCAGCGGTAGGCGGCCACGGCATCGTCCACGGCAGCCGGAAACGGGTGCTCGGGGGCCAGTCGGTAGTCGACGGCCACCACCAGACACCGGGCCGTGGCAGCCAGCATGCGACAGCTGGCGTCGTGGGTGTCAAGGTCACCGGCCGTCCAACTGCCACCGTGGTAGTAGACGATCCCGGGGAGCAACCGCCCGTCGCCGCCGATACCGAGCCCGGAGCCGTACTGACGGTAGATCCTCAAGGGAACCGGGGGCGCCCCCTCCGGTCCGGGCACCAGACGACCCCAGGCGTGGACATCAGTACGGACCGGCATGGCCAGGTGGGTGGTCCGTCGGAGTTGCACCCGCATGGCCACCGGGTCGGCCAGGGCCGTCCGACCGGCGGAACCGTCGTGCCCGCCTTCGAATCGGGTGGCCAGCTCCAGCAGGGCCTGCACCCCTCGGTTGAGCACACGTCCGTCCCGCTCCACGGGCTGCTTCTTCCCCACCAGGGCCAGCACCAGCTCAGGACGGCTCAGCAGCGCGGCCACGCTCCGGGCGGCCACCGGCCAGCGCTCGTTGGCCCGCTGGATCCGGCGACTGTAGATGGCCCGACTGCGGGCGCCGCGCCATGGACCCCGATCGGAGCCTGGCCCCGTATCCGCACCGGCGGCCGCCGAGACGGCGGTCGGTGCCGCGGCCCTACGGCCACCGGCCTTCTGCGGGGCCGCCTTCGCCCGGCTGGCCTTGGCCACACCTCCGGGTACCCGGGCCTTGGACGTGGACCGTGCCGTCGAGGGCTTGGCCCGGGCGGACGGGGTCGTTTGACGGGCGGATGTGCCCCGAGCTGGAGTGTCGGCCATAGGCCACCATCGTGGCGGGAGGGGGGTCGGAAGGCAAGCGGTCACCGGATTGGCGGCCCTCGGTGAGCAAAGACCGGAGCGACAGGGAGTGGCCCTACCCGGCCTCCTCGATGGCCCGCGACGTCCTCGACAAGGCTGCCCACAACCGGGCCATCATCGTCCCGCCCCGTCACGCCCGTCTGGTCTGGGCCGTCATCGGTCGGCGCCCCGGCCGATCGCCCTGACTCGAGCTGGCCGCCGACGGGAAGGGCGCCAGAGCACCATCGGCGGGGTCCCCACTAGGATCGACCGCTATGCCAATCGCACGCGTGGGAATTGTCGGATCCGGGATCATGGGCTCGGGGATCGCCGAGACGGCGGCCACCCACGGCTTCGACGTGGTGCTGCGGTCCCGGAACCAGTCCACCGCCGAGGCCACGCTGGCGTCGATGGAGAAGTCGCTCAACCGCCAGGTGGAGAAGGGCAAGAAAACCGAGGCCGAGCGGGACGCGGCCCTGGCCCGGGTCACCCCCACTTCCGACCTGGCCGCTCTCAAGGACCTGGATCTCGTCATCGAGTCGGTGGTCGAGGATCTGGCCGTCAAGAAGGAGCTCTTCAACGAGCTCGACCGGATCACCGCCGACCACACCATCCTGGCCACCAACACCTCCACCCTCCCGGTCATCGAGCTGGCCATGCAGACCGGGCGGCCCGACAAGGTGTGCGGCGTCCACTTCTTCAACCCGGCCCCGGTCATGGAGCTGGTGGAACTGGTGAAACCGCTGACCGCCTCCGATGAGACCTTGGCCTCGGTACGCACGTTCGCCGAGTCCTGCGACAAGACGCCCGTACAGGTCAAGGACCAGGCCGGGTTCATCGTCAACGCCCTCCTGTTCCCCTATTTGAACAACGCCGTGCGGCTCCTGGAACAAGGCGTGGCCTCGGTGGAGGACATCGACATCGCCATGAAGGGAGGCTGCGGCTTCCCCATGGGGCCCTTCGCCCTGTTGGACCTGGTGGGACTGGACACGTCGTTGGCCATTCTCGACGCGCTGTACTCCGAGTTCCGCGACCCGAACTATGCCGCTGTTCCCCTGTTGCGCCGCATGGTGACCGCCGAGCTCCTGGGCCGCAAGTCGGGCCAGGGCTTCCTCGACTACCGCAAGTAGGGCGCACCTTCCCCGTGCTCTCGTCACCGGCCCCCGGGTGGGGGAGAATGGGAAGATGAGCGTCGGGGACCAGCTGAGCAGCCGAGGCCGCGACGGCGACGGGGTCAGCGCGGCGGACGGAGTGCACCAGGGGCCGCGGGAGCCCGGGGCCGGGTCAGCCGCCCCCTCAGGCACCGTGGAGCCCACCGGGCCGACGGCGCCCGCGGTCCGGGACAAGCCCTGGGTCATGCGGACCTACTCCGGGCACTCCACGGCCAGGGCTTCCAACCGGCTCTACCGGACCAACCTGGCCAAGGGCCAGACCGGCCTGTCCATCGCCTTCGACCTCCCTACCCAGATCGGCTACGACCCCGACTCCCCCGAGGCGGCCGGTGAGGTGGGCAAGGTGGGTGTCCCGGTGGCCCATCTCGGCCACATGGCCCAGCTCCTCGACCAGATCCCCGTCGAGTCCATGAACACCTCCATGACCATCAACGCCACCGCCGGTTGGCTGCTCGGCCTCTACATCGCCAATGCCGAGGACCACGGGGTCGACCCCCGTGTCCTCTCGGGAACCACACAGAACGACATCGTGAAGGAGTACCTGTCCCGGGGCACCTTCATCTTCCCGCCCCTCCCCAGTCGGCGGCTCACGGTGGACACCATCGCGTACACGGTGAGGCATGTCCCCAAGTGGAACCCCATCAACGTGTGCAGCTACCACCTCCAAGAGGCCGGGGCCACCCCGCATCAGGAAGTGGCCTACGCCCTGGCCACGGCCATCGGCGTGTTGGATGCTGTCCAGGCGTCGGGCCAGATCCCCGCCGACGAGTTCCCTTCGGTGGTCGGCCGGATCTCCTTCTTCGTCAACGCCGGGGTGCGTTTCGTGGAGGAGACCTGCAAGATGCGGGCCTTCACCGCCCTGTGGGACCGGGTGTGCTCCGAGCGGTACGGCGTCACCGACCCCAAGCTCCGGCGCATGCGGTACGGGGTGCAGGTCAACTCACTGGGCCTCACCGAGGCGCAACCGGAGAACAACGTGCCGCGCATCGTGCTCGAGTCGTTGGGCGTGACGCTGTCCAAGAGGGCACGGGCCCGCGCGCTGCAGCTCCCGGCCTGGAACGAGGCCCTCGGGCTCCCCCGGCCCTGGGACCAGCAGTGGTCACTCCGCATCCAACAGATCCTGGCCTTCGAGTCCGACCTGCTGGAGTACGGCGATATTTTCGACGGCTCGGTGGTCATCGAGAAGAAGACGAACGAGGTGGCGGAGGCCTCGTGGGCCGAGTTGGAAGATGTGCTGTCGCTGGGCGGGGCGTTCGAGGCCATCGACGAGCTCAAGTCCCGGCTGGTGGGTAGCCAGTCCGAGCGGGTGCGCCGGATCGAGACCGGCGAGCTGCAGGTCGTCGGCGTCAACTGCTTCACCGAGACGGCGGACTCGCCGTTGTCGCCGGCCGGCGGCGCCGATGGTGGAGTGGGTTCGATCCTGCGTGTCGATCCCGCGGTCGAGTCCGAGCTGCGGGCCGACGTGGAGGCGTGGCGTTCGGCGCGCGACGGCGCCGCCGTCGGTCGGGCCCTGGACGCCCTCAGGCGGGCGGCCGAGGGCACCGAGAACGTCATGCCCGCCACCATCGCCCTGGCCCACGCCGGCGGCACCACCGGTGAGTGGGCCGGCGCCCTCCGCCAGGTGTTCGGCGAGTACCGCGCCCCCACCGGGGTCAGCGGCGGGGTCGGACACCGGGGCACCGAGTTCCGGGCCGTTCTGGCCCGGTCCAAGGCGCTGGCCGACCGGACCGGTGGGCCGCCCAAGCTGCTCGTGGCCAAACCGGGCCTCGACGGCCACTCCAACGGCGCCGAACAGATCGCCGTGGCCGCCCGGGATGCCGGATTCGAAGTCGTCTACCAGGGAATTCGTCTGTCACCGGCGGAGATCGCCGCGGCGGCGCGGGACGAGGACGTCGATGTGGTGGGGATCTCCATCCTGTCGGGGTCACACCTCGAGCTGGTTCCCGACGTGGTCGACCGGTTGCGCGCCGCCGGCGTCGACGCCCCGGTGGTCGTGGGCGGGATCATCCCCCCCGAGGACGCCGAGATCCTAGTGGGCAAAGGGGTGGCCCGGGTGTACACGCCCAAGGACTTCGAGATCGGCCAGATGATGGACGACATGCTGGGCCTGGCCGAGGAGCACCGCGCCACGCCGGTGGGCTGAGTCCGGGCTCAGCACGGCGGTCTCGGGGCACGCCCGTCCCGGGACGTATCCGCCTCCACCCTTCGGCGGCGGACAGCGGATAGGTTCCCGACGTGTCCCCTCGCCGTAACCCCATGGCCGGCATCCTGTCCGGCCCCATCGACGCACCGCCCGAGGACAAACTGGCCAAGGTCTACCCCAAGGTCGAGGCGGTGGTCGGGATGAGAGTGAGCCATCGGGCCAGCGGCTTCAGCGGCGCGCTGGTGCGGGTGGAGGGCGGCGGCGTCGAGATCCGCGGCCAGACCGGGCTCGAGCGGGTCTTCCGCCTGGCCCCGGGGGCGTTCTCCGTCGACGGTCGGGCCGTCTCCCTCGTACGGCCGGCGCCCGAACCCCGGGGCGGCCGGAACGCCCCCATCACCGCCTCGGGATCGGTGGCGGTGACCGATGCCCCGGCCCGGGTGGCCCGGGCCGGGCGGCTGTGGGTCGAGGGCGTGCACGATGCCGAGCTGGTGGAGCGGGTGTGGGGCGACGATCTGCGTGTCGAGGGCGTGGTCGTCGAGCGTCTGGACGGCATCGACCACCTGGGCGCGGCCATCAAGCAGTTCCGTCCCGGTCCGGCCCGGAAGCTGGGGGTCCTGGTCGACCATCTGGTGGACGGCAGCAAGGAGTCGCGCATCGCCGCCGGCCTCCGTCATCCCCAGGTCCTGATCACCGGGACCCCGTTCGTCGACGTGTGGGAAGGGGTGAAGCCGTCGGTACTGGGCATCGAGTGCTGGCCCCGGGTGCCCATGGGCCTCGACTGGAAGACCGGGGTGTGCGACGCCCTCGGGTTCGGGGATCCGCCCACGGCCTGGAAGCGGATCCTGGCCTCGGTCGGCTCCTACGCCGATCTGGAGCCGGCCCTGGTGGGAGCCGTGGAGCGTCTCATAGACTTCGTCACCGACCCCACCTGAGCGGCTCGGTGGAGGTCAGCCCCCGGTCCAGGGACGGTCACGCCGGGTGGTGGCCGGTCGGGACCACCACCGCCCGCTGAACCGCCAAGCCGGCGGACGGTTGTCGGGCTCGGCCACCACGACCCGGGGTCGGGGCCAGGCCTGATCGACGGCGGCGACGATGACGGCCAGCAGCGCCGGGTCGATCTCCGGTCGCCGGGCGATACCCGTTCCGGCGGGGCCCGGGGCGCCGGGAGGGGCCGAGTTGTCGACCAGGGGGGTGCTGGTCACAGCGGCATGTTCCCGTGCTTGCGCTTGGGCAGGTCCTCGCGCTTGGACACCAACAGGGCCAGGCTCCGCACCAGCACCCGCCGGGTCTCGGCCGGGTCGATGACGTCATCCACGTAGCCCCGTTCCGCCGCGGCATAGGGGTTGGCGTACCGCTCGGTGTACTCCTCCACCAACTCCTTGCGCCGGCCCACCGGGTCGGCGGCCTCGGCCAGGTCCCGGCGGTACACGATCTCGACGGCACCCTCGGGGCCCATCACGGCCAGTTCGGCCGACGGCCACGCATAGGCCAGGTCGGCGCCGATGGACTTGGAGTTCATGACCACGTAGGCCCCGCCGTAGGCCTTGCGGGTGATGATCTGCACCCGCGGGACGGTGGACTCGCAGTAGGCGTAGAGCAGCTTGGCCCCGTGACGGATGATGCCCCCGTACTCCTGGTCGGTTCCGGGCATGAAGCCGGGCACGTCGACGAAGGTGATGAGGGGGACGTTGAAGGCGTCACAGGTGCGTACGAAGCGGGCCCCCTTCTCCGAGGCGTCGATGTTCAGAACGCCGGCCAGCATCTGGGGCTGGTTCCCGACGATGCCGACCGCCCGGCCGTCGATCCGGGCGAACCCGCACACCAGGTTCATGGCCCAGTGGTGATTGACCTCGAAGAACTCACCGTCGTCGACCACCGCCTCGATGACCTTTTTCATGTCGTAGGGCTGGTTGGGCGAAGCGGGCATGAGGTCGGTGAGCTCGGGGGTGAGCCGCTCGGGATCGTCCCCCGAGGCCACCAGGGGCGCCTCCTCGAGATTGTTGGAGGGCAGGAAGCTCAGGAGATACCGGACGTCGTCGAGGCAGGCCTTCTCGTCCGGAGCCACGAAGGCGGCCACTCCCGACTTGGTGGCGTGGCTCATGGCCCCACCCAGCTCCTCCAGGGTCACATCCTCACCGGTCACCGTCTTGACCACGTCGGGCCCGGTGATGAACATGTGGCTGGTCCCCTGGACCATGAAGATGAAGTCGGTCATGGCCGGGCTGTAGACAGCACCCCCGGCGCACGGCCCGAGGATCACGCTGATCTGCGGGATCACCCCGGAGGCCTGTGCGTTGCGGTGGAAGATGCCGCCGTAGGAGTGGAGCGAGACCACGCCCTCTTGGATTCGGGCCCCGGCGCCGTCGTTGAGGCCGATCATGGGCACCCCGATGGAGCTGGCCAGGTCCATCACCTTGTGGATCTTCTCGGCGAACACCTCACCCAGAGCCCCTCCGAACACGGTGAAGTCCTGGCTGAACACACAGACACGGCGACCCTCGACCGTCCCGAAGCCGGTGATCACCCCGTCGGTGTACGGGCGGTTCTCCTCCAGGCCCATGCCGTGGGCCCGGTGCCGGGCCAGCATGTCCAGCTCCTGGAACGAGCCGTCGTCGAGGAGGTAGTCGATCCGCTCCCGGGCGGTCATCTTGCCCTTGGCGTGGTGCTTCTCCACGGCCCGGGGGGAGCCTGCGTTCCTGGCCAACTCGCGTCGCTCGGCCAGTTCTTCCAGTCGTTGGGTCATGGGGTGATCCATGGTCAGTGAGGCTACCGGACCAGGCGCGGGGGTTTCGATACGGACCCGGACACCCCCGACCCGCCCGCGGTGGCCTTGGAGCAATGGCCCGCCGGTGACGGCCTGGTGGGGTCAGCCGGTGGGATTGACCCAGTGGGGGCCGCACCACACGTAGGTGACCTGGTTCTGGGCCCCGACGCCCCCACCCGTCACCATTCCCGGCCGGCCCCCACGTGGTCCGGTCGTCAGGTAGGCCGCCACGCTCCTCCCGACGTACCGACGCTCGAGCTCGTCGTCCACCTCCCCGATGAAGGAGTGGCGATAGGTCGAGCGGGCGGTGAAGCTGGCCACCCCCGGCGATCCCGACGGCCCCGGAGGGCCGGGGGGTCCGGGGAGGGGTGTCGGTTCCCACCCTTCGATCCTGTAGACGGCCACGATCAGCTCACCGGCCACGATCACGGCCCAGCGGGGCGACCGCGACGATCGGGGATCGATCCACCTCCGCCCGATCCGCCAGTCGTGGCGGACGGTCCCGTACCCCGTGTCGGCGCCCCGGTCACCGATGCGCAGCAAGACGACCTGATGCTCCCGCTTGAACTTGGCCCGTTTGGCCAGCCGTGTGCCCAGATCGGCTGCCGGCTGACGTTGTCCCCCCAGTTTGAGGTCCTGCTGGATGCCGAGCAGGTCTGCGGTCGCCGCCTGCACCAGGCGGGCCTCGTCGGCACTCAGCCGATAGCGCAGGATCTCCACTTGGATCGGGCCCTCCCGGGCCTCCACCTCCCGGATCCGCTCCAGGACGGGGAAGGCGTCGCCTTCCTGCCCCTCCCCCCGGATGCCCTCGCCGGCCCCGCCCGGTGCGATCGGCGCCCGGCCGGCCTGGATCTCGGCGTGACCCGCTCCTAGACCTGCGCCGATTCCGGCATCGGCGCCAACCCGGGCCGCCCGCAGGTGGCGAAAGCACCGGTCGCCCCGTCCCCGGCCCACGTAGAACGGTTGACCGGACCGGGGATCCGACATCAGGTACACGTACCACCCCAACTTGGCCGCCACCCCAGGCGGGAAGGCCAGGGCGAACGGGTCACGACCCCCGGACGGACCGGGATCCTGATCGGCCGGGTCCGGCGCTCCGGGGCCCGCGGATCCGTTCGGTTCACCGCCGTCGGGTTGTTCCCCTCGCCCGACCGGCAGCGGCATGGACCGGGTCGACACCACCGGGACCCGCCGTCTCGTGGGGGAGGACGCCGGGGCAGGGCGCGGCTCGATGTCCACTCCCGACCCGACGTCGACGGGCTCCGCGGACTCTGGCGACCCGGCGGAGGGCAACGGGACCGACGGCACGGGCGCCGGCGTCCGCTGCCGATCGGCCAGGGCCGGAATACTCGGCACCCCGATGGACGGAGGTCGGCCGGGCTCGGGGTCCCCGGGATCGCCCTCAGAGACCGCCGGAGCCCGATCCATAGATGCGACCGTTCACTCCTGGACGAGCTCGATCAGTGTCCCGAACGCCCCTTTGGGATGCACGAAGGCCACCGTCGTCCCCCGTGATCCCGGACGGGGCGCCTGGTCGATGACCTGGCCCCCATGGTCCTTGACCGACTGGAGAGCCGCTCCGCAGTCCGCCACCCGGTAGCCGACGTGATGGAGACCCGGGCCCTTCTTCTCCAGGTACTTGGCCACGGGTGAATCATCCCTGGTCGGCGTGAGCAGCTGAATGTAGCTTTCGGCCACCTTCAGCAGTGCCTCTTCCACCCCGTCGGACTCCACCACCTCGCGGTGGTCCACCGTGGCGCCAAAGGTCTGCTGGTAGTAGCCGATGGCCTCGTCGAGGTCGGGAACGGCGATGGCCACGTGGTCGATCTCGGTCAGCAGGGCCTCGGTCACGCCCCGTGCCTCCGGAACAGGGTGATCCGGTCCTCGCCCACCTCGGCACGGAACTCGGGGTCGTCGATCCCCAGTCCTTCCTCGGGGGCCAGGCACAGCACCCCGATCTTCCCCTCGTGGAGATTCTTGTGCACCTGGTAGGCGGCGTCCCCCACCTCCTCGAGGGGGTGGACGGCCGAGAGGGGCGGGAGGATCTTTCCTTCACACACCAGCTGGTTGGCGTCCCAGGCCTCGCGGTAGTTGGCGAAGTGGGACCCCTTGATGGTCTTGAGCTTCATCCACAGATGACGGTTGTCGTACTCGATCATGTAGCCCGAGGTGGCCGCGCAGGTGACGATGGTTCCGCCCCGCTTGGCCGCGAAGACCGAGGCCCCCATGGTCTGTCGCCCCGGGTGCTCGAACACGATGTCCACGTCGTCACCGACGAGACCTCGGATGTCCTTGCCCAACCGTCGCCATTCCGACTCGTCCTGGGTGTTCTCGTCCTTCCAGAACCGGTAGTTGGCCACCTTGCGATCGATGACTGCCTCCACCCCGAGCTCATGGAGGAGTTCGACCTTCGATGGTGAGGAGACAACCCCCACGGGGGTCCCGCCCCCGTTGAGCACGTACTGCACGGCGTAGGCCCCGAGTCCCCCGGACGCCCCCCACACCAGCACCTTGTCCCCCTGGGTCATATGGGCACCGTTCTGGGAGACCAGCATCCGGTAGGAGGTCGAGTTGCACAGTGCATTGGCCGCGGCCTCCTCCCAGGTCAGATGCCTGGGCTTGGGCATCAGCTGATTGGCCTTGACCACCGCCAGATCGGCCAACCCGCCGAAGTTGGTCTCGAATCCCCAGATGCGCTGGTTATCGGCCAGCATCGAGTCGTCGTGGGCACTCGGGCTCTGGTCGTCGACATAGTTGCAGTGGACCGTGACCTTGTCGCCGGGCTTCCAGTTGCGAACGGCCGACCCGGTCCGCAGGACCACTCCGGAGGCGTCGGATCCGACCACGTGGTAGTCGAGTGCGTGCCGTTTTCCCCAGGCACTCTCCTTGCCCAGCCGGTCGAGGAAGCCGAAGGTGGGCAGCGGCTCGAAGATGGAGGTCCACACGGTGTTGAAGTTGATGGCACTGGCCATCACGGCGACGTAGGCCTCGTCGGGAGCCAGTTCCGGAACGGCCACGTCCCCGACGTGGAGCGACTTCCGCGGGTCCTTGTCCTCGGTCTCGAGTCCCTCGAACATCCCCACCTCATCTCGGAGGACGAACGAAGCACGGTAGTGGTCAGGAATCGGGATGGATTCGATCTGCTCTCCCGAAGCACCGGACCGGATGGCTGAGAGGAACTCCTGCATGGAAGGGGAGGTTAGTCCGCCCGCCATTCATGGATTCCGGTCCCGTGGGGTCGTGACGACCGGGCCACCCCCCGGTGCCGGTCGGCCACTCCCGGTGCCGCCATCCGACCACGGGGTCGGGCCGCCACGGGAGGGGGCGGGTGCGACCAGGGTGGCCGAGAGGCGAGCGGCGCAGAGGGGCGGAGGGGCCGGTCGGGTGGTCCGGCCCGTGCACAAGGCCGTATCATGGTCCCGTCGCCGTGGCGGTCCCGTGGGGAACGCCGCCTGATCTGGCCGCCAGGCCGCGGAGGTCGTCATGTCCGGAACCGTCATCGTCTCAGGGGCGAGAACCCCGATCGGCAAGCTGTCCGGCGCCTTGGGCGGGTTCGCGGCCACCGAACTCGGTGGGTTCGCCATCGCCGGGGCCCTGGAGAGGGCCGGCCTCCAGCCGGAGCAGGTCGACTACGTCTTCATGGGACAGGTGATCCTGGCCGGCACGGGTCAGATCACCGCCCGCCAGGCTGCGGTCAATGCCGGCATCCCCATGAGCGTGCCATCCACCACCGTCAACAAGGTGTGCCTGTCCGGGCTCAACGCCATCTATCTGGCCGACCTGATGATCAACGCCGGCGAGGCCGACATCGTGGTGGCCGGAGGGATGGAGTCGATGACCCAAGCTCCCTACCTGCTCCCGGGGGCCCGGGCCGGCTACCGGATCGGCGACCAGAACGTCGTGGACTCGATGATGTACGACGGCCTGTTCTGCGCCTTCGACAACTGCGCCATGGGTCTGGGCACCGAACGGTACAACGGGGCCGACGGGGTGTCCCGTGAGCGCCAGGACGCCTTCAGCGCCCTCTCCCACGAGCGGGCCGCTGCCGCCATCAAGGACGGCAAGTTCGCCGACGAGATCGTCCCGGTCAACGTTCCCCAGCGCAAGGGCGATCCACTGGTGGTCGACACCGACGAGGGCGTCCGGCCCGAGACCACGGCCGAATCCCTGGGCAAGCTACGTCCGGCCTTCGACAAGAGCGGCACCATCACCGCGGGCAACGCCTCCCAGATCTCCGACGGGGGTGCCGCGGTCATCGTGATGTCCAAGGCCAAGGCCGAGGAGCTCGGCCTCGCCCCCCTGGGCGAGCTGGTCAGCTACGGCCAGGTGGCCGGACCGAGCCCGTCGCTGCTCCATCAGCCCTCGCACGCCACGAAGGTGGCGCTGGACAAGGCCGGCCTCAAGGTCGGTGACATCGACCTCTTCGAGATCAATGAGGCCTTCGCTGCCGTGGGATGCGCCTCTGGCTCCGACCTCGGCATCGGCGACGACGTGGTCAACGTCAACGGCGGGGCCATCGCCCTCGGCCATCCGGTCGGCATGTCCGGTACTCGACTGGCCCTCACCGCGCTCCTCGAGCTCAAGCGCCGCGGTGGTGGCACCGCAGCCGTGAGCCTCTGCGGTGGTGGCGGTCAGGGCGACGCCGCGGTGTTGCGAACCATCTGAGCCTGCACCCGAGCCCGGCGGAGCACAGTCTCTGGTCGCCTCGAACCCAGCTGAGGTGGCACGGCCTTCCCTGGCGTGCCGGATGGTCGGGGTGCTCGGCGGCCGACAGGTCTCCCTCTACTTCCTGCCCATGAGCATGAACCCGAGCGTTCGGGGGCTCCGGTCCACAGGTACGTGGTGGGATTCCAGACCATCCATCAAGGCCTCGTACTCCACCGTGAACAGGAGAAGGTGCGAACGGGACTCGCCGAGATTGAGGCGAACGCCGAAGGGCACCTCATGCCGACTGGGGGTCCGGGCCAGATAGATCCGGGTGTTCCTCACAGCCTGGGCGACCTTGATTTCGGGATAGCGGAGCAGGCGGCCATCCCCGATCCATTGTGTCGAGATGGTCCCGGGGAGATCAGTGACTTCGACCCCTGCCGACTGGAGTTCGACGGCGACCACCGGTGGACCTGGGCGGGCCGCACCACTGTTCATGAGCGAGAAGGGCCCGATGGTGAACTGCCGGACCAAGACGGCTGTGAACCTCTGCATGGCCCGCTCGGTCGGAGGTTGGTTCACTGTTCACCATTCTGGTGCAGTTCCCTGGCGCAGCGTCCCCACCGTTCACCGGCTCGGACGGCCCGGTCGGGTCGAGGCCGCGTGCACGGCGCGGCCTGAGCGGGACGGGAACCATCCACCCCACGGAGCGCCAGAGGGGCCGGATGGGAGCCGGGGCCCCCGAGGATCCGGCCGGTCCTGATCGGCGTCACCCATGCCTCAGTACGGCGGCTTGAACACCCCCAGCAGGGCGGCGCATCCGTGGACCACGTCCTCCCACGCACCTACGTCGAGCGCCAGAACGGCCAGGGCACAGGTCGGGAACCCGTGGGCCTCGAGTCTGGCGCGGTCAGAGGGCGGTTGGTCGTCCGGGTGGCCCTCATCGGCTGAGCCACCGGACCCGTCGAGGAGTTGCCACGACGCCTCGAAGACGGTCGGATTGTGTCCGACCACCAGTGCGCTCCTCACTCCCTCGTCGATCTCGCGGACGTACTGGAGGAGGAGCACGGGGTCGGCTCCGTACAACGAGTGATAGGCGTCCACGGGGAGCAGGCCACCCATCCCCGCGGCGAGGAGGTCGGTGGTCTGCCGCGTCCGGACCGCAGCGGAGCAGACGGCCACCTCGGGCCGGGGAACGCCGTCGGGATCCAGGCCGACGTCGAAGTCGAGGTCGACGGGCTCTGCGGCCAGTCGCTTCCCGAGGGCCGAGGCATCGCGTCGTCCGCCGCGCCGTCAGCGGCCGCTGCTGGTCATCGCCACCCCAGGGCGCATCGGATGCCGCTTTGGCATGGCGAAGTACCCACAGATACCGGGTGTGCGGGGTCACCGGGACGGGCGAGTGTTCATTCGACCGGGCATGCGGTCATGGGGCCGGAGGGCGGCGCCGACGTGCGCCCGGCTGACCCGTCCGATCCGGTCTCTCCGGGTGCGCCGGTGACCACGTCTCAGGCCTCGACCTCGCGACGACCCTCGAGTGCCCGTCCCAGCGTCAGCTCGTCGGCGTACTCGAGGTCCCCGCCCACGGGCAGCCCGCTGGCGATTCGGGTCACGGTGAGCCCCAGGGGCTTCAGCAGCCGGGCCAGATACATGGCCGTGGCCTCGCCCTCGAGGTTCGGGTTGGTGCACAGGATGACCTCGGTGATCCCCTCCTCCTCGACCCGGACCAGCAGCTCCCGCACACGAAGCTGCTCCGGGCCGATCCCCTCGATGGGGTTGAGGGCCCCCTGGAGCACGTGGTACTTGCCCGAGAACTCACCTGTCTTCTCCACCGAGACGATGTCCCGGGGATCCTCCACCACACAGACCGATCTGGCGTCCCTCCGGTCGTCGAGACAGATGGCACACAGTCCCCCCTCGGCGACATTGAAGCACCGGGTGCAGAGCGTGATCCGCTCCTTCACGGCGATGATGGCCTCGGCCAGCCGAAGCGCGTCCTCCGGCGCCACCTTCAAGAGGTGGAACGTGATCCGCTGGGCCGATTTGGGTCCCACCCCGGGAAGGCGTCCGAGCTCGTCGATCAGGGACTGCAGGGGTCCGGAGAAGATGGCCACCTAACCCACCTCCTCGGCCCCGGGGAAGGCCTGCAGGACACGGGCCTCGGCTGAGTTGTCGACGTTGGCGATCTCGCCCAGCTGTGCGTCGTCGAACGCCGACAGGTCATCGTGGTCGTCCAGGTGGCCACGGCCTCCCGGGTCGTCGTGGTCATCGGGATCAGCCGGTCCGTCGATGGGGACGGGGGCGGGCGGCCCGGCCGCCGTCGAGGATGCGGGAGCACCCAGAGAGGACCCCCCGGTCACCGTCGTCGCCGACTGATCGTGGTCGTCGGGGGCCGGCTCCTGCCGGTTGCGGGGCGCCTCGGCCCCCGGGTCGACGACCAGCTCGAGGCCCACGGGTCGGCCGAACTGCTCCGAGAGCGCCACCTCGATCTCACCCCGTACGTCCTCGCACCGGTTCCGGTGGATCTCATTGGGGAGCCCGAACACGGCGCGCTCGTCCTCCACGCCGACAAACCGGCCCGCCTGGAACAGTGCTTTGGCCTTAGGCCTCAGGCGGCCGATCACGTGGTCGCCCCAGGCCTGGACCAACTGGTCCCGGGTGGGGAACGCCGGAGGAGGTCCTGCCGGTGCCGACGGGGGGCCGGAGCCGGTGGGTGTCCTGTCGTCGGGCGGCGTCCCGGGAGCCGGAGGATCCGTCGGTGCATCCGTTGTCGGTGCCGCGGCGCCTGGGGCCGATGCGGCCGGCTGTGCCGCACCGGTGGTGGCGCCCTCCCCCGGCTCGACGTCAGCGGCGCCGGTGTTCCGTCGGTAGGCCCCCAGCGTCCGCCTGCCCGAGACACCCGTGCCGAGGTCAGCTGCATGAGATGCCGGCACGGAGCCCCCGGTCGCCGGTGACTCCGGTCCCTCGGCCGGCGACGCTCGGGGCCCAGGGGCGGGCGCAGCTGCGGGCGCCGCAGGTGAGACGGCCGGCGAGGCCACAGGAGCCGGGGGTGCGGCCGGCGAGCGGGCCGTGGACTCGAGACGCTCGATGCGGGCCAGGAGGGCAGCCGGTGAGTCGTCGGCCTCGGGATGGGCCAACCGGACCAGGGCCACCTCGAGGTTCACCCGGGGGTCAGGGGAATCGCGCATGGCGACCTGGGCCTGCCCGAGCACCTCCATGGCCCGGACCAGGGCGGCCAGACCCACCCGCTCGGCCCGTGCGGACAGATCGTCCCGCTCCCCCCCGGAAACCGCCATCAGATCCGGGGCCACCAGGGCGAGAAAGCCCTGGCGCAGGTAGTCCACGAGATCTGCCGTCAGCTGCTGGGGGCTGAAGCCCGCCGACGTCAGATGGGCCACCGCCACCAGGGCGCGACCAATGTCGCGCTCGGCCAGGGCCTCGACCACTTCATCGAGCTCGGGGAGGTCGTCGTCGACCGAGTCCGACGCCACGACCTGGTCCAGGACCGAAAGGGCGTCGCGGGCCGAGCCCCTCCCCCGCCGGACAGCCAGGTCGAGGGCCTCGTCGGGTACCTCGAGGTGGGCGTCCCGGCGCACCTGGTCCAGAAGCTTCCCCAGGGTCTCGGGACCCAGCAGGCGGAACTCGAAGTGCTGGGTACGGCTCCGAATGGTGGGCAGGACCTTCTGGGGATCGGTGGTGGCCAGGACGAAGATCACGTGGGCCGGCGGCTCCTCGAGCGTCTTGAGCAGCGCATTGGAGGCCGCCGTGGACAGCATGTGCACCTCGTCGACGATGTAGACCTTCTGCCGGCCCGGTGTGCCCAGAGCGGCCCGGGACACCAGGTCCCGCATGGCCTCCACGCCGTTGTTGGAGGCGGCGTCGAGCTCGTGCACGTCGAGCGAGGTTCCCTTGGCGATCTCCACGCAGGACACGCACACCCCGCAGGGCTCACCGTCGCGGAGGTCCGTGCAGTTGAGCGCCTTGGCCAGGATCCGGGCCGTCGACGTCTTGCCCGTCCCGCGGGGTCCGCTGAACAGGTAGGCGTGGGCCACCCGGTGGTCCCGGACGGCGTTCCGTAGGGCCAGGACCACGTGGTCCTGGCCTCGGACCTCACCGAAGGTGGACGGGCGGAACCGCCGATACAGCGACTGGTAGGGGGTGTCGTCCGGGGGGTCGGCCACGTCGTGGGAGCCTACCGTTCACCACGATGTGCGTTTCCCTCCGGAGGTCGTGCATGGCCGGGCTCCGGAGCCGGTCTGATGACGAGGTCCGTCGGGCCCGGGGTGATCGCCCAGGGGTCCGGGGGCTGGGCCGACGTTCTGTGCGACGGCCAGGTTGGCTACGGCACACGGCCTGACCTGCTGAGAGCTGCTGCCTTCCGACCCTGACTCGATTCACAGGAGGTCGTTGCGCAGGACCCAGCCGTCGCACACAACGTCGGCGCCCTGATGATACCCGTCAGGAGCCCGACCAGGTGCCGGTCAGGTGCCGGTCAGGTGCCGGCCTGCCGGAGGCGTACGGGACGTCTGACCGCTCCGGGGTGTCGGAGTAGCCTGTCGGGGCTGTTGGCCCCCCGGGTTCTCTCCGGTGGGGTCGATCATCCGGAGGCGTGCGAGAGCGGCCGAATCGGCACGACTGGAAATCGTGTGTGGGGAAACTCACCGTGGGTTCAAATCCCACCGCCTCCGCCATGGGGTCCTAACGAAAGTGGACCCCTCGGAGTAACGAAACCCCCCGTCAGCCCGCTATTCCGGGCTGGTCGGGGGGTTTCAGCGTCTCTACGGGACGCGCGGCCTGACCAGCCATAGCAAGTGGGGTCGGCGGGAAGGTTTTGTCGCTCTAAACCCGGTTGGGACTCACCCGGCCCAACCAAGGAAGCCCGCTGACCTCAGGTCAGCAGGCGGACAGGCTGTGGAGCAGACGACTCGGAGGACCGAGCGCCGGGGTGGCAACGGTTTCGGGCTCGAGCTCCTCGTAGCCATGGTCGGGGGGGTTGGGAGCGCAAAGGGGATCAGTGATGTCCCCCGTGCGCTCCGACCAAGTCCGCAGGAGGCGAATGTTGCTGGCCGCCACCGCGCAGGCGAGCATCATTCCGGTCTTCACGATGCTGACGACCTTGCACCATCCCCGCTTCACGTTGCCAGCGCTGGTGTTCTTCAGGTTGCCGAAGTAGCCCTCGACGTGGGTCCTCCGGGAGAACGAGGCGATCCACTCAGGGCTACCCCAGTAGTGGCGCTGGGCGAGCTTGGCGTTCACTTCGCCAGGGATGGTGACCGTGGCTGACTGCAACAAGTGGGTGCGGTCTCGATGATCGAGTCCCGGCACGCCCGGCATCTCTATGACGGCGGGTTCACCCTGATCGAGCTCATGGTCACACTCCTCATTCTCGCCATTCTGCTGGCAATCGCAATCCCAACGTTCCTCGGTGTCACCAGGTCGGCAGTGGGACGAGCGCCGGGGCGGTGGTCGGCGTGTTCGTGATCACGACAACGGCCGTCTCGAGTGGTGACGGGCCGCCCAGTCAGCCGGCGTCGCCCACTCGTCACTCAAGGGCTCAGTGACCGACTCGGTTCGTTCACCGCTGCGCGCGACCCAGCGGGGAAGAACACTCCAGTTGAACCCAATCCTCCGGCAGTGGGACTCACCTGTCGACGCTGACCGGCCGAGAGCCCGGCAGGCTCTCCGGACCGCAAGTCTCTCAGTCGGTCACGTCAAGGCTTCGTTGCCAGTCCCTCGTACATGTAGCTCATCGGCTTGGGACCGCGAAGCTGGTAGGTGTCCAGCTCGGTCAATGCGAACCCGGCCCCCTCGATCAGGCGGTCGATCGGCCGGTCTAGGTGGCACCCACCGGCCACCCTGCGCTGCAGGGGCGTGAGCCGATGCTGCCAGTTGGCTAGTCGGAGGTCCGGCGAGAGGCCGTGCTCTACAAAGTGCAGCTGTCCTCCGGAACGAAGGACTCGGTGGACCTCACCCAACGCGTCCTCCACCGCGGGGATGGTGCAGAGAGTCCAGGTGACGAGCACATGGTCGATCGCCGCTGACTCCAGGGGTAGCGATGCACCATCGAGTCCGACGAACTCCACTGGCACCGGAGAAGCTGACAATCGCCCGGCGGCGAGCTTGCGGCCCAACGTGGCCGGATCGACGGCCACGACCCTGTCCACTCCCGACGGATAGTGGGGCACGTTGAGGCCGGAACCAAACCCGACTTCCATGACGTCCCCGCTGAGACCGGAGGCGACCCGGCTGCGGATCTTTGCAAACTCGCTGCCGCCCAGTAGGAGGTTGGTACAACGAGGGAGGATGCTATCGACGTAGAAGCTCATGGGCGCACGCCGTCTCGCCGGATCCGGGCGGCCCTATGTCTCGCTCGCCTGAATGCTGCCGTCATCGGGTCGACATGACCGCATCTCATCGACCGTCCACCGCACGACGAGCTCTGATGACAGTGTCGATCGCCTCCCTCGGGCCATCATCGGTGTCCACGACACGGACGGCCTGCTCGGCCCGTTCCACGGTCAGGCCAGCGGCGACCGCGGCAACGGTGACGTCTCTCACCTCGTACAGCACCTCGGGGTCTGGGGGACCCCCATAACCCCGGGTCAGATTGTCTTGGTCGTGGGCGACCACGAGGAGCGTTCCTCCCGGTCCCACCGCCGAGGCGGCTACGGCGAGGGCCACAGCGCGGACTGGCTGGGGGAGCTGCAGATAGAGCACGGCCACGAGATCCAACCCGTCGGGTGGCGGGGCCCAATCTTCCACTGCAGACTCGACCCAGGTGACCTCCACGCCCCGGAGGGCAGCAAAGCGCTTCGCTTTGGCCAGGCCCACCGCCGAGAAGTCCACCCCGGTAACCCGCCAGCCCTGCTCGGCGAGCCAGATGGAGTTGCGTCCCTCGCCACATGCGAGGTCCACCGCCCGTGCGACGGGCATGCCGGCAACCTCGGCAACCAGGAACTGATTTGGCGTGCTCGTCCACACCAGCTCGTCCCCGCCGTAGCGTTCGTCCCACTGCTGGCTACCCATGCTCAGTGGCGCTCCCTTCGGATGATCTTCGCCATCTTCAGGTTGATAGCCGCGAACCGTTCGAGCTGGATGACCAGGCTCTTGCGGTCTCGCAATGTCTTGGCCGTCGGGAGCGGAGCGCTCGCCACGTTGGCTTCAGTGTCGTCCATAGTCTCCTCCTTGCCTACTCGGGAATCAGGTGCCAGCCCGGACGGGCTTTGGCCTTGTAGATGAACATGTAGTGGAGCAACAGTTTGATCCAATGACCGGCGAGGCCGATCTCGCCGAATGTGTCCTTGAGGCTCCGGCCGGTATTCGGGTATTTCACGATGTCCGGAACGACCGGGTACATGGTCATCGAGGCCGCGCTCCCTTGGCGAAGGCCGGAGCCAGCCGAGGCGACACAGGCCGCGCCCATGTCGGCCATGGACGCCGTGCGGAACTCAGCTGATCTCCCGTGCTGGATCATCTCCGCGATGTTGGTGGCCGCAAGCTTCCCCATGATCCCCGAAGGCATGCCGGTACGCGGGGGTGATGGGGTGATCACGGTGCCGTTGGGTGAATTCCTGGGCCGGGAGATCTGGTGCGGAGGGGCGAAGGCGATTCCCACGGCAACAATGTTGGGGAACCGGGGCACCTGATAGGTGCGGGGCCAGTCCTCGGCTCTCCACTCTTCGAAGATCTTGCCGGAGTAGTCGGCATCGACCTTCATGAAGCCGCTGGGTGCGAACAGCTCGGTGGTGATGTCCTCACCCGCGCCGTCGAATGCCTGGAGGGCGACCCCCCTGAAGGGTGGGAGGAGCATGGCGAAGTCGAACTCGAGCGAGTTCATTGAGCCGTCGAGTTGTTCGTAGTGGACCACGCCATCCTCGACACCGGTGACGTGGGCCCCGGTGATCGGGCGGATGCCGCGCTCCCGGAACAACGACTCGGTCCAAAGCTTGGAGGTCGTCTGGAATCCCTGCTGAGTGAAGACGAGCCCGCCAACCCCGAAGTCACCGAGCTCGTACTCGTTGGTCAGGTAGACGATCTCAGCCAAGTCCCGTACGCCGGCCTGGCGTACCTCGTGTTCCACGTTGAATGCGTACTCGAAGGCGGCCCCTTCGCAGGTGCAGGTTCCGTGGCCCATGCCTACGACGAGCACCTGGCGCTCACCCTGCTTCATCTTGGCAATCGACGCATGCAGGGCTGATGCGGCACCGACTGCATGACCGGAGGTGCACACCGAGAAGGAATGGCCGTGAGGTCCGAGCCCGGGGGTGGCCTCGAAGTTGAGCTTCGGGCCGGTGGCGTTGACCAGGTAGTCGTACTCAAGCTCGCCGAGTTCTCCAGATCGGGACGGATCGGTGTAGACGAACTCGACAAAGGGCGACCGATGGAGATCATCGCCCTCGGGATGGATCACCGTGGCCCGGGCCTGCCGGTATCCGATGCCCTGGCGCTTGTAGATCGGAGGGAGCTTGAAGGTCACCTGTTCGGTCTTCATCCGCCCGACTCCAACCCAGATGTTCGACGGGATCCAGTTCCAGTTGGAGTTGGGCGTCACGACGACTACCTCATCGGGATGCTTGAGCATCCGGCGGAGGTGTAGTGCCGCCGTATGGCCGGCGATCCCCCCACCCAAGACGACGACTCGTGCCATGACAATCCTCCGTTCAGTCCCTCAACCTCACCCTACTTGATACCCCCGGGGGTATCAAGTAGGGTGACCACGAATGCTGCTCAGGCAAGCTTGGTGAACAGTCGCTGGACTTCATCGAGTGGATAGCCAGACTCGGCCGCCTCCTCGGGGTGCTCCAGGCAGTAGGTCAGGCCGCTGGCGATGAGCCGGAATCCGACCTGCTCCAAAGCCTTGGTCGCGGCACTGAGCTGGGTCACGATGTCGCGGCACTCGCGCCCGTCAGCAAGCATGGTTTCCACGGCCTGGACCTGGCCCCCAGCACGCTTCAGCCTCTTGCGGAGGTCTGTGACCACTTCGTCGGGTAGTTGCACACTCACTCCTTCGTCGTCATTCAGTTTTGTCGGTCGACCGTCGGTCGACACTTCCGGGTTAGTGCGAGAACTGCACTTTGGGCAGGATACGGCCGAGCCACTTCGGTTGGTGCCAGGCGCTGTGGCCACCCAGTCGAAGAGCCACCGGAAGCACAACGAGGCGCACTACCAGGGCGTCCAGAGCCACGGCGATGGCCAGGATGACTCCCATCTCCTTCGGGGCCAGGGGCCCGGACAGGGCGAAGGTGAGGAAGACTGCGACCATCACCGCTGCGGCAGAGAGCACCACCCGTCCCGAGGTCCGCATGGATCCGATCATGGCGTGCTCCGGATCGGGGTGGGTTTCGTAGCGCTCCTTGGCCGCCGAGAGCATGAACAGGGTGTAGTCCATGGCCACCCCGAAGACCATGGCCCCGAAGAACAGCGGCGCCCAGGCGTCGATGAACCCCTGGGGTTGGAAGCCCAGCGGTCCCGACAGGACTCCGTTCTGGAAGATGAGGCGGCCGATGCCGAAGGCCCCGGCCACCGAGAGGGCCGTGATGAGGACGCCCAGGGCGGCGATCAGCGGAGCCCCGAGGGCGACCAGCAGGAGGATGAAACCGAGCACCCCCAGAATCCCGAGCACCAGGGGCGTGTGGGAGACCAGGGTCTGCTGGAGGTCGTGGTTCTCGGCGGCGGCACCGCCCACCAGCGCCCCGGGGGGAAGCACGCGTCGCAGATAATCAATGGTGGAGCCGGTCGCTGCCGTGGACGGCCCTGTGGTCGGGACCACCTGGTCGAGCGTCCACCCGCCGTTGGTCGGCCCCGGAACCACCCCGGCCACCCCGGGGGCGTGAGACAGGACGGCCACGGACTGGGCCTGTTCGGCCTCGGGCACGACCACCTGGAGAGTGCCTGGAGCACCTGGCCCGAAGGCGTTGGTCACCTGGTAGTAGCCGACCCTGGCATTCGCACTGGGCGGGATAATGGTGATGGAAGGCATGTTGGTGCGCATCCCGATGATCGGGGCGGCGGCGAGCAGCAGCAGAACCAGGGCGGCGGCACCGGCGGGGAACGGGTGGGCCCAGAGGAGCTTGCCCCACCTATGCAGCATCCGATCGAGCGAGCCCTCACTGTCCCCCGCGCCCTTGGCGGGGGGCGTGCGACGGAGTCGGATCGTGCCCTTGTTGATGTTGGTACCCAGCTTGCCAAGAACAGCCGGGAGCAAGGTCAGTGTGGCAGCGAGCACTGCGACAACCGCCAGCATGATCCCGAAGGCCATCGAACGGAAGGCCGGGCTCGGAACGATGAGGATGGCGGCGAGCGAGGCTAGCACCGTGAGGGCGCTAAAGGCCACGGCCTTGCCGGCAGTATCCACCGTCTCGGCCACCGAGGCGACGATGGCCTCGCGGTCGCCCGGCTCGGCCCCCCGCCGTTTGAGGGCGGACCGGAACCGCATGACCAGAAAGAGGGCGTAGTCGATGCCGAGGGCGAGGGCGAACATCAGCGCGAAGTTGAGGGCCCAGATCGACACCGGGGTGAACTTGGTGGTGATCACCAGGGCACCCGCCGCCACCAGCAGCCCAGCCATGGTCAAGAGGAGTGGAAGACCGGCGGCCACCAGACTGCCGAAGGCGATGATCAGGATGATGATAGTCACCGGCCACGACAGCATCTCCGACTTGAGCATGGCCGAGCGATTGGCCGTGTTGAAATTGGCCCATAGGGCGCTGTCACCGGTGAGCGTCACCGAGACGCCGGATGAGGACAGAGAGGCCAACTTCGGCTGCACCGCGTCGGCCGCCTGCACCATCTTGTTGGAGTTCGCCGCCGCTCCAGCGGTGATGACGGCCGTCCGGCCGTCCTGCGAGATCGACACTCCCGCCTGGGGCGGGACCACGGTGGACACCCGGGGATCATTCCGGAGCACCCGCGTCACCTTGGCCACGATGGCCTGAGCATGAGGGTCCGTGGCGATCGGTCCGTGGTGGTCGACCACCACCACCTGGAGCCCAGTGGCACCCAGCCCGGCAAAATTCTTCTCAATAATGGCCCGGGCCGCAACCGATTGACTGCCCGAAGCTTGCCATCCGGCGCCCGCGAGAGCGCTCTCGACGTGGATAGCGAAGAAGCCGAAGGCGACAATGATGAGGAGCCACGCTACGAGCACCCGGCGGAAGTGGGTGGCCGCCCACGCCCCCAGACGGGCAAATGGACGGGGCCGGTCCCCCTTCGTGACTTCGGATCCGGATCGATCGTGCTCACCAGCTGGGGTTTCTGGAGACGAGACCGCCGGTGTAACGCCAAGTCCTGTCCTCGTGAATGCCGTCATGTGCCGTCCTTCCCTTAGACAGATACCCAGTGGGGTATATGTGACGGTACCACAAATACCCCATGGGGTATCTTCTGACCCGCACGGAAAGGTGAGATGTATGATACCCTATGGGGTATGTGCAGAGCTGCGAAATGCAAGAAGTGCGGTCGCCCGACCTGGAAGGGCTGTGGAGCCCACGTCGAACAGGTGCTGGGCGACGTGCCTAGGAACGAACGGTGCCAGTGTCGAACGACGGCGACCTCTGCGCCGAAAAAGCGGAAGTCGTGGTTGTCCCGATGACCGCTCCGAACTCCGCACCCAGGCGTGTGGTCATCATCGGCGGGGTGGCCGGCGGAATGTCGGCTGCTACCCGCCTTCGCCGGCTTGACGCCGATGCCACCATCACGGTGCTCGAGCGCTCCGGGCATGTCTCCTTCGCCAACTGCGGACTGCCCTACTTCGTGGGCGGCCTGATCGAGGAGGAGGAGGATCTCACCCTGCAGACTCCCCAACAGCTCTTCGATCGCTTCCGTCTCGACGTGCGGGTCAACGATGAGGTCGTGGCCATCGACAAGGCTGCGCACACGGTGACGGTGCGCTCCACCCTCACGGGCGACGAGGTCGTCGTGCCCTACGACAAGCTGATCCTCTCCATGGGAGCAGCCCCAGTGAGGCCACCGATCCTGGGCTATGACCGGGTCCGGACCCTCCGCACGGTGGAAGACGCCGCCTCCATGGCTGCGGAAGTCGGTGTGGCTCCGGCAACGGCCGTGGTGATCGGGGCCGGCTTCATCGGCCTCGAGATGGCCGAGAACCTGGTCGCGCAGGGGCTCGACACCACCGTCGTCGAGGCTGCCCCCCAGGTGCTGACCCCGCTCGATTCCGAGCTGGCCGTCTTGGTCAGTGACGAGTTGAGGGCCCACGGCGTCCGAGTCCTGCTCGGAGCGTCGGTGGCGTCGGTCGGAGAGCGTTCGGTCACCCTGTCCGACGGCCGGATCCTTCCGGCGGACCTCGTGGTGGGGGCTATCGGCGTCCGGCCGGACGTCCGGCTGGCCGATCTCGCCGGGCTGCAGCTCGGGCCCGAGGGTGGACTGGCGGTGAACTATGCCAACCAGACGAGCGATCCGGACGTCTATGCCGTGGGCGACGCTGTCGAGAAGCCGGATGCAGTGTCCCACTCAACATCGCTGATCGCACTGGCCAACGTGGCCAACCGTCAAGGACGACGGGTGGCCGACCACATCGCTGGACGCCCCTCGCACGAGGTGGCATCGCTGGGTACCTCGATCGTGAAGGTCTTCGACGTCGTGGCCGCCACCGTGGGATGGAATGAGCGCAGGCTGCAGGTGGCGGGCCGACCCTATCGGGCCATCCACTCCCACCCCTTCGACCACGCCACGTACTACCCAGGAGCCACAAGGATGGCAGCCAAACTGATCTTCGATCCCGAAGACGGAACCATCCTGGGGGCACAGATCGTGGGCCGCAACGGTGTCGACAAAAGGATCGACGTGATCGCCACGGCCATGGCCGGTGGGCTCACGGCCCCCCAGCTGGCCGACCTGGAGCTGGCCTATGCCCCTCCCTTCTCCTCGGCCAAGGATCCGGTCAACCTCCTCGGTTACATGGCAGAGAACATCCTCAGCGGGGACTGCGACGTCGTCGGACCAGCAGAGCTGGCATCGCTGGTAGAGCACGGCTGGCCACTGGTCGATGTGCGGACGGCCGAAGAGCACGCAGCCGGAGCTATCGAGGGCTCGGTCAACCTGCCCGTCGACCTGCTCCGTGATCACCTGGGGACCCTTGGCCATGGCCCAGTGGTGGTCTACTGCCAAGTGGGTCAGCGAGGCCATACCGCGACCGCTCTGATGCACGAGCTCGGGATCAAGGCCCGGAACCTCGACGGTGGCTACCAGACGTGGTCGGACTGGAGCCGGGCACGAGGGGCAGGCGTTGCGGACTGTACCGACGTTCCGGCGCACCCATAGGCGGTGTTGCGCAGACGGAGTTCATGAGCCCGACGCAACGCGTCCCGCTTCGCCGCTCTCGGGTCTCCCTCGCCGTGAGGGCCACCCCTAACGCTGCCTGAAGAGTGAACCTGTCGTCCTTCTACGTCAGTGGCCGGATAACGAAACTTCAGTTTCGTCAAGTAGCCCTACTGAACCCTACGTGAAGATGATCTCACCACCGGCGGCCATGGCGTAGAACTCACCCACCGTGATGATGTCCATTACCTGTTCGATCAGGTCGTCCTTGGTCAGCTCGAACAGGTCAGTCGACGCCTTGCAGGCAAAGATCCCGGCCCCCGTTTCAGCAATCATCTCGACGAACTCGGGAATGGGGGGGATGTCGAGTTTCTCCATCTTCTTTTCGAGGTAGTGGGTCATGACCGACGACATTCCTGGCAGGCCACCGGCGATGGTGGCCAGATGTAGGCCGGGATTTCCGACGGTGGCCACCTTGATGTGGTCGATTGTCGACCGATGGACCACGTCGAGCCCGAAAAAAGTAAAGAAGAGATTCGCCTCGATCCCTTCGGCACGGGCGCCATTAGCCATGATCAGCGCTGGATAGACACCCTCCAACGAGCCTTTCGAAACGATGATCGACACCTTTTGGATCGGGTCGCTCATGGCGCACCTTTCTGTGTGGTTGAGACCGACCGAGCGGTCAGATGCAGCCGCGAGGCTTGGGTATGCCGGCGATCTTGGCGGCCGTCTTGGCCGGGCCTTTTGGAAACAACTGGTAAAGCTCCTTGATCGAGACACCGGACGTCTTGCCGAGTACGCGAACGGTGGGTCCGGTACCCTTCTCGGCGTACTCGGTCCGCATGAACTTGATCACTTGCCAATGGGGCTCAGTGAGTTCGTCGATGCCTTGTTCCTTGGCGATCTCGGGTGCCATAACTTCGGTCCACTGGCTCGGATCCTCGAAGAAGCCTTCATCGTTGACGGCAACCGTCGTACCGGCATAGGTGGCAGTGGTCATGTCGGTTCCTTATCGTTTGATCAGCCCAGTTGAACGGTCATGAAATGCTCTGGAAGTCCTTGCCCCGAGTGGGCATGGCCGTACCCACACCGGGAAGATCGCGGCCGGGCAGGAGGCTGTGCCAGTAGAGCGGCTGAAACATCAGCTTCCCCAGGTGGTTGAGTCGTGACTCCTTCAAGAGCGGCAGACCCACCGAGCTGGGGAAGTGCCCGGGCAACGGTTCAGTGTCGTAGTTGAAATCGATGAGTAGCGCCTTGCCGAAGCCGGTCTCGATGAAGCAGTTGGTGTGTCCATCGAAACTGCCGTCCAGGGGCTCGCCGGCCAGGAATCGCCGGACGTTCTCGACCAGGACCTCCCCCTCGAAGTGGGTGACCGACCCGGCCTTCGAGGTGGGTATTCCAGCCGCGTCGCCGATGGCGAATATATTTGGTTGGGCGGTCGACTGCAGTGTGTGCTGGTCCACGGGCACAAACCCCAACTCGTCCCCGAGCCCCGGGGAGTTTGTGACGTAGCTGGCGCCGCCATGCAGGGGAACGACCACGGCCAGGTCGAATCCGACCTCGCGCCCATCGTAGGAGACGAGCCGTCCGCCGGAACCGTCCACCTCTCCGGTGTTGAACTCGGTGACGAGGCCGACGCCCTTCTCCTCGAGCAGGCCACCGAGCGTCTTCGACGCCACCGGCTTGGTGAAAGCACCGTCGAGGGGGGTCACATAGGTCAACTCGACCCGATCCCGCATGCCAGCCTTCTGGAAGAACCAGTCGGCCAGGAAGCAGAACTCGAGGGGGGCGACCGGGCACTTGATGGGCATGTCGACCACGTTGACTACCAGCCGGCCCCCATCGAATCCTTCGAGTGCGCCATGTAGCGCGGCGGCTCCAGCCACGTCGTAGAAGGTGAAGACCTTTTCCCTCCATCCCGGTCCGGTGAGCCCCTCGGTCTCCTCTTCGACCAGGATGGAACCGGAGGCGACGACCAGAACGTCATAGGTGAGCTCCGACCCGTCTCCCAGATGGACCGTGTCCGAAGCAATGTCGACACGCTCGATGGGGAGCTGGCGGAACTCGATGCCCCGATGCAGCTGATGGTGCCGAGAGCGCACGATCTCGTCGGCGTGGGTCAATCCGAACGGGACGAAGAGCAATCCTGGCTGGTACACGTGGTCATCATTCTGATCCACGACGATGATCTCGACCTCCTCTTCGGAGAAGAGATGTCGCATTCGATTGGCGCTCAGTGTGCCTCCGGTTCCTCCACCCAGGATCACGATCCGTTTGGTCATGATCCCATCGTCGGTCACAGATCACAGTCCGACTAGGGCAATTCGTCCCAATTTTTGGTACCCGCGACCTGCTCTTCGACCGGAGGAGACCTAGGCCGCGAACTCCGAGGTGGTGGCCAAGGCCAAGAACAACCGTGGGACAACTTCCGCCTGGCCTTCGATCGGACGTTCCTCGGCACGGTCATCGGGCGGATGGAAGACAACGAGACCATCTTCAAGCGGGTCCTCGACGAAGGGGTTCCAACAGCCCCGATGGATCCCAACGCCACCCGCCTCTGACCGGCGACTCCGGGACGTCTCGTAGACCTTGCTGGGTCGTGTGGATCCGCCTACGTGGTCATAAGATACCGGAAGCTTTGCGGGGGACGGGACCCAGGATCGAACTTGCAGAGAGGCTGTGGACGGTCATACTCGGTGACGCTCTCGATGAGGATGCCCACCACGTTGGCAGCATCGGCAAAGTACTCGAAGAAGGCGGCACGATCGATCCCGGCCACCTTCGAGTAGCGCCTTCAAAGAGCGGCCGGGGTGCTCACCACCTGGTCGGCTACTTGGAACTCGCCGGCCACTGCATCACCGGAGTAGTGGTGTAGATCACGACCCGGTCGATGTCGCTGGCCAGTCAACTCACCGGCCTGAGGCTGCGGGACGTGGTGCTCTGGCAACACTGGGAGCTGGTCGGAGAGCCGCCACCCGCCCCGGTCTGGCCCGGCGCCGTGACCTGGTAGTTCGCCGGGGGCCGCATCGTTGCAGGCAACTGTGTGCACGAATTGGCCCAAAGTGTGTGCAACCCCAGATTCCAGGCCCTCAGTCACCGGGTTTGACCTGGGCCTTCCGAGTTTCGTTAGCATCCCGCCACATGGGCACTGACGCGACCACATCACCGACGGCCGACCGGCCCGTGGGCCATACGCCCGGGTATCAGCTGAGCGACGAGGCGGCCATGGGATTGGCGCTCGAGGAGGCCGGAAAGGCAGTCGCCCACGGCGACGTCCCGGTGGGTGCGGTGGCGGTCCACGAGGGCCGGGTCATCGCCTCTCGGCACAACGAGCGTGAGCGCCGGGGGGATCCGACGGCCCACGCTGAGCTGCTGGTGTTGGCGGATGCCGCCGAGGTGCTCGGCCGGTGGCGGCTGACCGATGTCACGGTGGTGGTGACCCTGGAACCATGCCCCATGTGTGCGGGGGGATTGGTGGCGGCCCGAGTGGGCCGTCTGGTGTTCGGGGCCTCGGACTTCAGGGCCGGAGCCTGCGGCTCCCTCTACAACCTGTGTGCCGATCCGCGCCTCAACCACGAGGTGCCGGTGACCGCCGGGGTGCGCTCTACCGGGGCATCAGAGCAGCTCAGGGGGTTCTTTTCCCAACGACGAGGGTGACGTTGGGCCGGAGGCCCGAGCGGCTATCCGATCCGAAAGGGCTGGCCGCCGACCGGAGTCGACGACCAGCCCGTGCTCGGGACGAAGGTGCTGCGATGGGCCCGCTCAGGCGTTGGCCATGGCCACGATGGGCTTGTTCAGGTGGGAGCCACCCATCGAGCCGTAGAACAGGTCGCTACCGAAGTTGAACACACCGCCGTCGGAGGCCACGAAGCGGTAGCCGGCCCCGTCGAGCGACGCCGACATGCCCACGATGGGCTTGTTCAGGGCGATGTTGCCCGTCGAGCCGAGGTACGGTGCCCCGCCGAAGGTGAAGATGCCGCCGTCGGAGGCCACCAGCCAGTAGGCCCCGGGGACCTGGGCGTCGGCGGCCATGCCCACGATGGGCCTGTTCAGGTGCGAGCCACCCATCGAGCCGTTGAACTGGGCATCGCCGAAGTTGAAGATGCCCCCGTCCGCGGCCACCAGCCAATAGCCACCCCCGTCGGCGGTGGAGGCCATGCCCACGATGGGGCTGTTGAGGTGCGAACCTCCCATGGAGCCGAAGAAGCCGGCATCGCCGAAGTTGAAGATGCCGCCGTCGGAGGCCACCAGCCAGTAGCCGCCCCCGTCGGCGGTGGGGGCCATGCCCACGATGGGGCTGTTGAGGTGCGAACCTCCCATGGAGCCGTAGAAGTTGGCCGACCCATGGGTGAAGATCCCACCGTCGGAGGCCACCAGCCAGTAGCCGTTGGACGGGCTTCCCCCGCTGGGCGGCGTGGCGGCCATGCCCACGATGGGCTTGTTGAGCGGGGAGCCGCCCTGGGAGCCGTGGAACAGGGCGGACCCGAAGTTGAAGATCCCACCATCGGTGGCCCCGAGCCAGTAGCCGTTGCTCGGCGCGGAGATCGGAGGCGTACCGCCGCCGCCACCTGCGGGAGGCGGAGGCAACGGCGTGGAGGCCTGGTAGGTGACGGTCAGGTTGCCGTTATTCAGCCAGTGACCCTGGAAATAGGGCAACGAGAGCGAGAGGGCGGGGTTGGCGTATCCCGCACCGCCGCCACCGCCGGCACCCGGGCCACCGCCGCCACCCGTGAAGTAGCCGCCACCGCCCCCGCCACCGCCGTCAGCCGGAGTCGCGTCACCGCTTCCACCGATGGCCGGCGACCCCTGTGTGTTGGGGGAGGGCCCTGTTCCGGCAGTGGCCGTACCGCCGGTCCCGGCCGCGCCGGGCGCAGACCCGGTCGCGCCTCCCCCGCCGCCACCCGTCGAGCTCGTCCCGGGCAGACCAGCGCCGACCGAGCTGCCCGTGTTTGGTCCACCGGCTCCACCGGCGCTCAACGCGCCGCCGCCGCCTCCTCCTCCGGTGGCCAGCAGCAAACTGCCCTGCGTGAACACCTGGGTCGATCCCCCGCCCCCGCCGGCCCCCGGTCCGCCAGTACCCCCGCCGCGGTTCCCGCCTCCGCCGCCGACCGCCGCTGCGCTGCCCGCCTGGCCCGGGTAGATCTGGAGCGTTTGACCCGCGCTGAGATTCGGGACCAGGTTGACCGTGCCGCCGGCGCCAAAGGCTCCGGACGTTCCAGCGCCGCCCTGGGCGCCGCTGGCGTCGAGGCAGATCGAGCTGGTGATGGCATTGGACGGGACGATCCACGTCTGCACGTTCTTGTTGTAGCTGAACTGGACCTTCACCACATTGGGTCCGAACGACCCGGCGTACGTCGGGCAGTCGGTCGGGGCCGCGATCAACGCATGCGCCACCGGGGCAGCCGAGGCCGGGGCCGCGGCGAAGGCCAGCGGGGCCGCCATCAGCGCTCCGGCCACCAGGGCCGTCCTCATCGGATGGCGCCCCGGATGCCCGACCCGTCCGTCCTGGACCGGACGAAGCCCGTTTCCGTCGGATGGAGATCGATTCATGGGTGATCCTTTCTTCTCTGGCCGCTCCCCGCCCGATAGCCAGGAGAATCGGATCCAGCCTGCAATTAGTACCCCCGCATCGAAAATTCCGGACCCGGACCGCCGTCATCCATGGCCGACGAGATGCGTGGGCGACGGTACCGCTCGTCGAGAATCGTCGCAAGGAGTGACGCTCAACTGCCACAGAAGGTGAGAAATTGCCGTTACGTTTCGATCCCATCCGTAGGGCTGTCTCCCGTGGGTACCCGCCTGCCCTGGGGGTATCGGCCATGTCACCCTGCCGTTCAGGCGCCGTTCACCGAGCGAAAACCTGCCCACCCTCCGTGGCGGGGGTTCACACTCGGTCGGAACCCTCCACCCGACGGAATCCGGAGTTCGGGCTCCGGACGGGCGACGGGTCAGGGACCAGGTTTGAAGACGGCGATGCCGGCAGCCCAGTACATGGCCGTCCCGAACGACCCGGCGAAGCTCTGGGCCCCCGGGGCGCCGAGCACCTGGTATCCCGTATCCACCGTGGCGATGGTGCCGGTGGTGGTCTGCTGGGCCTGGGCCGTGTACCCCGATGAGGTCACCGAGATCGCCTCGGCGTTGCCGTGACCGGCGATGAACCCGACCGCCAGCTCACCGGCCACCGTCGACGTGACCGTCCCCGAGCTGGGTGCGGTACTGGTGTTGGAGGCGCCGGTGGCCACATCGAGCGGAGTCGTGGCCATCCCGGCGAACTCCTGCACCTCGAAGCTCTCGAAGGCGGCTGCCGAATTGTGGACCGTCACCGTCAGCGTGGGCGAGGTGTTGGCGGCGTACCACATCTCACCGTTCGAATTGTGGCCGGACACGTTGTAGGAGCCGATCAGGGTCCACTTGTTGCCGGCCGTGTCGGTTACCGAGGTGATGTGGTTGGTGGCACCGTTGTACTCGCTGGCCGACAGCACCAGGAGGTCACCGCCGCCGGTCTGGGTGGGGAAGGAGCCGGACAACGACGTGGATGACGCCGTCTCGGTCCCACTGGCCGTCTGTACCAAGTGGGGGGCGGCCGCGGCCGCCGTCACCGTGAGGGTGAACGTGATGGCGTGGGTAGGCGTTCCCGAGGCGGTGCCGATCCCGGTGACCAGGATGGAATACGGCCCCGGCGCCGTCCCCGCTGCCGTAGTCACCTGCATGGTGGAACTTCCGCCCGAGGTGACCGAGGGGGGCGTAAAGGACGCGGTGCCACCAGACGGCAAGCCGGAGGCGGACAGCACCACGGACTGCGGTCCGTTGGCTTGCGTGGTGAGGATGCTGGTTGTGGCCGCACTGCCGGCCGCCACACTGGCTGAGGGTGGTGAGGCGGCAATGGTGAAGTCCGGCGGCTTGGTCGGGGGGAGCACGGTGAGGGTGAAGGCCTGGCTGGCCGGGGTGCCGAATCCGTTGGTGGCACCGATGGTGATGGCGTACGGGCTGGAGCCGCTGGTGCCGCTGGCCGGGGTGCCGGCCAGGGTGGCGGTCCCGTTGTGATTGTCGGTGAAAGTGACGCCGGAGGGCAGCCCACCGGCCTGGGAGAGCACGATGGTGGGACTGCCGCTGGTGGTCACCGTGAAGGTACCGGCGCTCCCCTCGGTGAAGGTGGCTTGGTTCACCGACTTGATGGCCGCTGGGGTGTTGACGGTCAGGTTGAAGGTGGTGCTGGGGATGGCCGTGGTGCCGGTGCCCGTCACCGTGATTGGGTAGAGCCCGGGAGCGGCGTCGATGGGCGGAGTGATCGATAGGGTCGCCGACTGGCCCGAGGCGATCGACTGCGGGCTCAATGACACCAGCGATCCCATCGGAGCCCCGGTGGCGCTCAGCCCCACCGTCTGGGACGCACCCTGGGTGATGGCGGTGGTCACCGTGGTTGAGGTGAGCGTACCGGCCGTGTTGGTGGCCGAGGACGGCGAGGTGCTGATGGAGAAGTTACTGGGCTGGGCCAGGACCGTCAGGGTGAAGCTCTGAGTGGCCGGCGTACCCGCCCCCGTGGCGGTGATGGTGATGGCGTACGGGCTGGACCCGCTCGACCCGCTGGCCGGAGTGCCGGCCAGGGTGGCGGTCCCGTTGTGATTGTCGGTCAGCGAGAGCCACGTCGGCAACGACGTGGGGGTGGCGATGACCGGGGTGGGAGAACCGGTGGCCGCCACCGTGAATGACCCGGCAACTCCCTCGGTGAAGGTGGCCTGGCTCAGCGAGGTGATGGAGGGCGCCGTGTTGACCGTCAGGGAGAACGACGTCGAATTGGAGGTGCCCGTCCCGGTCCCGGTCACGGTCACCGGGTAGGTCCCGGCCGGCGTGGCGGACGATGGGGTGAGGGTCATGAGCGAGCTACCGCCGGAGGTGACCGACGACGGTGAGAAGCCCACCGTGGTTCCGGAGGGGAGGCCGGTGGCGGTGAACCCCACCGTCTGAGGGCTCCCCGAGGTGGTGGTCGTGCTGATGGTGCTGGTGGCCGGCGATCCGACGACGGCCGAACCCGACGTCGGCGAGGCGGCGATCGAGAAATTACCGGGGGGCGGGGGGGCCGTGCCGGCCTTGAACAGGGCGAGGCCGTCGGCCCAGTACATGGTGGTCACGAACGAACCGGCGAAACTCTGGGCCGCCGTGGACGTGAGGTCCTGGTACCCGGATTCGACCGACACCCCGCTCGGGCTGGAGGTCGTCACCAGGGGTTGGGTGGTGTAGCCCGGCGAGGTGACGGTGATGGCCTGGGTCGAACTGTGGCCGGCGATGAAGCCGACGGCCAGCTCGCCTGCCGCCGCCGGGGTGATCGACCCCGAGGCCGCGGCAGTGCTGTCACCGGCGGCTCCAACGGACGTGTCGAGCGGACTGGTCGTCGCCACGCCGCTGAACTCCTGGAGCCGCAGGGCCACGGTGGACGCGCCGGTGGTCACGGTCACGCTCTGGACCGACGCCGCGTTGGGGGCGTACCAGAGCTCGCCGTCGGAGTTCGCGCCCGAGACGTACTTGGCCATCACCCTGGTCCAGACGTTCTTCCCGTCGGACACTGCGGTGATGTCCTTGCTGGCCCCGGTGAAGACGCCGGCGGAGAGCACGAGCAGGTCACCGGGGGTACTGGCCGCGGGCAAGGTGATGGTCGTGGTGGACGAGCTGGCCGTCTGGACCAGGGCCGGTCCCGAGGGTCCCGACGGCGTGGTGACGGGGAAGGGCGGTGAGCTCTGGGCCGACACGTTGCCGGCTCCGTCACGGGCATCCACGGTGTACTGGTAGAGCTTGGATGCGCTGACCGAGCTGTCCGGATAGGTGGTACCGGTACCCGACGTGGTCGTCAGCAGTGTCCCGTTGCGGTAGATGTCGTAGCCGGTCACTCCGTTGGCGTCCGTGGACCCGGTCCAACTCAGGTTGACCAGGGTGGACGAGGCTGCGTTGGCCGAGAGGCCGCTGGGCACGGTCGGTGGTGTGGTGTCGACCGTCCACGTGGCCGTGGCCGGGGTGGCACCGGTGCCGGTCACGGTGACGGTGTGGCTGCCCGCGCTCAGTCCCGAATAGGTCACGGGGCTGGTGCAGGCGGCAGCCGTCCCGCTGTCCAGCTTGCAGTTGAACGACGACACTCCGCCGGTGGCGTGGAAGGCGATCGAGGCGGTGGTGGCGTTGGTCAGAGTCGGTGGTGGGGTGTCAATGACCGTGGCCGGGGCCGAGGTCACCCCGGAGTAGGTGTAGGTCTGCTGGTCAAAGGACTGGCCGGCGGCGTTGATGGGCGTCACCGTCACCTGGTTGCCGTTGACCGAGACCTGGAGGTAGTTGAAGACTTGCGCATAGGATTGAGGTGTGGGCACACCGGTCCCGCACGCCGAGCCCTTATTGCTGGTCGGACTCCAGCCAAGGGCGTAGATCGACCCGGTAGTCGTGAAGCCGGTGCACGCACTCGACCCGGTGGCACTAACCGGCTCGAGGATCCCTCCTCCACCACCGGTGACATAGTTGACCAGTTCGCCGTTCTGCTGATAGTTGGCCGGCGTGGTTCGCTCATAGATGTGGGCGTGGCCGTTGAAGGCCAGCTGCACCCCGTTGGCGGCGAGCAAGGCCTCCAGGCTATTGGGGTTGGAGGGCGTGTTCTCCAACAGGGTGTCCGTGGTTTGGCTGGAGTTGTCGGACCGGAGGGGGAAGTGCCAGACGGCCATTTTGAGAGCGCCAGGGTGGCTGGCCAGGTCGGCGGCGAGCCACTTGTACTCGGGCGAAGACGTCGTCCAGTGCTGGTCGTGATCAACCTGGTAAAGGTTGGTGGTCCCGACGTTTCCATCGGCCCACGCCGCATCGAGCACGTAGATCCGGACGTTGCCGTCAGAGAAGGCGTACCAAGCATCCGGAGACGACGACGCCGAGGTTCCGTCTGCAGGCAGTGCCGGATAAGAGTCGTAGGCGTAGACTCCCCCGGAGCCCTGAGCCGTGTTGGCCTCGGGCCAGTTGTGCAGACCGATGGTATTCTGGCCGTGGTTGCCCTCACCGGGGAAGACGGGCAGGCCTCCGGTCTGGGCCCAGTAGGACGGGCCGAAGATGTTGCTGATCTCCGAGCCGCTGTTCTTCAAGTCGCCATAGTTAGCCTGGGTGCCCCCGCTGTAGGCCACGTCTCCGGCCGTGATCACGAACTTTGCCCCAGCCTTGGTAGCCGACTGCCCGATGAGGGAGTCGATGGCTGCTTGCCCATCATTGAAGTTGCTGGGGAAGGCCGTCGTGGACGAATACATCGTCTCCCCTAGGTCACCAACGACGTCGAAGGTCAGCGGCGTCGAGGTGCCGACCGGGTCGAGGGTGGTGAAGTTCTGGCTGGGCTCGGTACCCAGCAGGTCGACCGACCCGGGGCCCAGCGGACGGTAGCAGTAGGTGGTGCCCGGTGAGAGTCCGGCCAGCACCACGGTGGACTGGTACTCGGTGGTCCCCGAGACCACCGTGAAGGCCGACCCGGTGATACTGGTGGGAGTGCCCGCCGCCGGGTAGGAGTTGGGGAGGTTGGCAGGAACGCTGGCCACGTGCTGGCTGCAGTTCCCCAACGGCCCCCACTGGAGGGATCCGGGCGAAGTCACGTTGGACACCGAGGTAGCCCAGTTGATGTCGGCCGACGTCTGGGTCAGATCGGTCACGTAGGGGGCCCGCATCAGTGTCGAGTTGAAGCCGGCGAAGGGGGTGACGGCGATGGGAGTGGGTCCGGCTGCTGTGGCCGAGGTGCGCGGGACGACGGCCACCGTGGCCAGCACCGCCGCCGTCACCACCAGCGCCGGCAGCAGTCGGCGCTGTGGCCCTGGCCGGGGTGCCGGGTGGGTGGCTACGAAGCCGGTGGATTCGGGTTCAGTGGACATGGACGTGCCTCCCGTCGAGCGGCGACCAATGCCATACAGCCTGGAGCGATGAGTGGAGCCGCCGTGGCTCCGTGGCTGTGGACATGGGTGCGTTCCGATAGCAAATCACCTGCGAGGAGGGAGTGACGGATTCCGACCGTGGAGCGTGGGATCCTCGCCACTTGGAGAGGTCGGGGATCACCCGCCACTCCCGGGGGACGGCCCGTCGATGATGCCCTTGAGCGTGCTCAGGCTCTGTTCGCCGTAGCGCTCGAGGGGCACGACGTAGGTGCCCTCGTCGATCTCGTTCCAGCTGATGACCATCCATCCGTCGGGATTGGCGGCAGCGTTGCCGGCGTAGAGATCCACCATGGTCTGGCCCCCGAGGCGGGGCACGCAGCCCGAGCCCCCACCGAGCACCTTGTTGTATCCGGGCGCCAGAGGAGCGAAGAACTGCTTGGCACTCCCGTCCGGGTTCGGGGTGGAGCGGACCTCGGCGGCCAGGCGGTCGATGTCGGCGAAGGAGGCCTTGTTGGTCGACGGGTTCTGGCTCGACCAGTAGTACTGGTCGGCGTCGAAGTCTGCCGCCTTGGCGCTGTCCCAGGTGTTCCAGTTCTCGTCGCCCACCAGATAGAAGTGGGCACGCCAACGGGCGCTGAAGGCGTCCAGCACCGACTGGGGGTATTTGCGGCTCCCCATCATGATGAGGGTGGGACGACCGTTGCTGTGGTCGAAGGCGGGATCGGTACCGTAGGCCTTGTCCAGATAGGAGAGGTCGTTGTTGATCTCTGTGCTGGTCCGGATGCGGGCGGAGGAGATGTAGGCGATCCACAGGGAAAACGGTGTCCCCTGTTTGTTGATCTGGTGGACGGCCGCCACCACCATGGCCAGGCGGTGGTTGAAGGCCGACGAAGACGCCGTCTGGTTCGGCAGTCCCGTTCCCGCCCAGCTGACGGCGAACCCGGCCAGGCCGGTCGCCGCGGCGTAGTCCACGTCGGACTGGATCTGGTCCTGGTCGTCCTGAGTCCACAGCGGATTGGCGACGTCGGTGAGCTGATTACCCGGATAGTTGTTGGTCACCGTGCACCCGTTCCCGCTCAAGGTGGCCGGCAGCGGCAGCGGACTGGCGGTGTAGGGGTAGTTGGGCCCGAGCCGGGCGTGCCAGTGGGGGGTGTCCCACCACAGGTAGTAGAAGGCGAACATCCGATGGTTGGGGCTCGTCGGCACCGGCGCCGCGGTGGTCGGTGGGTCCGGGATGGTCGAGGTGACCGTGGTGGTGGTCACGCCGCCCGTGGTCGGGCCCGGGGCGGAACTCCCCGAGCCGCAACCGGCGAGTACGCATCCGGCTACTCCCACCATGGCGACGTACAGGCGGGCCGGGTGGGCACTACGCCAGGAGTGCATGTGACGTGCCCTCTTTGCGACCGGAGTGCCGGCGGAGCCGACGTCCGATCACCCCGGCCGCCACCACCACGGCCAACACGGAGAACAGCATCAGGGCCAACTCCCCGGCGTCGGCTTTGGTGATGACCACCTCGGTGGCGGTCTGGTCGCGCGACAGTCGCACCGTCGACGACAGAGCGATGAGGCCCCCGCCCACCTTCACCTTGTAGTTCCCCCTGGGCAGGTTGTGGAAGGTGTACTCCCGCGTGGCGCCGAGAGGCACGGTCACCTTGGACAGGTCGGGATAGGTGAGTTGGACGGTCTTGCCTGCGGGCCGGCCGGCCAGCAGGTCGTTGGCCTGGATGGTCAACGAGTGCAGGATCACCGGGACCTGAAAGAGCAGCAACTTGTTGGGGGTGATCACCAACTTGTCGGGGGTGAAGCGCAGCTGGCCACTGTTGACCACATTGGCGCCCCGGATGATCACGGACTTGAACGCGTAGGTGACCACGCGTCCGTTGGCACCGCTGCTCCCGTTGCCGTACTGGGCCGGGCGGCTGGCCGGCAGCCAGATGGGCTTGGACAGCTGCGCCCTGGTCAGCTGGAGGGTGCTGCCGAGGCTGCTGGTGATGGTCGCCGAGGTCACCTCACTGAGTGGGAGCGTCTTCTTCTTCGGCGTCAGCATGGCGATGGTCACGGCCCGATCCTCGTCCAGCTCCGCCAACAGCCTCCGGGTGAAGTTCCCGTGGTGTGGGTCGTTGGCCACCCGGTCCAACGCTATTCGCAGGGTGGGAGTCAGGGTCTGGTTGGGGACGACGAGCCGTGCCGCGGCGCCGTTGAGGTTGGGGTCGACCACCGCAGCCGTCCCGTCGGCACCGGTGACCCCGGGTATCCCGTCGAGAGTGAAGGCGACTCCGGGCTCGGCCGGCACCATCTGCACGCTCACCGTTCTGGTGGCCGGCGGCGTGACCGCCCCGGCACCGGGGGCGGCGAGCACCGTGGCGGCAAAGGCCACCGCCGCCAGGGCCAACCCAGCCCCGAATCGTCGTACGCGGCTCCACCTCGTCATGATGACTCCGAACCCGTCGAGGTGGTCGGCCGGTGCCCGGAGAGGATCTTCGCCGACGGCGAATTGGGCGGCGGGGCGTCCGGCGTCTCACGGTCATCGACCGGCGGCGTGAGGTCCGCCGTCGGGACGGCGGGTTTGCGCCATGACGTGGGGCGCGATGCTCCACCAGGCGGAACGGCGGCGGCACCGGTCGGTCCCGACGAACCCTCCGCCGGGGCGAGGGACCGGTTCACGCGCCGTTGGCGGAATGTGGCCAGGAGCAGCAGCAGGATGGCCGCCAGCAGCACACCGAGGTACAGCACGTAGATGGTGCCCACCGCCGGCCGGACCAAGGTGGCATCCGTGCCGTTGGCCGGACCGATGTCCGGGGCGGTGGGCTGCTGATGGAAATCGAGGCCGGTGAGGACGCTGCCACCGTCGGCCACCTGCGTGGTGAGCGGGGTCAGTTTGAAGACACTGTCGATCAGGCCGGGGATCGAGGCCGTGTCGAGCTGGCTGCGGTCCACGTAGCCGGCCTTGGCGTAAGGCGAGACCAGGATGGCCGGCACCCGTGGGCCCAGCGTGGCGCCGTCCACCGTGGGCGGTGCCACGTGGTCGTACCAGCCACCTGAGTCGTCGTAGGTCAGCAGTAGGGCCGTGCTGTTCCACTCGTTGCTCTGCATGAGGCCGTTGATGAGGGAGCGGACGAACGCCTCACCCTGGGCCGGATCCTGGGGGGAGCGCTCGGAGTCCGTCGTCCCGGTGATGTAGGACACGGCCGGCAACTGCCCCTTGTCCAGGTCGACGAAGTACTGGCTGGTGCTGGTCACCCGGGCCATGTTGGCCGGCGAGTTCCTGATCGCGGGCATGCCCAGGAGGGGCACACGGTCGATGGCCGCGGTGTCGGGGGTCTTGGCCGGGCTGTAGCCCTGCTCATAGAACTTCCAACTCAGGTTGGCCTTGTCGAGCTGGTCGAAGATCGTCTCGCCCGAGATCCCCACGCCGAGGACACGATTGGAGGTCACGTTGTCCGTCTGGCCCTCCACCGCCACCAACCGGTTGGGCAGGGATCCGGCCTGGCTGGAGGCGAAGAAGTGGTCGAACAGGGTGAACCGGTCGGCCAGGCTGGAGTAGTAGGGGATATCGGTGCTGTCGTAGTAGCCGAGGGTGGTCTCCCCGATGGTGATGTTGTGCTGCGCCCGACTGAAGCCGTCCATCTTCCCGCTGTCGACTGCCAGCTGGGTTGACCGGAGGGTGTCGACCAGGCCGGCTCGGGCCTGATCGGGCGAGAGGTGGTAGGGCGACGCGCTGGTGGTGTTGTTGGCGATCAGGGGAATGTGGATCTTGCTGAGATTCCCCAGGCCGTCGACGCCGGGTCGGGTGCCGAAGTAGTTGTCGAACGAGTGCCCGCTCTGGACCACGACGATCACGTGCTTGATCGGATCGGTGCTCGCGCCCACGCTGGCGGGCACCAGAGGGTTGGTGGAGATGGAGGGCTGGGCGGCGCCGGCCGGCGCCGCGCCGGTGGTGAGCGCCATCGTCGGTACGATCGCCATGGCCAGACCGGCGGTCACCGCCGCACCGATCCCGAGTCGGCGGCGGAGGGGGGACCTCACGGGTGCACCTCATAGAAGATGATGACCGGCTTGCCGCCCACCCGCACCGTGTGGATCGGGAAGCCGTGATACCGCTTGATCAGCACGTTCAGCCGATGGGCGGTCGACGGGGACCGGTAGGCCGAGTAGGCGTCCCACACCAGATAGGTGAACTGGCCGCTGCGCACACTCTTGTCCGGGTTGTAGATAGGCGAGTAGGCCGGATTGCGGTGGAGGGGGTTGGTGCTCACCGACAGCCCTTGGACCGGACGGTGACCGTAGAACTCGAGGATGTTGGCCAGACTGGGTCCGATGGTCATGAGCTCGGTGCCCGGCACCAGGTTGGCCCCGACCCACTTGCCCGCCTCACGTCCGCCGGGCACCCCACCCTGGCCGGCCAGCGCCGAGGCGCTCACCGAGGGGAAGATGACCGACCACACGCCGGGCAGGAGGGAGACGAGCACCACGACGATCACCGCCGGTCTGATGATCGACTTGGTGTACCGGTCCCACCGGGCCGGGAGATGCCACGTGGTCAGCGCCCGGGCGGCCAGGAGGGCGATGGGCGGGGCAATGGGCAGCAGGTACTGGTACCCCTTCAAGGGGTAGATCTCCAAGATGATGAAGGGCACCAAGATCCACAGGACGAGCAGAAGTTCACGCCACGACCGGTTGATCCGGAAGATCAGGGCAGAGAGTGCGGCGGCGACCACCAGCCAGCCGATAGCCGACGGGATGACCGTCACGTAGAACGTCCCGGCGTGGTTCGAGGTGCGGGCCAACTGCCACGCCAGGTAGCTCTGTCCCGTCGAGCTGCGGCCGGCCAGCTTGATGGCCAGGGGGAAGACGAGGATCACCGCGACCAGCACCCCGAGACTCAGGGTCACCGCCCGTCCCGGGCGCCGCACCTCGGTGCTGATGAGGAGGAAGATGACCACGCTGCCCGCCAGAACGATGCTCGTCTCCTTGGTCAGCACCCCGAGACCCAGCGTCGCCGCCGAAGCGGCCAGCCATTCGAACCGGTCGGTGCGGACGAAGCGGGCCAACATCCAAAAGGACAGGGTGATCCACAGGCAGGCGGGACCGTCGAGCAGCAACTGCCGGGTCACCACCAGGTGGTACGGCATCAGGGCCAGGATGAGGGCTCCGAGGATCCCGGTCTTCGGGCCGTAGAGCTCCTTGCCCAAGAGATAGATGGCGAAGAGGGTGGCCACTCCGAAGAAGGCCACCACCACCCGGCCCCGCAGGTCCGGCGTCCCCGAGCGGAACAGGGGAGACAGCAGGGTGGGCAGCAACAGCGGGTGGGCCCGGAAGACGGGGAACTGATTGACGAACAGCGGGTTCCCGGCGATGGACGCCGACTGTCCGGCATAGACCGCTTCGTCGCTGTTGAATCCGAAGGCGTTGAGGTTGATCAGACGGACCGCCAGACCGAGGGCCAGGGTGAGGCCCAGCCACACCTGGGTGGGCAGCGGCCAGAAGCGGTGCCGGGGCGAGACCTTGCCCGGGGCGTCAGGGCGTGGCTCACCCATAGACGGTGATTCTCCGCGCGTCAGCATCCCGGCAGGATCGTCGCTAAGCAGTGTCACTGAGGCCCTTGCGGGAGGACGAACAGCTCGTGTCAGGCTTCAGAGCCGGACAGGGGATCTCCCTCTGGAACGTTCTTTTCGATGGCAAAGTACTCATGTCCACTCGTCGCAGCGTCGTTGATCCCGTGATAGGTGCCATCACCGGCGGAGGGCGCCGTTGCCGGAGCCGTGGCCAGGGCCGCGGCGATCTGGTCGGCCCAGGTGAAGTCGTCAGATCCGAGCCGGTGGATCTGCACGCTCTCCATGGCGCTGACCAGAATAAGCCGTTCCCGCTCGCGAAGCTCGTCGTAGCTGAGCCCTCCCACCGACAGGGCCTCGGCCAGGTAGCGGTAGGGCGGGAAGCCGTAGGCATCCTCGGTGTTGGCCAGGAGTTCCACAATGGCCTGGGACTGCGACACCGAGCTGTAGTGGGGAATCCCCCGCTCGATGATGTACAGCTGGTCGATGGTGGTCGTGGATCCCAACTCACACGGCACCAGGCGCTGGACGTGGTACTTCGGTGGCGGGATGATCCGCTGTGTCCATCCGTTGATGGTCATGATGGGCACATTGTGATCGGCCAGCTTCATGGCGAACCCACGGCCCTCCTTGGAGTGGAGGCGGCTCTGCACCCGCAACCACGCCCACTCGCGTCGGGTGAGATCGCCGGCGTTGATGGCCCGCAGCGTGTGCTGGCTGATGGTCAGAGGCTTCGGGAAGCTCCTGGCCACTCCGGCGCTGTCGATGATGGTCATGTCATCGGACAGGAAGTTGCCTTCGCTCATCCGTAGGAGCTTGAGGACGGTCCCGGTCTTGCCGGTGTCGGTGCGGGCCGAGAGCACGAGCCCCCTACCCCCGACATCCATACAGGCCGCATGGAGCAGCATGTAGCCCCGGTCGACGAACACGAACCGCAGCAGCGCCTCCACGACGTTGGTGTAGAGGACGTGGGGGCTGCGGGCCAGCGCTTTGGACGAGGTCACCAGGATCTGCGGCCCGAAGTGGATGGCGAAGTTGGCCGATGCCGCACCGAGTTGCTCCTCCCAACGGACCGTCTTCCCGTCAGCAGAGCGCACCATCCGGGTACGACCCCTCGGGCGGCCCACTTTGCCCACCCGGATGGCCACGTCCGGACCGGCGCCGTCTCCGACGCGGTTGGGTGTGAGGAAATAGGCCAGTTCGGGGAGAACGACATCGCTGCCGATGGTCACGATCCCGTGCAGATCGTAGAAGTACCGGAATGGCGTCCCGAGAGCCCGCTCGAGGCTCTTCAGCTCGGGTCGAGACTCCTCCACCGCCAACTGGATCGGACCGACCTTGGTGGGCGCAGTTTCGGCTTGGGCCATGTTCTTCTCTCCTTCGTAGATAAAGCGATCGCTGATGCCGAAGCGGATGAGGAACACCGCCAACAGGGTGACCACGTTGGCCACGGTCTTCGGCGTGTGCAGTACTTCCACCATGAAGGCCAGCAAGGGCAGCCGAGCCAGCATCACGGTGTTGTTGAGCAGACAGAACCGCCAATAGCGGCTCCACAGCCCCATGGACTTCCGACCGGAGAACACGAAGAGCTCCATGCCCACGAAGTTCCAGGTGGTCGAGATCTGCGTCGAACAGACGGCGGCCAGGAGATACGGCAGATGTCCGTACTTGATCAGCAGCCAGAAGGCGATGGTGTTGACGACCAGACCGGTGGCTCCGACGGCGGCGAATCCCGCCGCCCGCTGCTGGCGCGCCGTGAGGAGGGTGCCCATCCGCAGCCGGGTCAGGTGGGTGGCGAAACGCAGGCCCTCGCGGAAACTGGCCTTGCTCTCTCCGGAGTAGCGGGGGGCGAAGCTGAAGCCGACCTCGGACACTCGCAACTGACACCGGGCCACCGCCTCGAGGAGGATCTTGAACCCGACCGGCCGGAGGGCGTCGATGTCCACGGCCGACATCCGGAGGGCGAAGAACCCGCTCATCGGGTCCGATACCTCCTGGAGCCGACGGGGAAACACCGACTTGGCCAGCTTGGTGGCGGCGTGGGACACACCCTCACGCGAACGGTTGGCCAGCCCGGCGGCCTCGCCGTTGTCGCGGTAGCGGCTGGCCACCACAAGATCGGCCTCATCGCGGTCGATGGGCCCGACCAGCTCGGGGATGGTCTCGGGCGGGTGCTGCAGGTCACCGTCCATCACGACCGCGACACGGCCTTCGGCTAGCCGGAGCCCGGCCACCACGGCACCGCCGAGACCGCCGCTCCTCTCGCCCGGCTGCCGATGGAGCACCAGGACGGGCATCGGGGCCGTCTGAGCCAGATCGGCGATGACGGCAGCCGTGTCGTCATCGCTGTCGTCGACGAATATCACCTGCGACTCTCCGATCGGCAGCGCCGCCGCTAGCCGGAAAATCAGAGGCTCGATATTCTCGCGCTCGTTTCGTGTGGGAATCACCACACTGATGTCTATGGAATGCACCTTAGCCCCTCGATAACTGCAAGACGTCCGACACCGACTGGCATGTTGGTCTTATAGTTAGTGCCTATACGACTGCACAATAGATACCCGCCATTTGCATCTATTTGCCTTAAATGAATCTCACCACCCACGACTGACTCGAGCGTCGTTTCCGGGGAAACCCGGGACTCATACTGCCACAACGCGACGGTTCCGCCCGTGATGCGACACTGCGCCTGACTCCGCCTTGTCCGGCTCGCAGGAGCCCCCCGACCCCGACCGGTCGGCCCACTCGACAGCAGGCAGCGAGAGGACGGGGCCCCGACGCCCCGGTCTTCAGTCATTTTGCTGCTAGCGCCGAGCCTGTGCCTTCCCTGCATCACAGGTCACCGTAACGGCGCTCTCGCTGGTAAACAAGTGGAAAACGTCAAGTTATCCCTTGGTTAACACTGATCGGACGGAATGCGCTTGGCCCACCACCACAAGTGGTGAAACGGGCCTTCGAACACCCCGATTCGTGCCCCGGAGCGACGTTCGGCAGTCAACAGATACCGTTGCCGAAGCGGGCGGCGCCTCAATCCAGGTTCGGTCCGGTCACCGGCCTGGTCTTGTCGCGAGGAGTCCGCCGACGATCGGGTTGGGAGGTGGCGGCTTCCTCGACAATGAGGCCACAACGACGACACTCCCACCGACGGGCCGGCGGATAGGCCAGGGACCACCAGTCATGGGAACCGTAGCGGCAGACCAGGCGTTCGAACCACCGGGACACAGCGGAAATCGTACCGCCGCCCTTCGGGGATTCCATGGCGGGCCACGTTATCGGGTGCTTCTTGTCATCTCGCGGATTGGGGCCCCTGTCCATTAACATTTATTCGTCCATTTCCTTTGTCGTCGGGACGCACGGATCCCAGCGTGTCGCCGCCGCAGTGCAGGCCGGTACGATCGCTATCGCATGGGCCCAGGGCATTCCGCCCCGGCCCCGATCGGTCGTCTGGCCCACCCTGGGTCCGACAGTGCGGTGAGCAGGAGAGGCGATTCCCATGATGAACGAGGCCTCTGACAGCTTCATGACGAACGGCACCGGCCAGACCTGCTTCCCTGAGTGGCTTCTCGCCCCGATGGGCCTGTCCCCTCAGGTAATTCTTCGGCATCCGGATGTGACGCCTTGAGGGCATCGACGGCCTCCGGGTACCGTCCGAGCCGGGCGCTGGAGCTCCGGGCTGGCCGGGCGCAGACGGACCGTAGATGCAGCTCAGCGTGGTGAACGAGGCTGATGCGGCCACCAGTCGGGGCCATGGCATCTGAACCCCGGGGAGCGCTCCCCACGGATCGGCCGGTCGTGGCTTTCGACTTCGACGGGACCATCACGACCAAGGACACGCTGCGCCTGTTCCTGACCCGAATCCGAGGGCCGAAGGAGTTGGCCACCACCTTCGCCCGGCACGCTCCTCAGCTGGGTATGGCGCTGCGGGGCGGCGCGGCGCGGGACCGGGCCAAGGAGCTCGTCTGCATGGACGTACTCGGTGGCCTGCACCACGAGCGCGTCCAGGCCGCGGCTGCGGACACGGCAGAGGCCGTCCGCCGCCGCCTGATCCGCCCGGACGCCGCAGCCCGGATCAGGTGGCACCAGGCCAGGGGGCACCGGATCATCGTGGTGAGTGCCTCGTTCGAGGCCTACGTAGCCCCGGTGGCGGCGTCCCTGGGCATCGACGAGGTCATCGCCACCCGGTGGCAGGTCGACCCGGAGACCGGTGTGCTCACCGGGCGGCTGGATGGCCTCAACGTCCGCAGCCAGGCCAAGGTCTCCCTCCTGGAAGATCTTCTCGGTGGCCGGTGCGATCTGGCCTACGCCTACGGAAACAGCGGCGGGGACACGGCCATGCTGGCCCGGGCGGCATGCCCGGTCCGGGTCGGTCGCCGACCCATGCGGGCCCTCCCTGACCCGGCGTCGGACTGACCTCACCCCTGAACTGGGCTCGGCCGCCACGTTTCGGGACACCGCCACGAAGCGGACCGGGTGAGGAGGGCACTGACGGCGCGGCTAGCCTCGCGGGCGGAGGGATGCGAGAGCGGACGAATCGGACGGTCTCGAAAACCGTTGTGTCGCAAGGCACCGTGGGTTCGAATCCCACTCCCTCCGCAGGTCGGGATCGGTCCCCGGCAGGGCCATCGAGTCCCTGCCGGGGATCGTCCCTCAGCGGAGTGGCGCGGGCGGTCCGGGGGACGGGAGCCCCCTACAGTGGGGATCCGAGGTAGTCGATGCCCAAACCAACGACCTGCGACAATTCCATGTGCTCGTGCGATCCCTGCACCTGCGAGGCCTGCACGTGCGGTGCGGCCCGGTTGGGGGAACTCGAACGGCGGGTGATGGCCATCCTCTGGGAACACGGTCCCGGAGAGTCGACGGGTCGGGACGTGGCCGGCGCCCTTCCCGAACACGCGTACACCACCGTGGCCACGGTCCTCGACCGCTTGGTGCACAAGGGCCTGGTTCGCCGGAGAATGGACGGGAGGACGATCCGCTTCGCCACCGTAGGCAGTCAGGGTGCCTACGTCGCCGCGCTCATGCACGAGGCGCTGTCCTATGGCCAGGACCCCGGATCGGCCCTGGTCCACTTTGCCGGAAGCCTGTCACGGGAGCAGGCCGCCGTGCTCCGCTCCTCGCTCGACCACGAGACGGACGCCAATCGGTAGACCGTCGAGGGCTACGGCAGCGGGGGCAGCGTCAGGGCGAAGCAGGGGTGGGGATCCATGTTGGCCAGGTCGCAGGCCTCCTGAGCCGTCAACGGCACGGAGAAGAAGTAGCCCTGCGCCGTCTCGGCGCCGAGCTCCCGCAGGATGGCCACCTGCTCCCCGGTCTCAACAGCCTCGGCCACGGTGCAGAAGCCCAGTGACCGGCTCAGCGTCACGATGGACTTGACCACGGCCCGGCTCTGGCCGTCAGGGTTGGTCAGCCCGGCGATGAGGCCGGCATCGATCTTGACCGTGTTCACCACGGCCTCTCGAAGGTTCTCCAACACAGAAAAGTCCGATCCGACGTCGTCCACCGTGAGCTGAATACCCAGTCGGGTCATCACGTGCAGGTCCTCGGCCGCGGCGTCGTCGGCCACCGAGACTTCGGTCACCTCCACGGTCAGCCGATCCGGGTTGAGTCCCGACCGCTCCAGGGCGGAAGCCGCCGCCACGGCGGCCGTCCCCCGTCGGAGCTGGAACACCGAGCAGTTCACCGCCAGCTGGAGGTCGGTGGGCCATCGGGAGGCCTGGGCGCAGGCTTCGCTCAACACCCACTCGTTCAGCTCGTTCATGTGCCCGTGGGCCTCGGCCCAGGGGATCAGCACGTCAGGAGGGATGTTGGCCCCCGTCGCATCGTGGCAGCGAAGCAGCGCCTCGAACCCGAGCAACCGCCCGGTGGCCAGGTCGACAGCGGGCTGGAAGGCCAGACTCGGCGTGCCGCCCAGTCCCAGCTGGGGGACATCGATGCTCGACGATACGTCTGGAGGCGATCCCACCCGTACTTTCACCTTCGTGGCATCGACCACATAGGCGCCCGACTTGAGCCTTCGCCGACGGGGACATCGAGAACCGGCCCGTCATGGCGCGACCCTCGCCCGTCGGGACCCTGGAGTCCCTGCCGCCGGGCGGGTCCGGTACATTGGGAGGTCACCAAAGGGCATGGTGAACCGCTCAAGGAAACGGGGAGAGGTGTCGAAACAGGTGGTATGGCACTTCGACCTTTTGCAAAGCACCAGAAGAGGAAGGCGGACGACGACACCACGCCGAGTGCTGCCGACGAGTTCGCCCAGTTCTTCTCGAATGATCCCCGTCCCGACGAGCCGCTGATGGACGAGGGACAGCCCCCGCCGGTCGAGCAGCCCGCGCCGGCGGTGACGATGACGGAGGCCTCGGCGGCCGGGTGGTATCCCGACTCCGATGACCCGGGCCTGATGCGGTACTGGGACGGATTCCACCTGACCGGACAGACCATGAGGGTCGACCCGCCACGACCCGCCACTCCCGAGGCCGGACAGGCCCGGACAGCCGTTGCCCCGGGCGAACCATCCGTCGCCCAGGCCTCGTCGGCCGCCGATCTGCTGGCTCTGCACCAGCCCAAGCCCCCCTTGCTGGGCTCACAGCTGCTGTCGTCGACGACCGACGACGCGGTCCCTCCACCGCCAGCCTCGGCACCTGTGGAGCCGGAACCGTCGGAGGCCCAGGTGGATGTGCCCGTGGCCACCGAGCAGGGGGACGAGCCCCCGGCGAACGCCGACAACCCGACCGTCGCCCCCGCCCCCGCCCCCGCCCCGGTAGCACCGTCGATGACCCGGTTGACCAGCCCTGTGGCGCCTGCGGCCCCCAAGCCGGCCGGCGACAGTTGGGCCGTGCGCACCGAGCAGGCCGTCGTCAAGGCCCAAGCGGTCGGCACCCCCGAGGCATGGCAAGAGGCAGCTCGGGCCGCCGCCGTCGTCTCCGAGATGGCGCTGACCATGCAGGTCGCGGCCGATGTCCGGCAGTCCGCCGGTCAACTGGAGGAGGCCGCCGAGGAAGCCAAGCGGAAGGCTGAGGAGGCCGGGGAACGTGCCGCGCAGGCTCAGACGGCCGTCCAGGAGACGGCGCGGGCGGCCCGGCAGGCGGCCGACGCAGCGGCAGCGGCATCACGCGCGGCCACCGAGGCCAAGCAGAAGGCCGAGCAGGCCACCGAGGCCATGCCCCGGATTGCCGCCCAGTCCAACGAGGCGGCCCAGGCCGCCGCGGCGGCCAAGCGCAAGGCACAGCTTCTCGACGAGATCGTGACCAAGGCCCACCGGACCGACACCTCCGAGGCCTGGAGCGAGGCCCACCGCAGCGCCGAGCAGGCCTTGGAGCGGCCGGCCCAGGGGGCACCGGTGGCCGGCTCCTGAGCCGCCCGACCCGAGGGGTGCGTTCCTAGCCTTGGTCGGTCCCGTTCGTATGGGCCGGCTCGTGGGTCTTCAACAGTGAACCCACCACCGGGATCTCGGTCACGGCCTCGGCCCGGGCGATGGCCAGGCTGCTGCGGGCCAGGGGAAGAAATGGTCCCGTGACCACATAGCGGGGATTCCACAGCGGGTCGTATTTCTGATTGAAGTGCCACAGGGATTCGATCTGGAGCGTCTCGCTGAAGTGGTGCAGGACACTTCGCTCGAGCGATGTCCAGGGGCCGTTACCCGATTCGCCGGCCACCACGGCACGCATAGTGGCAAAGTTGAGGCCGAGACCGCGGAAACCCCGCTCGGCCATCCACTGCAGAGTCTCGATGATCACGAAATCGGTCAGTCCGTTCGGAGCCTCGGGGTCGCTCGTCCGACGCATCAGGTCAAGGGAGTAGCCCTCCACCTCGGACGCCGGCACGTACTGGTTGAAGGCCATCGGCCGGCCGTGGGCGTCGAAGCACACCGCCAGCAGGAGCCCCTCGTCGCGCGGATCGAAGATGCGGCTCAGGGTCATCGAGTAGCCGCGCTCAGCCTCACCCTGTCGGGTCTCGGTCATCAGCTCCAGCAATTGAGTCCGTAGTTCTGGGCCTACGGCGTCCATGGACTCGAAGCACTCCACCCGGCACCCGGCCTTCTTCATCCGGTTGTAGGCGCCTCGTAGCGACTTCATGGACTTGCCCTTGAGGTTGAAGCGGGTGGCGTCGACGATGGCCTCATCGCCGATGTAGTGGTCGACCAGTCCGGCGGCCCGGTAGACGCCCAGCCAGGATTGCGAGGCGGCCAGCACCGACGGCTGCCAACCGTTGGCCTGGGCCATCTCCATTACGTCGGACCACACGTCGGCCCGGTCCTGCGGCGGTCCGATGGGATCGGGTGAGACCAGCATCACCCCGTTGATGACCGAGTAGGCCACCAGGGACTCACCGGAGAAGAACCACGACTTGTCGTCGCGGAGGGCGAAGTAGTCGAGGGTGTCCCCCCCGTACTCCTGGATGATTCCTCGGGCGCGGGCGAAGGCCTCCTCACGGGCGGTGCCGGTGCGCCGGGACTCGCGGCCCGGCACGGCGATCACTAGCAGGGCGAGGAGGACGACCACCACCACCAGCAAGAAGACCACGTCGAAGTGGTCGTGGCGGCCGGTGCCCACGACATCCCCCACCCCGGCGGTGGCACCGATGACCACCAGCCCCACGGCGGCGGCCCAGATGAACAGCCGGGAAACGCCGCTGGGCTTGACCCGGAAGTGCTGATGCTCGAGGAGCATCCACAGGCAGAAGAGCAGGGCCAGCGTGGATCCCCAGGGTGGGCGACCCTGGATCAACCGGTCGGTGGTCGTGGCCACCAGCAGCACGATGCTGGCCACCCACGCCGGCCGCAGCCCGCGTCGCACGCCTCGGGCCAGCCCGCACAGGGCCAGTCCTCCGACCAGGGCCTCGGTCACCGACAGGGGGTGGACGCCGAAGGGCAGCCAGTGATCGACCGAGCGAGTTCCCCGGATGCGCCACAGGGCGGCGAAGACCACATTGAGGATGCCGGCAGCCAACAGCACGACGGCGGCCGCCCGGCGGACCCGTCGCCGGATCACCCACCTCGTGAGTCCGGAGTCGTCGAGGGGCCAGGTCGGTCCGTTGGGAAGGGCCCCCACCCGCGTGGTGGTGCTCATGTCCACCTTGGATCGGGCCAGGGCCAACCGTTCCAGGAACACCGGGGACCGTACCGGGACCTCGCGCAGCCACAGCGTGAGCCCGAGGACCGCGCCCCCGGTTATCTCCACATACGAGAAGCGATGGAGGGTGACGAAGGGATGGGGCAGCCGGAGACGTGCGCGCCGGCTCACCACCGAGGCGGTGCCACTTCCGGTGTTGGCGTAGAAGCCGTTGCCCACCACGGACAGCTCCGGCTCGTGGGTGTGGCCCGAGATCATCCCGGCGTACCCCTGGGCGATGAGCCGCGCCGCCTGGGACCGGGCCGGAGCGTTGTGGGTGGAGGGGTCGGACCGGGCGCTCACCGCGGTCTCCCGGAGGGCGCGGTTGACCCGCAACAGGGTGGCCCCAGCCGCCACCGCCGCCACCAGGATGATGAAGGCCACCAAGAGCCCGAATCCGAGGAGCCACCGCTGGGCGTGGTGATGGAGGAGCTGGTGGACCCCGGGGAGGAAGGTCAGGAGACGAAGCAGCAGGATGGCCACGAAGGGGACGGCGGCCAGCCACAGCTTGCCCACGATCTTGCGGTAGAAGAGGCGTGACCCGATGAAGTCGGCCATGTCGCCGTCCAACCACTGCACACCCTCGAGGAGGGAGCCGGGCGATTGCCGGGATTCGAGTTCGGGGAGGAGGTCGCGGACCACGTGGTGCCCGAAGGGGGTGTCCACCGGAGACCAGGGATCCTCGAACGTGTTGTAGGGGTCGACCTGGTTGCCGTGCACCACCCGTACCCGCTGGGGCCCGTGGTCGGTGGCCACCACGAGGGTCAGGTTCAGGGCGAACTCCGAGACTCCGAGCCGCTCCCGTAGCACAGTGACGGCTGCGGCGTCCCAGGCCAACTGGCCGTCGTGATTGCCGGACAACACCACCACGTGATGGTCGGGGAAGCCGGCGAAGGCCGCCACCGCCGCAGTGAACTGGGGATGGACGTCGAGGATTCGGCCCACCTCGGGTGGTCCGGCCAGCATCTCGAACCCGTCACCGGCGATGACGAAGGCCGCTGGGCCCGACACCCCGGACAGCATCGTGGCCAGCTCGTCGGCCACGGACCGCGAGGTCTCCGTGGCCACGGTCGGGAGGTGGAGATCGCTCACCACCACCGTGCGGCTACCGGCCGGCAGCTCGATCTCGACCTCCTCGGCGATGAGGAAGTCGATGACGACCCCGTCCTCGACCCCGATGACCCGTTCCGCCTCAGCGGCCAGATCCACCGGGACGCGCGATGCCTCCCCCGCCTCCGCCACCGGGCCGCTCGACGGCCCGTCGGTCAACTGCTGGCCTCCGGGCGCATCATGGGGAAGAGGATCACGTCCCGGATGGCCTCGACCTCGGTGATCAGCATCACCAGGCGATCCACCCCGATGCCGATCCCCGATGTCGGGGGCAGCCCGTATTCCAGGGCCCGGACGAAGGCCATGTCGGCCGGGTGGGCCTCGAGGTCACCTCGGGCCACCGCCTCGGCCTCGCCCAGGAATCGCTCCTGCTGCTCCTCGGGGATGTTGAGCTCGCTGTACCCGTTGGCGAACTCCTTGGCGTCGATGGCCAGCTCGAAGCGCGCCGCCAGGGTGGGGTCATCCGGGGTCTGGCGGGCCAGGGGGGAGACCTCGACGGGGAAGCCCACCACGAACACCGGGTCCACCACCTTGGGGAGGAGAATGGTGTCGTACAGCTCGAAGATGAGCTTCCCCGAGCCCCATTCGGGCAGGAAATCGACATCGTGTTCCTGGCACACTGCCCTCAGGTCGTCCACCGGGTCGGACGGATGGAGACGCCGGCCCACCACCTCCTCCAGCCACTCCAACAGCGGGCGGCGGGGCCACGGCGGCGTCAGGTCGATGGTCCGATCGCCGAGGGTGAAGGTGAGCCGACCGGTGGCCGAACGGGCCGCCTGCACGATCAGTCGCTCGGTCAGGTCCATCCCGTCGTTGACGTCCCCGAAGGCCCGATAGGCCTCGAGGGCAGTGAACTCCGGGCTGTGGCGGGTGTCGATGCCCTCGTTGCGGAAGTTGCGGGCGATCTCGAATACCCGCTCGTACCCTCCGACCACCATGCGCTTGAGATAGAGCTCGGGAGCGATACGCAGGCTGAGGTCGATGTCGAGGGCGTTGGAGTGGGTCATGAACGGTCGAGCCAGGGCACCCCCGGCCTGAGGCTGGAGGATCGGCGTGTCCACCTCGACGAAGTCCTCGGTCACCAGCTGCTTGCGCAGGGCAGCGATGGCTTTGAACCGGACGTCGAACACCGACCGGCTCTCGGGATTGGCTAACAGGTCCACCTCGCGCTGCCGGTACCGGGTGTCGGTGGCGGTCAGGCCGTGCCACTTGTCCGGCAGGGGCCGGAGTGCCTTGGACAGGAGCAACAGCTCCTGGACGTCCACCGACAGCTCGCCCCGGCGGCTGGTGACGGCCTCCCCCACGGCACCGATCCAGTCGCCCAGGTCGGCGTTGGCCAGAACCAGCTTGGCCTGGTCGGTCAGCGTGGACGCCTGCATGAGCAGCTGCACCGAGCCCGTCACGTCCTGGAGCGTGGCGAACGACAGCTTGCCGTGGCCCCGGATGCTGGTCAGCCGACCGGCCATTCGGACCACCTCACCGGTACGGACGTCGGCCTCCAGCCCATCGTGGCGCTGGTGCAGCTCTGCGGCGGTGGCTGTTCGGTCGAAGCGGAGGGGATAGGGATCGATTCCCTCAGCCGCCAGGACCTCCCGCTTCCTTCGTCGGTCGGCACTCAGGGATTCCAGGGTGCTGGCCCCCGGCTCGTCGCCGTTCGATTCGGACTCATCTGCCACGGTGTTGCCCTCTTCCTACTGATAGCCCACTGCCAGATCCCCACACCGCGAGAACGCACTGATTAGCTTAGGCACCCAGATCCATGAGAGTTCTAGCCGTCAACGTCGATCTGATCACGGGATGGTTCCCGACGACAGTAGTCATCGTGGCTGTGGTTTCGGTGGTCCTCTCGGTCGGATGGCACGACGGGGCGTGGAAGCGCCAACTGGTCATCGGCATACCGGTCAGCTTCGTGCTCACCCTCCTCACCGGCCTGGCCATCGCCGTATTCAACCTGGTTCCCGACGAGTTCCCCATGAGCTTCTACCTGTGGGTGTGGCTCCTGTGGTTCGCCGTCCTCACCATTGTGTTGGGCTGGACCAAAGCCCACTGGACGCTCCGGATCTTTCCCGTCCTGGCCCTCGTCTTCTGCGTCATTGCCGCCTTCACCGTGGTCAACCAGAACTACGACTACTACCCGACCCTGGCCCGCCTCCTGGGCAAGGACGCGGCCGACTTCACCAACCTGCCCGCCCTGGTGAGGATCCGGGACGAGGTGCGCCGAACCGGCAAGCTGCCCACCCACGGCGAGACCATCGCCGTGACCATTCCGCCCACTGTCTCGAAGTTCCAGGCCCAGCAGGCCTACGTCTACCTGCCCCCCGTTTGGTTCCACAATCCCGAGCCCCAGCTGCCGGTGATCGAGCTCATCGCCGGGGTACCCGGTCAACCGTCGGACTGGACCCGGGCCGGCTACGCCGACACCACGGCGACGGCCTTCGCCGCCGAGCACCACGGCGCATCACCACTGCTGGTCATCCCGGACAACAACGGGAACAACACCTCGGACAGCGAGTGCGCCAATTCGGTCTTCGGGAAGGCCGAGACGTACCTCGTAAAGGACGTCCCCGTCTACATGCAGTCCGAGTTCAACGCCGCCATCGGCAAACACTCGCTCGCCGTAGCGGGCCTGTCGGCCGGCGGTACCTGTGCCACCATGCTCGCCCTCCGCAACCCGACGACCTTCTCCACCTTCGCCTCCTACTCGGGGTACGCCTCACCCACGTACCAGAACGACGACGAACAGCAGACCATCGCCCAGCTGTACGGCGGGTCCAAGGCCAACTACGAGGCCCACAACCCGGTCACCCTGCTCACCGGGGGGCGATTCGCCGGATCGGCCGGCTACTTCACCGCCGGCCAGCAGGATCCCCAACCCCTGGCCGCGGCCAAGCAGCTCTCCGACCTGGCCAAGAGGACCGGGATGCAGGTCTGCCTCTACACGCCGGGCGGCGATCATTCCTTCGTGTTCTGGGCCGCGGCGTTCAAAACCTCGCTACCCTGGCTGTCGTGGCGCCTCGGACTCACGCCCCCGCCGAAGGACCTGCCGGCCACGTGTGACCCACCCATCCCATGAGCCACGGTCGCCCGGCATTTCGTTGACGCCCGTCTGATCTGCTCTTATGCTGCCCCTGCGCCCCTAGCTCAACGGTAGAGCAGCAGATTCTTAATCTGCAGGTTCCTGGGTTCGAGTCCGGGGGGGCGCACGACGAGGGAACGGAAGGTTTGCCCTACTCCTCGACCCCGGCTCCGTGGGTCTGGTACTCCCCGAACGGTCCGCCCGTGGCCCGGAGATAGCTCAAACAGGCCGATACGCGCCGGTCGACGAGCTCGTGATCGAACGGACCGAGCTTGTGGAAGATGGCGGTGATGCCCTTCTCGATGGCCTTCACCGAGAGGGGCAGTTCGGAGGCGATGGCCCGGTTGGAGAGACCGTGGGACAGCTGCTCGAGCACCTCGGCCTCACGGCAGGTGAGCTCGTCGATCGCCGCTCCCTCAGCCCGGTCGATCAACGAGTCGACAATGCTCGGATCCAGCATCGACTCCCCGAGTTGCACAGCGTGGAGCGCAACCAGTACGGCGTCGACGCTGGTCAGCTCGTAGTCGAGCAGATAGGCCACCCTCGACGCACCGTCCCGCAACAACTCCGTGGCGAATCCGTTGGCCTGGTCCGGGAGACGACGAACCCCATCTGCGGATACTGGCGGCGAAGATGGCGGGCCACCGAGATGGTCGGCACGGTGCAGATGACCGAAGTACGGATACCGTAGATCACCGCGTCGGGGAGTTGTCCTTCAGCCAGACGAAGCAGATGGTCGTGGTCCCGGGCCCTTCCGACGATGGTGATGTCCGGTACGCCGGCCAGGATCGAGGCAAGACCGTCCCTGAGGAGGAAGCTGTCGGTTGCGAGGACCACCTGTATGGCATCGTCGTTCGTCACCATGTCCGTCCGTGATCCTTCCAGCCAGGAGCGGGAGATCTGGGAGATGGCCGATCAACGGAGCCGGAGGCGACGTTCCGCCACACCGGACAGGTCAGAGATCTCGCCTACAGCCTATGACCACGGGCCGGGGGGACGTCCCCGCCCACCGCAGAAGTCCGACGCAGGCACGAATCCTGTTCCGCGGCACGGCCGGGACCGTTCCGTCGGCCCGGGGGAAGGTCGCCGAGCGATGGCGGCGACCCACTCGGCACCGGACGATACGTCCGGTGCCGGCGTCCCCAGTCAGGCCGTCGGCACTCAGGCCGCCGATCCGAGGAACGGGGCGTCACCGAAGTTGAACACTCCCCCGTCGGACGCCATCAACCAGTAGCCCAGACCCGAAGCGTCCGTCGCCATCCCGATGATGGGCCGGTTCAGGACCAGATTCCCGGTTGACCCGTGGAACACGGCGTCGCCGAAGGAGAAGATGCCCCCATCCGATGCCACCAGCCAGTAGCCGTTCCCGTCGGACGTGGTGGTCATGCCCACCACCGGCCTGTTGATATGCATCCCACCGGTGCCTCCGTGGAACACGGCGTCGCCGAAGGAGAAGATGCCCCCGTCCGATGCCACCAGCCAGTAGCCGTTGCCGTCGGACGTGGTGGTCATGCCCACCACCGGCTTGTTGATGTGGATCCCACCGGTTCCTCCGTGGAACACGGCGTCGCCGAAGGAGAAGATGCCCCCGTCCGATGCCACCAGCCAATAGCCGTGCCCGGAGGCGTCCGAGGACATGCCCACCACCGGTTGGTTGAGGTGCATGGCCCCGGTGGAGCCGTAGAAGTGGGCGTCGCCGAAGGAGAAGATGCCCCCGTCGCGGGCCACCAGCCAGTAGCCCTGCCCAGTCGGATCGGTGGCCATGCCCACGATCGGCTGGGTCAGCGGCGTACCGGTCATGGCGCCGAAGCAGGTGGCGTTGCCGAAGGCCGCCACGTCACCGGCAGCGTCGACCTCGTAGTAGCCAGCGCCCGACGTGGTGGCGGAGGAGCCCACCACGGAGCCGGAGGGCAGGTGGCTCATGCACGCCGTCGGGCCGGAGCCGGAGCCGGAGCCCGAGCCGGCCTGAGTCGGAGGAACGGACCCCGGTCCCACCGTCCCGGCCTGGGCCGACAGGTTGTAGGTCTGCACGTCGAAGGTGTTGCCCGCGGCATTGGTGGGAGCAACGGTGACGGAGTTGCCGTTCACGGTGACCTTCAAGAACTCGTAAACATCAGCCGCAGCTCCCGGGATGGGGGCCGAGCCGCAGGCGGAGCCGGAGTTCGACGTCGGCGACCAGCCAAGTGCGTACACGCTGGCCGTGGACGACACCGTGGCACAGTTCCCGCTGCTCACCGGCTCGAGCACCCCGCCACCACCACCGGTCACGTAGTTGATGAGCTGGCCGTTCTGCTGGTAGTTGTTCGGGATGATCCGCTGGTAGGTGTGGGCGTGCCCGTTGAAGGCCATGCTGACCCCGTACCGGGACAGCAGCGCTTCGAGGCTGGTCGACGCGTGCGGGTTGGCCGAGCTGTTCTGGATGTAGGGGTCCGAGGGCTGGGAGATCTGGACCGAGCGCAGCGGGAAGTGGAAGACGGCCATCTTCACGCCGCCCGGATGGGCCTGCAGGTCCCTCTGGAGCCACTGATACTCCGGCGAGCTGGTCTGCCAGTGCTCGTCGGCGTCCGCCTGGTAGGCGTCGCAGCTGGGCACGGCCGATGCCGTCACCGTGCCGCACAACGCTCCCGTGGTGTTGCCGAGCTTGCCGGCCACGGCTTCGGACCACGCTCCGTCAATGACGTAGATCCGGACGTTTCCGGTGGAGAACGCGTACCAGTCGTCGGCTGCGGTGCCGGTGATGCCGTCCACACCCGAGTAGCTGTCAAAGGCATACGTGCCCCCCGAGCTACTCGCCGTGTTCGGCGTGGGGAATATCTTCTGGGGGTTGATGGTCTGGTCGTGGTCCCCGGAGCCGGCGAAGATCGGGATCCCTCCCGTCTTGGGGAGGTAGGAGGTCCCGAAGATGTCGCTCACCTCCGGTTGGGTGCCCGTCTGCTCCAGATCCCCGAAGTTGTTCTGATTCGACTGGTTGTAGCCGATGTCGCCCACCGATAGGAGGAAGTTGGCCCCCGAACCGCCGATCTGGCTGTACAGGGAAGCCTGATCTGGGTTCACCCCGCCAGGGAAGGGAACGTCTAAGGACGCCGTGGCACTGGTGCTGTAGTAGTTCTCGCCCGTGTCGTTGATGACGTCAAACGTGACGGGTCGGTTGGACGACGTGCTGGCCGGCAACAGGGTGGTGAACGTCTGATAGGACGGCAACAGGTCCGCAGCCCCAGCGGAGTGGGTCGACAGGACCGTGTAGCAGTACTCGGTCCCCGGCGAGAGGCCCGTGACCGGAACCGAGTTCTGGTACTCGTTGATCGTTCCGAGGCTGCCCGTGACGGTGAACTCTGTTCCGGTCGGCGTCCCCGAAGGGTTGATCGGGTTGACGTCGGGGGGAAGGGTCGACGGAGCAGCGATGGCCGACGGCGTCCACGACGTGGGTGCGGGGCAGCCGGATCCCGTCATCGGGGCGATCTGCACCGATCCGAAGACGTTGGTCCCGCCCGGCACCGTGTCGGTGGTGGCCCAGTTGATGTAGGCGGAGTTCTGGGTGAGGTCGGTCACATACGGAGCACGGGCCAGCAGCGGGTTGAAGCCCGCGTACGGCGCCACACCGATCGGAGCGTCGGCCGCTCCCGCACTCACCATCGGTAACGCCATGGGCACCACCCCGGCGACGACCAGAACTGCTCCACCTAGTGCACGCTTCAACATCGCACCCTGCCCTTACACTCGTGCGAAAACCGCTTGTGATTTCGGGGCAACGTAACAGCCGGAGCGGTCGCCTGGCAATGCGCAACGCACCTCTGCCGACATGGCGTGATGCAGTCCCCAGGTCAAACCGCCCGGCCCCAGGATCAGTGCCGCACACAACGTAGTCATCCGACTACTACAAGTGGCTAAATTTGGTCCCCGCACCGACTAAGGATCTTCGCGCTGAGCGTGCCCCCGACCGCTCGCGGTGCGATTGTCCGCGGACCTGTGCGGGGCGACCGGACCTCCGACGCCCGCGATACGGCACCCGCGCTACGGAGTGGAAGGGCCCGGGGCCATGTCGCCGACGCCCCCAGCCACGACGGCTCGCGGCGACCGCTTGGCCCGCGCCTCCATCTCCGGGGGCGCCCACTTCGAAAGCAACACCACCCCGGCGAACATGCCCCCCAGGAACAGGATCTGCAGCACGATGGCGGCGGGCGAGCTCCGCAGCTGCTCGCCGAAGAGTTCGATGCCGATGGCGATGCTGGCCAGAGGATCCACGATGAGCAATGCCGATTGCGAAGCCGCGAGCGGTCCGGCGGCGAACGCCGCCTCGAGCAGCACCGTTCCCAGCACCCCGCTGGCCACGACGGCGTAGATGGGCCAGTGTTCGAACAGGCCCGACCAGCCTTGGTGGGCCAGTACCTCGGTCGCCGCCTTCACGAAGGCGGCATCGATGGCCCATACGAGGGCGGCGGCGGCGCCGAGTAGGGCGGCCTTCCGGGCCGGTGATCCCCACCGGCTGAATACCAACAGGGCCACGATGACCAGCCCCCGACTTCCGAGGGCCACGGCCCAGGCCGCGGCCGTAGGTCGTCCGTGCCCCTCCTGGGGATGGGCCACCACCAGGAATCCGAACAGACCGGCGCAGAGCAGGCCGGCGGCACCCCAGGTCCGGGAAGCGATCCGGTCATGCAGCCACAGAGCCCGCAGGGCCAGGGTGAAGATGAGCTCGGTGACCAAGATGGGCTGGACCGAGGCCAGGGTGCCGAAGTAGAGGGCGAGGGCGGTGAAAATGAACGTCCCGCCCATGCAGAGCATGCCCAGTAGCCAGATGGGCTGGCGGATCAGGAACTTCGTGGTCTGCCACCCCGACCGCGCCTCATCGGATCCGGCCACATTGGCCAGCTTCTGAAGGACTGACGTCAGCGCCTGGCTGAAGGCACCGAGCAGGGCGAACAGGATGCTCATCTACCCCACCTTCCCCTCTTCTCGCCGACACGACTGTCCGCCATTGGAGACCAATGCCCGGCCCGAACGCAAGCACCCGCGGACCGGGGTACGGCCCGAGGAGAGTCCGTAGTCACGGTGACGCACACCGTGCCGGTTCGGTGGCGGGCATGGCCGTGAGGCCCAGCCTCCACGACAGCCACGGGAGGGAGTCCGCCAGTGCCTGGCTCCAGAGCTCGAAATCGTGTCCGCCCGGTCGGACCAGGATGCAGGTGCTGATGCCCGCCCGCAGGGCCGCCGACTGGAGGTTGTGGGCCGCGTCCAATGGGTCGGCGTCCTCGGCCCCCACCTCGAACCAACCGGCCATCCCGTCGAAGTGCCCGGCCCGGAGTATCTGGGCCGGGTCGTGAGCGGCGAAGCGGCTCTCCGAGCCTTCGAACAGCGTGTCGACGGTCTCGGCCTGGGTGGTCTCCTCGTACTGGGGCGAGGCGAATCCGGAGTACGAGGCGAACGTGGGATAGACCGACGAATGACGGAGGGCCAGCATGACCGAGCAGGTGCCCCCGGCCGAGAGACCCCCGATGGCCAGTGAACCGGGGGCCGACGAGCCATGGAGCCGGCTCCGGACGAAGGCGGGGACGTCGTCGATCAGATACGTCTCCGCGTTGCCGAATTGGCTGTTCACGCACTCGGAGTCGACGGTCAGGAACCCGTTCGGATCGGGCATGACGATGATGGGGGCCAGGCCGTGGTGGTTCGCAGCGAAGGCATCGGCGGTGTTGTCGGCGTCGCCCTCCCCTGACCAGTCAGAGGCACTGCCCGGCTCGCCCGGCAGGAGGACCAGGGTGGGGAGGGACGGCGGCCTGGCGGCGAACCAGGCCGGCGGGAGATAGACGTAGGCGGGGCGGGTGGCGAAATGGGACGTCGACGGCGGAATGGACATAGTGACGACCACTCCCTGCGCCGGGAGCCGGCCGGTGGCGGCCACTTGCTCCTTCAGCTGGTGCAGCTGCGCCGTGCCCACCACGTTCTCGGGGTCGCCGTCGATCAGGCGGCCCACGGTCGGGAACGAGTCCGACCGCTGGTTGACCACGCCCACGGTGACCAGCACGAGCAGCACCACCGAGACGAGGGCCAGCACCTGGTGGGCGGCATCGGCCTGCTCCCAGCCCACGATCACCGCCACCACAGCCAGTACGGCCCCGAAACCCCACACGTAGGCCGGCCACGGGAAGTCGTCGGGAACCAGCGAGGCGAGTGTCAGCACCAGGGCGGCCAGACCGGTGGCGGCGGCGGCCACGGGCACCCCTCGTCCGAGTTGACGGCGCCATCCACCGCTGCGCCACTCGATGGACAGGGTAAAGGTCACCACCGCCAGGACCTGCACCACCAGGGGCAGCCACCCGCCGACGATGGAGATGTTCACGACCGGCGGTCGCTCCTGTCCTGACCGGAGACGGACCTCACGGACCTTCGGAACCGGAACCGGCCGTGGTGTCACGGAGGGACAGCCAACGTTGGAGCCCGGCGGCATTGGAGTGGACGCCATTCATAACTTCGAGTTTCTCGAGGTGCTCGTCGGGGACGCCGTACAGGTCGGACTGGAACTCGGCAGCCAGAGCGGTGGCGATGTCCTCACCGTTCCGGAAGGCCGTCTCGGCGACATCGGCCCATTTCCGCAGCGTCCCATTCGCTTCGTCCAACACGTCCAACGGGTCGGCGAGTAGTCCGTAGTGAGCCAGGGCGAGACCCGTCGGGTGGCGGTCGGCGAACCGTTGCAGGGAGGTGAGCGCCGAGGTCAGGTCGAAGTCGGGTGGCGGCGTGGAGGGTCGCAGCACGCCGGCATCGGGAAGCTTGACCCCCACCGCATCTCCGGCGAACAGGACCCCGCTCAAGGTGTCGTGCAGGGCCACATGGTGTTTTGCATGACCGGGCGAGTCCACTGCGATGAGTGAGCGGTTGGAGCTTACGGGGATGGCCTCGCCGTCCTCGAGGACGTGGATCCGCTCCGCCGGCGTGGGGTCGAGCCGTCCATACAGGGAATCGAGGAGCGGTCCGTAGACCCGGGAGGCCGAGTCGACCAGTCGGCTCGGATCGACAAGGTGGCGGGCCCCTTTGGGGTGCACGTACACGGTGGCCAGGGGGAAGGCGCGGGCCACATCCCCGACGCCGCCGGCATGGTCGAGATGGATGTGGGTGACGACCACACCGGCCAGGTCCGACGCACCGAGGCCGAGCTGCTCGAGCTGGGCCAACAGCACTGGCACCGAACTCTGACTGCCTGTCTCGACGAGGACGGGGGCGTCACCCTCGATGAGGTAGCCGGCGGTGACGTGCTCCCAGCCCCCGAGGAGGGTGTCCAGCTCGATGACCCCGTCGGCCACCGTCCTCCCGGCGTGGGGACTGCCGGGGCCGTCCGGCTCCAACGGATCGTGGGGATGGGCGGAAAGCGGCACCGCCCCTCCTTCCACGGCCCCGTGGTGGTGGTCGTGGTCTGGGTCGCTCATGCCTGCCGACGATCGGATCGAGAGGGGCCGGACCGTCTCACGGTTCGCTACCGGTTCGGGGCGCCGGCGGCCGACTTCGCCACCGGTGCCTTCTTGGTCTCCGCCTTCTTCTTCCCGACCTTCTTTTCCACGGTCTCCTTCCGCCCGGCCTCCTTGGCCCGCCGCTTCGTCGCCGCCGTTGTCGGCACCGAGCGCTTGGAGGACGCCTTCTTGGTGGGCAGCTTCTTCGTCGACGCCTTCTTCGTCGGCGCCGACTTCGCCGTGGCCCGCTTCGCCGTGGCCCGCTTCGCCGTGGCCCGCTTCGCCGTGGCCCGCTTCGCCGTGGCCCGCTTCGCCGTTGCCCTCTTCGCCGTGGCCTGCGATTCAGTCGACCCCAATTCACGTCGTGACGCACCGGTCGACCTAAGGGGAGCCTTCGTGGCCAGCGGCGTGGCCTTCTTCGCCGTGGGCTGCGTCGTGGGCCTCGCCCGGCGACCGGACTCCCTCAGGCCAACAGCCGGGGAACTCCCTTGGGTGACGGCACCCGACCGACCGTCCGAGGTGGCGGACACGGCGTCCCGGATCACCCGGGCCGCCCCTCGCCGGGTGCCGCGACCGGCGTTCTCGGCCAGGCGGGTCACCATGGCCTGCGCAGCGACTCCACCCAGATGACGTTCCACCGGGCTGGACTTCCCGCGCGTCAGCGCGCGTCGGGCGAGCCCCAGGATGACGTGCTCGGAGGAGGGCTTCTCCTGGCCCATGAGCTTGGCCGCCGAATTGACCAGGGACACGTGGGAGAAGGCCTGGGGGAAGTTTCCCACCATCCTTCCGGCCACGGGGTCGTACTCCTCGGCAAGTAGACCGAGGTCGTTGCGCAGTCCCATCAGGCGGTCGAGCATCTGTCGGGCGTCGTGTTCGCGCCCCAGCATCGACAGGCAGTCGGCCAGCCAGAACGAGCAAGCCAAGAAGGCACCCTCCCGGCCGGTGAGCCCGTCGACGTCCCCGGTGTCGGCGGTGCGGTAACGGAGGACGAATCCACCGTCGACCAGTTCACGCTCGATGGCCTCGATGGTGCCGCGCACCCTCGGGTCGTGGGCCGGAAGGAATCCGACCAGCGGGATCATCAACAGGCTGGCATCGAGCTGGTCGGAGCCGTAGTACTGCGTGAATGAGCCCACGGAGACGTTGAAGCCGTGATCGCAGACCTGGTCGTGGATCTCTTGCCTGACCTCCTTCCACTGGTCGAGCGGTGCCTCCATGCCGTACTCCTCAGAGGTCTTGATGGCCCGGTCGATGGCCACCCAGGCCATGACCTTGGAGTGCGTGAAATGGCGCCGCGGGCCCCGTACCTCCCAGATGCCGTCGTCGGGCTCCCTCCAGCCATCACGCAGGAAGTCCATCAGTGAGAGTTGGAACTCCCAGGTCGGGCTGTCACCGGTTTGGCCGGTGGATTCCGATTCATAGAGCGCCGACATGACCTCGCCGTACACGTCCAGCTGGAACTGTCCGGCCGCCGCGTTTCCGATCCTCACGGGGGCGGAGCCCTCGTAGCCCGGAAGCCAGTCGACCTCCCACTCGTCGAGTCGACGCTCGCCGGCGGCGCCATACATGATCTGCATCTGGGACGGGTCCCCGGCCGTGGCCCGGAGGAGCCAGTTCCGCCAGGCCATGGCCTCCTGGTAGAAACCCCCCCGCATGAGGGACTCCAGAGTGAGGGTGGCGTCCCTCAGCCAGCAGAACCGGTAGTCCCAGTTCCGACTGCCCCCGAGCGTCTCGGGCAGTGAGGTAGTGGCGGCGGCGACAATGCCTCCGGTGGGCTCGTAGGTCAGCGCCTTCAGGGTGATCAGTGAGCGGACCACGGCGTCCCGGTAGTCACCCTCATAGGTGCACTGGGACACCCAGTCGTTCCACCACAACTCGGTGTCCATAATGGCGTAGGTGGCGTCGACCGGTCGGGGCGGATCCTCGTTGGCCGGGAACCAGGTCAACGAGAACGGCACGCGTTGTCCCTCGGCCACGGTGAACTCGGCCACGGTCGAGAAGTCCCGGCCCTGGCACTCCGCCGTCGTCCACAACGAGAGCCCGTCGGGACCGGCGATGGCATTGAGGGTCCCATCGGTCTTGCGCACCCACGGGACGATCTGCCCGTAGCCGAAGCGAATGGTCAGGACCATCTCCATCGTGACCTTGCCCCGCACCCCCTCGACGAGGCGGACGACCTCGGGGTGCCTCTGGCGGATGGGCATGCAGTCGATGACCCGCACCGTGCCCTCGTCAGTGACGAACTCCGACTCGAGCACCAGGGTCTCGCCTCGGTAGTGGCGGTGGGTGGCGCTGTGCGATCCCTTCGGTGCCAGCTTCCATGATCCGTGGTCCTCGTTCCCGAGGAGTTTGGCGAAGCAGGCCGCCGAGTCGAATCGGGGCAGGCACAGCCAGTCGATGGAGCCGTCCCGACCCACCAGGGCCGCCGTATGGAGGTCGCCGATGATCCCGTAGTCCTCGATGGGAAGCGCCATGTCCCATGTCTAGTCGGGCCGTTGGCTGCTGATGCGGTTCAGCCCGGGACGCACGCTCCGGTGCCGACCGCCTTGGAGGAGGACTCGGCCTGCCGCACCCGGGCCAGCACCCCCGGGGACGTCAGGGCGTAGCCGATGTCGCCATTGGTGGTCGACCTGGAGAACACCACTCCGATGACCTGTCCGTCCAGCTGCACGAGGGGGCCACCTGAATTCCCCGGTCGGACCTTGGCCTGGATTTCGTAGACGTTCCGCACGGTGAGACCCTGGCCGTAGATGTCCCGGCCCTCGGCCTCGAATGACGCCATGATTCCCGCCGGTGCCACTTGGAACGGGCCTCCTCCGGGGTAGCCGAGCACCGCGGCCTGCACGCCGCGGGTCGACGGCTCGGGATCGAGCGTCAGCGCCGGCTCGATGAGACCACTGACATGGAGCACCGACAGGTCGTAGGACGGGTCGAAAAAGATCACGGTGGTGGCCAGGAGGGTGGTGCCCACCTGGACCATCGGGTGGGCGATACCGGCCACCACATGGGCATTCGTCACCACGACCCCAGGCCCGACCACGAACCCGGATCCCTCCTGGATCTGCCCGCACCCGTCGCCGACGATCTTGACCGTCGATGACGCAGCGTGGGCCGAGGCGGCATCGAGTTGGCTGCCACCGGGCAACGCCACCGGTCCCGCCGACTCCGGGGCCAGCTGGGCGAAGACCGGGGGGAACCCTTGGGCCGACAGGAAGCCCTGGACACGTGAGAACACCGACGGGGGGGCCGGGAGCACGCGGTCGAGTGATCGGATGATCTTCGACTGGTCGATGGACGCATTGAGGCTCAGCGAGTCCGTGTTGACCAGCGTGTTGGCCAACAGCCAGGCGGCCAGGAGGGAGGCCACCACCGCCACGAGCACCCCCAGGACCGAGTCGACCGTGCCGAGAGCTCCCCGATGGACCCGCCGGAAGGCCAGGTTGCCCACGATGCGGCCGGCCACCCCACACAGGACGGCAACCCCCAGGAGCGTCGCCAGGGCCAGCACGGTCCGCGTCGACTGCGTATGCCCATGGGAGACCACGATCGAGGCCAGCTGCGCCCCGAAGTACAGGCCGACGAGCAACCCTCCGAACGACAGGATCTGGACGATGGCGCCGAGCCGGAGCCCCTGGACGGCAGCCAGCGCCACCACGACTAGGACCACCAGATCGACCAGGTTCATCGGGGGGTGAACAGGAGGGTTCGGCGCTCGGACGATACCGGCGCCACCAGGACCATTGCCACCGACGTACGGTAGACCTCGGCCGTCCCTGCCGGCCGTCATCACCCTGCCCACGGTTGACCACGTGGCAAGATCTCTGGCGCAATCGGACAAATCCACCACCGTGGGGCCGGCTGGCCGCCTCCACCAGGGAATCGACCGGGGTTCAATGTGAGTGATCTGGCACCACCTACCCCTCCCGCGGAGCCCACGCGGCGATCCCGCCGGCCGACATCTCCGACGTGTCGGCATCGCGCCGATCGGGCCCGCCGACCCGGCCGGGGTGGCCCGGCCCGAGTTGCGGCCTCGGTGTCGGTGGCCCTGGCGGCGCTGGTGATGTCCTCGTGCTCCAGCGGCAGCCCCAACGCCGGTTCGAGTGCACCATCGACCATCGCCCCGGGGTCGCCGTGGGTCGGGACACTCAACTCCGTCACGCTCCCGTCTCCGGTCAACTCGCTTGCCGCGGTGGACTGCGTGAACCCCCGGCGCTGCTGGGCGGTCGGTTCGACCGTGGGCACGGCTGGTGCACCGAACGGAGCGGCGGTCATCACCACGGCCGATGGTGGCGCACGGTGGACGATCCAGCCCATCCCGGCCACGGTGGGCTACCTGTCCGATATCTCGTGCAGTGATCAGCATCACTGCACCGCCGTGGGCCAGGTCACCCAGACCTCCGACGGGCAGGGGGCCATCATCACCACTGGGGACGGGGGCACCACATGGACGGCGGCCTCGGTGCCGGCGAGCATCCTGGACGTGACGGCCGTCGACTGTCAGGCCAGTCGACGGTGCCTGGCCATCGGGGCGGCGGCGGGCGGGGCGGCCGCCCTGGTCTCCTCGGCGGGACATCCGGGGTGGGTGCAGCAAGGGACCCTGCCCGCCAACCTGACCGGAGCAACCGGCATCTCGTGTCCCGACAGCCAGCACTGCTGGGTGACGATCCATCAGGTGATCGACGTGGACCACGTCGCTGGTGAGGTGGCGTTGACCACCGACGGTGGCTCCACCTGGGCCGCCACCGCGGCCCCCCGGGCCGTGGGCTATCTCAACGGAATCGCATGCTCCCGGGGTGGAGCGGGAGGCACGGGCCTCCCCTTCACCTCGACCACTGCTTCGACCGGCTCGGCATCGGCATCGACCGCTCCTCCGGGCACGACGCCCTCTGGTACGGCGGCCGGATCGACCACCACGTCGGGTCCTGGCTCCACCACCACCACGCCCCCCCGGCGGCTTCCACCACCACGACTACAGCTCCAGCCGGCCTGGGCGGGGCCTGGTGTGTGGCCGTGGGCACGACGGCAAGCACCATCAGCGGTACCCGCACCGGGCACGGCGTCGTCCTGACCACCACCGACGGCGGAGCATCCTGGTCCTCCCAACCGGTCAGCCCGACGTCGGCCACCCTGATGGGCGTGTCCTGCACCGCCGTCAATTCCTGTGTCGCGGTGGGCAGCGCCGTTGCTCTTGCCTCCGAGGCCGGTCTGTCCATCCTGACCGGACCGGTGGGCCATCCGTGGAGGAAGGCCGCCGCCGTCGCCTCACCCCAGGCGCTGACCGCGGTCAGCTGCATCTCGCAGTCCCGGTGCGTACTGGTGGGGGAGTCGATCAGCCAGCGCCTGGCAACGGGATGAGGGGGCGTCGGGCCATCCACGGAGCGGTCCCGGGCCACCACTAGCCTCCGTGACCATGGCACGGTGCCGCTCCCGTAGGGGACCCTTCTTCGGCGCGTCCCCGGTCCCGGCAGGTAAACGCCTCGGCGGGACCCGAGGAGCTCCCAGTCACACCCGGTCCGTAGGATCACCTCCGTGAACCAGCCCTCGATGGCCGTAGCGTCCCCTTCACCTCCGACCGGCATCGGTCACCTGCCGTGAGCACGGTCGAACCCCTCTCGGGCCGTGGCCGCCGGCGTCCCACCGCCACCTCGGCCTTCGGCGTCGGACGACGTGAGGCCCACGACTCCTCCTCCTTCTATGCCCGCTTCACCCCTCCGCGGGTGTCCGACGACAGCGCTGTGGCACCCCCCGCCGCTCGAGACGCCATCTGGGTAGGCGACGCCCGGGACATGGACCGGTGGGGGGACGTGGCCGACAATTCGGTGGCGCTGGTGGTCACATCGCCCCCATACTTCGCCGGCAAAGAGTACGAGGCCGCGCTGGGGGTCGGAGCCGTCCCGGCCGACTACGAAGCCTACCTGGGCATGCTGTTCGACGTCTTGAGCCAGTGCTTCGTGAAGTTGGAACCCGGTGGGCGTATCGCCGTCAACGTGGCCAATCTGGGCCGCAAGCCCTACCGATCGCTGTCCCGGGATGTCATCGACCTGCTCGAACGATTGGGCTACCTCCTCCGCGGCGAAATCGTCTGGCAGAAGAGTCACGCCGCCGGTGGCTCATGCGCCTGGGGTACCTACCAGAGGCCGGGCAACCCCGTACTACGAGACGTTACGGAAAGGGTCGTGGTGGCCAGCAAAGGCCGGTTCGACCGGGCCCTGACCCCCGACGAGCGCTCGGCGAAGGGTCTTCCCCACGAGGGGACGATCACCATGGACGAGTTCGTCGACGCCACCATCGACGTCTGGGACATACCCACGGAATCGGCCACGCGAGTCGGCCATCCGGCACCATTCCCCGTCGAGCTGCCCCGCCGGCTCATCGAGCTATTCACCTACCGGGGGGATCTGGTCCTCGACCCATTCATGGGATCGGGATCGACCGCGGTCGCCGCCGTACGGACCGAGCGGTCCTACGCCGGGTTCGACACCGACGACCGCTACGTGGCCCTGGCCGAACGGCGCGTGGCCGAAGAACGGGCCGCCGGGTGCCGACCGGGGTACGGCGGTCCCAGCCGCCAACGGGTGACCGTCCCCCCCGGTCGGACGGCCGCCTCCCGTGGCCGTGCCGAGGCCGAGGCCGATGCAGAGGCCCAGTCCGTCGCCGTCGGGCAGAAGGCGCGGGTCCTGGCCCACCAGGCCCTCGTCACCGCAGGGTTCGTGAGCATCGAGGACAGCGTGGCCTACGGGGATCTGGGCATGGGAGTGGACTTCCGGGCCCGGGACTCCACCGGAGCCACCTGGCTGTTCGAGATCTCCGGTGCGTTCTCGGCCACCCGGCCCGGCCTCCGCCGTCCCGACGTGCTGTGGAAGGCACTGGGTAAGGCCGGGGTGCTCCATCAGGCGCGGGTCGACGGCCGCCCGAGGGACGACCTCGGCCCCCTGATCCTCCTGACCACCGACCTTCCTGGGCCGCGGACCGCCGGAGGTAAGGCGCTGCGGGCCATGCGGGGGTCTGACGGTGACGGTCCGGTCTTCGACATCGTCGAGCTGCTCGACCCGGCGGGCGCAGAGCGTCTGCGCTCCGTGGCCCACGGGGATGGCGGTCGGACTCCGGGCTGATCCCGGGCCCGACCGACGAAGCGCCTCGTGCCGGACGATCGGACCACCGTCACGGAGCTCGGCACCGCGCTCGGCACACTCCCCTACCCTGACCCCGCCGCGGCCCTGGCCGCCCGTCCGGCCGCACTCCGGGTGGGGGCGGCTGAGTGGGAACACCTGGACGACGTCCACGGCACAGGACGGTACGCCGGTGAATGGGCCATGGCCTTCGCCAACGGCCGAGCCCTGCTCGAGGCGGCCGATGGACTCCGTCACCGCACGCCGCTCACCATCGAATGGACCGGGGGCCGTCGACCTCCCGGGGACGAAGTGGCACCCATCGACCTGCGCATCGACCATGTGTACCTGGTCAGCTGCAAGTACGAGTCCGACATCCTGGCCAATGCCTCGCCGGCACGGCTGTTCGAGGGCCTGCTGGCCACCCAGGGATCATGGGACCGCAGCGACTGGTACCACACGGTCGCCCCCGATCAGTTCCTCCAGCTGTACCGCTCCTGCTTGACGGCCACGGGACTCGTCGGTTTTCCCCCGGCCCCCTCTGCCTGCAGCCGTGAGCAGCTGGCGACGCTCCGGCATGCGCTGGTCGGTCGCTCCTACCCCGATGCCATCTCGCGGTCCGCCTACTCGGAACTGTGCCGCGCTGTCAGTGAGGCATCGGCTCGACGATGGTCGGACCAGGTGGCCTCGTCCGGTATCGGACCCGAGGGCATGCTGTGGCGGTTGTTGCGCATCGGGAGTGCCCCCTACTTCGTCCTGGGCAACGACCGGCGCACCGGCCTGCCGGCGCGGTACCGAATCGCCAGTCCCTGGGACTGGCGATCGGCCTTCGAACTGCAGGAGTTCACGATCACGCCGGCTGTGGCTGGCCAGCCTCGGGTGGACTGGTCGGCCACCTACCGTGGACGGGACGACGACCGGACGGGGGCGGTCGCCGGGCATGTCGAGATCCGCTGGAGCCACGGTCGCTTCGCCCAGCCACCCGAGGCCAAGGTGTATCTCGACACCCCGATGTCCCTGCTGCCCGGCTACCACCCGCTGACCCCGGACGAGCCGGCCCAACCCACCCTCTGGCCCGTCCGATGACCGGCCTGGTCGTCCGGTGAGCTGGGACGGGGACAAGTACCAGAAGCGATTCGACGATCTGGCCGATGCCGGTGTGGACGTGCATGGTGAGGTGGGATTCGTCATGCGCTGGCAGCCGGCCAGCGTCCTGGATGCTGGCTGCGGCACGGGCCGGGTAGCCCGCGAGTTGGCCCGGCGGGGCGTCGAGGTCGTGGGCGTCGATGTCGACGGGTCCATGATCGAGACGGCGCGGCGGTTGGCGCCGGCCCTGGAGTGGGTGGCCGCCGATCTCGCCGATCTCGACCTCCACCGACAGTTCGAACTTGTGGTGATGGCGGGCAATGTCCCGCTGTTCACACCCGACGGCACCCAGGCGGCGCTGGTGGCCACCTGCGCCCGACATCTCCGGGGTGGAGGGCGCCTGGTGGCCGGCTTCCAGCTGGACCGGGGCTACGACCTGGCCCACTACGACGACCACTGCCTCAGCGTCGGCCTGGAGCTGGACGGGCGCTGGGCCACCTGGTCAGGCGGGGAGTGGGCAGACGGGGGGACCTACGCCGTCAGTGTCCACCGACTCGGTGAGCCCGGTGGCGGCACGGCGGAAGGGTCGACCCTGAACTGATCCCCGGCCACACGGTGCCTTCCCCGGGCATCGGGAATCCCTCCCGGCCGTGTACCGGCCACCGGGCCGGCCCGGGTCGATGGATCGAGAGAGGGCCGGTCCGGTCTGCGAACATGGTGATCACGCAGAAAGGACTCCATGCGCAATCCCATGTTCGTCCATGACGAGAAGCTCACCACACTGATCCTCGACTACTGCCGTTGGCGCCTGGCCCTCGATCCGGTCCCGCTGGACTTCGGGGGGGCCCAGGCGGCGTCGTTGGACGCCAGCCTCCAGGGCCTCATCAATCCGACGGGGACCGATCCCCACCGGATCATGGAGGTCTTCGACAACGAGCTGGCCACCGCCGTGGTGTCGTGCGACAGCCCCCGGTTCTTGTCGTTCATTCCGGCCGCACCGACCAAGGCCTCACTGCTCTTCGACATGGTGGTGGCCTGCTCGTCCCTGCAGGGCACGTCGTGGATGGAGGCCGCCGGGGCGGTGGCCGCCGAGAACCAGGCCCTCTCGGTACTGGCCGACCTGGCCGGCCTCCCCGACGGAGCCGGCGGGTGCTTCGTCTCGGGCGGGTCGGCGGGCAATCTGTCCGCCCTCATGGTGGCCCGCGATACCGCGGCACACCGCATGGGGGAACGGGCACCGCAACGACCGCTGGTGGCCATCAGCGAGGAAGCCCACTCATCGGTGGGCAAGGCACTCGGGGTGCTGGGGGTTGACGCCCTCCTGGTCCCGTGCGACGACCACCGGATGACCGGCACCGGCCTGTCCTCGAGCCTGGCCACCGATCCCCGGGGTGACGACGTCATCGCCGTGGTGGCCACCGGCGGCACCACCAACGCCGGCATCGTCGACGACCTGGCCGGTGTGGGCCGGATTGCCCGAGAGCGGAACCTGTGGTTCCACGTGGACGGTGCCTACGGGTGTGCGGCCCTCTTCGCCCCCTCGGTCCGTCAGCGGTTCGACGGCATGGACATGGTCGACTCGTTCGTCGTCGATCCCCACAAGTGGCTCTTCGCCCCCTTCGACTGTGCCGCCCTCATCTACCGCCAACCCCACCTGGCCAAGGCGGTCCACACCCAGGACGCCTCCTACCTCGACGTACTGCACAACGACGAGCGCGACGACTGGAACCCCAGCGACTACGCCTACCACCTGACCCGGCGGGCACGGGGTCTGCCTCTGTGGTTCTCCTTGGCCGTCTACGGCACGAACGCCTACCGCGACGCCATCGAGACCGTCCTGACCGTGACCCAGCAGTGTGCCGACCTGGTCGAGCAGACCCCCTACCTGGAGTTGGTGCGGAGACCCGAGCTGTCGGTGGTGCTGTTCCGTCGCAACGGGTGGCGGTGGGACCAGTACGAGCAGTGGTCCGACCAACTCCTGAGGGACCAGATCGGGTTCGTCGTGCCGACGATCTGGGAGGGCGAGCCGGTAGGCCGCCTGGCCCTCCTCCACCCGGATACCACCGTGGCCATGGTGGAGGAGATCGTCGCCACCATGGCGTGACCGGCCGGATCTGAACGCCCGGTCGGGTGCTTGAGCGGCGCGAGGGGGTCGGGTATCTTCCCCCTACCGTCGGCCGTCGCGGTGGATCGGCGGTGCACGCCTCCGCCTCCACCGCACGAAGGGTGGACCATGGTTCAGGTGGCGGACCCAGGGGCCGTCTCCCGGTCCACCGGGTCCCAGAACGACGGTCTCACCCGCGACGTCGGCTTCCTCGGCCTCCTCTTCACCTCCGAGGGATCCATCATCGGCTCGGGCTGGCTCTTCGGGGCCCTGGTGTGCGCCACCATCGGGGGGCCGGCGGCCATCATCGCCTGGCTCATCGGATCGGTGGCCGTGATCCTGCTGGCCCTGGTCCACGCCGAGCTGGGAGGGATGTTCCCGGTCAGTGGCGGGACCACCCGCTTCCCGTACTACGCCTTCGGCGGACTGGCCGGAGCCTCGTTCGGGTGGTTCTCGTGGTTGCAGGCCGTGGGTACGGCGCCCATCGAAGTGGAGGCGGCCATCACCTACACCGGCAACTACTGGCACGGCCTGACCACCACCTCAGGAGGCGTCCCCGTCCTCACCGGCCTGGGCTACGCCGTGGCCACGGTCATGATGGCCCTCTTCGTGGTGGCCAACCTGTTCGGGGTCCGGTATCTGGTGCGGGCCAACAGCGCCATCACCACCTGGAAGGTCATCGTCCCGGTGATGACGATCTTCGTCCTCTTCTTCACCCACTTCAACACGGCCAACTTCACCAGTCACGGCTTCGCCCCCTTCGGGCTCCACGGCGTGCTCCGAGCGGTGTCCGACGGTGGGGCGGTGTTCGCCCTGGTCGGCTTCGAGCAGGCGGTGCAACTGGGTGGGGAGAGCAGGAACCCCCAACGGGACATGCCCCGGGCGGTGATCTTCTCCATGCTCATCGGCGCCACCGTCTACGTCCTGTTGCAGGTGGTGTTCATCGGGGCCCTGCCCGAGCACGCCCTGGCCCACGGATGGGCCAACGTCAACTTCGAGGGGATCTTCGGACCGTTCGCCGGCCTGGCCAAGGGCCTGGGGCTGGCCTGGCTGGCCTACATCCTGTACGCCGACGCCATCATCGCCCCTACCGGCTCGGGCCTCATCTACACCACGACCACCAGCCGCATCACCTTCGGCATGAGCAAGAACGGGCACGTCCCCTCCATCTTCGAGCGGACGACCAAGAAGTCGAACGTCCCGGTGTTCGGCCTCATCTTCACCTTCCTCATGGGGCTGCTGCTGTTCCTCCCCTTCCCGGGATGGCAGAAGCTGGTCGGCTTCATCACGTCGGCCACCGTGCTCATGTATGCCGGAGCACCTCTGGCCCTCGGGGCATTGCGCCACCAGAAGCCCGATGCCGAGCGGCCGTACCGCCTTCCCTGGGCCCCGGTCCTGGCCCCGGCATCGTTCGTGGCCGCCAGCCTCATCATCTACTGGAGTGGATGGGAGGTGGTGTGGAAGCTCATGGTGGCGGTCGTCCTCGGCTATGTCCTGATGGGCATCTCGAGAATCACCCACGCCAACCCCATCCAGTCACCGTTGGACTGGAACGCGGCCATCTGGCTGTGGCCCTATCTGGCCGGGCTGACGCTCATCTCGTACCTGGGCCAGTTCCAGGGGGGCCGCATGAACATCCCCTTCTATTGGGACATGGTGGTGGTGGCGGCCTGGAGCCTCGTCGTCTACTTCACCGCCATCCGCCTCCGGCTGCCTGAAGCGAAGGTCGACGAGTACGCCGCGGGCGTCTACGGCTTCGAGAGCTGACGCCGGTCGGCCCGGGCCTTCACCCGCCGAGCGCCCGCAGCTTCCCGTCGGAACGGGTCAGGTGTAGCCCTGCATGATGTGCTCGATCCACCAGGCGGGGGCGGCGTTCATGAGCGTCTGCAGGTCCCAGTAGTCCCACCAGCGCACGATGGTTCCGGAGCGGAACTCGAACACCGACACGAACGGGAGCGTGACCTCCTCGCCGGTGTGCCAGCGCCAGGTCTCGGCATGCTCGGTCACGACGGCATCGCCTTCGGCCACCACCAGCCGGAGATGGTGCTCGTAGCCGGCGATGGGCTCCAGTCCCAGTCGCAGCCGGGCCACGATGAGCTCCGGTCCGCGGGCCACGTCGTCCTCGGGCGAGGGGACATCGGTGTACTCGCTGTCGGGGCCGAAGAACCGACCGATGGCCTCCCAATCGCGCTCGTACAGCGTGGCCCAGAACTCCTGGGCGCGCTTCTTGTTCGCTTCGGCGTCGGACCCAGCACTCACGGTGGCACCTCCAGGTTGGGCGGCTCCGGTCTTCCATGGGACGGGAAGGCCGGCGCCATGATGGCACGGCACCAGGTCAGGTGCCCGGGCCCCGGGGGACGACTCCCCGGATCCGGACCGGATGCGTCGGCGGAGACTCGCCATTCACCGCACTGTTAACGCGGCGGCAACCTAGATCGGGGCGCCGGCCGCTACCATCCCCACGCAGTGGCCAAGAGCACGTTCGAATCGAAGCACCTCGACGGATCGGATGCCCACACGCCCAATGGGCAGGGACCCCAGGTCCTGACAGGCCTGACTCCGAAGGTGGTGAGCAAGACCGCCTACGAGAAGGAGCTGGCCCGCCTCCAGACCGAGCTCGTCCGCATGCAGGAGTGGGTGGTCCACGAGGGCCTCCGGGTCATGGTCATCTTCGAGGGTCGCGACACGGCCGGCAAGGGCGGCACCATCAAGCGCATCATGGAGCGGCTGAACGCCCGCTACTGCCGAGTGGTGGCCCTCGGCACGCCCACCGACCGCGAGCGGTCGCAGTGGTACTTCCAGCGCTACATCGCCCACCTCCCGTCGGCCGGCGAGATCGTCCTGTTCGACCGAAGCTGGTACAACCGGGCCGGTGTGGAGAAGGTCATGGACTTCTGCACCGAGGAGGAGCACGCCGAGTTCTTCCGGACCTGCCCGCAGATCGAGCGGGCCCTGGTTCGCTCCGGCATCATCCTGGTCAAGTACTGGCTCTCGCTCAGCGACGAGGAGCAGGAGCGCCGATTCACCGAGCGGATCAACAACCCGGGCAAGCGGTGGAAGCTGAGTCCGATGGACCTCGAGGCCCGGGCGCGCTGGGTCGACTACGCCGAGGCCAAGGATGAGATGTTCTCCTACACCGACATCAAAGAGGCGCCGTGGTATGTGGTCGACGCCGACAACAAGAAGGCTGCCCGCCTCAACATCATCAGCCACCTGCTCGATGTGGTGCCCTACGAGGCCGTGCCCCACGAGGAGGTGGCGCTGCCGGCCCGTCAGCAGCGCAACTACGAGCGACCACCCATCGACAGCCAGTCGTGGGTACCGACGCGCTTCATCGTCAGGTGAACCGGCCGACTCCGGCGCCCGGGCCGGCGAGGTCATAGCGGCCCGTGCGCAAGTTCATCATCATGGGCATCCAGGGCAGCGGCAAGGGCACACAGGCCAAGCTGCTGGCCGAAGACCTCGAATTGGAGCACGTCAGCGTGGGGGACATCTTCCGCTGGAACGTGCAGCACCACACCAAACTCGGAGCCCAGGTGAAACGCATCATGGCCGCCGGCCATCTGGTGGACGACGACCTGGTCGAGGCCGTGGTGCGCGACCGTCTGGCCGAGCACGACTGGAACTTCGGCTTCATCATCGACGGATTCCCCCGCAACGCCCGCCAGGCGGAGTTCTTCCTCGAGACCTACGACATCGACGGGGTGATCAACCTCTACCTTCCCGATGAGGAGGTGACCCGCCGGGTGCTGGCCCGCCGGGTCTGCTCCCAGTGCGGACTGGACTACAACCTGATGGCCCACCGACCGCAGCGGGCCGACACCTGTGACGTCTGCGGGGGGACGCTCGAGGCCCGGGCCGATGACAATCCCGAAGCCCTGGCCATCCGACTGGCTCAGTACCACGAGGAGACCAAGCCCCTCATCGAGATCTTCGAGCGCAAGGAGTTCGTGGCCACCGTCGACGCCACCCTGCCCGTGGACCAGGTGCAGGACTCCATCCGGGAGCGGCTCTCGCTCCCATCCCGCATCCACTGACCGCTGTCCGACGCGGCCTTACCGCGGGCCAGGGGACCTGCTCAGTCGGCGGCCTCGAACCGGGCCTTCGACTCGGCGGCCAGACCTTTGGCCCGTTCGGCGTTTCGTCGAGCGGCGTCCCTCGGACGGAGACCCTCGGAGTAGACGCCCTTGATGTACTCCTGCACGTCCCTGGCCGTGGTGGCCATGGTCAGCAGGTCGTTGGACGCCTGCAGGTGGGTACGGAAACCCATGTGGTCCCACGCCCGGTGGATGTTGGCCTTGGCCGCCATCAGGGTGGTGAGGGGGGCCTGGGCCACGTGGAAGGCCAGCTCGTTGACCTCGTCGTCGAGCCGCTCCCGCGGTACCACCCGGTTGATCAGGCCGATCTCCCGGGCCTCGGCCGCCCCGATCTCTTGGCCGGTGAGCATGTACTCCGTGGCCCGCTTCCAGTTCATGAAGATCCACGGCTCGATACCCGTCTCCATGTTGGGCATGGCCATGCCCTGGAGGACGGGGAACTGGAAGTAGGCGTCCTCAGAGGCCACCGTCATGTCGGTGAGCAACCCCCACGCCGTGCCGCCCCCGAGGCAGTACCCGTGGACCTGGGCGATGGTGATCTTGGGGAAGTCCCACAGCTTGAGCACCGGTGTGCCGTAGATGTCCCACTGGCCCTTCCACACGCTGCCCAGAGCGGCGGTACTGGCGTCGATCTCCCGCATCTCGGTTCCGGGTGTGCCGGCCACCACGTGTCCGGCACTGAACCCGGGCCCGTTGGCCTTCATGACCAGCACCTTGATGTCGTAGTCGCGGTCGGCGTCGTCGAGGCAGGCGTCCACGTCGAACACCAGGTCCGACGTCTGGATGTTGGCCTTCTCGGCGAAGTCGAGGGTGATCCAGGCCACGGGCCCGTCCTTCTGGTAGATCACCGTGTCCAGCGCTCGGGTCTCCATGGCCAACTCCTGTCCGCACGGATCGAAGGTCCCCGCGCCGGATGGCAAGCTAGCAAAGACCGTCGGGGGGGACCCCGGGGGCCCACAGCCGCCGGGCCCGGGCGGGCCGGGCCCGGGCGGGCCGCGGCCCGGCGGCCCGGCTGGGGCCCGGCTGGGGCCCGGCTGGGTAGAGTGCCACAGGCGAGCACCACGGTCCGAAGGGCGACGACGATCGAGATCCGCATCCCCAAATTGGGCATGGAGATGACCGAGGCCACCCTGGCCCGGTGGTTGGTCGACGACGGCAACGAGGTCGCCCAGGACCAGCCCATCTACCTGTTGGAGACGGACAAGGTCGAGAGCGAGATCGGCGCCCCCGTAGCCGGGGTACTGCGTCGGATCGGCGACGAGGGCGGGACGTACCCGGTCGGCGAGATCATCGGCCGACTGGAATAGGGGCACCCGGGCGGGGCCGGGACGGCCCAGCGTCGACGCCGAGGCCGGACCTATCATGGCCAACGTCCGATCGTCCGGCCCGGTGGTCGAACACGCCGGACGGAGTGGGGGAGGATCGTGGGGGACGACGAAGATCAGGTCCGCAGGACGCTGGCCGGCTACTGCCAGTACCTCGATGACGGCGACTTCGACCGGTGGATCGATCTGTTCACCGAGGACGCCCTGCTGCTCTTCGCCGGCCGGACCACCACGGGCCGCCGGGACATTCGCACCTACATGGAGCAGGTTCAGCCGCCCGAGGGCCGGGGCAAGCACATCACGGCCAACATCCTGGTCGACGTGGTCGGCGAGACCGCCGCCGCCCGCACGGACTACCTGTTCGTTCGCCCGACCGACCAAGGCCTCTTCCCGGTGGCCACCGGCCGCTACCTCGACGAGCTCGTCCGCCACGGCGACCGGTGGCGGTTCCGCCGTCGGGAGATCACGATGCTCGGTCCACCCGACGGGGCGAGCCGTGACTGATCTCGGATTCCGACCAGGGGCCGAGCCAGCGGTGTCGGCCTCGGAGGGCCGCCTCGTCCCCTTCGCCCTGACGGAACCCGACCGGATACCGGTCGAGCGGTACTTCGACCGGACCTTCGCCGATCTCGAGCACCGCTATCTGTGGTCACGAGCCTGGCAGATGGCCTGCCGCCTCGAAGAGCTGCCCGACCCCGGCGACTACGTGGAGTACGTGGTGGGCGACCAATCGGTACTGGTGGTGCGCACCACCGACGACGACCGCACCCCCGCGGTGGCCGGCTACCTCAACGCCTGCCGCCACCGGGCCACCGAGCTGGGCAAGGGGTCCGGCTCCTTCCCCCGGGGCGAAATCATCTGCCCGTTCCACGGCTGGCGGTGGCGTCTCGACGGAACCAGCTCCTCGGTCTACGGGGAGCACGCCTTTGACCCGGACCTCGTGACCCCCGAGGAGCTCTGCCTCCACCAGGTCCGGGTGGCCACCTGGGGCGGGTGCGTCTGGCTCACCCTCGACCCCGCCGCCCCGCCGCTGCTCGAGGTGCTCGACCCCATGGCCGCCCTGCTGGATCCTCTGGGGATCGCCGACATGCGGGTGGTGTGGTGGAAGTCGGTCATCCTGCCGGCCAACTGGAAGCTGGCCCAGGAGGCCTTCATGGAGGGCTACCACGTCCCCGGAACCCATCCCCAGCTCACCCTCGGCCATCCTGAGCAGTACGACCCCGACAGCCTCGAATACTCGGTCCATCGGAACGGGCACTCGAGCTTCCAGCTGCGGCCCAACGCCCAGGCCAAGAAGGGCAGCCAGGTCGGGGTGGGCGAGATCGACGCCATTCTGGAGTCCGTCCACCTGTTGAGCAGTGGCCTCGAGGCCATGACCACCGAGCGAGAGGTGCGCATCTTCGAGGCCCTGCGGGACCGTCCCGTGCCCGAGGGCAGCACCTTCGGGGCCGAGGCGGTCAAGGCCCTCTACCGGTACGCCGACGAGGCCGGCATCCCCCTGCCGGCCCCCGAGCCGACCACCCTGGCCCGTTGGGGCGGGATGTTCTACGTCTTTCCCAACTACTTCGTCCTGCCGCAGTACGGCAACGCGCTGGTCTACCGGTCGCGTCCCCACGGCGACGACCCCGAACGGTGCCTGTTCGAGGTGTGGTCGATCTCCATTCCGGCGGCCGAGGACGACGTGGGCCGGCCGGTCCTGCAGGGCCCCTTCGCCCCCGACGATGCCGACCACTGGCCCCGCATCCCCCTCCAGGACTTCTCGAACATCGGCCGACAACAGCGGGGCATCCACAGCCGGAGCATCGATGCCCTCCGGCTGTCCCGGATCTACGAGGGTGGGATCGCCAACATGCACCGCGAGCTCGACCGCTACCTGGCTCGTCCGTGACGTGAAGGACAGCCTGTGACCGCTCGTCCGGACAGTTCCTCACCCGAGGTAGTCGTGGTGGGTTCGGGGGCGGCCGCGCTGTCCGCCGCGCTGGCCGCCGGAGCCGGCGGTGCCCGGGTCACCGTGGTGGAGGCCACCGAATCCGTCGGCGGCACCACGGCCGTGTCCGGCGGTGGTGTGTGGATGCCGCAGAACCACCACATGGCCGAGGTCGGGTCGGAGGACTCCCGCTCCGAGGCCTTGGCCTACATGGAGCGGCTGACCGCGGGACGGACACCGGGCGAGCTCCTCGAGCACTACGTGGACCGGGGACCGGGGATCCTGGCCCACCTCGAGCGCACCACCCCACTCCAGCTGCGCCCGATGACCTGGCCCGACTACCACCCGGAGATGGAGGGGGCCAAGGCCTCCGGCCGGATGTTGGAGCCAGCCCTCTTCGACACCGGGCGACTCGGTCCGTGGGCCGCCCGGTTGCGCCGGCCGCCGGTGCTGGGCCTGCCCATCCCGCTGCAGGAGGCCACCGTGGAGTGGCGCCCGCAGTACACGCCCGAGAAGTTCGACGCCGCCGCCGTGCAGGCCCGGGTGGCGGTCGGTCAGGTGGCCTGCGGCCAGGCCCTCATCGGCGCGCTCTTGGAGGCCTGCCTGGCTGCGGGCATCGAACCCCTGCTGGAGACGCGGGCCGTCGAGATCACCATGTCCGGCCGGGGCGCCGACGAGCGGGTGGTCGGTCTGGTGGTGGAGCGGGACGGTCGCCGCACCGAGCTTCCCGCCGTCGCCGTGGTGCTGGCCTCGGGCGGGTACGAGTGGAACCCCCAGCTGCGGGAGCGCTTCCTGCCCGGGCCCCTCACCCATCCACACAGCCCCCCCGCCAACCGGGGCGACGGCCTGGCCATGGCCATGGCCGTGGGCGCCGACCTGGGCAACATGAACGAGACGTGGTGGTACCCCGCGTCGTGCCTGCCCGGTGAGGAGTATGACGGTCGGCCCCTGGCCCGTTTCGTCGGAGTGGAGCGCACGGCCCCCCACTCCATCATGGTCAACCGGTTCGGACAGCGGTTCGTCAACGAGGCGGGGAACTACAACGACCTCGGGAAGGCCTTCTTCTCGTTCGACGTCAACGAGTACACCCCCCGCAACCTGCCGTGCTGGGTGGTGTTCGACCGGCAGTACCGGTCGCGCTACCCGGTGTCCACCTGCCGGCCCGGTGATCCCGACCCCGGATGGCTGACCGTCCATGACAGCCTCGCCGGCCTGGCCGAACGGACCGGCATCGACCCGGTGGGCCTGGCCGAGACCGTCGAGCGGTGGAACCGGATGGTGGCCGCGGGACAGGACCGCGACTTCGGACGGGGGTCGAGCGCCTACGACCGGTTCCACGGCGACCCTGGAGCACCGCACCCCAACCTGGGTACCATCGAGGAGGGCCCCTTCTACGCGCTCCCGGTCTATGTGGGCTCGGTGGGGACCAAAGGCGGGCCCCGGGTGGACGTGGACGGCCGGGTTCTCCACGTGGGCGACCGATCCATCCCCGGTCTCTACGGGGCCGGGAACGTCATCGCCAGCCCGGCCGGTCCCGCCTACTACGGCGGAGGCACGTCGATCGGCATGGCCCTGGTGTGGGGGCACGGGTCGGGGACCCATGCCGCGGCATACGCCACGGCGGGCGGCTTCCCGGGTACGGAATCGTGACGGGGGAAGAGTACGGGGTGCCCCCGGGCGATGTTCGCCGGCGGATGTTCGAACTGATGACCTCCATCCGGGCCTGCGACGACCGTGTGCGACGTGGGCTCAGCGGCGGCGAGTTCGCCTGCACCTACTGGCCGGCCACCGGCCAGGAGGCCATCGCCGCCGCGCTGGGCACGGTGCTGCGCACCGACGACCAGCTGGTCACCACCTATCGGGGACTCCACGACCAGTTGGCCAAGGGGGTGCCCCTCGGCCCGCTGGTGGCCGAGATCCTGACCCGGGTGTCCGGGCTCAACGGGGGCAAGGGTGGTTCCATGCACATTGCCGACCCAGCTTCGGGCCTGGTGGTGTCCACCGGCATCGTCGGGTCGGGACTGCCCATCGCCGTCGGTTTCGGACTGGCCGCCCGGATGTCGGGGTCCGACCGCGTGGTGGTGGCCAGCTTCGGCGACGGGGCCACCGGCACGGGCTCCTTCCACGAGGCCGTCAATCTTGCCGCCCTGTGGCAGCTGCCCGTGGTGCTCGTGTGCCAGAACAACCGCTATGCCGAGATGACGGCCACCGCCCACGCTCAGCCGGTGGTCGATGTAGCCGACCGGGCCGCCGGCTACGGCATCCCCGGTGTGACCGTGGACGGCAACGACCCCGACGTCACCCATGGCGCGCTCAGGGAGGCCGTGGACCATGCCCGTTCCGGCGCCGGTCCCACGTTGGTGGAGTGCACGACGTTCCGTCTCCATGGCCACTACTTCGGCGATCCCATGCGCTACATCCCGGCCGACGAGCTCGAGGCAGCCCGGTCCGGAGAACCCATCGGCCGCTACCGGAACCGTCTGATCGACGACGGCGTACTGGATGAGCCCACCGCGGGGGCCATCGAACAACGGGCCACCGACCAGGTGGAGCAGGCCTTCAGCACCGCCCTGGCTGCCGAACCCCCCAGGGCCTCTTCGTGGAAGAGGGACGTCTACGCCGATGCCACCGGCATGCCGACATGAGCAACTCCGAGATCTCCGTCCCTGCCGGCTGCACCACCCGGTCCATGCGCGAGGCCCTGAACATGGCCCTGGCCGGGGCGCTGGACCTCGATCCGGCTGTCTTCCTCATCGGCGAGGACCTGGCCGACCCGGGCGGCGGCATCTCCCAGGTGTCCAGAGGACTCTCCACCGCGTTCGGGACCGACCGTGTCCGCGACACACCCATCTCCGAGGCGGCCATCGTCGGGGCGGCGGTCGGCGCGGCCATGGCCGGGCTCCGGCCGGTGGCCGAGGTCATGATCATGGACTTCATCAGCATCGCCCTCGACCAGTTGGTGAACCACGCGGCCAAAGCCCGCTTCATGTCGGGCGGGACCGTGAGCGTTCCCCTCACCGTGCGCACTGCGGTCTTCGGAGGCATCGGCTCGGGGGCCACCCACTCCCAGACCCTGGAGGCGTGGTTGGTGCACGTGCCGGGCCTGAAGGTGGTGGTGCCCAGCACACCGGCCGACGCCCAGGGTCTGCTGTCCACCTGCATCTTCGATGACGACCCGTGCGTGGTGATCGAGAACGTGGCCCTGTACGGGACCACCGGTCCGGTTCCCGACGGTGACCACCGGGTCCCCCTCGGGTCGGCGGACGTGAAGCGTGCCGGCCGGGACGCCACGATCGTGACCTATGGGCGGACCGTGCGGGACGCCCTGGCCGCGGCCGAGGAGTTGGCCGGCGAGGGAATCGACGTCGAGGTGGTGGACCTCCGCAGCCTGGTCCCCTTCGACGCCGCCGCCGTGCTGGCATCGGTGGCCCGGACCCGTCGGGTCGTCGTGGCCCACCACGCCACCCGGTTCGGCGGCTTCGGTGCCGAAGTGGCCGGCGTGATCAACGAGGAGTTGTTCGGTGAACTCGACGCCCCGGTGGCGCGGGTCGGAGCCCGGTTCGCCCCCATTGGCTCGGCCCCGGTGCTCGAGGCGGCCGTACTGCCCTCGGCCGCCTCCATCGCCGACGCCGTCCGCCACGTCGCCGCGCACTGACCGGACCGGGGGGACCAGGACCGGCTTCCGGGGCTCCACCAGGCGGGTCAGGGACGGGTGACGCTCTCGATGACGAATCGATCGCCCACCCGCTGGTGGAAATACAGCGTGTTCCCGTCGGCACTGAGTGCGGGAGCCTCGGCGAATCCGGTGATGGCCCCCACCCTCTGGACATCGCGGAAGGGTCGGGTGACCGAGGTGCGGGCGGCCCGGTAGATCTGGGGGGTCCCGCCGGCGGGGTCGGCCCGGGTGAAGAAGAGCTCCAGTCCGTCGGCACTGACCGCCGCGGCGTAGGTGAGCAGACCGGCCCGGTCGACCGACCGGAGCAGCGCGGTGCTGCGGGGGTCCACGGCGAAGCCGCCGCCTGACCGTTGGTAGACGACCAGGTCCGCCTGGCTCGGGCCCGAGCCCGATCCAAACTGGCCCACACTGACATAGAGCGTGTTCCCGTCGGGGCTCACGTCCACGTCGAAGTCGACCAGCCCCGGGGCTCCGGCGGTGACACCGGGAACCGGGTGCAGTCCGGTCAGCGTTCCGGCGTTGAACCGGCCGGCGTAGATGGTGGCCAAATGGGCGGTGTAATCGCGGTTGGACACGAAGTACAGGGTTCCGTTCCCGTCCATGGTCGGCGTTCCGGACAGGAATCCCGACTGGTTGGCCCCGCGCACCGGTCCGCGGTAGGTGAAGGACTGCGCCCCCGTGCGGACGGCGAACTGCAGGGCGGGAACCGACGGGGCCACATTGGAGGTGTTGAACAGCAGGTACCGGCCATCCGGGCTGACGAACGGTTCCATGGCCGATCCGGTGTACCCGTCCACGGCCACCAGCTGCGGCGGGGAGAACGCCCGATAGGCAGCCGACCCACGCACCGCCGGCGAGGCATACGCCACTGCGGACGTCATCGCCGCCAGGGCCGCCGCCGCCATCAGGCCGGCCAGGTGCCGACGCCAGGGTCGACCCCTGGGTGCACCGCCTCGAGTCCACCCCATGCGGCCAGCGTAGGGCGGGATTCGGGAAGGGACGCCCGTCGGTCCACCCGGCGACCGGCTCTCCGGTTCTTTGACAGACTGACCTCCCCGTCAGCGTGTCACCGGGCAGGCGACGGGTACCCGAAGCGGCCCGGGCAGGAGCCCTGGTCCGCCGGGGAGCAGCCGGACCGACAGGGAAGGAGTGGCGTCTGTGGATATCACCGGAAGTGCGCTGGTCACGGGGGCCAGCCGGGGCATCGGCCGGGCTGTGGCCGTCGAGCTGGCCGATCGGGGCTTCACCACGCTGGCCACCATGCGACATCCCGAGGACGGGGCCGATCTGGCCACCGCCACCGGCGGAGTGCTCACCGTGGCCCGCATGGACGTCACCGACGACGACGTCATGCCCCTGCCGGACGACCTCCAGGTCCTGGTCAACAACGCCGGCGTGGACTCCGACTATCTGCCCGTCGAGCACAGCGACCTGCACGACTGGCGGCACGTGTTCGAGACCAACGTGTTCGGCCTCGTCGCCACCACCATCGCCGCCATCCCGGTCCTCCGGGCCAACCAGCCCGCCGTGGTGTGCAACATCTCCTCGTCGTCGATCTTCGCCAGCGTTCCCTTCTACTCCGCCTACCGCGCCTCGAAGGCCGCGGTCTCGGCCTTTGGGGACTCCCTGCGGGTGGAGGTGGCGCCCTCGGGCATCCGGGTGGTCGAGATCCTTCCGGGCCCTGTGGACACGGACATGTTCCAGCTGAGTAAGGGGGAGGCGGCAGCGGCCCGATTCGACCGCTACCGCCCCATGGCCGAGCTGGCCGCCCGCCTCCGGGTGGAGAACGCCGATCCCATGGTGGCCACTCCGGCCAGCGCTGCCGCCCTCATCGTGGACGCCATCATGGAGGACGACGGGCCCATGCGTTACGGCTGCGATCCGCTATCCCTCGGGCTCGTGGACCTGTGGCGCCAGTCCGACGACGAGACCATGTTCGAGCTGACCGGGCGGTCCATGCTGGACGGTCTCCACCCGCCGAATCCCTGACCGGTGCTCATCCTCCTCACCTCGGTGGCCCACGAGAGCTTCGGCGCCCAGCTCGTCCGGCCCGGGCTCGAGTGGCTGACCCTGCAAGGTGACGGCACCCTCCGGGACGAGGACGGCGACGCCGTCGGGTGGGACGAGGCCCGACCCGAGGTGGCCTGGGGAACCTCCGACCTGTTCCGCGAAGGCGCACCCATCGGTGCGTTCTTCTCGTCCTTGACCCGCCTGGGCTCGCTCCGATGGTTCGCCTCCCCGGCAGCCGGCTACGACGCCCCCGTCTTCTCTCAGCTGGCCGCCATGGGCGTCCGGATCACCAACGCCCACGTGAACAGTGTGCCCATCGCCGAATTCGTCATCCGCTCCGTGCTCGAGGAGTTCCAGGGGGCCGGCGAGTGGCGCCGGCTGGCCGACCAGCGGTCCTGGCGCATCCACGACTGGCGGGAGGTGGCCGGCACCACCTGGCTGGTGGTGGGCCTGGGCGGGATCGGCACCGAGGTGGCCGTGCGGGCCCGGGCCTTCGGGGCCCGGGTGATCGGGTGCCGCCGACGACCGCAACCCGACGACCCGACCGACCGGACGGTGATGCCCGACGGGCTTCCCGGGGTGATCGGCCTGGCCGACGTGGTCGTCCTCGCCGCCCCGGCCTCACCGGAGACCGACGACCTGGTGGATGCGAGCTTTCTGGCCCGGATGAAGGACGGCTCGGTCCTGGTCAACGTGGCTCGGGGCTCGCTCGTCGACGAGGACGCCCTGATGGCGGCCCTGGACCGGGGAGTGCCGGCCGCCGCCGTGCTCGATGTCTTTCGCACCGAGCCCCTGCCCGACGACCATCCTCTGTGGACCCACCCCTCGGTGCGGATCACTCCCCACAACTCGGCCGGGGGCGTGGGCCGGCTGCAACGCCAGGCCGACCTGTTCGCCGACAACCTCGACCGCTATCTGGCCGGTCGTCCACTGCTCCACGACATCACCGAGGAGTTGACCCGAGCATCCTGAGCGACGCTGGGCCGGCGGTCGCCCGGGCCCCGGCGGTCACGCCGGGGACGAGGGCCCTGGCGGATCAGTCGGCTCGTGCTCCGAGGTGCCCGACGTGGCGGGGATCTCCGAGGAGGTCGCGGGCGCGGCGGAGGTCGGGGTGGCGGTGGGGCGCGGCCCACCCCGGAGCTGCTTCATGGTCACGGGTAACCGGGTCACCGCCAGTTCGGGGCGGTCCCGCAGGGCCGAGGACAACACCAGGTCCAGTTGGTTGTGGAAGACGCGCTGGTACCACTTGTCCGGCTGGATCACCGGGATCAAGACGATGATGTGGTCGTAGTCGTGCTCGCGGTGCTCGAAGGCGTTGATGAACCGGAGGATGGGCCGGGCCACCGAGTGGTACTGGGACCGCAAGGTGACAAGTCGGACCCCGCTGTCCCACGCACTCCACGCTCGCTCCAGCTCGGCCTCCCGCTCCGCCTCGTCGGAGAAGGTCACGGCCAGGGCGATGACGTCATCCCCCACCGACAGGGCCTCGGAGATCACGAACGACGTCAGACGGGTGACCCCGTTGACCGGGACGATGACCAGCACGCGGCCGGTGCGCGGTGGCGGGGGTATCGACCCGATACCCAGAACCTCGCCGAGGCGGGCGTAGTACGCCCGGATGCGGTGGAACATCACGATGAGGAGGGGGACGATGATGACGACGACCCAGGCGCCCTCCACGAACTTGGTGACGAGGAAGACCAGGGTGGCCACCGCCGTGACGAAGGCGCCGACCGCGTTGACGGCCGCCTTCCGTCGCCAGTGGGGCGGTCGGTCCCGCCGCCAGTGCAGCACCATCCCCGTCTGGGCCAGGGTGAACCCGATGAACACGCCGATGGCGAAGAGCGGGATGAGGGTGTTGGTGTTGCCCCGGACGATGACCAGCAGCAGGGCGGCGGCGGCGGCGAGGGCCCAAATCCCTTTGCTGAACACCAGACGGTCCCCCCGCAGGGCGAAGGCGTGCGGAAGGTAGTGGTCACGGGACAGCAGGCTGGCCAGCACCGGAAGCCCTCCGAATGAGGTGTTGGCGGCCAGGCCCAGCACGACGGTGATGGAGAGGGAGACGACGTAGTAGAGCCAGCCCCGGCCCACCGAGTACGCCATGACCTGGCTCAGGACCGTCTGGCCGGTCCGGGGCCCGACGTGGAACTTGCGGACCAGGACGGCCAGTCCGATCAGCATCACGCCGAGCAGCACGCCCAAGAGGAGCTCGGTCTGCTTGGCCCGGGCCTGGCGGGGCGGCCGGAACAGCGGCACCCCGTTGGCGATGGCCTCCACACCGGTGAGGGCGCTGCACCCGGCCGAGAAGGCCTTCAGGATCAGCAGCACCCCGATGGGGGCCAGGTTGACCGTGGCCGTCTGCGAGGTCCCGGACTGGGCCAGGTTGGGGTCCAGCGGGTGGACGATCCCGATGGCGATGACGGCCAGCAGGCCCACGATGAACAGGAATGTGGGGAGGAGGAAGGCCCGGGCCGTCTCACCGAGGCCTCGCAGGTTGAGGACGGTGAGCACGGCCAACTCGGCCAGGCACAGGGGGACCGTGGCGCCGGTCAGCGCCGGGAAGGCCGAGGTCAGGGCGGCGATGCCCGCGGCGATGGAGACCGCCACGGTGAGGGTGTAGTCCACCACGAGCGATGCCGCCGCCACCTGGGACGCCCCTACGCCGAGGTTGGCGCGGGACACGGCGTAGGCACCTCCACCGTGGGGGTAGCCGTCGATGACCTGCCGGTAGGACGTGACGAGGAGGGCGAGAAGGACGACGATGGCGATGGTGATGGGCAGGACCAGGTGGAGGGCGGCCACGCCGGCGGTGCCGAGGACCAGAACGATGGCCTCGGGTCCATAGGCCACCGAGGTGAGGGCGTCGAGGGAGAGGGCGGGCAGGCCCTCCAACGGGGTGATCTCACCGTGCCGTGCCTCGCTCGACTTGAGCGGTCGACCGATCAGCACCCGCCAGGTGGACGCCAGTGCTCCGGGTACCCCGGGCCCGACCCCATCGGCGTCGGTGGCGTCAACGCTCACCGGCGCCACCGTGGGGCCGGTCGGTCGGTCCGAGGGCGGAACAACGGAGCTGGAGGCATTCCGAGGTGGAGTAAAGCACCACGGGTATGCCGGACGACGGATGCCGCCCCGGTCGGCACTACCATCGACCGGTCAGCAGGATTGGATCAGGCGGGACCAGCCGCCTGGGGGGAGGTCGTCGTGAACTATCCGTTGGACGTCGGTGGAGTCGAGGACTATCCGGTCAAGGTGGGCAGCATGCTGCTGACGCTGGTCGACCCGGCCAAAGGGTACGAGCGGGCCTATAACCGCTGGTACGAGCGCGACCACTACTACGCCGGGTGCCTGGTCGGTCCCTGGCTCTTCGCCGGGAGCCGGTGGGTGGCCCCCCGCTCCCTGAAAGACCGGCGCTGGCCGGCCGAGAGCACCATCGCCCGACCGGTGGACGCCGGCAGCTACGTCGCCATCTACTGGGTGGAGCAGGGGCACCATGACGACCACTTCGAGGAGTGGGCCGTGCCCCAGGTCCGTGAGCTCTACGCCGGCGGACGCGGCTTCCCCGAGCGGACCCACGTCCACACGGCCCTGTTCAACCAGTTGGCCACGGTGTACCGCGATGAGGACCCCGTCCCCGTCGAACTGGCCCTCGACCACCACTACGACGGGCTCGTCATCTTGTGGTGGGATGCCCGATCAGGCACAGCACAGGAGCTTCAGCGCCGCTTGGCCGCCGACCACCTGGGCCCGATGCTCGAGGGCTCGGACATCGAGATGGCGGCGTCCTGGGTCCCCTCCGTACCCGACGAGGGCCCCCGGGACGTGCCCATGGACCTGGGCTCGCCGGCGGGTGGCACCGACCGCCTGGTCCAACTGCTGTTCGTGGGAGGTGACACCGAGGCCTCGCTCGACCGGGTGCGGGCCTACACCGACGGTGTCGAGTCCGCCGGGCTGGCCGACCTGCTGCTGGCCGCCCCGTTCTTCCGCACCGTGGTCGGCACCGATACCTACGTCGACCAGCTCTGAGGCGGACTCGGTGACGGGCGTTGGTCCGCCCCCCGGGGAGACGTCGGCATGAGCTACGCCGACGCCGGTCCTGACATCGGGCCCGCTCCCTTCACCGGGCTGTCCCACGTCCAGCTGCTGGTCTCCGATGTCGAGGTCTCGGCCGCCTGGTACCGCACCGCCCTGGGCCTCGACGAGTTCGTCGAGGACCTCTCGGCGGGCTACGTCGCCCTTCGCCACCGCCCGAGCAGGGTGGTCATCGTGCTCACCACCGGCCTGGCGTCGGACGGGCCGGGGCCGCTCGACCATCTGGCCTTCGCCGTGGCCGACGGGCCGACGCTGACGGCCTGGGCCGACCATCTCACAGCCGTCGGGATCGACCACCAGGGCATCGAGTTGGAGGACGGGCGCCCGTCGCTGTCATTGCACGACCCCGACGGCACCGCCATCGAGTTGGTGGCACCGGCGAACCGTCCCATCCCCGGCTGACCGCTACCACCGGCCGCCGTCCCGTGCCCGGGGTAGTTCCGGCGCCCCGGGGTAGTGAGGACTAGATGCCGAGTGAGGCGGAGCGGAGCTGTTCGATCAGGTGGGCGTCGCCGCTCAGCTCCACCCGCGTGGCGCCCTGGCGGCCGGCCCCGAACATCGTGTGCTCACCGGGGTCGCCGTCGATGGTCACCTCCGGACCGCTTCCCGCCACCTTGGAGGGTCGGCCCGGGGCGGTGAGCTCGATGGTGGCGTCGACCCTCTTGGCCATGCCTCCAGCACCGACCCGCTTCCACAGGGCGTCGGCCAACGACGGCGGGATCGGGCGCGGCTCCCATCCGGGCTGCGCCCGGCGGACGTCCTCCACGTGGATGAAGTACTCCACGGTGTTCATGGCGGGATCGAACGGGCGCAGCAGCGCCGGTGGGCCCCGGCGAACCGCATCGATCAGTTCCGGCCACGTCATCCGATCACGTGCCGCCAGCCGGACCCGGTCGGTGTAGCCGGCCAGGGGGGGCCACACGAGTCCCGGCCCGCTGTCGGGCCGGCGCTCCCGGACCACCAGGTGCGCGGCCAGATCGAGGGTGGTCCATCCCTCACACAGGGTGGGCGCCTCCGGCCCGAGTTCCACGAAGAGCTCGCAGAGCTCGTGGCGCTCCCGCTGGGCATCGGAGTCAGGGGCCATGGACGGACACTACGTCCCTCCGGCGCGGCACGGGACCGAAGGCCTGGGCCGGACCACGCCACATCCCATGGCGTGACCACCTCAGGGGGCGTACTGGTGCCAGTACGGACGCTCGTCATGGCGCTTCTCGACCAGGATGAAGACCGTCCCCCAAGGGTCGGCCAACCATGTGGTCCGCAGGTCGGCCACATCGGCGATCCCGCTGGTCAGGAACGTGACCCCGCGCTGCTCGAGCTGGCGGCGGGTGCTCTCGATGTCCCGGCACACCAGTCCCACGTGGGTGAGCCCGGGTCGCGCGATGTCCGGACGGCCCCCGGGTGCCGACGGTAGGCCGACGGTCGGATACTCGATGAGCTCGAGGACGTGATCATCGTCCGCCAGCCCCAGAATGGCCGCCTTCACCACCACCGGGCTGGGCAGGAGCTCCCCCATGTCCTCCTCGATGGCGGCACCGGACATGACGTAGGGAGGCGAGAGCACCCGGAGCCCGAGGGTCGCTGCATACCAGCGGGTGGCCTCCTCGACGTCGGGGACACAGACGGCGGCGTGGGCGAATCCGGTGAGCATGGCCGAGTGTAGATCTCCGGTCCGCACCATCCCGTCCGCTCGGCCGTCACGACGCCACACCGCCCCGGCCAGGGAGAATGACCTCCCCAGTGGCTTCATAACGTAGTGTTCGGTCGACCGCCCCGGAACCACGGAGAGATCCATTGGGTCGGCCGACGACTGGTGCCGAACGAGTGGAGGAGACGCTCCCGCATGACCTTTGTTCCCTATGACCGGCCGGTCCGGGCCGCCTTCGTGGGCCTCGGACGCATCTACGACCTCAACATGCGGGCCTATGTGGACAATCCCGATGTCGAGGTCGTGGCCCTGGTCGACCCGAGCGAGGAGCGCCGGGCCGAACGCCAGGCCGACTGGCCCGAGGCACAGACCTTCGCCACCGTGGCCGACCTGGCCGCCAGCGGCCTCGACGTCGACACGGTCGAGGCGTTGCTGCCCATCCCGCTGCACGTCGACGGGGTCATCGAGCTGTTCTCCCACGGATGGCACGTCAACCTGCAGAAGCCCATGTGCAACGACCTGGCCGACGCGGCCCGGATGCTGGATGCGGCCAAGGCCCATGACCGACAGTTCCGGGTGATGGAGAACTACATCTTCTATGAGCCGCTGGTCCGGCTCAAAGAGACGGTGGAGTCCGGAGCCATCGGACCGGTGAGCGGCTACCACATGAAGATGGTGGCCAGCGGTCTCGGCGGGTGGGACGTCCCGGGCAGCAGCTACGAGTGGCAGTTCAAGCAGATGAAGGTGGGCCGCGGCATCCTGGTGTTCGACGATGGCTGGCACAAGCTGGCCACCGCCCTATGGCTGTTCGGGCCCATCCGCGAGGTGCGGGCCTGGCTGGGGGGGACCGAGGTCATGGAGGGTCTGGAGATCGATGCCCCGGCCACGCTCATCTGGGAGCACGAGAACGGGGTGCGGGGCGTATGGGACATCACCCTGGCGCCCGACATGTACCTGCGGTCGGACTACTACACCAACGACGAGCGATGGGAGGTCACCGGTCGTAAGGGCTACGCCCGGGTCAACCGGTGCACCGGACGGGGCATCCAAGAGCCGAGTCTCGAGGTCTACGCCGACGGGGAGATGCGTTCCTTCCACGCCCTCGACGACGACTGGGCCAGCAGCTTCCGGGACTCGGGCCGTCACTGGCTGCGCTGGCTCCGCACCGGAGAGGGCCCGATGATGTGGAGTGCCGAAGAGGCGGTGTCCGTCCTGCGCTTCGCCCTGGCCGCCTATGCCAGCAGCGAGGCGGGAAGCATCGGCGTGGACCCGGCCTCCCTGCAGTAGCCCCGCAGCGCTCGCCTTCGGGCCAGTCGGCGAGGCCGCCGCGGCCGCACCGGATGCCAGACTGCTGCGGTGACACCCAGGAGTCCGCTCCTCCCCACTTCAGTCCGTCCTGGCCCATCCCCTGTCGTGCGGACCGCGGGGGCGCTCATGGCCACGGTCCTGCTCTTGGCGGCGTGCGGTGGCGCCGGCCGGTCCGCCTCGTCGACTGGGACCACGCCCAATCCAGCCGTGCACCTGTCCCCCGCCCCGTCGACGACCTCGACCACGACTCCGGTGGCGCCGGTGGTGTGGTCGGCGTGTGGATCGTTGCAGTGCGGCTCGGTGACCGTCCCCCTCGACTACAACCACCCGGGCGGACCCACCATCCAGATCGCCGTGGCCCGCCACCCGGCCGAGATCCCGTCCGAGCGGATCGGCTCCCTCGTGATCAACCCGGGCGGGCCCGGTGGCTCGGGCATCAACGACCTGCCCAACGAGTTGTCGGCCCTGGCCCCCGAGGTGCTGGACCGGTTCGACATCGTGTCGTTCGATCCCCGGGGCGTGGACCGGAGCAGCCCGGTGACGTGCAGCGGGGGGAGCACCGGAGGCTCGTCGTCGAGCCCGCCCCAGCCGGGCATCGACCCGGTCCCGACGACACCGGCGGCCCGCCAGGCCCTGCTCAGCAACGACCGCGCCTTCGCCGCCCAGTGCCAGCACTACAGCGGCACCATCCTGCCGTTCGTGGGCACGGTCGACGTGGCCAGGGACCTCGACCGCATCCGCGCCGCCCTGGGCGACGGTGCGCTGACCTACATCGGGCACTCGTACGGCACCCTCCTCGGGGCCACGTACGCCGACCTCTTCCCCACCCACGTACGGGCCATGGTGCTGGACGGCGCCATCGACCCGGCCTCCACCACGACGGGATACGCCACCGAGCAGGCGGTGAGCCTCGAAGCCGCTCTCGGATCCTTCTTCACCTGGTGCGCCGCCGACGCCGGCTGCCCGTGGCGGCCGGCCGGGGATCCGACCACGGCGCTGCTCGCGGTCATCCAGGACTCCCGGACCCGACCACTCACGGCCGGGGCGGGCACCGCCGGACCCGCCGAGCTCTACGACGCCCTGCTGGCCGGTCTGGGGTCACAGTCCTCGTGGCCCACGTTGGCCGCCGCGCTCGAAGCTGCGGCGGGAGGCAACGGCGCCCCGGCGCTGGCCATGACCAACCGGTACGAGACGGGTGGATCACCCAATGCCGCCGAGGCCGAGCAGGCCATCGACTGTCTCGACCACCCGGTGGACCGGAACCCGGCGAGCTACGTGACCCTCGCCTCCTCCATCGGGCAGTCGGCGCCGGTCTTCGGCCCGCTCCTGGCGTGGGGGCTCCTCGGGTGCGCCACCTGGCCGGCGCTCCCGACGCGCTCCCCGGCCGCGGCATCGGACCCGGGCGCCCCACCCGTGCTGGTGGTCGGCACCACGGGGGACCCGGTGACCCCCTACGCCTGGGCCGTGGCCCTGGCCGGCGAGCTCACCGGAGCCGTCCTCCTCACCTGGAGAGGCGCCAGCCACGTGGCGTCCTTCTACAGCCCGTGCGTACGCGCCGCCAGCGCCGCCTACCTGGTGTCCGGGACGCTGCCGGCGTCGGGCACGACCTGCACGGACTGATCACCCGTCGGATACCGGCCGAGATGTTGCTCTGGTTCGCTGGTTCTGATTCAATACACGACGTATCGAATCGTAACCCGGGTCCGAGAAACGACCGGGGCCCGGAGACCGACCCCCCCGACTGGAGGCACCTCCCATGCCGGCACTCGACCGCAAATGGTGGACCCTGATCGCCGTGTGCGTGGCCACGTTCATGCTCCTGCTCGACATCACGGTGGTCAACGTGGCCCTGCCCGACATCCAACAGTCCCTCCACTCCACCTTCAGCGACATCCAGTGGGTGGTCGATGCCTACTCCCTGACCCTGGCCGCCTTCCTGCTCACCGCCGGAGTGGTCGGGGACATGTTCGGCCGACGTGAGGTCTTCGCCGTCGGTCTGGGCGTGTTCTCGGTGGCCTCGCTGGTCTGCGGGCTGTCCACCACGTCGCTGATGCTCAACCTGTCCCGGGCGGCCCAGGGCGTCGGTGGGGCCATCATGTTCGCCACCTCCCTGGCCCTCATCGCCGCCGCCTTCACCGGCAGGGAGCGGGGCACGGCATTCGGCATCTACGGCGCCGTACTGGGCGGGGCGGTGGCCGTGGGGCCCCTGGTCGGCGGAGCCATCACCAGCGGGATCGGATGGCGGTGGATCTTCTTTGTCAACGTGCCCATCGGGATACTGGCCATCGCCGTCACCCTGATCAAGATCCAGGAGTCGAAGGACCCCAACCATCGACGCATCGACTGGATCGGATTCGTCTCGTTCTCCAGCGCCCTGTTCCTCTTGGTGTTCGCCCTCATCAGGGGGAACGATGACGGGTGGTCGAGCACCCTCATCGTGAGCATGCTGGTGGGGGCGGTGGTCCTCCTGGCGGTGTTCCTGGTGGCCGAGTGGCGGGGCAAGGACCCCATGCTGGACCTGACCCTCTTCAAACGGCCGGCCATGTGCGGCGTATCCCTTTCGGCGTTCACCCTGTCGGCATCGATCTTCGCCCTGTTCTTGTACCTGACGCTGTACATCCAGGACGACCTGGGGTATGCACCTCTTGCCGCCGGGGTCCGCTTCCTCCCGCTCACGGTCCTGGCCTTCATCGTGGCCCCCATCGCCGGCAAGCTCACCGTACGGATCCACTCGCGCTTCCTGCTCGGGTCCGGTCTGTTCCTCATCGCCGTCGGATGTGCCCTGATGGCCACGACCAAGGCCGACTCCGGTTGGACCGTCCTACTGCCCGGATTCATCGTGGCCGGCATCGGCATCGGCACGGTCAATCCGGTCCTCGCCTCGGCGGCCATCTCGGTGGTACCCCCGCAACGGAGCGGCATGGCCTCGGGGGCCAACAGCACCTTCCGCCAGGTCGGCATCGCCACCGGGATCGCCGGACTGGGCTCGGTCTTCCAGTCACAACTGCAGACCCACACCCTGGCCGCACTCCGGAGCACCGCGGCCGGCCAAGCCGTACTGGCCCATGGGGGAGCGCGGTCCCGAGTGCCATTCTGGGCGGAGCGGTCCACCAGGCCGCGGCGGCCCTACCGTCCCCTACGGCACGGGCCGCCCTCCTCGACGCCTACCACACCGGCTTCTCCTCCACCCTCAACACCATCATGGTCATCGGCGCGGCGATCGCCCTGGTCGGCTCCATCGGCGCCTTCGTCCTGGTGCGCCAACAGGACTTCGTGCCCAGCGTGGCCCCGACCGGTCCCCCGGCCACCGACCAGGTGGTGGAGGCGGAGGTGGCGCCGGCGTGACACCGGTGACGACAGCCGGTCCCGCGGTCACCGGGAGGACGGACGTCTCACGCCGGCCCGGTCGGCCCCGCGACGAGCGGGTGAGTTCGGCCATCACCGCCGCCGCCCTCCGACAGCTGGAGCAGCACGGGTACGCCAACGTCAGCATGGAGAGCGTGGCCTCGGAGGCCGGCGTGGCCCGGGCCACCATCTACCGGCGCTACCGGGACAAGGCCGACCTGATCACGGCGGCCATTGCCGGCAACAGCACCCTCCACCTGTCCAAGGGCGTCTCGGACGACCCCCGGTCCGACCTCATCGCCTACCTGCGCGAGTTCGACCAGCGGTTCGCCGAGGGCTGCCTCGAGGTGGTCGGCACCCTCATCGGGATGCGGGAGGAGCCGTGGGCCCTGGACCTCCACCGCCAGCGGGTGGTGGCGCCCCGGATGGAGTACAAGAAGGCGTTGCTGGTGCGGGCCCAGGAGCTCGGGCAGCTGCGCCGGGACGCCGACCTCGACCTGGCCCTGCAGATGCTGACCGGTTCGGTGTTCGCCCGACGGGTGGCCGGCCAGACCAGCGAGGACGGATGGGCCGAGCGTGCCGTCGACGCCATCTGGGTCGGGATGGGGCCGGGCTGAGCCCCGTTCGCTCCGTCTGCTCCCCCGTCAGGGATCCAGTGATTCAGGGAGGATGCCCCGTACGTAGGCGGCCTGGCCGGCGTGCTGGAGGTCGTCGGCGATGACACTCACCAGTCGGACCTGCAGCGTCACCGGGGGATCCCACCGGTCGTCCACCACCCGGTCGAGGTCGTCCTCCTCCAGCGCCCTGACGAACCGCAGGGTCCGCTGATGGACAGCCTCGAAGTAGTCGAGGAGCATCGAGGCCTCCGCCGTCACCAGGGCCACCGCATCGGAGTCGTGGCCGTAGCCCGTGTCAGAGGGATCGAGGGGCAGGGCGAACCGGTCGGCCCATCCCTCCGAGGTCCACAGTTGCCGGCCGTCGTCCACCCCAGCGATGTGGTCATCCTGGATGCGGGTGAGATGCCAGATCAGCCAGGCGATGGAGTTGGACTCGCCGCCGGGGCGGTAGGCCAGTTCCTGACGGGTGAGCCCGTTGGTGGCGGGGTGCACCGAGTCCCGGACTCGTTCAAAGGCGTCCACCAGGACATCGATGCTGTTCATCGGGTCTGCGCTCTCCTCATGGCTCGTGCTTACCGGTCTCGTCGGGGTGGCCGCTGTTCGCCGCGTCAGGACACCGCACCCTTCGGTCGGGTGGGGCCCGACCGGGGGATTGGCTGCAGTGCGACGCCCGCCCGGGCGACTCCCCCAGAACAGTAGGCGAGCTTACCGAGCGGCCCGTCGGCCTCAGAATCCGGGGAAGACCTTGCGCAGTTGGGCCAGGGGCGGACCCTCGATGCCCGGTGGGGCATGGTCGGGGTCGAGCCGACCGTAGACGAGACGGATGAGCGCCTCGCCCGGAAGGGTCAGGTCCGGAGCCGACCCCGGCTCGGAGGGGACCAGTTGGACCGACTCGGCGGCGAGGATCACGGCGAAGTGCCGCTCCGGTCCGGTGGTCGACAGCTGCAGGGTGCTTTCGGGACCGGGCGGACGTCCGACCAGCCCGGCGATGACGGCCACCCGGTCGATCACGATCGGTACCGCCTGGTCGTACAGGACGGCCCCGGGATCGACCACCACCTCGATGTCCCAGGTGTGGACGACGTGCTCGCTGAGCCGGAGGCCGACAAAGCTGTCGAAGTCGAGCGACATCGGACCCATGGACAGGGCGAATCCACGACGCTGCCCCTCACTGGCCGCATCCAGCGCGGCCATGAGGGCGGCATCGGCCACCAGCGCCTCAGCTGCCTGGTCCTCGGGCACCTTGGCGTTCCATTCGTCCCACACGGTCTGGTTGAACGACCCGTCCGGCTCCCGCCCGGACAGGGCGTCCTCGAGGCTCCGCTGCATGATGACCGCACCGGATCCCAGGTGTGAGAGGACGTCGGCGACGGTCCACTCGGTGGGGTACGCGGACCCAAGGACCAGTCCGGGTCCGAGCTCACCCACGATCCGGTTCAGGCGGGCCACCGAGCCCTGCAGGGCGGACAGTTCATCACTCATGGTCGTGGTCCAATCGGTACGAAGGTCGGGATCCCGACCTTATGGGTCGTGGTACCGGTTCGAGCCGCCCCGGAGAGCATGGTGGAGGATCACCCGCACCTCCGAGCCGATCGGTCGACATGCGGCCATCCCGCCGTGGTTCCCCGGTCGTTGTTGCTCTCGGCCCGAATCGGGTAGAAGGTGAGGCCAATCGAGAAGTGAGGTGCACCATGGCGATCGCCACCATCAACCCGGCCACCGGCCAGACCGAGAAGAACTTTCCGGAGCTCACCGACGCCGAAGTCGACGCCCGCCTGGCCACGGCGGCGGCAACCTTCGTGACGTACCGGCGCACCACCTTCGCCCAACGGGCGGAGTGGATGCGTCAGGCCGGTCAGATCCTCGATAGCGAGGTCGACGACGTGGCCACGATGATGACCACCGAGATGGGCAAGACCCTGGCCGCGGCCCGCCTGGAGGTGCAGAAGTGCGCCAAGGCGTGCCGCTACTTCGCCGACCATGCCGAGGGGTTCCTGGCCGACGAACCAGCGGACGCCGCCGCGGTCGGTGCCACCTCCGCCTATGCCTGTTACCAGCCGCTCGGGCCGGTACTGGCCGTCATGCCCTGGAACTTCCCGCTATGGCAGGTCATGCGGTTCGCCGCACCGGCGCTGATGGCCGGCAACGTCGGCCTGCTCAAGCACGCATCCAATGTTCCCCAGACGGCGCTGTTCCTCGAGGAGTTGTTCACCCGGGCCGGATTCCCCATCGGCGCGTTCCAGACCCTCCTGATCGGCTCGGGAAAGGTCGAGGGTGTGCTGCGGGATGACCGCGTCGTGGCCGTAACCCTCACCGGTTCGGGTCCAGCCGGATCGTCGGTTGCCGCCGTGGCCGGCGACGTGGTCAAGAAGTCGGTGCTGGAACTGGGGGGAAGCGATCCCTTCATCGTCATGCCGTCGGCCGATCTGGCCCGTGCCGCCGAAGTGGCGACGACCGCCCGGTGCCTCAACAACGGTCAGTCGTGCATCGCGGCAAAGCGGTTCATCGTCCATGCCGACGTGGCCGATGAGTTCGAGGCGATCTTCGTGGCCCGGATGTCGTCCCGGGTGGTGGGCGACCCCATGGCCGACTCGACCGATGTCGGCCCGTTGGCCACTGAGCAGCAGCGGGCCGACATCGTCGAACTGGTCTCCGACGCGGTGGATCACGGAGCCCGGGTGCTGTGCGGCGGAACCGTTCCCGACGGCCCAGGGTGGTTCTATCCCCCGACGGTGCTCACCGGCATCACGGCGGCCATGCGGATCCACACCGAGGAGGCCTTCGCTCCCGTGGCCACGCTGTACCGGGTGGCCACGCTGGGGGACGCCGTCGAGCTGGCCAACGTCACCGAGTTCGGCCTCGGGGCCAACGCCTGGACCGAGGACGAGGGGGAACGGAACCGCTTCGTGACCGAGCTGGACGCCGGCATGGTCTTCATCAACGGCAACGTGACCTCCTTCCCTGAGCTTCCCTTCGGCGGGGTGAAGACCTCGGGGTACGGGCGGGAGCTCACAGCCCACGGGATTCGGGAGTTCTGCAATCTGAAGTCGGTGTGGGTGGGCCCGTCCGCCGACCGCTGACGGTCGACGGCCCACCAGCGACGGCTCACCGACGAAGCCGTCGGCACCCACTCGAGCCGAGTCGGGGTCGGGCACCCCGGCGCCACCGGCCGGGGGTCGGCCCGCCCGACCGGCCTAAGATCCCCGGTCACGGCGGCCGGTGGGTGCCGTGACCCTCCCGAGGGTCGACCGGGAAGAAGCTAGTGGGGAGGCATCGATGTCGGTCGGGTACGAGGAGGCTTACGCCCAGGTCACCGGGCCCGGCCAGCTCTTCGAGTTGACCGAGGCGACGGTCGGCGGCCGGGAGTACCGCCTGTTCAAGAACGCGCCGTCCACCCTCGGCCAGCTCTTCGCCGGAGCTCGGGGCGTGGAGTCGGAATTCCTGGTCTACGAGGATGAGCGCTGGACCTTCGACGAGACCATGCGCCATGTCGATGCACTGGCCCACACCCTGGTGCACACCTTGGGCATCGCCAAGGGCGACCGGGTCGGCATCGCCATGCGCAACCTCCCGGAGTGGATCGTCTCGTTCGCCGCCATCCTGTCCATCGGGGCGGTGTCCGTCTCTTTCAACGCCTGGTGGACGGAGACCGAGCTCGAGTACGCCCTGGGCGATTCGGGCATCTCGCTGCTCATCGCCGATCCTGAGCGGTGCGACAGGGCCCTCCGCCCGGCCCGGTCCCGGGACATCCCCCTCGTCGTCGTCCGGGGGGACCGGAGCGGCCCGGCGGCTGACGGCGTCCGGCACTACGACGACGTCGTGACCCTGGGTGATCCCATGCCCGACGTCGACGTCGACCCGGACGACGACGCCACCATCCTCTATACCTCAGGGACCACGGGGTTCCCGAAAGGTGCGGTGTCGACCCACCGGGCGGTGACCCAAGCGTTGACCGCATTCTGGGCCGCGGTCACCATCCAGGGCGCCCGCAAGGGCACCGATCCGCTCAGTGGCGGCGGCTTCGCTCCGTGCTTCATCCTCATCGTCCCGCTGTTCCACGTCACGGGTTGTGTCCCGGTCATGCTCTCGTGCTTCGGCATGAAGCTGAAGCTGGTGATGATGTACCGGTGGGAGCCCGAGGCCGCTCTCCGACTCATAGAAACCGAGCGGGTCACGGCCTTCGTCGGGGTTCCCACCCAGAGCTGGGACATGCTGGAATCACCGGCCTTCGCCCGCTACGACACCTCCTCGCTGGCCTCGGTGGGCGGGGGGGAGCACCGGCCCCCACCACGCTCGTCGACCGGGTGGAGAAGGGCTTCCGCCGGGGTCGGCCCAACATCGGGTACGGCATGACCGAGACCAACGCCTTCGGCCCCAGCAACAGCGGTGACGACTACGTGACCCACCCGACATCGACCGGCCGGGCCAAGACCACCATCATGGACCTCGAGATCAGGGATGAGGCCGGCCGTCCCGTCCCGGTGGGTGAGCGGGGTCAGATCTGGATGAGGGGACCCAACGTCATCCGGGGATACTGGGGCAAACCGGAGGCCACGGCCGAGGCCATCGTGGACGGGTGGCTGGCCTCCGGGGACCTGGGGCGGGTCGACCAGGAGGGGTTTCTCTACATCGAGGACCGGGCCAAGGACATGGTTCTGCGGGCCGGTGAGAACGTCTACTGCGCGGAGGTGGAGAGCGCCATCTACGAGTTCCCCGGTGTGTACGAGGCGGCGGTGTTCGGGGTGCCCGAAGAGCGACTCGGCGAGGAAGTGGCGTGTGTGATCCAGCGCAAGCCGGGCGCCGACTTCTCTGCTGAGGAATTCCGCGACTACCTGGCCGGACGGTTGGCGTCGTTCAAGATCCCCGCCCGCATCGCCTTCACCGCCGAGCCTCTCCCCCGCAACCCATCAGGCAAGATCCTCAAGCGCGAACTCCGGGAGCAGTACTTCGCCGGAGGGCAGCCGGGCGGACCTTCGGGCAGCCCGTCCGGGCCCACGATCCCGCACTAGGTTCGGACTCGTGGACCTCGACTTCGCCACGGCCACGGAGATCACCGAGGCCATCGCCGCGCGCTCGGTGTCGAGCCGGGAGGTGTTGGACCACCTGATCGAGCGGATCGACGGTCTGAACGGCCGACTCAACGCCGTCGTGGCCCTGGACCTCGACCGGGCCCGGGCCGCAGCCGAGTCCGCCGACGCCGTCACCGCGTCGGGCTCGGCGACCGGTCCCCTGCACGGCCTGCCCATGACGGTGAAGGACGTCTGGGAGACCGAGGGACTGGTCACCACCTCCGGAGCGCCGGAGCTGGCTTCGTATGTTCCGGCATCCGACGCCCTGGCCGTCGGCCGGCTGCGGCAGGCCGGGGCGATCATCGTCGGCAAGACCAATACCCCGCTCTACGCCGGCGACTTCCAGACCTACAACGAGGTCTACGGCCTCACCAACAACCCCTGGGACACCTCCCGCACCGCCGGTGGATCCTCCGGGGGCGCGGCTGCGGCGGTGGCCGCCGGGCTGACGCCGCTCGAGCTGGGGAGCGACATCGGCGGCTCGATCCGCAACCCGGCCCACTTCAACGGGATCTACGGATTGAAGCCGTCCTGGGGAGTGGTCCCCAGTCGGGGCCATATCCCTGGGCCGCCGGGCAGCCTGGTGGAAACGGACGTCAACTGCAACGGGCCGCTGGCCCGCAGCCTGGACGATCTCGAGCTGGCCCTCGACGTGGTGGCCGGGCCGGTGCCCGAGGAGGCTTGCGGTTGGCATCTCACTCTGGACGAGGGTCCGGCCCTCGGCGACATCTCGGCCCTGCGGGTGGCCACCGTGTTCCACGAGGGGACCGACGTCCTCCCCCTGGCCTCCGACCAACGGATCGAACTCGAGGGGTATGCGGCGCGATTGGCCGGCGCCGGGGCCCGGGTGGAGGCCATCACCCTCCCCGTTCCCCTGGCCGAGGGTCTCCACTCCTGGCAGGAGATGGTGCTTCCCATCGTCGGTCTCGGTCTGTCCGAGGATGACTTCGCCTCATTCGCCGAGCTGGACACCGTCCCGGGAGACGACCCCATGCTGGTGGCCGGCCGGGCTCTGGCCGGCCGCTACCGGACCTGGGCCAGGGCCAACGGCCGCCGGCAGCGCGATCGGGCCGCATGGGCCGACTGCTTCGGGCAGTTCGACGTGGTCCTGGCCCCGGTCATGCCCACTGCCGCCTTCCCCCACGACGTGGAACGCCCGATGGTGGAACGGTTCCTCGACGTAGACGGAACGGCGGTCTCCCACCTGATGGCCATGGCCTGGTGCGGGGCCATCGGCTCGGTGCTCCTCCCCGTGGTGACCCTGCCGGTCGGCCTGACTCCTGAGGGGCTCCCGGTCGGGACCCAGGTCGTCGGCCCCTACCTCGGCGACCGTCGCCTGTTGCGGTTGGCCCGGCTCCTCGACGCCGCCGCCGGGCCCGGATTCACCCCGCCGCCGCTCTGAACGAAACGGCGGAGCCCGGACAGCCGGACGTGGTCAGCCGGCGCGGTGGAGGGTGTTGTGGTCGGTGTGGGCCAACGGCTCGCTGAACTCACTCATCCTCAGCATGGTGGACTCGTCGTACGACCAGGTGTCCCCGGCGACGGAGATGGCCACCTCGTAGCTGAGCGTGCTGGCGTGTCCGGCCAGGTACTCGTTCTCCCCGATGGTGTACATCTTGTGACCCAGGTCGGCCCGCAGGGTGAACGCGGTGGCGTCTGCCGTGGTCGTGCCACCGGCCAGGGTGGTGATGCCCCGCGGTACCACAAAGCCCTTCATGATCTCGCCCGTGGCGCCATCCCACAGCCAGTAGCCCACCTCGGTGTGGAAGGGGTTCTCCTCGTCGCCACGCCACATGGCGCTGCGGTAGTCGAGGCCGTAGAGGTGCTGATCCCCGTTGTCGACGGGGCCGAACGGCTTCATGCTGCACTTCTCCCGGTAGGGCGTGCCCAGGACCTCGCCCTTGGCGTGTGAGTAGGCGGTATCCAGACCGCCGCTCTCACTCTCCCACTCGCCGGCCAGCAGTCCGAGCGGACCCCATTCGTTCGCCATTGCTTGCTCCCGTTCTCCGTGGAGGGCTCCCTCCGGTGGTCGATGGCCAAGTGTAGGGACTGCGTCCGCCCCGGGGACTAGCAGGACGGACCTAGCCGACGATGGTCCCGTACATGTCGTTCAGCGGGTAGGTGAGTAGCTCGAGGCGCTCGCCGTCCGGACCGGGGAAGTAGGCCGAGGTGCCGTTGACGATGTGGGTCTCGATACCGGCCGCCTCGAGCTTCGCCACCAACCGGTCCCATTGCTCGGGGGTCACCGAGATGGCGATGTGGTGGAGGCCGCCCAAGACTTCCCCGTAGGGCCCCAGATCGAGGCCGGGGAAGTCGAAGTAGGCCAGGTAGTTCCCGTGACCCACGTCGAAGAAGAAGTGGGTGGAACCCCGGTAGTCACGGTTCTCGAACAGCTCGACGAGGGGGAACTCCAACAGATCCTGGTAGAAGGCGATGGTCCGCTCCACATCACTGCTGAGCAGGGCGAAGTGGTGGAGGCCCCGGGCCGAGGAGGCCGGTCGTTCGCCCCGGGGGCGGAGGTGACGCTCCTTCAGCGTGGCCCATTCCGTGCTGCGGTCGACACTGCTCCCATGGTCCGTCATCGTTCGGCACCTCCTCGCTTGCACGGTATCCCACGGCGGAGCGGGAATGATCGCCACGGTCGGACCGGGGCCGCGACACTAGATTGCTGGCATGGAGACCCAACCCCACCGCAGCCCGTTCTACGAGTCGGCCGAGGCCATGGGGGCCACCTTCATGGAGGAAGGGGGCTGGCTGTGGACCGAGGGCTTCGGGGACGCTGACGCCGAATACCGAGGCGTGCGCCACGACCTCGGCGTGTGGGACGTCTCCCCGCTCAACAAGTGGGAGCTCCGTGGCCCCGACGCCCTGGCTGCGGCCCAGCGGCTCCATTCCAACAACGTCCTGGGCATGGAGGTAGGTCAGGTCCGCTACGGCGCCTTCTGCGACGCCGAGGGGATGATGGTCGACGACGGCACCGTCTACCGGCTGGAAGACCGGGTATGGGTCATGACCAACGGTGCAGGGCATTCCGAACACTTCGCCGAGATCACCGACGGGTTGGACGTCGCTATCGAGTCCGTGACCCTGGCCATGCCCCACCTCGGGCTGCAGGGCCCCCGCTCGAGGGAGGCCCTCGGGCCGCTGTGCGACGCCGACCTCTCGGGCCTGCGCTACTTCCGCTTCCTCCCCGAGGAGACCCGGGTCGGGGGTGTCCCCTGCGTGGTTTCCCGGACCGGCTACGGGGGCGAGCTGGGCTACGAGCTGTTCTGCCGGCCCGAACACGCCGCCGACCTCTGGGACGTGGCCGTCACCCGGATGAAGGCCACCCCGTTCGGCGTGGGGGTACTCGAGTGCTTCCGGGTGGAGGCCGGCCTCATCGTGCTCGACTACGACTACGTGGCCCACGAGCGGACCCCGTTCGACCTGTCGCTGGACAAGATGGTGGCCCTGGGGAAGGTGGAGTTCCACGGGAGCAAGGCTCTCGAGGCGGTGGCCGGCCAGCCACCCAGGCGGCTCAAGACCCTCCGGATCGAGGGGGAGGAGCTCCCCGACTACGGGGTAGAGGTGACCCGGGACGGGGAGACGGTCGGGACACTCACCAGTCCCGCCGTGAGCCCGTCCTTCGGACCCATCGCCCTGGCCATCCTGGAGTCCGGGGCAGCCGCCGACGGCGGGTCGGTCGAGGTGACGTTGGAGGCGGGTACCGCCCGGGCCACGGTGGCCCCCCTGGCCATCTACGACCCCGAGAAGCGTCGCCCTCGCTCGTAGCCCGGTGGAAACCCCATTCTCCATGGCCGGTCCAACCGTGCCATCATCCGGAGAGGAACAGGTACCACCCTCAGAGAGGAAGCACGCATGAGCGACCTGCTTTTGGCCGACGAACGAGAAGCTGTGGCCAGCGCCAGCCGACACCTGGCCGCCACCGGGCTGGTCATCGGCACGGCCGGGAACATCTCCGCCCGGAAGGACGACTTGGTGGCCGTGACCCCCACCGGATCTGACCTGGGCGATGTCACGGCCGAGATGGTGGCGGTGATCACCCTTGACGGGGAGCACGTGGATGGGGACCTGGCCGCCACCTCCGAAGTGCCGCTCCACACCGGTATCTACAAGGCCACCAACGCCCTGGCCGTCACCCACGCCCATGCCATGGCCTCCACGGCGCTGTCGTGTACCCACGACGAGCTGCCGCCCCTGCACTACAGCTGCCTCGGCCTCGGAGGGGCGCCCCGCACCGCGCCGTATGCCACCTTCGGGTCCCAGGAGCTGGCCGACAACGTGATCGAAGCGCTCAAGGGTCGCAACGCGGCCATGATGCGCAACCACGGCTCGATCGCCTACGGCAACAAGATGAGCGAGGCCATCGAGCGTCTCGAGCTTCTCGAGTGGCTGGCCGAGTTGTACTGGCGGGCGTCGTCGATGGGCACACCCCATGTCCTCACGGACAAGGACTTCGAGGCCATCATCATGTCGGCCATGCAGAAGGGCTACGGCTCCCTGAAGAAGGTGGACAAGAAGGGGTAGAGGCTGTCCGGCCGCCACCGCCCCTGGCCACGCCTCACAGCGGGGACCTCGACGAAGGTCATCGGTTCAGCGACGCGGCCGGTCGATGGTGGTGCCCCGATGCCGACATCTGCGGGGGATCCGGCGTCGGTGTCCCGATGGTAGGCCTGGAGGGGCGGAGCCGGAGCACTGGCAGCGTCCCGGTGGTAAACCTGGAGGCGCGGAGCCGGAGCACCGGCGGTGTGTCTCCGAGGCCCGGGCGGCCAACCTCCGTCCTCGATGCGTGTCGCCACAACCCTGGAGGATCCGATGCCAGACTTCCCCACCATCACCCACGTCGCTCTGACTGTCAGGGACCTCGACCAGAGCGTGCCCTGGTACAGACAGCTGTTTGATGCCGATCCCGTGCTCGACGAGGACACCGGCCCGTTCCGGCACGTGGTGTGGCTGATCGGCGGCCAGACCCTCGTCGGTCTCCACCAGTTTCCCGACCCCGTCGACTCCGTCCCGTTCGACGAGCGCCGGCTCGGGCTCGATCACCTGGCCTTCGCCTGTGCCGACCGTGGTGCGCTGGACGAGTGGCAGAGGCGACTCGAGGAGCTGGGCATCGGCCACGGCGGCATCGTCGATGCCCCCTACGGATCGGGACTGTCGTTTCGCGACCCCGACAACATCGCCCTCGAGTTCTTCGCCCCACCCGGGTGATCCGGGACGGCCGGCGCCCGTGCTCCCGGCCGCCGCCGGCCGCCGCACCGGCACGGCGGCCATCGCCGCCCCCCGGCCTCCGGATGTCGGGGCGACCAGACTGTACCCATGGCTTCCCGCCCGCCGTCCCCTGATGTCGTGGTGGTGGGAGGCGGCCTCGTCGGGAGTGCCCTGGCCTACGAGCTGGTGACCGCCGGTGCCGACACCGTCCTCATCGACCGGAACGATCCGGGCCGGGCCACCGACGCCGGGGCGGGGATCCTCTCGCCGGAGACCAACCAGGACCCCGATCCGGATGCCTTCGCCTTCGGGATGGCGGCGGCCCGCCACTATCCCGAACTGGTCGAGCGGCTGGCCGAGGACGGTGAGACGGATTCGGGCTTCGCCGTGACCGGTTCACTGTTGGTGGCCGAACGCCCCGGCGACGACGACACGATGGAACGGGCCGCCCGGCTGATCGGCGCGCGCTCCCCTGACCTGGTGGACGAGGTATCCCCCGCGGATGCGGCGCGGCACTTCCCGCCACTCGGTCCGGTCCGTCGGGCCCTGTTCAACCCGGCGGGCAGACGCATCGACGGTCGGGCCCTCAACGCATCCCTTCGGACGGGAGCCATCGCCCGGGGCCTGCGGGTCATGAACGCCAGCGTCGTCTCCCTCACCCTGGACCGGTCCGGGGGCACCGTCGCCGGGGTGGTGACCGGCGAGGGGTCACTGGCCGGAGGGGCCGTGGCCGTCTGCGGCGGGGCGTGGTCACCGGCCCTGGCCGACGAGCTGGGTTCGCCGATAGCAGTGGAGCCGCTGAAGGGTCAGATCGTCCACCTCTCGCTGCCCGACACCGATAGCCGGGCCTGGTCCATCGTCCAGCCCGTACTGGGGTTCTATCTGGTCCCGTGGCCTGACGGGCGGGTGGCCTGCGGAGGGACGATGGAGGCCTCCGCAGGCTTCGACCACCGGCCGACGGCCAACGGGCTCCTCCAACTCCTCCGCGAGGGCCTCCGGACCGCTCCGGGTCTGTCCCAGGCCACGGTGACCGAGGTCCGGGTGGGCTTGCGTCCGGCCAGCCCTGATGGCCTCCCGGTGGTCGGACGGGTACCCGGGTGGTCCAACGCCTACGTGGCCACCGGGCACGGAGCCGAAGGACTGCTGCTCGGCCCCCTCACTGCCCGGGTGCTCGCCGGTCGGATCCTCGGCACGGCCATGTCTGGCACCCCCCGTGAGGCGGATGTGTCTCGGTGTCTACTGGAGCGCTGGTCCCCGCACCGCCTGTCCAAGACCACGTGGGCGAACCGAACTGGAAGGGCCCGGTGAACCGGCTCCCTGAGGTCTCGCCCGAGTTGGCCCGCCTGTGGCGCGACCACGACGTCGCCGGTCCCGAGCACCTGGTCAAGCGCATGCTCCATCCCGTCCTCGGCCGGGTGCAGCTGCGATCCACGAACCGGTGGGCCAGCGTGTGACCCTTCGGCTGGTGACCGAAACGCCGGCGGCCGAGGACACCCGCCGGTCCGGCACACCGCGTCGGCAGTTGTAGGACAGGCCTGCGGCGGGTGGTTCCACTACCTTGGCCACCATGGCCACGCCCCCGAGCTCGCTGGTCCTCCTGCACGGATTTGCCTCCTCGTTCGACCACACCTGGCGCCAGAACGGCTGGGTGGACATCCTGGGCGACTTCGACTGCACCGCCCCCGAGGTCGACCTGCCCGGGCACGGCAGGTCGGCACGTCCGGTCGACCCCGGTTCCTACGCCACCGTCGAGGAGGACGTGGCGGCACAGCTTCCCTTCCCGACCGGTGCGGTGGGGTTCTCGGCCGGCGCCGAGATCCTGTTGCGGATAGCCATCGCCCATCCCGGACAGTTCGAGCGGCTGGTCCTCCTCGGCGTGGGCGACAACGTCTTCGAGGAGCGTGAGGCCTCCTCGGTGGTCGACGCCCTCGACGGGGACACCGAGCCCGAGGACGTCCAGGCCCGGCTGTTCTATCGGCTGGCCCGGACCACGGGGAACGATCCGAAGGCCCTCTCGGCCTTCCTGCGTCGGTCCCGTCAGCCGATCCGGCCCGAGGATCTGGTGGCCGTGGCCTGTCCCGTGCTGGTGGTCCTGGGTGAACGGGACTTCATCCCGTCGGCCGATCGGCTGGTGGCTGCGCTCCCGTCGGCCACCTTCTACGCCGCTCCGGGGGTGGACCACTTCGCCACACCGTCGAACTTCGGGGTCATCGACGCCACCATGAGGTTCTTTGGCTTCGAGTGAGCGAGGAGCGGGACCGGGAACGGGCCGCCAGCCTCACCCGGCCGGCCGGCACAGGAGGTCAGTGCAGTTGGTCGACGTGCTGGACGCGGCCGCCCCGACGGCTGAAGAGGACATCGTTGTAGCCCTGGCCCGGGCCCACGTGCTCGAAGGTGACCGGCGGCACGAACGAGAGGTACAGGGCCTTCCTGCCGACCGCGTCTGGATCTGTCGGTGGAGGAGCTGCGTGCAGGGTGTGCCCGAAATGGACGGTCACATCCCCGGGTTCGGTCACGATCGGGGTGACCGGCAGTCCAGCCACCTCCCGGGGTCCGGGAAGCCGGGACGTACCGCGGTGAGAGCCGGGGATCATCTGCAGCTGGCCGGTCTCAGGCGTGGCGGCATCGAGCTGGATGCCGACATTGAGCATCGGGCACTTGACCGGATGCCCGCCCATACCGCAGTCGCGGTGCCAGGGAAGGTCGGCGAGACCCCCGCTGGCGCCGGGCACCTTGATGACCACGCCGTTGCCGTCCAGCCGGTCCTTGGCGTCCCGGAGACCGGACCCGGCCAGCGCGGCGATGCGCCCGAACCGCTGGTCGGCACCGAGGCCGGCGACCAGTGGTGACTGGTCATTGATGTAGTTGACCCGACTGCACACCTCCCGGTCCCCGACCGTCGTCCACCACGATCGTCGGTCGTCGGGTCGGGCTTCGGCCACGGCCCGCGTCACCTCGGACCGGAGCGCCTCGAGCTCGTCAGGCTCCAGCACCCGCCGGAGGTGGACGAAGCCGGCCCGGTGGAGGAAGTCCGCCACCTCGACCTGTGGGTCGTCGAGCGTGAACGACTGGGTGCAGTCGAGCCGCCGGCCGGTGGAGTCCACCACCGTCGGTGGATCGTCGAGGTCGTAGATGGTCTGGCCGTCGAACGCCACCCGCAACGACGGCTCCCACCGGGCCAGCTGTCCGAAGCTCCCCCGCCCGACGACCAGCTCCTCGGCGTACAGCAGGGCGAAGCACGACCGCAGCTCCCACACAAAGGCACACCACGCCTCATGGTCCAGGTCGACGACAGTGTCGGCGCCATCGGCTCCGGCTTCCACAGTGAAGCCGTCGCCGGTGGGTACGTAGGTGTACGCCCGGCCGTCATCGAGCCGGAAGGCCAGGGGACGCACGGCGGAGGCATCGGCATCGGAGAACATCCGGTCCCGGGACCCGAGAAGCGCAGGCAGCTGCTCCCGGTGGAACCAGTCGAAGTCGATCGGGCCGAATCGATCACTCTCCATCCCTGTCAAGGTAGTGCAGGTAACCCTTCTCGGGGCGGGTGGGCGGGAGGTGCCCCAGACGTCGGAGCTGGGGCAGAGTGGTTCCCGTGGACCTCCTACCCCGAGCCGTCGAACGCCTCCGGGAGATCGTCGGGCCCCACGCCGTCGCCGACCCCGAGGTGGTGGCCTCCTACACCACCGACTGGACTGGACGCTTTGTCGGCCATTCCCCGCTGGTGGTACGGCCCCGGTCCACCGAGGAGGTGGTGGGCATTGTCACGGCCTGCCGGGAACTGGAACTGGCCCTGGTGCCCCAGGGCGGGAACACCGGTCTGGTCGGTGGCGGTGTTCCGCTCGGCGGCGAGGTCGTCCTCAGTCTCGCCGGGCTCAGCGGACTCGAGCCGGTGGACGATCGCGCCGGTCAGATCACCGTCGGCGGCGGGGTGTCGCTGGCCGGCCTGCAACAAGCGGCGGCCGCAGCGGGCTGGTCCTACGGCGTAGATATTGCCAGCCGGGGTTCGGCCACGGTCGGGGGCACCATCGCCACCAACGCCGGGGGAATGCGCGTCCTTCGCTACGGCGACACGCGGGCCCAGCTCATCGGATTGGAGGCGGTACTGGGGACCGGCGCCGTCCTCTCCCACCTGGCGGGACTGGTGAAGGACAACACCGGCTACCACTGGCCCGGGCTGGTGTGCGGTAGCGAGGGCACCCTGGCCGTGGTCACCGCGGCCCGACTACGGCTGGTCCCCCCGATGCCGTACCGGACGGTGGCCCTTCTGGCCTTCGCCTCCGTGGACGGCGCTCTCGCCGCTGCCGGGTTGCTCCGCCGGGCGCTCCCGACGTTGGAGGCGTGTGAGCTCATCCTGGCCAGCGGAGTCGACCTGGTCTGCTCCGTCACCGCCGTGCAACCACCGTTCCCCGTCCGGCATGCCGTCTACCTGCTCATCGAAGTGGCCGACCGGAGCGACCCCACCGAGGACACGGCTGAGGCCACCGCGGCGATCGAGGATGTGTCGGATGTGGCCGTGGCCACCGAGCCGGGGCGCAGGGCCGAACTCTGGCGCTACCGCGAGGCCCACACCGAAGCCATCAACACTCTCGGGCCCCCGCACAAGCTCGACGTGACCCTGCCCCCCGGTGCGCTGGCCCACTTCGTGGACTCCGTCCCGGCCGCCGTATCGGCTGCGGTCCCGTCGGCCCGTACGTGGCTGTTCGGCCATGTAGGGGACGGCAACATCCATGTCAACGTGACCGGGCTGTCCCCCGACGACGACCGGGCGGACGACGTGGTGCTGCGGATGACAGCCGATCTTGGGGGAAGCATCAGTGCCGAACACGGCATCGGCACGGCAAAGAAGCGGTGGCTCCACCTGTCGCGATCGCCGGCCGAACTCACGGCCTTCCGGGCACTGAAGCAGGCGCTCGACCCGGACGGTGTGCTCAACCCCAACGTGCTCCTCGACACCCACGCGGGATGAACTCCCACCGGGATGTCGCCGTGACCGACTACATCGAAGTGGCGGCCCCGGTCCGTTGGGATGACCGACGTCGGGCCTTCAGGATGCTGTCGAGGGAGGCGAGGCATTCTGCCGCCCGTGCGCGTCCCACGATGATGGTCTTGCCTTTGCCGTCGAAGGTGACGAGCCGGATGCCGTGCAACCAGATTCGGACCACACCGAACAGCCACACGGGGACGGGGGCCGACGAGACCCTGTCGATGACATCGACGGAGAGTTCCCAGGGGCAGCTGTCCGTTCCACCGAGCAGCGCCCAGCGGTGGAGCACCAGGCGTCGGTCGGTGAGATACAGGTGACCGGAGGAGTAGCCGTGTAGCCAGTCCGACCGCGGATCGGCGGCGATCGCCTCGACCAGCACCGTCTCATTGGCCTGCAGCCTCGGACTACCCACGTGAGGTCTATCGGCGTCCCGGCCTCCCGGCTTGACCGGGGCAGGCCCGAATGTGGACACCGGATCCTGGAGCTCCGGTCAGGGGGCCTGCCCGACCAGGTAGGGCTTGATCTGTTCGGACAGGTCGCGGATGGTGTAGAGCGCGGGCTGCAGATCCCCGGCCAGGCGTGTGGCCCGTCCGGCCTGGCACGCCGCCGCAGCCCGTGAGACGGTGGACAGGGTGAGCTGCCACTCCCGCTCGAGGGCCGGCGCCGGTGGCGGTGGAGCGGATGCCGCCGCCGCCGTGTCGCTGCTGAGGGCGATACACGACTCTGATGGCGTCGTCGGGTCGACGCCCCCCTGCTGGCCGGCCGGGCCGACACCCACCTGCTGGAGGGCCTCGAGGTCGGCGAGCAGAGCCGCCGTCGCTGACTCCCCGGTGGCCGACCACCACGTCGACACCTGGGTGTCCACCGAGGGAGTCACAACCACTGGCACTGTCGTGGTCGCGGCCACCGACGGGGTGGCAGCAGGCTGGCCGGCACGGTGGGAAAGCGCCGCAGGGTGGGGCGGACCGGCGGAGCCCCGGGCGAAGGCCACCACCGCCGCAAGTGCGAGGGCCACAACCAAGGCCTCGGCCACCGTGACCACCGATCGATGGTGGCGTCTCTTTGCTCCATGTGCCGCCGGAGTAGGCGTCGCCGGCACCGGGGTTGGTGTCGGTGCCGGCGTCCCTGTCGGTGTCGGTGGTGGTGTCACCGAAGGTGTCGGTGGTTGGACGTGCACCGTCGTGGGAGCGGGCGCCAACGGCGGTGTCATCCACCGCGTCCCGTCCCAGTACCTGAGCAGGGTCGAGTCGGATCGATGGCGATACCATCCGACCACCCGGGACTGCGGAGCCCTCAGGGCTGTCGGCGGTGGGGTTGCCAGACCGTGCTCGGGGCGCGGAGGCACGGCGGGCGGGGACGCCTCGAACTCGGTGTACCCGGACCGACCCGGCCGGTCGGCCTGCCCTACGAGTGGCTCCGTGACGCCCTCCTGTCCCTCTCGCCCTTGCGCCATTGTGGCCGCGCACCCTGACACCCGCGTGACGTCAACATGAATATTGCGGCAACATTCCACTCTGGCCACCAAATCGTCGGACTGGACCGGCCATTGTGGGCGCTCTCGCGCGCACCGTGGCTGCTCCCGCTGTCGAGCGGCCAATTCCTCCGCCGCCCGATGACGTGGTCCTGTGGCTCGGCATGACTCAGAGCACCCTTCATCTGGGCCATCCACCACCTCGAGTGGATCCGCCTCGGGGAGCGGCCGCCGTCGCGGGGCCAATGGAATACCCGGCGACGGCGGCGCATCTACCCGTGGGTGGCTGGGAGAGCTTGTGGGGGGCTGATCCCAACCTCCAGCCATCGTCTCAGCCCCGGGTTATCTCCGTCGTTACCAACCGCTGAACCTTTCGCGAACACCACCGGAACGACGGGATGTCCATCGTCCACAACCGCCACAAGGGGCCGAAAACCTGGTCGATCGCCATCCACCGCCTGCGCCACGGTGATCGGTACCGTGGGCTCCCATGGCAAAGCAAAAGAAGGCCCGTGTCTACCCGGAGACCGACAAGGTGAGCGACGGCGAGTCATTCGGCATCGCCCGAGCGGCCGAGGAACTCTCAGCGGCACTTCAGGAATTCGACCGTCGGGCGGCGTCGTGGTCGACGCCGGCACCACGACGACCGACGGTCTCCGCCTAGGGACACCATCGGGGCGGGCGGTCACTCGTCCACTGATTCAGGTGTCACGTCCGGTCATGACGGACACCCGTGCGTCGGATTCGACATGGCCGGTTCCGCGCAGGCGCGCCTCGATGACCACCCTGGCCGAGTCGACCAGCTTGTCGGCGAGTTCATAGCCGATGAAGTCCTCGAGCCAGGCCCGCACCGTCCCCGGAGTCGCCGTGGCCCGAGCCAAGAACTCGGTGCGGAGCAACGACCCGTTCCGCTCGGTGATGCCCAGCCACCATCCTCCGGCGACGTACTCCTCCGAACTGTAGAAACGGAGGGTGCACTCCCCGTATTCGAACGGACACGCCACCTCGAACTGCGCCCCACCTTGCCCCATAGAACGAACGTACCGGTGGGCCAATTGTCTGTGCAACCGCAGATAGTGGTCAGAACACCGCGTAGGGAGAGTCTTCACCGGACCACGGGCTGACATCCTCTGGGGGTGTGCCTTACGGGAGCTGGTGGACCACCAGCGGCATCACCTCGCAGGCCCCGGCATCACGCAAGAGCGCGGCTGCCACCGTCATCGTCCAGCCGGTGCGGTAGGTGTCGTCGACGAGCAGCACCGGTCCGTCGACGGGCAGGGTGACCCCCTCCCGGACGAACAGGCTGGACAGGAGGGCCTCGACCCGGGGAGCCGATGCGACGTCGTCCGGTGGTCGGGGACCCCGCGCCCCGAGGGCGTCGACGAGTGGCAACTTCCCGACATCGGCGACCCGTTGGGCCAGGTCGCCGATCAACCGCGGGTGGCGGCGGGAGGGCATCGGCACCACCGCCACCGGACGGGACGGCCACGTCTCCCGCCATCGGGTGAGCACGGAGACCATGCCTACGACGATGTCGTCGGCCAGCGGGCGGTCCGTCCCCGCCACCGCCTCGGCAGCCTCCCCCCACCCCGGAGAGTCGGCGAAGGTGAGGGCCCGCCCTTCCGAGGCCCCTCGGATCCTTCCCCTGCGGATGTCACCCAGTCCTCCGGGCCACAGCTTGCGCGGCTCCAGCGTCACGTCGGCCCCCCGGAGGTACACCCGGGCCGCCTCGACGGACTCCGGATCGATGTCGCGGCCCTGGGCCGGAAGGGTTCCCGAGCACACCGAACACCGTCCGCATGGTCCGGGGTCGGGATCGTCGAGGGCCCGCTGGAGGAACTCCATCAGGCAGCCCAGTCCTCCGGCGTAGGAGCGCATCAGATCCGCCTCCACCGTGCGGGCGGCACGGATGGCCTTCCACTTGGGCCCGTCGTAGGCGTAGGCCGCACCGGTGGCCCGCCATCCGCTGGCGACGCGTTCGACGGCCCCCTCGACGGCGACGATCTTGAGCAGGGACTCGAGCCGGCCCCGCCGGATCCCGGTCACCGATTCGAGCGACGGTACGGTCATCGGCTCCCCCCGCCCGGCCAGTACCCCGAGGACGAGTTCGATGGCGTCCGGATCGGGAATGGAGGCCGTGGCGAAGTACTGCCAGAGACGCTCGTCCGTCTCGGCCGGCAGCAACACGGCATCGGCCCGTTCGATGGCCCGACCGGCACGACCGATCTGCTGGTAGTAGGCCACCGGCGAGTCGGGGGAGCCCACATGGAGGCAGAAACCGAGGTCGGGCTTGTCGTAGCCCATCCCGAGGGCCGAGGTGGCGACGACGGCCTTCAGCCGGTTGGCTCGAAGCGCGTCCTCGACCCGTTCCCGCTCCCCGCTCTCCAGCTTCCCCGAGTAGGGAGCTGCGCGGTGGCCCCGGTCCGAGAGGAAGCCGGCCAGGCGGGTGGTGTCGGCGACCGTGGGCACGTAGACGATCCCAGACCCGGGGAGCATGCCCAGGGCGCCGTCGACCCAGGCGTAGCGCTCGAGTGGGCCCAGGCCGCCGATGACCGAGAGCCGAAGTGATGTGCGGGACAGGCTCCCCCGCAGGACCACGGTGGAGGATCCGAACTGCCGGGCGACATCGTCGGTCACCCGGTCGTTGGCCGTCGCCGTGGTGGCCAGGACGGGCGTGGAGGGGGAGGCGGTCAGCACCCGGGACAGCCGCTGATAGTCGGGACGGAAGTCGAAGCCCCAGTCCGAAATGCAGTGGGCCTCGTCGATGACGATCAGACCCGACCGCCCGATGACCGGGCCAATGCGGTGGGCGAAGGTGGGATTGGCCAGCCGTTCCGGTGAGACCAGCAGCACGTCGATCAGGCCGGACTCCATGCGCTCCATCAGTCCGTCCCAATCGTCGATGTTGGTGGAGTTGATGGTGGCCGCCGTGAGGCCGGCTCGCCCGGCCGCCTCGACCTGGTCCCGCATGAGGGCCAGCAGGGGGGAGACCACGAGGCTCGGTCCCCCACCCAGCGCACGGATGGCCGATGTCGCCGCCCAGTAGACCGCCGACTTCCCCCACCCCGTGGCCTGGACGACCAAGACCCGCGACCGGTCGGCCACCAGGGACCGGACGGCACGGCGCTGGTCCTCCCGGGGGACGGCCTCCGCTCCGGCCACGGCGCGGAGCACCGCGGCCAGGTGCCGGTCGGCCACTTCGACCAGCTCGGGTCGGGACAGACCGTCCGACTGTGGGGGTGCGCCGTCGGCCATGACAATCCTCTCCCGTCGATCGTCGGCCCCGGCGGAGCGGTCGACGTCGACCGGCCCAGGGTACGGGACCGTGGTGACCTTTCAGCCCGACCCTGATCCGTGCCTGATCGAGAAGGTCTGCAACGTTTCCCCACCCCCGGGCGTCTCAATTGGTGATGGGTACACTGAGCGGCATCGCCGACGCCGAGACCCCGGACGCCACGGGTGGGGCCACCGGGCCCGGAGCGGGGGCATCGACGTCTCCGAGCCCGTCCGTGGTGCCCGAACTGGCCGATTCCCCGGGGGCCCCGGGCACCGGGGAGGGGACGGGAACGGCCGGCTTCGCCGAGTTCTACGCCGGCCACTATGCCGATCTGGTCCGCCTGGCCGCCCTGCTGAGCGGCTCGGCCGATGCCGCGCCCGACCTGGTCCAGGACTGCTTCGTGCGGCTGCACGGTCGCTGGACGGCGGTGCGGGATCCTCTTCCCTATGTCCGTAGGAGCGTGGTCCACGCCTGCGCCTCCCACCATCGTGGTATCGCCCGCGCCCGGCGGCAGCCTCCGCCCGAGATGAGGGATTCGGTGCTCGGCGCCGACGAGATGGGGGACGCCCTGGCCAAGCTCCCGACCCGGCAACGCGCCGCGGTGGTCCTCCGGTACTACGGGGACCTCCCCGATCTCGACATCGCCCGGGCCCTGCGCTGCCGTCCCGCTACCGTCCGCTCGCTCATCCACCGGGCCCTGGCCGACCTGAGAAAGACCATCGAACCATGACCGACGAATTCGAAGACCGCCTCCGTAACCATCTCGCCGGACGGGCCGCCGAGGTCAGGGTCACGCCCGACCCAGTCACCTTCGTCAACCAGTCCGCCGGCCGGACCCGGCGACGGGGTGTGATGGCCGCCGGTGTGGCCGCCCTCACCCTCCTGGTGGCCGGCGCCGGCATCCTCACGGGATTCAACCTTGGAGGAGCGACATCGGCGACCGGACCCCAGGCTTCGGCACCGACCAACGGATCGGGTCGTGCCGGGGCCGCGCTGGCTCCTGCCGGCTCCGGGGCCCAGGTCGCCCCGTCCATCGTCACTTCCGCTCCTTACACGTTCCTGTTCACGCGGGTGAGCTCATCGGGTGTGACCATCCGGGCCTTCACGGCCGGATCCGCCGTGATCGGTGGGTGCGGCCCCGCCGTGTCCTGCGTGCCCACGACCACGTCGCCCCCGGTCCCGACCTGTCCCACCGGCGCCGAATGCGCTCAGCCGATCGTGACTCCGCACACGACGAGCGGCGCATCCGGTTCCAACGCCGGATCCGGAGGTGTGGCATCGCCCGGCGCTGCCGGAGCCTCGCCCGTGTCGCCTACCGGTCAACCGGCGGGATCGGGCACCGCGGGGACCGGGACGACCCCATCCGACCCGCCGCCGACCGCCGGCTGCGAGCCCCTGGTGGTGGAGCTGTCCACCGAGCGGGCCGTGGGAACCGGCTCGGTGTCACTCCCGTCCACGGCGTCACCGTCGCCGTCCACGGTGGAGGTCCTGGGGACCGGCTCGTTCGGCACCGCCGAGGGCACCCCGGTGGGCTGGGTGGCTGTCTGGGTGGGGAGTGGGGTGGCATCGGTACAGCTCAGCGTAGGGGGCGTGACCGCCGACACCATGACCCCCGAGGGGGGCATCGTGGTGCTGGCCGCGTCGGGCAACGTCGCCCTGAACGGAGCTTCGGTGGTCGGCCTCGACGGGGGTGGGGCCACGGTGGACAGCGTGCCCGTCGGCCCGGCCGCCACACCCGACAGTGCCAGCGGATGTCCCACACCGGTCAGCATCCCGCCCGTCACCCCGACCACGACGACGACGCCGGTCACCCCGACCACAACGACGACGACCACCATGCCCGGCGCTCCGGCCCCCACTCCCACGACCACGGTAAACGGCGGTCCGGTCCCCGTACCGCCGGCAGGCTGACCGGGCGCCGAGGCAGGCGCCGACTCAGGTCGCCTGGTCTCCCCACGTCCCGTCGAGCGACCGGTGATTCCCGAGCGAGCTCCACCACGTGGCGTCGGGCCCATCACGTTCGTCTCCCCGCCTGACCATCGAGAAGTGGCTGACGGTGCGCTGCCCACCCTCGTGGTCTCGATAGAGCAGGTCGACCGAGACGGCACCGGACACGATGGCCTTACGCATGGGTTCGAAAATGGCCTCCGAGGGCTCCCGCAACGCCCCCTGCCAGAAGGCGACATCGCCGGGCGGCACCCACAGGGCACGGGTCTGGGGACGGAAGTCGTCCGGTGAGGCCTGCTCGTCGCCGGCTGACACCTGGGAGGCGTAGGGCAGCCACGACTCGATGACGGCCATGCCCCGTCCCACGTTCCGGACCAGCATGGCCAGATAGATCACGTCGTCGATCTCTTCCACCACGGCCTGCCCTCCCTCGAGCTTGACCCAGTGCCGGTCGACGAACATCACCTTCTGTGGAGCATCCTCCAGGCGGGACGGGGCCAGGATGGGTCGAAGGCCGATCTGAAACGACCGCTCGGCGATGCGCGCCGATTTGTTGCTGGACCGCACGGCCGAGAAGGTGGCGGCCGCCAGGACCAGCGTTCCCCCGGCCGTGGCGAACGACGCGATGGTGGCCCAGTCCGTCATGCCCGCAGCCTACGCAGTGGATCCGCCGCCGCCCGCCGTGATCGCCTCCCGGTCGTCGTCTGTGGCCCTAGGTTGGGGGAGTGGTGGCGAGAGGAGGAGCCATGACGGTTCCCTACACCAAGGGACTGCACGAGGTTGCCGACGGTGTCCACGCCTACCTCCAGCCCGACGGCGGTTGGGGTTGGAGCAATGCCGGCCTGATCGGAGGCGACGGGGCCTCACTGCTTGTCGACACCCTCTTCGACCTTCGGCTGACCGGCGAGATGCTCCAGGCCATGGAGCCGATCACCTCGAACCGGCCGATCACCACCGTGGTCAACACCCATGCCAACGGGGACCACTGTTTCGGCAATGAGCTGGTGGCTGGACCAGGTGTGGAGATCGTGGCCTCCGCCGCGGCAGCGGCCGAGATGGACGAGACGCCACCGGCGTCTCTGGCCGCCTTGGTGCACGGCGCGGACCAGATGCCCGACGCCATGGCCGACTACATCCGGCACAGTTTCGGATCGTTCGAGTTCGGAGACATCCACGCCACCCCTCCCACCCGGACGTTCTCGGGCACCGACCGGTTCGAAGTGGGAGGACGTGCCGTCGAACTCATCGAGGTCGGGCCGGCCCACACGGCAGGCGACGTTCTGGTCTGGCTGCCCGACGAGCGCGTGGTCTTCACCGGGGACATCCTGTTCATCGGGGGCACCCCGATCCTCTGGGCCGGACCGGCGGCCAACTGGATCCGGGCGTGTTCCCGAATCCTGGAACTCGATGCCGCCGTCATCGTCCCTGGCCACGGCCCCCTCACGGACGCCGTCGGCGTCCGGGCGGTAAGCGACTACCTCTGCTCCGTCGAGGCAGGGACGCGGGCCCGTCACGGAGCCGGGATGACCGCCGGCGAGGCCGTGCTCGACCTCAACGCCGAGTTCGACGCCACACCGTTCGGAGCGTGGGGCGACCGGGAACGGCTGGTCATCAACGTGGAGACGATCTGGGCCACGCTGGAGCCCGGGTACGCCACACCCTCGATCCTGACGCTGTTCAGCCGGATGGCCCTCCTGGCCGGGAGCCCGGGCTCGTGACCGTCACAGCGGTCGGCGGTCGGGTGCTCGGGTGTCTGGTGGAGAAGGCGCTCACGACACCCCAGCAGTACCCACTGTCCCTGAACGCATTGACGCTGGCCTGCAGCCAGTCCACCAACCGACATCCGGTGATGGCGTTGGACGAGGCGACGGTGCAGGGGGCCCTGCAGGAGCTGAAGGAGCTTCGCCTGGTCCGGTTCGTACTGCCCTCGCACGGCAAATCGGTCACGCGCTTCCGTCATGTGCTCGACGAGGCCTACGGCCTCGACGGCACCCGCATGGCCCTGCTGGCCGTGCTGCTCCTTCGGGGGCCCCAGACACCGGGAGAGCTTCGTTCCCGGACCGGACGCATGGCCGAGATCCATTCGCCGGTGGCCGTGCAGGGCGAGCTTGAGGTCCTGGCCCACCAACCGGAGCCGCTCGTCCGCCTGCTGCCCCGCCAGCCCGGACAGAAAGAAGACCGCTGGCAGCAACTGCTGGCGGCGGAGTCGCCGGTCATCGAGAGTGAGCCGGGGGACGCTCCGTCGGGGCTGACTCTGGCCGACGGAGAACCGGAGGTGGTCGAGGCCCAATCCGGATCGGACCGGGACTCGCTCGAGCGGCGCATCGGAGTGCTGGAGTCCGAGCTGGCATCGCTTCGGGGCGAACTGGGAGAGGTCAGCACCTCCCTGGCCGTCCTGCGAGCGAGCCTGGGGGACTAGGGCCTGGCCGTGGCCGGAAGGAACGCTGCTGACCAACTGGCCATGGCGGGCGGACACCCCCCGGTGGGCCTACGCCGTGAGCGACCTGAGCTCGTCCAGCTGGGCGAGCGACGATTGGGCCCGCTCAGGATCCACACGGGCCACCCCCATCAGGAGTGCCTCCAGCAACACCATGGTCGGCGCGTGGCTGGTGAACAGACCGGGAGTCCCCCGCCAGCACACCAGGGTCTCGGCCACACGGTGGCCGATCTCACCTTCCAGGACATCGGTGACCAGGACCGCCGGGACCTCGAGGTCGGTGGCGCGGTGCAGCAGCGCATCGACGTGACGGTGCAGTCGACCGTAGGACAGGACAACCAGGGCACTGCCCGGCATCAGTTCCAAGAGATCGTCGGCGGCGGCCGGCCCGGACCGGGTGAGGGCGGTCGACGGGCGGCCCAGCCGTCGGGCCACCATCGAGGCGTAGTCAGCCAGTGGGGCCGAGGGTCCGATGCCGCTCCACATCAGGCGGTCGCCACGCGCCAGGATCTCGACGGCATGGTCGAAGCGGGGTCCGGACACCTGGGCCACGAGCGCCTCCAACGACGTGGCCAGTGCGTCGACTGCCGTGGCCAACGGGCTGTCCACCGTCCGCTCCAGCGAGTGGTGCAACCGCTCGGCCAGGGTCACGTCCTCGACCTGTCCGGCCAGGGCCCGACGCAGCTCGGGCAGACCGCTGTAGCCCAGGGCCTGTGCCGTGCGGACGACGGTGGCGTCGCTCAGGCCCAGTTCGTCGGCGATGGCCGTCGCCGACTCGACGATGGCCGCCCGCCCCGAGCCCACGAGATAGGCGGCCACCTGCCGCTGGGCCGGGCTGAGCACCGGAAGGGAGCGGGCCACCCGCTGCGCCAGGGAATCCTGTAGCGGATACTGCGCAATTGACCGATCCATGTAGTAAATACTACAGTACGCCTCGACACCACGAGGAGGTGACCCGTTGCACATCGTGCTGTTGGTGCTGAGCACCTTCCTCGCCTCGACCGTGGAGATGGTCGAGGCGCTCACCATCGTCCTCGCTGTCGGCGTCACGCGGGCTGGCGCCCGGTGGTCTTCGGCACGGCGGGGGCCTTCGTGGCCCTGGGCGGTCTCGTGGCCGTGGTGGGACCGGCCGTGAACCGCATCCCCCTCAACTCCCTGCGACTGGTGGTGGGGGGACTGTTGTTGGTGTTCGGTCTTCAGTGGCTGCGCAAGGCCATCCTGCGGGCCGGCGGACTCAAGGCCCTGCACGACGAGGACGCCATCTACAACGACGAGCTCCAGCGCCTCCAGGCGGCCGGCGGTGGGCAGGGCAGTGTGGACTGGTACGGGGTGACCGTGGCCTTCAAGGGGGTCTTCCTCGAAGGACTCGAGGTGGTGTTCATCGTGGTGACGTTCGGCGCCACCCAGGGGCACACGGGTGCGGCGGCCCTGGCTGCGGTGGCCGCCCTCCTCGTGGTGGCCGGGGTCGGGGTGGCCGTCCACCGACCACTGACCAAGGTGCCGGAGAACACCCTCAAATTCGCCGTCGGAGTCATGCTGACCTCGTTCGGACTCTTCTGGTCGGCCGAGGGAGCCGGGGCCCATTGGCCCGGCAACGACCTGTTCATCCTGGTCCTCGTGGCACTGACCGCGTCGGTGGCCTGCACGACGGTGGCCGTGTTGCGGTCCGCTGACGCATCGAGACTCCGGGCACTCGGCTGATGCAGACCCTGAAGCGCTTCGGGCTCTTCTGGGTCGACTTCATCGTCGGCGACGACTGGACCTTGGCCGTGGTCGTGGTCGTGGCCCTGGCCGCGACGTGGGCCCTGTCCCGCGCGGGGTTCCCCGGTTGGGTGGCTCTGGTGGTCATCATCATGGCGGCGCTGGTGACATCGGTCGGCCGGGCCCGGAGGGCGGCGGCGCGGCGCAGGCGGGCCGAGTAGATCCGGAGACCGTCCCCTGCTCGGCTCGGGCCTCCCCCGGACCATCAGGAGGATCCGCTCACGACACTCGGCTGACCCGGCTGGAACGGCGGAAGTTCGGATTCCCCGGCTTGCGTCGGGTCTTCGACCACTGCTCCACGGTCGAGGGGCTCCACCACCGACGACGCCCGAAGTAGCCGTCAGGGCCAGGCATGGTGCCGCGTCGGATGTGCTGGCGGATCGTCGAGTTGGTGACGCCCACCACCGCGGCCACGTCGGCCACGAACAGGTGGTCATCTGCCTTCGGATTCGACTTCACGACTCAGGGCCGGAACACCGCACGGCGTCAACCCATCCGTGCGGAGGCGATCATGGCCCCGGCGTCATCGACCACGCTGACCGTGCGGACCGTGGAGGCGGCCACCGGAAGCTCCACCGACCAGGATCCGTAGCCGCGGGAGAGGTCGAACTGCCCGAGGTCCCGGTTCGTGCCGTCGTCGAGGGTGACCGAACAGGTGACGACCCCTGACGTCGGCGCGTCGTGCAGGGCCATGACCAACCATCCCTCGTGACCTTTGGACACCAGCAGCACGCTTCCCTTCGTCCCGACGGACGAGTGCAGGGCCACCGTATGCACCGCCGAGATCGGGGCCTTGGCGGACGGCGTCGAGAGCGCGAACCCGACCCCGGCCCCGACGGCCAACAGAACGACCACCGCGGCGACGGCGGCCGCCCGTCGGAACACCGGTCGACGCGGTGCCGCCCGTTCGGCACGGATCAGGTCCATGGTGGCCTCGGCGAAGCCGGCAGGGGGGCTGGCATCGGGGATGAGGTTGGTCAGCGCATCGGCGGCGGCCGACAGCTCCTCCACCTCGGACGTGCAGTGGGCACACCTCTCGAGGTGGTCCAGGACCCGGGCCCGTTCCAGTCCCGTCAGGGCCCCGATGGCCAGCGCCGCCAGGTCATCGCGGAACGCATCGCACCCGGGTCCTCCAGTCGTGGGATCCATCTAGACCTCCTCCCCACCGAGGATGTCGCGCACCTTGGACAGTCCGAGCCGGATCCGGCTCTTGGCCGTGCCCACGGGAATGGCCTCGGCCGTGGCGATCTCGGAGGCGCTCTGGCCGTAGAAGGCCGAACGCACCAGGGCCCGTCTCTGGTCGACGGGCACCGTGCGGAGGGCGGCCCGCACCCGGTCGATGGCCACGGTGTGCTCCGCCTGGGACTCGGGTGTCGGCCCGACGGTGTCCAGCCCCAGCCACACGGCGTCGTCGGCGTCGACGGGTACGGCCCGCCGGAGCCGAAGGGCGTCGATGGACAGGTTCCGGGTGATGGTCGAGAGCCACGACGTGGCTGGAGCCCTCCGGGGATCGAAGACGGTGGCGTGCCGCCAGGCCCGCAGGAACGCCTCCTGGGCCACGTCTTCGGCGGTAGTTCGATCGGCGGTGATGGCGAGGGCAATCCCGAAGACGCGCCGCTCGTGCCGTTGGACGAATGCTGCCGCGGCCCGTTCGTCACCGGCCGCCATGCCGGCCACGAGTGCCTCGTCCGACGCTCCCTGGCTCCCACTGTCGGGGGAACGGCGGCGGAATGGTCGATCGTGGGGCACAAGTTCCATCTCCGTCAAGCATGACGTCACCGGGCCGCCAGTGCTCATGACGGAGACCGCAGATGCTCGAACCGGGACCGGAGCCACACGTCCAGCGAGTAACGGCCGGTGCCCAGGATGACGATCACCATCGCCAGTGCGATCAAGGCCACGTTGATCTCGTAGCCCGACCCCGAGGCGTTGGAGACGATCCCGTTGCGCCAGGTCACCGTCACCATGGCGATGACCATGTCCCCAACCAGGCCCGCCGCCGCCAGTCGGCCCAGGATCCCCACCCCGACGGCGAGGCCACCGAAGAACTCGATGATGCCGCTCATCACGGCGAACAGCGTCCCCGGGTGCAGGTGGGCGACGTTGGCGAAGAAGATGGCGTGGCCATGGATTCCCGGCTGGCCGAAGGCGCCGAACAGGGTGCCGGCACCGTGATAGATGAAGATCCAGGCCAGGCCGATGCGGACCACGAGGAGGGCCACGTCACGGGCCAGCGGCGCCTCCTTGACCGACCGGATCTGTTCATTGGCCCGGCGGGCCCGCACGGCGAGATCGGTCATGGCGGGCCCTCCATCGACGCACCCGGGCGGAACGGCTGGCCCAGTTGGGCTCCGAGGACGCGTACGGCGCCCTTCCCCGATGTCCCTTGCTCGACGGGAACCGGACGCCCGGCCAGACCGGTGGCAATGGGTGGTCCCGCCGAAGGGTAGAGGGCTCGGCGGGCCAGTTGGTCCCAGCACACCAGGACGAATCCAAAGTTCGCCGTGCCGCGGGGGTCGATGGCGTCGCGGGCGTGGTGCAGGCGGTGGTAGGCGGGGCTCACGAAGACGCGACCGAGCGGTCCGAAGCCCCAACCCAGGTTGGCGTGGGGCAGTGTCACCAGACAGCCGTAGATGATCAAGGCGGCCGCGGGCACCGTGCCACTGGCTCCGAGGACCAGCGCCGGGAGGAGTGCACCCAGATAGGTAGCGTGGACCAGTGGGTGAGTCCGGAACGTGGTGAACACGCTCATGTCCTCCTGTGAGTGGTGGAGGGCGTGGAGTCTCCACAGGGACGCCGAACGGTGGTTGGCCACGTGGGCTACCCAGTTCATGGCATCGATCCCCACCAGGATCGCCGCCACCACCGCCACCTGAGGGATCGGATCCAGCCTGCCCAGAAGCAGGAATCGGGCGTGTCGTCCCACCTCCACGGCGAAGCCCGTCTCGACCAGCGTGAGCAGGGGCACCACCACCACGGCGAAGATGATCAGATAGCCGGCGTCGACCAGGTGGGCCCGGGCCAGTGCGCGCCGGGGAACGGCGGGCCACAGTCGCTCGGCCAGGAACAGCACGGCCACCACGGCGATGAGGGCCGGGCCCACGGTCCGCCCCTGCGCAGTGGCCAGGGCCGAGGACAGGTCCCCGGATCCAATGAGCGTGGTCACTCCTACAATCCCGAGCCAACCCACGCCGGCGGCCACAGCGAGGACGCCGAACCAACCGGCGGCGCGAGCCGACCCGCCCGGTGCCAACGGGGTAGTTTCCGGGCGGGCGAGCTCCCTGTGGGAGGCGGGAGGCGACAGGGCGATGGTCAAGGGATCAGTACGCCGCCCCTGAACCGGCCACGGTGGTTGGCGTCGAGCCACCACCGGACGAGGTCGACGCGGTGGGAACAGCCGTCGGATGGGCGGGATTCACGACCCACCACTGGCCCCAGGTGTCCTTGACATTTCCGGTGGCCTGTCCGGCCTTGTGGTCACCGACGAATCGGTAGAGCGGCACGCCCTTGTAGGTGACCTGGCGGGTGCCGTCGGACCGCTTGATCGAACCCAGCCCGCTGACCCCCTTGCCGACCGGAGCCTTCTGACCCGCGGCCAGCACGACCGGTGGCCAGATCTTGGCGCACGTGCCCGAACACACGCTCTTGTTCTTGGAGTCCGACGTCAGGCGGTAGACGGTGACGCCCGAACCGACCGTGAGGATGGTGCCCCATTTCTTGTTGTGCGTGACGGCCACCGTCGTGGTAGTCGTGGCGGCACCGGCCGTGGCCGGGAGCACGAGGGTTCCGGCCAGGGTCACCACACCCACCAGCCCCACGGCCAGGGCCACGAGCTGCCGTGACAACCTCGATATGGCTGTCGGCTGCGTCGGTCGATCGGGCATGTCGCTCCTGTTCCACTGCTGTCGGGGTTGCGTCCCTCCTCCACTACTACGGCCCAACGCACCCATCGGATCATCGTTGTCGCTGAATCTGGAGAATTCCCTGGTCAGTAGGCCACACCACCGCCAACCGGGGCGGCCGTGACGGGCGGGCTGGTCACCGGTGGGCTGGTCACCGGTGGACTGGTGGCGGGCGGACTGGTGGCCGGCGGACTGGTGGCGGGCGGCGTGGTGACGGCGGGTGCCACGGGGGTGACCGCCGGAACCTCCGTGGTGCTCGTCGATGACGCCGAGGACATCGTTGGCGACGTCGGCACTGACCGGAGCACGCCCTTCGGTGTGACCACGAAGAAGGTGGCTCCCACTCCCTGACCCTTCGCCTGGCCCGGAAGGACGTCACCTGCGTAGAGGTAGAGGGGTGCCCTGTGCCAGGTGATCTGCAGGCGGTGACCCGGTCGGCGGATCGTGCCGAGGCCCGTCACTCCGGCTCCGGCCACGGCCTTGGTGGTCCCGCGGGCCAACAGGAGGGGTGGCCACAACCGGGCACAACCCGCCGTGCAGGTGACGTGGCCGGGACGGTCATGGACGTCGACGTACAACGTTCGTCCCTTGGCGGACACCATCAGCGCGCCCAGCGGACCCGACGTTCTCTGGACCTTGACCACCCCACCGCCGTTCGTGTCGGCAGCGGCCGACATCGTCGCGGGTACGACCAGGAACAAGGAGATGATCACTCCCGCGGCCGCCACCGCTCGAGTCCGCCGATGCAGCACGGTACGCACAGTGTGACCTGTCATGGGTAGTCCCTCACGTTCGTCGGCGTCGAGACTGACAACACACGAGTTGTCGCCGGTCCCTCGGTGTGACCTACGGATCAGCGACCCGGGGGATCACCGACGTTGGCGGAGGAAGTCGGCCCGGCGTAGGCGGACAACTCGGTCCCGGGTCGCCCGGGGCTGGAGGTCACGTGATGTAAGACTGCGGCGATGCTGTCGCCCGGGCGATCCGACGGACCGGAGGCCCCGGGGGGCTGGTCGGCCGGCGAGATCCGGGGGTTCGTGGCCCTGCTGGCCTCGGTGCAGGTGCTCCAAGGAATCCTCGACCGCGTGCCGGCCGGCAATGTGCAGTTCACCCAGTCGTACTACCTGGTCACCTACCACCACGGCTTCATCCGCCGAGGGCTGCTCGGCGAAGGCCTCCGCCTGGTCTTCGGCGTACCCACCCGAGGGGAGGTCGACGTGACCGCCGACGTCATCGTGGCCCTGGCCATTGGGGCGGTGCTCGTGACGGCGGAGTGGCTGATCCGGCGGGGGACGGCGGGTTCCTACGCCATGGCCATCCTGCTGGTGGCCTCCCCCTTCACCATCGACTTCTTCATCGTCGATCGACGACCCGACCTGACGGCCCTGGTGGCTCTGGTGGCTCTGGGGATGGTCCTCGTGACGGTCACCCGGGCCCTGTTCCCCTGCCTGGTGGCGTTCGGACTCGGCTTCGCGGGCCTGGTGCTGGTGCACGAGGACGTGATCCTGGTGCAGATCCCGTGGGCCGTGGTGCTGGTGACCGTGGCCACCCTGGGCCGCCAGTGTGACGGGGCCGGAGCCTCCCGGCCGGGCCCGACCGACAGTCTGGCGGCCCGGCTCGGGGTCCTCGTCGGACCTTCGGTAGTCGCCGCCGCCGCCCTTCTGGCGTACGGCCTGCCCAGCCAGGCGCGGGTGCGGGCTCTTGAGTCTGACGTGGCCGGGTACCACTTCGTCGGGAACACGGTCTTCACCTATCTGCCGAACTCGATTTCCACAGCCGTGAGTGAAGTGGGGGCCATCCCCGACTCGGCCAAGGCGCGCACCCTGGTACTGGGACTCGTCCTGGTCGGCCTGCAACTGCTGTGGATCGTCTGGTGGGTACGCCCCCGCCTCTGGAGCCCGATCGCCCGAAGCGGACACCGGGGACTCGGGATCGGCCTGGCCGTGCTGGTCCTCGCCGCCACGGCGCTCCTATTCGCCACCGGCTTCGACTGGGTCCGGTGGTTCGCCGACTGCGGTGCCTCCTGGTTGATCGTCCAGGCCTTCGCCACGCTGATGGACAGGTCCGGTCCCGAAGGCCGGGCCGACGCGGCGGTCGACATCGACCGACGTTCCCCGCTGATCCCCCGGGGCCCGTCCGCACCGGTCCATCTGTCCCACTGGCTGCCCGCTCTCGCCGTCTACCTGGCCGTGGTGCCGCCGCTCGACGATCTCTTCATCACCAGCCAACTCGGCCACTTCCTCCTCCTCGTCTGACCGGCCACCAGCCGCGGCAGCGACGACGACCCCGTCCCTCGTCCATGAGTACCATGGCCGTCGTCGGGGAAAGGCAAGGGCTGAACGATGGACTACGCCGTCACCGAGGAGTACTTCACCACGCGGGAGGAGGCGGTCGCCGAGATCGTCGCCCGTGGCTGGGAGGCCGTGGAGTATGAGGTTCCGGCGGAGGAGACCGAGCTGCACTGGCACGACTACGAGGCGGTGGCCTTCGTTCTCGACGGCACCCTGGAGACGGTCTTCGAGGACGGAAGCGTGCTGACCTGCCGGCCGGGGGCCCGGGTCGAGCAGCCCTCGCGCATACTGCACCGCTCGGGCAGTTCGTCCTACCGCGCCGTGTTCGGCTTCAGCGTGCGACGCGCCGACATGACCCGCCCCATCTCCAAGCCGGCATCCGAGCTGCGCCAGGAGTTGGCCACGAGTCCCGAGTAGTCACCGGCCCTGGCCCTCCACCGCCCCAGGGCGGTGGGATGCGTTGGACCTATACGTCGGTGAGCGAGGTCTCCGTGATCCCGAGCACCCTCAGGGTCCGGCCCAGACCGAGGAAGGCCGAGAGGCAGATGGTGAGATCGAGGATCTCGGGGTCGGTGAAGAGGTCCCGCAACCGGGAGAAGAACGCATCGTCGATGCTCATGTGGTCGACGGCGAACCGCTCGGCGTACTCCATGGCCATGGCTTCCCGGGGGGTGAAGGTCGCCCCGTCGTCGTGCGTGCCAACATGGCCGTAGAAATCCTCGGTGAGGCCCTGGGCCCGAACCGTGTCCGCCCGGAAGGCCAGACACACCGTGCAGTCGTTCAGCTGGGCGATCCGCATACGGGCCGCCTCCCGCTCCCGGACCGGCAGGATGCTCTTGTTGTAGGCCGCGTCGACCAGGCGGTTGACCGCGGCACCCATCTCCGGTCTGAGCGACCACAACTGGACAGCGTCGCCACCCTCCCCCACGGGAACATCGAGTCGTGCCATGGCCCGATGGTAGGACACCGGCGGTGGCGGCACCGGTGGCGGCACCGGAACCGCCGTTGGCCGGTCAGGCGGTGAGCGGACGTACCTCGGACCGGTGCTCGACACCCTCGCGCACCATGGGTAGGAGCTCCTTGCCGAATTCGATGGCGTCGGGCACGGGGTCGAAGCCCTTCAGCAACAGGGTGGTGCACCCGAGGTCGTAATAGCGCAGCATGGCCTCGGCCACCTGCTCGGGCGTTCCCACCAGGGCCGTGGAGTTGCCGGCCGCCCCGGTGAGGTTGGCCACCTTCATCCACAGCCGTTCGTCGTAGACCTCCCGCTCGGCCGACATGGCGATGAGGCGCTTGCGCCCCACCGACGTCGTGCCCGAGGTGTCGCGGTCGACCGAGAGCGTGGCGTTGGCCCCGCCGCCCAGACCCTGGTAGCTGGCCTCCCGACCGGCCATGCGTTCCTTGGCCAACTCGATCCGTTCCGCTGTCATCTCGGCGATCCACTCCGCCTTCTCCCACGCCTCGTCCTCGGTGTCGGCGAGGATGGGACGCAGCGAGATACTGAACCGGAGGTGGCGTCCGGCCTCGTCGGCCACCTTCACGATGGAGCTCATCCGATCGGCCACGGCGGCCCGGGGCTCTCCCCAGAAGGCGTACACGTCGGCCTGGGCCGCGCCCACCTCGATAGCCGCGGGCGACGCCCCGGCGAAGTAGAGCGGGATCCCGCCGGGAGATACCGGCTTGACGGAAGTGAACGCACCCTCGTAGCGGAAGAATTCCCCTTCGTAGTCGAAGGGCGAGTCCTCCTCCCACATTCTGCGCACCAGGGACATGACCTCGCCGGTGCGACGGTAACGGGCGTCATGGGGTACGAAGTCGCCCTCGCGCCGCTGGTCGGCCTCGTCGCCGCCGGTGATGAAGTGGATGGCGATCCGTCCGCCGCCGGTCAGATGGTCGAGCGTGGCCGCCTTGCGGGCCAGCAGTGCCGGTTGCACGAACCCGGGGCGGTGGGCCACCAGGACCTTCAGGTGCTCGGTGTGGTGCAGGACCGAGGAGGCCACGGCCCATCCCTCGGGACCGACGGCGCCGTAACCCACGAGCACACGGTCGAACCCGGCGTCCTCATGAGCACGGGAGATCTCCACCAGATAGTCGGGGTCGATGACCGGACCGTCCATCCAGTCCACCACCGGCCCGTCCACCAGCGGACCCTTGATCTCCGAGGCATCCCTCGTGCCCACCATCCCGATGATCTCCATGGGCATGCCGACGTCCCTTTCTGACGGCCATGGCGGGACGCTCTGCACCGTCACGGTCGCTCTGGCTCTTGGTGGGCAACGATCTCCTCGACACGCGCATCCTCCGGCCGCGGAGGCCACGGATGAGCGTGCCCCGAAGCGGGTCGCCCGTACCTCTATCGTCACAATCCGGCGCCCTCCTTTAGGAAGTGCACGGGTGCTGCCGATACCAGGACATGGTCGTATCCCATGTCGACACACCTTCGGTCGGCACCCCACGGGCGGCTGACACTGGATCAACCGAGCCCCGGTGGACCTGCGCCCTGGTCAACAACATGCCCGACGGGGCGTTCGTCCAGACCGAGGGCCAATTTCTCGACCTGCTCGACGTGGGCTCCGGCCGACGTGAGCTCGATGTCCGGCTCTACGCCATGCCAGGGGTCCCCCGGGGCGAGGCCACCGGGCTGCGTATCGCCGAGCGCTACCGGCCCATGGCCGATCTCTACGACCACCCGCCCCAGGTGGTGGTGGTCACCGGGGCCAATCCGATCGAGCCGAACCTCGAGGACGAGCCCATCTGGGAGGACCTGACCCGTCTCCTGGCCTGGGCCAGTGCCCAGGTGCCATCGATGCTCCTGTCGTGCCTGTCGGCCCACGCCGCCCTGACCGTCTTCGACGGCCTCGAGCGGAAGTCACTGGCGTCCAAGTGCACCGGCGTCTTCACCCAGCAGGTCGTCAGCGGTGACCCGCTGACCGCCGGCCTGGGACACACGGTGATCCTTCCCCACTCGAGGGTGAGTACCGTGCCCACCGACCAGCTGCGCGCAGCTGGCTACGACATCCCGGTCGGATCCGAGGAGATCGGCTGGAGCGTGGCCACCCGACAGGTCGACCGTTGCGCGGTGGTCCTGGTCCAGGCCCACCCGGAGTATGGACCAACCAGCCTGCTCCGCGAGTACCAGCGGGACGTCCGTCGGTTCGTCCGCCACGAGCGCGACGACCTCCCCGTTCTCCCCGCCCACTGCTCGGCACCCGGCGACCAGGATCAGCTGAGGGACCTCCAGCGTCGCATCAGCGGCTCGGAGCGGGACCCCGCCGTGCTCGAGTCCTTCCCCTTCGGCGACATCGAGTCCCGGGCACCGTGGGAGTGGCGACCGGTGGCCACCCGGCTGTACGCCAACTGGCTGGCCGGCGTTCCGGCCCGGAGCCACTGAGCCATGCGCGACGAGACCATCGCCATCCACGGCGGGTACGTACCCGACAGCACTCGGGCCGTGGCCGTGCCCATCTACCAGACGGTGGCCCACGACTTCATCGATGCCGAGCATGCCGGTGCCGTCCTCGACCTCGAAGTGCCGGGATTCCACTACAACCGGATCAACAATCCCACCAACGAGGTGCTGGAGAAGCGGATCGCCGCCCTGGAAGGGGGGACGGCCGCACTGGTGGTTTCGTCGGGCATGGCCGCCATCAGCTACGCCGTGCTCACCGTAGCCACGGCGGGTTCCAACTTCGTGGTGGCTCCCCAGCTCTACGGTGCCACCTTCACCTACTTCGCCCACGTGCTGCCCACCCTGGGGATCGAGGTCCGATTCGCCCCCGACGACCGGGCCGCGTCGATCGCCCCCCTGATCGACGACAAGACCTGTGCCGTCTTCTGCGAGACCATCGGCAACCCGGCGGGCAACGTCGTGGACCTCGAGGCCGTCGCCGCCGTGGCCCACGCGGCCGGGGTGCCACTCATCGTCGACAACACCGTGGCCACGCCGCTCATGCTGAAGCCGATCCGGCACGGCGCCGACGTCGTCGTCCACTCCCTCACCAAGTTCGTCGGAGGCCACGGCACCACACTCGGCGGCGCCATCGTCGACGGCGGGACCTTCCCCTGGACCGAGCACGCCGAGCGCTTCCCGCTGTTCAACCAGCCCGAGCCGGCCTTCCACGACGTCGTCTTCGCCCGCGACTTCCCCGAGCGACCCTTCACCGTCCGGGCCCGGTCGGTCCAACTCCGGAACACCGGCGCCACCCTCTCGCCCCTCGCCGCCTTCCAGCTGCTCCAGGGGCTCGAGACCATGTCGGTCCGCCTCGACCGCCACGAGTCCAATGCCCGGGCCGTGGCCGACTACCTGGCCGGCGACCCCCGGGTGGAGTGGGTGAGCTTCGTGGGCTTTCCCGACCACCCGTACTACGAGCTGGCCCAGCGCTACTTGCAGGGGCGCGTCCCATCCATCATCACCTTCGGTGCCGTCGGCGGCTACCGGGCCGGTCTCGCCTTCTTCGACGCCCTCCAGCTGTTCAAGCGGTTGCTCAACCTGGGGGACGCCAAGTCGTTGGCCATCCACCCGGCATCCACCACCCACCGCCAGCTCAGTGACGCCGAGCGGGAGGCCGCCGGCATCCGGCCCGAGACCATCCGGCTGTCCGTCGGCCTCGAGCACATCGACGACCTCATCGAGGACCTGGACCAGGCACTGGGCGCAGCCACCGGCTGACCCACCGGCCACCGGTCGGAGTCCGGCCGCCGCCCGGTCAGACGATGATGGCGTCCACACACTCCCGGGCGTCGAGCACGGCCCGGATTCGACTCCGGGGGGAGGGGATGTAGTGCGTGAAGTAGCGGGTCCCCTCGGTCAGCACGCCGAGCAGCGAAAGGTGGGGCTGCACCCGACCACAGGCATCGAAGGGATGGAAGTCCTCGCTCACGGCCACGCTGCCCACCGCCGTGTCACCGTAGGTCATCTGGGCCAACCGACCTTCGGTGTAGAGCCGGGTGAGCAGCGGGGAGCTCGACCGGGCCAGGGAGGGGAGGTCGAGGTGGCCGCGGACGACCCCGTTGACGGTGACGGCGGTCTCCTCGTTGAGCTCGGTGGAACGCAGGGTGATCCGGCCGTCGGGTTCCGGGATGAGCCGCGGATTCGGTCCGAGGGGTGCATGCACCACGCCGGCGTCCATCAGGGCCAGCAGCTGCTGGGACCGGAGGGGCGGGGGACCGGCCTCCATCCGGTTGATCCGGCCGCGGACATTGGTCTGGAAGTCCAGGTACGAATCGAGGGTGAGCCCCCCGAACTCGATGACCCGGCGGAGCTGGTCGCGGAGGATGCGGAAGACCTCGAGGGCGGCCTTCACGGGACTGCCTCCCACGACGAGTGCCTCTTCGAGGTCCGTCTCCACCATGTCGTAGACCTGCGACTGGTAGTCCTCACCCGAGGCGTAGGAGCGGCCGGCCCCGGCGAACAGGTGGCTGGCCGGGTCGAACCGGCCGTACACCGGCTCGTACTCCTCCACCGCAGCATCGAAGTCGCCCTCCCGCCAGGCCCGGACCAGGCGGCGACGGACGGCATCCGACTCGTCGGCGCCGCCCTTCAGGAGGGCGGCATGGGTCAGGTAGCGGGCCCGCATCTCGGCGAACAGCAACGGCAGCAGGTCACGGCGGAAATCCACCTGGTGCCGCTCGGAGGTGCCGCCCGGATTGGTCAGTGCGCTGATGGCCTCGGGAGTGCACGCCACGGGACGGTAGCTCCCGTAGGGATCCACTCCGTTCGCCGATTTGGCACAGTAGGGAATCCCCGAACGCGAGTAGAGGTAGATCGCCGGCTCGTTGCCACTGGGCACGTAGCGCAGCCGGTCGCCCACTTCCTCGAAGGTTCCGCCCCGGCCGATGGTCATGGCGGTGAGGAGATCGAAGCCGACCAGGCCCATGCCGGCGATGGCCACCGGCTCGCCCGGAGGAACCGGGGTGTCGAAGTACTCGACCGGATAGGGGCGCAGGAAGCGGACCGCCGAATCGGTGACCGCCGACTCCTCGTTCCATGTATGGCCGGACGTCAAGACCACATGGTTCACGCACAGCGTGCGTCCGTTGTCGAGCAGCACGGCCTCACGCCCCCCCACCGAGGTGATGTCGACAGCGGAGGCGTAGTGCCGCACCACCTCCATGTTGGACGGGGCATTGGTCACCAGGGACTCGTAGAACCAGACCAGGTACTCGCCCATGAGACGCCGGGGCAGATAGTCGGTGGCCAGGATCGGTCGGCCCTTGGTGGTGATCCGACACTCGTGTCCGACCCATTGATAGCCCCTCGCTACGGCCCATTCGAAGAGTCCGACCGCATTCAAGGGAGCTTGTTCGCCATCAGGAGGCGCGTACAGGGACAGTTGCCCGCACGGGTTATTGAGTACCAGATAGTCGGGTTGACCCATGGCATAGACGCCACCGCCTAGGGCTCCGGGTTCGATCACATGGACGCGAACGGAGGACTCCACCCGACGGGCCCGGGCCACCGCCCGCTCCAGGACACACATGCCCCAGGAGCCAAGACCCACGATGGCCAGGTCAGTCGTGTCCGTTCGGACAGGGTCCGCGTACCACTCTGCCGGTGGCGAAGACGACAATGGACGCGACGAGATCATGTGTACTGCTGCCCCTTCTCAAACCGTTGCAGTAAGACATGCACACCGGTGGAATTCAAGTGTTTACCGGTGCGATAACAACGCTAGATGCTGCGCTCATGCTTACACAAGACCCTGTCGAAACCACGGCGTCACCGGTAGAATGAGGCGAGGCCCGGCCGTTGTCTTTCATGAAAACCCATGCCGGCACATCCGCACGACAGAGAGGAGCAGGGGACGATGGCCGACACCGTCACGTTGGGAACCCTCGAGGTGCACCGCCTCGGATTCGGGACCATGCAGCTGACTGGTCCCGGCGTGTGGGGCCCTCCTGATGATCGCGACGGGGCCATCGAGGTCCTGCGCACGGCCCTGCACCTCGGTGTCGACCTCATCGACACCGCCGACTCGTACGGGCCCGATGTCGCCGAGGACCTGATCTTCGAGGCCCTGCACCCCTACCCCCGTGGTCTGACCATCGCCACCAAGGCCGGATTCACCCGCTCCGGGCCCGACCAGTGGGCACCGTGCGGACGGCCCGACTACCTCGTCGCCCAATGTGAGGGGAGCCTCCGGCGCCTCGGCGTCGACCACATCGACCTGTTCCAGCTACACCGCATCGATCCGGCCGTTCCCGCCGCCGACCAGTTCGGTGCGTTGAAGGAGCTGCGAGATGCCGGCAAGGTCACCGAGGTCGGGTTGTCGGAGGCCAGCGTGGCCGACATCGAGGCCGCCCGGGAAATCGTGCCCGTGGTCACGGTGCAGAACCAGTACAACATCGCCCAACGGGAGGCCGATGACGTCATCGACTACTGCGAGCACCACCAGATCGGGTTCATCCCGTGGTTCCCGCTGGGCAGCGGCAAGCTGTCGCGGGGCGGGGGACCGCTGGACGCGGTGGCCCACGAGGTGGGAGCGACCGTGTCCCAGGTGTGCCTGGCCTGGCTGCTGCGTCGCTCCCCGGTCATGCTGCCCATCCCGGGCACGTCGTCGGTGGTCCATCTCCGGGAGAACTGCCTCGCCGGCACGATCGCCCTCACCGATGAGCAGTTCGACGCCCTGGTCGACGCCCGCAAGCCCCTGCGCCGGTGGGCGCTGGTCGGATGAACGGCGAGGTACGCCCCCGTGCCTGCTGACCTGGTCATCCGCCACGCGACCCTGGCCGACGGGACCGGCGGGCCGCTGAGGCGCGCCGACATCGCCGTCACCGGGGACCGGATCGTCGAGGTCGGGGACGACGTGGCCCGCGGACGACGGGAACTCGACGCCGAGGGTCTGCTGGTCACGCCGGGGTTTGTCGACCCCCATACCCACTACGACGGACAGGCCACGTGGGACCCCGAGCTGGCGCCGTCGTCCCACCACGGGGTGACCACGGTGGCCATGGGCAACTGCGGCGTGGGTTTCGCCCCGGTCGAGCCCGACCGCCACGACTGGCTGATCGCCACCATGGAAGGGGTGGAGGACATCCCGGGCACGGCCCTGCACGAGGGTCTCCGGTGGGACTGGGAGTCCTTCCCGGAGTATCTGGACGCCCTGGGGCGCCAGCCGCGCACCATCGACGTGGGGACCCATGTTCCGCACGCCGCCCTGCGGGCCTTCGTGATGGGCGAGCGGGGGGCCGACCTCGAGCAGCACCCCGACGAAGGCCAACTGCAGGCCATGGCCGCGCTCCTGCGCCAGGGACTCGAGGCCGGGGCCCTGGGTGTCACGACGTCGCGCACCGAACGCCACCGCACGAGCGCGGGGCAGAACCTGGGCACGCTACGGGCCCGGGAGCCCGAATTGATGGCCCTGGCCTCCACGCTCCGGGCCAGCGGAACCGGCGTCTTCCAGTTCCTGAGCGACAGCTACCGGACCAACGACGAGGAGTTCGCCCAGTCCGAGTTCGCCCTGGTGACCGAGTTCGCCCGGACCAGTCGGCGACCGGTGAGCTACACCGTGCAACAGGATGTCGAGGCGCCCGAGCGGTGGCGGGACCTGATGGCGCTGGCGGTGAAGCTCCGGGCCGAGGGGCTCGACGTGAAGGCTCAGGTGGCACCCAGACCGATCGGCGTCCTGCTCGGTTTGGAGGCATCGGCCAACGTCTTCACCCCGACCCGCGCCTACGGCAAGATCGCCAATCTCCCGCTGGCCGAGCGCGTCCAGGCTCTGGGCGACCCGGAGCGTCGCCGGAAGATCGTGGAGGGACACGCCCATCTGACATCTGACCCGGATGCCTTCGCCGGGTACGCCTTCTTCGGGCGGTTCGACGACATGTACGTGCTCGACGACCCGGTGGACTACAACTTCGACAGCGCCCGGTCACTCGGGGCCCTGGCCCGTCGCACCGGAGCCGATCCCCGGGAACTGGCGTACGACGTCCAGCTCCAGCGGGGCGGCCGCCAGCTCATCTACACACCGCTGTTCAACTTCGCCCACCGCAACCTGGAAGCCATCCGCGAGATGATCACCTCGCCGGTGGCCATGTTCGGGCTCTCGGACGCCGGAGCGCACTGCGGGCAGATCTGCGACGGCAGCATGACCACCACCTACCTCTCGATGTGGGCCCGTGACCTGGACGGTCCGAATGGACTGCCCGTGGAATCCGTGGTCCATCAGCTGACCCGCCGGCCGGCGGCCCACTTCGGTTGGCTCGACCGGGGCATCGTGGCGCCGGGGCTGCTGGCCGACCTCAACGTGATCGACCTGGCCGCTCTGGAGTGCGCCCCGCCGGAGATCACCGCCGACCTCCCGGCCGGAGGGCGGCGCCTCCTGCAGGAGGGACGGGGATACCGGTGGACGGTGAAGCGGGGTGCGGTGACCTTCGAGGACGGCGTCCCCACCGGTGAGCTGCCCGGTCAGCTGGTGCGGGGGTCGCAACCCGCTCCGGTCGGATGACACCGACGATGGGCCCCGACCTCATCTCGGCCGTCCTCGAGCAGGCCCTGACCGAACCGGACCGTCCCGCGGTGAAGGACCTCGACCGGGAGCTCAGCTACGGGGAGCTGGTCGACGAGGTCGGCCGGCTGGCCCGGGACCTCGGGGCGCGGGGCGTCGGGGTGGGTGACCGGGTGGCGCTGCGCCTGGCCAACTCCGTCGACTTCGTGGCGGCGGCGCTGGCCACGATGTGGATCGGTGCCCTGTTCGTCCCCCTGGCGGTGACCGACCCCGAGGCCCGTGTGGAGGCCATTGTGGCCGACTGCACCCCGGTGGTCGTCGTCTGCGGTGACGACGACGGGGGTGGGGACCTGGACGGCGACGAGCGGCCGATTCCCCCCCCGGGCCGGCCTCCCTGGGTCCGGTTCGCCGAGCTGGGATCCGTCGGGGGCACCGTGCCACCCCGACACCTGGCCGCCGAGCAGCCGGCCTACGCCATCTACACGTCGGGGACCACCGGCTCTCCGAAGGGCGTGCTGATCAGCCACCAGGCATTCACCGCCGCCGTCCGGTCCACAGCCGAGGTACTCGGCCTCGACCGGAGCACCCGCACGCTGTGCGTCTCCCCGTTCCACTTCGACGGCTCCTTCGGCACCTTGTTCCCCACCCTCTTCGTCGGCGGGGCCGTAGTCCTCCGACCCCGGGAGTCGCTCCTGTTCCCCCGGACGTTCTTCCGGACCGTCCAACGGGAGGGCATCACCTACACCGGCTTCTCCCCCAGCTATCTGAAGCTGCTGCTGGCCAGCCCACAACTCGGCGAGTTGGCCGGAGGGACCCTCGAGATCATCGCCTTGGGGGGCGAGGCCAGCGCCCTGTCCGACATCCGGGCCCTGTGGGCTGCCGCCCCGCAGGTGCGGGTGTTCAACCGGTACGGACCGACCGAGACCACCATCGCCGTCACCCACATCGAGCTGACGCCGGAGCTGGTGGCCGACGGCACCGTGCCCATCGGGACACCCCACCCCGGCGTGTCCTTCCACATCGTCGACGAAGGAGGCCGCATCGTCGAGGGGCCGGACCAGGTGGGCGAGCTCTACATCGGTGGGATCCAGCTCATGAACGGCTACTGGGGGGCGCCGGACCTCACCGCGGGCGTTATCCGTACCGACGTCGTCGCCGGCGAGACCGTGTACCGCTCCGGCGACCTCGTCTACCGGAACGGGCACGGGCAGTACATCTACGTGGAGCGGGCCGATCGGGTGGTCAAGCGGTCCGGGGTGCGCATCTCCCTGCTCGAGCTGGCCGACGCCGTGCGGGCGCTCCCCGCCGTGGCCGACGCCGCCTGTGTGGTCTACGACCATGACGGCGACGTGGGCATCGTGGCCTTCGTGGTGACCGACCGTCCGGTCACCGCTCTCGAGCTCCGTCAGGGCGCAGGCCGGACGCTTCCCGACTCCATGCTCCCCGACCGGATGGAACTGGTCGACGAGCTACCTCTCACCTCGTCGAGCAAGCTCGACGAGCGCAGGCTGTTGGCCTGTGCCGGCCTCCACTCACGTGACCTGCTGCTCAGCCATGGGTGACGGCACGGAGCAGAGCGGCTTGCGTGTGGTCATCCTCTCCGCCGTCCCGGAGGTGGCCGCCATGACCGCCACCACACTGCGACGCCTGGGGCACGAACCGGTGGCGGCCGTAGGGGCCCGGCGCAAGAAGCCCACCCCTGGACTGACTTCCCTAGACGAGACGTCGACGATACCGGGCACCAAAGTGGTCATCGCAGCCGACAGGGACAGCGTCCAACCGATCCTCACCTCGTTCGGCCCCGACCTGGTGCTGTCGTGGGCCTTCCCATGGCGGGTGCTGGAGGATGCTCTGGCGGTCCCGAAGCACGGTTCGATCAACTACCACCCGTCGCTCCTGCCCCGACACCGCGGATCGAACCCGGTTGCCTGGACCATCCGGATGGGAGACAGCCACTACGGCGTCACCTGGCACCGGATGGAGCCGGGATTCGACAGTGGACCGATCCTGGCCCAGAGATCGACCCCTGTCCTGGACGAGGACTCCATCTACGATGTGATCCCGCGACTGACCGTGCTCGGGTTGAGGATGCTGCCAGTCGTCATCCAGCGGGTCCTCCGCGGAGAACCGGGCGACCCGCAGCCCGCCGAAGGGGTCACCGAAGCGGGTCCGTTCGGGGATGACTACGCCACGATCGACTGGTCCCAGCCGGCTCGGGCGATCCACACTCAGGTGCGGTCGTGGGCGTTCACACCAGGCACCCATTCCGTGATCGGTCCCGTTGCCGACCTACAGGGCCGCCATCTCCGCGTCCTGCGGACCAGCCTGTACCCACCGGACGACGATGGCGGTCAGGACGCGGTGGTCGTCGAGTGTGGGGACGGTCCCCTCTGGGTCGTCGCCACCGAACCCCTGGAGTAGGGACCGCCAGACATGCGAGTCGGGCCCGGGCGTGCCCGACGCCCGTTCCAGCTCCGTGGGCCATCCCCTGGGACCCTCGGCCGGGCGGGCGGGATGCCATCCGGATCCGTTCCGGCACCGAATAGCCCTGGACGGCCAGGGCACCGGACCCACGGCTGACCCGGATACGGCAAGGAAGGTAGGACTCTCGTGCACTTCACCTCACCGGCAGAGATATTCGGCATGGACGGACTGATCATCCTGGTGGTGGTGGCGCTGGTTCTCTTCGGCTCCACGCAGATCCCCAAGCTGGCCCGATCCCTGGGATCGGCTAGGACGGAGTTCAAACAGGGACTCTCCGAGGGCGAGCGTGTCGCCCAGCCGGTCGAGGTCGTCACGGTTTCCCCCGCGGCCGTGGCCGCCGCACCGGAGCGCGTGGTCGCCGGCCCGACGTCAGGTGTCCGGGTGACGTCTGACGCCAACGCCCGTTAGCACCGGTATCACCAGTGGACGTCCTGAGTCCGGCCAAGTTGCTGGTCATCCTGGTGGTGGCGCTGGCCGTCCTCGGACCGGACAAGCTCCCCACCCTGGCCAAACAGGTCGGCAACCTGTGGCGGGACTTCTCGAGATTCCGTCAGAAGCTGGAGTCCGACGTCCGGGCATCCTGGCCCGACCTGCCATCCACCGAGACCATCGCCAAAGCGGTCCGGGCACCGGTGAGCTTCCTCGACACACTCGCCGATGCACCCCCGGAGGGGGACGGCACCCTATCCGAGTCCCCGGCCACCGGAGGCACCGCGGGACCTCCGAATGCGGCGCCGGTGGCGGCCGATGGGCATGAAGGCACCTACTGGCCCACCGAGACGGTGATCGGCTCGGAAGCCCCTGCGCCGAGGGCCCCGGTCCTGATCACCGGTGCGGTCGGCGTCGTTCACGAGGTGCGGCCCGCCGTCGGGGGCAGGCTGCACGACCCCGGCTCGAACTGAGCGCCTTCCCCGCTCGAACCCACCACCGTGGGCTCAGACCCGAACACTGCCCGTCCGGTCTCGGGGATATCGCCGGGGGCCGTGGTCACCCCGGCGGGCCGGGCGCCGACCGGTACAGTTGGCGCCCGCGCCCGATGAGCCCACGACGGTGCCCGGGGAGGAGAAGTGCAGATGAAGGTCGGAGTCCACCTCCCCCAATACGGTCGGGTCGCCGGACCCGATGCCATCACCCGGGCGGCCAGACACGCCGAGGAACTGGGTTTCGTCGATCTGTGGGTCAGTGACCACGTGGTCCACCCCGCGGCCCAGAACTACCCCTCGCCCTATCTGTTCGATCCCCTGGTCACCCTGACGTGGGCGGCGGCGGCCACCGAGCGCATCGGGCTCGGCACGAGCGTGCTCGTGGTGCCTACCCACAACCCCCTGGAACTGGCCAACGCACTGGCGAGTCTGGACGCACTGTCTCGGGGTCGGGTGACCATCGTCGTGGGTGTGGGCTGGTCGGAGGCTGAGTACCAGGCCCTGGGCTACGACTTCCACAATCGCGGGGAGCGGCTGGACGAGGCCATCGACCTGTTCCGGACGGTGTGGCTCGAGGACCCGGCGACCTTCCACGGAAGGCACACGTCCTTCGACAACATGCGGATCCTGCCCAAACCCGGTCACCCCATCCCCATCTGGATCGGCGGCAGCAGCGAGCCCGCCTACCGTCGCGTGGCCGAGAGGGGGGACGGCTACCAGGCCGTGGGCCTCACCCCGGAACAGGCCGCACCGGTCGTGGAGCGCATCCGCCGGGATCATCCCGACACCGCCTTCCCGGTCTCCCTCCGCACCGGTTGGGACCCCCAGGGGATGGACCACGGTCGGATTCGGGAGGAGCTGGCCGCCTACACCGAGGCCGGCATCCAGCACATCGTGTCGGCGCCGTGGCGGCGGGAACCCGATGAGTGGCTGCGGTCGATGGACCAGCTCGCCGCACTCGTCCTCTAAACCGGGAGCCCCGTACCCAGAGGACGCCGGGTGGGGGCGGTCAGCCGGCGCCGTAGAACGGGGCGTCGAAGCTGAAGATGCCGCCGTCGGCGGCCACCAGCCAGTAGCCGTTGGTCATGGGATCGATGGCCATCCCCACCACCGGGGCGTTGAGGGGCGTGCCGCCCGTCGACCCCCGGAACGGGGCGTTGCCCTCGGAGAAGATCCCGCCGTCCGAGGCCACGAACCAGTACCCCTGCCCATCAGGCAACGAGGCCATCCCGTTGACCGGACGGCTGAGGTGCAGGCCACCCGTGCTGCCGAGGAACGGCGCACCGAACGAGAAGATTCCGCCGTCGGTGGCCACCAGCCAGTAGCCCCCGGTGACATCGTCGGCGCTGATGCCAACGATGGGGTCGTTCAGGTGCTGGCCCCCCATCGATCCCTGGAACCGGGCATCCCCGAACGAGAAGATCCCTCCGTCCGAGGCCACCAGCCAGTAGCCCCCGCCGTCGGGCGTCGGGGCGATGTCCACGACGGGCGCGTTGAGGTGCTGACCCCCCATGGAGCCGTAGAACGGGGCATCCCCGAACGAGAAGATCCCTCCGTCCGAGGCCACCAGCCAGTAGCCCCCGCCGTCCCGGGTCGAGACGATGTGGGTGATGGGGGCGTTGAGGGCACGACCGGCCATCGATCCGTAGTTGCCGGCCGAGCCGTGGACAGACACCCCGCCGGCCGCATCGACCACCCAGTAGCCGTCTCCGTTGGGCGTCGAAGCCATTCCCACCACGGGGTCTCGCACCACCGGGGCAGCGCCGAACCTGATGGCCCCGTCGTAGCTGTAGATCGTGCTCAGGTAGGTCATCGTGTGTTGCTGGACCGGTTGGTTGACACCGATGGCGTCCCAGACCTGACCGGAGCCCGCATAGATGCCCGAGTGGGCGAAGGAGTTGATGCCCCCACCTCCCCAGAACACGGCATCGCCGGGAACCAGTTGGGCGGTGTCTGCGGCGATGGTGCCCTGAGGGGCGATGAACGTCCCCGCACCACTTTTCTGGCTCCCGTCGCCGGGGAGGGCGATCCCGGTGGCCTGGAACACGGCGTACTGGACGAGGCTCATGCAGTCGTAGCCCTTCACGCCAGGGCCGCACCCCGGCTCGTTCACGCCGCCGTTGGTGGGACCGTTGATATTCCCTCCGCCATCGCAGTAGGCCACCCCGGCCTGCGAGGAGGCGAAGCCGGCGATCTGATCCCCCGGGGTCGCCGCCGCGGCAGCGGTGGCCTCCACGGCCAGGGAAGCGCCAACCAGGGACAGTGAGAGAACGAGCGCCCCGAACGCCGTGACCAGCCATTTCGTGAACCAGGACCGTGCCGACATGGATCCCCTCCCCTGGAGGCGCGGCTGACTCCATGACCCACCTTATCGACACCTCGGAGGTGGAACGTGAGCCAAAATCTTCACCGTTGGCCCGGATGGGAGCCGGAGGGTACTCCCGACCGCGACCTGCCCGGGCGCAGGCCGGCGCCTACCATCAATGGCCATGGAACGTGGTCATTGATGAGTCAGCGCTCGGAGATCTCGTGGGCCGCGCTGATCCTGGTCTTCGTGGGCCTGTTCGGCGTGGCGGTAGCCGTGACTGCCCTATGGTCCGAGCTGCCGCCACCGGCGGCCGGGGGCACGTGTGGACCCGGGAGGGGTTCCGAGACCGCCATCGAAGCCCTGGTGAACCCGGGATCGATCGGGGCCGGCGCCAAGCCCCCCGCCACCCGGGCCGCAGCGCGGGCCCAGTGGACGCAGTTCGTCAACGAGTGCCAGACGGCCACAAACGACCGGGCTCTGTTGGCCTTCCCGGTACTCGTCGTCTCGGCCGGGATCGCCGTCGTGGGCTTCGTGATGCTGCGGAGGCGGGGAAGCCGGTCGGCCGGTGGGACATCGATGTCGGTGGAGGACCGGGGGTGGTCGCCACCACCCGACACCCTGTTCGCCATCACCTCCCCGCTGGTCGCTCCGGTGCCGGCGGCAACGCCCCGGGGTGAGCACGGGGCCAACGACGCGCCACCTCCTCCGCCATCGGCTCTGCCGCTGCCACCACCGCCAGCCGCGCCGGCCGCGCACGACCCGTTGCCGTGGGGTCCCAGCGGCCAACCCGGGAGTCCACCGTCGTAGCCTCCAGGTGGCAGGGTCGGAGGCGATGGTCCTGCATCGTTCGTCCTGCTGGACGGCACACAGGGCCGAGCGGGACGTGCCACACTCCGCGAGTCGCCGACGCGCTCATGCGGTGCTTCGGCGGAGACCGCGCTTAGGCTTCACCGGTGGTGGGGATGGTGATGCTGCCGTCAGGGGTATCGGGCAACCGTGAGGCAGGCTCAACGAGCGAGCATTGGCGGTCATGCCGGTGAACGTCGAGACTCCGGGGGGATCTGTGCCTTCAGGCGGGACGAACGGGGTTGGTCCGTTACCGCCACTCGACGGTGGCGACCTCGAGGACGCTGCCCCCGCGCCCCAATCGCAGTCATGCGACGTGGACAGGGCCACACCGCCCCTCGTGGTCCCCTCCGTAGCCGACCCGGCGGCATCGGACACTGGGGCGGCCGGCTCCGTTGGCCCAGAACCGGTACGTACGGAACCCGTTGAGCAGGAACTGGCTGCTTCAGACGGGCCGGCGGAACCGGCGGCAGCTCAGAGCCCCGGGCCTCCGACACCGGCGGTCGTCGAGCGGCCGCAGCGGGCCACGAGGCGTCGCCACCGACGGCGGATCCTCTGGACGCTGGCCACGGTGGTGGTGGTGGTGCTCCTCGCTGCCGGGGGGCTGCTGGCCGCCCAGCGCATCGGCCGTCCCCTGGCCCAGCCCACCATCGCTCCGGCAGGGACGGCCTCATTCGCTGTGCCCGGGACCGTCCCGTCCCCGCCCTGGCCGGCCACCGGACAGGCCGCGGTCGCCATCCCGTCCCTCGACTACGCCGACCAGTCCACCCTCGAAGGGCCCGTCCCCATCGCCTCGTTGACCAAGATGGCCACCGCGGTGGTGATCCTCCGCGACCATCCGATGGCGGCCGATGCCAGTGGGCCGTCCATCACCGTCACGGCGGACGAGGCCAGCCAGTTCGACGTGGACCTGGAGAATGACGAGACCAATATCCCGCTCCAGGCCGGTGAGACGCTCACCGAGCAACAGCTGCTCGAGGCGCTGATGGTCGGATCGGCCAACGACGCGGCGTACACCCTGGCCGTCTGGGACGCCGGCTCCCTGGACGCCTTCGTGACGAAGATGAACGCTTTGGCCTCATCGCTGGGGGCCCGCCAGACCCACTACGCCGACGCCAGCGGATTCGACCCAGGGTCGGTCTCCACGGCGGCGGACAGCCTGCGTATCGCCGCGGCCGGCATGGCCATGCCGGCGTTCGCGGCTGCCGCGGCCCTGCCCCAGGTGAACATTCCCCTGGCCGGTGTGGTCCACAACATCGTGAAACTGATCGGTACCGACGGGATCGTCGGCGTGAAGTCGGGCTACACCTCGCAGGCGGCTGGGTGCATGGTTCTGGCCGCCTACCGGACCGTTCAGGGGCGCTCCGTGCTGGTGCTGGCCGCAGCCCTGGACCAGCTCGAACCACCTCCGCCACCTCCTCCGCCACCAGCCACGGTGCCCGTGGTTGCTCCGGCCGCCACCCCCGCCACCACGACGCCCAGCTCGACCACCACCACGACGTCCAGCTCAACCACCACCACGACCACAGCGGCCCCGTACAGCCCGATCGAGGCGCAGTATCCGCTGCTGTACACCGGCCCCATCGTCGAGCACCTGCTGGACGCCTCCGAAGCGGCGATCGTCCCGGTCCCCGCGGTGACCGAGGGAAGCGTTGTGCGCATGGCCACCGCGGATTGGGGCGGCATTCACCATGAGGTGCCGGCCGTCGCCTCCCGTTCGGCCTGGCTGCTCGGGCTACCGGGCCAACGGGTCGCCGTCACCACGTCTCCCCAATCCCCTGGAGCGGGGAGTGGCTCACGCCCCGCGGCCGGGACGGTCCGGTTCACTCTGGGACGGCAGACCGAAACGGTGCCCCTTCGGCTCGTCCATCGGGTGCCGGAGCCCACCTGGTGGTGGAAGGTCCTGCACAACTGATCAGCAACGATGGGGCCGGAGTCAATGGGCTCGGATCAGGTGGGCCAGACCAGACCGACTAGGGGACGACCATGCGCGTGTGGGCCACCGTGACCGCCTGACCGGCGATCACGACTCGGCCCTCGCTCCGTCGCATCCTCACGATGCCTCCCCGGGCGGACGCCTGCTCCCCCACCAGCACGTCGCGGCTGAGCCGATCCCCCCAGTACTCGGCCAGTGTGCAGTGGGCCGAGCCGGTGACCGGGTCCTCGGCCACGCCCGCATTAGGGGCGAAGGCCCGACTCACGCAGTCGATGCCGGGCCTGTCCCCGGGGGCGGTCACGATGACCAGGCGCGTGCCGACCGAGGCAATCCCGTTCAGATCGGGCACCAGGTCCCGCACCTCCGTGGCTTCCTGCACCACGGCCAGGGCGTCCCAGCGGCCCACGCCGTACCAGACCAAGTCGGGTAGGCCGAGCGTGGCCGGAGGCTCGGCCTGGCGGGGTCGATCGCCGGGGAAATCCATCTCGATCCAGCCGTCGGAAGTGGTCCGGCAACCGAGCCGGCCGCTGGCCGTGTGGAACTGTGCCGTGCCGCCCAGTACGTGGACGGCGGCCAGGGTGGCGTGTCCGCACAGTTCGACCTCGGTGGTCGGAGTGAACCATCGCAGATCGTGATCACCGTCCCCCCGGGCCACGACGAAGGCGGTTTCCGAGAGGTTCATCTCCCGCGCCACCGCCTGCATGACCGCATCGTCGGGGAAGGTGGCGACAACGGCAACGGCGGCCGGATTGCCGGCGAACGGCACGTCGGTGAAGGCGTCGACCGTCACCAACTGCAGGGTCAGTGCGCTCACGGGGCCGGTGGGACCGGGGTCAGGAGTACTGCCACCGGTGCTCAGGCTCCCGGCCGGCCGGCCGCTCCATGCACTGGACGTCGAACCAGATGGGCAGGAGGTATCTCACGTAGAAGGCGTGGACGGTGAGTGTCGGTCCGACCAGGTCGTCGTACTCCTTGATACGCAGCCGCTCGTCCTTCGCGGCGAATTCCCGGCACCGCTCGAGGACGGAGTCGACCTCGCCGCGGGTGTCCATGAGGAGACCGAGATGGTCGTAGCCCGGCGACGACATCGGTTCGTTCCCTTCGGCCAGCAGGATGAACTGGCCGTCGTCGGGCCGCAGGAGGTGACAGGACTGCCCGACGACCTCGGTATCCAGAGAGCTCCAGCCGAGCACGTCGCAGTAGAAGGTGTCGACCTGGCGGCGGAACTCCGTGGTCAGGGTCCCTGCCGGAAACGACAGCTCCATGTGGTTGAAACGCATGCCGGACATCTGGCCATCCCCATTTCTCCGTGGACGCCCCCGAGGCTACGCCTGTCGCGGACGGAAGCCCTCCCGCCCACTACCGTTTCGGATGGTGCCGCCACCGGTGTCCAGGGGGAGGGATGGGGATGGGGCCGGACGACCTGGTGCTGTGCTCGGGGACCGTGCGCCGAGGGACGACCTTCGCCGCCCGGCTGGCCGCGGCGCAGGGCGCCGGGTTCACCGCCGTGTCCCTGTGGGGGCGGGACTACGCGGCGGCCCGGGAGCAAGGACTGAGCGACGGCGACCTGCGCTCCATGCTCGACGATCACGGCCTGGAGGTGGCGGAGATGGATCCGGCATGGTGGTGGCCTCCCGGGGCGTCGGACGTGACCATTCCACCCGCGCTGGACACTGAGGACATCTTCCGGTTCGGGGAGCACGAACTGTTCACCATGGCCGAAGCCCTCGGGGCCCGCTCGGTCAACGCCGTGGACGTGCTGGGGGGCACCTGGGATCTCGACGGGGCGGCCGAGGCATTCGCCGGGCTGTGCACGAGGGCTGCTGAGCACGGGCTGCTGGTGCACCTCGAATGGCTGGCATGGTCGAAGATCCCCGACCTGGCTGCCGCCCTCCGTATCGTGCAGGCAGCCGACCAGCCCAACGGTGGCCTCACCATCGACGTCTGGCACCTGGTGCGCACCGGGGCCGGCGTAGACGACCTCCGGGGCGTTCCGGGCTCGACCATCCTGGCGGTGCAGCTCAGCGACGGACCGCTCGAGGCCGAGGCCGACCTGCTGGAGGCCACGCTCCACCACCGGAAGCTCCCGGGCGAAGGCCAGTTCGACCTGCCGGGCATGGTCTCGGCCCTCCGGGCCACGGGCACCGAGGCACCCATGGGCGTCGAGGTGTTCTCGGACGACCTGCACGCCCTCCCTGTGGAGGTGGGGGCGCGGGCGGCGTCCCAGGCCACACTCAGGGTCCTCGGTCAGGATCGGTGAGTGCTCACCGCCGGCCGGGCCCGACCCGTGTGGTCCGGACGATGCCTCATCCCCGGAGGGCCAGCTGCGGAGTGAAGTGATCACGTTCCAGCTGCAGCAGGGTGACCTTGCGGTCGAGTCCGCCGCCGTAGCCCGTGAGCGACCCATCAGCTCCGATGACCCGGTGGCACGGGACGATGATGGCGACGGGATTCTGGCCGTTGGCCAGTCCCACCGCCCGGGCCGCACCCGGCTTTCCCACCCTGCGGGCGATCTCGCCGTACGACGTGGTCTCGCCGTAGGGAATCTCGAGAAGGGCGTCCCAGACGCTCCGCTGGAAGGTGGAGCCCTCCACCCGGAGGGCGAGATCGAACCGGGTGAGCTGGCCGCCGAAGTAGGCACGCAGCTGGTCGACTGCGTCCACGAAGGCCGTCGGTTCGTGACGCCATGTCTCCTGACCCTCCGGGGGGTGGGTCTGATCGGTCATCCGCACATTGGTCACGACCGTCCCGTCACCGGCCACGGTGATGGTGCCCACCGGGCTGTCGAGGGTACGGAAGAGCTTCGCGTTCATGGTGATCCTTTCGGGGGCCACTGATTGATCGGGTGCCCGAGGGCAGCCCACAGGTACTGCACGGCATACGAACGCCACGGCCGCCACCGTTGGGAGTGCCGCTCCAGCTCCCGGGCCGAGGCCGGGGTGTCGAGCACAGCGGCTCCCTTGCGGACCCCGATGTCGGCCGCGGGGAAGGCGTCGGGATCGCCGAGGGCGCGCATGGCGATCATCTCGGCCGTCCACGCACCGACTCCGGGGACGGCGACGAGCTGGGCCCGGGCCCGGGCCCAGTCCGCCCCGACACCGATCTCCACGTCACCCGACACCAGAGCCTCGACCAGGCCCACCAGCGTCCGTTGCCGCGATGGTGGGAGTCTCAGCGTGGTCGGGTCGAGCTCCGACAGCTCCTCGAGGTCGGGAAAGAGATGGGTCAGCCCACCGCCCGGATCACGGATGGGCGTCCCGTGATCGGCGACCAGACGGGCCGCATGGGTACGCGCCGCCGCCGTGGAGACCTGTTGGCCCAACACCATGCGCACAGCCAGCTCACCCTCGTCCACGGTGCCAGGAATGCGCCGACCGGGTGCTTTGGCCACCTCGGCGGCCAGGCACGGGTCGTCGGCCAGCACCTCGACCACCGCCTCGGGGTCGGCGTCGAGGTCGAGGAGGCGTCGGCACCGGGCGATGGCAGTGGACAGGTCGCGGAGGTCATCGAGCGCCAGCTGGCAGCGCACATGATCGGGTGTCGGCATCAGGGAGACGATGCCGTATCCGGCGGGAAGTCGGAGGGTCCGGCGGTATGCCCCGTCTCGCACCTCTTCGCAGCCGGGAACGGCGGTGGCGGCGAGATGTCCGAAGAGGCTCTCGGGAGCCAGCGGTGCGCGGAACGGGAGGCGGAAGGTGAGGGCGGCGGAGGCGGCCGACGGGGCGCCCCGTCGGGATCGGGCCCGGAGGGTGGAAGGGGTGGCGTCGAAGACCGTGCGAACGGTGTCGTTGAACTGACGGATACTGGAGAATCCGGCGGCGAAGGCCACGTCGGCGAAGGCCAGACCGGTGGTCTCGATGAGCAGCCGGGCCGTCTGCGCCCGCTGGGCCCGGGCCAGCGCCAGGGGACCGGCACCCACTTCGGCGACCAGGTGCCGTTCCAGCTGTCTGGTGCTGTAACCCAGCTGGTCGGCCAGTCCGGTCACACCCAGGCGGTCGACCGTGCCGTCGGCGATGAGGCGCATGGCCCTCCCGACCAGGTCCCGCCGCACGTTCCACTCCGGCGACCCGGGCGACGCATCCGGCCGACACCGTTTGCACGCTCGAAAACCGCCGCGCTGTGCCGCGGCGGCCGTGGGCAGGAAGCACAGGTTCCGGGCGAAGGGCGGCCGGGCCGGACAGCTCGGCCGGCAGTAGATGCGGGTGGTCAACACGGCGGTGACGAACCACCCGTCGAAGCGGGCGTCCTTGGACTGCACGGCCCGGTAACACCGGTCGAAGTCCTCGTACATGTGTGCAGGGTACGCCCCGGGAGTGACCCGTACTAGCGGAAATACGACATGACAGTCGGGGGGCGAAACCGCAGGGGCCGGTGGAGGCCGGGCCATCGGTCGCCCCGTCCAGCCCCGGGTATCCGCGTGCGGCGGCGACCGCCTATGGGATCGTGGTGATGCGCTGACATCCATGGAGGTACCCATCGTGACCACTGCCGAGCTCCGGATGCACTGTCCCAATTGCGAGTTCCCCGCCAAAGGGCGATGGATCGATCCCGAGATGGAAGAGGTCGTCCTCCCGGGTCGGATTTCGGCCGAGAGCATCGCCTGCTCCAATCCCCGGTGCTTCCGGTACCGACCGGAGTCCTTCCCCGCGTCAGCTCCCGTCGGCTGAGCCGTGACGGTCGGGTCGTCCGGGCCGCCGGACGTCGTCGTTGACGCCACCGATCCACTCGGGTACCGGCGGTCCCCGGCCCATCAGCAGGAGTTCGACGCGGCGGTGGCCGAACTACGGCGAGTGGACACATGGCTGGATCCCGAGGGGCACGAACGCCTCGTCGCCGACCTGGTCCTCGAGGGCGGAGGGGTCAAGGGCATCGGACTGGTGGGGGCGGTCCTCGTCCTCAGTGAGGCGGGGTACACCTTTCCCCGGGTGGCGGGCACGAGTGCCGGAGCCATCGCCGCCACCCTGATCGCCTCGATCGGGAAGGCCGACCGGGACATGACGGCGCTCCACGGCTACGTGCGCAGCCTCGACTTCGCCAAGTTCAAACACCTCGGTCCGGTGGCCAATTGGATCCAGCGGATCGGAGGCATCGGCGAGAAGGCGGTGGACGCCGCCGAGCTGATGAGGCACATGGGCATCTACTCGGGGGACTATCTCGGCGAGTGGCTGCGTCCGATCCTCGACGGCCTGGGCGTCACCACGTTCGGGGACCTGGCCATCGCTCCGGCCGACGACCCCGGCATGAGCCTGCCTCCCGAACGCCGGTTCCGACTGGTCATCCACGCCTCCGACATCACGCGATCCGAGCTGGTCCGCATCCCGTGGGATTTCGACTACTACGGGCTGACCCGGGAGACCGAGGAGGTCGTGCGGTCGGTCCGGGCGTCGATGTCCATCCCGTTCTTCTTCGAACCGGTGCGCGTGGACACCAAGGCCTGTGCCGTGACCGTGCCCGGCCCGGGCGGTACCTCGACCACCGAGCACTTCGACGACGGTTCGGTGACCTGGGTCGACGGGGGCATGCTGGCCAACTTCCCCATCGATGCCTTCGACCGCCTCGACGGGAGGCCTCCCCGATGGCCGACCATCGGGATCAAGCTGTCGGCCCAGGCGCTGGAGATGCCCAAGACCGTCGCCGCCCACGACACCATGCAGGAGGCGGTGCGCTGTCTCCAGACCATGATGAACGAGTGGGACCGCTATCACGTAGAACAGTCCACGGCGGCCCGGACCATCTTCATCGACAACCTGGGGATCAGCGCCACGCAGTTCGAGCTGACCGACGAGCAGCAGGACGCACTCTTCCTGAGCGGTGTGCGCTCAGCGACCACCTTCCTCATCGGGTCGGCGGCGGGGGGCGGCGTGCCGAGGGGCTAGGCGCTTCGGTACGGCTCCATGTCCATACCCGGGTAGCGCTCGGCCACATCGGCCAGCGTCTGCTCGTTCCAGTATTCGTGTCCCGGCCTCGGGAAACCGAACAGGTCCCGCTCACGGACCGAGCACCGGGGCAGGAGTTTGGCCCACCGCTGGGGAGCCTGCTTGGGCCACGACATCTTCCCGCCCCAGGTCGTCCCCCGGACCTGGAAGTCGGTCAGGATCGAGAACCTCGACGCACCGCCACCGGTCATGGCAGATCCCCGGTGCAGGATGTCCGTCCGGTAGACGAGCAGGCTCCCCGCCGGTGCGGTGAGCGCCACCTCGTGCTCCTCGAGGTCGCCGAAGGGGAGGTACAGCGGGGTGAACGGCACGGACCGGCCCGCCTCGAAGGGGACGATCCGGGTGGGACCGTCTTCCTCCGTGACGTCGGAGAGGTAGATGAAGGTGGTGAGTTGCTGGAACCGCCCGTCGGCCCGGGGGACCACCAGGCTGTGGCTGCCGAAGTCGCGGTGGAGGGGCTGGTTGTAGTCGGCCGCCCCGCCGTACTTGGCCCATAGCTCCACCTTGTAGAGATGCAGGTCCGTGGTGCCGAGATAGCGCTCGACCGCCTCCACCAGATCCGGGTGGAACGCCAGGTGGTTGAGATCCCAGGAGCGGTACGGGAACTCCAGCACGCCGCCGAACGGATCTCCGGCGAACTGGGGGTAGCGGGACGGGTCGGCGAAGTACTCCTCCGGCCTCGGATAGTGCAGCCACAGCGCCTCTCGGGCCGCGGCCAGATCATCGGGTTCCACGAAGCCCTCGATGAGACAGAATCCGCGGTCACGCAGCTCATCGAGACTGGCATCGTCGATCCGCACCGTCCTCCACCCTAGGCCCGGGCCCCGCCCGCACGGGGCCGATTCACGAGGCCCGGAGAGCGAATTCCCACTACGTTGGCCCCGTGCGCGCCATCCAATTCGACATGGCCGATCCTGCGTTCCCGGCGTCCCTGGTCGACCTGCCGGAACCCGACCTGCCAAACCCGGCGTGGGTGCGTGTGGCGGTGACCAGCGGGGGTATCTGCGGCAGCGACCTCCACCTGTTCACCCACAACACCGGGCCGTCACCCACTCTGATGTCCATGGGGTCGTTCCCATTCGTGCTCGGCCACGAGATCGCCGGTCGTGTGGTCGAGGCAGGACCGGAGTCCCCGTACCCCCCGGGCACGAGGGTGGCCGTCGACCCGTGCATCCCCTGCCGGGCCCGGGGCATCACCCCGCCGTGCGCGAACTGTGCCCGGGGTTGGACATCCTCGTGCCTGGCGCTCGACAGTCGGATCGTCAGCAGCGGGCGCACGCTCGGCTTCACCGCCGACCTGGGTGGGGGATGGGCCGAACAGGTCGTGGCCCACGCGTCGATGCTTCACCCGCTGCCCGATGCCGTGCCCGACCAACTGGCCGCCCTCCACGAGCCCGTCTCGATTGCCTGCCACGGTCTGCTGCGGGCTCCGCCCACCGACGGCGACCCGGTCCTGGTCGTCGGCGCGGGGATCATCGGGCTAGCCACCGTGGCCGCCCTCAAGGGCCTCTACCCCCGATGCCCGGTGACCGTACTGGCCCGGCACGGCCACCAGGCCGAGATGGCGTCGCGGTGCGGTGCCGATGCCGTGGTGAGGGCCGAGGACGACAACAGCCACGTGGAGACCCTGGCCGAACTGGCCGGCGCCCGGGTCATCGGGCGCAAGGCCCACAAGATGCTGATGAGCGGATTCCCCTACGTGGTGGAGGCCGTCGGGTCGGCGCAGTCGGTCACCGAGGCGTTGCGGTCGGTGGCCCACCGGGGCACCGTGCTCCTGCTGGGGGCGGCCGGCATCAGCGAGGTCGACCTGACGCCGATCTGGTACAAGGAGGCGGCCCTGGTCGGCTCCATCGATCACACGATGGACCGGGGATCCGCCCCGGGGCTGGCCGGTGGCCCCGACCGACACTCGGTGGACCGGGCCCTGGACGTGCTCGCCGCCGGCCTGCTGCCCATCGAGGTCGTGACCCACCAGTTCCCACTCGAGGAGTACCGTACCGCTCTCGAAACGGCCATCGAACGCCAACGTTCGCATGCCATCAAGGTCGTCTTCCGTCCGTAGCGGGCGGTACCCGAACAACGGCCGGCACTGTCGCCGACAGCCCGGCGAAGGGAGGTTCCATGCGAGGTCTTCACGGTAGGTGCGTCGTGGTCACCGGGGCGGCGTCGGGCATCGGATGGGCGTGCGCCAACCGCCTCATCGACGAGGGGGCGTCGGTGGTGGGGGCGGACATCGTCGAGCCCGGGGAGGTACCGGCCGGGTGGTCGGCGGAGTCGTGGCTCTTTCAACCGGTCGACGTGGCCGACGAGCACTCGGTGGTCGAACTCATGGCCACCGCCCTCCGCTTCGGTGGCCGGATCGACGGCGTGGTCAACTCGGCCGGTGTGGCCAGTGGTGGACCGGTGCACATGTTGGACACCGAGGAGTGGAACCGGGTCCTCGGGATCAACCTGACCGGGACCTACCTCGTGGCCAAGCACGCCATCGACGCCATGCTCCAACAGCCGGCGGTGGGCGGGGCCCGTGGGTCGGTGGTCACCGTCGCCAGCATCGAAGGCCTCGAGGGCACGGCGGGCGGCAGCGTGTACAGCGCCTCCAAGGGAGGCGTGGTCATCCTCACCAAGAGCATGGCCATCGACTACGCCGGGCGGGGCATCCGGGTGAATGCCGTCTGCCCGGGATTCATCGACACGCCGATGCTGCGGGGGGTCTTCGACTGGCCGGGGCTGGAGGAGTCCAAGGCCGGCGTGGTGGCCGAGCACAAGCTCGGACGGCTCGGACATCCGGACGAGATCGCCGCCGCGGTGGCCTTCCTGTTGTCGGACGACGCCTCGTTCATCACCGGACACGCCCTGCCGGTGGACGGTGGGTACACGGCCGGCAGGGACCACGGCGTGACCAAGATGCTGGGGCTCTCGGGGCCCGAGGACTGATCGCCCGGGTGACCGGGCGCGGTGCTCGCCGCGCATCCTGGTTGAGTGGGACGTGGCCCGTTGCTAGCGTCGGGCCATGTTCCCGGCATGGCCGCTCCTCGCCTATGACGAGTGGGCCGACACCTGCGACACCCTGCACGCCCACACCCAATTGCTGGGCAAGCTGGCCGTGGCCCTCGCTCCGGCCGAGCCGCAACTTCAGCACGCGGCGCTGCGACTGACCGCTCGGGGCTGGGAGACCGCGCCCCTGCCGGCCCCGGACGGATCGGGGACGATCACGGTGGCACTCGACCTGCGCGTGCACGAGGCGGTCGTCGACACCAGCAGTGGTGGTGGTGGCCGCATCCCGCTCGTCCCCGACCGTTCGGTGGGCGAGGTCACCCGGGAGGTGCTGGCCACCATCACCGGCCTGGTCGGTCCGGTCACCGTCAACATGACACCCCAGGAGGTCCCGTGGAGCGTGCCGCTCGACGAGGACGATGAGCACGCACGGTACGACGCCGAGCACGTCACCACCTACTTCGCCGCGGCGACCCAGGCCGCGCTGGTGCTGGCCGACTTCCGGGCCCCCTTCCGGGGGCGCTCCACGCCGGTCAACGCCTGGTGGGGCTCCTTCGACCTGGCCGTGAACCTCTTCTCCGGCCATCCGGCACCTCCTCCGTCCGACGACTTCATCATGCGCAACGCCATGGACGCCCAGGAGGTCGCCGTCGGATGGTGGCCGGGCGACCGGAACACCAACCAGGCCGCGTTCTACTCCTACGCCCACCCGGCACCGGACGGGTTCGCCGGTGCCGACCTCGGCTCCGGAGCCCGGTGGGACGGCGACCTCGGCGAGTACCTCCTCCAGTGGAGCGATGTGTGCGCCAGCCCGGATCCGCATGCCACGGCTCTCGAGTTCGCCCATGCGGCGTTCCGGCATGCCTGTCTCGTCTGCGAATGGGACACGGCGCTGACGGCCAGCGCCGAGGGCCGACCACCGCCGGTGGCCTGAGCCGACGGATGGTCGACTCGTCGACCGACGGCCTTCCGACACGCCTGGACATGGTGGTGCTCAGTGCCCGGGACCTGACCTCCCTGCGACGGTTCTACCGGGGCCTCGGGTGGACAGAGCAGGCCGGCGCCTCCGACGCCCTGGCGTTCTTCCCGCTGGGTGCTGTCACACTGGCTCTGTTCCCCCACGCCTCCGGGGAGGCGGGCGGGACGACGCCCGTCGACCGGTCGGGCATGACACTCGTCATCCGGTTCGAAGATCGGGGACGCGTTGGACGCCGCGTTCTCCCGTGCCGAGGAGGCGGGTGCCCTTCCGGTCAGCGAGCCCCAGGACCAGTCGTTCGGGGGACGCTCGGCCGTGATGGCCGACCCCGAGGGCAACCGCTGGGAGCTGCTGTGGGTCCCCGGCACCTCGGGTGACGGGTAGACCGCCCACGCCACCACACCGGCTGATGGCAGGCCCTCGGGCAGCACGCTCGATCGACGCTAACGTGCCCCCGTGGAGCACATCACCTTGGGGAGATCGGGCCTGAAGGTGTCCCGGGCGTGCCTGGGCACGATGACCTTCGGCAACACGGAGTGGGGCACCGACGAAGCCGAGTCGCGCCGGATCGTCGACGCCTTCCTCGACGCCGGCCACAACTTCATCGACACGGCCGATGTCTACAACGCCGGAGTCTCCGAGGAGATCGTCGGCCGGGCCATCGCCACACGGCGCGACGAAGTCGTCCTCGCCACCAAGGGCTACAACGTCATGGGACCCGGGCCCAACGACCGGGGGTCCTCCCGCGCCCACCTGACCCGGGCCCTGGAGGCCAGCCTGCGCCGGCTGGGCACCGACCACATCGATCTCTACCAGCTGCACAACTGGGACCACGACACTCCAATCGAAGAGAGCATGGAGACGCTCGACTCCTTCGTGCGGTCAGGGAAGGTCCGCTACATCGGGTGCTCCAACTTCTACGCCAGCCAGCTGGTGGAGGCGCAGTGGGCGGCCGAGCGGTCGCACGGGACGCCGCTCGTGAGCCTGCAGCCGCAGTACTCGCTCATCTGGCGGGACATCGAGCTCGACATCCTCCCCACGGCCACCCGACACGGCATGGCGGTCATCGTGTGGAGCCCCCTCGGAGGCGGGATGCTCACCGGCAAGTACGCCAAGGGGGGCGAGCTGCCGGCCGACGGGCGCCTGAGCCAGGGCACGGACATGGGAGCGGAGGGGATGCGGATGCTCACCCTCACCGATCACAACTTCGAAATCGTGGCCGAAGTGGAGAATGCGGCCACCGAGCTGGGGACGACTCCGACGGCGGTGAGCCTGGCCTGGTTGCTCGGCCGACCCGGCGTCACCTCGGTCATCATCGGCCCCCGCACGGTCGATCAGCTGACGCAGAACCTGGCCGGGTTCGACTTGACCCTGCCCTCCGAGCAGGGCAAGGCACTGACCCGGGTGTCGCGCCCACCGGTGTCGTATCCCTGGTACATGCAGCTGCGCCTCTGACGGCGGGGCGGTTCCCGCTCCCGCCGGGGCCGCCGGGCCTTGGGGCATGCTGTCGGTATGAGCACGCTTGTCACCTATGCCGTCGAGGACCACGTGGCGACGGTCACCTACAATCGTCCCGACGCCCTGAATGCCATCGACGCAGCCATGCGACGGGATCTCAACGACGCCTTCAGCCGCTTCCGAGACGACGAGGAGGCGTGGGTGGCCATCGTCACCGGGGCGGGTCGGGCCTTCTGCGCCGGTGGCGACATGAGAGGTGGCACCGGGGCGGCGGGCGAGTTCGCCGGGACCTTCTGGGAGAAGCCGACGGTCAACTCCTTCGAGAGCGGATGGGAGATCTACAAGCCGGTCATCGCCGCCGTGAACGGCTTCTGCCTGGGCTACGGCCTCACCCTGGTCACCTGGTGCGACTTCGTCATCGCCAGTGAACGGGCCGAGTTCGGCTTCCCCGAGGTGGGCATCGGGGTCCCCACCATCGTCGGGGCCATCCGACTGCCCCAGAAGATCAACTGGCAGTACGCCATGGAGCTGCTGCTGACCGGCGAGCGGATCGGCGCGGCGCGGGCCAAGGAGATCGGGCTGGCCGGCTGGGTGGTGCCCCACGATCGGCTCATGGACGAGGCACGGTCCCTGGCCCGCCGGCTGGTCGCCGCGGCCCCGCTGGCCGCCCGGGCCACCAAGGAGGTGGCTGTCCGGGCCCAGACCCTTCCTCCGGTCGAGGCCATCCGGTTCGGCGAGACCATGCGCCTGGTGGCCATGGCCACCGAGGACGCCGCCGAAGGCCTTCGGGCCTCGGCGGAGAGGCGGGAGCCCAGGTGGGAGGGCCGGTGAGGATCCGGGCGGTCCACCGGGGAGGTCGTCAGTCCGGGCTGTCCCGCCGGGACCACGATCCGGACACCGGCTCGATCCGGGGGGCCTGGAGGAGGGGGAGGAACTTCCCCTCGGGTGCGTCGCCGTACTTGACGGCCTTGCTCAGGAGCCACTTGGCATCTTCGTAGCCCTTGATGGCCTGGGGCTTGTAGCGCTTCTTCATGTTCTTGGGCGGGGACATCTTCCCCTTGGCCACGGAGATGCCCATCGACACTCCGAAGGCGTACTGGCCTTCTTTGGAGTTGGAGCCGAACTCCTCGATCCGTCCGTCGGCCCACTTCTGGATCTTGGCCGACCATGCGGCCAGTCGTCGGTCACTCCTCGACAGCATCGTCAACACCTCCCGGCCACGCTCGCTACGACGGTGCGACCGTACCAAACGGCTGATCGGCGCCTTCCGCGTTCCCCCTCCCGGGAGGCGGGTCACCTCCCGGGAGCCGACGGAGGCCCCGGGTTCCTGCTTACATAGGGGTCGACCGAGCGAGCATCGCGTGGGCATCGGCCGGGCAGTCCCTGTCCGGCGGTGGCCGGAGAAGGGGGAACGCCATGTCAGACAACCTTCGACTGCTGGCCAAGTACAGCGCCGCCATGGACTCCGGAGACACGGAGGCCGTCTTCGAGTTCTGGTCCGAGGACTTCCACAGTCACGTGACCGAGCGGGTCAGTCCCGACAAGGTCGGCACCGACATCCGGGGCGAGGAGCAGGTGTGGTGGGACCAGGCTCGGTCTTCGTTCCCCGACATGACCTTCACGGTGGACCTGTTGATCGAGTCGGACGATCTGGTCGTCTCCAACTGGACCGTCAAGGGCACCCATACGGGAACGCCCTTCTACGACGTCCCCGCCTCGGGTGATCCGGTCACCATCAACGGGACGGCCATCCTCCGCATCCGAGACGGGCAGATCGTCGAGCACTGGGGCGGCCCCCACTGCCAGAAGGGCCTCGGCCTGATCCCCACGGCCTGAGCCCGCGTTCCCCGGTCGTTGCCGGGGCCGGGACCGACGGGACCACGAACGTCGTGGGGAAGGAGGACCGATGACCGACGAGCTCCACGGATGGGGACCGGCCCTGGAGGAGATCGCCCGTCGCAAGGACGAGGCGCGGGCCATGGGGGGCGAAGCCCGGATCGACCGGCAGCACCGACGGGGCCGGCTCGACGCCAGGGAGCGCCTCGACCGCCTGTTCGATCCCGGAACCCTCTTCGAGATCGGCGGCCTGGTCGGCACCACCGACCAGCCTCCTGTCCCCGGGGATGCCCTGGTGGCCGGGTCGGGTCGGATCAACGGCCGACCGGCCCTGGCCGGGTCCGAGGACGTCACCGTCCTCGGAGGCTCCATCGGCACTGGCGCCTCCGACAAGCGCTACCGCCTGTGCCAACTGGCCCACCAGGAGCGGGTCCCCCTGGTCATGATGGTGGAGGGTGCCGGTCACCGGGTCACCGAGACCGCCACCGGCCGCAGGCCCGGCGATCTGATGGGACTGGCCGAGCTGTCCGGCGTCGTACCCATGGTCAGCCTGGTTCTCGGGGCCTCGGCCGGACACGGCGCCCTGACCGCCCCGCTGTGCGACTTCGTGGCCATGACCGAGACAGCATCGATCTTCGCCGCCGGACCGCCGTTGGTGCGCTCGGCCACCGGGGAGAACGTCACCAAGGAGGTCCTCGGCGGGCCCTCGGTAGCCATCGAATCCGGCGGTGTCGTCCACAACCTGGTGGCCGACGACGGCGAGGCCATCGACCTGGCCCGGCGCTATCTCGGGCACTTCCCCCTCAACGCCTGGGAGTCCCCACCCCGGCGGGACGGGCCCGACGTCGGTCGGCGGCGCGTCGACCTGCTCGAGTTGATCCCTCCCGACCCCCGCCGGCCCTACGCCATCCGACCCGTGCTCACCGAGATGGTCGACGCGGGCGAGCTGCTCGAGGTGCAGCCCGGATTCGGTCGGTCGATCGTGACCGCCTTGGCCCACCTCGGGGGTCACAGCATCGCCATCGTGGCCAACGACCCGAGCGTGCTGGCCGGCACCATCGACCGCGACGCTGCCGACAAGGCCGCCCACTTCCTCGATGTGGCTGACGCCTTCGGACTGCCGTGCCTGTTTCTGGCCGACAACCCGGGGGTCTCGGCCGGGACGGCGGCCGAGGGACAGGGCATCCTCCGCCACGCCGCCCGGCTCTTCGCCGTGCAGCACCGCCTCGCCGTGCCCAAGCTGCACGTCACCCTGCGCAAGGCGTTCGGATTCGGCTCGTCGGTGATGGCCATGAATCCCTTCGACGGCCAGACCATCACCCTGGCCTTCCCGTCGATCACCCTCGGAGCGCTGCCCGCCGACTCGGAGGCCAGCGCCGTCGACGACCCCGGGGAGCGGGCGCGACTGGCCGCCGAGCAGGCCCGGGCGTCGGTGGTGGCCGGGGCCCGCCTGTCCTACGACGACGTCATCGACCCCCGAGAGCTCCGCAACGCCCTGCTGGCCGGCCTCGGTCTGGCCGAGGGCCGGGAGTGCGCACCTCGACGGCCGAGGCCCGGGGGCATCCTTCCCTGACTCAGATCCGACCGGCCTGGATCCTCAGCATGTCGGCCGAGCCGGCACCGTCCACGGCGATCACCTGGCCGGAGATGAACCGGGCGGCGGGGCTGCACAGGAAGAGCGTGAGATAGCCGATGTCGGAGCCGTGCCCTTGCAGGCCGAGGGGGTTGGTGGGCCGTTCGGTGACGTCGGGAACGACATCGGCGAAGCGCCGGAGACCCTCGGTACCGCCCATGGAGCCCGGGGCGATGGCATTGACCCGGATCCCGTAGGGTCCCCATTCGACAGCACAGGTCCGGGTGAGCGAGTCCACGCCGGACTTGGCCGCGGCCACGTGAGCCTGGTACACAACACCCCGCTGGTCGAATGGTGCACTGATGTTCACCACGATGCCGCCGTGGTCCCGGAGCCAGGCGTCGAACGCGGACCGGGTCACGTTGTAGGTACCGAGCAGGTCGATGTCCACCACCGCCTTGAACCCGTTGGGCGAGATCTTCGACATCGGAGACGGGAAGTTGCCGGCGGCGTTGTTGACCACGATGTCGAGACGGCCCCGGGACGACACGACCCCGTCGACGACGGTCCGCACGGCATCGGCGTCACGGACGTCGCAGACACCGAAGGAGACGTCGAGACCCTCCTCCCGGAGCTCGTCGGTGGCCGCAGCCAGGTTCTCCTGCTTCCGGCTGGCCATGGTGACCCGGGCCCCGTGGGTCCCGAGGACCCGACAGATCTCCTTGCCGATACCAGTGGCTCCCCCGGTCACCAGGGCCACACGACCGGCGAGTACGTCGGGGACGAAGCAGCCGGCCCCGGCGACCGGGCCCGTGTCCGGCATGCTCAGCGCCCCCCGCCTTCCGGCCCGGTGGGCTCGAGGGGCGGCGCGGGCACGGCGACCGAGGACGCCTCGCTCCCCCCGTCGACCTCGAACACCTTGCCGGTGACCCACGACGAGGCATCGGACACCAGGTAGAGGACGGCGCAGGCGATGTCCTCGGGCTGGCCGGGGCGACGCATGGGAGTCCCGGCGACGAACTGCCGTCGAAGGTCGTCGTCGGTCAGCACGACATCGAGGGAGCGGGTGGCGACGCCCCCCACGTCGATGGCGTTCACCCGTACCCGGGGCGCCAGTTCCGGGGCGATGTTGCGGGTCATGCGGTCGAGGGCGGCTTTGGCCGACCCGTAGGCGACGAACATGGTCTGGGTCATGCTGGCGGAGCGGGACGAGATGTTCACCACCGCCCCCTGGCCCACTGTGTCGACCATGTGGCGGGCCGCCAGTTTGGTGAGCGTCAACGGTGCGGTCACGTTGAAGGCGAAGGTCCGGGCCATGAACCCCTCGCTGGTGTCCATGGCCGCCCGGGGCATGGCGCCCCCGGCGTTGTTGACCAGGATGTCCAACCGGCCGAAGGTATCGACGGTGGAGGTCATCAGCCGCTCGCAGGCGGCGGAGTCGGTGACGTCGGTGGGCACGACCAATGCCCGTCGTCCAAGGGACCGGATGCGGTCGGCCACCTCCTCGAGGTCGGACTGGGTCCGTGCGGCCAGGGCCACATCGGCGCCGGCCTCGGCCAGTCCGATGGCGATCCCCCGGCCGATGCCCAGTCCGGCTCCGGTGACGATCGCCACCCGGTCCCCGACGGCGAACCGGTCGAGAATCATCGGAACGGATCCCGGGTCACACACCTGGTCATCCCGTGCCACCCTTCGCTCGCCCAACCGGAAGCACCCGGAATGATGCCATGGACCCCGGGTGGGGACACGGCCGGCGTTCCTCGGCTGTCTCCGGTCGGCTCAGTACCATCATCGGATGAGCCTGGTGTTCGCCCTCCTTGCTGCACTGGCCAACGCCGTGAACGTGGCCACGCAACATGTGGCCAGTACCGGTGACCCCGAGCAGTCCTCGGGGTGGCGGTTCGTCCGGTACCTCATCAGGAATCCGTTGTGGCTGTTCGGCGGCATCGCCCTCATCGCGGCGTTCGTCTTCCAGGCCGTCGCCCTCCATATCGGCACCCTCTCCGTCGTCCAGACCCTCCTCATGACCGAATTGGTCTTCTCCCTGGTCCTCCGGCGGGTGTGGATCCGACAGACCGTGAGCTGGCGGGCCTGGGCCTCGGCCCTCCTGACCGGGGTGGCGGTCTCGGTGTTCCTCGTCGCCGCCGAGCCCCGGGGCGGTCAGGCCGTGCCCAACTCGGGTGACTGGGTGGCCTCCATCCTGGCCTGCGCCGGGGCCGCCGGGGTGCTGGCCCTTACGGGTACCCGGGGTTCGCCCGGTCGCCGGGCCATCCTGTTCGCCACGTCGTCATCGGTGATCTGGGCCCTCGAGTCGACCTTCATCAAGGCCATGACCGACACCCTGACCCAGCACGGGGTCGGCGGCGCGTTCCTCCGATGGCCGGTCTACGCCGTCGCCGTGGGCGGTGTCGCCGGGACACTCCTGACCCAGACGGCTCTGCACGTCGGCCCCCTCCGCGCCTCGCAGCCGTTTCTGGTCATCGTGGATCCCCTGGTGAGCATCGTCCTCAGCGTCTACCTGTTCGGTGAGTACTTCACGTCGGACGCCGTCGATCTCACCGTGGCGGCCGTCTCGTTCGCCGGCCTGTGCGCCGGCGTCGTCCTGCTGACCAGGACGGTGCCCGAGACGATGGAACGAGGGTCCTGAAGAGGCCGGCTCACTAGGGTGGCCGGGGTGATCATCGTCACCGGAAGCATCCATGCCCGCCCGGACACCGTGGACGAGGTCGAGGCCCTCAGCCTCATCCACGTGCGACGATCGCGACAGGAACCGGGCTGCCTCTTCCACTCGGTGCAACGAGACCTGGAGGACCCTCTCCACCTGGTGTTTCTGGAGCGTTGGGTGAGTGCCGACGACCTCCGCGACCATGTCGCGGTGCCGGCGTCCGGCGACTTCGCACGCCAGGTCAGCGCCCTGGCCGAGCGACGCCCGGAGATGGCCGTCTTCACCGCCGAGGCGGCCGCGCTGTGAACTCCTCGGGACCCATCCGGCGCACCGGTTGCCGAGGCCGGCGGGCCGGTGATCCCGGCCACCCGATCGGGGCCACCGTCGGCGGCGCGACCGGACCGGCCGCGTTACGGTGCTTGCGCACCGTCTCGGGACCCCCCGACACGGAGGGCGATTCCCGTCCACGCGTCTCCGGTCGCTACCGACGATCAGGTTTGGAGTACCGATGAAATTCACCGTGACCTACCCGATGATCTCCCATCCGGCCAGCGCGGAGCTCATGACCAGAGGGGCCATCTCCTCGTTCGCCCGGACCGCCGAAGCCGCGGGGTTCGACGGTATCGGGTTCACCGACCATCCGGCGCCCACGGACCGGTGGCTCAAGGCCGGGGGGCACGACGCCCTGGATCCCTTCGTGGCCCTGACGTTCTGCTGCGCGGTGACCGAGCGAATCCGGCTCATCCCCAACATCGTGGTGCTCCCCTACCGGCATCCTCTCATCGTGGCCAAGGCGGTGGCCACGATGGCCATGCTGTCGGAGGACCGATTCACCCTGGCTGTGGCCACCGGCTACCTGCGGGGTGAGTACCGGGGCCTCGGCATCGACTTCGAACAACGCAACGCCCTGTTCGACCAGGCCGTCGAGGTCCTCCGGGGTATGTGGACGCAGGATGACTTCTCCTTCACCGGCACGGGCATCGACGCCAGGGGACTGACGGCCAACCCGAAGCCCAAGACCCCGCCGCCGATCTGGGTGGGCGGGAACAGCAAGCTGTCCCGACGGCGGGTGGCCCGCTACGGCGACGGGTGGACGCCCTTCCCCGCACCGAGGGCGCTTTCGACCACCACGAAGACGCCCCCGCTGGAGACGGTCGAGGACCTCGTGGCCATGCTCGACGAGCTGTGGCAGTTCGTAGACGAGGAGGGACGCGACCGGTCGGAGATCGATGTCGCCTTCAGCACGGCGGCCGGAGGGCGCCTGGACGACGACTTCGACGCCGATGCCCACAGGGCCGCGCTCGACGAGCTGGCCACGTTGGGGGTCACCTGGGTCGGGGTCTCCGTCTCCGGGTCGTCACTGGCCGCGGCCCTGGAAGGCCTCGAGCACTACGGAACGTCGGTGATCGCCCCCCACCGGTCGTGACGGGCGGGGTTCCCGACCCGGCTCACCCGTCCTCTGCGCCCCAGCCCAGCTCGTCGGCGAGCAGGAGGAGGACCCGGTTGGGCAGCCGCTCCCCGCGTTCGAGGAGCTTGAGGCAACCCTGTACGTAGACCTTGCGGGCCTCCTCGACGCCACGGGGCCGGGCCGGGCCGGCACCGGGAGGGCGAATGCCGATGATCTCGGCCAGGTCCCCCGAGGGGTCACCGGCGGCAGGCTCCCCGAGCAGCGACTCGATGGCCCGCACCATGTACCTCCGGGGCGGTGATCCCCGCTCCCATCGGGCCACCGACTGCTGGGTCACGCCCAGCTGGTCGGCCAGCTCCCGCTGCGTCATCCCGTGGCTCAGGCGATAGGAGTGGATCCGCCCGGCGAGCCCATCAGAAGGCTCCAACGTGTACTCATGTGTATCCACTGGTTGTACACGCTACCGCCACAGGTGTGGACCTGACAAGGCCCCGACGTGGAGGCCGTTGTGCGGCGTGTCGAACTACATCGATGTCGTACACAACCTGCGGATAGGTGTGCGGCCTGCGTACGCCGGCCTATGGGAGACGGGCCGGAGGCCTACGACACGGGCAGGCTGAGCACCGCGCTGCCCGTCACGTGCTGGCCGAGGTGCGTGGAGGCCGTGAGCTCCACCTCCACGATTCCTTCGCCGCCTTCGGCCCGGGTGGCGGTCACCGAGCCCGAATAGGTGAGCACCGTGTCGGGGAACAGGGGGACCCCGAGCCGGATGGCCAGTCTCTTGATCATGGCTTCGGGGCCGGCCCAGTCGGTGAGGAACCGGCTGCAGTAGCCGGTGTCGGACAGGATGTTCATGAAGATGTCCGGGGCGCCCTGCGAGTTGGCGTAGGACCGGTCGTGGTGGACGGGCATGAAGTCTCGGGAGGCGATGGCCCCGGCCACGATCCGGGTGGCCGTCACGTCGACGACCAGCTCGGGCAGGCGGTCCCCCACGGCGATGTCACGCCAGGCCGGCGGGGACGCCTGTGCACCGGAGCTCACGACGGCTCCTGGGGCCGGAACTTGAGAATCCGGAACCGCTGCCGACCCACGACAGTGCCGGAGCCCTCGACATAGGTCGTCACCCAGGTGACGAAGTAGCCCGGACCGAGCCGGGTCTCCTTCCGGGTGGAGATCGACTCGACGACCGTTGAGGCCGTCACCGTCTCTCCCAGCCGGAGATACCGCTCGATGTCGAACTCGGTGTTGCAGGCCAACGTGCCGGTGAACCCGGCGTTGTCGAAGACAGCCAGCGGCCCGTCACCGGTCGATTCGACCGGGGAGCCGCCCCGTTCGGCGATGCCGGTGATCGTCGGGGTGGCCATGGTCCAGGTCTGCAGCATGAGGGGCGGCGCCACCACCCCGCCGAACCGGGTGGCGGCGGCGGCATCTGGATCGGTGTAGACGGGATTGGTGTCCTCGAAGGCGACCGCCCAGTGACGGATCATCGGTTGGTTGACCGGGTCGGGCCCCACCGACGGCCCCGCCGATCCGACCGGAGTCCCGATGAGGGCCGAGAGCCGTTGAGCGAACTCCCCCGTCTCCGGGCCGTCCGCTTCGTTCCCCTTGTCCATTTCCCTGACCTCGTGACCGGTGGCCCTACTCCCCAACCGGGAAGTCGTCGGTGGCCTCGCCCCGGGCCGCCCGGGAGAACCGACTGGCCAGCTGATGGGACACTCCGAAGGCCCGTCCGACATCGGTGACGTTCTTGCCCTCGGCCATCAACGCCGCGGCCGCCGAGGCCCGCGTGGTCCGACGGCAGGCTTCGAAGTCGTCGAGCAGCGTCGTGATCCTCCTGCTCCAGCTGGCCGAGTCGCGCCGTTCGAAGGACTCCGTCAGGCTCATGCCCTGCTCGAGATCACCGAGGGCCTGGGTGTTCATGGTGTTGAAGGCGATCACGCCGGACACCAGCCGCTCGCCGGCGAGCCTGTACGCCCGCACATCTCGGAGGAACTGCTCCCGGGGATCCAACACCGGTGAGATCCTATTGCGTGCATCCCTCCGCCCACGGGTAACCGACGATCGAGGGCGGACCGCAGGCACCGTGTGGTGGTCGGCCATCCCGGAGCGCCCACCCCCACGAGATGCCTCGGGTCGACCGACGTGGCACGGTTGGCGGGAACCGGTCACTTCTGGTGGCGGAACCAGGGCCGACCCGAGGCGGGGTCAACGTAGCATTGCAACAGGTGTTGCGGGAAAACGGTGAAGACCGCGAACCGGAAGTGGCCGACCATGAGGGCGACAGCTCCACGAAGCAGCACCGGACGTTGTTCGATTCAGCCGCCCACCGTCGACTGTTCGGCCACCCGGTCGAGGGTCTCGGCGTCGGCGGGGAGCAGGTAGCCCTCCTTCACCTCGGCGGCGGTGGCCGCGTCCCACTTGGCCACGAAGGCGGCGTGGGACGGGTAGAGGGCGGACAGGTGGGCGGCGCTGAACGGGACCGTCGTGCCGAGGATGTCGCAGAGCGTCGAGCTCGAGATGGTGATGGTGTTGCCCGGCACCGTTCCCGACGTGTCCGAGCCGGGCTGGCCGATGCCCGAGAGCGTGGCCACCGGTGCCTGGACCTGGGGAGTCCGGATCCCGCCCCGCGCATTGCCGTTGCTGTCGGTCAGGAGCTCATGCCGGTTGGCCGGGTTCACCTCGAGACGCGGTGACTGAGGCGGCGCGGTTCCGGTGGTCATCCAGTGGTTGACCTGCTCCAGGGCCGCACGGAGCTCGTAGGTGTGGGAACCCGCGTTGACGGGTGCTGCGCAGTCGACGATGCCCTGAATCGGGTCGGCCGGAGGGTCGGACATGGACTGGAAGGCCTCGGTGTCCGCCACGCCGTTTCCGGTGTCCGACCGCGAGTAGAGGACGCCGTACGTGTCGTCGTGGGCCGTTCCGGCTGTCTCCCACTCTCGGATGTACGGGGTGGCCGGTTGGCGGGCGACCCGGTAGCCGAGACCGAGCAGGTCCGTCTCGGTCTCGAAGAGGAACACCGGCACGTGGAGGTCGGTGCGGATGTAGGTGGGGGTCGGGGTCTTGACCGTCTTCAGGGGTGCTTGCGACAGGTACGAGCTGTTGCCGCCCCGGCTGTAGACGAAGTACGCACTGTAGATGCCCGGCGAACGGGGCTGGAGGGCGTCGATGTAGGTCACCATCCGGAACGCGGACTGCGACTCCCCCAGGGCCAGGACGCGCTTCGGACGCAGGCCCCCGAGCAGTCGGGGTCCCGCGGTATGGAGGGCCTGGCCGGTCTGTTGGAAGATGCTGTAGGAGTAACTGTCACCGGGATGGTGCAGGGATCCGTAGCGCGCCGGGTCCGCCTGCTTGATCGGACCGGCGCCCGCGGCCGTGGCGATGGATCCCGATTCGCCGTCGATCCCACCGGCCTGCGCGTCCACGCCCACGTAGGCCATGCCGGCACGGATCATCTGCAGGTGCGAGTTCAGCCACGCCGCCGGGGCGTCGATGCCCGCGGTCACGTTCAGCCACTCCACGACGACGGTCCCGTTGAAGTGCCGGGGGTCGATGGGCCGGTAGACGACGACCCGGGTCTTATAGGGAGCGGTGGTGGCCGACGTCACGTTCCACCGACCGCTCGTGGCCAGAGGGGTCGCACTCGTGTAGGAGTGCGCCGTTCCGGAGAGGAAGAACTCGGACTGCTCGTACCCCACGGCGGACGGGGAGAACAGCGTGGAACCCAGGAACGAGATCCCGCTGCTCGGGGTGATGGGGCCCTGGATCGTGGGGGACGGCACCGAATTCTCCGCCCCCGTCGCCCCGGCTTCCGACATCTGTCCGGTGATCCCCGAGAGGGAGAGACAGATCATGGCTGCGCCCGTGCAGCACACGATCAAGCGACGGATCGACCTTCGGTGCACAGCGACTCCCCCCATCGTTACGTTTGGCAGATTGTGCCATTCATGGCGTAAACTGTCAATGAACACAGGAGTCATGCCTCCGTAGCGGCGGTCCTCGCCGACCGCGGGGCTAACTTCGATCCAACCAGGAATCATCGGCCGCCACCACGGGAGAGGACGGCAGTGGAGGATCACTCGCTCGCCGTCCAGCTGCGGGCCCGCCGGTCGGAGATGATGGTGGACACCCTGGAGGGCGTCGCCCTGCGCTTGTTCGAGGAGCGGGGGTTCGCCGCGGTGACGGTCGACGAGATCGCCGCAGAGGCCCAGATCTCCCCTCGGACGTTCTACCGCTACTTTCCCACCAAGGACGATGTGCTCCAGGTGGTCACCGACCGACGGAGCGAGGCCCTGAAGCGGACGCTGGCCGCCCGGCCTGGCGACGAACCTCCCTGGCTGTCGCTGCGGCGGGCGCTCGAGGCGGTGCTGGCGGCCGAGGACCCGGTGGTGGTGAGGCGGTGGATCACCGTCGTCCAGGCCACCCCCAGCGTGCTGAAGGCGGTCGTGGGCGGGATACAGCTGAAGTCGCAGCGGGTCATGGCCGAGTTCTTCGGCTCCCGGCTGGGGCAACCGGGTGACGCCCTCGTGCCCACCATGCTGGCGGCGGCGGCCGGTGGTGTCATCATGGCGGCCCACACGCGGTGGTTCTTCTTCGGTGGGGATCTTGGCACCACCGTCTCCGAGAGTCTCGAGGTCCTGGCCACCGGATTCGGAGCCGATCCGGGCCTGGCGGACCGCCGGGGTGTACCCGGCCTGGACTAGACCAGGGGAAGGTCTGTCCCCGGGCGTCCTCCATAAACGCATCCCGGCCCTCGGCAAAGATCGTCCTCCATCCCGAGGAATTCCCCGAGCGGATCTACCGGGGCGGATGATGGCGCAGCGAGGGGGGCCTCCCGGATCACCACCGGTAGAACCGGTGGCTGCCCGCGCTCTCGCCGCGGCCGAGTATGACGCCGATGAGCCAGACCACGAACAGGACGACGGCCGCCACCCACAGGATGTGGAGGGCGAAGCCTGCTCCAGCGAAGATCAAGACGAGCAGTAGCGCCAGCAGAACGAGCATCGGTCCTCATTTCATCGAAGGTATGGACGCTCTACCCACGATGGGCCGCACCAAACATCGGGCCGCCTGGCGGATCCTCAGCCCTACTCGCTGGCGATGGCCGCCAGCACGTTGAGCTTGGCGGCCCGTCGTGCCGGCCAGCTGGCGGCACCCAGGCCGAGTAGGGCCGAGAGTAGGACGAAGATGACCAGACTGCCCACGGGGACCACGATGTCGGTGATCCCCTGCTGCTTCAGGGACGAGGCGAAGGCGATCCCCAGACCGGACCCGACCACAACCCCGATGATGGCGCCGAACAGAGCGAGGATCACCGACTCGGACCGGATCATGGAGCGGACCTGGCGGCGCTGCATCCCGACGGCCCGGAGGAGACCGATCTCGTGCGTGCGCTCGAACACCGAGAGCATGAGGGTGTTCACAATGCCGATCATGGCGATGACGATGGCCAGCGCCAACAGGACGTAGACCAAGCCGAGGAGTTGGTTGACCTGCGCCTGCTGGGACTTCTCGAAGGCCGCCCGGGTCTGGATCTTGAGGTTGGGGTAGGCGTCCAGACCGCGGATCAGTGCCGCCCCGCTGGCCGCCCCGCCTCCGGTCTGAACCAGCACGGCCACCGGCAACGGGTTGGCGAAGTGCGACTGGAAGAAGCCGTCGCCGACCAGGTAGCTGCCGATCAGGGCGTTGGCTTTGAACACCCCTCCCACGCGCAGGGAGGTCGGCCCCGTCTGGGCGAAGGTGACCGGTACCTTCGACCCGACCGACAGGTGCTTGGAGGTGGCGGTCGTGGTGTCGACGAGCAGGTCGCCGGCGGCCAGGGCGGCCGCGCCGGAGCCGCTGGTCACGTCCAGGATGACCGTCCGGTGGAGGTCCCGGGTGGACACCGCGGTGAGGGAGTTCACCGCACCTCGCAGCTCGAACTGGCCGCTGTACACGGTGGACACCGAGCTCACGCCGGGGACCGCGGCCGCCGCCGGGGCCACGGCGCCGCTGAAGCCGCCGGCACCCTGCGACGACGAGGTGATGATGTAGTCGGCACTGATGGCGTTGTCCACGCTGCTGGTGGCCGATTTGGACAGCGAGGCGCCGAACACGGCCATGGTCGAGACCAGGGCGAGACCCACCATGAGGGCGGAGGACGTCTGGGCCGTCCGGCGGGGACTGCGCATGGAGTTCTCCCGGCCGAGCCGGCCGGCCGTCCCGCGCAGTGAAGCCAGCGGACGCCCGAGCACGCTGGCCATGGGGCGGGCCACCAGCGGGGCCAGCATCCCGATGCCGAGGAAGACGCCGATGGCACCCACTCCGACCAGTTGGATGGCGGGCCGAGTGAGACCAGCGATCAGCGCCACCACGCCGAGGAGGCCGATCACACTGCCGATGACGATCCGCCGCCGTGACGACTCCTGGTCCTCGGCCCGGTGGTCGGCCAGGGCGGCCACCGGCGGGATGCGGATGGCCCTCCGGGCCGGGCTGATGGCCGAGACCACGGTGACCCCCACCCCCACCACCAGGGCGACGATCACCGTCCGGGACTCGAAGACCAGGGAACCGGTGGGCAGCGTGATGCCGAATCCCTTCAACAGCTCCTCGAGCCCCACGGCGGCCAGGACGCCGAGCCCCAGGCCGACCACCGAGGCCACCAACCCGAGGATGGTGGCCTCGAGCAGCACCGAACGGAAGACCTGGCGCCTACTGGCGCCGACGATGCGCAACAGGGCCAGCTCGCGGGTCCGCTGCCCCACGGTGATCGAGAACGTGTTGAAGATGGTGAAGCCCCCAACGAACAGCGAGATGAAGGCGAAGACCAGCAGGGCGGTGGAGAAGAAGGAGAGGGCCTGGTTGATGTCGTTGGTCTGCTCGGCGGCCACGGTCTTGCCCGTCACCACCTCCACGCCGGTCGGCAGCACCCCGGCGATGTCGTGCTTGACCGTCGACAGGTTGGCCCCCGGAACCGCCGCCACGTCGATGGCGTCGAGTTGGCCGGCGAGCCCGAATAGCTGCTGGGCCGTCGGGAGCGAGAAGGCGGCCAGTGTGGCCCCGGCCAGATTGTTTGCCGTGCCGAATCGGAACACGCCGGTGAGGGTGAAGGTCTGCGGAGGTCCGACCAACAGGATCCGCACGTGCTGGCCCACCACGAAGTGGTACTTCTGGGCCGTGCCGGCGTCCATGACCACGTCATGGGGCGTCGTGGGGGCATGGCCCTCGATGAGCCGGAGGGCGGAGATCTGCTGGTTGGGATCGAAGGACAGCCCGATCGTGGGGGCGCCACCGGTGGTGACGGCCTTGCCGTCGGGGGCCACGAACTGGGCGTAGCCGGTGACCGAACCCTCGGCCGCCGCTACCCCGGGCACCCCGCGCACCGAGGCCAGGAGGGATTCGGGGATGGCCTTGCGGACGGCAGCGCCCCCCGAGGTGTCGGTGAAGGCCGCCTTCCCCCGGACCTCGAAGTCGATGTTCTGGTAGACGTGACCGAACAGGGTGTTGAAGGTGTTGTGCAGCGTGTCCGTGAGCACGAAGGTCCCGGAGATGAAGGTGACACCGAGGACGATGGCCAGGGCGGTGAGCGTGAGCCGCAGCTTGTGGGCCAGCAGACCCTTGGACGTGACCTTCCACATCTCAGCCGCCCAGCAGCTTCATCTGCTCCAGGATGGAGTCGACGGTGGGATCGCGCCGCTCCCCCACCGCCCGCCCGTCGGCCAGGAACACCACCCGGTCGGCGAAGGCCGCGCCCCGGGCGTCATGGGTGACCATCACGATGGACTGCTGGAATTCGCTGACCGAGCGACGGAGGAACTCCAGCATCTCGCCGGAGGAGTTCGAGTCGAGATTGCCGGTCGGCTCGTCGGCGAAGATGAGGTCGGGCCTCCCCATGAGGGCCCGGGCGCAGGCCACGCGCTGCTGCTGCCCGCCGGACATCTCACTCGGACGGTGTCCGAGCCGGTCGGTGATACCCAGCTGTCCGACCAGATAGTCGAACCACTCCTTGTCCACCTTGTGGCCGGCCAGATCGGCGGGAAGGGTGATGTTCTCCGCCGCGGTCAGGGTGGGGACCAGGTTGAAGGACTGGAAGACGAAGCCGATACGATCCCGCCGGAGCTGGGTCAGGCCGGCATCGTCGAGCAGGCCGATCTCCTGGTCGCCGACGAAGGTCTGGCCCGACGTGGGGGTGTCCAGACCGGCCATGCAGTGCATCAGGGTCGACTTGCCCGATCCCGAAGGGCCCATCACCGCCGTGAACCGCCCGCGCTCCAGGTCCAGGGTGATCCCGTCCAGCGCCCGCACGACGGCGTCGCCCTTGCCGTAGGTCTTGACCAGGTCGACGGCCCGGGCCGCCGGGACGGCCGGCGGCACGGCCGGCGGTAGCGGTGCATGATCACTGATGGTCATCGAACAATTCTCTCCTCGGCTGGGCATCACAATGGCCACGGAGGGGCGCTGCCCCGTCGGTCGTCGTAGCACCTGATCCCGATGCTAACGGTGAAGCTGGCGGTCGTCGGGTAGGTGTCTCCGGTGGCGCCTGGCCCGGTGCCACAGGAAGATCCCGGCCAGGGCGACGAGCAGCCACGGGATGTGGACCGCCGAGACGGTGGTCCAGGCAGCCACGGTGACCAGTATCACGACCGTCGCCACAGGCAGGAACAGCCGCCGCCTCGGTCTCGGCGGCAAGGGCTCGTCGGCCACCGGCGGGAGGTCGTCGAACAGGCCGTCCAGATCGCCCCGGGTCACCGCCCCCATGGCCTGGTCCAGCCTGGTCTTGAACTCGGTCTGGTCCAATCGCCCGTCGGCGAAGTGCCGCGACAGACGTTCGGCCACCTCGTTTCGTTCGGCGTCCGAGGCGCGGAGCCGGGATCCGCCGGTGGCGTCGGGGTGGCGGATCCCGCCCGGGTAGGCGGGGTCCCATCGGTAGCGCATGGCACGTCTCCTTGGCTCGGTGAGGTCAGGGGGGTCAGTGGGAGAACTGGTGGTGCAGCATCTCCTCGGCCATGGACTGCTCCGACCCTTCGTCGGGGATGAGCAGCCAACCGGCCACGTAGAGGGGAACGGCCACGCCCCCCATCAGAGCCAGGACGACGAATCCGATCCGGACCAGGGTGGGGTCAACGTCGAGATAGTCGGCCAGGCCCGCGGCCACCCCGGCGACCATGCGGCCGGACCGGAATCGATGCAGGCGCATCCGGTCCGGTTCCGGGTCCGCTGGTGGGGCCGGCATCGGAAGGAGTGCTGGTGGGGACGGTGGGAGCGTTCATGAGACCAGCCTGACGGCCAGCCGACCCGTCGGGTATCGGGTAGGTCCCTGGTTGGACCCTGAGCGACCGCCGGTCCGGTCAGGGATGACCCTGATAGCCACGCTCGACATGGTGCGCGATCATCGGGTATCGCCAAATCCACCGATCCGCGCACCGGAGCACCCGGCACGACAGACCGCCCTCCCGACCCGGACCAGGGCGGATGGGGCGGATGGGGCCGGCGCCGCTCCTGGCCCGGGACGTGGGGCCCCCCGGCCTGGCACCGGGACCAGAGACACGTCCACCGTCACCCACACCGGCGCTGGAAGGGGCCCGTCCGTCGCAGCCGGGACACCCGGGTCGTCGCCGGCGTCTGCGGCGGGATCTCGATGTCCACGGGTATCGACATCACCTTGGTCCGGATCGGTTTCGTCCTGTTGGCCCTGGGTAGCGGTGCCGGATTCCTCATCTATGCGTTGGCCTGGCTCTTCGTCCCCCTGGACGGTGAGACGACCTCCATCTTCTCCCGGGCCATCGGTGATCGCCGGGGCATCCGCATCGTGGCCGCCGTCATCCCGGTCCTGATCCTGATCCAGATCGTCTCGGCCGGTCTCCACCTCGGGTACGTGGGGTCGTTCAGCTGGCCCCTCTTCCTGGCCGCCGGAGTGGCCATCCTGATTCGCCGCAACGCCAGCCCGGACGAGCGGGTCTGGATCAACGACGACCTGGTCCCCATGTTCCGTACCGGGGACGAACCGCACACTCGGACCTCGGTGGTCGTCCGTATCGCCCTCGGGATCGGGATCGCCATCGCCGGACTGTTCTTCCTCCTCGACGGGCATCCGGCCTCGGCCGCGTTGGTGCCGGTATTGGGCGCGCTGCTGGTCATGGCCGCCGTGGTGGTCATCTTCGGGCCGTGGTGGATCAGTCTGGTGCGCGACCTGATGTCGGAGCGCCAGGCCAGGGCCCGGGCCGAGGAGCGGGCCCAGATGGCCGCCCACGTCCACGACTCGGTGCTACAGACCTTGGCCCTGATCCAGAGATCAGCGGACGATCCCCATCAGGTGGTCAGACTGGCCCGGGCCCAGGAACGCGAACTCCGATCCTGGCTCTTCGAGGGCCGGCCTCCGGGCTCGGTGGCCGCCGAGGCCACCACGGTGGCGGAGGGTATCGGCCTCCTGCAGCGGCTGGTCGAAGCCGACCACGGGATCGCCGTCCAGGTGGTGGTGGTGGGGGACTGCCTGCTGAACGACCGTCTGCGCACGCTCCTCGACGCCGCCCGGGAGGCCACCGTCAACGCGGCCAAATGGTCGGGGGCACCTGAGGTCTCCCTCTTCTGCGAGGTCGAACAGCAGGCGGTCACCGTCTTCGTGCGAGACCGAGGCCGGGGGTTCGATCCGGCCGCCGTGCCCGGGGACCGGCAGGGAATCGCCCAGTCCATCCGGGCCCGGATGGCCCGGTTCGACGGATCGGCCGCCGTCCGGTCGGCCCCCGGCCGGGGCACCGAGGTGGAGCTGTGCATGGCGCGCCGACAGCTGAGCGCATGAGCGACGGCCGGCGCCCCCGAGTCTTCCTGGTCGACGACCACGCCATGTTCCGGGCCGGCGTGCGGGTGGAATTGGGCGATGCGGTCGAGCTCGTCGGGGAGGCCGACGAGGCCACTGCGGCCATCGAGCTGATCGGCGAACGCACTCCCGACGTGGTCCTGCTCGACGTGCACCTCCCGGGCGGAGGAGGCCAGACGGTGCTGGCCGGGGTGCTGCCCCGCCACCCGGAGATCCGGTTCCTGGCCCTGTCGGTGTCCGACGCACCGGAAGATGTGATCGCGGTGATCCGGGCCGGAGCCCGGGGCTACGTCACCAAGACCATCTCGGGTCCAGACTTGCTGCGGGCGGTACACACCGTTCGTGCCGGGGACGCCGTCTTCTCGCCACGACTGGCCGGGTTCGTTCTCGACACCTTCGCCGAAGGCTCGGGTGCGACCCACGCGTCGGGACTCGACCCCGAGCTGGATCAGCTCTCCCCCCGGGAACGCCAGGTACTGCGGCTCATCGCCCGCGGTTACACCTACAAAGAGGTGGCCCGCGACCTCACCATCTCGACCAAAACGGTCGAGTCCCACGTCTCGTCCGTCCTCCGGAAGCTCCAGCTGTCCACCCGCCATGAGCTGACCCGGTGGGCCACCGAGCGGCGCCTGATCTGAGGAGTCGGCGGACAGTCCGGCCGACCGGCACCGGCCACCACTAGATCCCGGCGATGCCCTGTCCGATCAGCACGACGCCGAACACGACGAACAGTACCGACATGACGCTGGCGTTGTTATGTCTCAGCCAGACGTTCCAACCGTTCAGTACGCCCGGGGCCCGATCGCCGAGTACCACCATCACGAGGATGGGTGCGGCGACCCCGAGCACGGCGACGACTACGTAGACCGCGGCGGCCGCGACCTGTTGACCGGTGGACAGCCCTCCGGCAGACACGGCGGTCGCGGCGGCCAGAGCCACGACCAGGCTCTTGGGATTCAACGCGCCCAGGGTCAAGCCGGCGAGGAGCGACTTGCCCGGGGTGTACCCGGCTACGCCGTCCATCCATTCGGGCAGCGAGCCCTCCTCGCCGGTCCCGGGGCGGCCACGAAACTTCCGCACCGCGGCGACCAGGAGATAGACACCGAGGGCCAGCTTCAGCGCTCCGGCCCACATCGCATGACCGCGGTCGGTCGAGACGTTGATCGCACCCCCGAGGGCGATGAGCAGTCCGAGGACCACGGCGACCCCGGCGACGAACCCGGTCAGGAAACTCAGGGCATTGGCCAAGGGCCTACTGGTGAAGAGAAGGAGGATGGCCGGGATGACGTTCAGCGGTGACAGGGTGACCACCAAGGCCAGGGGAAGAATCTCTCCGATGACGGTCTTCAGCACGTGCTCGCCTCCGGGGACGGCGGAACCAGGCAGGACCTTTCGGCGCCTCCGACCAAGGCGGCGAGGCCCCAGGGGGCGAATCCCACTCCCGGGTGATTGTCGTCGCGGACCCGCCTAGTGGATGTCAATCTTCTCGCCGGCCTTCAGGGCCTTGACCATCCTGGTCAGCTCTTCTCCCTTCAGGCGTGAACCCAGGAGCTTCCTCAGCTTGCGGGTGATCAGCTCATCCGGCTGCCCCTGACACACCAGGGAAAGCCGGGTCATCTCCTTTTTCGTCTCGGCCCTAGCGTTCCCCTCTTCGAGCGCGTCCAACTCACGTTGGAACACCGATGCATTGGTCGTCACGTCAGATCCTCACTTGCTTCTCTGGCTCCCGTCCTCCCGTCTATCAGGTTGGGAGAAGGCACCTTGGGATGCCCAAGACCGGCCGGCGTCGGGCCGGAAACCCGGATCCAGGTCATTCGTGGTCGAGACCCTCGGCAATTGCACTAGACCTAAGGGCGTTACCAGGTCAAAAGGCAGGAGGGACCATCCCCTCACTGACCCGGCGCCCGGCGGGGGTTCCGCGTCCTCCCTCGTCCGAACCCATTGGCGCCGAGGAGTCCGATGACCGCCGTGGTGAGCCCGGGATCGTTACGAGCACCTGACTGCGCAGGGTCCGGAACATTTCCCGATGTCGTCAACGACATTGTCCGGGACGAGCGGTTCTACATATGTTCCACGTGCGGGGCCACCATGCCCACCTTCGAGTTGGTCCCCCTCCATGGGCGGGGCGGCGGCGGTCCCTCGTTCTGAGTCCGGTCGTCCGACCGTTACGGTCCTGATCTCGGCGGGCCGTCCTATCGAGGGTGTGGCGGCGAATGCCCAGCTCTGCGCTGGCGCGGTTCCTCGATGCCAGGGCTGCTCCTTCGGTCCAGCAACCGAGGGGCCGAGGCACCGGGACGCCCGTGGAGGAAGCCGCTACCCCGATGGCCGGAGGGTGCCTTCACCGGGCGACATCAGCTCACCAGCACGTCCGGCCGGGGCAGGCCCTCGGCCTCGCACAGCGCGTAGTACGCCTCCAGTGCTCCGGGGCCGTCGAAGACGCTCTCAATGCTGCCGTCGTCGGCCAGGTTGAGGTTGACCCCGTACATCTGGAACCACACCTGGGTGTCGTCCTCGATGCACTCGAGGGTGTGCACGGAGCCGGCCGGCTCGAACAGGAACGAACCCGCCCTGTTGACGTAGTCGTACTCCCGATACTTCCAGGCCCCGGACATCGTGTAGGCGTACACCGGACCCGTGTGACGGTGGGTCTGTACGGCATAACCGCTCTGGAAGATGTTCTCGACGATCCAGAGGCCCTCGGCCACGTCGACCTGGATCACCTTGAGCTTGTTCCCGTCGCCAATGCTGGCAAACGGAAGTTCGGCCGCGCCACGGTGCTTGGCCTCGGTTGCTGTGTCCATGGTCATACGTACTCCTGACGTGTCACTCGGGGACGAGCGTCACGGCGTTGTCCCGGCGGCGCCCGATTCAGCTGGTGGTCATACACAGTGACATAGATGACCACTCGGATCCACGGGGGATGGCGCAGGGTCGAACGGGGATGCGACGACCGGATCCGAGTAGCGAGTGGGGATCTGAAGTGGGGCACAAGAGTGGCGTTCGCGCCCATTCCCCTGCGCCGACCGCATGCGGACGGGCCCAGATGGTCCTTGTAGTATGAGCGCGTGGCGTGCGACGAGGAGCTGGCCGAACGACTCCGCGAGTTGCTGCTCGGTCAGTCTCGGCTGACCGAGAAGCGCATGTTCGGAGGGGTTGCTTTCCTCATCGGGGGGAACATGGCCATTTCGGCAAGTGGCCAGGGAGGTGTGCTCGTCCGCGTCGACCCGATCGAGACGGCCGCACTCGTTGACTCCACCGATGCCGAGGTGGCCGTGATGCGCGGTCGCCCGATGGAGGGCTGGTTGCGGGTGGCCCCGGAGCACCTGCGGACGAGGCGCCAACTCGCCAAGTGGGCCACACTGGGTGCCGCCTACGCCGGCTCCCTGCCGGTCAAAGGGTGACCCTCCCCCGGCTGGGCGACGGCTGACACTTCCGTCCCTTCGGCCGATTGGCCCATCGTCTCTCGGACGTGGCCGGGCCGTCTGAGTTCGTTCCCCGTGCCCCCATGGGGGCGCCGACGGGTCGGGCGGGCCAGCTACCCTCGGGACCGTGGTCGGCGATTCCCTGTGGGAACAGCACGCAGCATGGTGGCAGGAGGGATTCACGGACGGAGCCGACCCCGAGTACGAGGAGCAGATACTCCCCCTCATCGAGCAGTTTCTGCACGGGGCCCGACGGATCCTCGACGTGGGTTGTGGAGAAGGGCAGGTGAGTCGTCGAATCGCCGGACTCGGTGGGGAGGTAGTAGGCATCGATCCCACCGCGGCACAGATTCGCCTGGCATACCGACGCAGGGGGACCGCCCGATTCATCCGAGCGCAGTCCGAGCGGATCCCCTGTTCCGACGCCAGCTTCGACGCCGTGGTCCTGTGCCTGGCGCTGGAGCACGTAGACCCGTTCGAACCCGCCATCCTCGAGGTGGCCCGAGTACTGGCTCCGGCCGGCCTGTTCCTCCTGCTCCTGGTCCATCCCATCCTCCAATCCCCCGGGAGCGGATGGGTGGAGGACCTGAACTCGGACGATACCTTCTGGAGAATCGGGCCCTACCTTCAGGACAACGTGGTGATCGACGAGATCGCACCCGGGGTCCAATTGGAGTTCGCCCACCGACCCCTGAGCCGATATGTGCACGCAATGGGTCAGGCCGGCCTCCTCATAGAAGACATGGTGGAGCCCTCACCACCGCCAGCCGTTCTCGTCGAGACGGGGAACCTGCCGCAGGCATTCGCCATCCCCCGGCTGATGCTGTTGGCCGCCCGCCGTTCCCGGTAACGCCCACCATGCCCGTCCCCGATATTCGCGCCCTGCTCCACTCGGAGCGGCAGTCGGCACTGGACCGGGTGCGAACGATGACCATCGAGCTCGAAGGGCTGGCTGGGGATTCCGACGACGCCAACGGCGACGACGAACACGACCCCGAAGGATCCACACTGGCGTACGAGCGCGCCCGGGTCGGCGCACTGCTGGCCGAGTCCGAATCGCACCTGAGGGACGTCGATCGGGCGTTGGCCAAGGTGGCCACCGGGAGCTATTCGGCCTGTGAACGCTGCGGCGTAACCATTTCGGCTGACCGCCTCGAAGCGGTGCCGGCCACCCGGACCTGCTTCACCTGCGCTACGGCACGGCTCCCCGGGCCACACACGTTCCCCCACCAGGCAGGGCCGATAGATGAGCCACGGGGCTAATCACAGGGCCTCATGAAGCCACTTCGGTAGACTGCGGCCATGGGCAGGGGGGGGCGGACCATGCGTCGCTGGAGGTTCGTTCGGCTGATGACGTTGGCCGCCACCGTCCCACTGGTGTTGGCACTCATCCAATTCGGGGCACTCCCCCGTGCCGGCGCGGCCACGTGGTGGACTCCGCCACTGGGCAATCAGCCCTGGCAATGGGAGCTGAGCCATCCGCTGAGGACGACCAATGCCAGGGATATGGGCACAAGCGACAAGCTTCCGAACGGTCAGCTGGCACCGGCCCCATCGATCTATGACATCGACGGAATCATCAATCCGGCCTCCACGGTCACTGCTCTGCACGCATTGGGGAAGCATGTCGTGTGCTACGTCGAAGTCGGGGCGGTCGGCAACTACTACTCGCCTGCGGAGGAGGGTATTCCGGAGACCTACTTCTCGTTGCTCCGGAATGCCGGCGAGCTCGGAGCGAAAGTCCCCGGCTATCCCGAGTACTACCTCAACATCCAATCACCCGCGACGGTCTTCATCATCGCAGAGATGATCAAGCAGCAGTGTGCTGCCAAAGGATTCGATGCCGTCGAGACGGACATCGACGAGGAGTACGGCGACACCAGCGGGTTCCCCTTGACGCAATCGATCGAGGAGTCCTACATGACGACTCTGGCCACGTTCATGCACGGCCTGGGCCTGGCCTGGTGGATCAAGAACCCCGACGATACCGGTGACGGATACGCCTCCGATATGTACCCACTGGCCGACGCGGTACTCACGGAGCAGTGCAATCAGTACTCCTCGTGCAGTTTGCTGTCGGCCTACGTGGGTCACAAGGCGGTGTTCAACGCCGAGTACAGATTGAGACCGACCTCCTTCTGTGCCCACGACGGCGCCCTGGGATTCAACGGGGCCCAGTTCAATGTGGGCCTGACCGGGGTCCGGAAACCCTGCACCTAGTCGCCGTCGCTGATCGTGTGGCGGGGCCCTGAGGGGCACGTCGAATCACGCATCACGACACCGTGCCGGGAGCCGATGGACCAGAGCAGTTACTCCCGGATCCGGTCGTCGACATGCGAGCGAACCGACCTCACCTGAACACCACTTCCAGTTGGCGGGGCCCTCTGACCTGTCCGCCGGCCCACACCACCTCAGCCCCGTCGGCCAGATGGAACACCGGAACCCGGGCCAGCCACTCCTCGAGGGCGACCCGCAGCTCCATTCTGGCCAAGTTGGAGCCGGCACACCGGTGGATACCCGAGCCGAATGCCACATGCCGGTTTTCCTGCCGGTCAAGAAGTACCTCGTCGGGTCGGTCAAAGACCGCCGGATCCCGATTCGCCGCCGGGAAATTCAGGAGCAGCTTGTCGCCCCGCTTCATGGGACATCCGTTGAACTCGACGTCGTCGGTCACGATCCGGGCCATCGTCACCGGCGAGTAGGCACGGAGGAGCTCCTCCACCGCCGTGTCCATGAGCGCCGGTTGGGCCACGAGCAACTCCCGGTCTGCGTCGTGCGTCGCCAGGTGCCAGAGCGAGGAGCCGATGGCACTCCAGGTGGTGTCGATGCCGGCGATCATCGTCAGGATGGCCATGCCCAGAATGATCATGTCGTCGACGGACCCGCCTTCCACCTCAGCGTGGAGCAGGTAGGTCAACAAGTCGTCGCCGTCGGTGTCGCGTCGCTCGTTGATCCGATCCCAGAGGTAGTAGCCGATGCCGAACATCCCCCGCTGGACGCGCTCCGCGTCATCGGCGAATTCCAGGGCGTCACGCACCCAGCCGGTGAAGGTCTCGGCTAGCTCCTCGGGGACCCCGAGGATCGAGCCGATGACGCGGACGGGGATCTGCTGGGCATAGTCGGCGGCGGCGTCTGCCTGGCCCGCATCGAGGTGGGCGTCGATCAGCGATCCGCACAACGACCTGGTCATCGGCTCATAGGACGCCACCCTGGCGTGGGAGAACCACGGGAGCAGGAGCCGGCGCGTCCACGTATGGAGTGGCGGGTCGGACGTGATCGGAGGAAGTCCGTAGGTGAGGATCGGCGTGTCACCTTCGTCAACCGAGTCGATGACGCTGGTGTTGGCCGAGCTGAAGTGGTCGATGTCCTTGGCCATCGTCGTGACGTCCATATAGGTCGTCGGGAGCCACGCCGGACCCCTGCGCTCGGTGTGGGCGATCGGGCAGGTACGCCGCAACTCATCCCAACGGGGGAATGGGTTTCGCACGTACCACTCGTCCAGTACGTCGAAATCCGACGTCCAGTCACCAACGGGCTCAGTCCTCGCCACCTGCCACCTCCCATCTCCGGGGCGGAGTTACAGGTGTCTTACACCCAGGACCGCCCGAATGCCAGATTCCGCGGCCAGGAGGAGTGGGCCGACCCAGGCGTACAGTCGTGCTCACCACGACGCCAGCCCGGAATCGAGGTGACCTTCCTCGTCACGTGGTGGACGGCGTGACCCCCCGTTTCTCACGGCGGGGGTAGGAATTCTCCGAGTGAAGCGAGAAACCATTCACTCACCACCATCAACGGGATCCCTTCGGAATCAATCCGGTAGCTCCGGGCCAGCACCGATTGGCCGAAGCCATCGTCTCCCTCCGGTGCGACTGGAGGTGACCCTGATGGTGGTCCCCCCAGAGGCACGCGTCGTACGGCGATCCCTTCCGCCTCAAGGATCCGGCCGATGGGATCGGAACTCGACTCGAGTCGTTCACAGAATGCCGATGTGAGCCGCCCGGGCGCGAGAACGGTCTCGGCGTACAGGAAGGACCGTCCCGACGTCCGACCGCGCAGAGCCGCCGTACGAACGATCAGTGGGTCTCCGCTCGCCACTCGAAGGGGGTTGGGGGTTTTGGCGTCGGTCGACCTGTGGCGCCGATCACAGGCATCGATCGGCTCACCGACGAGCTCCTCCAGGAAGGTGGTCACCGTTCCACTCATCCGGCGAAGCGCCAATTCGAGACCCGGCAGGTTGCCCACGCCGACCATTCAATCCCATACGGCACGACAGGAGACGCCGCGAGCCGATCTCATTTCCAGAATGGGGCCCTCAGGGGCGAGAGCGCACCGGGATAGGAACGTTGCTCCATGGCCGATACCATCTACGGCTCATGCCGATTCGGGAGACCAGATGACAGATGTGTCGGAACCGGGCGTGTCTGTCCCGAGCCGACTGGGGGTGGCGGCGCGGATTGTGGACGGCGAACTCGTCCTCGAGCTCACGCCCCGAGAGGAGACGTTGCACCATGGCATCGTCCGGGCCAGTGTTCTCTCCTTCGTCATCGACGTGGCGGCAGGGATCCCCCTGGACCAGGACCCCGACATGTGGGCACTCACCTCGGACATGTCCGTCCGAATGCGTCCCATCCCGGCACCCGGGCGCATCGATGCCACCAGCACGATCGTGCGCAGGGGCCGGCGATCGGCAACGAGCACCGTGGAGCTGATCTCGGACGGTGGAGTGCCGATCGCCACCGGTGCCATCGGCTTCACGAATATTCCCCGGAAGGCGACCGATCCGCCCAAACCCAATGTGCCGATCGGGCAGGTCCCACTGATTTTCCGAGATTCCACCCCCCTTACCCGACCGTTACGCGAGGAGGCCGGCATCCAGGTCATCGATGCCGCGGAGGGGATCGAGCTGGTGGAGATCACTCCGCACCTCCGGAACCCGGCCGGAACGCTTCAGGGCGCCATGGTCGCCCTTCTGGCCGAGGCGGCAGCCGAGGATCTCATGGCAGCTCGTTTCGGATCACCATGCGTCGTGACCGAACTCGACCTCCGTTATCTCCGGAAGACGCAGGCCGGCCCTGTTCGCACACGGAGCAGGCTCCTGGGTGACGGACCGGACGCACCGGTACTGATCGAACTCATCGACACCTCCACCGACGAGGTCACGACGTTGGTCTACGCCCACGCCGTTGCCGTCTCGTGACGGATGGTCCCGCCGTAGGGGGAGTCAGCATCCGGCGGCCCGACCGAGTCGGGGTCCCACCGAGTCGGCTTGTGGGGACACCGCCTCCCCGGGACCCGGGTGGCCCCTAACATGAGGTCGTGCGCATAGGTCTACTCACTGGCGGAGGTGACTGCCCAGGCCTGAACGCAGTCATCAGAGCCGTGGTGGTCGGCGGAGCGGTCCATCACGGCGATGAGTTCGTCGGCATCCTCGATGGCTGGCGCGGTCTGGTCGAGGGCGACACTGTTTCGCTGGTCGCCGATCAGTGCCGGTCCATCCTGAACCGGGGAGGGACGATCCTCGGCACGTCCCGTACCAACCCGTTTGCCACCGATGATGGCGCTGACCGTGCCCTGGCCTCGGCACAGGCGCTCGGGCTGGACGCAGTAGTGGCCATCGGCGGCGATGACACGTTGGGCGCAGCCGACCATTTGCACCAACGGGGACTGCCCGTCGTCGGCGTGCCCAAGACCATCGACAACGACCTGTCGGGGACGGAAGTCACCTTTGGGTTCGACACGGCCGTCCAAATCGCCACGGAAGCGATCGACCGGTTGCAGACCACAGCCGAGTCGCACCACCGGGTCATCGTCTGCGAGGTGATGGGGCGACATGTGGGCTGGATCGCCGTCCATGCAGGAATCGCCGGAGGAGCGGCTGAGATCCTGATCCCCGAGGTTCCATTTTCCGTCGATGAGGTGTGCGAGCGACTGGTGAAGCGGCATGGAGACGGCCAGTTCTTCTCCACGGTGGTCGTGGCCGAGGGGGCACTCCCCAGCGGCGAGGGCTCGAGCCCTCCACCGGGGAACTCGACCCTGCCGGGAGCCAAGGATCAGTTCGGCCATGTTCGCCTTGGTGGGATCGGGGCCTTCCTGGCCAACGAGATCGAGCAACGAACGGGATACGAGTCGAGATCCACAGTGCTGGGCCACATTCAGCGTGGTGGATCCCCCACGGCGTTCGATCGTGTTCTCGCCACCCGCTTCGGGGCCGAGGCGCTCGCGGCAGTCCACGACCACCACTTCGGCGTCATGGTGGCGCTCCGATCCGGGGCCATTGTCCGTATCCCGCTGGGCGAGGCTGTCGGGAAGCCCAAACAGGTCGATCCTCAACTGTACGAGCAGGTGGCCGCCCTCTACCTCGGCTGACCCGGGGAAGGGCCGAGCCCACCGTCCCAGGCCCACGGTGGCCGAGCGATGTTTCCATCGGTGGGCCCGAGTGCGACGGAGGAGCTTCGGGCGAATCCCCGAAGACCCCTGGGACGTGCGGTGGGTCCCCATCGATGTGCTCAGGTTGTGGAAGTCGTGCTGGACGGGAATCCAGTGCCGGCGAGATCCGATCCGATCACGACGACCACGTCGTCCCCGTTTGCATTGGGCACCGGCACAGTTGGGCTCATGGGCTGGACGGCGGTCGTCGCCACCCCGAGTTCAGTGGCGATGATCGCCGCCGCCTGCTGCCGGGACGGTGCGTAGTAGATCGTCGTGCTCGATACTGCGGTCGTTGTGTTCCCCGGAGTCCCGACGCTCCATCCCTGCTGTTGGAGCTGCTGCGTGAAGTGGGCGGCGGCGTTTGGCTCCTGCGTGCCGTTGGCCACCAGTACTTTGACCGTCGAGTGTGCCACTGTCGATGTGGTGTTCGAAGGTGGGTGCGTCGACGTGGTCGTGGACGAAGCCGATGCGCTCTTGAAGTGAGGACCGACCACCGACCCGACATACCCGGCCAGGGCGAGAGCGAACACGGCACCCAGTACGATGCCGACACGTGTACTCCACGATGCCCGCCGATGGGAGTGGAGGGAATCCACTCTCCAGATCCTAGATGACCCAACGTGGGCATCACGGTGATGTGGGACCTGGCGGACACCTACCGCGATCGCCCTGCCGGCCTGGAGGCGGACCGGGCCCAGGAGCAACCGGGCTTGGCAGAGAACCCCCTCCGGGCCCGACTGCCCTGCGGGCAGTTCCTTCGCTAGTCCTCGCCAGGGATCTCGATGACGACCCCGCCGTCGATGATCGTCCCGTACTCGGCGTCGACAGAGTTTGCGACGTTTGGTGACGAAGTCTGGGTCTCGGCCACGATGACAATGAGCGACTGCTGCTCACTGGAGACCGCCCGAACCTTGGTGAACTCCGGGATGCCCAGGGCAACGCACCGCGCACAGAAGTCAATCAGCTCACCGAGGGATACCCCAGTGGCATTCTCCAAGGATCTTGCGGCTGCCCCCACCCGACGATTATCGCGCTCTGGCTTCTGCGGTGGAAGGCGACGACGCCCGGCGTGATCCCGCGAACGCCGAGAGCGTCCCTTTGGGAGAATGGTGAAGTGCACGTCACGGTGGGAGCTGACGCCTCAGGCTCTCCCCAGTGAGTCCCCGTGGGTTGGTCAGTCCCCGGGAGTTCGCGGACAGCGGCATACCGGCTCAGCCAAGACGCTCTCTGAGGTCATGAGGCCTTCAGGTCGTTGTGAACCGGCCGTTCCCGGCCACACGCCCGACATCTGTGAGAGACCCCGGAATCCCTCAACCCCGGGCCCCGCACAATGAGCGTAGGTGCCTCCGTGGAACCACAATCTGGGCACTGATGCGTGATCCTGGCCACTTCCTGACCTCCGACACGTCGGGCCCCACGGCACCAGCATATCCGGGCCCGGTCACGCCGACGAGGGCCGGCGGCCATCGGAGCGGCACGACGGCCTCTCGGGTACTCTGCGCCATGGTCTTGCGGCCCTGGCGGAGCGGCACGTAGCGGTGACCGCACAGATCCACCCCTCGTCATGCCTGGGGCCGCCGTGATCCGGCGGGGACGGGCCATCGCCTCGGTGTTCCGTTCCGCGCTCCGTAACCCGGTGCTCCGACGAGTCGGCTATGCCTACGCCCTGTTCGGAGCGGCCGAGTTCGGCATCTGGATCGCCTTGCTGGTCTTCGCCTACGACCATGGCGGAGCAACGGCCGGCATGGTGATGGTCCTCGTCCAGCTCGTGCCCTGCATACTGTTCTCTCCGTTCCTCGGCGCCCTGACCGACCGGCATCGGGTAGCGAGTGTCCTGCGCCTCGGGTACGGGATGCAGGCCGGATCCATGGCCGCGGTGGCCGTGGCCATCAGTGTCGGCGTGCCCACGGTCGTCGTCTTCGCTCTGGCGCCACTCACGGCACTCAGCCTCACCGTGACCCGGCCGCCCCAGGCGGCCCTGCTGCCGGCCATCGTTCGCACGGCTGACGAACTGACGGCGGCCAACGTGATGACCGGCTGGACCGACGGGGCGGCCAGCCTCATCGGGCCGGTCATCGCCGGGGTCCTCCTGGCCTGGGATGGCCCGGCGGCGGCCGTGGGGGCAATGGCGGCGCTGTCCGCTGGTTCACTCCTGCTCATCCTGGGCATCCCCGGGCCGGAGGCGGCTGTTCCCGCCGGAGACGGCGTATCCGAGCCGGAGGGCAGTGACACGGAGGAGGACCGGGCCGCGGTCGGTCATACCGCAGGGTCGACCAAGCAGAACCGCCTCGGTGCCTTGCTGGCGTCGACCCACTCCAACCTCCGCATCACTGCCCACACACCACAGCTGCGTGTCCTGTTCGTCCTCCACACCTTCTATTTCGTGCTCATCGGCTCGCTCGACCTGCTCTGTGTCGTCCTGGCCGTCAATCTCCTTCACATGGGACCCGGAGGGCCCGGCTTCCTCAATGCCGCCCTTGGCGCGGGAGCCCTGGTGGCAGGGTTCGTGACGGCGTTCTTGGTGGGCCGGCAACATCTGGCGACCACGCTCACCGTTTCCGTGGCCGTGGCGGTCTTGGCCCTGGCGGCGATCGAGCTGGTGCCCCGGGTGGTGCCGGCGATCCTCCTCGTGGCCACGGTGGGGCTGGCCGGGGCCGTATTCGACGTGACCGGCCGGACCCTCCTGCAGCGGTCCGCCCCGCCTGACGCCATTGCCGGGGCCTTCTCGGTCTATGAGGCGCTGATGGACCTCGGCCTCGCCCTCGGAGCGATACTCGTCCGCGTGACCTTGGCCATCGGGGGCATTCCGGCGGCGCTCTGCGGCCCTGCCGCGGTGGCGGCCGTTCTTGTCGCCGTAGTGTGGCACCGACTCCGGACCATCGACTCGGCGGCCACCGTGCCTCAGGTGGAGATCCAGCTACTCCGGGCGATCCCACTGTTCGCCGCCCTGCCAGCCCCGTCCATCGAAGCCATCGCCCGTCAACTGGACCCTCTGGCGGTGGCTGAAGGGACGGTGGTCGTCACCGAAGGGAATCTGGGAGACCACTACTACGCCGTGGCCGACGGCAAGTTCTCCGTCTCGCGGCACGGCCGGAGATTGGGCACCCTGTCCCGGGGCGACGGATTCGGGGAGATCGCCCTCATTCGACAGGTGCCCCGAACGGCCTCCGTCACCGCGTTGTCGGACGCCTTGCTCTACGTTCTCGAGAAGGAGCCGTTCGTGATGAGCGTGACGGGCCACGCGCCGACAGCATCGGCGGCGGGGTCGATCATCGCCGAGCACCTGCGGAGCCATCTCGACACACCGGAGGTGAGGGATCCGGACCGTGGCGACGCCGACTGATCTCGACGGGGGACATCGACCCGGAGGGATCTTTGCCACGAGTGAATACCGGCCTTGGTCACACTCGATGCGAGCCGATTGGAGACATCCCGGGTGAACAAGCCTGGCTCTTCGTAGTGGTTTGGCCGTACCCCAGTCGCTGACGCCGGCCATGGCTCTGGCCGTCGGCGATGCAGCATTCCGATCAGCGGACGCGCTTGGGGTCAGTGCCGCTTCCGGCGATCATGGCGCGACTGCGACCGCTTCGCTTTGCGGTTTCGGCGCTCGGACTTTGTCGTAGCGCTATGCCTTTCATCCTGTTCCATCGTTCGTCGTCGGCGGGACATGCCGGCCACGCCTCCAACCACGAGCACGACGGCAAGGATGGCGAACACAATCACATAGAACATGACTCAGTATGCCTCACCGCTGCCAGGGCCGGACACGGACACGGATCGCACTACGTGCCCCTTCCTCGGACGTCCGGTGATCCGAGCCGATGAGCCGTTTCGATCAGTAGTGGCCTGCGTCGAAGGGCCCGGTCACCGCCGCGCGTCCGTAGCAAATCTCATCCGGCAACCCAGGACACTGCCTCGTCCCGGTTGGCCAGGGAAAACGTTTTCGTCTCCCCCGGTGTCATCCATCCGAAGAGATCGGTGAGATGGTGCATCCACTCGATGTCGGTCACCAGTGCGATCCTCTTCCACGCTCGGAGGTGTTCCACCCCGATCTTCAGGTCTTGCCACAACGCCCCGCCGCTCATCCCCTGAAAGTCGCGCATCACGATGAGGAATCGCACCTCCCCGGACTCCGCGGCCCTCGCCAACGCCGGCAGGATCACGGTGCGGTAGTCGTCGGCCTCCAATCTGCCGCTCGCCTCGAATCCGATCACGCCATCCGGCATATCGTTCAGCACTCTGATCATCGTTCACCCGTCTCAGCTGCGCCTGTGTCCATCCAGACTACGGTGATCGTCCGCTCGCCCTCACCGTGATGCAGGGAGTGCGGGTTCGGTTGGCTCTTGGACCGCGTCCTTCTGCTTCGCCACCGGCCGCATGGCACCGGCGCCCCTGCCCCAGCAGCCTCGGATTTCGGGATCCCGCCTCCGAGATCGGTGCGAGAATCTCGGCCGTGATCCGATCCTCGCCTTTTGTCCACCCCATTTCTGTTCGCTACCTGGAGGTCGACCAACAACAGGTCGTCTTCAACATGTGGTATCTGGCGTACGTGGACGATGCCATGACCGCCTTCCTCCTCGACGGTGGGCTTCCCTACAGCCAGATGACCGATCGCGGATACGACGTACAACTGGTGCATACGGAACTTGATTGGAAGGGCTCACTGACCTGGTCCAGCCCGGCCACGGTCCTGGTCGGTCTGGCCCATGTCGGCACGACATCCTTCACCCTCCAGTTCGAGTTCCGCTCGCTCGACCGGGCCGTCGCCACCGCAACCAGCGTGTACGTCTCGGTCCACACGGACGGATCCGGCAAACGCCAACTCCCGCCGTTTCTGATCGAGGCGTTGGGAGCCATCAGCCCCCTGCAGGATCGAGGAGGCGAGGGCCCGGCCCCGATCTAGCCGTCATTTCGGCCCGCCCACGACACGAGGAAGGGACGTCCGAAGCGGCTGCACGGGCGCCCACGACGCTGGCCATCCAGTCAACGGCCCGCCCCATGGCATCAGTCGCTACGGTGTAGGAGCATTGCGCCCATGCGATTGAGGACCGGAGGCTGGCGATGACCACGAAGACCGACTTCACGACGGAGGAGTGGCAGCTCATCCTGGAGGCGCCACCGAGCGCCGGCATGATCGTGGTCACCGCCCAACGTGGGGGTTCATTCCGGGAGAGCATCGCCATAGCCAAGGCCTACGTCGAGGCTCGCCAGCAGCACGGCGACAGCGAACTGTTGGATGAGATCGTGGCGGCAAAGCCGGAACGGGACCACACTCACTACCACTCCCCCGAGGAGTTGAGGCAGAGCGGACTGAAGCATCTGCGTGACGCGGTGGCTCTGCTCGGTGGCAAGGCCACGCCAGCCGAGGTCGAGGAGTATCGACAGTTCATCATCACGCTGTCCCACAAGGTCGCAGCTGCCCACCGGGAGCACGGACACGAGGTCAGTGAGTCCGAACAGGCGGCGATCGACGACATCACCAAGGCATTGAACGAGCCGGCCGGCTAACCGGGGCCAGCCAATTCGGCCCTGCATGGCGACCACGACCCCACGTCGTCGAACGTGGCCGTGCCACTGCGAAGGTGGTTGGCCACAGCGGGGCGAACGGACGGCGATCGGATCCCCGGCGGGCCGTCGACTCCGTGAGAATGGAGAGGATGGAGCGGTCGGTCAGTCCAGTTGCTCGAATCCCCTGACTGCCCGTCGGTGGACAGTCCCATACCCGTGGGCCGACGCGGCGACCCGCGCGCTGGACAACAACGCACGGGCCCTCTCGACGTCCCCCGGGGATCGACGCTCACTGAGCATCTGCCCCCAACGGAGTTCGGTCTGGGCCATGAAGAACTTGGCCCGCATCCGAACGGCGACTTCCAAGGCCTGGGCGAAGTAGGCGTCGGCATCGTCATACCGACCCAAGACCCAGGTGAGCCCGCCCAGGTAGTGGCTCACCGGTGCCAGTGCGGACCCACCCGTGGCCGGAATCTGTGCGGACCAAGGCTCGAGCCGCTCGAACAGCGAGAGGGCCAGGGCGGCGTCCCGACACTCGATGGCCGCCTCGGCGAAGTCGACCATGCCCGTCAGCCAGATCTGGTCCAACGGCATCTCGAATCCCGCAGCGGCAAAGTCCTCGAGCACGACGCGGGCGGCATCGGCGCGGTCACCCTCGACGTGGGCTTTGGCGATGAGCGACCCGAACAGCCACCGGGAGATGTTGGGCGCGTGCGTCGCCATTTCTTCGATGAGCGGGGCCAACTCACTCATCGTCCCCCGCTGGCCGCTGGCCACGATGAGCTGAGCTCCGAAGATGGTGGCGGCATCGGGTTGCCCACCCTCGCTCCCGATCCGGAATGCCTCGGAAGCCAGCGATTCAGCCCGCTCGGCGTCCCCGGCGATCTGAGCCTGCACGGCGAGCAGAAATGTATGGTCCCAGGTGAACATGGGCTGATCGAGCTGCTCCGCCATCGATCCGTGCACGTCGATGCACCGGTCCATCTCCTCGATGTCCGCGGCGCGAGCGGCATCCGTAGCCCGCCAGTGGGCCGACCAGAAGATCTGGACGGGATCACCAACCCGCTGAGCCCGGAGGAGCGCCTCGGCCGTCCGCTCCAGCGATTCATCGAGCAGGGAGGGCACCTGCAGTGCCACGTGAACATGATTGAACACCCGAACGATGACGGCGTCGTCGTCGAGGGCCCTGGCGATGGCCACCGCCTCGTCGGCCAAGGCCCGACGCCGCTCCAGTGGACTCCCGTAGGCCAGTTCTGAGCAGAGGGTGGCCAGGACCAGCGCCCGTTCCGGCGTGCCGCCCGACACCAACTCGACCGCCCGCTCCAGCATCGACACCTTCTCCGAGTCGATTGCTCCCACCGCGCTGTAGAACCCTCGGTCATTGGCGAGCACGGCAGCCACGAGACGACCGGTGTCCTGGAGGGTGGCGGCGCGCTGCGCGGCATCGAGCAGTGACTGCCGGAAGGCCGGGTCGCCCGTCTGGCGCTGCGCCGTACCCAGCCCGACCATCAGGTCAACCTCGAGAGCAGGGTCGAGCCGGCCATTGTGGGAGTAGAGGTCCAGGGCCCGTCCGTAGTAGCGCAGCGCGTCGTCCGGAGCCAGGGCGGCCAGCGCGGCATCGCCCGCCTCACGCGAATATCGCACCGCCTTGGAGACGTCCACCGTCTGGGTGGCACTGAACCAGTGGTGAGCCAACTCGCCCACCCGGGTCCCCGGGCGGTCCCCACACAGCGCCTCAAGGGCTTCGGCCACGGTCCGGTGGGTCCGGGCCCGGCGGCTGGGGCCCATGTCCTGATACAGGGTGTGTTGGATGAGGGCGTGGGCGAACACGTAGCGACCCGGGGCGTCGGCCAGCTCCCGCACCAGAGCGGCGCCGGCAGCCTCGTCCAGGATGTCCAGCAGCGCGTCGTCCGAGGTCGACGTGGCCCGCGACAAGAGCTCGAGGTCGAAGTCCCGACCGATGACCGCAGCGACGGAGAGGATCCGCTCCGAGGTGGCTCCCAGGCGCCCCACTCGGGCCCCGACCACCTCGCGGACGCTCTCGGGTAGGGCGACATCCTCCTGTGATCCCTGCGCCACCCACCGTCCTGCTTCGTCCTGGTAGATGGCCCCTGACTCGGACAGATGGCGGAGCACCTCGTAGACGAAGAAGGGATTGCCATCGGTATCCCGGTAGACGGCGTGAGCCAGATCAACGGCCGCATCGTCGAGGACGTAGCCGGCAATGGCCTCCATCAGCTGGACCACACCGGTGTCGTCCAATCCCGCCAGCTCGATGCGGGTGACCCTCTTGTTTCGGCGTAGCGCCGCCAATGTGTCGAGCAGGGGATGGACATGGGACAGCTCACTGTCCCGGAAGGTCCCGAGGATGAGCAGCGGCCTGCTCTCGTGAGCGGCCACCAGATGTCTGAGCAACAGGAGGCTCCCGGTATCCGCCCATTGGAGGTCGTCGAGCACCAGGATCACCGGTCGATCCGAAGAGGCCATCGAGAGCAGACCACACGCCGCACTGAAGAGGAGATACCGCTCCGAGTCGGAGTCGGTGGCCCGAGACGGAGGTAGGTCCGGGACCCGGTGGGTGAGAGCCGGCACCAGCCCGGCCAGTTCCGAACCGTGGGCATCGACGTGGGCAGCCAGCTGATCGTCCGGAGCGTGGGTGACGAAATGGCCGAGTGCTTCGGAGAACAACTGGTACGGAGTAGCCAGGTCCTCCTCACAATGTCCGAACAGCACGCAGGCTCCCCCGTCCCATGCCACACGGGCGGCCTCAGCCACCAGGGTCGTCTTTCCCTGGCCGGCTTCACCGGAGATGAGGAGGACCTCACTTCCGCCGCCTGACCCGACACGCTTCACCGCATCGCCGAGCTCCGAAAGCTCCGCCTCCCGGCCGATGACTCCCACCCCAGGTCGAATGCTCAGGCGACCGGGGAGCGGAATGGGCCGCTCGGCACCGGAGAGAACCAGTGGATCCCACAGCACCTCGACGGCATCGACCGGGTCGGGGAGTCCCTTCAGCGAGAGTCCCCCGACCCGACGGATTCCGTGATTGTTCCGGCGGCCGGCCATGAGGCGGACCACCTCGGCAGCAAGGATCTGACCGCTGGCACTGGCCGAGCAGAGACGGGACGCCTCGACCACCGGGTCGCCGAAGTAGTCGCCTTCCTGGTGTGCCACCTCACCGCCACTCAGCCCGATGCGCAAGCCGACCTGGTGCCGGCGGTCCCGGTTGTCGAGATCGACGGCCTGCTGCATGGCCACCGCACAGGCCAGGGCCGCCGAAGCCGAGACGAACACCACCATGAGCCCGTCGCCGAGGTTCTTCACCTCGACACCACCCGATGCGGCAACCGGCCGGCGGAGGATGGAGAAGTGCCGCTGGCGCGCCTCATCGGCCTCCTCCGGGGAGAGGAGTTGAGACAGCGCAGTCGAATCAACGATATCCGTGAACAGGATCGCCACGTTCTCGGTACTCACGGTGGCCTTTCCGCCGATACCCGCCTTACCGTAGTCAGCCCTGAGCGCGCGTGCTCAACCGGCCGTGCATCACGTCTTGCCGTGGGTCTGGCCGGATCCGAGCACGGAAGCGCGGATCGACTGGACCCGCGTGCCGATCGCCCGGGGCACCATGCGGGGTCACGGGCTACGGGCGAGAGGACAGTACCTGGAGGCCATCGCCACCGAGGTCCACGTGAGCACCCTTTCGCCCGCTCATGGCCAGAATCAAGGACAGCAGCGGACCCGAGACCTCGGGCCCTTCGCCATGGGACCAGGTGACGTCAGTCGCCCGCAGGCGCACCCCGGAAATCCGCCGCTTGGACCCGATCAGGAGGTTGGCGTTCTTCCAAGAATCGGCCAGCGCCACCAATGCCTCGTCTGAAGGCTGGTGCCGCAGTCCCAGAGGCCGCCGAATGTCCTGGCCGTGGACGATGATCTCACCCAGCATGGCCATCACCGGGGCCGGCGGATGATTCGTCGTCGTGGTCCTGGCCCCCAATCGCCGGACCAACTCGGACGGACCCGCCGCCGATACCCGTTTGGCCCCCCGATCGGTGAAGACATTGAACTTGAAGCCCGCCTGGATCATCTCCTTGTAGAAGTGGAGCGGAGTTTGTTCTGCTGCAGCGACAATGTGCCCGGTGGTCTCCTGCACCGACCACCCCTGGCACCATGAAGGCTCCGCCCACTGTTCCATGGAGAGCGAGGCCAGCGATTCGGTCAGTACGGTCCGCTCCTTATGGATATGACCCCACGTCTCCGAAGCCTTCATGGCGTACACCTTCTTTCTCTGTCTCGGCCATGACCCGCCATGGGGCCTCGGCACATGACCCCATGGCAATGACAGTGACGGAGTCAGAACCGGATAATCGACACGTTCACCGATCGGTACGGTAATTCCTCCTCCGATTTCATTGGTGAGGGCGAACGGCCTGCCCCGGCCCGATCCCGGCCTCCTCACCAACCTGGGCTTGGCCCCGGGGTTCCTGACGTCACCCCGAGGCCGACCATCGATAGGAGGCCCGTGGCCGAGTGCGCCTGGTGGCCGGGCAGCTCCGAGTGTCCCTTGACGGGCCAGGGGAGTCGAGGGGAGGCTGGTACACACGCCGTCGCCGACCTGAGGGTGCTCCGGACATGGACTATCTCGTCACCATGACCACTCATGTCCCCGAGGGGACACCCGAACGGGCGATCGACGACGTACGGGCACGCGAGGCGACCCGATCGGAGGAGCTGGCGGCCCAGGGGCATCTGCTCCGACTCTGGCGTCCTCCCCTGCAACCGGGCCAATGGCGCACCTTGGGGCTCTTCACCGCCGCCGACGAAGACGAGCTCCAGGACGTCCTGGGTTCGATGCCCCTGAGCATCTGGCGCACCGACGAGATACTCCCGCTGTCGCCTCATCCCAACGACCCGGTCCACCGGGCCTCGGCGATCGACTGATCCGCAGGTGCCGGTGCCCTCAGCCGGGCCGTCTCAACTCATGCCCCGGGCATCCGTCTCCAGGCCGGGTGGACCGGCCGACTCGGTCATGCTCACGACGGCGCTTACGAAGCCGGCGAACTCCTTGGGGTGCGTGCGTGGGGCAAAATGGCCAACCCCGGGAACGGCCAGCAGCCGGGCGTTGGGGAGACTGTCGACGAGCCATCCGGCCCCTTTGGCCTGCTCCTTGACCGTGTCCGTCCCATAGCCGACGAGGGCCGGAACGAGCATGTCCTCGAAGTCGAACGGCGGGTCCAGTTCTGAACCCATGTCGATCTGGAAGGCCAGTCCCTCGGCGCGGAGCTCATCCCTCGCTTGGGGCAGGAGGCGCTCCCAACCCTGATCGCCGAGCAGCATTCGGTACATCGTCTCGATGTCACCGGCCGGATCCGGGGAGGCGGCCACCATCGCGTTGTACCTCTTGGTGCTCCGGGGCCACCACTCGACCCAGGGCAGTGGCGGCTCCCATAGCCCGACCCCGGCAAAGGCCTCCGGACGAACGGTTGCGGCCAGCATGGTGAGATTCGATCCGAAACTGTGGCCGACGACGACCGGCGGAACCTCGCAATCGTCGAGAATGGCCAACAGATCGTTGGCGTGGTCGGACATCGTCCGAGCCGGTGGAGCGTGGGTCGACCGCCCGTAGCCGCGGCGGTCGTACAGGATGATCCGGTGGTCAGGAAAGTAGGGAAGTACGCCCCGAAAGCTGGTCGAGCGGTCCGGCGCTCCGTGGACGAGGACAAGCGTCGGACCCGTCGACGGCCCGTGGTCCTCGACATACACCGTCGACCGCTCCATCGGAGCATCGTAGCGATGCCGGGCCGCGCCGACTTCGACCGGATGGGACATCGGGGATCGGCACGGTGCCCCCGGCGTTCGAAGCGTGGGAGCGTCGACGTTCCACCGGTATCCCGCAGCCCGTGGAGGAATCGGACGGGCAAGCGGGAATCCCGCCGGCGGTTCCCGAAATCCACAAAGTGTTCACTTGATTAGTCGGGCCCCGGGCGCGAACGTAGAAAAGAGGTGACGAAGGGTGCGTGGAGCTTCACTGAGCGCCCTCAGGAGGATGGAAATGCTGACTCTGGATTTCGCGCTATTCGGCGCGCCCGGTGGGCCCCGATGCTCCGGAGGGTGGTAGCTGTGGCCACGCTGCGATCCCTCTCCGGCGACACCGTGAGGGGGATCCTCTCGGTCGGGTTGCGCTCGGTTGCCGCTGTGGAGACCCTGCTGGTGGCCGTGTTGTTCCACGATGAATTCGGCCGCACCGAGGACTCCTGAGGCGACCCCGGGGGCCCGGTGCCCGCGACGGTACAGCGCCGAGTCGGAGAGAGCGACTCCACCGGGGGCCGCAGGTGGACGGTGTCTCGGTCCTCGGCCGAGGCGGCCGGGCCGAAGCGCTCGATGAGGTCTTCCCGAGACCCGACGATCAGCCCGGGGACCCGATAGTCAGAAGCCGCCGACCGGCCAGTTCATCCGACGGCGTTCTCCTCCGCCGTCGGGGACGCGGGCAATCCGGCGGCCATGATCCCATCCTGGGTTGAGGCCTGAACCGACCCGAGGTGCCGACGAATCTGCACCACCATGGTGTCGATCTGGTCCCAGTCGACCGCCGACGCCCACGCTCCACAGGAGCAGTCGGAGCGGATCTGCTGGTCACCTACGTCCATGCGAATTTCGTGGCGTCTCGGTGGGTCCGAGGGTGGCGGCAATTCCGGCGCACCCGGGCCGACCGGCATCTCCTCCCGGGGCTGCTTCGGGAGCCCATTGACCACGCGGAACTGCACCGCCAACTCGGGATCAATGATGTCGAGTGCGTCGGCCGTCTCCTCCAAGATGAGGAACCGTTCACCCATTGCGCTCACCGCTGCCTCCTTGAAGCGAGTCCTGCGACCCTGACCCGACATCCCGAGCATACGGGTCCGATTTGCCCTGGACAAGGGTGTCTTCCCTGCGGATCACACCGCGGCGAACAGGTCCCCTACGCGGTCGATCCGCTCGAGCACGAGATCGGACGTGAAGCGGAGGTCCCCCGGATCACCGCTCCGGGCGCAGGCATCAACCTCGTCCCAGGTGATGGGAGTCGAGACCGTCGGCTCCTCTCTGGCCCGCAGGGAGTACGCGGCCACCGTGGTCTTGGCCGGATGGTTCTGGCTCCAGTCGATGAGGACCTTGTCGGCACGGAGGTTCTTGCGCATGTTGGAGACCACCAGGTCGGGGTGCTCCTGTTCCAGCTGCACGGCGACCCCATGGGCCCGTTCACGGATCCGGTCCCACGTCGGTCGGCCGGTGAGCGGGACGTAGAGCTGGAGACCCTTGGAGCCGCTGGTCTTCGGCCAACAGCCGGAACGACCCTCGTCCAGGACCTCGGCCACGTGTCTGGCCACGAGGCAGCACTCGACGATGGAGGTTCCCTCCCCCGGATCGAGGTCGAACACCATGTGATCCGGTGGGGCCGGAAGGACACGCCTCCGGCCCACGTGCCACAAGGGGACGTGGAGCTCGATGGCGGCCAAGTTGGCCACCCACACCAGGGTGGGGCGATCGCACACCACGGGGTAGTCCACCGGATCGCCCTTGGCTGAGGATGGGACGGCCTGGTGATGCACCCATGGAGGAGCATGGTCGGGCAGGTGCTTCTCGAAGAAGAACGTGTGGCCGATCCCGTTGGGATAGCGCTTCATGGTCAGGGGCCGGTCCATCACGTGGGCCAGCATGACGTCGGCCACACGGGCGTAGTAGTCGATCACCTGACCCTTGGTGAATCCACTGGCCGGGTACAGGACCTTTTCCAGATTGGACACCGTGAGCTCTCGCCCGTCCACGGTCGTCCGCACGGCACCCTCAGGGCTCACGGTGCACGTCCTCTTTCGCCTTGTCGGGCCGGAGGCCCCTCCACACCGGATGGCGCAGGTGCCCGTCGGGGGTCCATTCGCCGTAGCGCACCTCACCCACCAGCTTGGGGGTCACCCATGTGGCGCCCGTCTCCGCCGCCGGGGGCAGCCGTTCGTCGAATGGGCTGGTGACGCGCACCATCCGCTTCAGATGCGATGCCAGCTCGGCACGGGAGCGGTCGGAGAACCCTGTCCCCACCTTGCCCACGAACGTCAGCCTCCTCGGTTCGGTGGAAGGAACTCCGAGCAGCAGGGCACCGAAGTCACCTCGACGACTTCCCTGTCCCTCGGTGAAGCCACCGATGACCACCTCCTGCACGTGCTCGTTCTTCACCTTGATCCAGTCGCTGCTCCGTCGACCGGCCTGATAGGAGCTCGCACGGCGTTTGGCCACCACTCCCTCCATGCCCAGGTCCACCGCGGCCCGGAAGACCCGCTCCCCGTCGTCGGACCTGAAGGAAGGAGTGACCGCCCACCCCGGGGCCCCGATGCCCAGATCCTCCAGGGCGGCACGTCGATGGTCATAGCCCAGTCCGACCAGCGACGTGCCGTCCAGGTGCAGGAGGTCGAAGAGCACCACGCTGACCGGATGGGATTGGGCGCCCTTCCGGACGCTGGCCGGTGAGCTGGCGTGCATCCGGTGCTGCAGCTGGGTGAACGACGGTCTCCCCTCAGCATCGAGCACCACGAGCTCCCCGTCGAACAACGCCTGATGCGATCCCATGGCCTCGCCGAACGCCCGCAGCTCGGGAAAGGAGCTGGTGATGTCCTTCTCATTGCGGCTCACGGCCCGCGGCCGGCCGCCGTCGATCCACAACAGGACCCGCATGCCGTCCCATTTGAACTCGTAGGCCCACTCTCCGTCGTCCGGCGGCAGCCGGCCCGGCGTGGCCAGCATCGGTTGCATCCGGGCCGGGAGTGGCGCAAACCCTTCCGGGGCCGGGTCCATGCGGTGGATCATCCAGTTCTTCCCTCGGGTCGGGAACAGGACGTACCGGCCGTTCGCCCGGGCCCCGTGCAGCACGACCATGATCTCCCGTGGGCGCCATTTCTCGCACTCGTAGTAGCCATGGTCCCAGATCGACACCGTGCCGGCGCCGTACTCACCCCGGGGGATGGTGCCGCTGAACGTCCCGTACTCCAGGGGATGATCCTCGACCCGGACCGCCAGGTGGTTCTGGTCCGGGGAGACCGGCAGACCCTTGGGAAGGGCCCAGGAGGCCAGCACACCGTCGCGCTCCAGGCGGAAGTCCCAGTGCAGGCTCGAGGCATGGTGCTCTTGGACCACGAAGACCGGATTTCTCCCCCGTTCCGCCGTCGGGGCCACACCATCCGGGAGGGGCTCAGGCGTTCGCCCCGGTCGTCGCTTCTCTCGGTAGCTGGCGAGTGACCCTGCGCTCACAGGACATGTCTACCCTTCTTCACGACGGCCCACGCCGCCGGATTGAGCCGCCGCTCCCCATTGGGGCCGGCCGGGCGCCCGGCGACGGGCCCGAAGCCCGGAGGGGCTAGGAGGAGCGCAATTGGCGGATGTCGGGCGCAGTCCTGCGGACGTGCTGGAGGACCGGTCGCACCAGGGCCCCGGCCACGATGGTGTCCGCGTGGCACGCCTGATGCGCCGCGGCCCGTTCGACGAGATTCCCCAGGTAGATCGCCAGATTCAACAGGCCAAGGCGTTCGCAGCGGCCGGCGAAGGGAATCGGTTCGATGGAGACGTCCATATCGGCGGCCTCGAGCACGGCCTGCCGGATGGCCCACATCTGGCCGATGGCCTCATCGACCTCGGTGTCGCACATCTGCATATGGGCAGAAAGTCCCAGCTCAAGGGCAAGATCGGCCTGGGTCATCCCTGCCGGCACCAGCACAGGCAGGCTCCGGAGCACGGCGGAGGCGAACTCGGAGGTCTCAGGCTTGCTCACGACCTCAGTGTGACAAAGGGGTGTATCAGGGGTGGTGGATAGCCCTTGACCTGGGTAATGATATCTCCATGCCTAGAACCATCTGGAAGGGCGCCCTCAACTTCGGACTGGTCAATGTCCCGGTCGGGCTGTACTCGGCCACACAGGACAAGACGGTCCACTTCAATCAGTTCGAAGAGGGAACGTCGGACAGGATCCGCTACAAGAAGGTGAACGAGCGGACGGGTGCCGAGGTGCCGGCAGCCAGGATCGTCAAGGGGTACGACCTCGGCGGCGGGGAGTACGTCCTGCTCACCGAGGATGAGCTCGACGCGGCGGAGCCCGAGAAATCCAAGCTGATCGAGATCACCGATTTCGTGGATCTCGATCAGATCGATCCGATCTACTACCGGTCCACCTACTACCTCGCCCCTGAAGGAGAGGCCGCCAACAAGGCCTACGCCCTGCTGCGCCAGGTCATGCTGGAGGCCAACAAGGTGGCCATCGGGACCGTGGTGATGAGGAACAAGGAGTATCCGGTGGCCATCCGTCCCGATGACGATGTCCTGAAGCTCGAAACCATGTACTTCGCCGACGAGATCCGATCGCCGACCAAGGATCTCCCCGAGCTACCCAGCACGGACGCCGTGACCGACCGAGAGGTGCAGATGGCGGGCCTCCTGCTCGAGTCGATGGAGAGCGACTGGGATCCGGACAAGTACCAGGACACGCACCGGATCCAGCTGGAAGCCATCATCGAGGCCAAGCGTCAGGGCAATGAGATCGTCACCGGGGTGGATGCGGAACCGCCGTCGACCAAGGTCGTGGACCTGATGGAGGTACTCAGCGCCAGCATCGACTCGGTGAAGGCCGGTCGAGAGCCGGCGAAGAAGCCCGCCGCCCGGACACCGACGAAGCCGGTCGCCGCCAAGCGGCCGTCGCCGATCAAGAAGGCGGCCAAGGCGGCCAAGCCGAAGGCCCCGGCCCGTCGAAAGGCCTCGTAGCCGGTGCGGGTCTTCGGCATCTGAACCGGACCGGCCCACCCTCGAAGGAGCGAGCCGGGTCCGGGGGACGGGACGGCCGAAGGCCCGGGCCAGACGAATCCCCAGTCCCTCCGCCGCAGCCACCCTCACTCGCCCGGAGACTCAGTCGCCCGTGAGACTCAGTCGCCCATCAGATACTGGGGCCCTGCACCCATGGTGGCAGCCACGTCACCGGGGTTGGCCAATGCACAGGTGCGCAGCGACAGACAGCCGCAGCCGATGCAGGTCGACAGGCCGCTCTGCAGCGCCTCGAGGAGGGTGATGCGCTGTTCGATCCGATCCTGCCATCCTGCGGTGAGGCGTTCCCAGTCCCGCCGGGTGGGAGCGTGGTCCACCGGAAGCACCGCCAGCGCGGTGACGATCTCCTCCAGCGTCAGCCCCACCCGCTGGGCGATCCGGATGAAGGCGATCCGCCGAAGCACGTCCCGCCGGAACCGACGTTGGCCGCTCTCGGTGCGTCCGGCGTGGATGAGCCCCTGGCGCTCGTAGAAGCGGATGGCCGAGGCGGCCAGCCCGCTGCGCTCGGCCACCTCGCCGATGGTGAGCATCTTCTCCATCCCGAAACCTCCCGAAAGAATCCCTTGACTTAAACATTAGTTTAAGTCTTACGCTGAGCCTGCGGGCGCACGAGGCGCCATCGAAACGGGAGGTGGAGTATGCCGGTGGCTGTCATTACCGGGGGGACCCGGGGATTCGGGCGGGCCCTGGCCATCGACCTGGTCCGGGATGGTTGGAGCGTGATCGTCGACGGACGGGACCCGGCCGCGTGGCGGGACATGGCCGACCGGCTGAACGGCCTGGGAGGGCGTTCGGAGCTGGTGGCCGGCGATGTGCGGTCGCCCGGCCACCGGGCCGCGCTCGTCGCATCGGCGTGGCGTTTCGGCTCCTTGGATCTGCTGGTCAACAACGCCAGCACCCTGGGGCCGAGCCCGTTGCCGAGACTCGAGCACTATCCCCTGGCCGAGCTGAGAGACGTGTACGACGTGAACGTCCTGGCCCCATTGGCTCTGGTCCAGGAGGCACTGCCCCTGCTCCGACGCTCACGGGGCACGATCGTCTCACTGTCCTCGGACGCCGCCGTCGAAGGCTACGAGGGCTGGGGCGGCTACGGCTCGTCCAAAGCCGCCCTCGACCAGCTCCACACGGTATTGGCGGCCGAGGAGCCGCAGCTGCACGTCTACCAGTTCGACCCGGGGGACATGCGGACGGCGATGCACCAGGACGCCTTTCCGGGCCAGAACATCTCCGACCGGCCGGAGCCGGAGTCGGTGGTGGCACCGTTGCGGGCACTGCTCGAGTCCGGTGCACCGAGTGGCCGCTACCGGGCCGAGGCGTGGGTGATGCAGCCATGACGGCGGGGACGGCGATGCCGGAGCGCTACACCTACGACCTGCCTGATGCACTCGAGGCCTCGGAGCCGCCCGAGGCCCGGGGACTGACCCGGGATGCCGTCCGGATGCTGGTCTCCTACCGGGGGACCGGAGCCATCGTGCCCAGTTCCTTCGTCTTCCTACCGCGGTTCCTGGAACCCGGCGATCTCCTGGTCATCAACACGTCGGGCACGCTGCCGGCCGCTCTCGATGCGGTCGCCGAGGACGGGATGGCCGCGGTCATCCACCTGTCCACCCAGTTGGAGGGGTCCCGGTGGGTGGTCGAGCCCCGCCGGATCGCCGGCCACACCACCGAGCGGTGGACCGGGCCGCCACCGCCACGTCACTTCCGACTGGCCGGCGGTGCGACGGCCACCCTCGAGCAGCCGTACGGAGAACGGGGGCGCCTGTGGATCGCCACGCTCGATCTCGGCATGCGCACCCTCAGCTGGCTGGCCGCCCACGGTCGCCCCATCCGCTACGGCTACGTCGATCGCCCGTGGCCCATCGAGATGTACCAGAACGTCTACGCCGCCAAGCCGGGGAGCGCCGAGATGCCGAGTGCGGGTCGGCCGTTCACTCCCGAGGCCATCACGGCGCTCGTGGCCAAGGGCGTGGGTGTGACTCCGGTGGTGCTCCACACCGGCGTGGCGTCACTGGAAGCCGACGAACTCCCCTATCCGGAGCGGATGACCGTGCCCCAGCCGACGGCCGAGTGGGTGAACGCCGCCCATCGTGGCGGTCACCGGGTGATCGCCGTGGGAACGACCGTGGTGCGGGCCCTGGAGACGGCGGGCGAGGACGACGGATCGGTGAGCCCCTACGACGGCTGGACCGACCGGGTGATCTCCCCCGACGACGGCGTGCGCGTGGTGGACGGGATGATCACCGGGTGGCACGAGCCGGCCTCGTCCCACCTGTTGATGCTCGAGGCGATGGCCGGCCGACAACTCCTCCGATCCTCGTACGAGGCCGCCCTCACCCAGGGCTTCCGGTGGCACGAATTCGGCGACACCCACCTGATCCTGCCCTGACCGCTGATGCCCGCCAGTCCCACCGCCGGCCACCCGGGCTGCAAGACTCGGGGCATGGAGGTACACCTCGTCGACGGGACCTATGAGCTGTTTCGCCAGTACTTCGGTCAGCCCTCGCGCCAGTCCGGGGACGGTCAGGAGATCGGTGCGGTCCGGGGCGTCCTGCTGTCCCTGTTGGGCATGATGGCCGACGGCGCCTCCCACGTCGGCGTGGCCACCGACCATGTCGTCGAGTCGTTCCGCAACGAGCTGTGGCCCGGCTACAAGACCGGGGAGGGCATCGAGCCCGAGCTGCGCTCCCAGTTCGGGCTGCTGGAGACGGCGCTGGAGGCGCTGGGCATGGTGGTGTGGCCCATGGTGGAGCTCGAGGCCGACGACGCCCTGGCCTCGGCCGCCGCAGTGGCGGCCGAGGATCCCGCCGTCGACCGGGTGATCATCTGCACGCCCGACAAGGACCTGGCCCAGTGCGTCGTAGGCCAGCGGGTCGTCCAACTGGACCGGCGTAAGGAGGTGGTGACCGACGAGGACGGGGTGTGGGCCAAGTTCGGGGTGGCCCCCCGGTCCATCCCCGACTGGCTGGCCCTGGTGGGCGACTCGGCCGACGGCTTCCCCGGACTCAGCGGGTGGGGCCGGCGCTCGGCCTCCGCGGTGCTGGCCCACTACGGGACCTTCGACGCGGTGCCCGACGACGTGGCCAGCTGGGATCCGGCCGTGCGGGACGGAGTCCGGGGTGCGGCGACCCTGGCGGCACGCCTGGCCGGGGAGCGGGACCGGGCCGAGCTGTTCCGGGACCTGGCCACCCTGCGGCGGGATCCCGACCTGCTCGACCGGGTCTCGACCCTCCGATGGACCGGACCGACCGACGGCTTCGGCGAGGTCTGCGAACTGCTGCGGGATCCGGGGCTGGCCGACCGGGCCCACGCCGTGGCGGCCCGCTGACCGACCGCACCGGTCACCCGAGGGTGCCGAAGACCTCCTCGAGCTCGGTCGGCACCGGCGTGTCCAGCTGGGAGTAGGTGCACGACGCCGGGGTCCGGTCCGGACGCCAGCGGACGAAGGACGTGGCGTGGCGGAAGCGGTCCACCTGCAGGTGGTCGTAGGCCACCTCCACCACCAGCTCGGCCCGGATGGGCTCCCAACTCAGGTCCTTGCCCGCACTCCACCGGCTCTGGCCACCGGGGACGCGGCCGGCCGGCGTGCCCTCTTCCAGCCAGGGGTGGCCGCTCGAGGCCTGGCTCCGATACGGCTCCAGCGTCTCGACGAACTCCGCCCGTCGGGCGGTGCTGAACCCGGAGGCCACGCCGACATGGTGGAGCACGCCGGAGGCGTCGAACAGCCCGAGGAGCAGGGAGCCGACGACGCCCCCGGTCTTGTGCCAACGGAAGCCGCCGACCACGCAGTCCGCGGTCCGCTCGTGCTTCACCTTCATCATGGCCCGCTTGTCCGGCTGATAGTGGAGGTCGCCGTCCTTCACGACCACGCCGTCCAGCCCGGCCCCCTCGAACCGCGAGAACCAGTCCCGGGCCACGTCCGGCTGGGTAGTGACCGGGGTGAGATGGATGGGGGGCTCGGCCGGGGCCAGTGCCTGCTCGAGGGTCCGGCGGCGCACCGAGTAGGGCTCGGCCTGCAGGTCGGCGTCGTCCAGGGCCAGGAGATCGAAGGCCACGAACGAGGCGGGCGTGGTGCGGGCCAGCAGCTCGACGCGTGAGTCGGCCGGATGAATCCGCTGGGACAGGGCGTCGAAGTCGAGCCCCTGGGGGCCGGCGATGACGATCTCACCGTCGACAACACAGCGATCGGGCAGGTTGGTCCGCAGCGAGTCCACCAGCTCGGGGAAGTACCGGGTCAGCGGCTTCTCGTTGCGGCTGCCCAACACGACGTCGTCCCCGTCCCGGAAGACGATGCACCGGAAGCCGTCCCACTTGGGCTCGTAGTACAGGCCCTCCCGCTCGGGCAGTTCACGGGTCAGCTTGGCCAGCATCGGTGCCACCGGCGGCACGACGGGGAGAGCCACAGCCGCATGGTACCCCGGCGCGTTGCCCCGGGCCGGGTCCCTACTCCCCGTGCCCGGCCGTCCAGGCCAGGAAGTCGTCCACGGGCAGGGTGTTCATCACCCGGTCCACCGGGACACCCACCCGTGCCGCCTGCTCGCAGCCGTTGCGTTGCCACTCGAGCTGGCCCGGGGCGTGGGCATCGGTGTCCACCACCACCACGCAGCCCAGGGCCAGGGCCTGGGCCAGCAGTGGCTCGGGCGGGTCGAGACGCTCCGGCCGGGAGTTGATCTCCACGGCGGTGCCGTTGGCCGCGCACGCCGCGAACACCGCCTCGGCATCGAAGGTCGAAGGCGGCCGACCCTTGCCGACCACGATCCGGCCGGTGCAGTGGCCCAGGATGTCGGTGTGCGGGCTCTCCACGGCCCGCAACATCCGCCGGGTCATCTCCGGCTCCTCCATACGCAGCTTCGAATGGACGCTGGCCACCACCACGTCGAGCTGGGCCAGCAATGCCTCGTCCTGGTCGAGCCGCCCGTCGACCAGGATGTCGACCTCGATGCCGGTCAGGATACGGAAGGGCTCCAGCTCGTCATTGAGCTCGGCCACCACCTCCAGCTGACGGCGGAGACGCTCGGCGTCGAGACCGTGGGCCACGGTCAGGCGGGGGCTGTGGTCGGTCAGCGCCCAGTACTGGTGGCCGTAGGCCTTGGCCGCCTCGGCCATCTCCCGGATGGGCGATCCGCCGTCCGACCAGTCCGAGTGGCTGTGGCAGTCCCCCCGGAGCCGGTCGAACAGCTCGGAGGCCCCAGCGCTCATGGCCGGGGGATCGTCGGCCGACAACCGCGCCAGGTACTCGGGCACGTCGCCGGCCGTGGCCTCGGCGATCACCTGGGCGCTGGTCTTCCCCACATCGGGGATCGCCTGGAGCCGGGCCGGGGTCATGGCGGCCAGCTCGGCCACCGGCCGGTCGGCGATGGCCGCCGCGGCCTTGCGGAACGCCCGGACCTTGTAGGACTCGGCCCCCTGGCGCTCGAGGAGGTAGGCGATGCGGCGGAGGGCCCCGGTCGGATCCACCGGTCAGGTCTTCTTGGCCCGGCTCGGGGAGACCCGAGGGGGTTCGTCGGGCTGCTTGGGATACTCGGGCGGCCATGGGGCGTCGAGCAGGCCGTCGGACCGGTCACGGGCCGCCAGGTCCAACAGGGGCTGGAGCGACTGGGGCTCCGAGGCGATGGCCGACCAGGGATCGCCCCGCCGCTCGATCAGGTCGGGAACCGACCGGATGGTCAGCCCCTCGGGGTCGACCGTGTCCACCTCGTCCCACGTCAGGGGCGTGGAGACCTGGCCGCCCACCCGTGGCCGGGCGAACCACGCCCCGAACACCGTCTTGTGGGGGGCGTTCTGGTTGAAGTCGACGAAGATCCGCTCACCGCGCTCCTCCTTCCACCACTGGGCCGTGATCGTGTCGGGGTGCCGCCGCTCGAGCTCCCGGGCCAGGGCCACCGCTCCGGCGCGCACCTCGAAGCTGTCCCAGCGGGGTTCGAGCCGGGCGTAGACGTGGAGGCCCCGATTCCCGGTTGTCTTGGGATAGGCGGTGATGCCCAGCTCGGCCAGCAGCGCCCGGACGTGCCCGGCCACGGCCCGGATGTCGTCGAAGGAGGTGCCCGGTTGCGGGTCGAGGTCGATGCGGAGCTCGTCGGCGTGGCCCGGGTCGTCCGCCCGGTAGGGCCACAGATGGAGGCCGAGGCACCCCAGGTTGACTGCCCACAGGACGTGGGCCACGTCGGCGACCACCAGGGCGTTCGACGTCGTCCCGTTGGGCGTGGTGACCACCGTGGTCTGCAGCCAGTCCGGGGCCCCGGCGGGCACCCGTTTCTGGAAGAAGGACTTGCCGCCCGCCCCCTCGGGGAACCGCTGGAGCATGGCGGGACGTCCGAACGCCGTCACCGCCAGTCCGTCGGCCACGGCCATGTAGTACGACGCCAGCTCGAACTTGGTGGCACCCAGCTCAGGGAAGTAGATCTTGTCCGGACTGGAGATCTCGACGGTCCGACCCGACACGTCGAGAGCTCGGACCTCTTTGGTGGCCACGGCCCCACGCTATCGGGCCGGCAGGAGCCGATCACCCAGGAGGCACCCGTGGACCGAGCCTGATGGCGGACGACGGAATCGGTATCCTCGGGGGCATGGGCCCGAGGGGGAACGACGATCACCGCGGCGTGCGTCGGTGGCGGTGACCGGAGGGTCACCGCTCACCCGGTGGACGGGGTGGGATGTCCGCCGGGGTGCGTCTGCCGATCCGACGGCGGCCGAGCAGTTCGCCCGTTCGGCGCCCGAGGATCCATCCGGAGGCAGCCGCTACGAGCTGCTCGCCGTGGCCGCCCGGGGGTTCCGCCCCCCGACGTTGCTGAGCGCGGTCCACGGGAGTGGGAGCGCCGACGGGGCCGAGGAGCCTGACCGGCCGGGCCTGCGCCTGACGTGGTCCCTGCTCTATCGGCCGGTCGCCGAGACGGCCCCCGCCGAGGTGGCGCCCTTCGCCATCTACCTGTTGGGGGTCAATCCTCCCGCCGACGCCAGCGACGAGGACCTCGTCGTCTTCAACGACTTCTACACCAACGTCCACCTCCCCGAGGTGGCCGAGCGTCGCCGGGCCCTCCGCGCCGTCCGCTACGAGCTGGTGGACGCCGTCCGACCGCCCTATCAGGGCGCTCCCCGCTTCCTGGCCGTCTACGAGGTCGACGAGGAGTCGGCGGCCAACCGACGGCACTCCGGGCTCCCGTACGCCAGCGGACCCGAAGTGTGGCAGGGACACACCACACCGTGGCGCCTCTGGTACCGGAGGCTCGACCCCGGTGCGCGCCCGGGTCCGGCCTGACCGGCAGCACCCGTCCACCGCTGCACCGGTGCCGGGGTCCTGACGGGCCCATCTGGCATCTAACGCGGAGGCGTGTGGGCATCCCCGAGACGATCCGCCAACCGGTCGACGAAGGCGACCTGTGCCCTGATCAGCCTGACCCTGGCGGTCTCCGCCGACATCCATTCGGCCCGGTCCACCTCGGGAAACGACTGGCGTCGGCCCGACCTCGGCGGCCACTCCATCTCGACACGGTTGCTCGCCACCTGGTCCACCTCGAAGTCAGGCGCCTCGACGGCCCATACCCGGACCAGCTTCCCGCTGGCCTGTTTCACCTGGCCCAGATCGATCCGGGGCCCGGGCGGGGCCGGCACCCCGACCTCCTCGGCGAACTCCCGCTCGGCCGCCGCCGATGCCTCCTCGCCGTCGGCATACTCCCCTTTGACCACCGACCAGGCGCCCGCGTCCTTCGTGGCCCAGAAGGGTCCCCCCGGGTGCACGATGAAGAGGCTGAGCGCCCCGTCCGCCGCCGTGCGGAAGAGCAGGAGTCCGGCACTGCGCTTGGGAATGGGTGGCTCCTACGCTCGGGTCCGAGGCGGATGGGTGCCTACGGCCACCTCCCACGGTGCGCGCCCGGAAACCCGGGAGGCCGTGGGCTGCATCAGCCGCTCGCCTCGGGTCACCCGGGCGGCTTCAGGTCCTCGGGGACGGGCCCGGTGCCCTACTCCTCGTCGCCTTCGATGACGGCGATGTCCTCGTCGACGGCATGGAGCCGGCCGTCCTCGCCGACCACCGAGAGCCTTTCGTCGACGACGGCGTCACCGTCGGGCGTGATGATGGCCACCGTCTCATCGGCGGCCACGATCGTGCCGTCGCCGTCCACCGCCACCACCAGGTCGTCGATCACGAGATTACCCTCGTCATCGATACGCTCGGCCTCCACCTCGACCAGCTCGAGGGGGTCCTCACCGGGCTGCTTGCCGTTGCTCTCGCTCATGGTCGACCTCCTGTCAGCCTTCCTCCGTCGGGCCAATGAGCCCAGCGCCGCCACCGCTCCTGCGCCGAGGACCACCCATACCAGCTTCCGTTTCACTGACCTCCACCTCCGGCTCCATTGTGACCGGCTTCGGCCACGGTGACCAGTGGGGGCCATCCGAGGCCCCTCCGATCGACGGTCTTACTCCTTTCTTAACGACCGTGAAGGTCCGCCTTACGAATGGGTGGTCAACTGGCGTCGACCCAGCCCGGCGGCTGCAGTTTCGTGCGGAGTCACCTCGAGTCGGGCGCCTGATCCGGTGATTCGCTGACGCTGGCTCCGTCACGGCCAGAGCGGCTGGAGTACGTGTTGTCACCGGCGGTTCTCCATCGACGACACCGCGCATGTCACGTGAGCGAGGGCACGTTCGGGCAGAACGACGTCTGGCTCCCCACGTCACCGGTCCATCCACCCCACCGAAAGGCGGTCCGTTGTCCCCCGAGAAGTTCGAGATCGTGGTCCGCGGGAAGTTGAGCTCGGCCGTGCTGGCGGGGATCGACGGATTCGACGCCACCTACTGCACCGATGGACACACCCACCTGGTGGGGATGGTCCCTGACCAGTCCAGGATCTTCGGGCTGTTCAACCGGTTGATGGACCTCAATATCGAGCTCGTGTCGGTCAACCCGGTCCCGGAGTGACCGCTGGGCCGATGGAGCTGTGGCATGGCCCCCTCCGTCGGTGGCCAGCCGAACGACCCGCTGAGGCGGGTCAGACGGGCCGCTCCTTGTGCTGGAGCCGTCCCCGGTCGATGGGAGCGAGTGGCTCGCCGGTTTCGAGGAACGTCTTGAGGCTGGACAGGACCATGGGCCATCCGTTGCTCACCATGGTGGCGGCGATGCTCCCGGGCTCGAAGTCATCGTGCACCACCGTGAGTTTGACCAGCTCCCCGGCTGGCTCGAGGTTGAAGGCGACGCGCGAGCGGTGCTCGCTCGTGAGCTTGGCGAAGGTCTCATCCCCCAGCTTGAGGCGTTCGTTGAGCTCCGGCGTGAAGGTGTGCCACGTATACGCCAGTCGCCGGTAGGGGTCGGCCTCCAGTACCACCTGGTCCGGATCGGCGATGATGACGCCGTGGTTGTCCCAGATCATGGGTGACCCGACGGCCCAATCCGTCTCGAACGAGAGCCGCCAGTACCGCTGGGTGAACGCCGGATCGGTCAGGGCCTGCCACAGGCGTTCGGGCGTGGTGCTGATGTACGTCGTGTAGACGAATTCCGGCGCTTCCATCGGCGGTTCCTCCAGTGCTCGTTTCAGGTCCGACAGCGCCCGGACCCGTTCTCGGTCGTAGCGGTTGATCCAGCGTTCCGCGATCTCGTTGATCGGTGCGGCGTTGAGGTAGTGCAGCTTCTCCCGACCCTGTCGGATCGTCGTCACCAGGTTGGCCGCCTCCAGGATGGCCAGGTGTTTGCTGACCGATTGACGGGCCATGTCCAGTCCCTCGGAGAGCTCCCGGAGGTTCTGCCCGTTGCGCACGTTCAGGCGATCCAACAGGTGCCGGCGACTCGGGTCACCCAGCGCCTTGAAGACATCGACCATGATCGGCTCAACCGTATCGGGTCAGAACTTGAGGTCCTCGGGGAAGGGGGTGCCGCTACCGGTCTCGAGGTAGCCCTTGAGGCTCAGGAGGAAGTAGGCCCACCTGGCACTGCAATGGGCCATGAACTCACCGGGCTCCCGCCAGTCCGCGTGGGCGAACAGCACCACCGTCTCATCGTCCTTCCGGGTGAGGTCGAAGGACAGCGTGGTCCCGACCCACTCGTCAGCGCCCTCGATGCACTTCCAGGTCACGTTCCCGTCGGGATCCAGGCGGGTGATCTCCATGACGGCGGCCGGTTCCGGCTGACCGAAGAAGAACTGGAGTTTGGACCCCTCGGCCGACTCCCCCCGGACGCCGTCCCTGGTCCACCACTCGGAGATCCCCTCCGGTGTGGCTACCGCTTCGTACACGCTGTCGAGTGGGGCTGAGATGGCCACACGATGTCTGATATCCGGCATGTGATGCTCCTTCGGTGCTCGTCGATCGGCAGCGGACCAGGGATACGCAGCCGTTTAGATACCTAATAATAGGCAGCTATATGGTTGCATGTCAACCCTGTTGTCCATAGTCGTTTGCATCCCGGAAGACCGAGGGGTCAGCGACCCCGTCGACAGGCCGACCCCGCAACCGGTGCGTGCGTCTTCATAGGCCGGAGGTACTCGGAGTAGCGATCGGTCGTCCGTTGGGCGCACTTGGATGCGCTCAGTGGCCAACCCGGAGAAAGGGCACAGGAGCGCCGGCAGACAGACCCTGCGCTTCAATCCGTAACCCATCAGGTGACCGAACCCGATGTGGGCGATGCGCTCCATTCGCTCTGGCGATGGATCTCCTCTCCATCCGGATCCGGTGGACGCCGACGCCCACCGCAGCTCAGCCCGGTATCCATCGGCTGAGCGAACAGCGACACACGGGGCCTATGTCCTCAGCGATGCCCGCTGAGGCTCCCGGCCCGGAGCGACGGGCCGGCGGAGCCCTACGATGTGGCCATGCGAGCGCTCATGTACGGGGTGGAGCCGGAGATCCAGGACATCGGCGAGACGGACAACCGCTTGTTGCGGATGCTCGCTCGGACGCCGACACGGCTGATCGACATCGAGGAGCCCGGGTTCCTCCGCCCAGACTGGGTGGTGACCAGGCCGAGACTGGTAGGGATCTGTGGGTCGGAGTCCAAGGCGGTGTTCCTGGACTACGCCAGCCTGATCGATCCGGGCAATGCCGCCCAGCAGAATCCGATGAAGGGCTTCGTCTCGATGCCCCACGTGATGGGCCACGAGGTGATCGCCGAGGTGGTCGCCGTCGGCCCGGAGGCCGAGGGGCTCGAGCCGGGAGACCGTGTGGCCCTCAACCCGTGGCTGACCTGCGTGACCCGGGGGGTGTCGCCTGTCTGCCCGGCGTGCGAGGCGGGCGACCTGAGCCAGTGCCACTCGTTCGGGAAGGGCTCATTCGCCCCAGGAATCCACATCGGCATGTGCTCCGACGTCAGCGGGGGGTTCGCCGATCTCATGCCGGCCCACGACTCGATGCTCTTCAAGGTGCCGGACACCCTGAGCGATGAGCAGGTCGTCCTGGCCGACCCGTTCGCCGTGTCCCTCCATGCTGTCACCCGCCATCCGCCGCAGCCGGGGAGCAAGGTGCTCGTCTACGGCGCCGGAGCCCTCGGCCTGTGCGCCGTGGCCATCCTGCGGGCATTGCACCCGACCGTCGACGTGATGGTGGTGGCCCGGTTCGATGCACAGCGCCGGCTGGCCGAGACATTCGGCGCCTCGACCACACCCCACGAGCCGCGACTCGAGCTCATCGAGAGGGTGGCCGACTGGTCGGGCGGCGTGCTGCAACCGGCTGATGGGCTCCCCATGGCCTTTCCGGGCGGCATCGATGTGGTCTACGACACGATCGGGGCCGCCGAGACGTTGGAGGTCGGCTGCCGCGTGCTGCGCGCTCGAGGGGCCCTGGTCAAGCTGGGCATGCACGGCGCGGCCAAGTGGGACGACACGCCGGTGTACTCCAAGGAGATCACCTACACCGGTTCCAACGCCTTCGGGATCGAAGAGGTCGAGGGCGTGCGTCAGCACGGCATCGCCCATTTCCTGGACATGGTCGGATCCGGCCGGATCGACCTGACGCCCATGCTCACCCACACGTTCCGCCTTGACGAGTGGCGTGATGCATTCACCGTGCTGGCCGACCAGGAGACCTCGGGGGCCATCAAGGTGGCAATCGACAGCCGCTAGGGGTCAGTCCGGGACGGGGTGATCCGGTCGAGGGCGGCCAGGCCGACGGACGATGTGTCGCCGGTCTCGTCGACGGTGGTCCGGACCAAGGGCTCGGAGTCATCGACCCGTTGAAGGCGCGGCAGGCAATCCGGGGTTCAGGTTCCCCATCGGCGTTACTCTCGCGACATGCGACCCCTCCGGTACTCCATCAACCTCACGCTGGACGGGTGCTGCGATCATCGGGCAATCCCCGCCGACGAAGACCTGCATCGCCACGCCGCCGAGAACCTCCGCCAGGCCGATGCCCTTCTCTTCGGCCGGGTGACTTACGAGATGATGGAATCAGCCTGGCGGCCGCCGGCGGCGCCGGGAGCGAGACCTGAGTGGATGGAATCCTTCGCCCAGACCATCAACCAGGCGAAGAAGTACGTCGTGTCGAGCACCCTGGAGCAGGTCGACTGGAACGCGGAACTCGTGCGCGGAGATCTGGGCCCGGCCATCCGGCAACTCAAGGAGGAGTCGGGCCAGGGACTATTCGTGGGAGGCGTGGAGCTCCCTCTGGCGTTGACGGAGCTGGGGTTGATCGATGAGTTCGAGTTCGTGGTCCACCCCAGGATCGCCGGCCACGGGCCGACGTTGTTCGCCGGGCTGTCGCACCACGTCGACCTGGAGCTCGTGAGCCGGCTGGAGTTCGGCTCGGGGGCAGTAGCCATGCGGTACGGGCTGAGCACGTAGCCGTCCGACCTCCTCGCCCGGGTCGGCCGCAGGGCGGAGCCCCGATTCGCCGGTAGGGGGTTACCCCCACCTCCGAGACGCCGACTACCGGTATTCCACTGGATGGTGCGGTTCCCTACCGTGTCAAGGGATGATCACCGCCCACTCCCTCACCAAGCGCTACGGCGAATCGACCGCCGTAGACAATCTGACCTTTGAGGTACCAGCAGGACTGGTCACCGGGTTTCTCGGACCGAACGGGTCGGGAAAATCGACGACCATGCGCATGATCATGGAACTCGACCGTCCCGACTCGGGCGGCGCCCTGGTCAACGGCAAGCCCTACTCGGCGTTGGACTGGCCGCTGCGGGAAGTCGGGGCTCTCCTCGACACCAAGGCGTTCCACCCGGCGCGCACCGCCCGTAACCACCTGCGTTGGCTGGCTCTGGCCAACGACATTCCACTCAGTCGAGTCGACGCCGTGCTGGACCAGGTGGGGCTGAGCTCTGTGGCCAAACGGCGGGTCGGAACGTTCTCGCTCGGCATGACCCAGCGGCTCGGCATCGCTGCGGCCCTGCTGGGTGACCCGGGCGTCCTGATGTTCGACGAGCCGGTCAACGGCCTCGATCCCGAGGGCATCCGGTGGGTTCGCCACTTTCTCCGGGACCTGGCGGACCAGGGCAGGACCGTGCTCGTCTCCAGCCACTTGATCAGCGAGATGTCGCTCACCGCCGACCGGCTGGTGGTGATCGGCCGAGGTCGGCTCATCGCAGAGACCAGCGTGGCCGACTTCATCGCCCGGAGCGGTGGCGGCAAGGTCAGAGTTGTGACTCCGGATCCGGTGGCCTTCGTTGCGGCCCTCACCGGCGCGGGGGCAACGGTGGGCAACAGCGAGGGATCACTGACGGTCGAAGGGCTGAGTGCCCCGCAGATCGGAGACCTGGCTGCTCGACACGGGCTACGGGTCCACGAGCTGACTCCCGTCACCGCATCGCTGGAGGATGCATTCATGGAACTGACCCACGATGAAGTCGAGTACCGACCATCCGCGGAGGGCGCCATGTCCGACACCGGCGCCGAGGGGCGACGATGACGACCGAGATCCTTCTCAGCGGCCGACAGGGGCACTACCGCATGAGGCACCTGGCCCGGTCCGAGATGGCCAAGATCATGACCCTACGTTCCACGGCGATCACTGCCGGACTCACCGTCACCGCCTGCCTCCTGGTCACCGGCCTGGTGTGCCACAGTGCGCTGCACCATGGTCCCGAATACTACCGACTGGGCTACGACCCCACTCAGAACTCCCTGACGGGCATGATCACCGTGGCCCTGGCCGTCGGCGTGTTCGGGGCCCTGCTGATCACCGCTGAGTACTCGAGTGGCACCATACGCACCACGCTCGCCGCCGCTCCCAGACGGCCACTCCTGTTCGTCACCAAGATGGGCGTTGCCGCTGCGCTGGCTGTCGTCTTCTGTGAGGTGCTCAGCTTCATCTCCTTCTTCCTCGGCCAGGCCATCCTTTCCGGCGGCGGCGCCCCGTCCGCCACATTGTCATCGCCCGGCGCGGCCCGCGCCGTCGCTCTGACCGGCTTGTTCATCGCCCTCATCACCCTCATGTCCTTCGGGTTCGGACTCATCCTCCGCAGCACGGCGGCCGCCATCGCCGCCTTCGTCGGCGTCATGTTCGTCATGCCCCTGGTGATGCACGGAATCTCCGAGTCGGGAGTCCGCTTCCTCCCGACCAACATCCTCACCAACTCGATCATGTCGACCGTGAGCCAGGGGCAGGGAGGGCCCCTCCTCCCGGTCTCGCCCGTCGTAGGGTTGGTGCTGATGACGACCTATACCGCGATGGTCCTAACCGCCGGAGCCGCCCTGTTTGTCAGGCGCGACACGTGAGCGACCCGGCCGCTGAAGGAGACTGGGTGCAGATCCGGATACCCCCGGAGCGGGTCGACCAGGCCCGACGCCTGGTCAAGATGATCCTGCGGGAGCCGTTTCAAAAGCGCAGCTGGTCGGAGTTGGGATACTTCCTGGCCAGCTCTGCTCTGGCCTTGTTGGCCGTCGTCGCCGTGGGTGTGCTCGGGTTCGCCGGGCTGGTGCTCACCGTCGTCTTCGTCGGCATCGTCGTGCTCGCCGGAGCGCTGAGGGCCGCTCGGGGCCTGGGGCGCTGGCAACGGACGCTCGCCTGGGGGATCCTGGGTGAGGAGATCGTCGAACCCGATCCGTTCAGCCCGTCGCCCGGTCTCTTTCGGTGGTTACGGGCCGCCCTGGGGGACGGGGTCGCCTGGCGGACCGTGGTCTACTTCATCGCCAAGGTGCCTCTCACTCTCTTCGGCATCTGGTTCGCCCTCAGCATCTGGATCGAAGCGTTCGTCGACATGGCGTCGCTGGTCACCGGTGGGAGCCGTTCGATGGACTTCGGTCTCCTCGGGCGTCTGACCGGAGGCGGCTTCAACGGTGGGCCTCCGGTGGGTGTCAGCGCCCATGTCAACGTGTTCCTGATCGGGGTGTTCTTCCTCTTCGTGGCTCCGTGGGCCATGAGGCTGGTCGTGTACCTCGACCGGGCGATGATGCACGTCCTCCTCGGACCCAACGCCGCGGCGTCCCGAGTGAGGAGCCTCGAGGAGTCGAGGTCGAGAACCCTCCACGCGGCGACGGAGACCCTGCAACGGATCGAGCGCAATCTGCACGACGGGACCCAAGCCCAGCTGGTGGCCTTGGCCATGCGGCTGGGGCAGGCCAAGGAGAAACTCGAAGGCATCGCCGGGGAAGGTGACGAGATCGGGGAGCTGGACGACATCCGACGTCTGGTGGGCGAGGCACACCGAGATGCCAAGGAGGCCATCACCGATCTCCGAGACCTGGCCCGGGGCATCCACCCCCCGGCCCTGGACACCGGCCTGGAGAACGCGCTCGCCACGCTGGCCTCGCGCAGTTCGGTCCCCACGGAGGTCCAGGTGTCGATACAGTCCCGGCCCAGTCCGGCAATCGAGGCCATCTGTTACTTCTGTGCCGCAGAGCTCCTGGCCAACGTGGCCCAGCACGCCGAAGCGTCGCGGGCCTCGTTGAGCTGCGCCCAGCACGGCCCATGGCTGCGGATCGTGGTTCGCGACGACGGGCGGGGAGGCGCGGCAGCCAACCGGATCGGTTCGTCATCGAGTGGTCTGGCCGGATTGGCCGACCGGGTGGGCGCGGTTGACGGCCATCTCAGCATTGCCAGCCCCCCGGGCGGGCCGACCGTCGTCACCGTCGACCTGCCATCCCACACCTGAGCATGGCCGATGAAGACGCCATACGGGTGGTGATCGCCGAGGACTCGGCGATCTTGCGCGACGGACTGCACCAGCTGCTGACGGACCGGGGGTTTGCCGTACTGCGGGCGGTGGCCGATGCCGAGGGCCTCGAGCAGGCCATCGCCGCTGATCCTCCTGACGTCGCCGTCGTCGATATCCGCATGCCCCCTACCTTTACCGACGAAGGACTGCGGGCCTCCATCGGTCTCCGCCGGAGCCACCCGGACGTGGGCATCCTGGTGTTCTCCCAGTACGTCGAGACTCGGTATGCAGCCGAGCTGCTGGCCGGCGGCGCGGCCGGCATCGGCTACCTGCTGAAGGACCGGGTCGCCGATGTCGCCGACTTCGCCGAGGCGCTGGTCCGGGTGGCATCGGGAGGCACGGCCCTCGACCCGGAGGTGGTGACCCAGTTGATGGGGGCCTCCCGTCGCACCGATGCCCTGGCCCGGCTCAGCGGTCGAGAGCGCGAGGTGCTGGGGCTGATGGCGGAGGGACGAACGAACTCGGCCATCGCCGCCAGCCTCGTCGTTTCGGAGGGGGCGGTGGAGAAGCACATCGCCAACATCTTCTCCAAGCTGGACCTACCGGCCACATCCTCCGACCACCGCCGGATACTGGCCGTACTCCGCTATCTCGAGGGGTGAGGCGGTCCGGTCGGGGAACTCTGCGTTCTCAGGCCGGCTGACTCGACGGCGGTTCCTGGTGGACCCTCGGCCCGGCCTCGGATTCGCCTTCTCGGCGGACTCGTACGCCAGCGAAATCGGGCTCCTCCCGCCACCGCTCCAAGTAGCCGACGTACTCCAGAAGACTGCCCGTGTAGGTGAGGTTGCGGGCGGCCCGAGCGTCAATGGCCTGCTGCTCACTGTTGTAGAAGCTGGGAGTGCAGCTGAGGAAGTAGCGGGCGCCACCGGAGCCGACGCGGAGGAGGACAGCCAACCACTCCTCCTCTGCCACTTCCTCCGGCTCGATGACGGTGATCTTCTGCTCGATGCAGGCCTCCACGATCCGAGCCACGTGCTTGGCTGACTCCGAAAGCAGGTGTGAGAAGTTGGTGCCGAATCCACCCTGGACGAGGCTGATGAGCAGCAGGTTGGGGAACCCGCTGGCCAGCACTCCGTGCAACGTGTGGGCCCCCCTGGCCCACCGCTCCGAGAGGGCGATCCCGTCACGTCCTCTCGGGTCGAAGCCGAGACGCTGATAGAGATCGGTTGTGACCTCGAAGCCCGAGGCGTAGATGAGCACGTCGACGGGGTACTCCACGCCGTTCACCACCGGCCCCTGCTCGGTGAGTTCGTCGACTCCCTTTCCGTTGGTGTCCACCAGATGCACGTTGGGACGGTTGAAGGAAGGCAGATAGTCGTCGTGGAAGCAGATGCGCTTGCAGTGCTTGCCCCAATACGGCTTCAGCTCCTCCGCCGTCTCAGGGTCCTCCACGGTCTCTTCGACCCGACGTCGGATCGCCTCCATGGTCTCGAAGTCGGACCGCTCGAGGGCATCGGCGTCCTGCTCCGACTCCGCCGCCCGCTGGGTGTCGACCCACATCACCTCGGTCCAGCCGTCGTTCACCAGGTCCACATCGGGCTGGGCCCCGGTCACCGCCTGGGTGAAGTTGACGATGCGCTCCCTCTGCCAACCGGGCTCGAGGCTCTGGAACCACTCGACGTCGGTCGGTTGCTGGTTGCGGACGCCAACGGCTGCCGGCGTGCGCTGGAATACATAGACCTCCTTGGCCGCACGGGCGATCTGGGGCACCACCTGTACGGCGGTGGCACCGGTCCCGATGATGCCGATGCGCTTGTCGGCCAGCTTGTCCATGGGCTCGGTAGGGCCGCCACCGGTATAGCTGTAGTCCCAACGGCTGGTGTGAAAGGCCTTACCCCCGAACGTCTCGATTCCGGGTATCCCCGGCAACTTGGCCTTGTGGAGAATGCCCCCGGCCAGGACCACGAACCTGCTCGACAACCGATCGCCCCGACTGGTGGTGACCTGCCACCGCAGCGATTCCTCGTCCCACGCGGCCCCGGTCACGTCGGTCTGGAAGAGGGCGCGGGGGTAGAGGTCGAACGTCCGGGCCAATAGCTTTGAGTATTCGAAGATCTCCGTGGCGCTGGCGTAGCGTTCGGACGGCATGTAGCCGGTGTCCTCGAGCAGGGGCAGGTAGGTGTACGACTCGACGTCGCACATGCATCCCGGGTACCGATTCCAGTACCAGGTGCCCCCGAAGTCGCCCGCTTTCTCGATGATCCGGACGTCGGTGATCCCGTGCTTTCCGAGATCGATGGCCGTGAGCATCCCCGCGAAGCCTCCACCCACGATGACAACAGTTGTCTCCTCCACCACCGGGTCCCGGGTGAAGCCGGGCTCGACGAACGGGTCCTGGTCGAGCTCCTCGAACTCTTCGAGCCCACGCCACTGAGCCATGCCGTCCGGGCGGAGTCGCTTCTGCTGCTCCTCCAGGTACTTCTGGCGTAGCTCATCGATCGAGGGGACCCCGTCGCTGCCGTCCTGCACCATTGGCGTTGCCCTTCTCCTGAAAGCCTGCCCCCAGACTCACCGATATCGAAACAAGACCGATCCTGACACGCCCAGTGGTGGCCCAACCAGCGAGCGGCCGTGCACCTACGGCTTCCCCTGTCCTCGGGTATCGGCTGGGCGACCCGCCACCCCAATTAGTTGGGGTGGTCACCAACGGCAGACGCTCTCACACTGGGGTCATGACCTCCACCGAGAAGAACAAGACCACCGTCACTGAGTTCATCGAGGCACTGTTCACCAACGGTGAACTCGACGCAGTCGACAGGTACCTGGCGGAAGACTTCGTCAACAACGACCCGCCGTTCGGTGCCACCTCCGACAGGGAAGGGATGCGCAGCGCCGGCGCCCTATTCCGGTCCGTGTTCCCCGACTGGCACAGTGACCTGCACATGCTTGTCGCCGAAGGCGACATCGTGGTCGAACAGTTCACCGCTACGGGAACCCACACCGGCGCACCCATCATGGGGGTTGCCCCTTCCGGAAAGACGGTGACGCTGCCTGGCGTGAACATCTTCCGCCTGCGGGACGGACAGATCGTGGAGCGTTGGGGCAGGCTCGACGACCTGGGCTTCCGCCAGCAACTTGGCATCTCCGACCGGCTCTGAACGTCGCCGCTCGGATGAGGCAACGGTGCCCCCAGTCCACTGACCGGAGCCGGTTGGCGTACGGTGGCCTATGAACCCGCCCAATTCCAGTGCGGCGGCCCGGCATCGAGCGGTGGACGAGATCGGTCGGATGGGCGCCGAGGGTTTGGACTTGGCATCGTTCCGCTCCAACGCCCTACGAAGTCTCCGGTCATCGGTGTCGATCGACGCCGCCTTCTTCGCCACCGTCGATCCGACGACCTTGCTCTTCACCTCGGCCCTGGCCGAGGAGCCGTTGGCCTCCGTCACCGCGCAGTTCTTGGACAACGAATATGGTCGGGACGACGTGAACAAGTTCGCTCGCCTGGCGGCGTCCGCCGACAAGGTGAGTTCGCTGGATGGAGCCACCGGTGGCAATCGTATTGCTAGCGCCCGCTATCGCGAGGTTCTGGCTCCACTGGGGCTTGGTGACGAGATCCGAGTTGCGCTGGCCATAGGGGGCCTGTGTTGGGGGGTGCTCTGCCTGCACCGATCCGCATCCGTTCAGGGATTTGACACCAACGACTTGGATCTCCTGCGTCGGGTCGCTCCCGACCTTGCCAAAGGCCTCCGCCGCAGCATCACGCTCTATCCTCCGGCGACGAACGTTCCAACCGTCGGTCCTGGGATCATCATCCTGGACCCTGAGCTGGAGATCGTCTCGCTGAATCCAGCGGCGGAGATGTTGCTAACCGACGTTGTCGACACCGATTGGCCAGCCAACCTCGAACTACCCGTGACCATCTACGCCGTCGCCGCTGCCGCACTGGCTTCCAATCACTCTGACGAGGCCGCGCCGCAACCGCTGACCAGACTGCGGCGCCGATGTGGTGACTGGATCACCGTGAACGTCTCACCGCTCAGTGGCAGCGAGGGGCAGATGGCGGTAATCCTCGACTCCGCCGACACCGGTCACGTGAACTCCATGATCCTTGCGGCCCACGGCCTCACCGTCGCTCAAAGCCGCGTCGTGGCCTTGGTTCTCCAAGGGCGCTCCACCCCCTCCATGGTCAGGGAGCTCGAGATCTCCGCCAACACGTTGCAGGAGCACCTCCACGCGGTGTTCGAGAAACTGGGGATCGGCAGCCGCCGCGAGCTTGTTGCCACCCTTACCGCCCGCCCCCACTGAGCGCAGTACCTGAACAGAGCGGTTAACGACCGATTGCCGGAACCAGTGATCCATGCCAGGCTCCTCATTGCGAGTGGCGGAAAGTGAGGAGCTATGTACGCAGTGGTGGGGAACGTCAGCCTCGACCCGGATCGGATGGACGAGGTCTTGGGGAGTCTCGAAGCGATGGTCATTCCTTCGGTCACGTCACAGGAAGGTCATGTGGCGAGCTACTTCACCCGTAGTGCCGACGGAACTAACGGTCTGTCGATGTCGATCTTCGCCACCATGGAGCAGGCCGAAGCGTCAGCAGCCACGATGGTGTCGCCACCGGAAGCTCCCGTCACGATTGAACATGTCGAGATTCGAGAAGTGATCGGCCACGGGTGACTCTGGTCCCGGAACAACCTGGCATTTCCGATGTGACGGCCACCCGATGCTGAATGACGGCCACGAACCTGGGCGGGTGTTAACCGTTGAGCACCATGGAGATGTGGCCCTCGTCCGGATGGGGGCAGGCGAGAACCGATTCAACCGCGGGAGCATCGACGCGTGGCATGCCGCGCTTGATGCACTCGAGCCGATTGAGGGACCCTTTGCCCTGGTCACGACCGGTGCGGAGAAGTTCTACTCGAACGGCCTGGATCTCGACTGGCTACTGGGAGAGGGAGCGTCGGACACGACGTTCCTCAGCGACGTCGAGCGGCTCTTGAACCGAATTCTCGACTTTCCGGCGGTCACGGTTGCCGCCGTGAACGGCCACGCCTTTGCCGCAGGCGCCATGTTGGCCACCGCCCACGACATCGTCATCATGCGCGAAGACAGAGGATTCTGGTGTCTGCCTGAGGTCGACCTTGGACTCCCATTGACATCGAAGATGTTCGAGGTGGTTGCTGCCCATCTTCCCCGGGCCACCCTACGATCATCTCTGCTGACAGGGCACCGGTATCCGGGTCCTGAGGCCTTGTCGGCGGGCATCGCCCACGAGCTGGCGAGTGAAGACTCGGTGGTTCCCCGAGCGATGGAGCGCGCAACCGAGCTGGCCCAAAAGGATCGACAGGTAGTTCGTGAGCACAAACGGCTGATGCGTCTGCCAGTTCCCTGATGGCCACATGTAGCGTTGCCCGAGAGTCAGTACTTCAGGGAACGCACAGTTTGCCTCTCAACTTGCATGGCTGAGGTCATCAGGCTCTCCGTTCGACCGGCCGAGTGCCGGACAGCAACCCCGCTGTGCAGGCGAAGGTCGGCATCTGTGCTCTACGACTTAGTGAGCAGGCTGTGGATCCCTGTACATACGGTTCACGGATCCGACAACTGGGCGGATTCTTGGCGGACGGCGAGCAGCTCGCGGATGCGTTCGTCGTCAGGCCTGAGATACTCGCTCAGAATGCCTGTCACATACGGAACGTCAAGCCACCCTGTTCTCTCCCAGTTTCTTTCTCGTCGGTCGGAGGCAATGGCCTCAGATTGACTTCAGCCTCGAACCCAGCGGCTCGGAGCAGTCGCTCCAACGTGGAGACCGAAGGGACCGACGCTCCTGACTCATAGGCGGACAGCGTTGAGGCTGAGGTCCCGCCGCGTTGAGCGAGATTCCTCCGGGAGAGCCCACTCCGGCGGCGAGCCTCTAGGAGCAGCACGGAAGCATCCACCCATGAATGATACCAAATCTGGTCCCACTCACCACCGCTGACTCGAACAACATTGGAGGGTCGAGTTGCCGATGCCCCCTCTAGACAACCCGGTGGGTTGACAAGGCTAACAGCATTAGCCATAATGGCTAACACCGTTAGCCGTGATGGCTGCGCACCGAGAGAGGAGATAGCGATGGAGACTCATCCGCACTACCGGAAACCTGGACTGGCGACGAGGAAGATCCTCAATCCGGCGGTCTCAATTCTGATGAAGGCAGGAATCAGTGTTTGGGGGAGCAGGGTGTTGGAGGTTCGGGGACGAACGAGCGGGGACCCACGCCGGACTCCGGTAAACCTGCTCGAACATGATGGGCTCGAGTATCTGGTGTCGGCCCGTGGCAACGGCCAGTGGGTCCGAAACGTCCGAGCCGCTGACGGCAGGCTCGCCCTTCTCCTCGGTCGGCACCGTGACGAACGGACGGCGGAAGAACTGCCCGACAACGAGAAGTCGCCGGTCCTTCGGGCCTACCTTCGCAAGTGGAAGTCAGAAGTCGGCGTCTTCTTCGATGGGGTGACGGCCGACTCTCCGGAAAGTGATTTTCAACGGATCTCGTCCAATCATCCCGTGTTCCGCCTCTCACCCAAGGGGAGTTAGCCGGAGTGGCGAACCAAACAGTGATGGTGGCTCGACCGTGGCATTGATACCGAAGTGCGGATCAGGGCCCAACCTCGAACAGTCAGAGGTGATTCGATGAACAACGCGTCGACCGCGTCGGGGATTCGGCTCCTCGCTGGAGAGGTTCCCCGCCCTGCTCTGCCGCCGGCCCGGACCGCTCGTGCGGTTGAGATCGTGGCCACCGCTCGCCGCATTCTTGAAGTTGAGGGGCCCACCGCCCTGACCATGCGGAGAATCGCCGATGAGATGGGCATGCAGGCGCCGTCGCTCTACAAACATTTCCCAAGCAAATCGGCAGTCGAGATGGCGCTCATAGAAGACGCTCTGTTCGACTTCGGTGAGGTCTCTCATCAGGCCCTGCACGACTCCACCGCGGCGACACTCATCGTCGGCCTCCTTGCCGCCTACCGTCGGTATGGCCTGAGCCACTCGAACCTATATCGGCTCTGCACTTCCGGGAACCTTGACCGCGAGAGTTTGCCGGCCGGATTGGAGGAGTGGGCGGGAAATCCGTGGTTCGTGGTCACCGGTGACCCTTCGTTGGCACAGGCATTGTGGTCATTCGCCCATGGGATGCTGATCCTTGAGATGGACGACCGCTACCCGCCGGAATCGGACCTCGACATGACCTGGCAGGCCGGAGCCACCGCCTTCGAGTTACGGGTCCACTCCGGGGACGACGTTCGTTAGCCGCGCATTCGGAGTGGATCCTTAGCCTCGGGACCTACGACCGTGCCCCAATGATGACGCCTTCGGACAGGACCCCGGGTGGTGTGACGACAGGACGGTCTCCGTCGTGTTGGAGGCCCCGATTCCACCAGGCTGGCCTTGTGGCAGCTTGTTCGACGATCCAGGCAAAATGGTGCTTGGCCGAATGGCGCAACAGCGGCAGAGCCGCGAAGCCCAGCAGGGCCCAACGCCGATCACGCGGAGGCACTTCGAGGGCAATCGAGAGGGCTGAGGCCGCTCCCCAGCCGTAGAGGAGGGTGTTGTAGGCAGGAAGCTTTGAGACACCAAGGCCCTCCGCCTCGGCGAGGATCGGTATCCCGAGGACACCGCGTCGCCACGGCCAAATGAGGAAGTGAACAACTGCACCGCCGAGCGCTGCACCAGACCACACGGCAAGCAGCCTGTCCCAGCGCTTGCCACCTCTCGCGGCCAGGGCGATCCAGCTGGGAATCTGCGTTGCCCACACGGCACCAGCTCCGACAAGACCGAGTTCGGGCTGCCCAACGAGCCCGATGCCGCTTGACAACTCAAAGCCGTGGTGGGCCGCGGTAAGGGCGGCGGCGAGCATCGCCCAGGGCCGTCGGAATGTCGGGTCGGACTGGTCTACTTCCATAGGCACTATTTGACATGCATCGCATGGATGTCGCAACGAGGCGACCTGCCCTCACCTCGGTGGGGTAGTTCCGGCAGCGTTTCCGTCGTCTTCGGCCGCAACCAGGCCCGCTCAGAATATGAAGGGGATCAGCTTCTTGGTTGAGTGCTTGTATTCCGGATAGGTGTTGGGAAAGAGGTGCTGCATCGTTTGCTCCTCGACGTTCGCGCTATAGACGAAATAGGCGCCCATCAAGACGACGGCGACGAGCCAGTACCAGCTAATGGCTACTGATGTCCCGATAGCGGCGAGGATGATTCCGGAGTAGATGGGGTTCCGGATGTAGTGGTAAGGACCGGTGGTGACTAATTCTGCATCAATCTTCTCGGACATTGGGGTGCCCCAGTTCCGCCCCAGATGCACTCGAGCCCACACGGCCAGCCCTAATCCCATCACGAACAGCACCAGTCCGATGCCCTGGAGAACGGGACTGCTCTCGATGGCATGGTGACCTTTCAGAACACCGAAGCGAATGACCACATACGCGATGACGAATGTGGCGAGCCTCAAGCCGACGAACTGTCCCACTCGTGACTGAGCCGCCCGTTTGGCAGTCAAGGCCGCTATCAGCCATGCCAACCAGAAGACGATCCACAGGCCGTAGATGACGTAATCGATGGCGTACATGAACTCACGGCCATGGTAATAGCCTGATGCCGATCGGAAACGCTCCTCCCCCGTCTGGTGACAGCATCGGACCAGATCTGCTTCTGCCGGGAGGGTGGTTCCCAAGTGGGGAGTGATCGCCCCTCTAGGTGTGGGGCAGGTTCACAGAATGGCTAGTTGATCAGGTGCCATTCTTTCGGCCCACCAGCCAGTAGACCGCCGAGTTTCCCATCTGAAGGGGGGCGGCCACCCGCCAGAACCAGCGAGGTCCTCGAACCTGGGCATCACTGCGCTGGCTGAGATCCCGCAGTGTGATTGCCGTCACGACGATGTGGAGAATCGCCAAGGCGATAAGGACAGGTCGGCTCGGCCTCCAACGTCTCACGGCTCCATCGTATCCTGAACAGCCTGCACCCCCCCCACGAGATTCGTCATCGCAGTTGGATATCTCTGGTGTGAGAGCAGGATCCGTTCAGCGTCGGTGTCGACACTAAGGTGGACTGGCTTAGCGTTGACAGTAACGGAACGTGCCACCGTCGACTCGGACCTGCGCGAAGCTCTGGGGATGGAGCGATTCCGCGGCAAGATTGCGATTGTGACGGGCGCAGGCTCGGGTATCGGGCGAGCGACCGCCCGCCACCTCGCTGCTGAAGGTGCTGCTGTAACCATCGCCGACATCGACGAAATAGCCGCTGCCGCGACTGTCGAGTTGATCCGCACCGACGGAGGCACCGCCCGCGCTCAAGCCACCGACGTCGCCGAACCCGACGCGGTCGAGCGCATGGTCGCCGACACGGTCACCGCATACGGTGGACTCGATTTTCTTCACAACAATGCTGCAGCGATCAACCTCAGCCGCACCGACCAAGACGTCGTCACCATGCGACTCGAGACCTGGCACACCTCGATGCGCGTCAACCTGGACGGCGTCATGCTCGGCTGTCGCTTCGCCATTCCCGCGATGCTGGAACGCGGCGGCGGATCGATCGTCAACACCGCGTCTGTCGCTGCGACCTACGGCAGTCGCTCACTCGCCGCCTACGGCACCAGCAAGGCCGGTGTCGTGGCCCTCACCCGCTATGTAGCCACGGCGTACGCCGACCGGAACATTCGTGTCAATGCCGTCGCGCCCGGCGTCGTCGTCGACCGCCGATCTCCAGGAAGAGCTCGGCGGCCCACACGGCGACACCCTGGCGTCGATCACCGCGGGCCACCTCGTCGGCCGGCTCGGCTATCCCGAAGAGATTGCCACCGCCGTCGCCTACCTCCTGTCCGACGACGCGGCGTTCGTCACCGGCCAGACCTTCACGATCGACGGCGGATACACCGCGCACCGCTGAATCGGAGCCCCGTCCGACCCGCGGGTGGCAGCCTTCGGCACTGGCGCACCCGAGCTCCGAATCATTCACTTGACATTTTGGCCCGTTAGATTATCTTGATAGCAAGCTAATGGGTCTCAAGTAACAGGCCCTCAAGGGAAAGAGGTAGTAACCATGCCACAGGCAACGCTGCTGGTCAGGCACCAGGTAGAGGATTACGCCGCATGGCGGTCGGTCTACGACAGCTTGGACGGACTTCGCAAGGAGCATGGCTGCACCGGAGATGAAGTGATGGTCGACCCGGCGGACAAGCAGGATGTGTTCATCATTCACCGCTTCCCCACGCTTGAGCAGGCTCAGTCCTTTGCCGGAAGCAACGAGCTGCGCGAGGGCATGGGCCAGGCCGGGGTAAAGGGCGCCCCTCGGATCGAATTCGCCGTAGGAGGGTGAGCTGAGCCCATCCCCGCGCAACAGTCGAGGCGGCGCCCAGAAGGGCGCTGCCTCGACTGACCTGCCCGCTCCAGCGGCATTCGAGAAGGAGTTCCCTGGTGCCTCATGGAGGTCCGCCCGGGTCTTCCGAGAACTCGAAGATGTCGGTGGTCTGGCCGAGGCACTGGTCGCATCGGTGGCACGCCGTCATGGCCTGTCCCATGCGGCCCTCAACGCCCTGGCCATCATCGAAGGAAACGGGGGGCCGATACCCACCGGCACGGTTGGTGCTCAAATGCACATCACAACCGGCACCATGACCAGCGTCCTCGACACGCTGGAACGCAACGGCCACATCCGGCGCCTCACGGATCCCGACGACCGCCGTCGAGTCCTCGTCGACGTCACCCCTCCGGCCCAGGTCGTTCTCAATGAGTTGTTGCCCGAGGTGGTCCAGGTCACAACGGCGGTGTTGGCCGAATTCTCCGCTAAGGAGCTCGACGAATTCCTCGACACCCTGGCCCGTGTCCGCCAGGCGATCGACGCTGTCCCGAACGATCTCGGGCCACCCGCAACTCGGCAGACACCGCCAGATCTGAAACGTTCCTGAATGAAGACGCTTCCGTTCGCCGCAGGTGGTCGCAGATCACCTAACGCCCCCGTGAACTCCGGGGCAACCTCCGATTGATGTTCGCCAGTCCTGGGCGAGCACGTGTGCCGTCGCTACGCTCCATCTATCCTCGGTCGGCATGGACCCAGCCGTCACTGCCCTGGCCGAACAGCAGGTAGAAACGAAGTCTCTACTGGTCGGCCTGGCCCCCGGAGACTGGGAGACGCCCACCCGGTGCGAGGGATGGAACATCGCCGATGTGGTGCTCCACCTGGCCCAATCAGACGAGATGGCCGTGGCGAGCCTGCGAGGGATCCTTCCCACGGGAGACGACACCAGCGTCACGGGATGGGGCGGCGGGGCATCCGTGGACGAGAGCGTGGCCCTTATGGTCGACCGGGACCGTGGGGCCGCATCGTCCGAGCTTCTGGCGAGGTGGATTTCCGCTGCTGACCAACTCACGGGCCTCCTGGGCGACATGGACCTGTCCGCACGAGTTCGATGGGTGGCAGGTGACCTCTCCGCTCGGACCCTGGCCACGACCAGGCTGTCAGAGACCTGGATTCACACTGGCGATATTGCTGCCGCGGTCGGGGTCATGCTCGCCGACACGGACCGGCTCAGGCTCATTTCTCGGTTGGCCTGGCGCACCCTTCCCTATGCCTTCGACCTCGCGGGTGAAACCATGTCGGGGCCCGTGGCGCTCCGCCTGACCGCACCATCAGGTGAGCGATGGGACTTCATGCCCGATGAGCCCGCCGTCACGACCATTTCCGGCCCCGCCACCGAACTGTGTGAGGTGGCTGCCCGACGAGTGGACCCCTCGACCACTTCGCTGAGTGGTGATGGCCCCGATGCGGTCAGGGTTCTCGCCCTGATTCGCACCTACGCCTAGCCGAGCTGGGCTACATATCTGGCGATTTGCGGGCGCGTGGGCATTGGTCAACGCTTGCCTGGCTCCGCCACCGACCCAGGCAAGCGTCGTACGTCCAGCCGACTCAGGCAGGGGGATCCTCGACACCATCGATCGGCCTCGGCACGACGGTTGCAACCGATGACGCCGGTGGCTCCCCAGGCTTTGTCGTCGGAGTTGAACCACCCATTGGGACTTTGGTGAAAGGCCCACAAGAGGCGGCCATCGTCTGCCATGATGGCTGCCAGCTCCCCGTCGTCGTCACCTGACTCGGCCCGAAGGTCATCGACTTCGACGGTGATGGCCGCCAAGAGCTCGCTCGCCCCCACCATCTTGTTCCTCAGATCCCGCAGCCGGCTCTCCCGGTCCCTCGACAGGAGCAGCTCGGCCTCCGCACGCACGGTCCTACCGCTCTCCTTGGCCAGCTTCTTCACCTGAGCGATGAGGGCATCAGCCTCGACGTCGGTATAGGTGACCTGCTTCTCGATCAGAAGTCCGATCACATCTCGTCGGGCAGTCCTAGCCACCTGACGACTGTAACGTCTGTGAGGCAACGAACGCGTCCGAGAACCGACACCCCAAATTGCCTATAGGAGAATATCTGCCGGGACGAATGCCTCCTTCATGATGACTCGAGCGCCACGCATGGGGACACCCTCGGCCTTCAATAGGCGCTGCTGCTCTGACCCCTTGGCCAGGGTGCCGTCTGAACGAACCACCCGCCACCAAGGGATCCCGGATGGCGCCTGGGACAGAAGTTGCCCGGCACGACGCGGCGCACTCGGCGTCAAGGCACCGTAGGTCGTCACGAACCCGACCGGTATCCGTCGGACTCGGTCAAACACGACGTCAGCATCCATCTCGAACTCCCGTGACAAGAACCCTTGCGCAATCGATTGCTACCAGTCCAGAGTTCCCGGGTGACCTCTGTCGCATGCTACGAGGCTGGTTTCGCCACCCAAAACGTCGGCCTTAGAGGGCTACATAGACTTTACCCATGGCACCGAATGCGCCGTCGGTCCACGACCAGATTGCTCTCGGGCTCAGAGAGCATCCGGCCAAGAAGGGGCTTCCGTTCAACCTCCTCGTCACGGTCCTTGAGATCGGTGGGAGTATTGCACTGTTCCACTTTGCGCAACGACGGGGCGCCAGTGACGTAGTCAGCTACCTGCTGGGCAGCATCGCTCCGGTGTTCGGTGGCATTGCAATCTGGATCAGGGCTCGCAAGTTCAGCGGAGCCTCGGCTGCAATTTTCACATTCACTTTCCTATCTGCCGTCATCGCGTTGGTCGGCAGTACCACCCCCAAAGTCCTGCTCTACAAGGACTGTGCGGCGACTGCTCTGATCGGTCTGGTCTTCTTGGGATCATGCGTTCTGCCATCCAAGCCAGTTGTGTTCTACTTTGCTCAGCGCTACGGCACGGACGGCACCCACGACGGGATGTCCACGTTCGACATGATGTGGGACGCCTACCCCGACTTCCGCAGGGGTATGTACGTCACCAGCTACCTATGGGCAACATTGTTTTTGGTCCAGGCGACCGGAACCGCGCTGATCATCCGCAAGACTGATTACGGCACTGCGTACAACTACGACCAACTGCTACCCGTAGTTGCGATCGTGCTGGGCATCATCGGATCCATCGCCATCGGCCGCTATTTCACCAGGAAGGGCAAGGCAAATGAAGTTGCGGGTGAGAGTGCGAACAGTGAGAGCTAATCCGACGAACGGCCAGCCACCGTTGCGATTCAAGGGCGGATATTTCGCAAGAAATTGGGCACAAGGACGAAGGTGACGCCTGTCAAGGTCCATAGGACGGAACGGTTGCCAAGACAGGACGAGTCGATCCACGCCACCCGGCCATCGAGGGCCCTCATCGTCGTGTGGAAAATCCGAATGACCGTTGGGCAGCCATCGTAAGGAGGAAGAATGCGAAAACTGGGAGTGGTGGAGTTCGTCACACTCGATGGTGTCATGCAGGGCCTGGGCGGACCCGACGAAGATCGGGAGGGTGGGTTTGACCTGGGTGGGTGGAGCGGACCCTACGGAGATGACGTACTTGCGCAGCACGCCGGGCAAGGCATCGGACAGACTGCCGCCTATCTTTTCGGCCGCAAGACGTACGAACATATGGCCGCGCACTGGCCGCACGAATCCGCCGACAATCCCATAGCGGCGAGCCTCAATGCCACGCCGAAGTACGTCGTGACCAAGACGCTTCGACAGGAGGACCTCGATTGGGCCAACAGTCACGTCATCGATGCCGACATCGTCGAGGCGATCCGAGGCATCAAGGGGGAGGGCGAAGGATTCATCACCGTCCTGGGCAGTGGCGAGCTGGTGCAGTCGCTGATCGCCAACGACCTGGTCGACGTCTATCGGATCATGTTGCATCCGCTGGTGCTCGGTGCGGGTAAGCGGCTGCTCCGGGAGTATCGAGAGCCAATCCGGTTGCGCCTAACCGACTGCACACCCACCACCACGGGCGTCTTGCTTCTCACGTACGAGCGGGAAACGACGACCGCCTAGGGCCAACACCCAAACGGCTACGGGCAGCTGCGGGAGGGCAGGCTCGGGTCCTCAGCTCGAGCAGCTGAGCCGACCGATGCGCAGCAGTTGATTTTCCCCCGCTCAGGCCGGGTCCAGTTATTCAACTTGCTAGTTGATCAACTGTAGAGTAGAGTAAAGACACGGTGACCCTTGTTGATCAGGACCTCGATGCCACGTTCAATGCTCTGGCGGACCCCACCCGCCGGGCGATCGTCATACGCCTCTCGAGGGGCGAGGCGACGGTAAACGAGTTGGCTGAACCATTCGATCTCACCCTTCAAGCTGTGTCCAAGCACATCAAGGTCCTCGAGCACTGCGGCCTCGTCTCCCGTCGGCGCGAGGCTCAGACGCGACCATGCCGCCTCGAGACCGAACGTCTCGATGTGGCGGTCGACTGGATCAGTGAAAGACGCAAGGTATGGAACGACCGATTTGACGCACTCGACGAACACCTCAGGGCCATTCAGGGCAAGTAAGCCCACGATCGAAAGGGACACTATGAAGAACTCGATGGAAGCGGGCGCCGAGGGCATATCGATCACTCGCATCTTCGACGCTCCACGAGAGGTGGTATTCAAGGCTTGGACGACACCAGCATCCTTTGCCAACTGGTTCGGTGGTCACGATGCTGACGTCCCGCTCGACAGTTGCTCGATCGACGCTCGCGTCGGCGGATCGTGGAAGGCGATGATGGTCCTCCCGGATGGGGCCACCATCGACTGGAGCGGAGAGTTCATCGAGGTGGTGTTCCCGGAGCGTCTCGTCCTGACCATGCGAGACCGTCCGGGTCCCGATTCTGAGCCACTGACCGTTGAGTTCCGTGACGTCGACGGCAAAACGGAGATGAAGTTCCATCAGTTCGGAGGCAATATGGATGCCACTGGCTATGAACAGGCAGGGACTGGGTGGATGACCTTCTTCGACACGATGGAGAGCGCCTTCAGCGGCGCCGCCTGACCACTTGACCAGTTCGACGTGAAGCACGGTGCCGCGTAGCGGAGGTAGGTCCGGCTGTGCCTGGGCCCCCGAACCGCACGGAATCGAAACGTCCGAACCACGTAGGAAGGGCTAGACCAGGGAGCGAAGATTGACCGAGGACCTTGAACTTCAATCTGCGGTAGCGGCGCAGTTCTGTGCCTTGGCCGACCTGCTTTCCGAAGCCACTGACGCGGTGTGGAACACCGAATCGCTGTGCGACGGCTGGCGGGTTCTCGAGGTCGTGGCTCATATGACCATGCCGGCCCGGTATTCGCAGGATGAGTTCATGGCGGAGCTTGAGGGCTGTGGATACGACTTCACTCGGCTGTCGAACGCAATAGCCGTCCGGGACGCCGGCCTTCCACCCGCACGACTGGTGGCCGACCTCCGCTCTGACGTGCTGCACCATTGGACCCCACCCGGGGGCGGCCTCCACGGCGCCCTCGATCATGCGGTCATCCATAGCCTTGACGTCAGTCTTTGGGTGATACTCGACGACCTGACCCATGGGGGAATCCACAAGCACTTCACGATGGACATCGAGGATCGGACGATGGAAGCCAGCGATCTCGACTGGCACTGCGGGTCGGGCTCGCCCCTCCGAGGAACTGCCGAGATGCTTGCCTTGGCCATGTGTGGTCGACAGGTCCCGAACGAACGGCTCGATGGCGCTCCGCTGCGCAGGGCCAAGGCGAGCGGCTGAGCCTAAAAGGGCTGACCACCATGTGACGGTGGAGCGTTGGCGGCAGGTCAGGGGATACCGCCCGCTGCGAGCTCACGATTACCGGCCTCGGCCTGTTGAGCTGAGGTCACGGGTTGTCCGAAGCCCGACCCCGTCACCAGCCTGTCGCCGAGGATCGGTTCGTACCCGGTTTGGCAGCTGCAGGTCTCGTCTGAATCGTGCGCTTCACGACGCCCCCAGCGACCTCTTCCGACGTCGTACCTTGACGCGGGGCGGCCCATCGTCCAGAATACTCTATCTAGAGTACCCGTTGGAGGATGGTGAGCATGGCAGGTCGCAATCGATCGAATCCACTGGCTCTTGCCGTGCTGCTCTGCCTGTATGAGCGCCCGATGCATCCCTATGAGGTGGCCACCACCCTTCGTCAGCGCAACAAGCACGAGAGCGTTCGCCTCAACTACGGGTCGTTGTATGCCGTCGTGACCTCACTCGAGCGCAGGGGACTGATCACACCCCTCGAGACGGCGCGGGAAGGTCGGCTGCCCGAGCGCACCGTGTATGAACTGACTGACCCGGGCCGGGTGGAGGCCCATGACTGGCTCACCGACCTGGTTGCGACTCCGGTCAAGGAATACCCCGCTTTCGAAGCGGCGCTTTCGTTCCTCCCCGCGCTGCCACCGGCCGACGTCGTCGGTCTCCTGAGGGAGCGCGCCTTGCGTCTGGAGACGGAGATCGCTCAGGCACGGGCGTCCGATGGCATCACCGAGAAGATCGGGCTCCCGCGCATCTTCTCCATCGAGGGTGAGTTTCGCATCGCCCTGCTCGAGGCCGAACTCGACTTCGTTCAGCTGCTGGCCAGCGACATCGAATCGGGGGCCCTGGGCGGCGTCGACTGGTGGCGGAGTGTTCACGAGCCAGGAGCCGAGCCCGTCGCCCTCCCACCGTCAATCGAACCGACGTCTTCCACCGACCAACTCCGACGACCGAAATGAGACAAGCCATGACCGACGGTTCCTTCGCCATCGTCACCGACCATCTCTCCAAGAGCTTCACTTCCCGTTCGAGCACCGTTGACGCAGTGCGCGGGGTGAGTCTCGACGTCGCACCCGGAGAGATCTTCGGCCTCCTCGGACCCAATGGTGCGGGCAAAACGACCACGATGCGCATGCTGACGACATTGCTCCCGATAGGCGGGGGGACTGCCACGGTGGCCGGATTCGACGTCGGTCGGCAGCCCAAGAAGGTTCGGCAGAACATCGGCTATGTGAGTCAGTTGGGTGGAGCGGACGAACTGGCCACCGGAAGGGAGAACCTTCTCCTCCAAGGTCGACTCTACGGCGTGGGCCTGGCCGAGCTTCGTCCACGGATCGACGAGCTGGCGGGCATCCTCGACCTGTCCGGTTTCATCGACCGGCGGGTGAAGACCTACTCGGGAGGTCAACAGCGACGGTTGGACGTCGCGTTGGGTATCGTCCACCAGCCGTCGGTCCTCTTTCTCGATGAGCCGACCACGGGGCTCGATCCCCAGAATCGGGCGAACCTGTGGGGCCACCTCCAAGCACTACGTGAGCAGGAAACAACCATCGTCTTGACCACCCACTACCTCGAGGAGGCCGACGTGCTGTGCGACCGACTCGTAATCGTCGACCATGGGCGCATCGTCATCGGAGGAACGCCACGTGACCTCAAACAGCGCGTGGCCGGTGATGCCGTCGTCATCACCCTGAAGGACGAGGAGAACACGGCGATCGGGGTCGGCCTCCTCGAGTCAGAACCCTTTGTCCGGGAGATCTCCGCCGCCGGCGACCAGATCCGTCTCTACGTACAAGATGGCGGCACGGCGTTACCTCAACTGCTCCGCATCCTCGATCAAAGCTCGGTCGGCGTCCGGTCGATGAACCTGTCGGAGCCCACCCTTGACGACGTCTTTCTCCGTCAGACAGGGCGATCGCTACGGGACACCGCTGCGGACCCGGTCGCGGCCGAGGGAACGGACGAGGCGGCATGAAGCTCGCTCGCGATACAGGGCTCCTCTTTCACCGCTACACCATCCAGATGCTGCGCAATCCGGTGTGGCTGTTCGTCGGTTTCTCCACCCCGTTGCTCTATCTGGTCCTGTTCACTCCACTGCTCAAGCACTTCTCCGGCCCGGACACGTCCTCGGCCAGTGTCATCGACCTCTTCCTGCCCGGAATCCTCGCTCTCCTGGCCTTCGCCAGCGGCATGTCCGGCGGATTCGGCACGATCTTCGAACTCCAGTCCGGCGTCATCGAGCGCCTCCGCGTCACGCCGGCGAGCCGCTTTGCCATTCTGATGGGGCCACTCCTGTCGGGAATGTTGATGATGTTCGCCTTCGACGCCGTGGTCGTGGCTGCAGCGACGGGTTTCGGTTTCTCGATCGACTGGGGAGGGCTGGCCGTCCTCATCATCCTGCTCGGCCTTCTGATGGTCACCATGTCGGCCTTCTCCGTGGCCACCGCCCTCGTGACCAAGGAGATCAGCAGCTTCGCAGCCATCATCAACGGTCTGAACCTTCCCGTGCTTCTCCTGGGAGGCGTGCTCTTGCCTATCTCCCTGGGGCCGGCCTGGATGCGGATCCTGGCGCACTTCAACCCTCTCTTCTACGCTGTCCAAGGGGCCAGGGCCCTGTCTGCTGGCGCCTATTCCAACCCGGCGGTCTGGCAAGCGTTTGCCGTGCTCATTCCGCTATGCCTCGTCGTCGTAACGTGGGCTACTGGCGTGTTCCGGCGCGCGGTGGCTTGACAGGGACAATTCCGGGATCGTTCCAATCTGACGCCCTTCGCGTCCGGAAGCCTCGGCCGGGCCTCTGCGTACAGGGGCCCGCGTCGTTCACGGGAGTTTTGTGTACCCTCCTCGGCCGTTAGAGCTGAGCCTGCAGACCTGGATGAGCAAGTGAACGTGAGCGGCGGAGTGGGGCAGGCACGTCAGCCGCTGGCGGTTGCCGTGCACAGATGGCTCATGCCAGGGTTGATGTCAGCCCAGTGATGTCGCCGCGGCCCGGAGCTCGTTCAGGGCAGAGAGGGTGTAGTGAGCAAGGTCGTGATCGGCCTGATCATCGGCGTCGCACCACTCGGCGAAGCCCTGTTTGAACGCCAGGACTCCCATCTCGCTGGCGAGATGGGCCGTCGAGTCCGGGACACCGCGCTCGGCAAGGGCCGTAGTCATCGCTGCGGCCAGGCCCACCCTCTTGAGTGCATCTCGCTCTTGGAGCTCCGCATTGGCGGCCACGGCCGCCTTCATGCGGGGGCCAAGATCTCGATTCATGGGACCCATGGCGCTCGAGACGCACTCAAGGCCGCTGGCTACGGCCTCGAGCGGGCTTGCTCCCGCCGGAGCGGCGGCGATGCCTGTGGCAAGCAGGTCGCTGAGCGTCTCTTGTCCCGCCACCAAGATGTCGCGTTTGTCGGGGAAATAACGGAAGAACGTGCTCTTGGTCACCCCTGCCCGAGCGGCGATCTCTGTCACGGTTGTGGCGTCGTAGCCCTGTTCGGTGAAGAGATCGACGGCAGCCAAGACGAGTCGCTCTCGCGCGCCTGGTTCCCAGCGAGCCATGGGGTTCATTCTATCGATGGGACAAGAGTTCCATCACTTTGCTACGGTGATGAGACAAGAGTCCTATCAAATACAGGGAGGGATCCATGAAGGTCTTCATCACGGGCGGCACTGGCCTGATCGGGTCTGCTGTCGTCGCCGAACTCCTCGGCCATGGCCACAGCGTGCTCGGTCTCGCTCGCTCCGACAGGTCCGCCGAGGCGCTCACGTCAACTGGCGCCGTCCCTCATCGGGGCGATCTTGCCGATCTGGAGGCCCTTCGCACCGGTGCCGCACAAGCCGACGGTGTCGTCCATCTGGCCTTTGGAGCGGACTTCTCGAGTGCTGATGCACTGGCCAAGGTGGTAGCTCAGGAAAACGCTGCCTTGGCCATCATGGGCGAGGCCCTGGTCGGCAGTGATCGTCCCTTGGTCACATGCTCTGGGACGCCACCAGTGGCGGGTCGGATCTCCACTGAGGAGGACCCGCTCCCCCTGGAGGGCCCGGTGGGCGGCCGAGGTCGATCCGTCAACGAGGTACTTGCGTTGGCCGCACGCGGTGTGCGAGCCAGTGCGGTGCGTCTACCACGGACCGTCCATAACCACGGTACAGGTGGCTTCGCGGGCATGCTGGCGCAGATCGCTCGCCGCACGGGCGTCTCAGGGTATGCCGGCGACGGCACTCAGCGTTGGCCAGCGGTGCACGCCCTCGACGCCGCCGTGCTCTTTCGCCTGGCCCTCGAACAGGCTCCGGCTGGTACTTCGTGGCACGCCGTGGCAGACGAGGGGGATGCGGTCTTCGACATCGCCACCGTCATTGGTCGGTGCCTCGAACTTCCGGTCGAGTCCGTGCCACAGGAGACCTACGGTCCGCTCGGACCGATCTTCGCCACCGACCAGCCCTCGTCGAGCGCCTACACACAAGAGATGCTGGGTTGGCAGCCGTCGCACCCGAGTCTGCTGAAGGATCTGGAGAATCTCCGGCCCTAGCGCCGCCGCTCGCCTCACTTGCTGACGCACCACCGAGTCAGGTCCCAGGTAGTGGCGTTGCCTCAGCCTTTAGGGCTGAATTCTCACCTGAGGGTTTCTGTCCTCGACTCCCGCTAGGTCAGACCTCAGCTGGCGTTCCGAAGCTTGTTTGGGCGATCAGCGCCAACCTCTGTCGCGAGTTAAGTTGCAAATTCACCTGACTGATCACCGCCCTGGCCTGCTCTGCAGTTCAGCCACCGGAACGAGAGGAGCAGCGAGTGCGACTAGGTACGGCGATCGGTGCCGCACTGTCCATGGTGACTCTGGCGTTGTCGGTTGCCATCTCCGGGGCATCGGCGACGACAGCCAATCCCCATCCGATATCGTCGGAATTCGCCGTCCCTGGTCCCTATGCCACGACGTCAATGGTGGTTACCGAGAACGGCGACACCTATGACGTGTATCGACCCTCGTCCTACAGCAGGCTTGGATTCAAGAGTCCGATCGTCACGTGGGGCAATGGGACGAACGCCACTCCCCATATGTACAGCACGCTATTGAACCATTTTGCCTCCTACGGCTTCACGGTCATCGCCAGCACACTGACCAACACCGGAAGTGGTCGGGAGATCGCCGGAGGGGCTCGATATCTCGTAGCGGCGAATGCAGTGACCGGCAACGACTTCACCCACCATTTGGATGTCCATGAAGTGGCGGCCGTTGGGCATTCACAAGGGGCCACCGGAGCCGTGCGGGTTGCGACCATGGACGCTCGCTTGATCTCATCCGTGATGACGTTTTCACTGCCCAACATTGAATGGTCGTTCCCGAATTCCGATTGCCCAGTCAAGGCTGACTGTGAAGCAGATCCTGGACGAGTCACCCAGCCCATCTTTTTCATATCCACCCATGGCCCAATCGATTCGATCATCGCCAGTCCGGCCACTGAGGCAACCGACTTTCACAGTGTTGTCGGTCGCGCCGCCCTAGGAATCATCGCTGTATCGGGTGGTCATTCGGCTGATCACAGTTCTGACCAGGACGCGGCTTTCGGCGGCAGTCCCGAGGGTGAGCTCGGATACGCCACTGCGTGGCTCGAGTACACACTGCGTGATGATGGGAAAGCTGCGCCGGCGTTCACCGGCCACCATCCCGAGCTCGTCTCGAACGTCGACTGGCCCGGAAGCCGGGTGAAGGAGGGATGATGCCGGCGGCGTCCCGTCGCGGCGGCATCCAGAACTGCGCCTTGCCGTCTGAAGCAGTGGGTCGTAGTCCAAGAGCTTTGCTGCGGACGTTCCTCCCTCGGGTTCACAGCTGACCGGACGGAGCCAGGAAGCCCATAGGGGCCAGCTCGGTCGGCTCAGGGGTCATCGTGCTCAGCTCATCCAGCTGCGGTAACCGATCGGTCCTCAGTTCAACTGGCTGAGGTGCAGGGGGCCGGCGGAGGTTTCCACCGAGTCCGTAGGTTTGAGGTTGGCGAGGTCCAACAGCCTGCCAAGCGCACGCTCCTAGAGACTCCTTGCACTCAGAGAGTGCTTCAATCACCTCAGCCTCAGCCATTCGGCTGAGTTCCGCAGACCTCGGTCAGAGCTCGACCGGCTGAGGAGTCATGAGGGGGAGCGGTCGATCAACCCAGTGAGTCGATCCAGCGATCGAGGCGACGTCCTTCTCGATTCATGAGCTCGGGGTCTCGGAGCGTATTGGTCAGCAAGGAGATCCCCTGATATGCAGCGAGTAGGCCGACCGCCAGATCACGAGCATCCCTTCTGCCCATTGACCGAAACTGCGCTTCGGCCCAATCGAGAATTACGGTGAACAGCTTGGCCCCAGCCCGGTCGAGACCATCTGTTCGCTTATCGAGCTCGGAGCACAGGGATCCCATGGGGCAGCCGTATTGGGCCACCAATTCCCGCTGGTCTGTGAGGCTGCGAACGAGCGCCTTGAGCCGGGCCTTCGGACCCCGGTGCCGATCGAGCGAAGCAAGCTGGATCTGGAGTTCGTGTTCGGCGGCCTCGAGGACCGCCTCGACGAGTGCGTCCTTTGTTTTGAAGTAGTAGTACACGTTGCCCAGAGGGACGTCGGCCGCTTGAGCAATATCGGCCAGCGTCGTCCCCTCGACACCCTGCTGATGGAACAGCTGGGAGCCAGCGGTCACCAGCCGTTGCCGCTTGCCCATCGGCTGGAGCGCATCTGACAGTCCTTTGATCTCTGAGTCAGTCATCTCACTTGAGTATAGACAATTCCGCCTTCTTAGGTTAAGTTGGTTAACTAACTTGTTCTCTCACCCGTTTTCGGAGGTCTCCCATGACGACAACAACAGTTTCGCCGTCGTTCCTTGCCACTCGCCGGGGCAAACTCACGCTGGTTCTGCTGTGTGCCGTTGGATTCTTGGATTTCGTCGATACATCGATCGTGAACGTTGCCCTTCCCTCCATTCGTCATGATCTGCATTTCTCAGTGCAAAACCTGCAGTGGGTGCTCAGTGGCTACCTGCTGACCTACGGCGGATTCCTACTGCTGGGGGGACGTGCCGCTGACCTGCTCGGGCGGCGCCGCGTCCTGGTCACCGGCACCGTGGTGTTCGCCCTCGCGTCGATGGCGTGCGGTCTGGCCCAGAACTCGGGGACGTTGATCGGAGCCCGTCTCGTACAGGGATTGGGGGCGGCCATGATGACCCCAGCGGCGCTCTCGATCCTCACGACGACCTTCAATGAGGGCACTGACCGCCTGAAGGCGCTCGGGGCATGGGGAGCCCTGGCCGGGCTCTCGAGCGGGGTAGGCGTCCTCCTTGGGGGGTTGTTGGCAGGGGGTCCGGGCTGGCGATGGGTGTTCTTCGTGAATCCGCCGATTGCACTGCTCATTCTCATTTCGACATTTCGGCTCGTTGGCGACGACAAGAGACGAGCGAAACTGACCCACTTCGACACTGGCGGGGCCATTCTCGTCACCGGCGCCATGCTGCTAGCCATCTATGCCTTGATCAGGGCACCTCAGGTCGGCTGGAACACCGCCCGAACGATCGCCGAACTCGCCGGCGTCGGGGTGTTGCTGGTTCTCTTCGTCCTCAATGAGCGTAGACACGCCAACCCGCTCGTCCCACTGTCGATCTTCCGCATCAAGGGACTGGCGGCAGCGGATGTCACCCAGATCATCGCCATGGCTGGCTTCTATTCGATGTTCTTCTTCATCACTCTCTACATGCAGAATATTCTTCACTTCTCACCAACGAGGGCTGGCGCGGCCTACGTTCCGGTCACCATCTGTGTTGCCATCTCTGCCGGGATCTGCTCCAAACTCTTCGTCCGCATCGGTACCCGTCCGATCATCGTCGCGGGTGCGCTGATCGCTGCTGGCGGCGTCTTCTGGCTCTCACAGATCACCGTTCATGGCTCCTATCTCTCCGATCTGCTGCCAGGCCTCGTGATCATGGCCTTTGGGCTCGGAGCAGTATTCGTGGGCGTCCAGACCGCAGCCAACGCCGGGGTGCCCCCGGACAAGGCCGGCCTGGCTGCATCCTTGGTCAATGCGTCATTCCAACTGGGTGCCGCCCTCGGACTGGCGATCTTCTCCGCCATCGCCACTTCCCGAACAAGCCATCTGGTGGCCAGCCACGTTCGTCTGCCGGAGGCCCTCACTTCCGGCTTCCATCTCGCCCTCCTGGCCTCCGGCATCTTCCTCGTAGCCGCCGCCGTGATTGCGCTGCGGGCCACCAATACGCGTGGCGAACCGGTGACGAGCGGCGATCCAGAGCCCAGAACTATCTCCGACGGCATGTCAGAGCTCGAAGTCGTGTGAATCGCCAGCCAAAGGGGTGCTGCCGTGCGGAATATGACCTCAGCGTCCAGTTGGAGGGTCCGTCACGTGTGAATGGATCAGGGTCTATGCAGTGGAGAAGAATTCCTCCCGAGCCGTGAACCGCATCAATTGTCACCCTACGGGAGTGGTGACGTGCCGGGGTGCGGCGCGGTTACGAGGGTGCCGGCGGCAAGGTGGGAAGTGTCGAGGTGATCGTGGCGGACGAACGCACTTTGCTGGCTGTGACATTGCGGGCGAGTAGCGGATGGAAAGTGAGACTGCCATCGGATTTCTCCTCGGAAAGTGCCAAATCACCTCCGTCGACGATGCACTGGCGCTCTATGAGGAGTACTTCCCGGACGACGACCTTCCACCTCAAGCGATACCTATGATTCGCCGTGCTTTAGGCGAGTCTCCTCGATCGAGGGCTTCTCGGTCTCCGAGCTGAATGAAGGACTTCAGCCTGCGGAGCTGAGGTTCGAACCGCAAGAGAACGCTGGCCGAAGGGGCAGGCGGTGGTCCTGATCTTGAGGGTCAGTCTCGGCCGGTCGGTAGTGCCACCACCACCTCTCAAAACAAGACTCCACCCCTGGCGTGACCAAATTGGGACCGTAGAGTGATGTTATGAGCTGGTTGGGCCAATTGGAGGGCCAATCTGGAGGTCTTGAGCTCGTGGGCCCAGTCCCATATGCCGCTGTTACCTCTGAATCCTGGGACGGCTACGCCGCCTGTATAGTCCACCTCTCGTGGCTCGGCCGTGTTGGATCTGAGCGCCGTTTTGCGGGAGGCAATTGGTGAGAGTGGGCTGGGCAGACATCGGCTGCGCTCAATTCGGATATTTGATTAGACGGGCCAATCGCGTTGCAATTCGGGTTTCGGACTCTCCTTTGCGCAAGCACAGTCAGGGGTCCTAGAAATGACTGCCGGATACATACTCGTGCTGCACGATCTTCGCCGGCGCTGGCGCGGCTGGGTACTGGTTGCGGTTGTCGTTTCCCTTGCTGGAGGCGTCGTGCTGACGGCCTTTGCCGGTGCAAGACGGACGGAAAGTGCCTATCCCAGATTTCTCAAATGGTCGAATCCGTCTGACATGTTGATCGCTCCGCAGGGATCCGGCCTCGGGGGTTACGACGCGGCCGTGGGACGCCTACCCGGTGTGTTGAGTGCCGCCCCCGTGGTAGGGATCGATGCCCTACCGATCCTTCCAAATGGACGGCTCGATGGCGACGCCACAGTCGGTGCCCCCATTGACGGCGAGTACCTGCACCGCCTTGATCGACCGAAGATCTTGGAAGGTCGCCTTCCGATGATGGGACGGAGCGACGAGGTGGCAGTGGACGTCATCGCTGCCCAACACCTTCATGTTCGTGCTGGATCCGTTCTCAGCCTGGGGGCCGTGTCTGGCAATGGTCCATCACCCACAAACCCGGTGCGAAGACTGAAGGAGCACGTGGTTGGAATCGTCGCCACTCGATCCAATATTGTGCCAACCACTGACTCTGATCAGTTCGGCAATATCTATGCGTCACCGTCGCTTCTGTACGACTTGGGCACAGACTGGCGTCGCTATCAAGCATTCGACGGCACTTATGTGCGGCTGAAGCCGGGCACCTCACGAGTGGCCTTTGCGCGTACCGTGCAGCGCCTGGCTCAGAAGTTTCCGTCCGCAGGTGGAAGCGTATTTGTCGCCGATGAGAGTCAGCAGGCAGCCGGAGTGGAGCAAGCGATCCGGCCGGAGGCAATAGCTCTTGCCCTCTTCGGACTTATCGCCGGCTTGACGACGCTGCTGATTGTGGCGCAGTTGGTCGTGCGGCAGCTGTTCGTGGGGGCCGCCGACTATCCATCCCTCAGGGCGATGGGAATGACTCGAGTGCAATTTGCACTTGCGGGTGTTGTTGAGGCCAGCCTTGTAGTGCTCGTGGGTGGGCTGCTCGCGGCAGTGTTCGCAGTACTGGCTTCGCCACTCACTCCAATCGGTCCAGCACGCCTTGCCGAGCCATTTCCTGGCTTCAGGGTTGACCTTCCGGTCGTCGGCATAGGAGTTGTTGCCATCGTCGCGTTGATCGCGGCCATTGTGACATGGCCTGTGTGGCGGCTAACAGGCGCAAATGAACGCGCCCGTGTCAGTGGCCTCAAGGGTGGTGCCAGCCAGACAGCACTAGCGCGGTCTCTCGAGGGAGGTGCGATTCCTCTCGTCGCCTCACTCGGGATCCGAGGAGGGCTCACCTCTGGGCAAGGCCGCCAAGCGGTCCCGGTGCGCAGCGGGATCATTGGTGCAGCGCTGTCTTTGGCCACCGTGATCGCAACGCTAACCTTCGGGGCAAATTTTCTACACCTCGTTCACACCCCAGAACTTTACGGTCAGACCTGGGATGCGGCGGTCGACGTCCAATTCGCCCAGATTCCCGGCAGTGTCCAGAGCGGCCTGGCCCATCGGCCAGGGCTGACGGCGCTGACATTTGGAGTTCATGGCAGCGTTGATGTCGGCGGCAGGGTCGTCCCCGCGATTGGAGTCGCTTCTCGAGTCGGCCCACTGCTGGCCCCGGGAATGCTCGACGGAAGAGCCCCACGCACGAAGGGTGAGATTGCCCTTGGAACCTCAACTTTGCGGGAACTCGGATTGCACATCGGAGACCGGACGAGCGTGATCGCTGCAGGAAAGCGATCCGCCATGACCATCGTCGGGAGAGCGGTATTTCCTCACTTTGGACTTGGGAGCTTCACCGCAACGGATCTAGGTCAGGGCGCTCTTCTCACCGCGGCATCACTCCCTGCTCCTGAGGGAACAGCTCCTCAGATCGCACTTATGCGATTCGCCTCGGGCGCGCACCACGATCAAGATCTGACAGCGACCGGGCGCTCACTCGCCGGATATTGTCGAACGGTCGATCAGTCAACGTGTTTTCTGATGGACGACAGACCTTCGGATATTTCCGATCTTGTCCGAGTCGTGCGGGTCCCGCTTGTCCTAGCTGGATTGCTGGCAATGGTTGGGGTGGCTCTGCTTATTCAGCTCGTTGCCCTCTTCACTCGGAGAAGAAGGCGAGACCTCGCCATTCTCAAGTCCCTTGGAATGCTTCGCCGGCAGGTGATGGCTATTGTCAGCTGGCAAACTTCGACGTTGGCCATCGTTACGCTTGTTATCGGTTTACCTCTGGGAATGGCCGTTGGGCGATGGGGCTGGGCGTTCTTTGCCAATTCGGTCGGAGTGGATGCTTCATCAGTAACTCCACTTTGGATGATCTTGTTGACCATTCCGGCGTTGCTCCTTGTGGCCAATGCAGTCTCCGTGGTGCCGGCATGGCGTAGCGCCTGCTGCAACACGGGCAACGAACTCCGAGCTGCGGAGTAGTTCGGTCCCTATTTTTCCGTGCTTGGTTTCCGATAACCATCCTCTCGGACATGGCTGTCCCCTGTCAGCCAAAACTGGATCTCCCTCAGCCTCGTAGGCTGAGGGCTTGCGGGTCTCAGCTAACGGAGCTGAGGTCCGGCCGTCCGATGACGTTCGACTTCGGTACCACGTCCTGGGTGGGCAAATAGTGGCAGAGGATGTGGTGTTCCGCTTGTGCCCGAGCCACCTCCGTAGAGGGGTGGGACAGTTCACGGGTCAGGTCGTTCTTTGCCCCGGAAAGAGCTTTCGGGGCAAATAGCAGGAGTTAGGGCCTTTCGCCCCTAACGAGAAGGTTGTCCAACGTCGACACTTGGCGTAGAAGCCTTTCGTGAACGCGTCGGGCGCGAGCTAAGGAGAAAGACCTATGCAACGAAGGCTCTTTGACGTTTTGGTCAGCGGCGTAGGTGCGCTGATGGTGGTGGCCTTGGTGGTAGCCGGATCACTGCTTATGGTCGGTTACAGCTTCGCCAACAACAATGTGCACAACCAGCTGGCCCAGCAACAGATTGTGTTTCCGGCTGCGGCGGCTTTTGCTCATCCACTGGCTGGGTCGGAGATCACCCCGTCGATGGTGGGGACAGTCTCGAAGTTTGCTGGTCAGGAGTTGACCACTGGTCAGCAGGCTGAGGTATACGCAAACGACTTCATCGCCGTGCACCTCCAGGAGATCGGCGGAGGAAAGACCTACTCCCAACTCTCCAGTGCAGCCATGGCGTTGCCCAAAGGTTCAGCGGCCTACACGGCGGCAGAGGCCAAGGTGCAGACCGTGTTCCAGGGAACGACACTCCGGGGACTGTTGCTCGAAGCGTACGGTTTCAGCGTGTTCGCCGCCATCGCTCTGTGGGCTGCGATTGCCTCGTTCGTACTCGCTGCGTTGATGGCGGTACTGGTCGTGCTCGGATTCCTTCATGCTCGGAAGACCGACGACACCGAAGAGATCCTTGATAACGCAGCCACAACAGACCACCGGGACCTGGTCACCGTCTGAGTCCCCACTCGTTTGGCGCAATACACTCCGCCCGGCCGATTAGGACCGGGCGGAGTCGCGTACTCAGGGTTGTCGGGCGATAGCCACCGACACATCTGGTGGCCACACTCGTCCCACGTGCCCGTTCTGCCCCGAACCGGTCCGGGGCACCCTCTGCGTTCATCGAAAGGGATCGGTCCTCAGCCGTAGAAGCTGAGAACAGTCACCAACTCAGCTGGCGGAGCTGAGGACACAATAAACCTCAGCCCACTGAGCTGAGCCCTCGACACTATGCGATACTCCGCCGATGCGGATGGGGTGTCGAGGCCGGGCCGTACTGGTCGTGGTCATCATGGCCATGTCGGTGTTGGTGCCGATCCTGTCCGGCGGCACGGCCGGTGCTTCGTCCGGCGGTCCCGGGGCTCCGCTGGCATTGACCGTAGACGACCTGGTGGCGCCCGTAGGCATTGGGCTAACCGACGTGTACTTCGGATGGCACGTCGGCGACAGTCGGCGTGACGCGGTCCAGAGCGCGTACCGCATCGTGGTCTCCCGTCCCACTCTCGGCGGCCCGACACGCGGAGCGGCACCGGCAGTCTGGGACAGCGGCAAGATCGTGTCCGCGACGCAAGCATTCGTGCCGTATGGGGGACGCTCCCTGGTGCCAGACACTACCTACCGATGGACGGTTCAGACCTGGGACGGCTCGGGAGTTGGCGGGCCGCTGGCGCGTGCCGGGACATTCGACACTGGCTTGAATGACGGCGACTGGCACGCGGACTGGATCAAGCGACCCACTGTCGAGGTGTTGGACACGCCACAATCGTTCAACGTCCAGAACACCACCGGTGTCTGGGCCAACAAGGATGAGTACAGCTACGTCCGGAAGGAGGCGAAGCTCGGCGGCTCTCCTATCGTCCGGGCCCGAGCGTATGTGTCAGCCGACCAGCAGTACGAGCTCTATGTGAACGGGTCGATGGCCGCCAAGGGCGAGGCGTACGCGTACCCGGACTCGCAGTACTACGAGACGACCGACGTCACCCATCTCCTCAAGGCGGGAAAAGCCAACGCCTTCGGGATCATCTACAACTGGCAGGGCCCCGGCAAGGGCCGACCGGAGGGCACGCCGGGCGTCATCGCCCGCATCACGGTGCTTCACGCCGACGGCACGGTCAACGTGATCACCACTGATGGCACGTGGAAAGTCTTGCCGGGAGCGTGGCTGCCGGGCGTCCAGCGCGACGAGGAGGGTGACCCGGTCGACTACACCGAGAACATCAACGGCCCAGCCGAGCCGACCGGCTGGGACAAGGCCGGCTACCGGGCCTTCGGGTGGCAGCCGGCATTCGTGATCGGTCCTCATCCCACGGCACCCTGGACTCATCTGGTGTCCGTGCGAACCCGCATCGTCTACGAGCCGGTTCATGCCGTCTCCGTGTCACGCCTCGCATCTGGCGCCGTCGTAGCCGATTTCGGGAAGGTCTACGCCGCTATCCCTTCTGTCACCTTCAGTCACGGGTTGCGCGGCCGGCGGGTGACGATGCACGCCGGGTACCTCCTCGACCGGTCAGGCGACGTCTCGACCACGATGGGGACACAGCACACGAACATGAGTTACTCCTATATCGAGCGGGGTGGCGGTCCCGAGACCTTCCGCCCGTTCGACTACCTCGGTTTCCGGTACCTCCAGATCGACAACCCAGGCGAGGCTCTCACCGCGAAGGACATCGTCGTCCTCGCCCGACACGATGCTGTCCCCGACGAGAACGCCGGAACGTTCACATCTTCGAACAAGACGGTGGACGCGGTGTTCGACCTCGGCCGCCACTCGGCGTTGTTCACGATGCAGGAGCAGTTCGTCGACACCCCCACGCGGGAGAAGGGCCCGTGGCTCGGGGACGGAGCGAACGAGTCGGAGACGGCCATGGATGCTTTCGGCGAGACTAATCTGACCAGGAAGGACCTACTCGAGTTCGCCCAATCGCAGGCTCGCTTCTGGCCGAACGGTGCCATCAACAAGATCTATCCGACGGCGCTAGGGGCTCAGGAGATCCCCCAGGGGACTGCGTACTACCCCGAGTGGGTTTGGCAGTACTGGATCCACACCGGCGACAGAGCGTTACTCACAGAGCTGTACCCCGTGGTGGTCAAGGTATCGGACTTCTTCTGGAACAACATCGGCTCCAACAGTCTCATCGGGACCATCCCTGGTCCAGCTGACGTCCCACAGTTCCCAACCGACACGCAGCTCAACCTTCTGGCATACAACGTGTTCAACCGGGTCGCCGACATGGCGGACGCCCTCGGCCGTCCGTCAGCCGAGGTGGCGAAACAGCGGGAGCGAGCCTACGAGCTGGCGATCGCCATCAACACCCACCTCCTGCTGCCGGCGGGTTACTACACCGACGGACTGGACGCAGCGGGCAGACCGGTTGCGCCAAACGACAATCTGTGCACGTGCTCTGGCGCGGTCTCGCCGCAGGTCGACAACGCACTGGCCCTGCAGTTCGGGGTTGCTCCACCGTCCGACATCACGACAGTGAGCAATTACATCCTAAGCATGCCCTTCTCCCCGCCAGTCGTCAGTGCCGCCGATGTCCTCGACGCGCTGCGGATTACCGGTCGGTACAGCGACATCCTGCATATCTTGACGGACGCGTCAGAGCCCGGCTGGGCCAACATCCTGGCCCAGGGCGGAACGTTCACTTGGGAGATGTGGAACCCTCAGGACCAAGATGTCCTCACCCCGCCGCTTGCCTCGCTACTCGGCAACGGCGATAGCCGTTCACACGGCTTCGGCTCGAACGTGCTCGTCGCGATCCAGCAGACGATGCTCGGTGTCATCCCGACGGCCCCGGGATACGCCTCGTTCGATGTCACCGTGCCGCTGCAAGCATTGAGCTACGCATCGGGACGGGTGCCGACTCCCCATGGGGCCATCGAAGTGGCGTGGCGTCGACCAGCGGTCGCAACCCGGCCCTTCAAGGTCGACGTCACTGTGCCGGTTAACACGAAGGCGAGGGTCAGCATCCCAGCCTCCTCCCTGGACAATGTCCGCGAGTCGGGCATGGCACTCAGTCAGCGAGAAGGGGTCGTGTCGGCGTCCATCGACGGTGACTACGCCGTCGTTGAAGTCGGCGCTGGCTCTTATCACTTCGCGAGCATCGACGTGCCGGTGGCTGCAATCGGCACTGGCGATGGCTCCTCCAGTCCAGCCCGCTCGAAAGTCCCGACGCACTGAGCGCGAACACAATGCGCCGTCTGCCTTAGGATTGCGAGCGACGAGCAATGATGCCCTTCTGCGGTCAGCTTCTAGAACTGACAACCAGCAGTTGTCTCGGGTCCTCTAGAGCGCCGCTCCTCGGCTTTGGAGGCTGCGGATGAGCCAGCGGGTACTCAGCTCGCCGAGCTGAGGACGCCCATCCGCAGCCTTGGAGCTGAGGCGACGGAAGTCGTGGAGAACGCACCCGACTGAGATGTGGACGGCGGACAGCCGGGTCGCCCACGTGCTTTCCACTTAGGACCGATACTCGGGATTCGGGAAGTCGAATCGCGATCCGGCATCCCATTCTCGTCGCTGATTCCCGTAAGCAGGGAAGCCGCCAGCCGTCTTGAGCATGTTGGCGAGGTGGAGGAGATTCCAGGTCATGAAGGTGGTGTTCCGATTAGTGAATTCGTTGTCCACTCCCACGCAACTCCCATCCTCGAGTTCGTCCCCATAGCTAGGACCGGGTCCGGCCTCGCCGATCCATCCGGCATCTGACTGCGGTGCGATGGAGTACCCGATGTGCTGCAGGCTGTAGAGAACATTTGAAGCGCAGTGCTTTATGCCATCCTCGTTGCCTGTGATCAGGCATCCTCCAACTTTGCCGTAATAGAGCCATTGGCCCTTGTCGTTGAGCTCACCGGAATGGGCATAGAGCCGCTCGATCACCTTCTTGGTCTCGCTGCTGTTGTCGCCAAGCCAAATCGGTCCGCCGATAACGAGAATGTCCGCGGATAGCACTCGACCGAAGAGGTGAGGCCATTCGTCTTGCGGCCAACCGTGTTCACGCATGTCCGGATACACACCGCTGGCGATTGCATGGTCTACGGAGCGGAACTTGTCAACGCGTACGCCCTGCGTGGCCATGATCGAGGCACTGACGTCGATCAAACGCTGCGTATGGCTTAGGTCCGGCGAGCGCGTCAGCGTGGTATTGATGAACAGTGCTGAGAGTTTCGAGAAGTCCGGGTGGCTATCGGTTTCCATGGTGGACAGTCTCCCAATCGTCTTCGGCGTTACAGAACAACTTCGGTTGAGGACAGAACGACCAAGGGCTCCGGACTCAGCTTTGCAGGCTGGATCCACGTACTTCTCCCTCACCAGCGCATTCGACCGCCAATCCGATGGACTTGGGAAGGTTGGACGGACGGGCCAGCGCGCTATGAGCTTCGGTGAGTCAAACTGTCATATCTCATAGAGGGCCGCAACTGAGCCGCTGAGGCTGAGCCAGAGAGACAGGGGATCACGATGAGTCTGCCCAGGATCGTAACCAGGGACGAATGGCGTGTGGCTAGGCGAGCGCTACTGGCAAAGGAGAAGGACCTGACAAGGCGGCGAGACGTGCTCAATGCTGAACGGCGGAGCCAACCAATGGTTGAGATCGAGAAGGACTACCGGTTCGTGAGTTCCGGTGGCCCCATCCCCCTCATCGATATGTTCGAAGGTCGCGACCAACTCCTCGTTTATCACTTCATGTTCCACCCAGAGTGGGAGGAGGGATGTTCCAGCTGCACAGCTGGCACGGACGAGTTGTCTTCCGGGTTCCTTGACCACCTCCACGTCCGAGACACGACCTATGCCATGGTGTCGAGGGCCCCACTGCCCAAGCTGGAGAGTTGGAAGGCGAAAAGAGGCTGGGAAGTTCCTTGGTATTCGTCGGAAGGATCTGACTTTAACTACGACTTCGGAGTCACGATCGATGCTTCTCGTGGGTTCGACGAATACAACTTTCGAACTTTGGACGAGTACGCATCCCTAGGCGAAGAGAGTATGAAAACGTCCGACCAGCCGTACGACATGCCAGGCCTGAGTTGTTTCATCCAGGTCGACGGACGTGTGTTCCATACATACTCTCAGTACGCTCGGGGCCTCGAATCGACTGGAGGGTCGTACTACTTTCTCGACCTCACTGCACTCGGTCGCCAGGAGGAATGGGAGGAGCCCAAAGGGCGAAGCCAATCGGTACGATCTGCAATGCCCGATTTCTCCTCGTAGCGATTGAGATCGTCAGCACCAGGTGGGAAGCCGTAGGCAGATCCTGTGAAGCAGCTCAGGTCCGACCTGTGGAGCTAGCCGGACCAGCTGAGCCCAGAATCTCCCTTTGGCACGGATTGCGAGAGGGGTCTCGGACTCGCAACGGCTCTCCGACGCCCCTAGCTCCAGGCATTGGAGACATCCCGGGCAGTACGGCGTCCACCCCGTCGGCTTTGGGAAGGATCCGACCGGCCACACCTCTGTGGCGGCCGCCCCGTTCAGCTCCGACGGCAGTGTCTGAGCGTCGGCACACCTACCACAAGCATTCGGGATCGTTCTCATGGTGGGTCGTCATTCTAAGCTGTGGCCAACAAGACCGCAGCAGGAGGTGCAGCCATGGCGAGTTCCATCGATCCAGATGTTCCACCTAGCGGAACGGGATGTGTGGAGTGCCTCGAATCTGGGGGTTGGTGGCTCCATCTACGACGATGCACCGAGTGCGGCCATATTGGGTGCTGTGACGATTCGTTAGAGCGACATGCAAGCGCTCATGCACACGCGTCTGGTCACCCTGTCATACGAAGCTTCGAGCCGGGTGAGGATTGGTTCTGGAACTACCAAACAAACGAATACACGGAAGGACCTCGCCTCGCGTCCCCTGAGCATCATCCCCTTGACCAACCTGTTCCTGGTCCAGCTGGGCGGGTTCCTGTCAACTGGCAAGAGCTCTTAGGAGGGTCGTGACGTGGGTAGCGACCACAGGGCGACTGTGGGAGTCCTCCAAATGCGCTTGTTCAACTATCGCCTTGGAGGCTGACAACCCTCCACAACCAACGAAGCTGAAGCCGGCTCAAGATGCCACACCGCACGATGAGTAGCAGCATGGCCCCTTCACAAGCCTTTTCTGACCGTTCGCTCCAAAATTCCCAACGTTGCGCGCAGGGCTGACTCGGGCACGATCGGGAAGTGTTCCTTCATGTCACCGCTTACCTTTGACCAGTCGTAGTAGGTGGTCACATCGGTCAAGCCCTCCTCACCGGCAGCCAGGCGGTAACCGTAGATATGGGGAATCGGAATGTCAGGCCCGAGATCCCACGCGATCTCCTTGTCGCGTTCAAAGAGGATGATGCGCACGGTCACGTCATACTTGCCGAGCGGAAAGTCATTCAGCGATTCACGATCCATGTGGATGACGAACGTATCGCCGACTTTCTCCGCCGGCTCGCCCGTGAAGCCCTGCAACATCCCAGATGCGTCGATTGCCACATGGCCAGCCGGGCTGCGCACGATGTCGAAGATGGCGGCCGGTGTGGCCGGGATCGGCCTAGTCACCTCGATTCGCTCAGGTGTGATGACGGAATCGGGCATGTGGGCTCCTTGTGGGGGTAGGTGGATCTCTAAGACTCCAAGACAATCACATCCAGACCCTCCCAGCTTCATAGGCTGAGGTGGGTCGTAGGGGCCACGCTCATGTCCGGCAATCAGGGACAACCGGCATCGGTTGGGTTGATCCGTCCTGCATTGTCAGATGCACCTGGAGTACCCATATCCCCGATGTTCTGTGTCCTCAAGCGGTCAACGCAACGGCTTTGGCGAACGTCTTCGATGGTGTCATCCAGTCGAGCGTCTGAGGAGGGCGATTGGCGATCGATCCTCAGCCGTTGAAGCTGAGAACCCATAACCCCCCGATCGAGCGATACGACATAGGTTCGACGATTAGTCCCGAATCGGATGCTCGGCCAGTTCTCGAAACTCCTCTGGGACCCGGTTGGCATCCGAGAGCACAACGGCGGCATATCCAACCGAAGCCCGACCGAACTTCTCTCGGATGGCGTCGACCGATCGATCCGCACCCCACCGTGCCGCTCCGGTCTCGGAGCCCGGGCACCGCTCTGCGTGCTCTCCACCGACGGTGAGCGGTAGCTCCAACTGCAGCGAGTGCTCATCGCTCAGGTTGGAAACAGAGACCGCGAGTAGCGAGATTTGGCGCTCGCCCGGGTTATCGGTGATAGCCGCGTCCACCAGGTGGGTGGCCACTTCGGCCAAGGTCAAGGTGGCGGATATGGGGGCCGGCAGGCTCACAGACCGGGTAACCGATCGGAGGTGGGCAAAACGGACCCGGGCGGTAATGGTTCGCCCCGCCTGATTGGCGCCGCGGAGGCGTGCAGCTACCCGGTCGGCCAAGTAGCCAAGCGTTTCCCGAACGAGCACTGGCGTAGGTGTACGGGAGCCGAGTGCCGATTGAGCACCCACCGACTTTGCTCCTCGGGGGCGCTCAACGGGGCGGGGATCGATGTTGGCCGATAAGGAGGCCAGCTTGGTCCCGGGGGCCTTACCGATCAGATGCTCGAGGATGGAACTGTCGGTGGAGGCCAGCTGTCCGATGGTATCGATACCGGCCCGATGGAGCGTGTCTTTCGTCACCTTTCCGACGCCCCAGATCAGCCCCACCGGCAATGGGTCCAGAAATGCTCGCTCATCGGATGGTTCGACCACGACCAGACCATCCGGCTTGGCGACCTGTGACGCCACTTTGGCCAGGTGCTTGGTCCGAGCTACACCAACAGAAACCGGCAGGCCAATCTCATCCCTGACACGCTCCCGGATGCTGGCGGCGATACATCGCGGAGTCCCAAACAGCCGGATGGCTCCGGAGACATCAAGGAATCCTTCGTCGATTGAGATCCGCTCAACCAGCGGAGTGAAGTCGTAGAACACAGCCATCACCGCGTCACCCAGACGCTGGTACTCACGGAAGTGTCCGGCGACAAACTGGATCGACGGGCACAGCTGACGCGCCCTCCAGCCCGGCATTCCCCCTGTGACCCCGTGAGCTCTGGCCTCGTAGGAAGCAGCAAGGACCACGCCCCCACCGACGGCAATCGGCAGGCCTTTCAGCGAGGGGTCAAGCAGTTGCTCGACGGACGCGTAGAAGGCATCGAGATCGGCGTGGAGGATGGTCGCTGAGCTGGCTGCCCGCACCTGATCCAGGATAATCGAACACGCGTTCGCATTCATCTCCAGATATGGCGCAGCTTCAGCCATGAATCCTTTGAGTCAACGAGCTACAGATCTCGTCCAACTCCTTGCGGGATCACCACCTCCAGGCCGTGTTCGAGATGCTTGGGATCGGGGAGCAGCCGCGCTCATCCGCCAACGTCTCGACGAAGGACGTTCCGCTGGCAACGGCTACCGTGGTGGCTCCTGCTTGGCGCCATCGGAGTCTGACTCGCCACTGATAAGGAGTCCGCGAATGACCGACCCCATCATCCGTACGCTGTCACTCGGATTTCCCTGGGTGACTGAGGATCCCTTCCTGTTCTGCGTGCACCATGTGGATCACTATCCCGCCGGCAACGAGTTCATGGGGCCGGTCGCCTCGCTCGAGGCGCGAGACATCGGTATGGACTTCTCCGGCGCCGACGGCTGGAGCATGTACCACGGCAGCATCGTCCCCGGCTTCCCACAGCACCCTCACCGTGGATTCGAGACAGTGACCTTCATGAGACAAGGAACGATCGACCACTCGGACTCGCTGGGTGCCACCGCCCGGTTCGGAGGCGGTGACGCGCAGTGGCTTACCGCCGGCCGGGGGATCGTCCACTGCGAGATGATGCCGCTGCTGAACCGGACGGGGCCGAACCCTACGGAGCTGTTCCAGATCTGGCTGAACCTTCCAGCGGCCCAGAAGATGGTCGACCCATACTTCACGATGCTCTGGCGAGAAGAACTCCCGGAGGTAGTGGTCAAGGACGATGACGGGCGCACTGTCGAAGTATCGGTCGTGGCAGGACCATTCGGGGATGCCGTGCCGTTGCCGCCGCCTCCCGACTCCTGGGCATCGCAACCCGGCTCCGAGATTGCAATCTGGCAGGCACGGTTCGAACCCGAAGCGATGCTGACCCTTCCTGCTACCGCCCACTCCGACACGGTCCGAACCATGTACGTCTTTGCCGGAGTTGTCGGGGTTGGTGCTACTACGCTTCCGGCACCGGTTGGTGCGGTGCTCCGTACGGACTCCCCGCTGAATGTGACGGCCGGGAGCGAGGGTGCCGAGATCCTGATCCTCCAGGGAAAGCCCATCGGTGAGCCAGTCTCGCAGTACGGTCCCTTTGTCATGAACGACCGGGCGGGAATCGAGCAGGCGTTCAGTGACTACCAGCGAACCGGCTTCGGCGGGTGGCCTTGGCCAACCGATGACCCCGTGCATCCGGCAGACTCCGGTCGCTTTGCCGTCCACCCGGACGGTCACTCCGAGCACCCGGACGAATAGTCCCTGAGCGTTCGCCATGGTGCCTACTCGGCCCCAGGACCTCGCGGTTCCTCAGCTTCGAAGGCTGAGGACCAAGAGCCGCTACGAGTGCGTTAGCCATTGGAGCTGAGCGCAATCGTGGGAACCAGGCAGCGACATGAAACGAATCGCATCGAGGATCGTTGGCCGGCCCGTCGGTTAGACGACATTGTGCTCTGGTAGCTCATGTCGTGCCTCAGATTGAGGGGCCCTGTGTTGCTCCTCGTTCTGCGGTCTCGATTGCCAGGATGTCAATCTTCGTCATCGTCATCATCGCTTCCATAGCCCGCTTCGCAGCGGCCCCGTCCTGGCTGTGCATCGCTTCCAACAATGCCCGCGGTGTGATCTGCCAGGAGAAGCCCCACCGGTCTCTACACCAACCGCAAGCGCTTTCCTCCCCACTGTTCTCGACGATCGCGCTCCAATATCGGTCGGTCTCGGCCTGGTCGTCGGTCAGCACCATGAAGCTGACAGCCTCGTTCGGGGCAAAGTTCGGTCCACCGTTGAGACCCACAAATGATCGGCCGAGCACAGTGAATTCGACCGTGAGCTCGTTCCCGGCCGATCCGTCCGGGTAGTCCGACGGCGCTACGTGGATCCCGTCAACGTGGCTATCGGGAAAGACCGACGCGTAGAACTCGGCTGCCTTGCGGGCCTCACCGTGATCAAACCACATGCAGGTCACCAGTTCGTCGGACATCCAGATCCCCTTTCACTCTCCGGTGCATCAACGCCTTCCGGCAATGGCTCATGTGCGTTCGCCCTATTCATTCCCCACAACATCAGGTCATGCCATACCCACGGAGTCGTTGCTCGGAACATCATGTCCGACCAGGCCGACTGGGGCAGCCTGCGCCTAGAGCGTCGCCGGGGATCATCAGAAGCCGTGCCAGGTTGTCTGGCTGAAGTGGTCGCCCTTGCGGAATCCCAGACCTCGAACTGGGCGCACCCGGAACACGAGCACGCGTCCGCCGGCATGGCGGTCGCTGAATGCCCCATCGTTCACAACGAAATCCCACGGACCGGTCGGGTACTTGTCCGCGAACGCGGTTGCAACCGGCTCGAGATCGGCATCGTCGGTCACCTGCTCAGCCTGGCCCTCGATCATGAGGTCGAGCGCTCCCTCGACCAGGTCGCTGCGCCCGGTTACCAGCACACACCACGGGTTCTCGGCCAGGTTCTTCGCTTTGCGCTCCCCGGGACCGGTGGCAAACCAGAGCGCCTCCGCGTGCCAGACGCCGATCAACGGCGTGACGCGCGGTCGGCCGTCTGGACGGACCGTGGAGAGCCAGTAGGTGTCCGCGGTACGTAGCTGTTCGAGTCCCGCCGCCCACGGGTCGGCGTCGACTCCGTCTCGCTGAACCCGTGGATGTCCGCCGTCACGTTCACCGCTGCCACAGCATCCTTCACTCTCTCCAGATCGACACTCTGGCTTCCATCTGCAGGCGAGATCGCCGACCTCATGGAGACGACTCGGTACTCTATCCACACGCTCCGGGGTGCCGCTGCTAGTCACTAGGCTTGCCCACGGTCGAACTGAGTGGCACCTCATCCGATTTTCTCGATGTCGCAGCTGAACTCGGCTCTCGAACTGGCATGACTCTGAAGGAGCGGCCGATCGGATGCGAATTGCCAAGGTGGTGAGGTAGTGGATCGGGAGCGCAACCCCTTCCGAGGCGTAAGGATCGGACTCGGGGCCCTCGCGCTCGTACTCGTGGTGGGTACCGCGGGGTACCTCCTCTTCGGATTCGGGCTCCTCGACGCCGTCTTCCAGACTGTTATCACCATCACCACGGTGGGCTTCAACTCCCCTCATCCGCTCGACGGGGGAAGCAAGGTCTTCACCATCATCCTCATTCTCGTGGGTGTTGGCACCGCGCTGTACACGTTTTCGGCTGTCCTAGAAGTGCTCATTGATGGCCACATGAGGGATCTGATCCGGAGGCGCAAGATGGAGCGAAACATTGACCAGATGCACGACCACGTGATCGTATGCGGATGGGGACGTGTCGGACGCGAGGTGGCTCGCTTCTTAGCGGGAGGGAAGACAGATCTCGTCGTCATCGACCGCGACGCTGAGCGTCTCAGGGGAATTCCCTATGCGTTCGTATGCGGTGATATCGCCGACGATGAAACTCTACTGCTGGCCGGTCTCAACAGGGCTGCGGCGGTTGTGGCGGCGCTCGACACCGATGCCGACAACCTCTACGTGACTGTCGCGGCCAAGTCGATGTGTCCGGACATCCAGATCATCGCCCGGGCACGGAATGAGTCCTCGGAATCAAAGCTGGTCCGCGCCGGAGCCGACAGAGTGGTGAACCCTCAGCAGCTTGGGGGAGATCGAATGGCATCGTTCGTCACCCAGCCGCACATCGTCGATTTCGTCGACGTTGTCATGCATGACGGGTCGCTCAAGTTCCGGCTCCAGGAGGTGACCCTAGCGGCCGACTCCGCATTGGCAGGCAAGACGCTGCGGTCAGCACATTTCCGCGACCAGACCGGTGCCCTGGTTCTGGCCATTCGGCGGCCTGACGGTGGCTTCGTCACCAATCCCTCGCCAGAAGACACAATCGAAGCAGAGGATGTCCTCATTAGCATCGGAACGGGAGAGCAGCTCGAGGCGCTCGCGGCCTTTGCCAACCGGCCAATTGGTGGCTGACAGCCCGCTGGGCGAGCCACAGCCCGGAGGCTGAGGCCGACTGCGACATGACTCTTAGTCACCGGGTTTGGGGCATCGGTCCGAAGGGCAGCTCAACGATCAGTGGCCCATTCCCCTTGGGCACGGGTGGGTGTGTGGAAATACCGGGTGCATGAGTACTCGAGGTATTGGTGCAACCGACACAATGGATCACAACGTCAACCGCGCCACCTACCGGCTTTCTGAAGACCCACTCCACTCCTTCCCTACACTTACCTCTCATGAAGACCGAAGAGGCACGAGAAGGAGCAGCTGCGAGCCTACGTGCTCTCAGCCACGCATTTGCGGCGCACGATCCCGCGGATGATGCGCTCGCATCCCTAGCGGAGACGGCGAACGCTCTCACCCTCGCAGTCAACGGGGCGCCGATGCGCGACCGTCTGGCCCTGATGCGGAGCAGCCGGGACGGATCACTCTTGGGCGGGAGTGGGTTCGAAGACCGGGCTGTTGGCGGTTGCTCGAATCCGACAAGCGTCGGACTCGAGGTGCGGTTCGATAGCGATGAGGTTATCGCCGACTTTGTGCTGCGGCGGGCATTCGAAGGGGCGCCCGGTCGTGCCCATGGTGGAATCGTCGCCGCCGCATTCGACGACGTAACCGGTTTCGTGATCGGTAGACTGCAGGAGCCGGCCTTCACCGGCGAATTGACGGTTCGTTATCTCGCAGCTGTGCCCGTTGACGAAGCCCTGGAAATTCGCGCGCGACTTGACGGGCGAGAGCGCCGCAAGCTCTTCATAAGTGCGGAACTGCGCACCAGTGACGCAGTGGTAGCGAAGTGCCGCGCCATCTACATCACCGTGGATCTGGCCCGATTCGCAGGAGCGCCCGACCCACGCTGAGCCGATTGGCACACTCGAGGGTGGCAAGGCTTGTCTCAGCCTTGGGGCCCGGTGGCCTCAGCCTGAGAGGGGCCTCGTTGAGATCGGGCGCCACTCTTTCTCTGACAGAACGTCGAGCCATCCGCGGCCTGACGGGCTGGGAGCCGCAGCGGGCCGCACTGCTTGCGGAGCTGCAGCTGCCCATCCGATCGAGTCCGGTGTGACGCCTACTCTGCAGTTTCTTCGGCGGCGGCAAATTAGTTGCTTACTACGTTGGATAGACATCGATCTGGGTTGCCTTGACCGAGACCCAGGCAGGAGTGCCTTCCGTAAGCCCCAGGGTCGAGAGCGAGACGGTCGTTATCTCGGCAGCAAGCGGGACGGGTGCATTGAAGACAACCCGGGCTCTGTCACCAAACAGGTGGACCTCCGACACGCGGGTGGCCCACGTGTTGCGCGGACCTTGCGCCGGACGGTCGATGTATACCGCTATATCGCGAGGGGCGATAACGGCAAATACGTCACCCGACGCCGGGCTGGCCACCTGGAGGACCATCCCATCCGCGAGGACAAGTTCGGAGCCGCTCACTGTTCCCCGTAGGAGATTGACCCCTGCCATTTGAGCGACGTAGTTGGTACCGGGCCGTGCACTGACCGCCGCGAACGTTCCCACTTGGACCACATTGCCGTCCTCAACGATCACCAGGCGGTCGGCAATAGCTGCGGCATCCAGGGCATCGTGAGTTACTAGCACGCACGATCCGTCGAACGCTCGAAGGTGGCGGCGTAGCTCGTGACGCACAGATCCCCGCTGGCCGACATCCAGCGCCGACAGCGGCTCGTCGAGAAGGAGCAGGCGCGGGTGCATCGCCAATGCGCGGGCCAGGGCCACTCGTTGAGCCTGCCCACCGGAGAGACGCGCCGGTTTCACCGATGCCTGCTCGGCCACTCCCATGCGCTCCAACCATTCGCGCGCCCGATGGGCAGCATCAGACTTAGTCGCTCCACGACTTCTCATGCCGAAGGCCACGTTCGCCTGCGAGGTGAGGTGAGGAAAGAGCAGGTAGTCCTGGAAGACCAATCCACATGATCGTCGCTCGGGTGGCACGAGGACACCCGCACCGGGGTCGTCAAGCACGATGCCGTCCACGATGATCCGTCCCGAGGACAGCGGCTGAAGACCAGCCAGGGCACGGAGCAGCGTCGATTTACCGCTCCCGTTGGGACCCAGCACCGCCACGACCTCACCATCAGCCACCTCCAGTGCCACCTCCTCGGAGAATTCACCGAGTCTCACCCCTACCTCGGCGACCAGGCTCACGGCACGATCGCCCCCAGCCATCGGCCCCGGAGTGTCACCAACACGACCACCGACACCGCCAGGAGGGCCAGGGACAGGGCTACGGCCACCTGCTCATTTCCTTCGAGGGCCAGATAGACGGCCAGCGGAAGCGTCTGGGTCCGTCCTTGGATGTCGCCGGCGAAGGTGATCGTGGCGCCGAATTCACCAAGCGCCCGGGCCCACGTAAGGGCGGCTCCGGCGATCAGCGACGACGAGATGAGGGGAAGGGTGATTCTTCGGAACACCGTCCACCGTCCGGCGCCCAGAGTGGAGGCCGCCTCCTCATACCTCCCATCCATCGACCGCAGGGCAGCCTCGACGGTGACAATGAGGAAGGGCATGGCCACGAAGGTCTCGGCCAGCACGACCCCGGCGGTGCTGAACGTGAACTGAATGCCGAACCAGTTGAAGAGAGGGCGGCCAAGGAATCCGGACCGGCCGAAGGCCAGCAGGAGCGCGACGCCGCCCACCACCGGCGGCAGGACCATGGGGAGGATGGTCAGAGCCCTCACCAGGTTTCGCCCCGGAAATTCGACCCGGGCCAGCACCCAGGCCAGGGGCAGCCCGAAGACCACAGAAAGTCCCGTGGCCCATAGCGAGCAGATGAGGGACAGGCGAAGCGCATTGGTGGCCACCGGGGAGCTGAGGTCGGAGAGCAGGGAACCCCAGGGGGCTTTCGTCAGCAGCCCCACCAGGGGGAGGGCCAGGAAGCCCACGGTGATCGTTGCCACCACCACCACTGCCGCTGCCGGCCGTCGTCGCCGAGATGGCGTGCCAGCGGTCATTTGTTTCAGCGAGCGGGCAGGAAACTGGCCTGTCGCAGTACGGACTGACCGGTGGGTCCCAGCACATAGGCGATCCAAGCCCCGGCCAGTGTGCGGTTGGTGGTGCCCTTGACCACCGCGATGGGGTAGCTAGTGGTGACGTTCTGGCTTGGGGCGATGGGGACACCGACACCCTGAGGGCCGACAGTCTTGGCATTGGTGACGTAGACCACACCGGCATCGGCGTCCCCGGTGGTCACCTCCTCCAAGGTGGCGTCGACATTCTGCCCGAGGGACACCTTGGCCACCGGCAGTGTCACGTGAGCCATTGCCAAGGCCCGTTGGGCGGTCGAACCGCAGGGGGCTGTGGGGACGCATAGTGCCACTACCGACGCTTTGGTCAGGTCGCTGAGCGAGTGGATCCCGAGCGGATTTCCTGGCTTGACGACGATCTCGAGTTGATTGCGAGCAAAGATCACCGGTTTGCCACTGACGTCACCGGCCTGCTGCACCGTGGTCATGTCGTCCGGGGATGCGGAGGCGAAGACGTCCGCCGGTGCCCCCCGCTGGATCTGGGTGGCCAATGCGCCCGATGATCCAAAGTTGAAGGCGACGGTGGCCCCCGGGTGGAGGGCATGGAAGGTGGTCTCCAGCTGCCCGAACACTCCGGTGAGCGACGAAGCCGCCGATACGGTGATCGAGCCATTCAATGTGGCGGTTGTCGTTGACGTCGTCGTAGGCGAGCTGGATGGACTGCAGGCTGCAGCAGTCAGCACCACGCCCAGGAGCAGAACGATGAGGAGGCCGGAGGGACGCCCGGCAAGGACGGGGGCGCTCACGCCGGCGTCACCTCGACCATCACTGAGGTGGACTTGACCACGGCCGTGGCCAGATCTCCCTCCTCCAGCTGGAGCGCGTCGGCCGCCTCTCGCGTGAGGAGGGAGACCACCCTAAACCGACCGGCCCGCAGCTCGATAATGGCAGTGAGCTTGTCCCGCTCAACGCGTGTCACCACACCACTGAACCGGTTGCGGGCCGAGCGCGAAGCCAGCTCGTCAGGAACGTGGCCGTCGTCCTGCTCCCGGACGAACCGAGCCAGTTCTCTGCCCTCGACCATCCGGTGACCGCCCTCCGAGCGCACCGTCTCAATCCGCCCCTCGTCGCACCATCGGCGGACCGTGTCCGCGCTGACGCCGAGAAGCTCTGCGAGTTGGCTGGGGCGGTACTGGACCATGGGACGACCCTACAGGACAAACCTCGCATTCGCCGGTCAAATCATCACTATCTAGTGCAAATTCTGGCTAAGCCTCCCAATATGATTTGCAGTTACGACTGCGACGGATGGAATCACGGCGGCGCCCCGTCGACGCCGCGTTCCCAGGTCCCCGACCGCCCACCCGCCTTGCGCCACACCGTGAGATCGTCGATGACGACCGCGGGGTCCCTGTCTGCCAGCGCCTGTACCAACACCAGGGCGGCCGCGGCGCAGGCCGTGAGCGCCTCCATCTCCACCCCGGTCTTGTCGATGATGGCCGCCACGGCCACCACCGCGAACCCATGGGGCATCACCCGGACGGCAACATCGATGCCATCGATCCGGATCGGGTGACACAGCGGGATCAGCACCGCTGTCTGCTTGGCTGCCATGATCCCGGCGACCCGTGCCGTGGCCAGGAGCTCGGAGCCCTCGAGTGGGTCGGCGAACAGTTCGGCCACGTCGGCCACGGTACGCACGATGCAGCGGGCCTCAGCGATTCGGCATGTCTCCGCCTTCCCGGTGACATCGACCATGTGGGCCTTACCGTGCTCGTCGAGGTGAGTGAGGCCATCGGACGGGTGGGCCGCACGGGCGGTCCGGTGGCCGGTCATCCGCCAGACACCGGGGGGATGACCGACACCTCGTCGGCGTCAATCACCTCGTCATCCAGAGAGGCAGCGACACCGTTCAGCCAGATACTGCTGGTGGCCACCACCGCAGCCAGATCGTGGCCGAACCGGGCCTCGGCGGCGGCCAGCACGGCACCCACCGTCTGGCCGGCCAGCTGGACCGAGGACTCATCGGCGGCTACACGGGCCGGACCGAACAGTCGCAGGGTGACCATGACCTCAGCCGCCGATCATCGACATGGAACGGGTGGGGCGGAGGAATCCTGGCTCGTCGATCCCGTGGCCCGGGCGTTTGCCCCAGACGGCCCGGCGGAACAGCACGGCCAACCGGCCGTCCTCGGCCTCGTGGCGGAGCAGGTGACGGGCGTCGAGCTCGTCGTCGGAGAATAGGCAGTTCCTGATGGCGCCGTCGGCGGTGAGCCGAAGGCGATTGCAGGTCCCGCAGAACGGCTGGGTGACGCTGGAGACGAGGCCGACATGGCCTCCACCGTCGGCAAAGCGGAACGATTGTGCCGGTGCCGGGCCGGCTTCGATCGGATCCGGCTCCAAGGGCCACCGGGCCCCGATGCACCGGTAGACCTCATCGCCCGGGACCAGCTGCTCGCGGTTCCAATTCCCCTCGCTATCGAGGGGCATGTACTCGATGAACCGCACCGCCCGGCCGGTGGCCCGTGCGAAGGCGGCGAAGTCGAGGATCTCATCGTCATTGTGGCCGCGGACGAGCACAACATTGACTTTGACGGGTCCCAGTCCCGCGTCTTCGGCCGCGTCCATGGAGCCCAGGACGGTGGGCAGGTCGCCCCGCCGCCGGATGGATGCGAACCGGTCGGGGCGGAGCGAGTCACAGCTGATATTGACCCGGTGGAGTCCGGACTCGGCCAGTGCCCGGGCCTGGTCGGCCAGAAGCATCCCGTTGGTAGTGAGGGCCAGGTCCTCGAAACCCAAATCCGCCAACCTTGCCACCAGGTCTGGGATACCGCGCCGTACCAGTGGCTCACCTCCGGTGATCCGGACCGAGGACACACCCAAGTCCCTGGCCACCGATGCCATCCGGACGATCTCGTCGAACGTCAGGAGTTCGGTACGGGGCAGGAAGTTCATTCCCTGCTCGGGCATGCAGTAGGTGCACCGGAGGTTGCAGCGATCGGTCACCGAGATGCGCAGATCGTCGTGGATCCGACCGAACGAGTCGACCAGCGGCCCAACCACAGGCATCTCGACTTTCTCGACGGCCCGGGGACCCAAGACACCGCCCGTCCGGACCGAGATCGCCACCGGCACCGCAGTCATGTCGGCACCGCCGGGGACGGTGGCCCCGGAACAGCGAGGGCGCCCGGATCGAGAAGCATGACCTGCACCCGGCCTCCGGCTCGGACCCCGTCGCCATCAGGGAGAACAGCGAGCCCGTTGGCGTCGGCCATGGTGCTCAGTTGGTGGGACTCCTGCCCGCTCAACCGGTGGACGTGAAAGGCACCGTGCTCGTCCACGGAGGCCACCGAACGGAGGAAGTGGGTCTTCCCATCGGGTCGCCTGCTCATGTCCCCGTCGGCGATCGCCGTGACGCTTGGGCGGCCCAGCGTCCTATGCCCACCCATGCGGAGCCCGGCCGGACGGACGAACAATTCGAAGCTCACCATGGCGGAGACAGGGTTACCCGGGAGGCCGAACACCGGTATGCCTGTCCGGTCCAGGAGCCCGAAGGCGAACGGCTTGGCCGGCCGGATGGCCACCTGCATCCACTTCATGGTGCCGGCGCTCCGCTTCTGGAGGACCAGCTTCACCACATCGAGGTCACCCACGCTGACCCCGCCGCTGGTGACAACGGCGTCGCACCGGTCACGCGCCCCGTCGAGAACATCTTCCAGCGCCTCCTCGTCATCACCGCAGACACCCAGGTCGACCGCCTCCCACCCTTCGCGCCGGACCAGCGCCAAGAGGGTGTGTCGGTTGGCGTCCCGGATCTTCCCCGGAGCGAGGGGCCCGAGCCCCGAGACAAGTTCGTCACCGGTCGACAGGACCCCGATCCTCGGGGTGGGGTAGACCAGAACTCGGGTCAGTCCCTGGGAGGCGAGCACGCCGATCCGGGCCGGGGTAAGGAGCGATCCCTCGGCAAGGACGGTGTCACCCAGGTCAACGTCCTGACCGGTGTGGCGGACGAAGTCACCAGCCTCAACCGTCCGCTCGATCACCACCGTCGACCCGTTGTGCTCGGTCCGTATCTCCTCGAGCATGCATACAGCGTCGGCACCGGCGGGAAGGGGTGCACCCGTCATGATGCGGGCCGACTGGCCGGGTCCGATGGGCGCACCGAGCGGTGTCCCGGCCAGGATGGTGCCGACAACCTCGAGGCGTACGCCCCGGCCACCGGCCCCGGCGCCGTCACAATCGGTGGACCGAACGGCGTAACCGTCCATCGACGAGTTGGCGAACGGGGGAACGGGTTCGGTGGCCAGGACCGTCGCGGCGGCTACGCGCCCGAGGGCCTCGTCCAGGGGAACCCTTCCGGGACTGGAAGCGGTGCACGCATCGAGCACGAAGGCCTGAGCCTCGGTCAACGGGATCATGTCGAGACGTCCTCGATGTCCTGCGTGCACGCACTCCAGTCCGTACCTCCGGACCAGGTCTCGCGCTTCCAGATCGGGACCGTGCGCTTGAGCGTATCGATGCAGTACTCAGCGGCGTCGAAGGCCGCGGCACGGTGAGGGGTGGCCACCACGACCACGACCGACACTTCGCCGACGGCCAGGAGGCCCGACCGGTGGAGCAACGCCAGCCGTCCGATCGCCGGCCACTGCCGCCTCGCCGAAGTCGCCACCTCCGCCAGCCGGGGGACGGCACGGTCGGGGTGCACTTCGTACTCAAGCGAGGTCACCGAATCCCGGCCCGGTGAATGGTCACGCACCGTGCCACAGAAGCAGACGATGGCGCCGGTGGCCGGCTCGGATGCCCAGGCCATGGCCTGGTGGGTGGGGAGGACCTGTTCAGAGACGGCGATCCAGTCCCGCTCCTCCGCCTCCGTCGGTGGTCCTATCAGGGCATCCACAACGACACCCTAGGGTTCTCTCTCACCAGTGGGGGTGGCCGCCGGCCAGGAGCTCGAGAGCGTGGGGGACGACGTCGACGACCGAACCGATCGACTCGATCGCACCAGCCTCGGACCCCGGCAGATTCACGATCAGACACTCCCCCACCGTGCCGGCCACACCCCGGGACAACCGTCCCAGTGGACTCGATGCCCTGACCGCCTCGGCCAGACCGGGAGCCTGGCGCTCCACTACGGCCAGGGTCCCCTCGGGGGTGAGGTCGGTCGGGGAGAACCCGGTGCCACCGGTAGTGACCACCAGTCCCGAGAACCCCTCGGACAGACGGTGAAGGGCGGCGCTGACGGACTCGGTTCCGTCGGGGACCGTCTCTACGGCGATCACGTCGAAACCGTGATCGGACAGGTATGACCCGAGCGCCGGGCCCGAGCGATCCTGTCGGGTGCCGGCCTGCACCGAATCCGACACCGTGAGCACTTTCGCCTCCAGCATCATGGGTCGACGCTATCCGACCGGGTCGCGAACGGGCATGGCGGCCGGCGCCTTCATACGACGCTCATGGCCACGATGCATCGACCCCAGCGCTCCATGGTCCGGCGCAGCACGAGACCTGAAGAGGCGGCCAGCGCCTCGGCGGCATCGCTGCCGACATGGGCCCAGGGGAACCACCGGCCCACGTGGTGGTGCGTTTCCCAGCGCTGGAACCTGGTGGACACGCCGGTCTGGCGGGAGTCGATCTCGGCCACCACCAATCCTGACGGGTGGAGCAACTGCCGGGCTCGTTGGAGCATCTTGATCGGGTCCCCCCCGATGCCGATGTTGCCGTCGGCCAGGAGCACGCGTTTCCAGGTTCCGATTCCGGGCATGGCATCGAACACATTGCCCTGGAGGGCCGGTGCTCCCCGTTGCTCGGTCATGGCTACCGCCGTGGCCGAGATATCCACCCCCAGCACTGGAACGCCCCGTGCGGCCAGTGCGGCGGTAAAGCGCCCGGGACCGCACCCGACGTCGATGGTCGGCGCCTGACAGAGTGCGAGAATGGCTTCGTCCCCCTCCCGGTCCTGCTGGGTCGAGTTCGTGCCACCGATCCACCTGGCGATGTTCAGTGGGCGGCGAACCCCTTCGGTGTCGGAAATCCAGCTCGGAAGACCGGCCGAGACGTGCCGATAGATCACATCGGGTTCGACGACCCTTCGGTCTGATCCTGGAGCAGACCCCCGGCGCCGGTTCGGGTGGTCCAGCGTGGTTGGTGGATGGGCGAGCATCGGTTCAGAGGTGTTCGACACCGTCCACCTCTCCGGATGAGGGTCCGCCAGGTTGCGAGGCCCGGCGGGCGAGGACCAGTCTCACCGCGTAGGCAACTGCACTCACCCCGAAGAAGGTCGCCGTGATCAGGATCCAGCGGTCGAGGAACGGTGCCTGGGTCAATCCGGTGGCGGCATGGTAAGTGCCCTTGCCCTCTCGGATGATGCCCGGAAGGAACATCAGGAACAACAGACCGCTGGCCATGGCCGGGATGCGTACATAGTTGATCGGAGGCACCCGAGGTATCCGGTCCGGTAGGCGCCCGGTCACGGCGCGCCACCCTGCACCAAGGGACCGGTCGGCCAGCGCGTAGCACGGGAACAGGACGAGATCGTGCAGGAGGATGGCCGCCACGAACCACACCAGAATGGACTGCCACCAGACTCGGGAGTTCCACAGCTGCTTCGTCCCCATGACGCTGATCACGTAGCCGACCAGGGCGAACGAGGCCAGGAGCGTCATCAGATGGAGGGGGTGGCCGCCATAGAGACGCTTGAACCTGGCGCTCAACGCTTGCATCTCACTCCACGAACTCGATCGACGCCACCCACTTGGTGCAGTGAACACCGGGTAGCGCGGGAATGATGATCCGGGCCGGGAAGCCGTGGTCCATCGAGAGGTCCACGCCGTTGACATGCAGGGCCAGCAGGGCGTCGGGGTCCGAAACCTGATTGGCCTGCAGCCAGGCGTGCCCGAACGCACCTCCCTTCTCCAGTGACTGCACGTGGGCCGCACCAGGTCTGGTCACCCCAGCCAGGCGGGCCAGATCAGTCAATCGCACGCCGCTCCAGGACTGCGTGGTGGACCAGCCCTCCACGCAGGCAATGGGCAGATCGGCGGCATGCTGGTCCATGGCCAGGAGCGATTCCCGGCTTACCAGCACCGACCGGGTGCCACCCATCAGCGACAGCTGCCAGGCCGATCCCGTGGCCGCGGGGTCAATGGCGGCAGCCTGGGCCGTCCGGTTGATCTGGAAGTCGTTCGGGCCGTCCCCGTACGACCGGCCCCTCGGGAGTAGCAAGGCGGCGTTGCGGGCCACCCCCCCGAGGGTCTGCCCAATGGTCAGTACGGCAATCATGAGTGAGCCGCCGCCGACCACGGCAAGTGCTCCCCGTCGGCTGATGGTGGGTTTGGACGGGGAGGGGGCCACCAGCCCGTCGGGGTCCATCGGCTCAGGTCGGGTGGCGGCCAACGGGGTCTTCAACTCGGACACGAACGACCGGGACCGCAGGCTTCGCACCATGGTGGGCAGCTTCAAGGACACATGCACGACAAAACCAAGGATGAAGATCCAGGCACCGAAGTAGTGGGCGGTGTAGAAGCTGAACCCGAAGATGTAGTCGTACTGGATGTTCAAGATGCCCGTGACCATCTCGAACACGATCCCTCCCACGATCATGATCAGCGACAGCCGCTCGAGCGCATTGGCCACCGACCGCACTGGAGGCCAGGCGAACAGCTTGGGCATGACCGACCACAGCTTGGCCAGCACCACGGGAACAAGGACCAGACCGAGCCCGACGTGCATACCTTCGGTGAGCTGGAATAACCACGCCGGTCGGTTGGGCCACGCGAAGAAGGGCAGGTGGAGGAAGCCGACGTGGACGGGGAAGGCCTGGTGGAACTGGGGCCCGTAGGCGATGTAGTCGAGCAGCCCGGTAATGACGACCAGAGGCAGGGAGATCAGCAACAGGAACCCGAAGATCGAGGTCAGCCACGGTCCCCTGATCGGACTCCTCCATACCGCGCCCCTCGGTAGACCGGGGGGCCGGTGTGCCGCCACCCATCGCCAGAAGGGCTCAGGGAAGCCGAACTCGGTTTGCTCGACGTGTGCCTCCCCGCCGGTCTCGGAGGCGACGACCGGGATCGGATCCCCGGCATCGACGGTCGATTCCTGGCCTTCTGTCTCGCGGGTCGATTCCTCACTGTCGGTTTCGCCGGCAGGCAACGCACCGGTGGGGCTCGCCGGATCAGACCGGCCCTCATGGGGAGGCTGAGAGCTCACCAGGCTGACCGTGCGCGCCCGCCGGCTCGCTGCCCAAGCGCGTCTGACGGGACCCAGGTCACGTGATGATCCGCCCCCGACGTGACGATGGAGCAATCCAGCGTTGCCCCACGCCGAAACCGGGGCACTGGCGTGACGGCCGAGTCGGTGCTGGCTTGGCGCCGGACAGAGTTCACATTGTTCAGTCTTCCCGCTGCCCATGGCGTTACACGCGATAGTGCGGCTGGGAAGTGCACCACGGTGACTCATCGGTAGCCGATGGGCCACGGGTACTGTGACCTGGTGCCACCGCCTCCGACCGAGCTAGTCGCGGCACCCACCACCCGAGGTCCGACCGGCTGGTTCCAGCGCTACCGCTACGACCTGATCTGGGGCGCGATCGTGTGCCTGCTGGTCCTGAGCGCCTTCGGGCTCCCCCACCTCCACCTCTCCTGGCTCTCCCCGGTGGTCCACCAAAGCGCCGGGATGTACCGGGTCCTGGCGGGGACAGCCCCGCTCCTCGGAGAGTGGCTGCCACGGGCGAGCCCCTCCACCCCCTGTGCCATCGTCCTCGCCGTAGCCGTCGTGTGGTGGGGTCCGGTGGTGGCCCGACGCATGGTCTGGCGGAACCTGGTGGCCGCCACGTGGGTGACGTCGTTTCTCTGGACGATGGCGTTGGCCCTGATCGACGGATGGAAGGTCGGTGTCGTCCAGCGGATGTCCGGCAGCTTTGACTACCTCCATGATGTCCACCTCGTTGGTGGGGTTCACGCCTACTTCCAGCACTTCGCCTCGCACATCCCCTCCCCCCAGTCAGGAGCCTGGGACATCGAGAGCTCCGCCCACCCACCGCTCGGGCTCTTCACGTTCGTGGCACTGCACCGGATAGGCCTTCCGGGGCCGGCGTGGGCCGCCATGTTCTGCATCGTGATTGGGACCAGCACCGCCATGGCCGTGCTGATCACGACCAAGGCGATCGGTGGCCAGGACCTTGCCCGCAGGGTTGCACCGTTCGTGGCGCTGGCGCCGACAGCGGTATGGATCGGCGTGTCGGCCGACGCGTACTATGCGGGCGTGGCCGCCTGGGGTCTGGCGCTGCTGGCCCTGGCCGCCTCGGGCACCGGCCGGTACCTCATCCCTCTCTCGCTGGGTGCCGGGATCCTGCTCGGATGGTCCGTCTACCTCAACTACGGGCTCATCCTGATGGCCATCCCCGCCTTGGCGATCATGACGGCCACACGTAACTATCGGCCCATGGTAGGCGCTGGCCTGGGGGCGCTGGCCGTGGCGGCAACGGTGACGGCCCTGGGCTTTTGGTGGTTGGAAGGCCTGAGCCACCTCCGGCAGCGCTACCTGTCCACCATCGCCATGGACCGGCCCTTTGCCTACTGGATCTGGGGAGACATCGCTGCTCTGGTCTGTGCCATCGGCCTGCCCGCCGCGGTCGCCCTCCGACGGGCTTTCAACGGGGCCCGCCTGCAGGCCAGGGCGGGGCTCAACATTCTCTTGGTGGCCATGGTTGCGGCGGTGGCCATCGCCGACATCAGCGGACTGAGCAAGGCGGAGACCGAGCGGATTTGGTTGCCGTTCGCCGTCTGGCTGGTGGCTGCCCCGGCGCTCCTCCCACGCCGGAGCCACCGCACCTCCCTGGCCATCCAGGCCGTCGGCGCCCTCGTCATCAACAGTCTGCTGTTGACCACCTGGTGATGCCGTATTGGCTACCGAGTCGGATGGTCACGACTCAACGCTTCCAGTACCTGCGGGAAGCGGGCGTCGGATTCCATGCCGGCGGCGACCGCGCGGGCGTCCTCGGGTGTATCCACGTCAGCCAGTACAGGGAGACCGCCGACCACGACACCGAGGCGTTCGAGGGCCTCACGGGTCAATACCCCGGTATCGGCCTGAGACATGGGCACGTCCGTCAGCACGGTGGCGCTCACCGGGTCGGTGACACCCAGGGCCCACCAGCCCCCGTCAGTGGCCATGCCCAGCACGGCCCCCACCCCGGCGACAAGCAACTGGTCGGCCGCACTGGAGAGCGACAACCCGGTGACCTGGGGAGTGTCCATCCCGATCTGCAGGACCGGAAAGCCTTCCTCCGCTGCGTCACGATGGGCGCGGACCAGGCGGTCGGCAAAGGTGGCCCCTTCCTGGGGAATCACGACCCATCCATCGAGGGTCCGGAGTATCTCCTCACTCCGGCAGGCGGCGAACAGGTCACCGCTGAGCGCAATGACCCGCGAGGCCACGTCAGCCAACCGGACGGCATCCAACGTGTCCAGGAGGGCGGCCGCAGCCAGATCCGCCGCGCCGGCCTGGGTGAAGACCGGGGCCAGCCTGGTCTTGGCCTCACCGGGCACGGGCGCCTTGGCCATGACCAGAACAGTGCACGCCCGCGGGGTCACCGGATGACCTTGAGGAAGTCCCAGGTAGCGACGGCGCTGCCCCGGACCGACCCCGACACCTTGGAGGTTCCCGCCGTGCGGGGACGATAGGACACCGGACGCTCCTCGACCCTCAGCCCGGCCCGGCCGGCCCGCACCAGGAGCTCGAGGGGGTACCCGGAGCGGCGATCCTCCACCCCGAGGTCCACGAGCACCTGGCGGCGGGCGACCCGCATCGCTCCGATGTCGTGCACGGGCAGGTGGAACCGCCAGCGCAACCGAGCGGCCACCACAGCGTTGCCGACCCGGGCGTGTGCCGGCCACGGGGTCCCGGGCTCCCGGACCCTTCTGCCCACAGCGAGGTCGACACCGGACCGGACCAGGTCCACCAGTAACGGGAGTTCGCCAGGATCCATCGACCCGTCCCCGTCGAGCACGCAGACGATCGGGGTCGCCGCCGCCTCCACCCCGGTCTGAACGGCGGACCCATAGCCCGGCGTTGGTTCCGATACGACCATGGCACCACAGTCGTACGCCACCGCTGCCGTTCCGTCCTCGGATCCGTTGTCCACCACCAGTGCGACGTACCCGGTGGGTACGGCAGCCAACACACCGGGGAGTGACCCGGCCTCGTTGCGGCAGGGAAGTACCACGGTGACACCGTCGGTCTCAGACACGGGGTGGTCCCGATTCGGCCACGTCGCGCAGGGGCGCCCAGGCGAAGCGGGCCAGCCCGTCGGTCGGGGTGATCTCGGCGGCGAACCCCAGCTCCTCACGGGCACGGGCCGGGTCCGCCACGATGTGACGAACGTCACCTGCCCGGTACTGACCGGTGATCGTAGGTGATGTGCCCTCTCGGGCGTCGCACAGCCTTTGGGCCACTTCCTCGATAGTCACCGGATGGCCTGAGCACACATTGAGGGGGACAAAACCAGCAAGCTCCCGCTCCACCGAGAGCACATTGGCCCGGGCCACGTCGTCGACGTGCACGAAATCCCTGGTCTGGCTTCCGTCCTCGTAGACACGTGGGGACTCTCCGGCCTCGATCGACGAGCGAAACATAGCGGCCACACCGGAGTAAGGGGTGTCTCTCGGCATGCCGTCGCCGTAGACGTTGTGATAGCGCAAGGCCGTAACCGAACCCCCGGTGGCGAGGGACCAGGCCAGGGCGAAGTGCTCCTGGGCCGCTTTGCTGGCGGCATACAGGCTCCGTGGCCGCAGGGAGGTGTCCTCGGCCACAAGCTCCCATGAGACCGGCTCTCCGCCTATGGGACAGCGGTTGTCGAACTGCCCGTGGCCAAGGTCGTCCGACCGCCGCGGCGCTGGCACCACCGGGCCGTGCTCATCGCACCGGTAGCGGCCGTCGCCGTAGACCACCATCGAGGAGGCCAGCACCAGCCTCTGGCACCCTTGTCGGTGCATGGCCGCCAACAGCACCGCGGTGCCGAAGTCGTTGTGGCTGGCGAAGGCCGGACCGTCGTCGGCGTCCACTCCGGCGCCGACCACGGCAGCCTGGTGGCAGACCACCTCGACGCCGCGGAGCGCCAGCTCCATCGCCGCCCCGTCACGCACGTCGAGCTTGTCGACGGCCACCCGTGGGTCCGGCGTCGGGCCGTGGGCCGAGGATAGGAGCAGGTCGACAGCCACGACCTCGTGGCCACTCTGTTCGAGGGCCGTCAGAATGTGGCTGCCGATGAATCCGGCGGCTCCTGTGAGCAGCACCCTCATCGGAGGCTGGACGAGTGACGGAACACGTATCTCACCGGCACGATGGTAGGCGGCCGCACCTCGGTATCGTCAGGACCATGCCCCTTCCCTCCGATCCGTACGACCTGGCCGATGCGTCGGCTGCCTCCATCGCCCGTGTCAGCGGCCGCGCCAGCCACGACGTTGCCGTCGTGCTCGGCACCGGACTGGCCGATGCGGCCGCCGCGTTGGGGGGCGAGGCCTCCCGGCACGATCTGGGTACCCTGTCTGGGCTCCCTGACGCCTTCGTGCCTCATCAACGTTCCGAAGTGTGGAGCATCGATGTTGACGGTCGGGCAGTTCTGGCCTTCCTGGGCCGGCTCCACCTCTACGAGGGCTACACCGCCACCGAGGTAGCCCACCTCGTCCGCACAGCGGTGGCCGCCGGATGCACCACCGTGGTCATCACCAACGCCTCGGGCGCCGTACGGCCCGACCTGGCTCCCGGCGACGTGGTCCTGATCTCCGACCACCTCAACCTCACCGGGGTCTCGCCCCTCACCGGCTCGCCCACCGGCGACAGCCGTCCGAGCCCCTTTGTGGACCTGGTGGATGCCTGGTCGCCCCGTCTCCGCGGCCTGGCCCACCGGGCACACGGATCCCTGGCCGAGGGCGTCTATGCCCAGTTGATCGGGCCCCACTTCGAAACCCCGGCGGAAATACGCATGTTGCGTACGCTGGGTGCCGACCTGGTCGGGATGTCGAGCGTCCTCGAAGCCATCGTGGCGCGGCAGATGGGCGCCGAGATCCTGGGCCTGTCCCTGGTGACCAACCTCGCCGCCGGGCTGGCGTCAGGGGGCGTCTCGCCCACCTCCATCATCGGCGTAGCCGAAGGGCGTGCAGCCGACATCGGCCGGATCATCCGGGACGTCGTCATGGCCCTCTGAAGCCAAAATCCGCTCGGCCGCTTTCAGCGGTGCCTCGCACGCCCCTAGCATCGGACTGTGCCCGATTCCCCATCCTCCCGCGCTGACGTCCCCAAGCGGGTCGGCCGTCGCGTGTTCGTGGGCATGGTCGGAGTAGGCGCTCTCGGTATCGTCTTCGGCGCCAAGGTGCAACGTGTCGTCGGTGATGCCCTCGGATCGGGCCTCGGAGGGCTTCTGCCTGGTGGTGACCGTTTCCGCATCTACACCATCACCAACTCCTTTCCCTCCATCTCCGATGCTCGGTACCGGCTGACGATCTCCGGCCTGGTCGATCGGCCCACCACCTTCAGCCTGAGCGATCTCCACGCCATGCCCCGGACCCGGCTGGTCAAGGACTTCCAGTGCGTGACCGGGTGGAGGGTGCCCGACGTCCATTGGGAAGGGGTCCGTCTGTCCGACGTGCTCGACGCGGCCGGACTCCGCGCTGACGCCCGGGCGCTGGAGTTCGACTCCTACGACGGCCTGGACACCGAGAGCCTCACGCTCGAGCAGGCACGACGGCCCGATGTCATCGTCGCCTACCGAATGCTGGGCGCCCCCATCACCACCGAGCACGGTGGCCCGGTCCGGCTGTACGTAGCTCCGATGTACGGGTACAAGTCCCTCAAGTGGCTGTCAGCCATCCGGGTGGTGGAGAACGCTCAGCCGGGATACTGGGAGCAGAACGGCTACTCCACCGACGCCTGGGTCGGTGGCTCCAACGGACGCAGTGATCAACCGATCGGCTAGCGAGACCTCAGGTGGCGCCGATTCCGTTGGCCCGGGGTCCCACCGGTTGCTCCGCTTCGACCGGGTCGAGCGGGTCGCCCACTGGTCCACGGCGACCCTGTTCGCCATCCTGATGGCCACCGCCCTCCCCCTCTACTTCGTCCAGGTGGAGAGTCTGGTGGGACGGAGGGCCCTGGTGGCCGAGATCCACACCTGGGCCGGCGTGGCCCTGCCTGTGCCCCTGATCGTCTCCCTCATCGGTCCGTGGGGCGCCCGACTCCGCCACGACATCCGGCGGATCAATCTCTGGACGGCCGGTGAGCGGGCCTGGCTCCGGAGCCTCGGACGCCGCTCCCTCCCCCGGCCGGACAAGTTCAATCCGGGTCAGAAGCTCAACGCCATCTTCACGGCCGGGGCCATCGTCGTGATGCTGGCCACAGGCTCCATTCTGAAGTGGTACCGGTTCTTCCCGTTGAGCTGGCGCACGGGGGCCACCTTCGTGCACGACGTGCTGGCCCTGGGGATCTTCCTCGTCGTGACGGGACACATCGCCTTCGCCCTCAGCCACCCCGAAGCCCTCCGCTCGATGGTCCGCGGCTGGGTCACCGAGGCGTGGGCCCGACGGCACGCTGAGGGATGGCTCGACGATGAGTCGGCGGAGGCCACGCCGGTTCCTGGCTCGGCAGACGGACCGGTCCCCTCCGCCTCGCCCTAGCGGTCAGGTTGTTCGCCGTCCGGATGCCTCAGGATCCGGACGGCCCAGGCCACCAGGGCCAGACCGGCCGCCAGTACCACGACGCCCAGGATCGTGTACTGCCCATGCCCGCTCATGAGCTTCGAGTTGGAGATGACATCGGTCCCTTGGCCGATCCAGACCAATCCGACGAGACAGAGCACCACGCCGATAACGCCTCGAGACCACATGGTCCGCTCCCATTCTGAGGTCCCCATCGCTGCCGCATGGTCTCGTCACCTGGATGGCACCGGCGTAACCGCTGGTGGGGTTCCCGATACTGAACGTAGTGCCCCCGCCCCTCCCTCGCACCCACCGGTCTCTCGCCGTCGCCAGAGAAGGCTCCGGTCGGTCAACCTCCCGACGGCCACCACGGATGGGGAGGTCGAGGCCCGTTCCCGCGATCGGCCGGTGTGCCGTTGTCGCCGTGGGAGTGGTGGTCGGACTGTTCGGCACCGCCCAGGCTGGTGCGCTATCAGTGCCCGCACCCTGGCCCACCGCCCTCCACGACGCCAGACACTCTGCGACCGCCACCGTCGTCGGTCCGCAGAGGGGCAACGTCCTTTGGACCCGACAGCTCGAAGGGAACGTGACCCCGGGCCCGGTGGTCGGCGCCGACGGGACCATCTATCTTGCCTCCAACGCCGGGATCCTCCACGCCATCGACCCGGCGACGGGGAAGGATCTCTGGACCGTCGACGGCGGTGGGCCTGCCACCGGGGAGACCGACCTGTCCACGAGTCCCCTCATTCTGCCCGGGGGATCACTGCTGTGGCCCGGGCCGCAGGACACGCTGTTCGAGATCTCGCCGTCGGGCACGGTGCAGTGGACGCACCGGTTCTCCGGCCAGGTGCTCTCACCGATCCTGTCCAACACCACCGCCTACGTGGTGACCATGGACGGCACGCTGTCGGCTGTCCGGCTCGGCGGAACGGATCCGATCGTTGCCTGGTCGCTCTCGTTGGGTCACACGGCATTGGGCAGCCCGGTGGTGGTCGCCCCTGGGCTCGTGGTCACCACCGCAGGATCCGCTGTGGCCGCCGTCGAAGATCATGGCACGCACGGAGCGATCAACTGGCAACGATCGCTCAGTGCGGCGGTAGAGGTCTCCGCCTCCACCGATGCCAACGGTGACGTCTTCGTATCCGACAACCGGGCGGAGGCATATTCCTTCAGCAGGACCGGCCATCTGAACTGGAAGCGAGCTGTGGGCCACGAGTCGTACTCCTCGTCGTCGGTCACTCCGACCGGCCTGCTCGTCATCGGCGACAACCGGGGCAACCTCAACGTGGTCAGGTCGGCCACCGGGTCGCCGGTGCGGGTCATCCACGCCGGTGGCGGTCTGTGGGCGGCCCAGGTCATCGACCGCAAGGGAGATGTGTACCTCGGGACGAGGGCGGCGACCATCGTGGGGTTCAGCCCCGGCGGACACCTGCTGTTCCGGATCCCTGTGAGTGCGGACATCGACAGCTACCCGGCGCTCACCGCCGATGGCACGCTTATCGTCGGCGATCAGGCCGGCACGGTCTACGCCGTCGGCACCTCCGGCTGACCCCAGTCAGCTGGCACCTCCGACGCGGTGCCATGATCGACGGGGGTCGGCGCCCCAGAAGCCGGCTGGGTCCGCCACAGCGACGACGGCCACCAGTTGGCACGACCGAGGAGGACGGCGGTCGAAGGTACCAGGAGGGTGCGAACCACGAAGGTGTCCAACAGGACACCGAGGGCCAGACCGGCACCGATCTGGCGGATCTGGCCCGAGGTCACCACGGCCAGGACGCCGAATGTTCCCGCCAGCACAAGACCGGCGGCGGTGATGGTGCCCCCGGTGGCCAGGATGGCTCGGCGGACGGCCTCGCCAATCGGCCAGGTCTGTGACTCCTCGCGGATACGCCCAATGACCAGGATGTTGTAGTCCTCACCCAGGGCCATCACGAAGACGAAGAGGAAGAAGGGCAGGGCGAAATTGACTCCTGGCTGGCCCCCGAGCACCTGGAAAATCAGGATGGCCAGACCGAGGGAGGCCAAGTAGGACAGGGCCACGCTGGCCACCAGGTAGAGCGGTGCCACCAGGCTCCGAAGCCCGAGGGCCAACAGAAGAGTCAGCAGCACGAGTACGACCGGCACGACGCGTAGGACGTCTCGACCGGACACCGCGCTCGACGTCGGCAGCTCCCGCGGCCTCGCCGGTCACCCCGTAGCGGGTGGCTCCTGCCTCTGACGCCACATTGGCCACCACGGAGCGGACGTGCGGGATGGCCTGCAGGGCGCGGGTGCTTCCGGCCGCGCCGGCCCGCAACGTGGTGGCAATGAGGACGGTGCGGCCGTCCCGGTCGATGTACTGAGCCGTCGACAGGAAGGCGGCATACGCGGAGGGTCGGACGGTGAGCTGGGCGGGCTCGACGGCCGGGAGGTCCTGGGGTGGGCCGAGCTCGGCCTCGAGCCGGGCCAGTTCCTCGGGATCCTGGAATGAGCCGTTGGGGTTCACCGATCCGACCACGGACCGAAAGATCCCGCTGTCATACAGCTGTCGTTCGGCCTCGGCCACCACAAGCGGGTCTGCCCACACCGAGAAGGGGAAGCGGAGCACGACGTCGGTCGGACTGTCGGAACTGATCCCGAAGTACCGGCTGAGGGCGGCCGCTCCCGCCGCCGAGTTGCTGCCCTTGATCGTCCCGCCGGGGTTGAACCCGGAGGGGGCGTAGGCCAACACCAACAAGGAGAGAGCACTGAAGACCGCCACCCCCGCCACCAGGGCGGTGACCGGTCGGCCGGTGACCCGGGCGGCGACTTTGCCCCAGGCGCCCGGTTGGGACCAGTGGGGACCGGACCGACTGGGCCAGAACGCCGCTTCGCCCACCAATGACAGGAGCGCCGGCAGGAGGGTCACCTCGACGGCCAAGACGATGAAGATGCCGAGGGCGAGACCCGGTCCGACGCCTCGGTACAGGCCGAACTGGGCGAAGACCAGGCTGGACAGCGCAACGATGACCGTGAGGGCCGAGAGGCCTACAGCTCCACCCACCCGCGACATCGCTTCCACGATGGCTGGTTCCCGGGCCATGCCGCGGCCCAGGTTCTCTCGGTAGCGGAACAGGATGAACAGGCCGTAATCGGTGCCCGCACCGAGGACCAGAGCCGTGAGTAGGAGTTCCAAAAGCGACGAGATCTGCACACCGAGATGGGTCGACTCGGCGATCAGGGGCTCTGCCAGCATGAGCGCCAGTCCGGCCGGGGCCAGGGCAACCAGCGGACCGAGGACAGCCCGGAAGGCCACAGCCAGCACCACCAGGATCAAGAGGACCGAGAGCAGCGCGGCATAGTCCTCGGTGTGGTTGGCGGCGTGCTGTTGGTCGACGAGAATCGGAAGGCTGCCGGTCAGATAGGTCTGGACGCCCGGTGGGGTCTCGGTGGCCATGAGGCTTCTAATGTCGGCAACCGCCGCCGCGGCGGACGCCCCACCACCGGCAGTAGCCGCTGAGAACTGTACGACCACGGTGGCGGCCCGGCCGCTGCCCGACACCGCCCCGGAGGACAGGCTTGTGACCTGAGGAACGTGGCGGATCTCGTGCTCGAGGAGGGTCAGGGCCCGCTGGTCCCCGACATCGAGGCGCCCATTCTCGCGAACGGTGACCAGTATTCCAGTCTGCACGCCCACGTGGATGAACGGTGAGGCCAGGGCGGCTGCTCGCAGACTCGGCGAGGCGGACGGCAGGAAGGTCTTATTGTCATTGTGGACCACGTCACCCAGAGTCGGGAGAAACACCGCGGCCAGGATGGTGACAGCGAGCCACCCGCCGATCACCAGCCAACGGAAGCTGATAGCTCCCCGGGCGATGAGGGCGAAGAAGGTCGAGCCCGAGCGCGGGAGGCGTGGGTTGGTTCCTGCGGGGTCGACGGGCATGCCCGGTCGTGCGTCGGTCCCGTGCATACGGAACCACCCTAGGGGTCCCGTCCCTACCCGTCCGGTCGCCCTGGATGGCTAGCCGGGGCTGCTCGGAAAGCTTCGGGTTGGGTCCCACGCATGACCATGTATCCGACGCCAACTTTGCTGCGCTATCGGCGCAAACCCTCCGGCAGGAGGCTCGCGGCGGTGAAGCGCTCAGGACCAATCGGAACCTCTGGCGATAGGGCATCGACCAGCAGCGAACTTGGTACCCCCGGTTACCGGCGCCCCGTGGAGCCATCAGAGACGGGGATGCTGAGCACACGATGGCGACCGGTGGCTACGGCTCTCCCGAAGGGATACCGCTCTTCCCGCTCATCCGCTGGTCATTCTGTCGGTTCGCTCGGGGGAAACGATGGCCTTGGGCACCCTTCCCCAGGGAGCCATAAGAAACCGGTTCTCAGCCTGGCAGGCAGAGATCCCCATGCTTAGCTCGTCCAGCTGACGTCACCGATTGGTCGGTCGATCGGAATTGGCCGGTAAAGTCGCGTCGACTCTTAGTTTTTGGAAGATGGAGTTCGTATTTCGACGAGTATCCACGTCCAACGTTTGCCGCAGCCCTGCGTCCGTCCACCAGAAATGAAGGCCGTGACGAGTATCCGAGCGAGCAAGAAGTCAACGCTCGGGGCGTACCATCTCCAATGGCCATCCTGTATGCCCCGACTGGTCAAGGACCGCTGCCCTGGACAACATGACACCCGAACCCGACGCCCCAACGGAGCAATGAGGAACCGGCCGGTGACTATTCGACGAGCGATGGCAGCGGTAGCCATTTTGTGCGTCACCATTCTCGGGACGTGCTCGGCCGCTTCTGCGGCAACCGTTGTTCAACCGTCGGACTCCCAAGGGGCCACCTTCAACCGGGATGTTCCCTCCGCCATCAGTCATATTCCCCTTGTCAACCAGCACGGCCAGACCGTCAATCTGACTTCTTGGAAGGGTAAGACTGTTGTGTTGGTCCCGTTCCTCACCCTCTGTACAGACATCTGTCCTTTGACCACAGGGGACTTCTCCGTAGTCCAAAGATCACTGATTGCTGACAGGGCGTCGTCGAAGGTTCAGTTGGTGGAACTCTCGGTTGACTCAGGTCGTGACTCTCCGGCCCGCCTCGCCGCCTACGCCAGGTTGACGGGGGCAAGCTGGCAACTTGTCACCGAAACCCCGACAAACCTAGCCACTATTGCCAAGTTCTTCGGGTTCAAGTACCAGACCGTTCCCGAGGGCAATCCCCCAGCCACGGATTGGTGGACGGGGAAGCCGCTGACCTATGCCATCAACCACTCCAACGGATACGTCATTATCAACTCCAAGGGTGTCGAGAGGTTCGCCACGGATGCCGCCCCCAGTTACAAGGGGCCGCTCAATCCCACGATCGAGAAGTTCCTGTCTCCGATCGGCCACCAAAACGAGGACCGTCCGGCCAATCCCAACTACACCCCGGAGACGATCCTTCAGGCCTTGGCCTGGACCATGCGGCGCCCTCTGGCTGGTCC
>CAVTTK010000004.1:0-105612 GCA_963737625.1 uncultured Acidimicrobiaceae bacterium
TAGTGGCTAGGTTTGAAGGCCTGGAGGGTGTAGGTGGCGGGCAGGCGGGCAGGATCATCGCGCAACCGGTACTCGCCCCCGCCGATGGGCTCCATGGCGTCTTCGAGGGCATTCCACGGGACGCTGTCATGTTCCTCGATGGCCGTCAGCCTCATCCCGGTGTCCAGGACGGCGGTGATCACCTCGGCGATCCCGTGGTTGAAGTCGACGAAGTCCGGGGAGGCCAGGGGGTCCTCGTGCGGGATGTAGCTCCACTCCTCAGAAAATCGGGTTCCCTTCGTCTCGAAGTAGGGATACTCGAGGACAAGCAGGCCGTCGGGACGGGGATCGCCCAACGACCACAGCACCGGGTGACCCTCGCGGAGGAAGAGCCGGCCGCCCGGTCGCAGAAGGGCGGCCACGATCTCGGCCCATCGGCGTACGTCAGGAAGCCAGCAGAGCGCGCCGATTCCGGTGTACACCAGGTCGAATTGACTGGCCCCTAGGGCGTCCACGGCATTGTAGAGTTCGCTCTCGACGTAGTTGATCGACGCCCCGCAGTCATGGGCCAGGCGGGCGGCCGCATCCAACGCCGGCCGTGAGAAGTCGAGTCCCGTCACGCGGCGGGCCCCCAGACGGAGTAACGAGAGTGTGTCCGTGCCGATATGGCACTGCAGATGCACCACATCGAGGTCGGCGATGCTCCCCAGTCGGGGGAGGTCGAACTGGACGACGTGAGAAAGGTGGGCTGGATTCGAACGGAAGCTGTCGAGGTCGTACCCGATCACGTGGTGGGGGACTCTGCTGTCCCAGTTGGCCCGGTTGACGGCGATGTAGTCGCTCATAGCCCCCATGATCCATCTCGACGGAGACGGGTGTGGGGGATGTCGGAGAGGGGTCGCCTCCTCAACCCCCGTAGCCGTCGTGAAAAGGGGAGCGGGACATCGGTGGTCCCAGCACCACGGACTGCGGGGAACTAGGTGTTGGTGTCTTCGGGTGGGACGAGATCGGATGTGGGCAGGGGAGCGGCAGGAGCCCCCGAGAGGGTGATGCCCTGTGGGTCGGCACCCAGCGTGTAGGAGGACATCGACAAGGCGCCATAGGCGTACCCCTCGACCAGTAGGTCGGCTGTCGTGCCCGCGGCCTCGGCCAGCCCGGCCAGGTACAGGAGCGGGATGAAGTGGTCCGGCGTGGGCACGGCGCGCCCGAAATCGGCGTGACGCTGGAGGTCGACCACGGTGCCCGGTGAGGTGAACAGGTGATCTCGGGAGGCATCGTCGAATCGTCGGGCCCAGTCGAAGCTCCCCTCCGGCTGATTCCAGTCCACGCGGCCCAGATTGTGAACGACATTCCCGCTACCGATGATGAGGATGCCCCGGTCGCGCAACGGCGCCAGCTGGGCGCCGAGCTCGACGTGATACCGCAGGGACTCCTTGGCGTTGATGGACAGTTGGACGACGGGGACCTGGGCTCCGGGGAAGGCATGGACCAGAACCGACCAGGTGCCGTGGTCTATGCCCCAGCTGTCGTGGTCGAGCCCGACCCAGGTGGGCTCGACGAGGTCGGCCACCTCCTCGGCCAGGGAGGGGTCCCCGGGCGCCGGATACTGCACATCGAAGAGTTCGGGAGGGAATCCGTAGAAATCGTGGATCGTCCTCGGGTGGGCCATCGCCGTCACGGCCGTCTGGTTGACGTACCAGTGGGCGGAGATCACCAAGATGGCTCGCGGCGGACTCACGCTGGCACCGAAGGCGTGCCACGCCGCGGTGTAGCGGTTCTGTTCGAGCGCGTTCAAGGGGCTTCCATGGCCCAGGAACGCTGCCGGCATCGTCTCAGTGGTCATCGGTCACACCAACTCTGGCACAGGTCGTGGCCCCGGGTTCGGGGAGGAGGGCGCCTCCGGGCCGGTGGGCGATTTCGCTGAAGTTGCGCGAGGCTGAGGACGATTCCGGCCCGGTCGCCCACGAAAGGACAGCGCGTGCCCAGCGGAAGTGACCTCCTCGCCAGGCCGCCGGCGCACCGCCACCTCCCGCCCGGTGGACCCGATGCAGGCCCCGGGGCGCGGCCGACGGAGGGGGCATCACGGCGGGTCCGGAGAAACCGCGCCGTGGCCGTGGTCATCCTCGCCTCCGTGGTGGGCCTGGGCGGGTGGCTGGTGGCCGGCGGCAGCCACGGTACCCAGCCTCCGACCCCTCGGGGGCCGGGAACGCACCGGCAGGCGGTGGCCGCCAGGGCCAACCCCCGGTTGGAACCGGAGTGGCAGGGGAACGGGAGGCCGGTCACGATGGCATTCGGAGGCGACGTCAACTTTCCCTCCGGAAGCACACTGGGTGACCGGCTGGCGGCGAATCCGGCCGTCGCCCTCGGGACCGGAGCGCCCGCCCTGCTCGGCGGTGTGGACCTGAGCATGGTGAACCTCGAGACGGCGGTGACCGACGGCACCTGTCCGGACCCCCAGCCCAAGGCGTACAACTTCTACGCCCCGTCGAGCGCCCTCACCGCGTTGCGCTCGGCCGGGGTCACCCTCACCACCGAGGCCAACAACCACGGAGAGGACTGTGGGCAGGCCGGGTTGCAGCTGGCGCTCACAGCCCGGTCCCAGTCCGGCTATCCGATCCTGGGCATCGGCCAGAACGTGTCCCAGGCCTTCACCCCCTACCAGGCACTCATCAACGGTGAGCACATCGGGATCGTGGCCGCCACCCAGGTCATCGATTCCGACCTGCAGACCTCCTGGACGGCCACCGCCAGCCAGCCTGGCCTGGCTTCCGCCTACGACGTGACCGATCTGGTGTCGGCTGTCGAGTCGGCCCGCCGGGTGGACGACACGGTGGTCGTCTTCCTCCACTGGGGCGCCGAGCTCGACGCCTGTCCCGATCCGCTACAGGAGCCCCTGGCCGACGAACTGGTGAGGGCCGGTGCCGACATCGTCATAGGGAGCCACGCCCACGTCCTGCTCGGCGGAGGCTATCTGGGCTCGGCGTACGTGGACTACGGACTGGGGAACTTCGCCTTCTACAACACGCCGCCGCCGACCGATCAGAGTGGCTCGCTGGTCATCACGGCCACCGGACGCCACGTGGACGGCGTGACCTGGCGGCCGGGCGTGATCGACGACGAGCTGCCGGTGCCCCTGACCGGGGCCGCCGCCGCCCGGGCCCTCCAGAGTTGGACCGCGGCCCGGACGTGCACCGACCTGGACCCCGACCCCGGAGACTCGCTGGCCACCGAGGCCACGGAAGACTCGCCCGCGCCACCTGCCGTGGCCCGGCAGCTCGCCGGGTCCGACTGAGCGCATCGCCGGGCCGGAGGCGTCGGGCCAGGGGTCGGCGGGTCACCCAGGTCCGGGCGGGGGGCCGGGGAGGTCGCGGGATACCGACCCCGACCACTGCGGCGTGCGGTGCTCCATGAACGACTCCACGCCTTCGCGGGCGTCCGGGGCGGACATCAGAAGACGGTGCAGGTCGGTCTCGGCTGCCTCCACCTGGTCGGCGGTCCGGTCCCACGACTCCCACAACAGCCGCTTGCTCGCCGCCACCGAGAGGGGAGCGGCGTTGGTGGCGACGTCACGGGCCAGCTCCACGGCCGCGGACACCACCTGGTGGGCCGGAAGGGTGTGGCTGCACAGGCCCAGTTCCCGGGCCTGGTGACCGTCGAAGGTGCGACCGGTGAGGAGGATGTCGGCTGCCGCGGACATCCCGACGGTGCGGGGCAGGGTCCAGTGCGAGTATGCGTCGCCCATCATCCCCCGGCGCACCTGCACCACGCCGTACGAGGCGTCGGCGGCGAAGATGCGCATGTCGCACTGGAGCGCCAGTGTCAGTCCCAGGCCGATGGCGTGTCCGTTGACTGCGGCGATGACCAGTTTGCGGACGTCCCACGCCCTCATGGTGGTGGCTGCGGCGGTGAACCCCTCTCCTCGGGGTCGGAAGGTGTCCCCGGCCGCACGGAGATCGGCACCGGCACAGAACGCCGGGGGAGTGCCGGTCAGGACGACGGCCCGGACCCGGTCGTCGCCGTCGCAGGCCCGGTAGGCCTCCGAGAGCTCTCGGCCCATGGTGCCGTTGAAGGCGTTCCGTACCTCCGGACGGTCGAGGGTGATGACGGCCACGCCCGCTATGACCTCGTACTTGATCGATTCGTAGGTCATGGCTCTCGCAGGGGTGGGCGGGGCTGGCCGGGGGATCGGGCGGTCCACCAGGACCGGGCCTTGATCGTACGCCCATCGTCCCGGACGCTCGGGCGTTGCCGTAGGTGGGGCGGAGTGGGAGCCCCGCTGGCGCTGTTCACCCTGGTCATCGGGGTCCCCGATCCCCGGTGAGGTCGGGAGGGGCCGCTTCTTCTCCGACGCCACGCCGCACCCGGCCTCCGGGGTGCCTAAAGAGGCGCGTCACGGATGTCGATGGTGGAGGCATGACCCAAGCGGGGCTGGACCGTGCCACCGGCGATATCCTCACCGGAAACGAGCCCGTCCTGGTCCGGTTGCTCGACGAGCTTCCCGACGCGGTGATCGTCATCGATGGCCGCGGCGTCCTGCAGTGGGCCAACCGCACCGCGGAGACGTTGCTGGGGCGGTCCATGGTCGGTGTCGTCGGAGCCAACGGCCTCGATCTGGTGCATCCCGACGACATGGAGCTGGTGCTGTTGTCCCTGGCCACCGTGCAGGAGAAGCAGGTCGGCTCGCCGATCGAGATCCGACTCCTGACCACCAGCGGCTGGCGTCTGATGGAGCTCATCGGCTCCCCGGTGACGTGGCTGACCGATGGGGCCATTCTGCTGACCGTCCGTGACCTGACCCAACGTCGGCGGTACGAGATCGTGCACGACAGCGACGCCCGGCTGCGCTCCCTGGTCCAGAACTCAGCCGGAATCACCATGCTGGTGTCGCCGGACGGCTGCATCCAGTCGGCCTCGGGCGCTCTGACCCGGATCCTCGGCCAAGACCCCGAACTGGTCGAAGGACTTCCTCTGGCCGAACTCGTGGTCGAGGAGGACCGGCCACAACTGTCCAGCGCCTTCGAGCGGGCCTCACGCGGGGCGTCGGTAGCCGGTCCGGTCAAGGTGCCCCTCTCACTCCTCCGCCACGGAAACGTCGGCTCGGCGCCCTTCGAGCTGGCCATCGTCAACCTCATCGACGACCCGACCGTTGGTGGGTACGTGGTCACCGCCCATGACATCACCGATCAGAGGGCGGCCGACCTCCAACTCCGCAAGGCCCTGTCCCTGCTGCAGGCCACGTTGGACGCCACCGCCGACGGGATCATGGTGGTGGACACCGCCGGGCAGGTCGTGAGCTTCAACCAGCGGTTGGTCGAGATGTGGAAGGTTCCCGAATCCATCCTCGCCGCCGGCAACCGTCGCAAGATCACGGACTTCGTGAGCGACCAGCTCCTGAATCCCGAGGAGTACAAGGCCCGCGTGGAGCGGGTGTACCGGGACAGGGAGGCCGAGAGCCACGACATGCTGGAGTTCACCGACGGCCGCGTGTTCGAGAGGATCTCCCGTCCCCAACGGGTGGACGGGGAGACCGTCGGGCGGGTGTGGTGCTTCCGGGACGTGACCGAACGCAAGCGGCTGGAGGAGCGTCTCTCCTACCAGGCCTTCCACGATTCCCTCACCGGCTTGGCCAATCGTGCCCTGTTCCAGGACCGCCTGGCCCACGGAGCTGCACGCATGGCGCGCACCGGGGGGAACATGGCCGTTCTCTTCGTGGACCTGGACAACCTGAAGGCGGTGAACGACTCGCTGGGACATGCTGCAGGGGACACGGTCCTGGAGGCCGCGGCCCGGGCCATCACCGGCTGCCTCCGTGAGTGCGACTCGGTGGCCCGGCTGGGTGGAGACGAGTTCGGGGTGGTCTTGGAGGACGTCGGTGGGATCGTTGACGTCCTCGGCTCGGCGGAGCGGGTGCGGGAGGCCATCCGCCGACCGGTGCTCGTGGCCGGACGGGAGATCACGGTCACGGCGTCCATCGGCATCGCCCTCGACGCCCCCGGACTGACCCCCGACCAGCTCCTGTGCAATGCCGACCTGGCCACTTTCGCGGCCAAGGAGCTCGGTGGCGACCGGATCTCCGAGTTCACCGAAGGCATGCACGCCGCCATCGTCCCGGCCGTCTGACCGGCCCCGGCCTCCAGCTGGCGGATCGCCGCCGATCACCTCACGCTGAGGGTCCGAAGCGGCTCCAGTCCCAGACCATCATGGACTCGAAGGGCGCGGCCAGTACGAGGCGGGCGGGGGCGTCTCGCCACGCCTGCTCGAGGACCGGGCCGAGTCGCTCGCCGACCACGGCCGGGGTGTCGTCGAGGTAGCAGACCGTCATGCGGTAGCGACCGTCGCTGAACATGGGCCGCCGGATCGACGGCGTCGTTCCGTAGGACCAGGCCCCGGCCACACCGTCCACGGAGACCAGGTCGGGCAGGATGCCGGTGTGCATGCGCTGGAGGAAGGCGTCCTGGGGGGCGTCATCGTCGAGCTCCTCGACGATGAGCTCGACGCCCTGGTGGGGTCGGAAGGGCACCACCTCGGACGAGATCAGGGCCCGGGGGGCGGCGAGGGCCTCCAGGAGCCGGAGGGCACCGCGGTAGTGGGAGGGAAGGGATACCGAGAACCGGCCCAGCTCGGCCAGATGACGACCGAGACGGAGGAATTCGTCGATGGTCTCGTCCAGGGGATTGCCCATCAGGTAGAGCACCACGTGTTCCATCAGCGACCAGTCGCCGACCTCGGCCGCCCGTGACGCCCGGCACGCCCGGGTAGACGCCCACCGCTGGCCCTCCACCAGCCCCGGGAGCTGGTACTGCTCGGGCATGTGGTCCAACTGGTGCCAGTCGAGGTACTCCCGGTCGTCGCCGGAGGCGCCGTGGTGGGAGAGGGAGAAGAAGCCGGCCTTGACCCGATTCATCGGATCCCCTTTCGTACCAGCTGGGCCAGGGCCCCGAGCTGCTCGAGATAGTGGTCGAGGGAGTGGTGGACGAATCCCAGCTGCACCCCGGTGGCACCGGCGTCGACCAGCTTGCCGATGACCGTGCGGGCCCCCTCCGGATCGTCGACGGGGTCGAGGGGCCGGCCATTCTGGAGCACCACCTCGAGAGGCCGGGCGCGGGCCTCCCAAGCCGGGGTGTCACGGGCCCGGTCCAGCAGGGTGCGGACCTCGGAGGCCCGGAGGGCGAAGGGCACCCAGCCGTCCCCCAACTCCACGGCACGACGCAGGGACCGGCTCGTGCGCCCACCGATCCACAGGGGAACCGACGCCTGTCGGGCGCAGGGGTCCATGACCACATCGGCATACCGGTAGTAGGCCCCGTCGTAGGTCGGGCGATTGGTGGACAGCGAGGACCGAAGGGCGGCCAGGGCATCGTCGGCCCGGGCACCCCGGTCGGCGAAGGGTGCCCCCAGCAGGTCGAACTCCTCTTCGAGCGAGCCCACCCCGAGGCCCAGTACCAGCCGGCCGCCGCAGACCTGGTCGAGGGTGCCGTAGCGCTTGGCGATCTCCAGCGGGTGGTGGTAGCCGAGGACCAGCACGTTGGTGGCCAGTCGGATGCGCGAGGTCACCGCGGCCAGGTACCCGAAGGTGGCCAGGGGGTCCCAGTAGCGGCCGCCCCGCACGGAGGAGACCTCGGTGGGGATGACCACATGCTCGCTGCAGGTCAGGTGGTAGTAGCCGAGCCCCTCGGCGGCGGTGGCCACGGTGGCCACCTCGTCGATGCCCGCGCCGAGCTCCCACGAGGCGTGACCCCCGGGGAGCAGGGTGAGGACGGGTGTGGTGATGCCCAGCCGCAGCGGCCACCGGTCGTCCTCCGTCGGCCCTGCCGAGCTCTGGCTGGCGCCCTGTGGGGACACGGTCGCTCCTTCCGACGGGCGGTCCGACCGGATGAGGGTAGCACCGACGTTTCGGAGGCCCTGGCGCCGCTTGCCCGGCGGAATGGGGCCCGCAGGGGGCTAGCGTCGTCCCCAGGGGCAGGGACGAGCTGAGGAGTGTCACATGGCAGCTGGACCCAACCTCGACGGCCACCACCGGGCCACGGTCGAGAAGATCTTCCAACACCCGGCCGGTCACAACATCCAGTGGCACGACGTGTTGTCGCTCCTCCGCAGTGTGGGCACGGTGGACGAGGAACACGACGGCCGGTACCGGGTCACCCTGGGTTCGGAGACCGAGACGTTCGACGCCCCGCGTGCCCACGACATCGACACGCAGATGGTGGTGGACCTGCGGCGGATGCTGGAGGGGGCCGGGATCAGGCCCGGCTCCTGAGCCAGTCCACCGGGGTCGATTGGCTGACCGACGGAAGGACGCTGACCGACGGAAGGACGCTGACCGACGGAAGGACGCTGACCGACGGAAGGAGGCATCGTGGCCGACTACCCGAAGATGATCACCCGACTCAACCACGTCGAGGCGGTGCCGCGGCGGATCCGGGCCGTCCACGATGGCCGAGTGGTGGCCGACACCCGTGGTGCCCTGTACGTGTGGGAGTGGGCCAACTACCCGCAGTACTACCTGCCGCGGCCGGACGTCGACGAGAACCTGCTGGTCAGCGACGGCCGGATCGAGGACACCCCCCAGGGCACGGTCCAGTGGTACTCGTTGGCCTCAGCCCCCGCCGCCGGGCCCGTGGCCCGACGGGTGGTCACCTCCGAGCATCCCCGGCTGATCGACACCTTCCGGTTCGACTGGGACTCGGTCGACCATTGGTTCGAGGAGGACGAGGAGGTGTTCGTCCACCCTCGCAATCCCTACGTCCGTGTGGACGCCCTGCGGTCGACCCGCCCGGTGCGCATCGCCTTGGGCGGGCACGTTCTGGCCGCGTCGTCGTCCCCGGTCATGGTCTTCGAGACCGGGCTCCCCACCCGGTACTACCTCAACCGCACCGAGGTCGATTTCGGGTCCCTGGTGGCGACCACGACGGTCACCCGCTGCCCCTACAAAGGCACCACCACCGGCTACTGGTCGGTGGTGGTCGACGGGACCACCCATGTCGACCTGGCGTGGAGCTACGACTTTCCGACCCGACAGCTCCTCCCCATCGCCGGGCTGGTGGCCTTCTACAACGAGAAGGTCGACGTGTACGTGGACGACGTCCTCCTGGAGCGCCCCCGGACCCACTTCTCGGACGAGTCGCCGGAAGGTTCGGGACAGTGAGTGGCCCGGGGCCCGGACGTGCTCTCGGGGCGCCCCGTCTGCCATGCTCTACCCGATGATGGACGACCTGCTCGCGGCCAACCGGGCCTACGCATCGGCATTCGCCCTGGCCGGCATCACGGCGAGGGCCGACAAGGGGTTCGCCCTGGTCACCTGCATGGACAGCCGCATCGAACCGCTGACCATGCTGGGGCTGGCACCGGGCGACGCCAAGATCCTGCGCAACGCCGGTGGCCGCGTCACCAGCGACGTGCTGCGGTCGCTGATCCTGGCCACCAACCTGCTCGGGGTGGACCGGATCGCCGTGATGCAGCACACCGACTGTGCGCTGGCCGACCGCGACGACGCGACCGTGCGGTCAAGCCTTCCCGGGCCGATGCGGGACGAGGCCGGATCCTGGGCCTTCCTGGCCATGCCCGATCCCGACGACGCGCTGCGCCGTGACGTGGACCTGGTGCGGACCTGCCCGCTCCTGCCGGCCGGGACCCATGTGGAGGGGTGGCGGTATCACGTGGATACCGGCGCAATCGAGCAGGTCCTCACCCCGTAGGTCCGGCGGACCGGGGAGCCTCCGGGGACCGGTCCCTGCCGAATGGGAGGCTAGACGCCGGATCGGTACGCTGGAGCCGTGCCGGAGACGCCATCGATGCTCGGGATGCCGGGGATGAGGTATATCCCGCTCGACACCCATTCGATGCTGACCCAGTGGCAGTTCAGTCCGTTCCCCCTGTTGGTCCTCGCCACGGTGGTCGTGACCGCCGCCTGGTACCTGCGGGCCCGGTCGCAGCTGGCGGCGCGGGGCCGGCGCTGGCGCTGGAACCGCACGGTCTCCTTCCTCGCCGGGTTGACGGCGCTGGACCTGGCCCTGCAGTCCCCGGTGGCCTCGTTCACCATGGAGTACTTCCAGGCCCACGTGATTCAGCACCTGCTGTTGATGGTGGTGGCCCCGCCCCTCCTGGCCATGGGCGCACCGATGACGCTGGCCCTGCAGACTTCGGGGCGGGACACCAAGGTGCGGCTCCTCGGGCTGCTCAACTCCAGGCCGTTCCGGCTGATGACCCACCCGTTGCCCGTGGCGGTGGCCTACTACTTCTCGATGTTCGCCTTCTTCCTGACCGTCGCTCTCGGGTTCGCCATGGACCACATGTGGGTCATGGACCTGATCAACCTGGCCTTCCTGTTCACCGCCACCCTGTTCTGGTGGCCCATCGTCGGGCTGGACCCCATCCCCCACTGGCACATGAGCCATGGGGCCAAGCTGGCCAACCTCCTGATCGGTGTGCCGATCGAATCGTTCCTGGGCCTGGCCCTGCTGAGTGCCACCCGGCCGGCCGCCCCCATCTACACGGTGGCCGGCACCCACTCGGGCGGGGCTCTGCTGTGGATCGGCGCCGAGCTCTTCACCTTCTTGGCGCTGATCCCGGTGTTCGTGCAATGGGTCCGCCTCGAGGAGCGGAAGGGTGCCCGCTATGACGCCCAACTGGACGCCGAGATGGCTGCACAGCAGGTTGAGCGGTCAGGCCCAGCCGTCGTCGACTGACGACGCCCGTCCTCCCGGTCCGTCGGGATCAGGAGGCCGGAGTGGGGGCGAAGACGTAGGTGTACGGGGTGGAGCGCGGTGCGTTGTAGAACACGACCTTGCCCTTGACGGAGACACCGACCACCACTGCCGACGAGCCCACCTGGACAGTCATGGTGCCCTGGGCCGGAAAGCTCAGCTTCCGGCCGGCCGGTTGGACGCCGCTGACCAGGGGTGTCGATGAACGGGAACTGGTGACCTGCACCCAGCACGGGCCGGTGGTGGTGACGTCGACGACGAAGGCCCGGGTGTTGACGGAGTAGTTGGAGGTCTGACCACTCACCCCGGTGGGCACCACGGTGGCGGGGTGGGCGGATCCCGTCGACGCCGTGGAGCCCGAGGTGGCCTGGGCGCCACCCGGTTCGACCACCCGGAGGATATGGGCGGAAGCCATCCACTGGGGACGCTGGGCCAGGATCACGGAGCCGGCCACGGCCAGGACCAGGAGCCCACCCACCACCCACGTGATGACCTTGAGGGCCTTGGGGGCTCGTTGCTTGCGCCGGGCCTTGGCCACGGCCCGCTTGCTCTGCTTCAGCTCCTGGCGCGGCACGACGGGAAAGGTGCCGGTCGGGGGTCCGGTGGCCACCTCGTAGCCGTAGCCACCCACGGCGGCGGATCGGCCGCGGACGGTCGGGACCGGGCCCGTCTGGGTGAAGGCACGGAGGTGGTCGGGCCCGGCCGACACGGCGGCCACCACGTTGGTGGCGGCGGCGCCGTTGTCGCTGTGGGTGTCCTTGGCTGCGGCGGGGGGTGGGGCCGACCAGGCGTCGATCATCCGGAGGGCCAGGGCGTCGCCGTCCAGCCCGAGGAATGCGGCGTAGCGGCGGAGCGTAGAGAGGGCCAGGGCCTGGTCCGGCAGCCGGTCGAGATCGCCCGACTCCAGCGCCTCGAGCTGGGTGATCGGCCGACTCAGGCGGTCGTGGACGGCAAGCAGATCGAGGCCCCGCTCCTCCCGGGCCTCGCGGAGCAGCGTTCCGATCTCCTCGGCGGAGGAGCGGGTATCACCATCGTCGTCGTCACGCCGGCGAGTCGCTGCGCCGCGTTGCCGGATCACCAGCTGTCTCCTGACTGTTCCCCTTGGCTAAGCGTACCTGTTCACTATGTCTTTTCGGCACGCCGCCCGGCAATCTGAATCGGGGACGCCCCGGGCGCACCCCGACGGAATGTTGCGAGCACAACTAGTGTTGGGGGAGCCACAGGGTAGTGACCGCCGCGGGCACGTGGAGTGGCATCCTGAATGGGACGAGGAGGTTGGCCATGCCAGCAGTGACGGTGGACGATGTGGGGGCGCTGCCGAAGATCGGGTCGCCCGATCCGGGTTCGAGCGCGGGACGGCCGGTGGTGTCGGTGACGACGGCCCCGGCCGGGTTCGAAGGTGAGGGGTTCCCGGTGCGGAGGGCGTTCGCCGGCGTCGACAGCAGCTCCCTCGACCCGTTCATCCACATGGACCAGATGGGCGAGGTGGAGTACGCCCCCGGCGAGCCCAAAGGCACGCCATGGCACCCGCACCGGGGCTTCGAGACCGTGACCTACATGATCGACGGGACCTTCCAGCACCAGGACTCCATCGGCGGCGGCGGCCTGATCAGCGACGGGGACACCCAGTGGATGACGGCCGGAGGCGGGATCCTGCACATCGAGGCCCCACCCGAGCAACTGGTGGCCACGGGCGGCCTCTTCCACGGAATCCAACTGTGGGTCAACCTGCCCCGCGCGGACAAGATGATCGCCCCCCGGTACCAGGACATCGGACGCGCCAACGTCGTCCTGCTGTCGTCGCCCGACGGCGGAGCGTTGCTGCGGGTGATCGCCGGCGACGTGGGTGGTCACGCCGGTCCCGGCTCCACCCATTCCCCGATGGCCATGGTGCACGCCACCCTGGCTCCGGGGGCCCGGTTGGAGATCCCCTGGCCGCGGGAGTTCAACGCCCTCGTGTACGTCCTGAGCGGTGCCGGCTCGGTGGGGGCCGACAGGCGTCCGGTGCGCACCGGCCAACTCGCCGTCTTCGGCGAAGGTGACTCGGTCGCCGTCGGCGCCGACAGCGTCCAGGACTCGCGCACACCGAATCTCGACGTCCTGATCCTGGGCGGCCGACCCATCCGGGAGCCCGTGTACGCCTACGGACCGTTCGTGATGAACACCCGTGACGAGGTGGCGCAGGCCTTCGAGGATTACCAAGCCGGTCGGCTGGGGACGGTTCCCGCCGACCACATCGGCTCCTAGGCCCCACCGGACCGGCCCGGTGGGGCCCGCCGAGGGGTCAGACGGGGATCACCTCGCCTGACACCCCGTCCACGTCGGCCAGATCGTCCTTGGTGGCGTTGACCAGGAAGACGGCGGAGAGGAGGGCTACCACCAGGCACGCCGCGCCGACCATGAAACCGACCGTGTACCCGTGCACCTGGGCCGCCTGCACGTTGGCCCGACTCGGAGACCGGGTCAGCAGGTAGGTGGCGGTGGCTGAGGCGGCCACGGTGTTGAGTAGGGCCGTGCCGAGTGATCCCCCCACCTGTTGGGTGGTGTTGACCAAGGCGCTCGAGACCCCGGCGTCGTTGGGGGGGACCCGGAAGAGGGCGGTGCTGCTCATGGGCACGAAGGCCAGTCCCATGCCCAGGCTGATGAGGATTTCGGCCGGGAGGACGTGGGCCAGGTAGGTCGTGTCCGGGGTGATCCGGCTCAGCCACAGCATGCCGAGGGCCGCCGCCGCGAACCCGATGGCCATCAGGACACGAGGTCCGAACCGGGGGAGCAGCTTGCTGGAGACCCCGGCGGCCACGATGATGCCGGCCGAGAAGGGCAGGAAGGCGAAGCCGGACTTCAAGGCCGAGTACCCGAGGTTGCCCTGGAAGTAGTAGGTCAGGAAGAGGAACATGCCGAGCAGACCGGCACCGACCATGAATGAGCTCAGGAACGAGCCGCCCCGGTTGCGCTCCAGGATGACCCGCATGGGCAGCAGCGGGTTCTTGGACCGGATCTCGATGGTGGTGAAGGCGGCCAGCAGCAGCACACCGATGCCCAGGAAGCTGAGCGTGGCCGTGGCCGCCCAACCGTCGGAGGCCGCCTTGGTGAACCCGTAGACCAGGGCCACCAATCCGGCGGTCACCGTGATGGCTCCGGGGATGTCGTAACTGGTGTTGCCGTGCGACTTCGACTCCCGCACCACGGGCACCGCGGCCAGGGCGGTCACGATGGCGATGGGCACGTTCACCAGGAGGCACCAGCGCCACGAGGCGTACTCGGTCAGGACGCCGCCCATGATGAGGCCGATGGCCGCTCCACCGCCGGATATGGCGCCGTAGACACCGAAGGCGGTGGCACGCTCCTTGACCTCGGTGAAGGTGACCGAGATCAGCGACAGGGCCGCCGGAGCCAGCAGGGCGGCGAAGGCCCCCTGCAGGGCGCGGGCTCCGAAGAGCATGGCCGAGTCGATGGCCACCCCACCCAGGGCTGAAGCTCCGGCGAAGCCGAGCAGGCCGATGATGAAGATCCGCTTGCGTCCCACGTAGTCGGCGATGCGGCCACCCAGCAGCAGCAGACCCCCGAAGGAGAGGGTGTAGGCGGTCACCACCCACTGCCGGTTGGCCGTGGAGATGTGCAGGGCGTGCTGGGCCGAGGGGAGGGCGATGGTGACGATGGAGGCGTCGAGCACCACCATCAGCTGGGCCACGGCGATGATGCCCAGGGCCAGCCAGCGCTTGGGGTCGGCCGTCGATGCGGGGGGACCGGGTGGTGTGGGGGATGCGGCAAACTCGGTGACGGTGGTCATCGGGGCTCCTCGGGTTGGGGTGACGGGTGGAGGACTGCTGGTGGTGTTAGCGGTGAAGCAGAGGCAGGACGATGTCGTCCACCACGTGGGTCGAGAACTCCTCGTCGACCGGGAGGCCACGGATGACCAACCGATTGATGAGCAGCGCCGAGATCACTTCTTCCACGAGTTCCGCCGAGCCGCCTTGCGGCAACTCCCCCCGGCGGATGGCCCGTTCGATGATCCCGTTGAACTCCCCCTTCTTGCTGTCGAGGACCTGGGTGCGAACCAGCTCGGCCAGCTCCGGATCGGTGCGCATGGCCGACATGACACCGGCGATGATGGCGGCGTCGACGTCGCTGGCCGAACAGGCGATCTTGTCCAGGGCGGCCAGGAGGTCGCCCCGGAGCGAGCCGGTGGACGGGAAGGGCTCGGCCGCCCCGCCACCCTTCATCCGGTGGACCGCTTCGGCCACCACCTGTGCCTTGCCCGACCAGTGCCGGTAGATGGTGGCCTTGCCGGCATGGGCCCGCTCGGCCAGCGCATCCATGGACAGGCGGTCGTAGCCGACCTCCATGAGGAGCTCGAGGGCGGCATCGAGGATGGCCTGCTCGCGGGCCTCGGCCCGCGGCCCGGTCGGACGGCACGTCTTTCCGGTAGCCCCCTCGATCTCCACGGTGCTCACGGCACTCTCCCTGACAACTAAACGGAACGGTTCCGTTCACCAAACAGTATACCGGTGCCGCTCAGAACGCAACCGTTCCGTTCTGATTGGCCTGTGAGCAGGGACGACGGGTGCGGTCGGCTCAGGAGCCCGGCCCGCCGGTGGCCGAGCAGGACCTTGGGTCCCACGGCTGCAGCGGGGTGACGGCCGCGGTGGGCGGCAGGAACGCCGCGGCGGCCGACGGGCCGGCAGGCGTCGTGGTCGTCGTCGCGGGGGAGGGGTTGGGAGTTGTGGTGGCGGTGGCTCCGCCACCCGAGGCCACGGGGCCGCCCGCCGCCGGCACGGCCGCAGGAGGGTTGACGCTGAACTGCGTCCCGGTCACGACGGTCACCTCGGCCCCGTCGCTGGTGGGACCGAGTGCGGTGATGACCGAGCCGGAAATGGCGCGGGCCACGGTCTGGGCGGCGGCCTGGTCGGCCGGGGATGTGGTGGCGAAGTAGACGACGGTCTCCGACTCCGCCCCCACGGACGGGGTGTCCCCCACGCCGACCATGTGGAACCCCAGGGCCTGGAGGGCCGTGGAGGTATCGGTGGCCTGGTTGTAGGCACCGGTGCCGTTGAGCACCGAGACCGTCACCGCCGCGGGGGCCGGGAGTGGCCTTCCGGTCATCGAGTCGACGGAGGCCCTGATGCCAAGGAACCGGTCGATGACCGGCTGGTCCTGGGCCGTGGAGGGGAACTCGACATCGCCGTAGGCGTCTCCCCGATAGGTGTACCCCGAGGTGCTCTGGTCGACCTCGACGGGCAGGGTGAGCTGGGGCGCGGCATTGACGTTGACCGAGTGGAAGTTGAGGACCAGGTCGACCATGTCCGAGGTCGAAAACTTCCGGTCCACTTCCAGTTGGGGGGCCAAACCGCTGACCAGCCGCTCGTCGGTGATGGGGTCGGACAGGCCCTGTTTGGCCACGGCGGCGGCCAGCACCCGCAGGAACTCGTGATCCCGTCGGATACGGGCCAGGTCGCTCAGGTTCTCCGACGGCCAGTACTGGGGCAGGTCGGTGGTGATGCCGGGTCCCTTGTACTGGAGGTGCCGGGCCCGCACCACCTGCAACGCCTCGTAGCCGTTGAGGGCCACGCACCCCGGGGCGAACTGCTTCAGTCCCGAGTAGGCGTCGTAGACCGGCTCGGGGAAGTACATCTTCACCCCGCCCAGGGCGTTCACCACGTTGGCGAAGCTGTCGAAGTTGAGGACGACATAGTGCTGGATGGGGATACCAAGGTCGTCGTTGATGGCCGCCACCAGCTGGCTCGGCCCCTGATAGAGGGCAGCGTCGATCTTGTTGGCCCCGGTGGTCCGGGCATTGGGCACGAAGAGATCGCGGGGGATCGAGAGGATGGACACCGTGTGGGCGGACGGGTCGAGGTGGAGGATCATGACCACGTCGCTGTTGACGCCGTTGACGCCCTGAGAGCACAGGCCGTACGCGGCGTTCTGGACCTTCAGCGCACACCGGTCGGTCGAGCCCACCATCAGGATGTTCTGGGTGCCGGCCTCGGCCCCGGTGGTGGGGACGTCGGTCAGGCCCCGGACGTCGATGCGGTGGATCTCGTGGTTGAGGTACCAGGCGTAGCCGAGGCCGCCGCCGACTACGAGGACCACCACCAGGGCCAGGGAGCCCAGGATCCACCGCAGCTTCCGGTGCCGTCCCCGTCGGGACCGGTGGGCGGCGCTGATCTCGTCGCCCAGGGCCAGCAGTGCGGTCTCGTCGAATGTGCCCCCGGCCGGCGACCGGCCACTCTCGGGGGACTCGGGCGGGGGACCGGGAGCGTGGCCGGCGGCTCCGGGTCCCGTCATGGCCCGAGACGGTAGCAAGGCCGATCCGTCATCGGTGGGCGGTGGACGGCGGGACCGGGAGGTTCGCTGCACCTCCCTCCGCTGTTCCGGTGGGACGCGGCGCGTCGTCCGTCCGGTCGGGCGCCGGACGACCACCGGCCCGCAGACCGAGTTCGGAGGGGTGCAGCCGCAAGGTGTCGTACCAGTAGCGCACGGTCCAGGTGGGCCAGTTGTTGGTGACCCGGCCCGTGGCCTGCTTGTACCAGCTGTGGCAGTTGGTCACCCACGCGGTCGTGGCCATCAACCGCTGCGTGCGCTCGTCGTCCCGCCGGTAGGCCTCCGGATCCACCTCCACCAGGGGGTTGGTCTGGGGTCCGGAGGCGTCGGTCTGGAGAGCCACGGCCTGGAGCACCAGGTTGAGCTGGCGCTCCACCATGAAGAGGATGGAGTTGTGCCCGAGGTTGGTGTTGGGGCCGTACAGGAGATAGCAGTTGGGAAAGCCGGGTACCGCGGTCCCCCGGTAGGCCCGGGCGCCGTCGGCCCACGCCGCGGCCAACGTCCTCCCACCGCTGCCGGTCACCGGGATGTGGCCGAGGAAGTCGGTGGTGAGAAAGCCGGTGCCGAAGATCAGGACATCGGCGGGCCGACGCCTGCCGTCGGCGGTCACCACGGCGTCGCCCTCGAGATGGTCGATGGGCTGGTCGACCACTTCGACGTGGGATCCCGTGATAGCCGGGTACCAGTCGTTGGAGATCAGGATGCGCTTGCAGCCGATCGGGTAGTCGGGCACCACGGCGGCCTCGGGTAGGCGGTCCGAGACCACCGCGGCCCTGATCTGCTTGTCGAAGAGCTGCCGGAGTCGGGCTCCGGCCCAGCTGTCCTTGCGGAACAGGATCCAGCGGAACTCCAGGCTCCAGTAGATCCACCAGCGGTAGGCCCGGGCCAGGGGTGTGACCCGTCCCAATAGGTCTCTGGTGCGGTCCGAGTAGGCCCGGTCCTTCTTGGGTCCCACGTAGTTCGGCGACCGTTGGTAGATGGTGACGCCGGCCGCTTGGGCGGCGACCGGGGGCACGAACTGGATGGCGCTGGCGCCGCTACCCACCACGGCTACCTGCTTCCCACGCAGATCGACGGCATGGTCCCAGCGGGCCGAGTGCCAGGACGGCCCGGCGAACTGGTCCCTCCCGTCGAGGTCGGGGACGAACGGCCGGTTGAGCTGACCGCAGGCGAAGATGACGGTGTCGGCCACGAGCGTGCCTTCGCCGTCCGGTGATGTGACCGAGACCCGCCACCGACCGTCTGCTCCGAGGGTGACTCCGCGCACCGTGGTCCGAAGGCGGAGATGGGGTCCGAGTCCGAAGCGGCCGACCAGGCTCTCGGTGTACTCGAGGATCTCGTCCTGGGTGGCGAACCGGCGCGACCAGCCCACGGCCGGGGCAAACGAGAAGGAGTAGAGGTGGGACGGGACGTCGCACCCGCTGCCCGGGTACGAGTTGTCCCTCCACGTACCGCCGACACCGTCGGACTGTTCGATGATGCTGAAGGTCAGGAGGCCTGACCGGACCAACTGGATGGCGGCACCCAGGCCGGCCAGCCCACCGCCCACGATGACCACGTCGGGAGAGGTCCGACCTTGGCGGTGGGCCGATGACACGGCCTGCCCCAACCGTCGTCTGCCGATGTCCAGCGCCATGCGAGCTCCCTCACCCATCCGGTCCGTGGCCTGGCGATGTTACCGGGGCGAGGCGGGGCCTCTGGGCGCTTCCGAGTAGGGGACACGAGTTCCTAGACACCCAGGCGGTTCGGTGTTACCTTGCCCCCAGCCGCGAGGGTGCGTCCGCTTCATTTCGCTTTCACTTGACCAGTGCAACGACGAGAAGGAGTACGCCAGTGCCCGAGGGAATCGACCTGGACGAGATCGAACCGGAAGGGCTCGGCGTCCGCACGGACGAAGAGCTCCTGGCGGAGATGGGATACAAACAGGAGCTCAGCCGATCGTGGTCGGGGTTCTCCAATTTTGCCATCTCCTTCTCCATCATCTCCATCCTGGCCGGCTGCTTCACCACATTCTCGAGCGGGTGGAACGGTGGCGGGCCTGCGGCCATCGCCTGGGGCTGGCCCATCCTGGCGGCACTGATCCTGTGCATCGGGCTCTGCCTGGCCGAGTTGGTCTCGGCCTATCCGACCTCCGGAGGTATCTACTGGTGGGCGTCGAAGCTGGGCGGGGCCAAGGCCGGCTACTACACCGGGTGGCTCAACCTGATCGGCCTGTTGGCCATCGTGGCCTCGGTGGCCTACGGCTGCGCCACCTTCCTCGACCTCACGCTGGGCTTCTGGTCGACCAGCTGGCACTCAGGCAGCCTCTACACCATCTTCTTGTTCTTCATCGCCATCCTGGTGATCGCCGCCGTGGTCAACATCTTCTCCACCCACCTGCTCGCCAGGATCAACAACACCTCGGTGTGGTGGCATGTCTTCGGGGCCGCCGCCATCATCCTGATCCTGATCATCCTGCCCCACCACCACGCCAGTGCCTCCATGGTGTTCACTTCGACGGTCAACAACACGGGGTTCTTCGGCGGCAAGACCCACGGTGCAGGCTTCATCTTCGTGGTCCTGCCCATCGGGGGACTGCTGACGCAGTACACCATCACCGGGTACGACGCCTCGGCCCACCTCTCCGAGGAGACCAAGAGTGCGGCCAACTCGGCGGCCAAAGGCATGTGGCGGTCGATCTTCTACTCGGCCATCGGTGGCTGGCTGCTCCTGCTGGCCTTCCTCTTCGCCGTGCAGGACGAGGGGAAGGTCACCGCGGCCGGCGGCGGTGTGGCCACCATCTTCGCCCAGGCCCTCACCTCGCGGTGGGGCGGCACCGTGCTCCTCATCTCGACCGTGGGCCAGTTCTTCTGCACCATGGCCTGCATGACCAGCTGCTCGCGCATGCTCTTCGCCTTCAGTCGTGACGGGGCCGTGCCCGGCCATCGCCACTGGTCGCGACTCAGCGCCCGGCGGGTGCCGGTGGGCGGGGTCATCCTCACCGCCGTGATCGGGATCATCCTGACCTCGCCTGCCCTCATCAAGGTCGATATCAACGGTGCCGCCGTACCGGTGGCCTTCTATGCCGTGGTCTCCATCGGTGTCATCGGGCTGTACTGGTGCTTCTCCATCCCCATCTGGCACCGGCTCAGGCTCGGCTCCCGGTTCCAGACCGGCGACTGGAATCTCGGTACCAAGTACAAGGTGCTCTCCGTGATCGCCCTCATCGACGTCGTCATGGTCACCGTCATGGCCTTCATGCCCACGTCCAATCTCGGAGTCCCCTGGACGACCGGGTTCGCCTGGAAGTACGTCAACTACACCATCCTGGTGGTGCCGGCGGCCATGATCTTTCTGTGGATCTACTGGCACGCGTCGGTGAAGAACTGGTTCACCGGTCCGCGCCAGACCGTGGGGATGACTGACGAGGAGCTGTCTGCCGGCATCTAGGCGCGTATGACAACGGGGAACGGTTTTCCGGTCACCGACCCGACCTCCCTGCTGCCCCGGGCGGTATACGACAAGGTCGACGTGCTGCGCGGGCGTCCGATCGAGGTGGCCGAGTTGCCCGGGGGCCTCACCAACCGGAACTGCAAGGTGACGACGCCGGAGGGAACCTATGTCGTCCGGCTCTCGGGTCGGGTGCCCGGTGGTCTGGACATCAACCGAGATCACGAGCACCGGAACTCGGTCATCGCCGCGGCGTCCGGCGTCGGTGCGCCGGTGTACACCTACCTGCCCGAGGAGGCGGCGCTGGTCATCGGCTTCCTCGAGGGCCGGACCCTCACCGACGATGATTTCTCCAGTCCCGGTGTCATCGAGCGGGTGGCGACGTCTTGCCGTCAGCTGCACGACGGCGACCGCTTTGTGAACGACTTCGACATGTTCGAGATCCGGGACGGCTATCTCCGGACGGTCCTGGCCGGGGGCTACCGCCTACCCGAGGACTATCTCGACTTCGAGCCCGAGCTCGCCCGGATCCGCGGCGCGTTGGCCGTCCGGGGTGAGCCCACCGTGGCCTGCAACAACGATCTACTGGCCGGGAACTTCATCGACGACGGGACGCGCATCTGGCTCATCGACTACGAGTACGCCGGGAATAACGACGCCTGCTTCGAACTCGGCAACATCGGGAGCGAGTGCCATCTGTCCGAGGACCAGCTGGATCTCCTCGTCTCGTCGTACTACGGCGCCCCGCACGTCGACAAGCTGGCCCGGGCCCGACTCCAAGGGTTGATGTCCCAGTACGGTTGGACCCTGTGGGCGTCCATCCAGCAGGCCACCAGTCCCATCGACTTCGACTTCTGGACCTGGGGGCTCGAGAAGTACGAGCGGGCCGTCGAGACGTTCCGCGGTCCGCGGCTTGACCGCCTCATCGAGGACGTGCAGCGGAACGACTGACCGGGGGCGCCGGTGACACCGGAACCGCCCCGACCGACCGAGGACGGAGCGCCATGAGCGGAGACCAGGAGCTGCCCAGTCGGGCCCGGGTGGTCATCATCGGCGGGGGCATCGTGGGCACCAGCACCGCCTACCACCTCACCCATCTGGGTTGGACCGACGTCGTCGTGGTGGAGCAGGGGCAGCTGTCGTCGGGGACGACATGGCACGCCGCCGGCCTGCTGGGACAGCTCCGGGCCACGGAGGGTGGGACGCGCCTGGTCCAGTATTCGGCCCAGCTGTACAGCGGGCTGGAGGAGGAGACCGGACTGGCCACCGGGTTCAAGCGCTGCGGTGGCGTGACGGTGGCCCGGACCGAGGAACGGATGGTCCAGCTCCGCCGGACGGCAGCGACGGCCGCCGTCTACGGGCTCGACTGTGAGCTGATCACGCCGGCCCGGGCCAAGGAGCTGTACCCGGTGCTGGCCACCGACGACCTCATCGGAGCCATCTGGCTGCCGGGTGACGGGACGGCCAATCCGGTGGACGTGACCGCATCCCTGGCCCGGGGAGCCCGAACCGGCGGGGCCCGGGTGTTCGAGCACACCCGGGTGGTGGCCATCGAGCAGGCCGGCGGCCGGGTGACCGGAGTGGAGACCGACAGGGGCCCCATCGAGGCCGAGGTGGTGGTGATCTGCGCCGGGCAGTGGGCCATGGCGGTGGGGGCCATGGCCGGCGTGCATGTCCCCCTGCACTCGGCCGAGCATTTCTATGTGGTCTCCGAGGCCATTGACGGTGTCCACCCCGACCTGCCCATCCTGCGTGATCCCGACGGCTACACCTATTTCAAAGAGGAGGTCGGCGGTCTCGTGATCGGCGGGTTCGAGCCCGAGGCGAAGCCCTGGGTGGCCCCCGACCGACTGCCGTATCCCTTCGAGTTCCAGCTCCTGGACGAGGACTGGGACCACTTCTCGGTGCTCATGGAGAGCGCTCTGGTCCGCATCCCGGCGCTGCACCACACGGGGATCCGCAAGTTCTACAACGGGCCGGAGAGCTTCACGCCCGACAACCAGTTCATCCTGGGCGAGGCCCCCGAGCTGCGCAACCTCTTCGTGGGGGCCGGCTTCAACTCCGTCGGCATCGCCTCGGCCGGGGGCGCGGGGCGGGCCCTGGCCGAGTGGATCGTGGAGGGCGAACCCACCAGCGACCTGACCGCGGTGGACATCCGTCGATTCGCCCCCTTCAACGGGAACGTCCAGTGGCTCCACGACCGGGTCGGTGAGATCCTGGGGCTGCACTACGAGGTCCCCTGGCCGAACCGCGAGCTGGTCACGGCCCGGCCGTTCCGACGCTCACCCGTCTACCACCTGCTGGAGGCGGCCGGTGCCCAGTTCGGCTCGAAGATGGGTTGGGAACGGGCCAACGTCTTCGCACCCCCCGGTGAGGTGCCGCGCCTCGACTACACCTGGGACAAACCAGGCTGGCTGGCCTGGTCGGCCGCCGAGCAGCACCGGACGCGGACCGGGGTCACCCTCTTCGACGAGAGCTCCTTCGGCAAGCTCCTCATCGCCGGCCGTGACGCCGAGCCGGTTCTGCAACGCCTGTGCACCGCCGACGTGGCCGTGCCCGTGGGGCGCGCCGTCTACACCGGGATGCTGAACCAGCGGGGTGGCTACGAGGCCGACATCACCGTGACCCGCCTGGCCTCCGACCGCTACCTGCTGGTCACCGGGTCTGCCTCGGTGGTGCGGGACCGGGTGTGGATCGAGCGTCATATCGATGCCGACGAGCACGTCTCGGTGGTGGACGTCTCGTCGTCGTACGCCGTCTTCGGGGTGATGGGACCGAGGGCGAGGGACCTCCTCGGGCGCCTCACCCGCGCGGACCTCTCTGATCCGGCCTTCCCCTTCGGAACCAGCCGGGAGATCGACCTCGGCTACTCGACCGTCCGGGCCACCCGCATCACCTACGTGGGGGAGCTGGGCTGGGAGCTCTACGTCCCCTGCGAGTTCGCCGTCGGTGTCTACGAGGCCCTGGTGGAGACCGGCTCCGACATCCCACTCACCGGTGCCGGCTACTACGCCATCAACTCCCTGCGCCTGGACAAGGGTTACCGGGCCTTCGGCTCAGACCTCACCCCCGACCACAACCCGGTGGAGGCCGGTCTCCGGTTCACCTGCAAGATGGGGACCGACATCGATTTCATCGGCCGCGGCGCCGTCGAGCGAGCCATGGTCGACGGGCCCCGCCGGCGCCTGGTGTCGTTCCGGCTCGAGGATCCCGAACCGATGCTGTGGGGAGGTGAGCTGTTCCTGCGCGACGGTCGGCCCTCGGGTCAGGTGACGTCGGCGGCCTGGTCGGAGACGCTCGGAGCCAGTGTCGGTCTGGCCTACCTGTGGCGACAGGACGGGGATACCGTCACGGCTGAGCACGTGACCACCGGGCGCTACGAGCTCGATGTCGGGGGACGGCTCCATGCGGCCGGCGTCGGGCTCCGAGCGCCCTTCGACCCGACCAACGAGCGGATCCGGTGATGCCCGGGAGCCGAGGCCGGGCTTGCTCGGGCGCCTCGGGCGCCCCACACTCGAGTACGTGACCGACCTCCCCCCGGACCCGTCGTCGCACCCCGGCACCCGTGGTACCGCTCGTCTCCGCCTGGCCCGCGCCCGCGCCCGCTTCTCCGTGGCCCTGCGGTCACTCCTCCGCCCGGAGGGACTTCCTGACGAGGCCGTGGCCGAACTGGAGTCGGCGCTGGGCAGCGTGGGGCGCGAGGCGTTCTCCGGCGGCCCGGGTCGCCTCCGTCGGCTCCGGGTCGAGGTGCGGGCCGCTCCGCCGCGCCTGCTCGACTGGATGTCGGGACAGGTCCTCGACCATCCGGCCGCCCTCTACGACCACCAGGGGGTGGAGATGCTGTCCGCCCGTCAGACCCGCTCCATCGCCACCGCCGTCGGGACGTTGCAGCTGGCCCTGGTCGGCGCGGCCGCCGCCTCGACCCTCGAAGGGGGTCCGGTCCTGGCCCTGGCCATCGACGGGGTGGTGGGTCAGGTGGCCTCGGTGGTGCACGGGTTCTGCGACTGGTACAACACCGGGTCCTACCTGGTGCGCCGGCTTCGCCAACAGGGGATCGAGGTGGACCGCGCCGAGGTCCGACGCCTGACCAACGCCGCCCTCATGTCCAAAGGGCCCCAGGTGGACGAGCGGGCGCTGGCCCTGTCCACCGAGCTGCGGCTGGTGCGCGGCTGGGTCGGCCGCGGCCTCGTCGACGCCCTGCCGTTCGGCTCCAGTCTGGGCCGAGCCGCGGCGCGGGCCTGCTCCCGGATCGACGAGTCCGACCTCGACGCGCTGGTGCGCCGACTCCGGTCCACGTCCTGAGGGGTGACCGGATGGGCGGAACCGCTCAGCTGACGTGCCGCCTCCCGCCCGGCGACGGGCTCCTTGGCCGCTGGTCACCGTAGCCAGGCCTCCGGGCCCCTCCACGACCGGGCCGACACCCCTCGGTCATGGGGCCGTGGCCTACTGTGTCTCCGACCGCGGAGACCGAACGCGAGCAGGGGTGGCCATGACCGACATGCAGATGGACCGAGCTGCTGAGTACCGGGAACTCCGCCGGCGTCTGGAGGAGGCGGTCCTCCCTCTGGCCACCTCGGTGGACGGCCGGGCGTTCGAGTTCCAGGCGCCCCTTCACGACCTCGACCTCGAGGTCGGGGGATACGTCGTGCTGGAGGGCCCGTCGGCGACGCACCTGGGACAGGTCCTCACCCTCGAGCTCGGGCACCTGGAGTCGGACGAGTTCTCCCGGACCGTCGAGGGGAGTGGGGGGAGTGTGCCTGCCCCGGTGTCGGTGCGGGCGGCCCGGGGCATCGGCGTGGTGCTCGACGGCCCCGCCCCGCCGTTCCTCGACGCCCGGGTGGCGCCGGCCGATGCCGCCGCCGTCGAGGCGTGGATGGGGGCGACCGATCCTGCCGATGCCGCGCTGACCATCGGCACCCTGTCGCTGGCCCCGAACCAGCCGGCCCGGCTCGACGCCGGGGGGTTCGACCGGCACACCTTCTTGTGCGGGCAATCGGGTTCGGGCAAGACGTACTCCCTCGGCCTCGTCCTCGAGCAGCTGCTGGCCCAGACCAGCTTGCGGATGATCATCCTCGACCCCAACTCCGACTACGTGAAGATGGACCGCCTACGCGGCGACGCCGACCCCTCCGGCGAGGCGACGGAGCGGTACCGATCGGCCGCCGCCGGCATCAGAGTTCTGCGGTCCGGGTCCGGCCCCTCGGGCGGACGTCCGCTCCACCTGCGCTTCGCCGAGTTGGAGGCGGCCTGCCAGGCTGCCCTGCTGCAGCTCGACCCCGTGCGCGACGGCGACGAGTATGCGGCACTGCTCGGCGTCTTGAAGCGGGACGCCAGCGGCACTCCGTTGATCGGGAGTCTCGACGACCTGATCGGGCTGGAGGAGGAGGGCGCCCACCGACTGGGCCGGCGGGCGGCCAACCTGGGATTGGATCAGCTGGACATCTGGGAGGCGGGTCAGGGTGGCTCACTGGTCGAGATGATCGCCGACGACGACTGGCGCTGTCTGGTGGTGGATCTCGGATCTCTGGGGGACCGGCAGTCCCAGGGGGTGGTGGCCAACGCCGTCCTGTCCACCCTGTGGAGGCTCAGGAACCGCCGTCAACCGGTGCTGGTGGTCATCGACGAGGCCCACAACGTCTGTCCCGCCGAACCCGAGGACGGGTTGGCCGTGCTGGCCACCGACCAGACCGTCCAGATCGCCGCCGAGGGCCGGAAGTTCGGGATCCACCTGCTGGTGTCGACCCAGCGACCCCAGAAGGTCCACGAGAACGTGGTGTCCCAGTGCGACAACCTGATGCTGATGCGGATGAACTCGGCCGCCGACCTGGCCTATCTGGGCGAGGTGTTCTCGTTCGTGCCGGCAGGCCTGCTGGCCCGGTCCAGTCGGTTCGGTCTGGGAGAGGCCCTGGTGGCCGGAAAGATCGCTCCCCAGCCGGCCCTGGTCCACTTCGGGAGGCGGATCAGTGAGGAAGGTGGTTCCGACGTGGGGAAGGGGTGGGCGGCCCGGACCTGAGCCCCGTGCCCGGGGTCACAGCACCTTGGACAGGAAGGACCTGGTCCGCTCGTGGGCCGGATTGGCCAGCACCACGTTGGGATCGCCACTCTCGACCACCACGCCGCCGTCCATGAACACGACGGTGTCCCCGACCTCGCGGGCGAAGCCCATCTCGTGGGTGACCACGATCATGGTCATCCCGTCCTCGGCCAGTCCCCGCATGACATCGAGCACGTCGCCCACCAGCTCGGGGTCGAGGGCCGATGTGGGTTCGTCGAAGAGCATCAACTTGGGTGACATAGCCAGAGCGCGGGCGATGGCCACGCGCTGCTGCTGGCCGCCGGAGAGCTGGTTGGGATAGCTCGTCACCTTGTCGGCCAGGCCCACCCGCTCGAGAAGCTGGTGGGCGAGTCGGGTGGCGGAGCCAGGATCGTCCTTCCTCACCCGCACCGGACCCGAGATCACGTTGTCCAGCACGCTCATGTGGGGGAAGAGGTTGAACCGCTGGAAGACCATGCCGATCTCGGCCCGCTTGCTGCAGATCTCACGGTCGCGGAGCTCATAGAGCCGATCGCCGCTTCGGCGGTAGCCGACCAGCTCCCCGTCGACCGACAGCTCCCCGCCGTCGATCTTCTCCAGATGGTTGATGCAGCGAAGGAAGGTGCTCTTGCCCGAACCGGAGGGCCCGATGAGGCAGAGGACCTCGCCCTGGTGGACCGTGAGGTCGATGCCCCTCAGGACCTCGAGACGACCGAACGACTTGTGGACGCCGACGGCCTGCACCATGGGCTGCTGTCTCGAGCGGTCAGTCATGGGGGGCCACCCAGGGGGCCTCGGGGAGGGCAGGGGCGGGCTTGGTGCGAATCCGGAACAGGCTGTTGCCAAGGCGCTGGAGCGGAGTGGGTGGAAGGGAGCGGGTGGATCCACGGGCGTAGTAGCGCTCGACGTAGTACTGCCCGATGGTGAGCACCGACGTGAAGAAGAGGTACCAGATGCTGGCCACCACGAGCAGGGGGACCGTCTGATAGGTCGTGTTGGCGATGTTCTGAGACGCGGTGAACAGGTCGGCCAGGGCAATGGCATAGACCAGCGACGTGGTCTTGAGCATCGAAATGACCTCGTTGCCGGTCGGCGGGATGATGACACGCATGGCCTGGGGCAGGACGATCCGGCGCATCGTCTGCAACTTGGTCATTCCCAGCGACTGTGCGGCCTCGGTCTGCCCATCGTCGACAGAGATGATCCCGGCGCGCACGATCTCGGCCATGTAGGCACCCTCGTTCAGGCTCAGTCCGAGGGCGCCGGCCACGAGAGAGGTCACCAGTGTGTTGGCGGTGAACGTGGTGAGCTGGCCGAAGTCACCGTATGAGGCGAACGGGATCCCGATGCTCAGGGTGGGGTAGAGATAGCTGATGCCGACATACCAGAACGTCAGCTGGACGAGTACCGGCGTACCGCGGAAGAACCAGATGTAGAGCCAGGCCGAACCGGAGAGCAGCGGGTTCGGTGAGAGGCGCATGACCGCCAGGAGGATGCCGATGACGATGCCCGACGCCATGGCGATGACCGTGAGCTCCAGGGTGATGACGATGCCCCGGAGGATGGGGGCGGCGAACAGGTAGTGACCTACGACACCCCACTGGAACCGTCCCTCCCGGACACCTCCGCGTGGGGTGTGCGAGAAGAGCAGCGTGTTGACCAGCATGGCCACCAGGACCATGATCACGACGCTGGCCACCCAGCGACCGGGGTGCCGGACGGGGACGATCTTGAGCGAAGGCGGTTCGGGTGTCGGGCCTCCGGGCGGAGGAGCGGCCGGAGCGGGTGGAACCGTCATCGGCGGACCTGCGGCCTGAGGCCACCGACCCCTAGCTGGTGGCGCCGTTGATCACGGAGCTGGCGATAGCTCCCGACTGTACTCCCCACTTGGTCAGGATCTGGGTGTAGACGCCGTTCCCGATCAGGTAGTTCACGGCGGCCTGGACCGGGGCGGCCATCCCGTTCCCCTTGGGGAGAGCCAAGCCGTAGGGGGCCACTTCGAAGGCGGTGCCGCTGTTCTGGAACACACCGTTGGAGGTGGCCACGATGTACCCGGCCACCTGTGAGTCGGCGAAGCCCACGTCGGCCCGACCGCTGGACACGGCCAGGTTGGCCTGGCTCTGGTTGCCGAAGGAGAGGATGGTGACCTTGCCCGAGGTGCACTTCTTGGCCTGCGCCTGGGCGTCGGTCTGCTCGGTGGTGCCCGATTCGACAGCCACGGTGTGCCCGCACAGCGAGGTCAGGCCGTTGAAGGCCAGGGGGCTGCCGGTCTTCACGTAGAAGCCCTCGCCGGCGGTGAAGTAGTCGACGAAGTCGACCACCTTCTGGCGGGCGATGGTGTCGGTGAAGGACGATGCGCCCATGCCGTACTTTCCGCTCTGGATGCCGGGGATGATGTCATCGAAGGTGACGTTGACGTGCGTCGACTTGAGGCCGAGGACCTGGGTGATAGCCGTGGCCAGGTCGGCGTCCATGCCCACGATGGTGGAGCCGTTCGAGGCGATGAACTCGTCCGGCGGGTAGGTGGCGTCCATGGCCACGGTGATGGTCCCCTTGGACTTGATGGCTGCCGGGACGGTGGCGGCGATAGCGGTATTGGTGGGTTGGGTCGGGATCACCGTGGTGGGCAGCGGCGGCGTGGTCGCCGTGGTCGACGGGGCGCCCGTCGTGGTCGTGGAGGTGCTCGAGTTACTGGAGCAGGCGGCGGCCAGCACGGCCACCACCCCGATGGTCAGGGCCGCGGTGGCCTTCTTGAACCCATGGCGCTGGGTGAGCACGAGACGACCTCCGGTGGCGATCAAAGGGGTGAGGGCCAAGTGTGCCACGCCACCGACCGCTCATGTCGAATCCCCGGCGCTCTGCAGGTGCCCCCACCGGCGGGTGATGCTTCTACACTCGCCAGAGGCCGAACCGGCCGTCGGGAGCGAAGTGGGAGCGAGGCGATGACCGACACGGCTACCGCAGTGGTGCCCGAGAGCGCCCCCCCACTGACCCACCGGCGGGTCCTCGTGGTCATCGGGGCGCTGATGTTGGGCATGTTCCTCGCCGCCCTGGACCAGACGGTGGTGTCGACGGCCCTCCCCACCATCGTCGGCGACCTCCACGGGGCCTCCCACCTCAGTTGGGTCGTCACCGCGTACCTCCTGGCGTCGACGGTATCGACCCCCCTGTGGGGGAAGTTGGGCGACATGTACGGGAGGAAGTTCTTCTTCCAGGTGGCCATCGTGCTGTTCCTGATCGGGTCGGCCCTCTCCGGTCTGAGCCACTCCATGATCGAGCTGATCGCCTTCCGGGCCGTCCAGGGCCTGGGCGGGGGTGGGCTGATGATCGGGGCCCAGACCATCGTGGGCGACGTGGTGTCGCCCCGGGAGCGCGGCCGGTACATGGGCTTCTTCATGGCCATGTTCGGAGTGACCTCGGTCATCGGGCCGCTGATCGGCGGGGTGTTCGTCGACTATCTGAGCTGGCGGTGGATCTTCTACATCAACATCCCCATCGGAGCCGTGGCCCTGGCGGTGACGGCCGTCGCCCTGCCTGGTTCCCTGAGCCGGGTCCACCGGGTCATCGACTACCTGGGCACCGCCCTCATCGCCCTGTCGGCCACGTCCCTCGTCCTGTTCACCAGCCTGGGCGGCACCTCGTACCCGTGGACGTCCCCGTTCATCATCGGGCTGGCCGTGGCCGGGGTGGTCTTCGCCATCCTCTTCCTCCTGGCCGAGAAGCGGGCTGTCGAGCCGGTGATCCCCCTCCCCCTCTTCGCCAACAAGGTCTTCGCCGCGGCCAGTGCCATCGGCTTCGTGGTCGGCTTCGCCATGTTCGGCGCCCTGACCTTCCTGCCCCTCTTCTTCCAGGACGTGAAGGGCATCAGCCCCATTGAGTCCGGGGTCCGCCTCTTCCCCCTGATGGGGGGGTTGCTGGTGGCTTCCATCGGGTCCGGTCTGTTGGTGACCAAGTGGGGCCGCTACAAGGTCTTCCCGGTGGTGGGGACAGCCCTGATGACGGTGGGGCTGTACCTCATGTCCCTCATCGGGGTGACCACCGGGGCCTGGACGATGGCCGGCTACATGGTGGTGTTCGGACTGGGGCTGGGACTGATCCTGCAGGTCCTCACGGTGGCCGTCCAGAACGCCGTCCCCTACGAGGAGCTGGGCACGGCCACCTCGGGGGTCACCTTCTTCCGGATGATCGGTGGTTCGTTCGGCACCGCCGTGTTCGGGGCCATCTTCGCCAACCTGCTGATCGGCAACGTGCTGAAGGCGCTCCATCTCACGGTGGCGCCCGGCGGCCTCAACCTCAGTGCCGACAATCCCGACGCCATCCACAAACTGCCCGCCGCCGTGCAGGCCGGGGTGATTCAGGGCATCTCCCACACCATCCAGACCATGTTCCTCATCGGTGTCCCCATCGCCTTCGTGGCGTTCCTCCTCAGCTGGACCTTGCCGGAGTTGGCCCTCCGCAAGTCCATCCGCAGCTCCGAACCGGCGGAGAACCTCGGGATCCCCGCCCCCCGGTCATCGCTCGACGAGGTCAAGCACCTGTTGGAGCGGGCGGCCAGCCGTGAGAACCGGGGTGAGCTCTACGGGATGCTGGCCACCCGGGCCGGAGTCGACCTCGAGCCCCGGGCCGTCTGGCTCCTCTACCGGTTGGCCGATCGGCAGGCCACGAGCGCCGAGGAGGTGAGCGCCCGGCTGAAGGTGGATCCGGCCATCCTGCACCAGGGTGTCGACACCCTGGTGGCCGCAGGCATGGTGGAGCGGGTGGTGCGTGACGGCGCCGGCACCGTGGTGATCACCCCGCGGGGGAGGAGGCCATCGAGAAGCTGACCATCGCCCGGCGCCAGTCGTTGACCGAGGTACTGGAGGGCTGGGACCCCGAGGACCATCCCGAGGTGGTGGAGATGATCCGGCACCTGGCCGAGGCGCTCCTGGCCGACGACAACCGTCTGTTGGCCGACGCCCATCTGTCGGCCACGGTGTGATCGGGGCTGCCCCGTTCAGTCGGGCCGCACCGACACCCGGGTGACGGTGGTGAACGTGCACAGGTAGAGGTCGTTCCCGAAGCCGGCCGCCGGGAACAGGACCGACTGGACCGGGCTGCCGGTGTCGGACCGGGCCAGCTCGTCCCCGGTGGTGATGTCGAGGATCACCACCTGGTCGGTTCCCCGGGTGGCGTCGAAGTCCCCGGTGACCAGCGCTCCCGTGCCCTGCTCGAGGATGAGGTGGCCGCCGTGGTGCTGATGCCTCCGCCACCGCGGCGACAGCCCACCGTCGGGGGCGATGTCGAAGGCGGTCATCTCGGCGTTGCCGCTGTCGTAGGCCACGGCGATGGCTCGGTCGCCGTCGATCACCGGTGGGTTGGCGATCAGCCCGCCGGGCCGACCGCACACCTCGACGAGCGTGCAGACTCCATCGTCGAGGCCCACCCGTACCAGGTGGAGAGGAGCGGCCGAGACTCCGTGTCCGAAGAGGGTGCCGTCATAGGCCTCGCTGCCCTCACCGTCGTCGAGGAACCAGGCGGCCCCGAGGGCCAGCACGCAGTCCCACCCATAGGTCTGGCCCGGCAGCGTGCGGTAACGGACCGGGGGGTGCCGGTCGGGGTGGAGGCGACCGTCCCACCCCACCCGGATCAGGCTGGTGTCCCCGACCACCACGACCTCGTCCCCCCGGGCCGAGAGGCGGGCGATGGACGGCTCGGCCAGGGTGCACCGGTCGACGATGCGGAGGGACTCGGGCTCGAGCACGACCAGCTCGCAGGGCTCCCGGTCGGCCGGGGCCACGGGGACGCCTGGTCGGGACCCGGCGAAGTCCTTGGTCACGAGGTGGCCGTCGGGCAGGATCACGAAGCCGTTGTAGGGGCGGTGCCGGGGCAGGGTGGTGGAGCTCACGACGGCGAGATCGGGGTCGAGGCGGTGGGCGTGGTTGCCGAACACGACGTACAGGGAGCCGTTGGCGTGGGCGGCCAGACTGCCCGGCCATGCCGGACCGCCGACCAGGTCGGGTGAGCGCCCCGCCTCGGCCAGGGTGTCCGGATCGATCCGTTCGACGAAGGAGACGGCGTCATCCCCAGCGGTGTGGCGGAGCAGGTAGAGCTGGCCGGGTTGACGGGTGACCACCATGGTGGCAGCCGGAACGGGCCGCCAGACCACCTCCAGGTCGGCTCCGGCCCGGAGGTTCAGACCGTGCGCCGGGCCGGGGACCTGCAGGCGTTGGGGACCACCGTCCTCGCCCGACCACGGACCGGGCCAGTAGCCGGACATCAGGTCCGGTCGGACTCGGCCCCCACCGGAGGTCGAGCGAACAGGGCCGTCAGAGCGCCGACCACCACGGCTCGGGCGCGGAGGGGAGTGAGGCCCTGTCCCTGCCGGAGCAGCTGGCATGATTCGAACGAGGTCAGCACGTCGGCGGCGGCCACGACGGTGTCCCGGGTGCGCTCGTCCATTCCGGCCAGCTCCGGGTCGAAGAGGGACTCGATCTGGGACCGTAGGAACACCCGGTGCTGCTGGACCTCCTGGGCCAGCACCGGCTGGAACGGGGCGCGGAGACGGGCCACGGTGGCGGCGTGCCCGACGGCGTCGAACAACCGGAACCGTTGGTCGACCAGGGCCTGAACCTTGGTGTCCAGTGACCGGTCCGGGCCGACCTCGATGGGTACGAGATGCATGACCCGGTGCTCCTGGTGCCGGATGGCCGTGCGGATCAGGTCGTCTACGTCGTCGAAGTACCGGAACAGGGAACGGGGCGACAGGCCGGAGCGGGCGGCGATCTCGTCGGTCCCGGGCTGGAGATTCCCCTCTCGGTACAGGTCGAGCAGCGCGTCGACCACGGCGTCGCGGTTGCGCTCACGGCGTAGGGCCCGCCCGTCGGTGGTGCCCGCGTCCACGGACTCGGGCCCTGATGGGTCGGTCGTCCATGCGGAGCTGTCGGTGCGTGTGGCCATGGGGGAGGGTGCCCGCTCCAGGTGCCGGCGGTCCGAGGGTATCCGTTGACAGTCAGACTGCCAAGTGTTTAGCGTGACAGCGCCGTCCCGACGGGCGGCAAGAACCGGGGTGCGGCCATGAGCGATGAGTTGGTGCTGGACTCCCTGCAGCGAAGGATGCGGGCCCTGCACTCGCTCTACGTCGATGCCGTGGCCACCATGGACCTCGACCAGGTCAACCACTTCGAGCGCCCGGGCGTACTGCCCATTGCCTTCAGCCTGTTCCACATCGTCAACATGATGGACGCCTCCTTCTTTCTGATGACCGGCACGCCGCCGCTGTGGGACGAGGCCTGGGAGGCGGCGGTGCAGCCAGCCATTGCCGACCACGGCAAGCACCGCACCGTCGACGAGATGGTCCATCAGAGGATCGGGGACTACGACCAGTTCCAGGCCTACATGGCCGCGGTGTTCCGCCGGACCGAGGAATGGCTGGACCAGCTGGACCCGGGTGAGCTCACCCGGGTGGTGGTGGGCCGACCGTTCCCGCCCCAGGTGGCCACCACCTACAGCGCACGGGTGGCGGGACCGGAGGGCGTCACCCTGCTGGACGCCACCGAGTGCTGGATCTACCAGCACGGACTGCGTCACATGGGTGAGATCGAGCTGGCCCGGGGCCTGGTGGGCCTGGGTGGCATGACGTCCTGACCGGATTGGCCACCGGGGTGCCGCTCCCCGGACGCCACGACGACCGCCCGGAGGCGGTCGTCGTGAGGGGGGGACGGCGGGAACTGTGGTCAGACGGCCACCCGTTCCCGGTCGTCGGCCTGGGTCCTGGCCACGGTGCGGACGGAGTACTCCGAGGTGGCCACCGGCCTGACCCGGGCGGCTGACCCGGTGTGGATGAGCCGGTGTTCCCGGACCGAGTGGTAGAGCACGGGAACGGTGGCAATGGCGATGGCCGCGATCATCAGCGGCACCATGATGAAGATGAGTGTCATGTGCGTCAAGCAGTGGGTCGGGGGATCTGCTTGCCTCCTTCGACCACTACCGTACGAAGCCCCCTGGTGAGCCCACTGGGTCCCACCGTAATCCCCGCTGAGACTTGTTTCCCCTGGTCATGACCCCCATCGGCGCGGAATGGCCGGTCAGGGGCGAGGGGAGCCGGCCAGATCGCGGTAGTGCTGGCGCCAGATCAGCCGGTAGACCCGGGTCCACCGGGGGATCGAGCGCAGTCCGGGGATGAAGGGTAGGAGCACCAGCCCGAGGGTGAGGATCATCATGATGCCCCAGACCTGGAAGTCGCCACTCGACGAGGAGTTCATCGGAGGTACCTGGTACCAGAGGGTGTAGAGCCACAGCCAGGCCTGACCGGGGAAGTTGCCGGTCTCGTTCATCATGCCCCACTGGTCACCGGACAGGTGCTGGCTCTGGGCCAGGCTCTCGAGGTAGGTCCCGTCGGCGATGAACAGGAGGGGCTTGGTGTAGTCGGTGCCGTAGAACTGGCGGGAGGTGAGGAGCGCCCCGTCGAGCGCCCCGCTGCGGGCCATCGACGTCAGTGAGTTGATGATGGGGCCGACCGGGCCGTAGTCGCCCCGGGGGACGCTCAGGGCGCCATTGGCACCGGTGCCCGCCTTGGCCACCGCCTTCTCGTAGGCCGCAGTCCAGGCGGCTTGTTGGCTGGCCGAGGCCGAGGCGTACTCGTTGACCGCCGCCTGAACGCCAGGCCGGCCGGACAGGGTGCGCAGCGGGGCCAGCACGTAGTCGTTGGCCGTGTCGATGGGGTGGTGCACGCCGAAGAAGCTCTCGGGTGACACACCGGCGATGGACTGGCTGGCTCCCGGGGTGGCGTTGTAGGGGGGACCGTACGTTGCCGTGCCGCTGGAGCCGTCGAGCTCGGTGATGGCCGTCTGGGCGAAGTCCACCGGGCTGGCCGTCGACCACGACTTGACGGTGACCGGCTTGTCGTCCGGGGAGGCGAAGACGACGGCCAGGGCGACGACCAGAATGACCACCACCACGAAGGCGATGGTGAGCTCTTTGATCAGGTCGTAGGGGAGATAGCTTCCGTGCCATTCCTCGACATCGCGGTCGGGGTTGAAGCGGCGGATTCGGTGGCCCCGGTGGGCGGCGTCCGGCGTCATATCGACGCCCCCTCGTCGGCGCTGCCGTCCGAGCTTCCGTTGCTGTGCACGGCCGCGGAGTCAGCCAGTTCGGCGGTGCCCTGGACGGCACCCGGGGCATCGGACGGTTCCGACGGTGCAGAGGCGTGCTCCGGAGGGGCGAAGGGGGGCACCACGCCCCGCAGGCGCACCAACAGGACGTGGACACCGACCAGGGCCACGACCACCAGGGGGAGCAGGACGATGTGCCACATGAGCATCTGACCGAAGTTGGTGACGTTGAAGATGGCTCCCGCCCCCGTGGAGTTGATGCCGTCCTTGGCCTGGGTGCTGATCCACTGGGAGTCGAAGTTCTGCTGTGACAGGTAGCCGGTGAAGGCGGCCCCGACCGACACCACGAAGGACACCACGCCGGTGATCCACGTGGCCCGGCGCTTACCTCGCCAGGCGGCCATGAAAAACTTCCCCCACAGGTGGATGATCATGGTGAAGAAGAAGACCTCGACGCTCCACATGTGGAGCGAGTTGACGAAGAGGCCGGTGGTGGACACGTGCCACCAGGTGGGGCCCATGACGGCCAGTACCGTCCCGGTCAGGATGACCACGGCCAGGGCACTGACCGTGAGCACGCCGAAGACATAGATCCAGGAGGCGACGTACGCCGGCTGCCGGTCGGGCATGAGCCTTTCGGGCGGCAGCGCCTTGACGGCGCCTCGACGGAGCTTGGCGCTCCACTGGGCGGCATCCTCGGGCCGGTCGGCCGCTTCGGTGGCCGGAGTCGCCGGCGGGGCCGGAACCTCCACCGGAGTGCCGGTGTCGATGCTCACGAGTCCCCTCCACCGTGGCGGCGGAACGGGACCAGGATGGCGGCCACGAAGACCACCACCATCAGCCCGATGACGATCAGGTTGGCCACCGACAGCTGGATGAATCCCCAGTGCACGTAGTGGCCGGGATGGTTGAGATCGACGAGGCTTCCAATCAGTCGACTCGTCGCTGCTGACACGGTCTGCATGGGCGTACGACCTCCTGATGCGGAGGTTACGGATCAGGCGCTGGCGCAAACAGGGCCGAAAGTCCTTATCGGCCCGATCCGCCCGCCCGATCCGCCCGCCCGACGCCTACTGTTCGGCCATGATTCGCTCGAACTCCACCATGGGATTGATCGGGACCTGCTCGCTGAGGGTGACCGTCACCGAGTGGATGGTGGCCGTGCAGGGGAACGGGGCCCGGTAGTCCTCCCCGACGGAAGGACCGAATTCGTACCCACAGGTCAGGCCGGCGCCGGTGGCACTGAAGGCAGCCACCGTGAACAGGGGGAACTGCGCCTCGGCCACCATCTCGCCGTCCACCTCCAACACGGCCGCCCCACCGGCATGGCCCTGGCGCTCGAAGCGGAAGACCACCCGATGGCGCCCGGGCCTGAGCGGCCGGGAGTCGGCCAGCCCGTAGGTCTCCTTGCCGTAGAGGTTGTGCAGGTAGCGCGGCCGTCCTTCCCACAGATGGAGGGAGAAGCCCCCGAGGGCCGACCCCTGGGCCAGCAGGACGCCCTCGGCGGGCGGGCCGTCGGGCACCGTCAGGTCGGCGTCGATGACGTGCCCGCGGTTCTTCATGTTGGCGGCGACGGTCTCGGGTACCGGTGAGGTCCCCGGGTAGTAGGTGGTGCTCAGGCGGGGCGCCCGCTGGTCGGGCTTGGGGTTGACCAGGGTGTGGAGGATCCGGTTGTCGAGGGGAAGGACCTGGTTGGCCCGCGCCTCCACCCACCACCGCTCGACCATGTCGGCCAGCCGATCGGGCTCGGACCCGGCCAGGTCGTGGATCTCGGTGGGGTCCCGGGCCACGTGGTACAGCTCCCACCGGTCCTCGCCGAAGGGGGCGTTCCAGTTGAGGCCGTCGTCGTAGAGGGGTCCGATGGGCTTGAACGTCACCGCCTTCCAACCGTCGTGGTAGATGGCCCTACTGCCGAACATCTCGAAGTACTGGGTGAGCCGGTGGGGTGGCGCCTCGGCGCCGTCGGGACCGAGCATGGGGGCGAAGCTGATCCCGTCGATGGGGGTCTGGGGCACATACTCGATGGTGGCGGGGGCCTCGATGCCGGCCAGCTCCAGCACCGTGGGGAGGATGTCGGTGGCGTGGGTGAACTGGTGACGAACCCCTCCTCCGGCCGGGAGGCCGGCGGGCCAGCTGACGATGCACGGATCGGCGATCCCGCCCTCGTGCACCTCACGTTTCCACCGCCTGAACGGGGTGTTCCCGGCCATCGTCCACCCCCACGGGTAGTTGTTGTGGGCCCGGGGTCCCCCCAACTCGTCGATGCGCCGGGCCAGTTCCTCGGGGCCGGCCGGGTCGAAGTTCTGCAACCGGTTGTCGTTGATCGATCCGGTGGGACCACCCTCGGAGCTGGCTCCGTTGTCCGAGACCAGGATGACCAGGGTGTCCTGGCGGTCGCCGGTCTGCTCCAGGAAGTCCAGCAGCCGGGCCAGCTGGGCGTCGGTGTAGGACAGGAAGGCGGCGAAGCACTCCATGAACCGGGCGGCGACCCGCTGCTCCTCGGGGGCCAGGTCGTCCCAGGCCGGCACCCACGGGGGACGCGGGGCCATCTCGGTGTCCGGACCCAGCAGCCCCTCGGCCTGCTGGCGGGCGAAGGTCTCCTGGCGCCACCGGTCCCAGCCCTGGTCGAAGTGGCCGCGGTAGCGTTCGATCCACTCCTCCGGGGCGTGATGGGGGGAGTGGCACGCCCCCGTGCAGAAGTAGAGGAAGAACGGCCGGTCCACGTCGACGGCCCGCAGGTCGGCCAACTGGGCGATGGCCTGGTCGGCCAGATCGGCGCTCAGGTGGTAACCGTCCTCGACCGATGCCGGCGGGGCCACCGAGTGGTTGTCGTGGTAGAGCGCCGGCACGAATTGGTGGGTCTCCCCCCCGTGGAATCCGTACCAGCGGTCGAACCCGCGGGCCAGGGGCCAGCTGTGGCGGGGCGCGGCCATCGACGTCTCGTCGTCGGGGGTGAGGTGCCATTTGCCCACGGCATAGGTGGCGTAGCCGTGTTGGCGGAGGATCTCGGACAGGAAGCCGTTCTCCTTCGGTACCTCCCCGTTGTAGCCGGGGAACCCCACGGCCAGGTCGGCCACCCGGCCGAGGCCGTTGCGGTGGTGGCTGCGCCCGGTCAGCAGGCAGGCCCGGGTCGGTGAGCACAGGGCGGTGGTGTGGAAGTTGGTGAGTCGCAGCCCCTCGGCGGCCAGGCCGTCGATGGTCGGCGTGGCGATGTCCGAGCCGTAGCAGCCCAACTGGGCGAAGCCCACGTCGTCCAGGACCACCAGGACCACGTTGGGGGCACCGTCGGGCGGCGTGGGGCTGTCGGGCCACCACGGCGTCGACTCTCGCCAGTCGTCACCGATGACACCTCGGAAGGGGGGAGTTTCCATCACGACCTCCAGATCGTCTCGCCGGGCCATCATGCCTGCGGAGCGGACCGGCTGCTAGGGGAGGGTCCTGTCGGCCGGCTCGAGGGTCAGGACCGACCGACCGGCCAGGACCGGGCCTTGGGTGTGCAGATGGCAGCGCACGGTGGTGCCACCGTCGCCGGAGAACGGGTCCGGGTCCACCTGGCGGCAGACGTCCATGGCGAACGCGCAGCGGGGGGCGAAGCGGCAGCCCCGGCCACCGGTCGTCCCCGTCTCCACCTCGCCGCGGAGGACCACCCTCCGGCGCGACCGGGCCACGGCCGGGTCGGGGACGGGGATGGCCGACAGCAGGGCGGCCGTGTAGGGGTGGGCCGGTCGGTCGAGGACGTGGGCCGCCGGACCCTCCTCGACGATCTGGCCCAGGTACATGACGGCAATGCGGTCGGCGATGTGGCGGACCACCGAGAGGTCGTGGGAGATGAACAGATAGGCCGTGCCCAGCTCGCGTTGGAGTTCGGCCAGGAGGTTGAGCACCTGGGCCTGGGTGGAGACGTCGAGGGCACTGACCGCCTCGTCGCACACCAGCAGGCTGGGGTTGACGGCCAGGGCCCGGGCGATGGCGATGCGCTGGCGCTGGCCCCCCGAGAACTGGTGGGGGTAGCGGTCGAGGGGGACGGTCCCCAGGCCCACCAGGGCCAGCAGCTCACGGGTCCGGGCCCGCCGGGCCGAGGCGTCGAGACCGGAGTGGAGCACCAGGGGCTCGGACACCGTGTCCCCGATGGTGTGGCTGGGATCGAGGGACGAGAACGGGTCCTGAAAGACCATCTGCATCTGCCGGCGGCTGCGCCCCAGCTCGGATCCCGCCAGCACGGTCACGTCGGTGCCGTCGACCTCGACGGAGCCGGCGCTGGGCTCGATGATCCGGACGACCAGCCGGGCCAGGGTGGACTTTCCCGAGCCGCTCTCGCCGACCAGCCCGAGGGTGGTGCCCGCCGGGATCTCCAGGGAGACGCCGTCGACGGCATCGACCCCACCGGTGACCCTCTGCAGGACCCCTGACCGGGTGGGGAACCGTTTGGCCAGGTCGCGCACCGAGAGGGCCAGAGGCCGAGCCGGAGCCGGTTGGGCCGCCGGCACCGGCGACGACACCGCTGAGGCCGCGGTGAGCCGGGCGGACCCGGCGCCGGCCAGGTGGAGTTGGTCCTGACGCAGGCAGCGGGCCCACCCGACGTCGGGACCGGTCGATGCATCGCCCCCGTCCCGGGTCGGTCGGAGCTCGACGACCGTCGTAGCGCAGGCCCCGACCGCATGCTGGCACCGGTCGCGGAACCGGCAGGTGGACGGGAACTCCTCGGGACGAGGCACCACCCCGGGGATGACCGGAAGCGGGGAGCCGATCGGTGTCGACTGGGGCATGGAGGTCAAGAGGGCCTCCGTATAGGGATGCCGGGGCCGGAGGAACAGCCGTCCCGCGGTGGCCTGCTCCACCTTCTGACCGGCGTACATGACCACCACGTCGTCGGCGACCTCGGCGATGACCCCGAGGTCGTGGGTGACGAAGATCATGGCCATGGACTCCTCCACGGACAGGGTGTGCAGGAGGTCGAGGATCTGGGCTTCCGTGGTGACGTCGAGGGCGGTGGTGGGCTCGTCTGCGATCAGCAGCCGGGGCGAGCAGGACAGGGCCATGGCGATCATCACCCGTTGGCGCATGCCCCCCGAGAACTCGTGGGGGTAGTGGCCGGTCCGGCGGGCCGCGTCGGGGATCTCCACCCGCTCCAGCATCTCGACGGCGATGCGCTTGGCCTCCGACCGGGTCACGTCCCGGTGGGCCCGGACCTGCTCGGCGATCTGATTGCCCACGGTGAAGGCCGGGTTGAGGCAGGTCATGGGGTCCTGGAAGATCATGGCGATCTGATCGCCGCGGACCGCCCGCAGCTCCCTGGGGCTGAGCTCGAGCAGGTTGCGGCCCTGGAATCGGACCGACCCGCCGGTGACCCGGGCGACCGGTTGGGGGAGCAGGCCCATGATGGCCAGGGCCGAGACGGTCTTGCCCGAGCCGCTCTCGCCCACCAGGCCCAGCGTCCGGCCCGGATCCACACGGAACGAGAGGTCCTCGACCACCGGCCATGAGCCGCCGCTGATGGCGAACTCGACCCGGAGGCGGTCCACGACGAGCAGGCCCCCGCCCGTCGCTTCCGAACCCTCGTCCGGGGCGGGGACCCGGGCCGCGGCGGGCGGCGAGACCGTGGCGAGCTCGTCGGCCGGGGGGGCCTGGGCCTCCACCGAGACGGCGCGGCGCTGGCGGAGCCGGACGCGGATCCCGCCACCCCGCCTCACCGTCGTGCTGCCCACGCCGATGGCGTCGCGCAGACCGTCGGCCACCACGTTGAAGGAGAGGACCGAGAGCATGATGGCCAGGCCCGGGAAGACCAGGGCCAGCGGGGCCGTGAAGATGAACTGGTAGGCCTCGTTGAGCATGTCCCCCCAACTCGGCGTGGGCGGTTGGGAGCCGATGCCCAGGAAGGAGAGCCCGGCCTCGGCCAGGAGGGCGAAGCCGAGGGCCAGGGCCACCTGGATGATGACCGGGGAGGCCACGTTGGGCAGGACGTGGGAGCGCATGATGCGCCCGGGCCTGGCCCCGAGGGACTGGGCCGCCTCGACGTAGGCCTCCTCGCGCACGGCGATGACCTCGCCGCGGATGAGACGGACGAAGCTGGGCACGAAGACGATGGCGATGGCCACGGCGGTGTTGTTGAGGCTGGCCCCCAGCAGGGCGGCCACGGTGAGGGCGAGTACCAGGGGGGGGAACGAGAACAGGGCGTCCATCACCCGCATGGTGACCGAGTCCACCCAGCCCCGGAGGAAGCCGGCCACCAGACCGAGCGGCAGCGCCACCGCGATGGCCAGGGCCACGATCTCGAAGGTGGCGCGCAGAGAGACCCGACCGCCCCAGATGATCCTGGAGAGGATGTCCCGGCCCAGGTCGTCGGTGCCCAGCAGGTGGTGGAGGCCGGGCGGGGCGTTGATGGCCAGGAGGTCCTGGGCGCTGGGATCGTCGGGGGCCACGAGGGGAGCGAAGATGGCGGCCAGGATCATGACCAGGAGGAAGACCAGCCCGGCCACGGCCCAGCGGTCGGCGAGGAAGGCGCGCCAGAAGCGCCGGGCCCCCTCCCCGCCCTCGGCAACCTCGGCCGCGGAGCCCAAATCGGGGAGCTCCTGACCGACGAGCGGGTCGTCGGTGCCCGGGGGAGGGAGGGACGTCATCCCAACCGGATCTTGGGGTTGAGGAAGCCGTAGACCACGTCGACCACCAGGTTGATGAGGACGAACATGAGGGCGGTGACCAGGACCACGCCCTGGATCACCGGCAGGTCCTTGGTGCTGATGGCCTCCAGCATGTAGGTGCCCAGGCCGGGGAGCGAGAAGATCTGCTCGATGATGAAGGTCCCGCCGAGGAGGTAGCCGAACTGGATGCCGGCCAGGGTGATGACCGGGCTCAGGGCGTTCTTGCCGGCGTGCTTGGCGATGATCCGGGTGGGCGTGAGCCCTTTGGCCCGGGCGGTCCGGATGTAGTCCTGGCGCAGGGTGTCGATCATCGAGCCACGGGTCTGACGGGCGATGGTGGCCGCGCCGCCTATGCCGAGGGCCAGCCACGGCATGATCAGGTGCAGGAACCACTGGTAGGGCGACGTGGCGAACTGGACGTACCCCAGTGGGGCCAGCAGGTGGAGGTTCACCGCCAGCACCACCACCAACAGCATGGCCAACCAGAAGTCGGGGATGGCCACGCCCAGGCTGCTGCCCACCGACACCGTGCGGTCGACCCACGAGCGGGGGCGGAGCCCGGCGATGATGCCGGCCGGCAGTCCGAGGACGATGGCCAGCACCATCCCGCCGGCGGCGATGCTGACCGTGACGGGCAGGCGCTCACGGATGCCGGCGGCCACGCTCTGGTTCTTGAACAGCGAGTTGCCCAGCTGCCCGTGGAACACCCCGGAGAGCCACCGCCAGTACTGGGCGAAGAAGGATTGGTCGAGATGGAGGAGGTGGCGGATGTGCTCGACCGCGGCCGGGGAGGCCCGGGCCCCACCGGCCAGGGTCCGGGCGGGGTCGCCGGGGATGATCAGGACCAGGCTGAACACGGCCAGCGAGATGATGATGAGCAGCGGGATCGTGATGAGCAGGCGCCGGCCGATGAAGGTGGCCAGGGAGCCGCCGGACGATCCCACGATGGGGGCTCAGCTCTTCTTGATGTAGATACCGGCCAGGTTGGAGCGGCAGCCGCCGATCGGCGCCACCACAGTCCCGCCGACCCGGTTGGTGTTGTAGGCCACCACCGAGGGCTCGAAGATGAGCGGGACCTCGGTGCCGGTGGCCATGGCGATGGCACTGGCCTTCTTCAACGGCGGGCCCTGGACCGACGGGCTCAGCGAGGTCAGGGCCTGGTCCACCAGGGGGGTGAGGGTGGCGTTGGTGGTGCCGAGCTGCCGGCCGGCGAAGCCCACTCCGGTGTACTCGCTCTCGAAGTTGTTGGCCAGGTCGGGGCCGTTGGTCAGCTCTTCGGTGAGGACGGCGTCACCCACGCTGTGCAGGTAGACCTCGGTGAACAGGTCGGCCCCGTTGACCTGTTGGATGGTCATGTGGAAGCCGGCGGCGGCCATCTCGGCCTGCAGGATCTGGGCGGTGCGGCTGAAGGTGGCCGAGCCTCCGGGGATAACCATCGTGAAGCTGATCCCCTTGGGGTGTCCGGCGGCGACCAACATGGCCTTGGCCTTCTTGGGTTGGTAGGTGTACTTGTCCCCGACAGACTGGTTGAAGGCCACGCTGGCACTGGGGAAGGGCTGGAAGGCCGGCTGGCCCAGACCGGAGAAGACGGCCTGGTTGATGGCCTTGCGGTCGACGGCGTACTCCATGGCCGCCCGCACCTTGGGGTCGTTGAACGGCGCGGCATTCTGTCGGGTCTGGACGGTCAGGTAGTCCGCCGACGGGGTCGTGGCCAACTTCACGTTGGGCAGGGACTTCACCGAGGAGTAGTCCTCGGGCTGCAGGGCCAGCATGTCGACCGCCCCGGACTCGAGGGCGCTGACCTGTTGGGGGCCCGCCGAGACCTGGACGAAGTCGACGCCGCCCAGCTTGTAGGCCGACTTGTTCCAGTAGGCCGGATTGGCCTTCAGGACCAGCGAGGAGCCCTGCTGGTAGCTGACCAGGGTGAAGGGTCCCGAGCTGGCCGGCACCGTCGATGAGGTGGGCAGCGCCGTGGGATCGAGTTGCATGCCGTCGATGTAGGTCATGGCCCACAGGACGTCACCGGCCACCGGCTTGTTGAGGACGAAGGTGACCGTGTGGGGATCGACCACCTGCACGCTCTGGATGTAGCTCAGGGAGAACCGGTAGGGGCTGGTCTTGATGTGGGCGATGCTGGCGGCCACCGTCGAGGCCGTGATCGGGTTGCCGTTGGAGAAGGTGGCCCCGGGCTGGAGGTGGAAGGTGATGGAGGTGGGCGTGGAGGTGTAGCTGGCGGCCAGCAGCGGGCCGACCTTGGTGTTGCCCGGCGCCAGCAGCGAGTCGTAGAGGCCGCTGTACTCGGTGTACGAGCAGTCGTTGGTGCTGGCCCCCGGGTCGAAGGTGCCCGAGTACGTCTCGTCCAGGTCGACCCCGTACTTCAGCACACCGTGGGGATTGGCCCCGCCCGACGTGGCCGCGCCGGAGGTCGGGGGGCCCGCCACGACGAGGGTGGCCGCGGCGACCAGGGCCGCGCCGAGGGCCAGCCAGGTCCGTGCAGGCCGTCGTCGGGTACCCGGGTACCCCGTGGTTGCCGCGGACCGCCGGGCGAAGTGCTGTCGGACGTCACGTGGATTGCGTTCCAACATGAGGACCTCCTCCTTCGCCGGACTGCACCGGCAACGGGTCGAGTTCAGCCGCTTGTGACTGCGGGCACGATATCCCACCAGCCCAGGAGCCATAGTGTCGCCGATTCCCCGTGGTGGTGTCGTGCCGTCCGAGGGGGCGATGCCTCTGCGGGGTCCTTCGCCCGTACGATTGTCGGCCCATGACCACCTTCCATCCGCAGGGCCCGCTGTCTCCCCGGGGACGTGCCGCCGTGGTGGTGTCGGCCCTCGTGGTGGCCGCCGCCGCCACCGTGTTCGCCGTCACGTCGGTCGCCGGTACGGCCGGGGCCGGCCCGTCCACCCCGTCACCGGTCCACCCGACCGGGCCGACCGGGCCGACCGTCATCCCCGGAACGTACGTGGCCCTGGGCGACTCGTACACCTCCGGACCCGATGTGCCCGTCCAGCTCGGCCCGACGACCTCGCCCTCGGCACCCAGCGCCTGTCAGCGCTCGTCGGGCAACTATCCGTCGCTCACCGCCCGGGCGCTCGGCCTCCATCTCGACGACGTGAGCTGCGGAGGCGCCACCACGGACGACATGACCGTCTCCCAGGGACCGGGAATCCGGCCCCAACTGGATGCCCTGCAACCCACCACGGCCCTGGTCACGGTGGGCATCGGCGGGAACGACCTCGGCTTCTCGACCATCGCCGCCAACTGTGCCGCGTACACGCCCTGGGGCCCGACCCGGGTGGGTTGGAGCTGTCAGGACCACTACACGGCGGGCGGCGTGGACCAGCTGGCGGCCACGGCCCAGGCGGTGGGCGCCAAGGTCACCACGGTCCTCCGCCAGGTGAAGGAGCGGTCGCCGGGTGCGGCCGTCTTCGTCGTCGGCTATCCGGACATCGTCCCGCCCACCGGGTCGGGGTGTTGGCCCTCCCTCCCCTTCCGGTCGAGCGACCTGGCGTTCCTGAGAGGTGTGGAGTTCGAGCTGGACAGCGCTCTGGCCACGGCGGCGGCCAACGTCGGCGCCCACTTCGTGGCCACGGCGACGCCCAGCGCCCAGCACAGCGCCTGCACGTCGGCGGACACCCGCTGGGTCGAGCCGGTGCTGCCCACCGCCGGCTCCTTCCCCCTGCACCCCGACGCCACGGGCATGGCCGGTCTGGCCGGGGTGCTCGAGGGAGCTATTCAGACCAGCGGCACGCAGTCGATCGGTGCCCAGCTGAGCGCCACCCAGTCGCCGCCGACGGGAGCGACCTCGAACCGCAGCGCCTGAGGGGCCCGTCCCGGCCGCCGGCGACGCCGTAACCTCGGTCGATGGCGACCCCCCCGCTCAGCCACCGGATCATGGGGAGGTGGCGGGTCGACTGGTCCCACCCCCATCGGAGACCGGCGTGGGCCGCCGTGGCGGTGGCGCTGGTGGTGGCCGTGGTCGCCTCGTTGGTGGCGAACGGGCTACTGGTGGCCCTCGGTACGCACGCCTTCCCCGCCCTCCGCGGCTACGGACATTTCCGACTCCCCGACTACGCCCCGCTCACCGTCATCGGCGTGGTAGTGGCCGGGACGGCCTGGCCGGGGGTGTGCTACCTCTCGCCCGCCCCCGGCTGGCTGTATCTCCGCCTGGCCGTGGTGGTCACCGTCGTGCTCTGGATGCCCGACGTCTGGCTGGTGGTCCGCGGCCAACCCCCTCGGGCCGTGGCCATCCTGATGGTGATGCACCTGGCCGTGGCCGTGGTGACCTACCAGTCCATGGTCCGACTGGCTCCTCCCCGGGAGGCGCCCGCGTCCGACACCTCCGGGGCCGGGCGATCCAGGGAGGGGGCACGGACGATCGGTGCCGATTCCCCCCGACGCGCCCTCGATCGAGCCGCGTGGGGGCTGGCCGGCCTGGTAGGGGTGGAGTTCGTCCTCGGCATCATGACCCTGGTATGGGTCCCGACCGGTCGGCCCAGTGGATGGTGGCCGGACCAGGGTCGGGCGGTCTACCTGGTCCATGCCCTGGTGGGGCTGCCCCTGGCCGTCCTGGCCGTGCTGTATCTGGTCCGGGCCCGAGGGTCGACCCGTCTCCACCGGCTGAGCGGCTGGATCGGCGCGTCGGGCGTGGCCGCGGCCGGCCTGGGCGGGGTGCTCGCCGTGGTCCATCCCCTCCGACTGGTGGGCGTCGGCCTGATGGTGGCCGGCCCGGTGACGGCGGGGTTCGGCTACCTCATCCCGTGGTTCGACCGGTTGTCGGACGACGACGTTCCGGGCGAGCCGGGTGAGGAGGAGACGGCAGCGTTCTGATGGGGTCGGGGGATGTCTCGGGCGTCGGCCAGGACAGCCGGCTGCACCCGGGGTCGTGGCCGCCTCAGGCCGGCGGGGCTCCGCCGAACGGCGTGCCGTACCGGTCGCGATGGGCCCGCTCGGAGACTGGGAGCCGGCGGGGTGGCCCGGGAGTCCGTGCCGGCCACCCCAGCGGGACGACGGCCATGGGGACCACGGTGTCGGGCAGGTCGAGGAGGTCGGCCAGCTCGGCCGAGAACAGGGTGGCCAGCGTGGTCATGGCCGACCCCAACCCGAGGGCGTTGGCCGCCAGCAGCAGGTTCTGGGTGGCCGGGTAGACCGAGGCCGGAAGCGTGACCTCGAGGCCGAGGGCCCGATCACCGCACACGACCACCAGTACCGGAGCGCCGTCCATGCCCGTCTCCGCCCCCTGGTCCACCTCGGCGAGGAGCGGAGCCGGCAGTCGGCCCTCCGAATGGGCGCGACCTCCCTCCCGCCATGCCCGTCGGGTCAGCGCCGAGACCCGCCGCCGCTGCTCGTCGTCGCGGAGGACGACGAACACCCAGGGCTGCCGGTTCTCGGCGCTCGGGGCGTGGGTGGCGGCTCGGAGGCACAGCTCGACCAGACCGTCGTCGACGGGCCGGGGGATAAAGGCCCGGCACGCCCGCTGGTGGAGCACGACGTCGAAGAACGGTCGATCGGGCTCGGGGGTAGGTGACGGCACGATGGGACCTCAGCTCTGTTCCGTGGCCCGAGCCACCACGCCGTGGGAGCCCGGTCCTCGAAATCTACCGGTGGCCACCCGACCCCGCCTGGCGTGATCTGTCCCTTCGGCCCTCGAGGCCTGAGACGGGGCCGGCCAACGACCGGCGGCGATCAGGCGGGCCCCGGGGTGAAGTCGGGGTCGGGCTCCACACACTGCATCACCAGGGCCTCCATAGCCAGACCGAACACCGTCCACTCCTGGAGCTCCCCGTCCGCCCCGGTCGTGAGCATGAACGGTTCCATGGTCCCTTCGATGTGCTGTCGCAAGGCATACCCCTCGCTGAGGGCGGTGGTGGCGACGGTGTACTGACGCATGGTCCACGGCAGGCGGAACCGGAGCCCGAGATGGGCCATGAAGATTCCGGTGCTGGCCTCCCAGAACTCGGTGATGGTGGCGTACCCCTCCTGCAGGGCACACTGCACCCGGCTGCGCCGGTCGGAGGGTGAGCTCGTGGTGGCCATGGCCACCACCGAGATCCACAGGGGCCAGTTCGATGAGGCCTGCAGGGTATCGCTGCTGGCCGCCCCCACCACCCGGCACAGCTGTCGGACGGCAGTCAGACGTAGCTCCTCGGTGGACAGGTCGAAGCCGTCGAGGAACGAGGTGATGGTCCGGAGGGTCTCGTCCACCTCCGGCCGTTCGACGTCGTGGGCGATGGCCGAGAGCACGTCGGCCTGGAAATCGGCCTGGTTCTCCCACGCCCGGCGGATGACCGAGGCGTTCGTCAACTGGATGCCGGTGTCCTGCTCCACGTGCTCGAACACCCGCTTGAAGGTGAGGTTGTTGGTGGCCGCCTCGATGCCCTCCTCCTTGAGGATCTGCCGGCCCGCCTGCAGCATCAGCCCCCGTAATTCGTCGCGGCTCAGCCGTCCCTTGCGCTTGTCCGTCACAAGTCGCACCGGTCGATGACGCCATCGTGATCACTGCCGCCCACCTGTGCCATCGACCCATCATGGGCTGGACGACACTACGTGTCGAATGCCGACGGGGCGGCTTGCAACCATGAGTTGCGAGACCGCGGAGGAACGAGTACGGTCTCACCTGGCGGCGGATCCCGAACCCTCTGCGGGTTTGGCGCTGGAGGGGCGAGGTGAGGCGGCACCGGGCCCCTTCGGGCGCGTCGGCCGATGGACGGCCCGGGGCATTAGGTTCCATCCCATGGAGCCCCTGCCGCCGTCCGTGACCGACCGTATGGAGATCGACGACCTCCTGACGGCGTACGCCCATGCCGTGGACGACCGCGACTGGGAGGCGCTGGATGCGGTGTTCGCCCCGGACGCCTTCCTCGATTACCGCTCGGCCGGCGGGATCCACGGGAAGTTCCCCGAGGTCCGCCAATGGCTGTCCGAAGTGCTCCCCCTGTTCACGTGGACCCAGCACCTGGTGGCCAATCGTGTCATCACCGTGGATCCGGGGGCCGGAACGGCCCGGGCCCGCTCCGACTTCCACAATCCGAACGAGATGGTGGTCGACGGTGCGCCGTGGTTGTTCGTGGTCGGGGGGCGCTACCACGACAGGCTGCAGCGCCTCCCGGTCGGGTGGCGCATCACCCGGCGAGTGGAGGAGACCCTGTGGTGGCACCATCCCATGCCCGGACTGCCGCCGATGCCGTACCCGCTGGCCGAGGACGCCCACCCCTGAGGCCGGGTCGTCGTTCGCCGCGCCTCCGCCACCGGCGTGCAAAACTGCCAGGGGCGGACGTCCCGGTCCGCCCGGGAAGGGGGAGTCATGGGAGTCGTCCGATACGGTGCCCGTCCACCGGAGCTGGTGCGCAACCGTGAGGTGGAAGCGACCACCACCCCGATCTGGTCCCGGGCGGTGACCGTGGTGTTCGAGACCGATCCGGAGGCCATCGCCGCGGTCCTGCCCCGACCACTCGAACCCTCCGCCCCCACGGCCCGGCTCCGCGTGGCCGTGGTCGACATGGGCACCGGCCTCAAGCCGTTCGGGGCCGGGTGGTTCGGGGTCCGCGCCCGACACGGGGACACCGAAGGTGAGTACGCCCTGTTCATGCCCATGACCACCGAGCAGGCCACCATCGGCGGCCGGGAGACGTTCGGCGAGCCCAAGAAGCTCGCCGATCTGGACCTGACGGTGGAGGGCGACACACTGACGGCCCGGATCGGACGCATGGGATCTACCATCGCCGAATTGAGCGGCACGCTGGGTGCCGAAGGGGCCGGATACGAGATCGACAAGCTCGACTTCTACTTCAAGCTGTTCCCCGACCCCTCGGGCGCCGGGCTGGAGGGGGACCCGGCCTTCGTCTACTGCCGCCGACACGAAGTGGCCCGGATGGTCCGTCCGGTGAGCGGCGAGTGCAAACTGATGGATGCACCGCTCGATCCCATCGCCGACTTCCCGATGCGGAAGGTGGTGTCGTTCGACTACGCCGAGATCGCTTCATCCCAGCACGGTGAAGTGGTGGACCGGGTACCGGCCGAGTGGCTGGTGCCGTTCATGCACCAGCGGTACGACGACCTCTCGGTGCTGGGGGCCAAGGGATGAGCAACGTTCCCGGCACCGGCTCCGAGCGGTACATCGTGGTGTCCGCCGACGGACACGCCGGACTGGCCTGCGAGGACTACCGGCAGTATCTCGACGCCCAGTACCACCGGGCGTTCGACGACCATCTGGCCGAACGGATGGCCCACCGCGAGGAGTCCCTGGCCTTCAACTACGACTACATCATGGGCTGGGAGAAGGACAACGAGGAGGGGCTGAAGGGGGCGTTCGACCCGGTGATCCGGGACAAGGAGCTCGATGCCGACGGGGTGGCCGCCGACGTGCTGTTCGCCGACGCCGACGCCATCACCGGCATGGCCTCCCCCCCGTTCGGAGCCGGACTCTTCGCCGGGGCCATCGAAGATCCCGAACTGGCTTTCGCCGGAGCGCACGCCCACAACCGGTTCCTGGCCGAGATGTGCTCGCACTCGCCCGACCGTCGGGGGGGCATCGCCCTCGTGCCCATCACCCACGACGTGACCCGGGCGGTGGCCGAGATCGAGTGGGCGGCGGCCCAGCCCGGCATCCGAGGGGTCATGATCCCCACCATGTGGCGGAGCCGGGCGCCCTACAACGACTCGCTCTACGACCCGGTGTGGGCGGCGTGCGCCGACGCCGGGCTGCCGGTGCACACCCACTCGGGCGAGGCCCCCATGGAGGAGTACGGCGATCACACCGGGGTGTACCTGGCCGAGGTGGTGTGGTGGGCGGTGCGCCCGGCGTGGCACCTGCTGTTCAGCGGGGCCTTCGAACGGTACCCGGCGCTGAAGTTCGTGGTGACCGAGGCTGCGGCCTACTGGGCCCCGGACATGATGTGGAAGTGGGACCAGTACATGGGGGGCGGTCACACCACCAAGAAGATGGCCGCCCTCCTGAAGGGCAAGATCTCCAAGCTCCCTTCGGACTACTTCGGGACCAACATCTTCATCGGCGCCTCCACCATGTCGAGAGAAGAGCTCCGCCGGCGGTACGTCATCGGGACCGACGTGGTCATGTGGGGGACCGACTACCCGCACCCCGAGGGGACGTGGCCCCATACGGCGGAGAGGCTCCGGGCCGATTTCGCCGCGCTGCCGGTGGACGACACCGCCGATCTCCTGGGCTTGACGGCGGCCAAGGTGTACGGCTTCGACCTGGCCACCCTCAGGCCCATCGCCGACCGGATCGGGCCTTCGCCCGACTCGCTGGGTCAGGACGCGTCGTTGCTCGGGGATCCGGCCGAACGGGCCGGGGCCCGCTGGTGGAAGAGCGAGTACGGCCTGGCCCCTCCGGGCTGAGGCGCCAGGCCGCCCCACCTCCGGCTACTGGTCGGAGATCGTCACCGCCGACGCGGTGTCACCACGAGCGCAGGACCTGGTGCCGGTCGAAGGCGTTGCACGTCGAATCGGTCGGGTACTCGTCCACGGGTAGGGGCGTGGCCACCTCGGCCACTGTGGGTCCGATCTCGTCGCCGATGGCCCGCAGCTTCCCGAGGTCGAAGCCGTAGCGCTCGGCTGCGTTGACCTCCACCATGGCCTGGGTCTCCAGCGGGTCGCAGGTACCGAAGGCGGCCCGCAGCGCCTCCCGACTGTAGGGATAGCTCCCCTCCGAGTGGGGATAGTCGGCGCCCCACATGATCCGGTTCACGCCGACGTCGTGACGGAGGGCGGATTCACTGGCCCGGAGGAAGCTGGCGCCCACCGAGACGTTGCGCTGGAAGTACTCCGTCGGGGTCATCGACATCCCGCGGGCGGCGGCGCCGAAGAAGTTGGCCTCGGCCGCGTCACCCAGGGTCATGCGGCCGTAGAACCAGTCGAGGGTCTCGAGCCCCCGAGGCAGCCACGCCAGGCCCTGCTCGGTGAGGACCACCTGGAGGTCGGGATGGCGCTCGAAGACGCCGCCGAAGATCAGGTGCCACACCGACCGGTGGGAGAACCACGGGAGCTCGACCAGCATGATGGCCCGGGCCACCTCGGCGTCACCGTAGTCGGGGATGCCCCCGCCCCCGTGGATGTTGACCACCACCCCCAGCTCCTCGCACAGGCTCCACAACGGCTCGTAGGCCGGATCCCACAGGGGAGGGAGCCCCGACCCGGGTGGGAGCGACGGCAGCAGGATGCCGCCGAAGGGCGAGAAGGCCGACACGGCCCAGCGCACCTCGTCCAGGGCGTCCCCGATGCGGTTGGCGAAGATCTGGGCCACGCCGGCGCGGCGTCCGGGGACCCGGGCGCAGAAGTCGGCCAGCCACCGGTTGTGGGCCTGGATCCCGGCCCAGCGCCGCTCGTACTCGGACTCGGTGGGGGGCAGGGCCACCAGACTGCCCTCCTCGAAGAAGGGGGGCACGGTGTTGGGGAACAGCACCTCGGCGGTGATCCCGTCGGCAGTGTTCTCGGCGAGCCGTCGGTCGGAGTCCCAGCTCCGGTAGGCCGTCGGGGCCAACAGGTCGGCGAAGGGGTTGACGTAGGAGCCGGCCCAGGCGTCGAACTCGTCGTGCCAGGCCGCCGGCAGGTAGGGACGGTACTCGGGAATGTCGGCACCGGCGTGGGCGTCGGCGGAGATCACGGTGTAGCGGTGGTCCGGTCCGAGCCCTTCGGTCATGCCCCGCCTCCGGTGCTGTCGGTGCTGAACACCGTATCCACTCAGGCCAGCCCCTCGAGAGCGGAGGGCGGGAGGGCCCCGGTGGCGATGGCGTCGGCCCGGGCGTGCAGCAGCTGGCCGGCCCGGTCGAGATTGTGACTGATGACGAAGCGCCCCTCCTTCACCCCCTGGACGGCGAACCTGCCCAGCTCGGCCAGGTCCACCGTGTCGGTGGGCCGGCCGGCTGCGGCCAGGGCCGCCTTGAACTCGGCAAACGTGGTGCCCGGAGCCGGGGGTCGTGGCTTCTGGCGGGCCAGCGCCTCGGGCCGGTTGCGCTGTGCCTCCCAGAGGCCGGTCTCCAGCAGGCCCCCCGACGGATAGAAGATGGATGCCGAGAGCTTGGTCTTCTGGGCGATGAACTGGTGGGCCAGGGCCTCGGTGAAGCAGCTGATGGCGGCCTTGGACGAGGCGTAGACCGAGGCGTAGGGGACAGGGGCGATGCCCCCGTCCCCCGACGAGGTGGTCACCACCACGCCGTCCTGACCCGACTCGATCATCCGGGGCACGAAGGCCAGTACCCCGTTGGCTGTCCCGAAGACGTTGACCCCGAAGCACCATCGCCAGTCGTTCGACTCCTGATCCCAGGGGTTTCCGCCCCCGCCCGAGGTCACGCCGGCGTTGTTCCACAGCACGTGGCAGGCCCCGTAATCCTGGAACACCAGGTCGGCGAGCGCCTCCACCGAGGCGGGGTCAGCGACGTCGGTGACCACGCCCCGGACGTCGCCCCGAGCGGACAGCTCGGCCACCGTGGCCTCGAGTACCGGTGCCTCGATATCGGCGATCACCGCCCGCGCTCCCTCGTCGAGGAGCGCCTCGACGATGCCCCGTCCGATGCCGGCCGCACCCCCGGTCACCACCGCCACCTTGTCTGACAGATCCTGCAGCATGTTCCCCCTGGCACCTCACCTGTCGGGCCCCCGCCCGCACGGGGCCATGGTGGCACAGGCTCACCGGTCCCGCCCGGCGACCCCATCCGCCGGGCGGCCACGATGCGCCACCGCTGTCGCCGGAGTACCGTCGACCCCGGTGCCCGTGTCCGGCGCCCTGGCCAGGAACGACAGGAGGTCCCGTGACCCTCGACCCCAACGCCCGAGGCTCCTCGATCAGCTCGATGCCCAGGGCCACCGACGAGACGGTATCGGCCCTGCCGAAGGCCTTGGTCTGACCGGCACGTGCGCTTCCACGCCGAGCACGCCTTCCATGCCGTCCCGGCGGCGGTGATCGGGGTGCTGGCCGACCCGGCCTTCGCCCTCGACCTGACGCTGCCCGATCTCGACCAGCCCGAACTGCTCGAAGCGACCGATGACGGGGACCAGGCGCTGATCCGGCTCCGGTATGCGTTCTCCGGCAGTCTCGACCCCGTGGCCCGGCGCTTGTTGGGATCGAGTCGACTGGCCTGGATCCAGGAGTCAAGGGTGGACCGGTCGCGATGTTCGGGCACCCTCCGCTTCGAGGCCGAACGAGATCCTCGACGGCTGCACGGGCGGGCTGAGTTCACGGTGGAGCCGTCGGGCCCGGGCTCCGTCCGGCGCCTGGACGGGGAGCTGGTCGTGGCCATCCCCGGTATCGGCCGCGCCGCCGAGCGGCGGATCGTACCGGGCCTCCTGCGTCGCCTGGACATCGAGGCCGAAGCGGTCGACGCCGAGCTGGCGTGAGGACGGGGTGGGCTATCCGGCGTAGGCCTGGTAGGCCCAGACCCAGTTGCCGGCGATGGCCTGCTGGGCCGTGGCCAGGGTGAGCCTCCCGTCACACACCAGGCTGTTCAGTCTGTCCTCGAGCTTGTCTTTGGCGTTGTTGAACGACGTGGCGGCGGGGTTGTCGGGCGGTTCGACCCAGAGATTGGCGGGGTCGTTGGGGTCACCGCCGAGTTCCAGTGGAACCAGGTGGTCGTATTCGGCGACGTGGAATGATCCGGTGTAGCCGTAGGCGGCGGCCGAGGCCTCTTTCTCGGGTTCAGTGACGCTCTCGGGCGGACGGACCGACGAGGTGTATCCGGTCGAGCAGATGGTGGAGGCGATGTTCGCTTGGGTGACCCCGGGATCGACGGCGCCGGGCGTGCAACGGGGATCGGGAAGCGGGTCAGTCCCGATGAAGGTGTAGTGGCACGATCCCGGTGCGGGCTGGGGCTGGACGGTGTAGGTGGACTGGACACCGGGGCCGGTCTCGACACCGGGACCGGGAGCGGTCGTCGTGGTGGCGGCCGGTGGTGGCACGGTCGGGGCCGGGGAGGTCGACGGCGGGGGCGGTGTGGATGCGGACGGGGGCGGTGTGGACGAGGGCGGTGTGGACAGGGAGGAGGTGGGGGCGGTGGCGGGGGCCGGGTCGCCGGACACCGACGCTGGGGGGGTTGCCGCCGTCGAGGCACAGCCGGCCCCGGCCAGCACCGCGGTGGCCATGACGGCCGCACCGATCAGAGCGGGGTGCTTCATGCGGTCATCGTGGCCCAGGGGTGTGCCGGCGGGTCCTGCCGGTCGAAGGACGACGGGGTCGGGAGCGCGGTGCCGAGGGATCGGACACCAGCCACCGGAGGGGGGCGGACACCCGGTCAGCGCTGCGTGAGATCGCCGTAGAGGTCGGGGCGCCGATCCCGGAAGAGGCCCCAACCGGCACGGTCCACCGTGGCCTGGGCCATGTCCAGTTCGGCATAGATGGTCTCCGAGGTGGCCCGGCCGGCCTGGGCCAGGGGCCGGCCCCGGTGATCCACGATGAACGACGACCCGTAGAAGGTGATGTCATCCTCGACGCCGATCCGGTTGGCCGCCACCACGGGGACGTGATTGCACACGGCGTGACCGTCCATGGCCCGCCGCCACATGTCGGCGGTGTCGTTGCCGGCCTGGCTCCCCACCTCACTGCCGATGGCCGTCGGATACAACAGGACGTCGGCGCCCTGGAGGGCCATGGCCCGGGCCGCCTCAGGGAACCACTGGTCCCAGCAGATCCCGACCCCGATCCGGCCGTGGCGGGTGGACCACGTCCGGAAGCCGGTGTTCCCGGGAGTGAAGTAGAACTTCTCCTCGTATCCCGGTCCGTCCGGTATGTGGGCCTTCCGGTAGACGCCCAGCACCCTTCCGTCCTCCACCATGGCCACCGAGTTGAAGTAGGAGGGGCGGGCATCCTCGAAGAAGGAGACGGGCACCACGGCCCCGGTGCCCGCCGTGACTTCCTGAACGGCCCGCACCGCCGGACTGTCGTCGACCGTGTCGGCCCACGAGAAGAACTCCTGGCGTTCGAACTGGCAGAAGTAGCGACCCTCGAACAGCTCGGAGGGCAGGACGATCTCGGCCCCGGCGGCGATGGCCTCGGCCACGGCCTCCACGGTGGCCTCGCGGTTCTGGTCGCGGTCCTCACCGAACTCCCGTTGGATGGCCGCCACGACTGTCCGGCTCACCGTCCGCCCCCGACCCGGTCTTCGCCCACGGGTGCCGGCGAACCGGTGTATCCGCACTTCATCGTGGGCCAAGCCTACCGGTGGGGCTCGGGCAGTAGGATCGATCGACGACGAACCCTGCGCCAGGAGATGCCCCTTGCCCGCCCGCTCCCTCGAGTCCACCCCCCGGGGCGACGGCTTCCACATGCCGGCGGAGTGGGAGCCGCACGAGCGCTGCTACCTGATCTGGCCAGAGCGCACCGACAACTGGCGGCTGGGGGCCAAACCAGCCCAGTCGGCCTTTCTGGCCGTGGCCGAGACCGTGGCCCGGTCCGAGCCGGTCACCGTGCTGGTGTCGTCCCGCCAGTGGGAGCATGCCCGGGCGACCTGCTCCGACGCCATCTCGGTGGTGGAGGCCACCACCGATGACGCCTGGGTCAGGGATACCGGACCGACCTTCGTGGTCAACCGGTCCCTTGCCCTGCGGCGGGGGGTGGACTGGATCTTCAACGCCTGGGGCGGTCTCGACGGCGGGTTGTACTTCCCTTGGGCCGAGGACGATCTGCTGGCGGCCAAGGTGTGCGAGCTCGAGGGTTCCTCGCGGTACCGCGCCCCCGTCGTGCTCGAGGGTGGGTCGATCCACGTGGACGGGGAGGGGACGTGCATCACCACCGAGGAGTGCCTGTTGCATCCCAACCGTAATCCGGGACTCTCCCGCCAGGAGATCGAGTCGTTGCTGGTCGAGTACCTGGGAGTGCAGAAGGTGATCTGGATCCCCCGCGGCGTGTACGGGGACGAGACCAACGGTCACGTGGACAACCTGGCCTGCTTTACGCGCCCGGGACGGGTCCTGCTGACCTGGAGCGAACGAGCGGACGACCCTCAGACCGAGAGATCCCGGGAGGCCCGGACGGTCCTGGAGTCGGCCACGGACGCCCGTGGCCGCCGGCTCGACGTGGGCCTCCTCCCCGCTCCCGGACCCCTCTCGATGACGGCCGACGAGGCGTCGGGGGTGGACGCCAGCGAGTACGCCCATGGTCGGAAGGCGGGGGACCGGATGGCCGGGTCCTATGTCAACTTCCTCATCGCCAATTCATCGGTGGTCCACCCCCTCCTGGACGAACGTCACGACCAGCAGGTCGGGGAACTACTGGCCGCCGAATTCCCCGGACGCCGGATCGAAGGCGTGCCCGGTCGGGAGATCTTGCTCGGGGGCGGCAACATCCACTGCATCACCCAGCAGGTTCCGGTCGTCTGAGGGGGCCCGCCGACGACCTATCCCGTGCACTGGGCGCCAGCGCAGACGCGGTCATCCGGACTGAGCCACCGCACTCCGCTCGAGGGAGGTGAGAGGGGAGACCACCGACGCCCGGGATGCCTTCAGCAGCGCCGAGGGTTGGCGGCAGTCGGGGCACACCGACCACAGCCGGACCTGGGCATCGTTGTTGGCCTCGGCTAGGAAGCGGCCGTCAGGGCTCACCGACGGATTGCGGGTGGACGACTCATCACGGTCAATCCTCAGCAGCTGTCCGGTGGTCGCGTCCCACACTCGCGTCGTGTCATCGAAGCTGGTGGTGACGATGTAGGGAGCCGTCGGGGCGAACGCGACACCCGTCACGCCGCGAGCGTGACCGACCAACTCCAGCACCGGCCGATCCGTGGCGACGCTGAGCACGGTGACGGTCGAGTCCCACGAGGCGGCGGCCAGTCGGGTCCCCGTGGGATTGAATGCGATACTCGAGAGCTGCTCGTGCCGGTTGAACGACTTCTGGGGCTTGGCATCGGTGGTCAATCCAATACTCACCTGGCCGCAGAACGATGCGAAGGCCACCCGCTGGTCGTCGGGACTGATGGCCAACGTTTGGCCGCCGCCCGAATCGCACTGGGGCCAACCGTGACCGACCACCGTATGGTGGGTCGAGACGGTGCTGATGTGAAGGTCTCCGGAGCTGTCCGCCACCGCCAGGAGTCGGTCGTCGCTGCTGAAGGTCACATTGGCCACCGCGACCGGTGGCAGGGTGAAGACGGACCGCCCCGTCGCCGTCTCCACCACCGTGACGGTGGAAGTCGGGGTGCTGTCATCGAATAGGGCCGCCAACGTACCGTCGGGGCTGAGGACCACGCCCTCGTTCTGCTGATCGGTACTGAGCACCCGCGAGCCGGGCTCGAGACGACCGGACGGAAGCGACCAGGTCTGTGCGGTGATGTCGTTGCCGGAGCGGGCCATGGCGGTCACCGCGTGGGGGCGCCACCCGATCTCGTTGCCGCAGTCGCACAGTTGGGCCGGCAGTGTCGCCCGCCACGGGCCACCGGCCCGGTAGGTCCGAGCAGTTCCGTCGTTGGCCACCACGGCAACGCTGTTGCTGTCGGGGCTGAACGCCATGGTGTTGAGATCGGCGGTCTGGCCCGAGATGGGGCCCAACTCCTCGTCCGGACTCAGTGACCACGTCCCTCCGGTGCCGTCGGAGTTCCCGACGGCCACCAACTGGCGGTCGGGGCTGATGGCGACCGTGCCGATGGTGGTGCCGGTAACAGTGGTCAGCACGCTGGTCATGGTCCAGGTCGACGTGCTCCACAGATCGACGTCGCCGGACGTGTCCCCGGGACCGTTGACGTCGGTCCCCACCACCAGGATGTCTCCGGCCAGTCCCACCGGACTCGCACTTCCGACGGTCACGTCCTGGCCGGGAGGCGACAGCTTGCGCACGACCTGGCCGTCGGCCACATCGACGACCGCGGTATAGCCCAGGTCGGTGCCGACCACCAACCACTGCCCGTCGCTGGTGAAGGCCAGGGTGAAATAGTTGGAGAGGGGGTCCGAGATGAGCTGACGGGATGTTCCCTGGGCCACGTTCCACACCACGACTCCGAGGTTGGTGGTGGCCGCCAGCATCGACCCATCGGGGCTGAAGGCCAACGAGGTGGTGTCACCTCGGCCCGCCAGATGACCGGTGATGGCTCCGGAGGACGGATCGACGAGGTAGACGCCCTGGTCGGTACCGGCCGCCAGGAGGCGTCCGTTCGGGTCGTAGTCCACGATCACCTCATGGGCCGGAAGATGCCTCCGGGCGATGACTCGACCGGTGGATGCATTGATCAGCTTCAGGCTCCCGGTGCACGATCCCGTGGCCATCCGGTCACCGGTGGGGCTGAACGCCATCAACGACGTGGGCTGGTACGTGCAGGCCGTTACGGGCTCGGTGTGGAGCGCACTCCGAACCGACGACGCATCCATGGCCTGGCGCAGCGCCGAGACGGCCTGAGGCGTCGGCGCCTGTTGGACGGCCCGTTGGGCCAGCAGGACCGAGATCTCGGGATCGGCGGACAGCTCGCTCTGGCTCTCGGCCGCCAGAGCCTGCGATCGGGCGGCGGTGCTGGCGGATACGGCCTGGTTCCGCGAGAGCAGGGCCACGACGCCGAGCCCGATGGCCACGGCCGCCACCACGGCGCAGGTGGCCAGCAGGGCGCGCTGGCGACGTGTCGCCGTCCGCCGGCTGGCCAGGATGTACTCGCTCTGCAGGGTGGTGGGGGCCGGGTCGGCGTCCGGGGGCGTATGGGCCAGCCAGTCCTCCGCCGCTTTCAGCTCGCTCCCCCGGAGCAGGAAGCTGCGGTCCCGGCCTTCGCCGTCCCACTCCAGGGCTTTGATCAGCCACCGGGTGTGCGCCTTGCAGAACTCGAGATCGGTGTCGACCGCCCGGACCACCCGCTCGAGTGAGGCGTCGTAGTCGTCGTCCTCGGTGAAGGGGATCCAGTTGCGTTCACGGATCTCCTCGGGCACGTCCGGATCCGGCACGGGAACGCGCAGTACCGGGACGATCCGCTTCTCGAGACTGCGGGCGTACGTCACCTCCTGGTCGCAGAACTCCGAGGCCACGGAGGCCGGGGTGATGACGAACAGGAAGGAGTCGGACTGCTCGATGGCATTGCGGAGGGCGACGGGGAACACCTCGGCGTCGGCGATCCCCTCCGTGTCGATCCAGACGGATTTGCCCAGCTCCTCCATGGAGCCGGCGATTCGGAGTACGAAGTCGGAGTCCCGACGGGAGTACGAAACGAAAACGTCAGCCAACAGTGTCCCGCCTTAGGATCCGCAGTCCTACTTCGCCATGAGGCCTTGTCTCCAAATTATACGACGGGGAATGGCCGGCCACCACTCACCCGCGGTGGTAGCCGTCACAGATGCCCCCGGCCAACCTACGATCCATCCATGCCCCCGTCGGGAGAGGAATCGGCTGGCCCGGGGAGGTCCCTGAGTGCTCGGGCCTGGCTCGAAGCCGTGCGTGACGCCGAGCGCCGGGGCGAGTTGCTGGCTGCCTTCGACCTCGCCGGTCGCGGCCTGGAGGACCATCCCGGCGACCCGGGGCTGCGGTACCGGGCCGTACTGGCCCTCGCCCGCGCCGGCTCCACCGCCCAGGCGGCGAGGCAGTTTGACGAGCTCGGGCTGTCCTCGATCGGCACCGAGGATGTCGAGGCATTGGGAGCCAGGATCCGCAAGGACAGGGCTCTCTCGGCCATGGGCCGGGAGCGACGGCGGCTGGCCAAGGTGGCCGCCGACGCGTACCAGGACATCCGAGCCCGGACCAACGGGTACTTTCCGGCCGTCAACGCGGCCACCATGTCGCTGGTGGCCGGCCGCCCAGCGGAGGCTCGGGCGCTGGCGGCCGACGCCCTTGCCCTGGTGGAGGCGTCCGGCGAGACAGGCTATTTCGCATCGGCCACACGGGCGGAGTCGTATCTGCTGCTCGGGGACGAACCCGGTGCCCGTGCCGCACTGGAGCGGGCCGCCGAACTGCAGGACGGGGACTTCGGGGCGCTGTCGACGACTCGACGACAGTTGCGGATGATCTGCGACCTGATCGGTATCGACGCGGAGATACTGTCGCCTCTGGCCGGTCCCGCGGTGACCCACTTCTGCGGCCACATGATCGGGGCGCCCGGAAGCGGCGGTCGATTCCCCAGCGAACACGAGGCGGCGGTGGCGGCCCGGATGGCTGACGTTGTCCACCGGAAGGCCGTGGGGTTCGCCTACGGGTCACTGGCCAACGGGGGCGACATCATGTGGGCCGAGCTACTGACGGCTTCCGGGTCCGAGCTCCATGTCGTCCTCCCGTTCGCCCTGGAGGAGTTCATCACCACGTCGGTTGCTCCGGCCGGGGACGAATGGGTGGAGCGGTTCCGTCGTTGTCTCGCCGCCGCCGAGTCGGTCACCTATGCCACCGCCGACGCCTACCTCAACGACGATGTGCTCTATGCCTACTGCGCCCGTCTGGCCATGGGATTGGCTCTGACGCGCGCCCGTCACCTCGATGCCGAGGTATTCCAGCTGGCGCTGTGGGACGGTGCGCCGGCCAGCGGCCCGGCCGGTACGGCCACCGACGTCGCGGCGTGGAGGAGGACCGGCCACCAGTTGATGTCCGTCTCGCCGCAGCCGGCCGAGGGCCCTGCGCATGGCACGGCTCAGGTTGGGGTCCGTTCGGAGCCGGCGGTCACTACGGATCGCTCCCGGCGGGTGATCCGGGCGATGCTCTTCGGCGACGTTCGAGGATTCTCCAAACTCACCGACGAACAGCTCCCGGCGTTCGCCGGCGTCGTCCTCGGCGCGATGGCCGACGTCCTCGCCGCCCACGCGGCAGAGATCGACTTCCGCAATACCTGGGGCGATGCGCTGTACGCCGTGTTCTCCGGCGCACCACCGGCCGCGAGGTGTGCGCTCGACCTCCAGGAGGCCCTGGCCAGGCTGGACCTCGAGGGTAATGGGCTTCCTCCTGACTTGGGATTTCGCCTCTCTGGGCACCTCGGGCCGGTGTTTCCCATGCGCGACCCGATAGTGGATGCCCAGACCTTCATGGGCTCCCATGTGAGCCGGACGGCCAGGATCGAACCGGTGACGCCACCTGGCGCGGTGTACGTGACGGAGGCCTTCGTCGCATCCCTGGAGCTGTCGGGATGCGACGACATCGGCTGCGACTACGTCGGGCACATGCCAGCAGCGAAGGACTATGGACGCCTGCGCATGTACCGGATCGGACGCCGGTAACGCACTAGTGCCAGCGACCGCAGTCCGGCCAACCGGAGCATCCTGCCCACCACGGCCGCCGGTCGGGCTCGCGGCCGAGCGAACCGCCGGGCAACGCCGGGGCGTCGGTCTATGCGAGGCGCGGTGCACGGACATGAGGTAGTTTCTGGCTCGGACCTAGTTGCGGAGCTAGACGGTGGTGATGGCGGTGGCTGAACCCAGGGCGACACTCGGATGGCAACCCGTCACCACGCTGATCCTCTGTCTCATCGGCCTGGCCGGGTCGGTGTACCTGACGATCGCCCACTTCGCCCACGTCTCGCTCGTCTGTCCGGATAACGGACCCTGCAGCAAGATCCTCACCAGCAACACATCGCACTTCTTGGGCATACCGGTACCGATCCTGGGACTGGCGTACTTCGTTCCGATGCTCATCCTCTGCCTGCCCGTGGCCTGGCGGTCCTCGGACCGGCGGATCCACCTCGTGCGGTTGGCTCTGGCGATTCTCGGGGTCGCCATGATCATCTATCTGTTCATCGAGGAGCTCTTCGTCATCCAGGCCCTGTGCGTGTGGTGTTCGGTGATCCACGCGGTCGGTTTCCTGCTGTTCGTCATCATCGCTACCGCCAGCCCACAGCTGCTGGCCAACGAAGGTGACGCCGTGGTTCCCAGCACCGCCTGAGCCGGCTGCGCCCCGGGTGCCGAGACGTCCTGGCCAAGCGGCCTACCGTCGGACGAGAGGATGGCCGCCCCCGGGCGGCGGGCGGTCCCGGTGGTTACTTACGGCGGGCCTGGATCGCCGGCACGGCCAGAGGAGCGGCCGCAACGATGGCGGCGGCCAGACCCAGGAAGGCCCCAAAACCCCACCCGATACCGGAGAACCCGATCCCACCCGGCTTGAGCAGGAAGGCCAGGATGCACAGCACCGCGTTGAACACCGTTCCGATCAGGAGGAGTTGCGCGTCCGACACGCCGACCTTGAACGGCATCACCTCGAAGCCCGCCCGCAGCACGATGTAGACCATCACGGCCAGGCTGACCAGCAGGACCAGGTACATCCACCCATGCCAGAGGCCGTCTGCCGATATGGACACCGGCCCGAAGTCGTAGGTGTACCACGGGAGGAACAGTGAGATGAAGAGGACCAGGGTGGCGATGCCGCTGATCCGCTCGGCCCGGGCCAGGCGGGCGACGTCGAGCGAGAATGTGGGGCGACTCCCACCGGTTGGGGTGGCGCCAGGAGGCGGGAGGGGCGACCCCGGAGTGGGGGGCTGATAGTTGGGGTGCTGTTCCGCCGGGTACCACTTGCCGTCGGATGCCTGCCACCAACCGGGACCACCGGACATATCGCTCATGGCCTCTCCCCGTTCGATTTCGGTGGCAATATACCAGGTCGGGGGGGTGCAACGCAGTGATCGGGAGGCCCCCGGGCACCCGTCGATCCCGGGGAATGCACCCCCGTCGGAGGCTTCGGCGGTGCGTCTAGTGGCTGATGACCGTGGGCCAACGGATCGAGCTCTGACCGGTGATCGGTTGCAACAGGCTCACGAGCTCGTGGTAGCTGTCCTGAGGGAGATTGCCCGTCTGGGCGGTCAGCACGCCGTAGATGGTCATGGTCTGTCCGCTCTGTCGGGCGTAGGCGACCAACGAACTCCATGCCGCGGGGTCGGAGGGAGTGTAGATCTCCGGGACGGCCAGATTGGGCTTGAACCCATCGGCGATCTGCAGGAGCTGGCCCTCCGACCAGTATCCGGCGTCGGCCGATCCGTAGTCGATCATCGCCGGCTGATAGCCGTTCACGGCTGCTGCGTAGCCGGCCATGAGGTTGTAGGTGTTGCGGTACTCAGGGTCGAAGGCCGGCTCGGCGTCGTCCCCGGCCATGACTGTGACGGTGTCGGAGTATCCGGACTGGCGCTTGACCGAGGCCGCCTGGGCTCCCACCCGCATGACCGCGGTCGCCAGCTGCGCTCCCCAGGCCCCGAAATCCTGGGGCTCATCGGTGCAGCCACACACCACGGACCCGCACGGCTGTCCGGGACCACAGCTGTCGTTCGTGCCGATGGCCACGTCCAGCTGGAGATGGCCGGGAGCGGTGGTGAGGTAGCCCTGGATGAAGCTCTCGGTGGCGGAGACGATGGAGGCGAACGAGTCGAACGTCCCGTCGAAGTCCTCGGTTCCGGAGACAGTGCCGTCGACGGCAGGCCGCCCGAAATCCAGGATCACCAGGCCCTGCGAGTCTGCCCGGCCCGCCGCCCGGCCCTGGGCCAGGAGCGTGCCGGGATCGGCGGTCACCTCGTAGTGCGAGGTCGTGGGGGCCTGAGCCGTGGTGGGGCCAGCGGCCGCCGCCGTCACTCCGGCGACGACACCGGCCGACATGAGTGCAGCGGTGAGCATCACGGTCCGGCGCACTCCCCGGTGAGTGGAGACTCCGGTGGAACGGGCATGCGTGTGCATGGCGGACATCATTTCTCGGTGCTATGAGCACAATGGCTGTTCGGTGAGTCGTTCAGGGGGACTCCATCCTGGCACAGTCATTTCTGAAATAACAGGGTAAATGTGATCGGACATATCGAACGCCTGATTCATGGGCCCCAGGGGGGTGTATGCGGTCGCCCGGCGGAGGATGGGCCAGGTGGATCCTCCCCAGGAGCGCAAATCACCTGGCGGACAACGATGTGGAAAGCAGCCGGTGAGGAGGAGCGGCCTGAAGGTGAAAGGAGCAGAAAGTCCACGCCACCGCACACCCGTGAGGGGGGCCAATGATGGTATCGATAGTGACCAAACCACTCCGGCTGGCCAAGACTCATTGGCGCCGGAGACCGTCGCCGCGTGAGCGGCACTTCTGCCGAGCCCATCGGAGGGCAGTTGCCGGGCGTTTGACGCCGACGGGGGCCGCTCATGGTGACACGAAGGTGGCGCCGCGGTTCGGGCCACCACCGTTTCGGTATCGCGGCCCGGGATGGTCCGGTGTCCCGCCCGGCGGAGAGAACGGTGAGAGGGTGGGGGAGAACGGTGACCGGGTAGGGGACAACGCAGCGACTACGAGGATGGCCCAGCCATGACCCGAACGTTCCCCTACGCCATCGACAACTGGTACCTGCCGGTGATCCTGCCCTTCGGGCTGAGGCGGAACCACGACGGCGTGACGCTGGACGATGACGGTACCTTCGGCGCCACCTTCGGGTTCTTTGCTGTGACCACCGGTCTGGACAACATCACGGGCGCTCATATCACCCGGAACTACCGCTGGTGGACGGCCGTCGGAGTCCGGGCTTCGATGGCCGACGACGGGCTGACCTTCGGCACGAACCGGCGGGCCGGCGTCTGCATCCATTTCGCCGAGAAGGTCCCCTCCCGGATGAGCAGGAGCGGGCATTCGGCCCTCACGGTCACCGTCAAGGACCTCGAGGGACTGGTCGAGGCCCTGGGCGGCGACCCCGGGGAGGCACCGTCCTCCCCGGGGTGACAGGCCGGACGCCTCCGGTCCCGTGCTCGACGTGGTCCCGGGTGGGGCGCCGGATGCCCGACCTGACCTCGCATGGACCACCTTCCTGTGATTTGATGTCCCCCGGGGAACAGGCAGCACAACACACCCGTCGGCACGTGCGGCGGTCACGCCCTCAACCGAGGGCGCACAAAAGGGGGAATCATCGTGTTGAGGAAGCGGATCATGTCCGGGGGGCTCGCGCTGCTCGTCGGGGCGGCAGCTATCGCTGTGGGGGCGGACGGGCAGACGGCGGGGGCGTCCACGACTTCCACGCCGGGGGTCACGGCCAACTCCATCACTGTCGGTTCCATCAGTGAAATCTCCGCGCCCATCCCCGGACTCTTCGAGGGGGCGAAGATCGGGACCGAGGCCTACTTCGCCTACGTGAACAGCCAGGGTGGGGTGAACGGGCGCAAGCTCGTCCTCGACGCCAGGGACAGCGCCTTCTCGGCCGGGACGGTGACCAACGAGGCCCAGAGCATCGCCGCCAACGACTTCGCCATCGTGGGTGGGTTCTCCCTACTCGACGGCTCGGAGCAGCCGGCCGTGGATGCCGCCCATCTGCCGGTCGTGACCCAGGTCCTCACCCCGGCGTACTACTCGGACCCGAACCTCTATTCGGCGGTTCCCCTGGTGAACAACGGGGAGATCGACGGCCCCTTCAAGTGGCTCAAGTCCAAGTACCCCCAGGACATCCAACATGTGGGGGTCATCGGGTCCAGCGCGGCGGCCACCGCGGTCACCGCCGAGCACGTGTTCAAGAACCTCACCGAGAGCCTGGGCTACAAGTGGGTGTACCAGCGCGACGCCGGCTACTCGGAGACCTCCTTCCTCCCCGACATCATCAAGATGAAGAACGCCGGGGTGAAGATCGTGTTCGAGCCCTCCCAGCAGGGTGCCTATATCAGCAACATCGCCGAGGAGATGAAGCAGGAGGGCCTCAACGCCATCCTCCTCAGCGGGTCCAACACCTACGAGCAGAACTTCAATCCGGGGTCGGCCGGCAACGGCACGATCGTCACCGGAGTGGACGCCCTGTACATGGGCCAGGACGCCAAGGTCGTCCCGGCCGTGGCCACCTTCGACCACTGGGCCAAGAAGGTAGACCCCCAGACCCAGCTGGACCTCTACACCCTGGACGCCTGGATCAACGCCGAGCTGTTCGTGCAGGCGCTGAAGGCCGAGGGCGCCAATCCGACGAGAGCGGGACTCGAAGCGCAACTGAACAAGATCACCTCGTTCAATGCCGACGGCCTCATCTCCACCCAGAATCCGGCCAAGAAAATCCCCGGGCAGTGCTGGCTGGCCGCCGAGTACGAGAACGGGACGTGGAAGCGGATAGCGCCCGACCCCAAGACGGGCTTCGTGTGCAATCCGAGTGGCTTCTACCCCGCCAGCTACAAGGGTGTGAACCGCTAGCACCACCACTGCCCTAGCCAAAGTCGAGCGACCGTGAGTGAGTTCCTCCAGTACCTTGTGATCGGAATCGTCACCGGCTCGATCTACGCGGTCAGTGCCAGCGGGCTCGTCGTCACCTACAACGCCACCGGCATCTTCAACTTCGCCTACGGGGCGGTGGGCATGTTTCTGGCCTACCTCTACTGGCAGCTGTGGCAGGGATGGGGATGGAATCCCGTGCTTTCGCTGGTCATCGTCCTGGTGGTCCTGGCCCCGATCCTGGCCCTGATCGTGGAGCGGGTTCTCATGCGACCGCTCCACGGCTCCACCCTCAACACCATGATCGTGGTCACTCTGGGGCTGTTCCTGCTCCTGTACGGCATCACTGGCACCATCTGGAACCAGTCGATCACCCGGAATCTGCCGGAATGGTTCGCCGGTGACCAGGTCGACGTCTTCAACGTCAACCTGACCTACGAACAACTGATCACCCTGGGGTGTGCCGTGGTGGTTGCGGCGGCGCTGTGGTTCCTATTCCGGCACACCAGGATGGGCGTATCCATGCGGGCCGTCGTCGACGACCCCGCCCTGGCCTCCATGACCGGGGCCCGGTCAGGACGTATCTCCGGGCTGGCGTGGATCATCGGCTTCATGGCCGCCGGACTGGCCGGGATCCTGGTGGCTCCGGGCACCGGAATGAGCCTGGAGATCCTCTCGGAGCTGGTCATCTTCGGCTACGCCGCGGCCATTGTCGGCCGCCTCCGCTCCCTCCCCCTGACCTTCGTCGGAGCCATGATCCTGGGTATCGCCGGATCGATGGCCATCGGCTACGTGCCCGGAAGCCTGTTGAACGACGTGACCAACGCCCTGCCCATGGGGCTGTTGATCATCGTTCTGCTCGTGCTCCCGCAGGGCACCCTGTCGGCCGGCCGCCTGGCCCGGCACCGCCCCCCCCGGACCCCCTCCCTCGGGACCACGGTGATCGGGGGGTTGGTGCTCATAGCCTTGGCCACCCTGGTGGCCTACCTGATCACCGGGATCAACCTCTACACCGAGGGGCTCGGCCTGGCCATATCCATCGCCGCCCTCTCCCTGGTGCTGCTGTCCGGCTACGGCGGCCAGGTATGGCTGTGCCAGTTCACCTTCATGGGCATGGGGGCGTGGGCCATGACCAAGGTGGATGGTGGGAACTCCATTCTCGGTGTGCTGGCCGCCGTCGGTCTGTGCGCCGTGGCCGGGGGCATCCTGGCCCTCCCCGCCCTCCGTCTGCGCGGTCTGTACATGGCGCTCGCCACCCTGGCCTTCGCCGTCCTCATGGACGAGATCTTCTTCACCAACCCGTCCATTGTCACCGGTGGGTCCATGACCGTCGGCCGGCCCACTATCTTCGGGATGAAGTTCATCACCGACCGGTCGTTCGTCATCCTGTTGGCCATCGTGCTGGCGGTGTGCATCGTCGGCGTCGGCGTACTGCGCCGGGGCAGCTTCGGCCGAAGGCTGGTGGCCATGAGCGACAGCCAGGTGGCCTGCGCCACGGTGGGTATGAACATCATCACCACCAAGCTGGCCGTCTTCGTGCTGGCCGGCGGACTGGCCGGACTGGCCGGTGCCCTCTACGGCGGCATGTCCCGCACGGTGTCGGTCGCCCAGTTCGGCTTCGTGAACAGCCTGGTCCTGTTCGTGGCCGTGGTCCTGGCCGGAGTGACCATGCTGAGCGCCTCGGTGCAGGCCGGGATCAGCCTGGCCATCATCGCCCTCATCGCTCAGCACCTACCGTCATTCGCCGGATTCACCTACGTGCTGTTCGGGGTGGGCATCATCGCCGTGGGCCGCAACCCCTACCGGCTGGGCCAGCAGTATGAGCGGCTGGGCGACCGCCTGAGGGCCCGCCGCCGGCCCGGTGGGCCCGCCGCCGGCCCGGCGGCGCAGTCCACGTGGCCGGCGACGTCGGCTCAGCCCGCCCAGGAGCCTTCCATTGTCTGACAGCACGGCCACCCTGGCGCCTCCCGCCCTGGTGGTGGAGGAGGTCTCCGTCCGGTTCGGCGGGCTCCAGGCTCTCGACGACGTCGATCTCCAGGTGGCCGGAGGTGAGATCCATGGCCTGATCGGTCCCAACGGTGCTGGCAAGACCACACTGTTCAACGTGGTCACCGGCCTGCAGCGACCTACGGGGGGCCGGGTCCGCCTCGGCGTCCACGACGTCACCCGGACCAAGCCGCACCGGCGCTCCCGTCTGGGCCTGGGTCGCACCTTCCAGCGTCTGGAGCTGTTCGGAACGCTTACGGCCCGGGAGAACGTCCAGATGGCGGCCGAGGTCCAGCGGGGCAAGCTGGCCTCCGGTCGCACCCCGGCCGAGGAAGCGACCGTCCAACTGGAGCGGGTGGGACTGCTGAGCATCGCCGACGAGCCCACCGATTCTCTCCCTACGGGACTGGCCCGCCTGGTGGAGATGGCCCGCGCTCTGGCGTGCTCCCCCGATCTCCTACTCCTGGACGAGCCGAGCTCCGGGTTGAACGCCGAGGAGACCCACGCCCTCGGTGAGGTCCTGCTCCAGCTGTCCGCCGACGGGATGGGGATCCTGCTGGTCGAGCACGACATGGAACTGGTCATGTCGATCTGCGACCGGGTCGACGTCCTGGACAACGGGATGATCATCTGCCGGGGGGATCCGGACTCGGTGAGGGCCGATCCGCTGGTCCAGCAGGCCTATCTCGGCGGCGAGGCCGCCGACCCCGTCGACCAGGGCGTTTCGCAGAGCGCCGGTGCCCCGGTCTCGCCCAACGGCGCCCAGGCCATCGGAGCCAGCGGCCCAACCCCCATCCGCGCCGTCGACCCGGCGACGGAGGCCGAACCGTCGGCACCTCCGGCGCTCTCGGTCGTGGATGTCCGGGCCGGATACGGCCGCATCGAGATTCTCCACGGCGTGTCGTTGGACGTCGCCAAGGGGTCCGCCCTGGCCTTGCTGGGACCGAACGGAGCGGGGAAGTCCACGCTCTTGAAAGTGATAGCCGGGCAGCTGGCCCCCACCGCCGGCACGGTGGAGTTCTCCGGTCGGTCGATGGGGAGGAACGCCTCCGAGCAGCTGGCCCGCACCGGCGTGTGCATGATCCCTGAGGGCCGGTCTGTGTTCCCCAACCTGACGGTGCGGGAGAACCTGCTCATGTACACCTACAGGAGGCCCGGGCTGAAGGCAGCGTCCATCGAGGAGAAGGCGTTCGCCCGGTTCCCGGTCCTCGGGATGAGGCACAAGCAGCTGGCCGGGACCCTGTCCGGCGGCGAACAGCGCATGTTGGCCATGGCCCGGGCCCTTACCACCGACCCCGAGATCCTCTTCCTCGACGAGCTGTCCATGGGCCTGGCGCCACTGATCGTGGAGGAGCTCTACGGCGTGGTCGACCAGTTGGTGAAGGCCGAGCACCTCACGATCGTCATGGTGGAGCAGTTCGTGCAGACGGCGTTGTCCATCGCCGACCATGCGGTGATCATGGTCAACGGGCGGTTGGTGAGGAGCGGTACCCCTGCGGCCATCCGGGCTGAAGTGGTCGGCGCCTACCTCGGCAGCGACATCGACGGGGATGCCCCGTCCGAGGGCAACGGGGGATCCGAAGCCGAACACCCCGATCCCGACGACTGAAGGGCCGAGAGGGACCCGATTCCGAGTACCGGATTCGGTGTCAGCTCTCGAAGATGGGGATTGCCGCACATGCGGCCACCAGGGCGATCAACGGAATCATGATGAGCCAGGTCATAGCAGTACAAGCGCTCGCGGGGTTCTGCTTGCCTCCGCAGTCCACGGTAGGGACCGAGTTGAAGAGTGGCGTAAATCCATGGGAAGAACCTCCTAAATGGTGGGCGTGGCGGCCACTACGGTGACGAAGTCCCGCGACCAACCGACTTGGTACTGGTCACCGGGACGTCGCTGGCCGGGGATGCCCGGAGCCAGCGTGCCCCCGGGTACGGGGGCCGAGGCCAGCTGGACCCATTCCGGATTGATGTCGAGCTCCATGCCCGTTGCCGCACCGGCGCTGATCAACGCGTCGGCAAGGTCGATGGGAAGGGCATTCATGCTGGCCGCATACAGCAGATTCCCGGCACTGTCCTCGGCGACCGAGCTCCGGGCCACCGCCGCCCCGCCGCCCAAGGTGGCTCCCCAGGGGGCAATGTCGCCGGCGCTGGGCGCCGGTTGTCCGTCGGCGACCAGCGGTGTGAGGTTCTGGCGAACACTGGCCACCTGTTCGCCCGGGGCCGGGAGACCCTGACCCCAGACCCCCACGTGGCCTGTCCCGTCGGCATCGATGACCAGACTGGCGTAGCCCGGAATCAGGGGTCTCAGGACCTGACCACTCAGCTCGAACCCTCCCGCTCCCGCCGACGTTTCGAATCCCCCGTTGAATGCGGCCAGGAGCACCGGCGCCTCGTCCGGGCCGATCACCGGACCCTGATCGGGGGACACGGACGCGTTCCCCCGGGGCGGGTCGGAGCTCCCCAGGTGGAGGGCGAAGCGGGTGCGGCCTGCTCTGAATCTGAAGACGGTCACCACGTGTCCGGTCGGTTCGGCCACCGACTGGCTGTCGATGGCGATCGCCCCACCCACGGTGGAGACGGGTGTCCACCCCGGTTGCTCGGTGGTCGTCGTGGTCGGGGCCGCCGTGCTCGACACCACGGGCCGCTTGGTATCAGGGAGCCTGACCAGTGCTTGGCCGGATGTGCAACCGGCGAGAATCACGCAGGCCGACGTCACGCCTACCCCGATGGCCCGACGCCGGTTCCGACGCGGGTCGCCCGTGCCGATGATGAGCCGCAGGACACTCCGGTGCACAAGACCCCACCGGTGCGCGTTCCGATGCATCGGCCGAGCGGACCTATGCCGGGACAATGGGAAACCCACTCGTCCGTCGCATGGTTCCGTCGAGCCTTACGATCATGGCGTCATAGCCGTCGATGGCCTCCACCACGTCCAGCCCTTCTCCACCGGCGACGGCCACCGCCGTGGCCAGCGCGTCGGCCAATCCGAGGTCTGGACCGGTCACACTGGCCGAGGCCACGTTGGCCACAGGCATTCCGGTGTGGGGATCGATCAGGTGGAGTCCCTGCTCGTAGGATCCGGACGTGGCCAGTGCCGCCGGTCCATCCACCACGCACAGAAGCTCGCGTCTGGCCAACGGGTTGACGATTCCGAAGCGGAATCGCGTGGACGGTTCCATCCCGCCGAAGCTGGCGATGTCGCCGGCAGCATTGACGATGGCCCCGGCGACCGATGGATGCTCCAACGAACCGAGGGCCCGTTGCGCGGCCCAGCCTTTCACGTAGCCCGTGGGATCCACCCCGCCGGGAAGGGCCCATGGGTCGAACCATCCGTTGGAGAGCCCGCGGGCCTCGGAGCAGAGTTCGAGGACTTCGGCGACCACCGGGGGAGCCATCGATAGGGTGATCTCCCCACGACGGAGCCGGCTCAGTGGGCTCTCCGGCCTCCACGTGCTGAAGATGTCATCGGCTTCGCGCAATGACGCGCCGGCCCGGTCAACCAGCGACCAGACCTCTGCGGTGTCTACGAGTGTCCCGTACAGGTCGATGGTGACAACCGTGCCCATGACTTCGATGTGATGGACAACATGACTGTTCCCGGTGGGCGCACGATGGGTCGGCCCGAGGCCGGTCACCGGATGCTCAACTTCGCCAGTGCCGACTGCAGGGACTGCTGGAAGCCGGCGCTGGTATAGCTCGCACCGGAAACTCCCTGGATGTTGGCACTCTGAGCTTGCATCGCCTGCTGTTCGAGCATCGGGATTGACTGTTGGTCGATGGACTGGGAACGCGGGTTCCCGCCGTCGTCCAGCGAGGCGATGCCCACCTTGGTGATGGTCCGACCCGTGGCCGAGACGGAGACCGACAAGACGCCCCAGCTGTAGTTGACCGCGGCCCCTGTTGCGGTCCTGCTGACGGGCACCACCGTCGTCGACGGCTGCGCTGTGGTTGCCGCGGGAGGAGGAGCGGTCGTCGAGGTAGCGGAGGGCGAAGGGGGTGTTCCCGCCGCCGTGGAGGAGGGAGATGTACGGGCCGTCGTCGGGCCGGACAGGCCGGCCAGACCGAGACGAGCCGGCGCGGTGTGGAAACTCAGCAGCCCGACCAGACCGGCCACGGTGGCCCCGATGACAATCACCGGTCGCCTCATCGCCGGCGTCCCGTCCGGGCAGACGCGGTGCTCGGCGCCGTAGCGGCCGGTCGAAGCGCGGGCCACAGCATCAGAATGAGAATCGCTCTTCGTGAATGCGGTCCATCGGAACGCCGAGCCTCCCCACATCGTTCGCCATGAGCTGGCTGAATCCCTCGGGCCCACAGATGTAGACATCGCGCAGAGCAATATCCGGGATGAGCCGACGCAGGCTGGCTGAGCCCAGACGGACTTGGGAGCGGTTGCCCAGCACCTCGTGGTACTGGCCCTTGCGCTTCCGCACCAGCTCGATGACCTCGTCGCGGTGCACGATCTCGTCCACCTTGGTGGCCCGGATCACCACGACCGCGTCCACGTTCGCCGGTAGATCCTCCAGCAGGGCCCGAAGGGGGGTGATGCCCACCCCTGCCCCGATGAGCACCACGCGGTCACTGCGACGGGCATGTCGGGTGAGGGCGCCGTACGGACCTTCGATGAACACCCTCGTACCGGGCTTCAGGTGGGCGAGGGCGCGGCTCTGGTCACCCAGCCCTTTCACCGTGACCCTGACAAACGGGGCCCGGGGTAGGGCGGAGAGAGAGTAGGGGTGGGCGTGCCACCAGAGCTCCTTGGTGAGAAAGCGCCACTGGAAGAACTGTCCGCCCGAGACGGCGAGCCACGAGATCTGGCGACCTGAGCATACGATCGACACCACTCCCGGGGCCTCGGGGGTTACCGACACGACCTTGAGTTGATGGCGCACACTTCGGGCGACGGGCACGAGGACGCGGTAGACGAGGACCATGCCGGCGGTGGCTGCCCACACCGCGATCCACACCGCACGGGTCAGCGGGTGACCGATGAACGCCGCGCCGGTGACGATCTGGTGGGCGAATGCGAGAGCCAAGGCCAGATACAAGTACAGGTGGATGATCCACCACGTCTCGTACTTGAGCCGGCTCCTGGCCTTTCGGATAGAGGTCACGCCGCCCATGACCAGCAGGCCGAAAGCCACGGCGGCGGCCAGGACGTCCGGGTACGACGACAGGAACTGCCAGAACTGGTGCAGGAATCCTGCCTTGGCCAGCTGCGCGTAGCCGAGGGTGACCAGCACGATATGGAGCCCGATGAGGATGATCGCCCAAGGAGCGATGTGACGGTGCCAACGGATCAGGCGGTCCTGTCCCACAGAACGCTCCAGCCAGGGGATCCGGGCGATGAGGAGCACCATGAGCAACAGGAGGTAGGCCCCGGTGAAGCCGGCCAGTCGACCGCCGGCAATGAGCGCTCCACCGGGGGCGCGCAGTGACCCGCTGCTCTCTCCGGTGATGACCAGGGCCAGCGTGAGCCCCATGCCCAGGCCCGCGAACGCCAGGAAGAGGTCACCAACCCAACGTCTGGGCGCGTGGCCGGCCCGGCGTCCGGCGAGGGGAAGAGAGTCCCCTGCCCATGCCGTTCGCGGGGCGACATCCCTCTGTTTGGTGGTGGCCACTGTCCGAAGTGTCACGGGTCAACATAACGGCAGCATGAAGGCGGGTAGGGTCCGGGCCCACCATCCCAGTTCGTCATCCCACCGTCAGGAAGGGTCGGTACGTTCGAACGGGTGGACCGGTTCGAGGGATGACGGGATGCCTGTACCCACCCTGCCCATAGCCGGCCCAGGACGGGAGTAGTGCACGACGGCCGCGACGTCGGCGATCACGACCGTCCTGGTGCGGTCGGGGAACCGACGAGGATGCGGCGCGACCCGACCGAAGGTAACGCCCGGCTGACCGGCTCCACTGCCGCCGTGCTGGTGGTCCTCCTCGCCCTCGAAGGAGTGACGCTTCTCCAGGTGGGGCGACTCATCACTCCGCACGTGTTCATCGGCATGGTGCTCGTTCCGCCTGTCCTGCTGAAAATGGCCAGCACCACGTGGAAGTTCGCCCGGTACTATCTGGGGAGTCCGGCCTACCGGCAGAAGGGTCCGCCCCTCCTCGTGCTGCGACTCCTCGGCCCCATCGTCGTAGTGCTGACGTTGGCGGTCTTCGCCAGTGGCATCGCCCTACTCCTGGCACCGGTCGCCTGGCGACCGACGCTCTCGCTGATGCACAAGGGCAGTTTCGTCCTGTGGTTCGGTGTGATGGCCCTCCATGTCCTGGGTCACCTGGTCGACACGGCCCGTCTGGCTCCACGGGATTGGCTTCGTCACACCCGACATCAGGTGCGCGGGGCGGGCGCCCGGCAGTGGGCCATCGCCACCAGCATCGGCCTGGGCGTCATCCTCGCATTGGTGGTCGTACCCAACGTCGGGCCGTGGCTCACGGAAGGTGTTCGGTGAACCGGGGCGGCTATTCTTGACTAAGTCAGTCAGCTTTATATACAATCAACGAATGCCACAGGCCGACCGCCGCCCCCACGGTCAGATCAACCCCGACAGGCCCGACGGCCGGCCGCGGCCCGAACAGAAGGCGGAGTGCAGATGAGACCGGTTCTCGTGACGTTGCATGCCCATCCCGATGACGAAGCCATCTTCACCGGGGGCACCATCCTCCGGGCGGTATCGGCTGGATGGCGTGTTGTCCTGATCGTGGCCACCGACGGTGACCGGGGCTCGGGGTCCGGGGGAACTCACCTTGGGGCCAGGCGACGCGCCGAGACGCTCGAGGCCGCACAACTCCTCGGAGTGGAGCGGGTCGAGTTCCTGGGGTACGGCGACTCAGGGTACGACACCCCGTTCGGTGGCGACCAACGGGGAGGAACTGCGGTAGCCCGCGCTCTGCACTCGGGAACCCTGGCGGCGGCGCACGTCGACGGGGCGGCGGCAGTGGTCCGACGGATCCTTGTCGAGGAGGGTGCCGTCGCCCTCACCAGCTACGACGACAATGGAATCTATGGGCACATCGACCACGTTCTGGTGCACGAGATCGCCGTCCGCAGCATCGAGGGCACGACGTGTGAGCACTATGAGTCCACGCTGGGAAGAAGCGCCCTCCGTCAGCTCCGCAAGGAGTTGGTGAGTCGGGGCCTGATCGACGATGTGTGGCCGTTGCCGCTCGCCGAGCGGCTGGGGGTGGAGGACGGACCGGCCCTGGTGACCGTGGACGTGAGCGAATGGCTCGACCAGAAGTTGGCCGCCGTGGCCGCGCATTCGAGCCAGTTGTTGGAGGCGCCCACCTTCATGGGACTTCCCGCCGGCGCCTTCCACCACATCCTCGGGACGGAGTGGTTCCGGGTCTCCCGACGCGGCCAGGGGCGATTCCTCGACATGCTCCGTACCACGGACCTCGCCACCCTTCAGCCCGTGGCCGTGTGAACCCGGCTTCGACCCTGGCGGCGAAGCGGTAGTCAGCGGTCACGCACCCCGGCCGGGTCCAGCGACATGACCCGTTGCACCGGAGACACAACGACATCGGGCCCCCGGTCGGAGCGGCCCCCCACCGCACCGTGCGTGCATCATTCCCTTTCGATACGTTCGTGGTGGTACGAGCCGCTGACGTGATGGGAGGAGGACAGGGGTCGTGCCGCAAGCCTCAGCGGTGAAGGAAGTCCTCGCCGAACTCATCAAGGTCCGGTGCCCCGGTGCTCTCAACCTCTATGACGAGACGGCCTCCATGGCCGTTGGCGATGCTCCGGGCCAGGCGACGACCCGGATCGCCGCGCTGTCCACGTACCTGACGAGCCATTGGGGTGCTCGGATCGTCCTGGTCGGAGAAGCTCCGGGAAAGAACGGGGCCCGGCTCTCCGGTGTGCCGTTCAACTCCATGCGCACCCTCACGGGATCCGGAGCGGCCGAACAGAGTGCGACAATCGTCCAGAGCACCTTGGTCGAACTCGGAGTCGAGGATCAGGTGCTGCTGTGGAATGCCTCCATGCTCTTCCCTCCAGGGAATCGTGACCCGACCTCCAACGAGATTCGCGCCTGTCGACACCTGTTGAGGCTGGTCACGATGGGGCGGACCGTGTACGCCATCGGACGTCATGCCCAGGAAGCCACGGGCGCTCCCTACATTCGTCACCCGGCGAATGGGGGTGCCCCTGCCTTCAGAGCGGGGGTCGTGGCGGTCTTTCGAGCCCTACCTGGTGGGAACATCGCTCCAGGCATCGGATAACGAGCACTCTGCCCGCAGCGTGTGAACGAGGGGCTGCGGGTGAACGAGCCGTACGACGGCACCGCCGACCCGACCGCACGTTCACAAACTCCCCGACAATTCCACACATCAGGGGCAGCGGCTGGCGCGCGGTGGAGATGTGTGGCCGGAACCCGCCGATTGGTCATGATGACCTCGTATGTGGTCCCACCGGGAGCTCGGGTATGTTCTCGACGCGGAGCTGGGCCAGCGTGGCGGCCGCCGAGCGACGCAGTTCGTCGCGATCGAGCGCCACGGCCTGGGTGTCGAGTTCGGCCAGCACCCGCATCGTGAGCGCCGCCTCGTACTCCGCACCCCGGGAACGGGCGGCGTCGAGGCTCTGGCGCAGCGCCTCTTCCGCGGCCTCGTGCTGTCCGCGCACGGCGAGCGCGCTTCCCCTGACCCGTTGGAGCATCGGGAGCTGAGGGGCGACTCCGCCCAGGCTCTGGGCCGTGGCCAGGGCCTGGTCCACGGTGGCCAAGGCCGTATCGGTATCGCCACTGAGGAGCTGGCACTCGGCCATGCGGGCCTGCACCTCGAGGGCATCACTCTGGCTTCCGATATTCCTGAACTCGTCGATCGCCCCCTGATAGAGGACCAGCGCCTGGTCGAAACGCTCCCGGCCGGTGGCCACGCGGCCCAATTTTCCGTCGGCATCCGCCGCCCCTGACCGGTAGCCCGCGGCCCGCCAGGTGCGCGAAACCCGGCTGAAGGCCCGCGCCGCTTCATCCAGGTCGCCCCGGTCCAGGGCGATCTCGCCGATGTTGAAGACGTAGAAAGCGTCCATCACGTCGTTGCCCGTACGGCGCACGGTTTCCTGGGCTCGCCGGTACAGGGTCACGGCCTCGTCCCAGTCGCCCTTGTAGTAGGCGAATGCTCCGAGCGCGTTGAGTACCGCGGCCTGCCCGGGGAGGTCGTCGAGCTCCTCGAAGAGGGCCAGGGAGCGTTCCCAGTTGTCCGGCCGATCCAGCTGGCCGAGGTCCATCTTCGCCCAGTCGATGACCCGGAGCGCGTCGGCCAGGACGTGTCGGTCGTCTGTCTCTTCGGCTTCAGCCACTGCTTGGGCGCACCAGGCGATGGCCCGTCGATGGTGCCCACTCTCCTGGCAGAACCGTCCGTACCATCCGGCCAGCTCAGCCCGTTGGCGGACCACCTCCTCCCCGGAGGAGGTGTCAAGGACACGGAGCCCCTTGGTGATCCACCGCAGGGCATTGGCGTAGCGGTCGAGCCAACCCTGCACCCGGGCCAGTTTCAGGATGACGCGGGCCTGGGACACCGGGTCGTCGGCCACCAGGCGCCGGGCCGCCCGGTAGGCGACGGCGGCATCGATATAGTCCCCGGTGAGGTTGCGAGCGTCCCCCAGTGACTCGTGGACGCGGGAGAGCTCGCCCGGGGCGAGGTGGGACAGTCGCCGACCGGCGGTCACGGCCCGTTCGTAGTACTCGGCGGCCTCGGTGTTGGCGTAGACGGCCGCCGCCCGCGCCGCGGCCTGTAGGGAGTACGTCCAGGCGTCGTCGAACCGCTGGGCGTGCAGGTAGTGGAAGGAGAGCAGCTCCGGCTGCTCCTCGCCACGGTCGGCCGTCGACGCCTGGATGGTGTCGCCGGCCAGCGCGTGCAGCTCGCGACGGAGCCGGAACGACAGTCCGTCATAGGCGCAGTCGCGTAGCAGGGCATTGCGGAAGGCCACCGTTCCCCGGTCATCCCGGTTGACGAACGGTTCGAGCCGGGACCATGCCGGGTCGTTGGCGACGGGAAGCTGACCGACCACGTCGGCCAGCAGATCGGAGGGGAAGGACTGGCCGAGCACGGACATCCGGCGCAAGAGGTACCGGTCTTCGCCACTCAGGCGGTCGATCCGGGCGGCGACGACATCCTCGATGGAATCGGGCAGGGACCCGACGGCCTCGCCGTTGCTGGCGGCGGCGGCGAGCTCGCGGAGGAAGAGGGGGTTGCCGCCCGACCGATCAACCAGCGCGGCGAGGTCGCGGGGCGAGAGGGGGGTCGCCCGGGTGGCCTCCTCGGCCAGGCCCAGCGCCTCCTCGGTACTCAAGGGGGGGAGCTCGATGCGGGTGGTCAGCCCGTCGGGGGCCACGAATGCGGAGTCGACGTCGCGGCGAGTCAGGCACCAGAGCCATGACGTCGCCCCGACCACGGCGGCCAGGCTGGCGAAGAAGTCGGCGGAAGCCTCGTCCATGAAGTGAGCGTCCTCGATGATGAAGAGCCCCCGCTCAGGGAGGAGCTGGGCCAGCAGATCGATGGCTACCCGGGCCAGCTTGGGACGACGGAACTCCTCTTCGAGCTCGCTCGTCTCCTTGGTCTCGGGGACGGGGACGTCGATGGCCATGCCGATGAGCGGCGCCCAGGGAAGCAGCTCGGGCACTCGCGATTCCACCGAGGCGAGGAAGCGTGCCGCCACCCCGCTGTCGTTTCCATCCGCTGGGAGGTCGAGTAGATCCCGGAGGAGCCCTCGAACCGCGTGGTATGGCGTGGAGGAGTCGTATCGCTCGCACACCGCGGTGAGCTGCATGCGGTCCGAGGCCAGTTGGCGAAGCCGATCAGCCAGGCGCGACTTGCCGACCCCGGTCTCCCCGATGATCTCGACCAATGCGCCGCGTCCGGCCGCGGCATCGCTGGCCACGGCCGACAGAATTTCCAGTTGGCTCTCGCGTCCCACGAACGGCAACTCGTCGAGATCGTCTGCCGATGCCGACTGGCTTCGGGCTCCGATGCTGAGCGCCCGGACCGGCTTGGCCTTGCCCTTGACGAAGAACGGCTCGAGTTCGGTCACCGAGAAACTGGATCGGGAGCGGGCGAAGAGATCCGGGGTCGTGATGATCTGACCGGGCTCGGCCTTGGCCATAAGCCGTGCGGCCAGGTTGACCGCGTCGCCCATGACGGTAAAGGTCCGCCGGTAGTGGGGTCCGACCTCGCCGACGAAGACCGACCCCTGGTTGACCCCGATCCGCACGGGGATCGGCCCTCCGGCATCCATGATCTCCCGCACGGCCAGCAACATGCGGTTCTCGTCGTCACCCGATGTCGACGGTGCCCCGGCGGTGAGGATGATCTTGCCTCCGTCACGGTCAGCATCGGTGGCCAGGAAGGTGACACCCTGTCTGTCGACGGCCCGCTGCACATCGGTCACCAGGATCTCGAGCCGACGGGCCGTCTCGATCGGCCCCTCTGCTCCGATGAGGCCGTCTGTCCCGTCGAAGTGAATGAAGGCGACGGTGACCCGTCGGTGCTCAGACTCCTGGTGGGCGCCGGCCAGGACCTCACGGAGCCCGACGGGGATTCCCTGGATCAGGTCCAGCCGAGGGTCGACCTCCTCGAACGGGACGAAGGCGTCGGGCGAGGCTGCCGGCGACCGTCGCAAGAGGTGTCCCGGTCCTTTTTCCTCGCCCACCAGGCCCGGGTTGATGGCCTGGGCTGTAGCGTCACTGATGACGATCTCCCCGGCGTCGGCGGTGGCCTCCATCGACACCACACAGCTGGCGGCCGGACCGGCCACGAGGAACTCCCGGTGCGAATCCCCGACCAGAAAGAAGTGGAAGTCACCGCTGTGGATTCCCACCGACATCCGGAGCGAGACCTTCTGCCCGAGCACGGTGAGGCGGCCGACCACCCGTAACGCCCGCCGCATCTCGATGGCGGCCCGACAGGCCCGGGCTTCGTGGTCCTGGCCGAAGAAGTACAGGAGGAGGGCATCGCCGCCGAACTTGAGCAGTCGTCCACCATTGGCCACTGCCAGGTCGAGCAGAGTGACAAAGCACGACCCGATGGTGGCGGTGAGCTCCTCCGCCCCGACCTTTCCGTGCTTGGCCAGACCCTCCGACAGCTTGGTGAATCCGGAGATATCGACCATGACGATGGTGCCGGGCAGCTCCTTGACCTGCTCGTTGGGCGTGGACCTCAGCCACTCGATTATCAGTCGAGGAAAGTAGGGCGCCAGAGGGTGGCCCGTGTCACCCTCCTGGCCAGGGGCCCGAAGGGGATCAGTGGCGACCAACGCCCGCCTTCTTCTCGGGCATCGGCGCTTGCACGGTCATCGCTTGTCGTCTGATGGCGTCAACCGTAGTGGAGGTGACCGGGGACAACTGGCCGCCGGGGCGGTTCGGATGCCCGGGCCGGCCCGAGGGGATTGTCCTAGTGTCGAGGAGGCGGAACCGTTGTCCCCTTCAGTATGCGAATCCTTCTCGTCTCCGACCTCCACTACTCCCTCCCTCAGTTCGACTGGGTTGTTGGAGCGTGTCCCCACTTCGACCTGGTGGTAATCGCCGGAGATTCCCTGGATATCAGGTCGGCGGTGGCGCTCGATGCCCAGAGCATTGTCGTCCTCCGCTATTTCGCCATGATGCAGGCGTCGACCCGACTTGTGGTGAGCTCGGGAAATCACGACCTCACCGGACCCGATGCCCGCGGTGAGCAGGCGGCCCTCTGGTTGACCGAGGCACAGGAGACGGGAGTGACCACCGACGGTGCGTCGATGGAGATCGGCGACGCCCGCGTGACCGTGTGCCCGTTCTGGGATGGTCCCGAGGGGCGCCAGGCGGTGGAATCTCAGATCGCTGCCGATGCCCAGGGACGACCCAGCCGCTGGCTCTGGGCGTACCACTGGCCACCTCTCGGATCGCCCACCTGCTGGACCGGCCGACGGGACTATGGGGACGCCGAGTTGGGCGAGTGGATCGGGGAGTTCCACCCCGATCTGGTCCTCACCGGCCATGTCCACCAGTCGCCGTTCACCCCTGGTGGGTCGTGGGCCGACCGGATCGGCGACACATGGGTCTTCAATGCCGGCCACCAGATCGGCCCCGTCCCGGCCCGCGTCGAGTTCGATCTGGTGGCCAATCGGGCCACCTGGTTCTCACTCATGGGATCCGAGGAGGTCGACCTTGCCGAGCTCACGGCCCCGGAGCGCACCCTCATCTAGCTCATCCGGTCAGTACTCAGGATCTGGGTCCCGCTGTGATCCTGGTCGGGCTGTCCGCTCTCCGCGTTCGGCGAGTTGGCTGAGGACATCGGAGACCATGGACAGGCCGGGAGCGTCCCCGTACTGGTGCCTGAGGTCAGCCAGGTACGAGGTGACGAAGTTCAACCGCTCGGCCAGGCTGACGGCCAGCAGCCTGGTGACAGACGGGTCGTCGAGCAGTAGGGCCCGTCCGTCGGCCGCGTACCGCAGCCGGCTTGGCTCGGTGGCCACCACGGTGGCGCCGTGGAGCGTGCCGAGGAGCACCGACATCTCGCCGACCATGGCCCCCGGCTCGGTGATGGTGTTCACCGGGACCTCACCCTTCATGACCCGCAGGGCCCCGGTGACCAACACCCAGACCGAGCCCGGTATCCCACCTTCTTCGACCACGGACTGCCCCTGGGCGAACTCGACCTCGGGGAGGTGGGCCGAGAGGCTGAGCATGTCCGTCACCCCAGCGATCGTAGCCAGGCATCGACAGGGCCGAGATCCCTAACTGACAGACTCGGCTCGCCCCACAGGGCCGTCATCGCCATGGCCACCGAGGTCCGTCACCGTCACGGTCTTGGTCGAGTACTCCGAATCGCCATCGGGGTAGTCGACGATCCGGATCACGCCGGTCGGTCGGTATCGGCCCCGGTCGATCACCTCACGCGGCACGTAGGGATGCTGCCCCATGGCCCGAAAGAGCCGGGCCGCCGGCTCCCAGATCGAGACCCGCTCGTGCCATCGCAGACGATCCAACTTACGGAGCAGGACCATCAAGGTCACCAGCGTCCCCGCCAGCACTCCGGCAACCAGCGCCCCGAGAACGGTGCCTCCGGGAATGACCGCGAAGAGGCAGATGAGCAGGAACAACAACAGGAGCATCCCCGTCCACTCGATGGGGGACAGCGCCTGGCCGGTCACCGTCTCGATGAGCAGCCGGTTGGTGCCCATCTCCACGCAGGTTTCCACCATCACCCTGTACACCTGGGTCTGCTGGGTGGTCTGCGGCTCGAGGAGGAATACGGCGCCGACCAGAGCCTGGTGGGAGGGAGCGGACCGGTAGTTGTCGACCAGCCGGTGGTCGATCTGGCTGCAGAGCTGGTCGTCGACCAGCTGGCGGACCTCCGCCCGGGGCTCGGCAGCGAAGACCCCGACCATCTGGTGGAGAGAGAGGAGCGAGGCGTTCCCCCTACTCAGCAGGTCCTGGACCTGGGTGAGCCGGTCACGAGTGCGGGCAATGGTGAACGCGATCATGACGCCGAAGAGGAAGGTGGCCATACTGGCCAGGGCCACGTCGACCTCCAGGCTCCCCCTCGACGTTCCGATCACGAGGGAGGCCACAGCGACCAGGACTCCGCAGACCAGCGCCGGCCACAGTGCAGTCTCGCCCCCGACGACCGAAGAGGCAGCGGACCGGATTCGTCGGATCACCTGCTCAAATTAGCCCGCCACGATGGGATGCTCCGCCCTGCCCCACACACCCGTCCCGGAAGGTGTAAACACTCAGAGCACGCCGGCGGGGACCGAGCGGGCGGCTGTCGAACGAACCGGCCCGAGTTCGGCGACGGCGAATCAGGGGGAGGCCATGAAACTCAGTCATTCCGGGAGTTGGCCGGGCCGCGCTGCTGGCGTTGCGCTGGTGGCCCTCGCCGCCGTCACCGGTACAACCGTTGTCGTGCCGAGGGCCCAGGCCGCCACTTCGCCCTCGTCCGGGCGCGCCCCGATTCCGGCATCGGCCTTCCAGGCGTCTCCAGGCCTGACCCCATCGACGGTCACGGTGGCGAATGTGTCCACCGAGGCACTTGGGCTGTTCACGGGTTCGATAGTGGGAACGAAGGCCTACGCCGCCTATGTCAACTCGCAAGGGGGCATCAACGGGCGCAAACTCGTGGTGGATGCCCAAGACGACATGTTCACCGGGGCAACGAACAAGCAACTCACTCAGAGCGCCATTCGGAACGACTTCGCCCTCGTCGGCAGTTTCTCCCTCGAGGACAGCTTCGGGGAACCGGTGCTGGCCCAGAACCCCAACGTTCCCGACGTGTCGACAACCCTGGACCCCGCCCTTGCCCAACTTCCCAATGCGTACAGCGCCAACCCCATCGGCAACGGGTGGCCGACGGGGGCCATCGACTACTTCGGGAGGAAGTACCCGAACCAGGTGAAGCGCACCGGCGTGCTGGCCTCGACCTATGGGTCGGCCCTGGCCGTCTGGAAGAAGGAGAAATCCGCCCTCCAACAGGCTGGCTACAACGTCTCCTACTTCGCCACCGTGCCCATCACCCAGACCGACTTCACGCAGAACGTCGTGGCCATGCGCAATGCTGGTATTCGACTCATCTTCATTGACCAACTCCCTCAGAATTACGCCGGGGCCCTTCTGAAGGCTCTGACTCAGCAGAATTTCCATCCGAAAATCGTCATTGGGACAGCTGCCTACAGCAACGAACTGGTCCCCTCGGCCGGTGGGCCGGCGGCGACCAACGGAAGCAATGTGGAGATGCCCAACGCCCTGTTCCTGGGTGAAGATGCGGCTGTGAATCCCGCTGATGTCACGTTCTTGAAGTGGGTGCAGAACGTGTCGCCAGGATTCAAGGCGGATTACTACACCTTGGCTGGCTGGGCCAATGCGCAGCTGTTCGTGCAGGCGCTGCGGGCGGCCGGGAAGAATCCGACTCAGGGGTCCCTACAGCAACAGCTACGAAAGATCACCTCGTTCAGCGCCTCGGGGCTACTGGCAACGTCCAACCCTGCGGCGGGCAAGACCGCCACCTGTTACCTCATCGCCAAGATCGTCAACGGCAAGTTCGTGCGAACGGACGATCCGCCGGTCAACGGTCCGACGCAGGGTTATCGGTGTGACGGCGGGTATTTTGTGCCCAAGCACTAGCCGCGCCGACCGACCCGCCTGGCGTGTGGACTGGCATCAACCGTGATGTGAGTAGAACTGCCGGAACCACCTCCGGTACTGCATGACCGGGCCGTCGTTCTTGGTGAGCATGGGGCGGTCGCGGTAGATCTTGTGCTCCCAGATCGGAACATCCTGTGTGAACTGCTCGTTGGTGATCCGGTCGTTCAACTCGCTGATTGCATCGGTGGCGGTCTCGTCAGGTAGGGCCTCCATCGAGAAGCAGAGATTCACTTCCGTGAGCTCTCCATCGATGGGCGTCTGTGTGATGTAGGTCAGCATGTTGATCGGAGCCTGGCTGACCTCGACGGCCACGATTCCCGGGCCGCACGTCGTCGATGTCGTCTGGACCTCGTAGCCGGCCGCGTCCAGGGCGGTGACCTTGAGGCTCTGCTCGACCACCATGGAGCTGTCGTCGAACCGGACCTCGAAATGATCCCTCTCGGGCGGGGCCATGTCGTGGACCGCCGAGAAGTGGGATCGATCGATGATGTTCTCGGTCAGATCCTGCACATGGACCCGAACCTGATAGGTGTTGGTCCGCCACGGAGTCCAGTTCGACTCATCCGGTCGGTAACCAGTCACCTCGTAGCTCGGAGGAAGGCCGTCCTCGTGGTACCAGACGAAAACACGACCGTTGCGCTCGCAGACCGGCCAGGCATGAGCGGTGGCCCGGGGCACCCTGTCCAGTCCTGGCACCTCTGCCAACTGGCCTTCACCGTCAAACCGCCAACCATGGAACGGGCAGGAGATTCCCTCTCCGCACACGCGACCACCGAATCCCAGATGGGCTCCCAGGTGGGGGCAGAAGGCATCGAATACCCGAGCGACCCCATCCTCACCGCGGAAGAGAACGAGATCGCGCTCGAGATACGACACCGGCCTGATTTCCCCACAGGCCAGGTCCGTACCGGCGGCGACGCTGAACCAGCCGTTGGGGGTGGCGGGGAAGGGGTATCGGGAGACCATGGAGCTACTCCGGGGACGACGCATCGGTCGACGGCGCGCTGTGGAACCGGCCGGCGAAGGCGCGGAGTGGAAGATCGGCGCTGGTCAATAGACCGGGCCTCGCCTCACACACGGACCGGATGGCGTTGAGCGCCGGCATCCCCGTGATGGTCATGCCCACCGAGGCGAAGTACTCAGGCGTCCAGGCGCCGTGGGGCATTCCGGTCGCGGGGAAGATCATGTGGCGGTTGACGATGGTGGGATCACCCTCAATGGTGGTGATGTAGCAGCCTTGGACGTCCCAGCGGGGTTCGGTCTTCGGGGCCATCTGCCATTCGAGGTGTACCTCGACCTTCGGCTCACCCCTGGAGATCCCTATGAATTTGGCCAGGCTGGCTCCCACCGACCCTTTCGGAAGGCTCCACCAGCCCAGGTCCACGTCCTCCGTGCACGCACCGAGCTCGCACTCGAAGAGGACTTCATCGATTGTGAGCTCGAGGCAGTCCGCCATCATGTAGATCGAGTCGGCGAAGACGGTGCAACCGGTCTCCAGGAGGCCGGGAACATCCGGATCATCAACTGGTCGGCCATAACCCACGTTCTTCCAGGTGTCGACCGAGTGATGGCACGAGACGTCGACCGTCTCCAGGACGGTGACGTGGTCCACCCGACCCATTCCAGCCGTGGCCACCACGGTGAGGACCTGGGCGAGGCCGGGGTTCATCCCGGTTCCGTAGAAGCTTGCTCCTCCTCGCTGGCACGCGGCTTCGACGAGTTCGGTCGGCTTGCGTCCCGATGGATGGGGGTGGTTTCGGTCGCGGTGATGGCCGGTGATCCAATCCGAAGTGGTTACAACATTGATTCCCGCTTCGAGCAAGGTGCAGAACATGTCAATGTCCGGCCACACGCCGTTGAAATTCACCACGTCGGGTTTCGCCTCGAGCACGTCAGCCAGATCGCCGGTGGCCACAATCCCGAACGGGGCGGCGCCGATGATCTCTCCGGCGTCACGACCAATCTTGTCGGAGGAGTAGCAGTACAGGCCGGCGAGTTCGAGATCGGGATGCTCGACGATGCGCACCAACATCTCCGAACCCACGTTGCCCGTGGCAACTTGGAAGACTCGAAGTGCACGCTGTGTCACCACTACACCCTCCCTTCACCAGGCGCGTCGTCTGCGACGGCCTCCATCCCAGCGTACGGCAATAATCTCTGACGGACCGGACCGGTGCCCGCCCGAAGGGCCCCCATGGTCGTCCTCTGAGTCGGCACCAAATCGACCGTCGCACCTACCACCGTCGCCGTACCGTGAACCTTCGGTTACTCCAATGATCGAACCGCCTCATTGGATTGGCGAAGGCGCCACGAAAGCGTCCTGGCCAGGTTCCGAAACAGGGTCGAGCTGAGCTCCGAGGTGGCGCTGTCGGCAACGGATCCGAGGGCCTCAGGGGACAGGACCCAACACACCGTGGCCTCCTCAGCCACGATCGTGCTCGAACGGTTCCCCTCGTCGAGCAGTGCCATCTCACCGAAGGTTGACCCCGGACCAAACGACGCCAGCCGAATCGAACCTCCCCCACGGATCAGATGTACGCCTACCCGGCCCGACTCCAGGAGGTACACGCCGTCGGCCTTCTCCCCTTCCGAGAACACGGTCTCCCCTTCGAGGAAGTGCTTCTGTACGGCAACGGATTCGAGTAGCTGGAGCATGGCCGAGTCGAGTCCGCGTAGAATCTCCTGATCGGCAAAGCCGGTCCTCGTCGATTCGCCCATCAATTCCAGTGAGTCCAGAATCCGGTCCTCGCACCACTCCATCGCGGTATCGACATCACGGAACCACCGGATCGACCTGATTTGCATCGGCCGGACCGCGTGGTCCGCGAAGAGGCGGGGCGTCCCCACAAGAACCGGCTCCGTTCCGGCTTCCTTGGTCAGCCTGATGAGGCCCGCGAGCACCTCCATTGCGCCCGAGTCCACATGCCCGACTCGGCGGCAATCGAGGATCAGGTAGTTGACTGCGCCGAGTTCGGCGGCCACCGCCCGACTGAGGACTTCGGCGCTGGCGAAATAGAGGTCGCCCTGCAACTCGAGCACCACGGTTCCCGAACCAGCCTCACGCAGGGCATCGGCCACATCGGTGGCGCGCTGCCGCTTCGAACTTGCCGTTCCTCCGCTGTAGCGCCGCCGCACCACCGGCGCGCCGGACAAGTGTGTCCGGTTCGGATGCAGCCCGAAGCGCTGGGAGAGCTGCTCGCAGACCGCCACCCCACGGACACTGTTCCCCCGCTTGTCCAGGGGAGGCGAGAACACGGCAATTCCCAGCTGACCGGGAACCACCGCGATGATGCCCCCCGAGACACCGCTCTTCGCCGGCATACCGACCCGGAATACCCATTCACCGGTGAAGTCGTACATTCCGCAGGTACTCATCACGCTCAGGACCCGGACCACCTGTTCCTCTTCGAGAGCCCGCTCGCCGGTGAGCGGATTGACACCCCGATTGGCCAGGGTGGCCGCCATGACTCCCAGATCACGGCAGTCGACCAGAGTGGAACACTGGCGAAAGTAGAGATCGAGGGCAGCACCGACGTCCGCCGGCCCCATGTCGAGTGCACGCATGAAGTAGGCGATGGCTCGGTTCCGGTCACCGCTGGCCTGCTCGGCCCGGAACACCCTCTCGTCTACCGAGAGCCTTCGACCGGCGAATAGGGACAGTCCGTCGACCATTCGCTCGAGCTGCTCTTCGGATGTGGCTCCCGACAGCAGACTCGTCGTGACGATCGCCCCGGCATTGACCATCGGGTTGAATGGTCGCTTCGAGTCTTCTTCCACCGAGATGGAATTGAAAGGATCACCGGTCGGCTCGACGCCGACGTGCCGCATTACTTCGTTGGCCCCATTGTCCTCCAGGGCCATGCCGAAGACGAATGCCTTGGAGACCGATTGGATCGTGAAGGGTCGTCGCGATTCGCCGATCTCGTAGGTGTGTCCGTCGATGGTGACCAGCGAGATACCGAACCAGGATGGGTCGGCGTCGGCGAGCGGCGGGATGTAGCTTGCCGGAGCACCACCGGTCAGGTCACGACAGCCGTCGTAGACCGACTGAATGAAACTCTCTATCGGAAGCAGTCTCGCTCCCATCGGTGAACGGCTCCCATGGACAGATATGGCAACGGTGAATCGTGATCCTTGTCCAGGATCGGTTGGTTGGAAATCGATACTGTGGTCTACTTCGAGCGAAGCGTCAACTTGGAATGCGTACCGAGCCACAGAATGACCGACAAGCACCGGCCGTCGGTCGTGTTCATCGCTTTCACCCTGGTCGAGTCACAGAGTGATGCCGGGATGTCGACCTCTCCCATCGCCAATCGGGATTGTCATGGAACTGCAACACTCGGGGCCCAACGTGAACTGCCGGTTAACACTCACGCTGGAGCAGGCATGATGGTGGTGACCAACGCGACCAAGCGCTACGGAGGGTGAAGTTCCCGCCGCCGAGCGCAAACATGTCGTCGGCTGCACCCAGTGAGGGACTCCTGGAGTCCCACCTGGACTGTTAGCGTTTCCACCATGACAACCACTACTGCCCCAAGGCGGATTAGGGCGAGCGCAGTGGTTCTGCTGACCACGATGGCCGTAGCCAGTTTCATCGGCACGTCCGTGGTATCGGGAACCGCTGGAGCTGCTCCCACGAACTTGCTCACCAACGGAAGTTTCGAGTTATCCCCGGCGCACGCGTCGAAGATCCTGACGGTGGCGGCCGGGGATTCCACCTCCATCCCCGGCTGGACGGTGACCACACCCTCGGCCTACGCCGGCAGTAACGGAAGCGTCGACCTGGTGTCCAGCTCCTACTGGAATGCCGAGGACGCGAGCTACTCGATTGACCTGGCGGGGTCCACGACCACGCCCGGTGGTCTGTACCAGGATGTGCCCACCACGGCCGGGGATCAGTACTCGTTGTCCTACTGGTCGGCGGTCAACGGGGACGAGACCCCGGTAAAGACCCACAGCCTCAACGTGACCGTCAACGGCCAGGTTGTGGCCAATGTTCAGGAGACCGGGTCGGGCCGGCCTCTCAACTGGGTGCAGCACACCATCACGGTGACGGCCACGTCGGCCACCACCCGGGTGGAGTTTGACGATGTCACCACCAACGACACAAACCAGGGCCCAGCTCTCGACAACGTGTCGTTCACGGCTGTCCCCGATGTCATCTCCGCCAGTTCGGCAACCATTGCCCCGCAGACCACTTCGGCCCTCTTCACCGTGCCCGTGGCCACGTTCACGGACAGCAACCCCACGGCACCGCTGGGGGACTTCACCGCTTCCATTGACTGGGGCGACACCACGACCAGCCTGGGGGCCATCAGCCAACCCGGCGGGACGGGCACCGCCTTCACGGTCAGCGGGACGCACACCTATAGCGCCCACGGTTCCTACACGGTCGGGGTAACACTGTCGTCGTCGGCCGGTGGGTCGGGGTCGGTCAGCGATTCGGTGAGTGTGGCCGACGCTGTGACTACCTGCACCGGATCGGGCTGCTCGGGGACGGTCACCACCCCACTGCAAACCGAGCAGATCAGCTCGACGTCCACGACGGGGACCATCTTGACCACCATCGACCCGGCGGCCGGCGGGTACTCGTGCGGCGACTCCTTCCGGCACGCGCCCCAGATCACCACGGTCACCGACGCCGGCCTCAACGGCAACATCATCTACACCGTGACCTTCAAGAACAGTGCCGCCCCGGGGCTGTGGTACGTCCCGTTCGCCGTGTGCTACCAGGCCGGGACGCCATTCAAGGACCTGTTCGGCCACAAGGTGACCACCGGACTGTTGCCGATCTGCACCATCTTCCCCCGGCCCAACAGGCCTCTGGTGCCCCCATGCGTGCAGTCGATCACCGAACAGGCCTTCCTGCAGGGGAATGTCGTCGAGAAGATCGTCGTACCGCCAGGGGACCCTCGCCTCCACTGAGCAGTCGGGGATCCGGTCGCAGGCAACTGACCGAGGTCAGGCCCTTCGTCGGAGTACCAACAACTGTGGTGTGGGGTCCGTGGCAACGGGTCCCGATTGGGCGAGCCTTCTCGGCCGGTGACGCGCCAGACCACCAGCCCGGTCACCCGGTGGTCGATACCCGGGAGGTCGCGACGTGGCGGCGGCCACCGGAAGGCAAGCGGTCTGCTCAGTTGATGGCATCGGTGTCTGCGCCGTGGGTGGATGTGACGGGGTGAGCCCGGATACGGGAGGTGGTCGTGATGCGAACGCCGGTCTCTGAGTTGCGGAAGCGGCCCACCGGCTGTGCCGCCCCTGAACGCCAGTCGGCCCCCATTTGGTAGTCGACCCGGTAAAGGCGTGATCGCGCCCTTCGCCTCCGGCGTAGCCATCCTCGGGGTCGCGCCATCACCACCGCTGACCGGCACCACCGGTGCTGTCGAGGCGCTCTCGTTGTGGGCCGACGGAGCGGTGCACTCGCCGGGCAGCAGCCCTAATCAGGAGCAGTGGCCGACCTCGTCTCCGGCCCGCAATGATGACCCTTGTGGGGCGAGCAACGGGAAGAGAGAATGGGCAACGTGGGTGCTTGAGGGCTCCGCGAGGCGCTTCCGTAGTACTCAAGACTTGGAGCAAGGATGAACTTTCAGGGTGTCGTGCTGAATGTGGCCGATCTCGACCGGTCGATTGGCTTCTATCGTGAAGTGCTTGGTTTTAGGTTGGTGTCCCAAAAGGAGCAGCTGGCCGCAATGAGCGCCCCAGGGAGCGACCGAGCTCAGATCATCGTCCTGCGAGCGCTTGGCAGCAGTCCCATGGGCGGAGCTCGCCACGTCGGCCTGCGAGCCTTCCTGTTGGATGTCGAGTCAGCTGAACAACTGGAGCGGATCGCCGACGATCTGGACTCTCGGAAGCTCCTCGTCAGCCGGCGCGAAAACAGCGATTGGACTGCAGTGGTAGGCCGCGACCCGGACCAGGTGGCTGTAGTCGTGGCCTGGCACCCGGGCGGTGGAGGAAACGGCGAGGAAAGCTGGAGAACACTCGATGATCTGCTGTACGGAATCGGGGAGTAGGCGAACGTTGTCGGCCCAAGATTCACTGGGCGGCGCCGACCCCTACGTAGACCCAAAGGATGAGAGGAGACAATAGATTGCGAGAGGACATCGCTATCGGAGCTGCCTTTCCTGACTACCGGCTTGAGGACCACACCGGGGTCCCTCGGAGCCTCTCTGAGCTCCAGGGCGGCAACCCGATGGTTCTCCATCTGTCGCGAGGAGCCTACGATCCCAAGGAGCATCGCTTTCTGAGGAATCTGGTGGACAGTTATCCAGAGTTCCGGGTCGCATATACGCGGCTAGTGGTCATCTGCACGGACAACCCGCTCAACCTCAATGAGTTCCGCGACTCCCTGGGCGCCCCGTGGCCATTTCTGGGTGACCCCGAGCGCATCGTGCAACGAGACCTTGACATCGAAGAGTTCACGGATCCCCACAATCCCATGATTCCCCACACCTTCGTCCTGGAGCCGGGTCTCCGGATCTTCAGCATCTACAACGGCTACTGGTACTGGGGCCGACCGACAATGAATGAACTGCACGTGGATCTTCGTGCACTTCTGCGAAAGACTCGACCGGATTTTGATCTGAGCGCACCGGGCCTCCGCCAGGCCTGGGACCGCGGGGATCGAGAGATGTTTCTTGTCGATACGCTCGATGAGCCGATCCGATATACCGAGGGCGGGACCATCGGGATCAAGCGGGGGGGCTTGTAGCTAGGCCAAGGGGGATGGCGTCGAGCCTCGACAGCACCAAGAAGAGGGCCGTCGTTGCAATCGAGTTCTGAACGTCCCATTGGTCTCCGGATGGATAAGGACACGCATGGATGGTCGCCGAAGCAAGCCGGGCCACCTCGACGGAGTGCGCCCAGACGTGCGAGGGGACAGGTGACGGCCCGGTCTCGTGCGCTGAATCGGCCGTTCTACGAGCGGCCCGCCCCGTTGGTCGCCGGGGGGCTTATCGGAAAGATCTTCTCCTACGGAGCCCTGAGCGGCCGCATCGTGGAGGTGGAGGCGTACGACGAGAAGGAACCGGCGAGCCATGGCTTCACAGGACCTCGGCCGGGCAACGCGACCTTGTTTGGTCCGCCTGGGCGCCTCGAGGTGTACCTCTCCTACGGGGTCAACTACCTGGCGAATGTGGTGTGTCAGCCGGTAGGTGTCGGATCCGGCGTCCTCATTAGGGCGTTGGAGCCGCTCGCCGGCATTGCAACGATGAGGGCGAACCGAGGCTATCCACAAGCCCCGGACCATCGACTCTGCAGTGGGCCTGGTCGCCTCTGTAAGGCGCTTGGCCTTACTAGGGCGGACAACGACACGGACCTTGTCGTCGGGAAGGTGCGCATCCTCGACGATGACGTTGCCCTGCCATACGACCGGAGCCACCGCATCGGCGTTTCCGCGGGACAGGACCTCGATTGGAGATTCTACGTTCCGAACAATCCCAGCGTTTCTGGACCGCGCGTCCTAACAAAGCCTCAGGGGGCGGCCGCGTCGCCGCCGCCGCTGCATTCTCGGTCATCCCACTAGCGGCTGCGGAGAGCCCCTTGTGGGTGGGGTCGACCCCCGTAAGCGGAGGTCCTAGATGGCCGGATTCACGCGGCTGGATGTTGGCCAGAGATCGTCAGCCCATGCGGGCCGCGATGTCGGCGGGCATGCCGGGTCCCGGCCTCACTCCTACTTCTGCTGGGTCGTGCACCTGGCCGCAGTTGGCGCAGATGGTCTGGGTCGTGATCGGACCCCCGCACACAGAATGGACGTAAAGAATGGGTGGCCCTTCAGGGGCTGCCCATCGGTCTCCCCATTGGGTCAGCACAACGATCACCGGAGCCAGTTCGCGACCCTTGTCGGTCAGCAGGTACTCGAAGTGGTCCGGATTCCGGGAGTAGCTGTGCCGCTCCATGATCCCGGCCTCCACGAAGCCGTCGAGGCGGCTCTTGAGGATGTTCGTGGCCACGCCGAGCCTGAGGAAGTCATTGAAGCGGGTGGCGCCGGCGAACAGCGCGTCCCGAATGATCAGCAGGCTCCACCGCTCGCCCACCAGTTCGAGTGTCCGGGCGGCCGAGCACACCTGAGAGTCGTAGGTCTTTCCGAGCATCTTCTCAGTGTAGCCATTTCGCTTGCATCATGAAAGCTAGTCCCCTATGATCACTTGCATGATGCAATCCGGTGGGAGATTCCCATACGCCACACCCATGAGGAGGAAGTCATGACAATCACGGACAAATCAGTGCTGGTGACCGGGGCCAACCGCGGCATCGGGCAGGCGCTGGTCGAGGAAGCCCTAAGGAGAGGAGCGAAGCAGGTGTACGCCGGAACGCGCCGACCACTGGTCCACCCCGATGGGCGGGTCACGCCGCTCATGCTGGATGTAACCGACGCGACGCAGATTCAAGCGGCGGTCGAAAACGTGGAATCACTCGACATCCTCATCAACAACGCCGGAGTGGCACCCTACGACGACCTCACGGATCGGGGAACCCTCGAACGTGCACTCGCCGTCAATCTCTTCGGCCCGTATGGCGTGACGCAGGCATTCCTGCCGGCACTGACTCGGTCGAGAGGAGTCATCGTAAACAATGTGTCGCTCATGGCCCTCGCCCCCTTGCCGCTCACGCCGTCCTACGCCGTCTCGAAGGCAGCGGCGTTCAATATGACGCAGTCGATGCGTGCCCTTCTGGCCGGGGAGGGCATCACGGTCCACGCCGTCTTGACCGGGCCTACCGACACCGAGATGACCCAGGGATTCGACATCCCGAAGGCCACCCCTCAGTCGGTCGCCCGGGCCATATTCGACGGCATCGAACTCGGAGACGACGACATCTTTCCCGATCCAATGTCAGGCTCCCTGGCCAAGAGCTGGCGTAACGGTGCGGTCAAGGCGATGGAACGCGAGAGTGCGTCGTTCGTATCCCCTCAGCCCGTCATCGCGTAGCAGACAAAGCCGTGCAGCTTCGGCAACCCGATGACCAAGATCTCGGACTCTCAATCGAAGGACCGAGCAAGCCACAAACACACAGATCGATCACATGACGGGAGAGAACCATGCAAGCCCAAAGCTTCTCCGCCACTTTCACGGTAGACCAGAGTCCCGAAGAGGTCTTCGCGGCCATCAACAATGTTCGTGGATGGTGGTCAGGAGACATCGAAGGGAGAACCGACCAACTCGGTGCGGTGTGGACCTACCGTTACCAGGACGTCCACTACTCGCAGCAGGAGATCACTGAATTGATTCCTGGTCAAAGAGTCGCCTGGCACGTGTTGGATGGCTACCTCAACTTCACCGAGGACAAGACCGAGTGGACGGGCACAGATATCACATTCGATATCTCCCAAAAGGGTGACAAGACAGACGTCCGCTTCACCCATGTGGGTCTAGTTCCCGAGTTTGAGTGTTTCGACAATTGTTCGAACGCCTGGGGCTTCTATATCAACGGCAGCCTGCGGGGCCTGATCGCCACCGGTAAAGGAGAGCCCAACGAGTAGGAACACGAGACTGACGAAGTGCCGACCGCGTCAGCGGTGACACGCACGCCCGGCCGCTGTGAGCGGCCCCGACGGACCAGTGTGCCAAGAACGTCGTCCAGGTCACACCACCAGGTGATAGTCACGGGTTACTCGGCCGAGCCGAGTGGTCCGTCTCGAGAAGTGACTGTCGATGTGATCGCTACTGGCGGCGCCATGCTCGTCTGCTGAGGTGGCCGAACGGCCTCGAGCGTGTTCACTCGCGGTGCACCAGCACTGCCGCCACCTACACCGGCCCGCCTCACTGGCGCTCATAGCGCACGATGGCCGAGGCTGGCGCGTCCGAAAGGGAGAATTTCAGGCCCCTGTGCACCAATCTCGCTCCGGATAACAGTTCCGTACCACTTCGGTCGAAGTTGTCGATCCGGTACCGACTGCCCGCATCCAAACCATGCAGCCCAAATCGCATCGCTGACGTCCGGGCGCCGGGCCGGCGAAAAACAAGGACCACACCGCTCCCCGCCGCGGGACGGTCAAACTGGAGTGCCATCCAAACGTCATTGTCCAGGCTGAACTCCGTCAGAGGATAGAAATCGCTGTACAACAGGTCGTCCTGTATTCGTACGAATTCCTCGTTCATCGTACGGAGCAGCGCCCAGTCCTCCTCGCTCGCTGTGCCCACGACGACGCTTGACGCATAACTCGGGGCTAGGGAGCTACGAACCACGTACTGGCCCGGTCCCCAGGCACCGTCATTGGTGGATTGGGGGCTCACGCCTGTCCCGTAGTAGGGGAACCACAGGGACAAGCCGTAGGTCTGGCACTGGTTACCGGTTGGCTCGAACTGGTAGTCGCTCCGCAACAGAGGGATCGAGCGGCGCATCGTCTCGAGGTCGTTGCGACGGCCGCCAGAAGCGCAGCTGTCTATCCAGAGGTTGGGATGGCGCCTACGCAATTCGTCCCAAAAGGCAAGATGGCCGGTCACGTGCTTCACCTGCGTCATACCGATGCGGCCCGGAGTGTCCCTCGCGTTCCAGTAATCGAGTGGGTCCATGTTGAAGTCCTGTCGGAACACGTCCAATTCGCGGCCCTTGGCCGCCTGATCGGTGATGATGGAGTCGAAGCGTTCCAGTGACCAGGCCCAAGCGTCGGGGTTGCCGAAGTCGAGGAGGTAGCTGGCGTCTGAGTACGGATCCGGCGGTGCGGTGAGCCATTCCGGATGCTTGTCGAACAATTCAGTACCAATCCCCACCCGCTCGGGCTCGCACCACAGCACAGACTTCATGCCGTGATCCATGGCCTGCTGGAATGTCGGTCTCATCCCGTCCGGGAAGCGTTGTGGGTCCGGGAACCAGCTACCTACGCCGTTCGACCAATTCTGAGGCAACTCGCTCGGAATGGCATACCACCCGGCGTCCACCCACCAATGCGTATAGAAGCCGCCCTGGTCCCTCGTGGTCCCTCGCCGAACATAGGAGTCGATCGCGGAGAGTTCTTCTGCGTGGTTGGGCAGGAGACTCAGGCCGCCGGTCGTGGGAGTTATGGGTGCCGGGAGGCTCCCCCCAAAGCGCGGCACGTTGTAGTCGGTCATCCATCTTCGCCACTTGTTCTGCGCAAGCATCCAGGCATCAGCGTTCCACGGCATGAGGACGATGAGGGGGGTCCGCACCTCCTCACCAGGTTCCAAGAGGGTGTCCAAGAGCATCGCGCCGGCGATGTCCTCGTAACTGTCCTTCAACGGGTCGGCAGATGTCATCCCCGCTTTGAGGCGGAGGCCCTCCTGCTCGTCAACCAGCAGTTCGGTGGACCACTGCCCCGGCCATCCGACGGCCACCATGACCCCCCGATCACCCCAAGAGATGTTGAAGTAGGGCCACGTGCCGTTCGACGGCCGACCGCCCAGAGGGAAAAGAAGCTGTGCTTCACCGGGCGCCAGTAGCGAAGTCTTCGGCGCGTAATCATCGGCTTGCTGCGCACTGCCATTGAAATGATGAAGGGCATACGGTGCCGCGGGGGACCCGTTGATCATGGTGTCGGCAGCCAACACGTCGCTCAACCGCTGTGACGTATTCGATGAAGGGTTGGCGAAGGACACCGTCCATTCGGTGGCCCCGAAGCCATCGTAGAAAACGAACGCCGCCTGGACCTGAAGCTCTCCGGACGGCGCCCGCCAGGTGACTCGTTCTTCAGAGCGACCCGGTGAGGAGCTGATTGTGCGCCTCACGGTCCGCCACTGTGGCAGGAGGCTCGTTGACCGCTGTCCGGCGTAGTTGAAGGAAAAGGGCGGGTTGGCAATGAACCCCGATACGACGGCGTCGGCCGTCCTACTCCCTGTGGCCGCCTCCGCTCCAGCGGGCGTCAGATAGGGGTACCCGTCTGTGGCCAAGGCCGCTGACCCCGCTCCTGCCCCCAACAACTTGAGGAAGAGTCTCCGGTCCACCAACGCCCCCTTTTAGCTTGCCCTTGCCCGTGTCGGCCCCGCCGACGCTTGGTTGCGCAATGGCTCGGATTAAGCGAGCCAACGGAGAGAGTAGCGCCCTGACTTCCATTCCTGCTGTCCCGTCGATACCTGAGCGCTGGCTACGCAATCCGGCACTCCGTCTGCTCCGTGCGCCACTCATGGAGAGCGGGCAGTTGCCCCGAATCACTTGTGTCGTGGAACCGTCACATTGCGAGGGTTCCCCGGCGGGCGGCCCTGACGTGACGATTGCCATCATCCGCTGGTCAAGACCACCCCCGGCGGTCCGTGGTCAGCCTGAGGGTGCTGGCCAACGAGGCTCTCCGCCAAAGCTAGGACACGGGACAGACTTCACAAGGTTCGTGAGGCAAGCTGCGAGAACGTGGCGGCCACAGGTCGGGCCCGGCGGTGAACGTCGAAAAGGCCAACCTCGGTCACCGCTCCCTTGGGATTCACCAGCTCGTTCTGCCAGTCGAATTGGTCCCCCCGGCTGTACCAGCAGAGCCCGCGTACGGGCAGGCCATCGTTGCGCAGTCCGCGAAGTCCATCCGTGAGTGAAAGCAGCCACGGAATCTGGTCGTCGATTCCGAGGGACAAATTCGAGGTCTCCGCCACCCAGAACGGCACATCATATCGGTCATGCCACCGTCGAAATTCGGCCACAGCGAGTGCAACTCGCTTGTGGATTGACCACCCCGGGTCAGAACCCCCAACAGGAATGACCGAGGTGGGGTAGAAGTCGAGACCCGCAATGACCCGGTCGGTCACCGCCAGAGAACGGATGCGCTCGAGCAATGCCTCGTCGACGGGATCAAGATAACGAGCGGACGACGGGAGAGGATCTCGTCCAAAGTGCAGGTCCCAGACCAGCCATGCCCATGCCCGCAGCGCCTCCACGTCAGCGTCGGCCTGCGATGCAACTGCCACCGGGACGGGGAATCCTTCGGACCCAATCCACCAGCCGTCACGATCGTCGCGGATGCGCGCCAGAGCCTCCAGGTTAGCCAACACGATATTGGCCAGGATGCGCGCGTGATCCCCTCCTGACGCCAGCCGGTCATTCCAGAGACCCAGGCAGCCCGAGTTCTCTGCTGTGACGCCTGGCTCATTGATTGGCGTGAACCATCGCGGTTCCTGATAGCGGTCAAGGAACGCATCGACGTATCGACAGAACGAGTCCACCCATCGCCGATCGGCAAAACCGTCAAACGAGTCGGGGAGACCAAAGTGCAACAGGTCGACGATTGGCTCCAGACCATGCCGAGCACATCCGGCCAGTGCCCGATCCCAGAGTGTCCAGTCGTAACGGCCCGGTTCTGGCTCACTCAGACGCCATGGCGCACCGTAGCGAACGATCGTGATGCCGAGGTCGGCAATTGAGCGGAGGTCATCGTCTGCGTGGGAGTAGTGGCCACTTTCCGCGAATTGGTCCTGCCGATAGAGAACCCCATCGGCAAGTACCAAAGGATCCGATCCTTCCTCGCCGACGGCCCAGACAAAGTCAGGGAATCCGACCTCGCCGACAGTCGCGTCCACCATAGGGTTGGAAATCTAGCGGAGCCGCCGTTTTGTAGCGGCGTCTCGGCACGGAGCCAAGGGCAGCAACACCGGAAACACGGAGGTGAGAGAGCGAATCATCTTAGGGGCAGCGGCAGATATCGCTGCGCATCTCCTCGTCAGGACGTCCGGAACCGGACGACGGTTCCGTTGCCGGCGTTGCTCACCCAGACGACTCCCAGGGTCTCCGCGACACCCATCGGCACCTCGAGGCGGGCATGCTGACCGAGGTTGGTCGAGCGTACTGTCGCATGGATGGTGTCCACTTCGGCAAGCGTGTTCGAACCGCAGTTGGTGACCCAGGGGCGAGAGCCACCTGCCGCAAGAGCGCAAGGGTCATCCAGTCCCGCGGTTTGCCCTCCGAGAATCCTGATGTGTTGCGGTTCTCTTCTACTCACCTCGGTAAGTGAGTTACCCATCCCGTTCGCTATCCAGACACTCTCCCTGTCCATGACCAGCGCATCCGGCTCGTCGAAACCGTAGCTTGAGCCTCTGAGTACAGCGACCGTGTGACCGGTGGACGTAGCGATCACCGCCATGCTGTTGCTGCCGCAGTTTGCCACCCAGACCTGAACCGAGTCAGCCAAGACGGCGCACGGTAGTCCGTTCTGACCGTCGCGCTCGGGCACTACCCGGATGATGTGCCCATCACGCCCCGCAAGTTCAGTCAGCGTGCCCGCCCCGAGACTGGTGACCCAAATGTCGGCTCCGTCGAACGCGATCGCCGAAGGGAGGCTGAAGCGGTAGCCGTCCCCCTTGAGCGTGCGCATCCAGGCCCCGTCGGCCGCATTGACCTCGGTGACCGTATCGGACGAGAAGTCGGCCGCCCACACATGTGAGCCGTCGAACGCGAGGGATGAAGGACGGGAGAAGTTGTACGGAGCACCAGACAGCGTCCGCAGCCAGGTGCCGTTCGTGTTGTCGACCTCGGTGATCGAGTTCCCTGTGAGATTCGCGATCCACAGGTGGGAGCCGTCGTTGACCACGGCCCCAGGTGAACGGAAACCGTAGGGATCGCCGGACAAGACCTTTTGCGCGTTCGACCGGAACGGCCGAATACCCATGGATCGGCGGAGCGGCCAAGGTCAGAAGGAGGACGCATGCTCCTACCATCGGGACAATCCACCGCTTCGCCCTCATGCGACTTGCTCAATTGGGGTCACACTGTCGATTGCACCGAGTTCGGTCGCGTCCATCTCGACGGCCGTCATTCCGACAAGCTGCTCCAATTGCTCGGGCGACGTCGCGCTGGCGATCGGTGCCACGACCTCAGGACGTGCGGCCAGCCACGCCAGCGCCACTGCGGGCACCGAGACGCCGTGCCGGACAGCGATCGCCTCTAGGACGTCCAACAGCCGCTCGCCCTGCTCGGTAACGAACTGCTGAACATAGACACTCCGTGAGGAGTCCACGGCTGGACCGGCCAGTCGATACTTGCCGGTCAGGTAGCCGCACGCCAAAGACCAGTACGGCAAGACGCTGAGCCCCTCAGCCAAGCAGACGGGTCGCAGCCCTAATTCGTAGGCAGATCGGTTCATGAGGTGATACTCAGGCTGGAGCACCACGAATCCCGCCGAGCCGCCCTTCTTTGCGAGGTCGAGCGCGTTGTGCAGTCGCGTAGCGGAGAAATTCGACGCCCCCAGGCTGCGCACCTTGCCCTGGCGCACCAATTGTTCGAATGCCCCGACGGTATCCTCGAGAGGGTCACCATGATCTTGGTGTGCGTAGTAGAGATCGATCTGTTCCACACCCAGTCGGCGTAGCGACCCATCGACCGCCCGCCGAATGGTTGCCGGCCGGAGGTAAGTCCGGCCGGGCGCTTGTCCAACCTTGGTTGCGATTACCAGGTCGGAGCGGTTCCCCCGATCCGCCATCCACCGTCCGATGATCGTTTCCGACTCTCCTCCGTCTGTTCCAAGGAACGAGCGGTAGCTGTCGGCTGTGTCGATCATGTTGCCTCCGGCCGACCAGTACGCGTCGAGCACGGCGAACGATTGCTGCTCATCGCAGGTGAAGCCGAACACGTTCCCTCCGAGGCAGAGCGGAGCAACTTCGAGATCTGTGCCGGGGACTCGTGTGCGCCCCCCGAACGTGCCGCTGTGCCGTCGAGGGCGCACGAGACCCTCAGTTCCGTCTACTCCAGTCGTCATTTCGTCATTCCCTTTCAATCGTGTGAGCCTGTGCCCAGGGCCTGCAACCGGGCTGCAAGCTCACTGCAGCCCAGCGGAGAGGGGTGCAGCGGGATCAGTGCCTTCGTAAGATTCCGGTGTGGAGTTGCGGGTACTGGGCCCTCTCGAGGTCGTCAGCAACAACGGAATCGTCACGATCAGCGGATCGATGCCGCGTCGCCTGCTCGCGCTGTTGGGGCTCACTCCTGGCCGGGAAGTCTCAACCGACGAGCTCATAGCCGGTCTGTGGCCGGAGGCGGTGTCGGACGGGGCCGGTGCAACGCTCCAGTCCCATGTTGCACGCCTGCGACGTGCGCTCCCTGACGGGAAGTGGATCCGGACCGGACCGTCCGGCTACTGCCTTGATCTCGATCCCTCCGATTTGGACGAGAGGGTGTTCGTGGGAGCGATCTCCGACGGACACCAGGCGCTTGCCCAGGGGAAGCCCAGCGCCGCACTCGGCGCATTCCAGCGTGCACTCGATCTCTGGCGGGGCCGGCCCTATGCCGAATTCGTCGGATGCCCGTCTCTCGAGATCGAGAGCACCCGGCTGGAACAGCTAAGGGTCGACGCGCTACGCGGCCTGCTGGCCACCGAGTTGACGCTCGACGACATCGAGCCACCAGTGGCGCAGCTCCGAGCGCTGGTTCAGCTACATGCAGCCGACGAGCCGATGTGGGCACTCCTCATGCTGGCGCTCTACCGCACCGGGCAGCAGGCCGAGGCGCTGAAGGCGTTCCAGCAGGCCCGTGCGCACCTGGTCGAGGAACTCGGCATCGAGCCTGGGCCGGAGCTCCAAGGGATGGAGCATCGAATCCTGTCAGGGGATCCGATGTTGAACCCCGGAAATGGATTGGCACCCGACCCGACTCCAGCGTCGAAGCTGGCGGATCGACGGTTCATTCCCGAGCGCCGCACAACGAGCGTGGTCGCTATCCGCATCCCCTCAGCGGATAACGCCGATCCTGAGCACGTTCTCGGAGCCGCTCTGGTGGTCGCGCAGTGGGAGCGGGACAAGGGAAACTTCGACGCCGCCGTAAAGACCCTCCAGTCGGCCGGACCGCTGGTGAACTTCGTCGAACGTGACGGTGCTGTGGAACTCCTGCCGAGCGCCGTCCGCCTCGCCTGGATGCTGGGCTGCGACGCACTTCTCGAAGGGCTCGACACCGCAGTGGATGAGCGGAGTCCGCTGCGGCGCGTCCTCAAGCTGCATCTCGAGGGCCTCTTGGCAGCGAGCCGTGACGATAGAGCGGCCGTCCGCCTCCTGATCGAGGCGCTCTGCGGCTGGGAATCGCGGGGCTCGGTCACCGAGGGTGCTCACGCTCGATCTGATCTCGTGCGCCTCAGTCTGAGCCATCAGCGATGATGACGGGGTCGGTCGGGATCCCGCCCGGCTGGACCCGGGCGGGGACAACTCAGATGCGGTCGGGCATTGATCGGGCCCAACCCGATCCCGGTACGATGGTGCCGCGATGACGGTGATGGCCGACGACCGTTCGGCCGCAGTGATGGACGAGTCCGGCACTGCACCCGGCGACCGCCGTTTCCGCCCTGACGTCCAGGGCTTGCGGGCGGTAGCCATCTTGCTGGTCGTCCTGTACCACGCCAGCGTCCCGGGCGTGCGCGGCGGGTACGTGGGTGTGGACGTCTTCTTCGTCATCTCCGGGTTCGTCATCACCGGCGTACTGTTGCGGGAGCGCGCCTCAACCGGGAGTACCTCCATCCTCGCCTTCTACGGGCGCCGAGCCCGCCGGATCATCCCGGCCGCCACCCTGGTGATCCTGGTCACCGTGACCGCCACCTACCGCTTCGTGGGCTCGGTCACCGGTCGAACGACTGCGGTCGACGGCCAGTGGGCATCACTGTTCCTGTCCAATGTTCATTTCGCCGCTTCGGCAACGAACTACCTCGCTTCGCAGGCTCCCCCCTCGCCGCTCCAGAACTTCTGGTCGCTCGCCGTCGAGGAGCAGTTCTACATCGTCTATCCGACGATTTTTGTGATTCTGGCCGGCATGTTCACCCGTCGATCGCTTCAGGTCCGGCTCGGGATCGTGCTAGGCGCCACTATCGTGGCCTCATACGCGCTGTCGATCGCGCTGACGCCGACCGATCCATCGTGGGCCTTCTTCTCCCCGTTCACCCGGGCCTGGGAGCTTGCTCTGGGGGGCCTCATCGCCGTGTCCAGCAGCGGCCTGCGACGGGTGACGCCGTCGGTGGCGGCGGTCACGTCGTGGCTGGGACTGGCGGGGATCCTGGTGGCCGCATGTGCCCTGACCTCCTCCACCGTCTACCCCGGGTGGCTGGTGGCCATCCCGGTGATCGGTGCCGGTCTCATCATCGCCGGAGGCACCGCCCGGCCGCGCTGGGGGGCCGAGGCCCTGCTGGCGCAACGACCTCTGCAGTGGCTCGGTCTTGTGTCGTACTCGTTGTACCTGTGGCACTGGCCGATCCTCATCATCGCCGCCGAACGCCGAGGGGTGTCGAGCCTGCCGGTGGGGGACAATCTGGTGTTGCTGGTGGTCGCCCTGGCGGCGGCGATCGGCACCTACTGGATCGTAGAGAATCCCATCCGTCATTCGCCGGTGCTGCGCGCCCGACGGTGGGCGAGTGTGGTCATGGGGTGCGTCCTCGCCATCGTGAGCCTCGCCATGTGCACGCTCGTTGTCCGCCACACCCCGCCAGCCGTGGTCGGAGCAGTTGCCGTGGCGAAATCGGGCTCCAACTGTACGTCACCGTCGGCGAGCGAGATCGCAACGTTGCGCGCCACCTACCGGTCGAGTCACCCTCCGGCGGTACAACCGGCCGATCCGCCGCTTCGGATGGTGGTCATGGGTGATTCGACCTCATGCACCTTGTTGGTGGGGCTCGCAGCCGTCGGTGCCTCCTACGGTGTGCAGGTGGTCAACGGGGCGGTCATCGCCTGCGGCATCGTGAGCGGTGAAATCGCGCCCCATTACTACAGCACAGTCGACCTGTCCGCCGGGAGCCGGCGCTGCCCGGCCGAGGTGCATGCGGCTGAGGCGTCGGCTCTTCGTCGCGGCACCCCGAACATCATCGTCTGGGGCAGTACTGAGGAGTCGGCCCCGATCGTCGACACGCCGGGAAGCAACGTGCTGGAAGTCGGGACCCCTCAGTGGACTGTAGTGATGATGAAGCGCATGGACACTCGGGTTGAGCAATTCATTGCCACCGGGGCAAAGGTCGTACTCTTGCTCGAACCACCGCGGGTGCACGGTGGGAGCATCACCGCTCCGTCGGCCGGGGACTTGGACTACGAGAAGATGAACGCACTCCTACGCGACGTTGCCGCCCGTCACCCGACCAGCGTGACCGTCGTCAATCTGTCGGCGCGGGTGTGTCCCGCGGGCCCACCCTGCCCTGGTGTGGTGGACGGGATGGGGTCTTTGGCGGCCCCGACGCTGGCCGTCCACGCGGACGGTGTCCACTACCTACCACACGGGGCCTTGTGGGTGGCTCGGTGGTTGGTGCCGAAGATCCTTGCTGCCGTGAAGATCCCCTCCTAAATGTGGGGAGTAAGTTCCTCCACCGCGAGGGGGATGGGGGCAGAGGAGCCACAAGTTGGATGGAGGTCCAGTGCGGACTGGCCCCATCTGGGATACACCGCCGGGGAGCATGGTGCGGCCGTCGAGGTTGATTGAGTAATTGGTGGTGGGTTGGT
>CAVTTK010000005.1:0-625506 GCA_963737625.1 uncultured Acidimicrobiaceae bacterium
TACCGGCCAGCGAGCTGACCGCCTCGTTCCACTGGTTGGCCAGCCGCGTGGCCCATGCCGCGGCACGGCCGCCGGCCAGCCTCGCCGATCCGGACGTCGAGGAGGTCCTCGGCCGCATGGCCTCGCGCAACCGGGTGTCGGGCTACGCCGCCGCCGTGTTCGAGTCGGTGAGCGTCCCCGAGCTCGAGGAGATCGAGGACCAGCTGTTCCGCTTCGCCCGGACCGTCGAGTCCAACCGGCGCCTGCGGAGTGCCCTCGGCGACCGCGACCTGCCCGTCACGGTCCGCCAGCAGGTGATCGCCCAGCTTCTCGGGGACCAGGTCCTCCCGGCCACCGGCCGGCTGGCCGCCTATGCCGTGCGGGGCGGTCGGGCCCGGGACATCGTGGCCACCCTGGACGCCCTGGTCGAGGACGCCGCCCGGGCCCGGGGCTGGCGGGTGGCCCGGGTCCAGGCCGCCACCGACGTGAACGAGGACCAACGCCGCCAACTGAGCGAGGCCCTGGGCGTGCTGGCCGGCAACCCGGTCGACCTGCAGGTGACCATCGCCCCGGGGCTCCTGGGCGGTGTGGTGGTCCAGGTGGGCGACCTCCTGGTCGACAGCAGCACCCGCCACCGGCTCGACGAACTGAAGGAACACCTCCTCGTCTCCGAGGCGGCCTACCGAATTCCAGAAGGAAGGGACCCAACCGATGGCTGAGTTGACCATCAACGCCGACGAGATCACCGCCGCCCTCAAGCGGTACGTCGATGACTACACGCCCGAGGTGGGGACCGAGCAGGTCGGCCGCATCGTCGAGGTGGGGGACGGCATCGCCCGGGTGACCGGGTTGCCCGGTGCCGCCGTCAACGAGATCCTGGAGTTCGAGGACGGCACCGAGGGCCTGGCCCTCAACCTCGACGAGGAGACCATCGGTGCGGTGATCCTCGGGGACGACACCGGCCTGGAGGAGGAGCAGCTGGTCAAGGCCACCGGGCGGATCCTCTCCGTCCGGGTGGGCGACGCCCTGCTCGGCCGGGTGGTGAACGCCCTCGGCGAGCCCCTGGACGGGAAGGGGCCCATCGCCACCACGGAGACCCGTCGCCTCGAGGTGCAGGCCCCGGGCATCGTGCGGCGCGAGCCGGTGAGCGAGCCGCTCCAGACGGGCATCAAGGCCATCGACGCCATGACCCCCATCGGGCGGGGCCAGCGCGAGCTGATCATCGGCGACCGCAAGACGGGCAAGACCACCGTGGCCGTCGACACCATCCTCAACCAGAAGGGGCTGGGGGTGAAGTGCATCTACGTGGCCGTGGGCCAGAAGGAGTCCTCGGTGGCCCAGACGGTGGCCACCCTGGAGCGCTACGGCGCCCTGGAGTACACGGTCGTGGTGCTGGCCGGCGCGGCCGACCCGGCCCCGTTCAAGTACCTGGCCCCCTACGCCGGGTGCGCCATGGGGGCCCACTGGATGGACCACGGCGAGCACGCCCTCATCGTCTACGACGACCTGTCCAAGCAGGCCGAGGCCTACCGACAGATGTCCCTGCTCCTGCGTCGCCCCCCGGGTCGCGAGGCCTACCCCGGCGACGTCTTCTACCTCCACAGCCGCCTGCTGGAGCGGGCGGCCAAGCTGTCCGAGGCGGAGGGCGGGGGCTCGTTGACCGCGCTGCCCATCATCGAGACCAAGGCCGGGGACGTCTCGGCCTACATCCCGACCAACGTGATCTCCATCACCGACGGCCAGGTGTTCCTCGAGAGCGAGCTGTTCTACGCCGGCGTTCGCCCGGCCATCAACGTCGGCATCTCGGTCAGCCGCGTGGGTAGCGCCGCCCAGATCAAGGCCATGAAGGCGGTGTCGGGCACGCTGAAGCTGGACCTGGCCCAGTTCCGCGAGCTGGAGGCCTTCGCCACCTTCGGCTCCGAGCTGGACAAGGTGTCCCAGGCCCAACTGGACCGGGGCTACCGGCTCACCGAGCTCCTGAAGCAGGGCCTCAACGCCCCGGTGCCCGTGGAGGAGCAGGTGCTGGTGATCTTCGCCGGCTCGGAGGGCTACGTGGACGACGTCCCCGTCTCCGAGGTGCAGCGCTACGAGATCGAGGTCCGGAGCTACTTCCGGGCCAACCACGCCGACATCCTCGACGGCATCCGCGACTCGGGGAAGCTGCCCGAGGGCGACGCGCTGGCCACGGCCCTGGCCAAGTTCACCGAGTCGTTCGACACCGGCAAGGGCGACTGACCCATGGCCGGAGGTCAGGAACGGATCCTCCGTCGACGGATCAAGAGCATCCAGTCGACGAAGAAGATCACCAAGGCCATGGAGCTGATCGCCGCGTCGCAGATCGTCCGGGCGCAGGGCCGGATCGCCGCGGCGCGGCCCTACCAGCAGGGCATGAACCGGATCGTCCTGGAGACCGCACTCGGCGACCCCGACGCCGCCGGGCGCCTGTTGGGCACGCCCGAGCAGGTCCAGCGGGTCGCCGTCCTCTCGGTGGTGGCCGACCGCGGGCTGTGCGGCGGGTACAACACGTTCGTGTTCCGGGCCACCGAGAAGCTCCTGCACGGGTTCGACACCGACGGGACCGAGTGGCGGCTGTTCACGGTGGGGAAGAAGGCCCAGGGCTACTTCCGCTACCGGGGCCAGGACATCGAGCAGTCGTTCACGGGCATGAGCGAGCGGCCCACCTTCACCGACGCCCGGGCGGTGGCCGCGGCGGTGCTCACCCCGTTCGTGAACGGCGAGGTGGACCAGGTCATGATCGTCACCACCCGCTTCCTGTCCGCTGGCTCCCAGAAGGTGGAGGTACGACAGCTCCTCCCCCTGGTGGATCCCCGCGCCGTGGCCGAAACCGACGAGGCCGCCCCGGCCGAGTCCGAAGGTCCGAAGGGCTACACCGAGTTCGAACCCGACGCTGCCATCCTGCTCGAGACGCTGGCCCCCCGGGCGGCCGAGACGGAGATCTTCGGCGCCCTGCTCGAGGCGTCCGCCTCCGAGGTCACCGCCCGCCAGCGGGCCATGGCCGCGGCCACCGACAATGCCGGTGAGCTGATCAAGAAGTACTCGCGGATCATGAACCGGGCCCGTCAGGACTCCATCACCACCGAGATCATGGAGATCGTCGGTGGGGCCGAGGCCCTCCGGGCCGGGACCGCGGACGATACGGGCGGCCTGATCATCGAGACCAGGGCCTGACGATGGACCACGCCCTTCCACCGATCCCGCCCGCCCGCTGTGCCCGACCGGCCGGCCCTCGCTCCCCCCGTGCGATACGAACCATCGCCCCTGCTGACCCACGTAAGGAAACGACACCATCATGACGACCACCGCACCCCAGCCCACCTCGTCCGAGCCGGCCCGGGCCGACACCCTCCCCTCGGGACGGGTGGTGGCCATCGCCGGACCGGTCATCGACGTCGAGTTCCCGCCCCACTCCCTCCCCGAGATCAACGGCGCCGTCGAGGTGGACGTGACCCTCGAGGGCAGCAAGGAGATCATCGTGGCCGAGGTGGCCCAGCAGATCGGCGACGGGCGGGTCCGGTGCATCTGCCTCCGGGCCACCGACGGCCTGACCCGCGGGGCCGAGGTCAGGAACCTGGGCCACGGCCTCCAGGTGCCGGTGGGCGACGCCGTGCTGGGCCACGTGTTCAACGTGCTGGGCCAGCCGCTCGACACCGACTCCATCGGCGAGGTCGAGGACCACTGGGAGATCCATCGGCCGGCCCCGGACTTCGACACCCTGGAGCCCCGCGCCGTCATGTTCGAGACGGGCATCAAGGTCATCGACCTCCTCGAACCCTACGTACAGGGTGGCAAGATCGGCCTGTTCGGCGGGGCCGGCGTGGGCAAGACCGTGCTCATCCAGGAGATGATCAACCGGGTGGCCACCAACCACGGTGGCGTCTCGGTGTTCGCCGGGGTGGGGGAGCGGACCCGTGAGGGGACCGACCTGTGGATCGAGATGCAGGAGTCCGGCGTCATCGAGAAGGCCGCCCTGGTCTACGGCCAGATGGACGAGCCCCCGGGCGTCCGGCTGCGGGTGGCCCTGGCCGCCCTGACCATGGCCGAGTACTTCCGGGACGTGAAGAACCAGGACGTGCTGCTCTTCGTGGACAACATCTTCCGCTTCGTGCAGGCCGGGTCCGAGGTCTCGACCCTGCTGGGCCGGATGCCGTCGGCGGTGGGCTACCAGCCCACCCTGGCCGACGAGATGGGCCAGCTGCAGGAGCGGATCACCTCCACCCGGGGCCGGTCCATCACCTCCCTGCAGGCCGTCTACGTGCCGGCCGACGACTACACCGACCCGGCACCGTTCACCACGTTCACCCATCTCGACGCCACCACCGAGCTGTCCCGGGACATCGCCTCGCTGGGCATCTACCCGGCGGTCGACCCGCTGTCGTCGACGTCCAACATCCTGGCCCCCGAGATCGTGGGTGATCGCCACTACAACGTGGCCCGCCGGGTCCAGGGGGTGCTGCAGCGGTACAAGGAGCTCCAGGACATCATCGCCATCCTGGGGCTCGACGAGCTGTCCGAGGAGGACCGGGTGACCGTGACGCGGGCCCGCAAGATCCAGCGTTTCCTGTCCCAGCCGTTCAACGTCGGCGAGGTGTTCACCGGTCTGAAGGGTGTGACCGTGCCGGTGGAGGAGACCGTGGAGTCCTTCGAGGCCCTGGTCAACGGGGACCTCGACGAAGTCCCCGAGCAGGCCTTCTTGAACGTGGGTGGGGCCGAGTCGGCCCTGGCCAAGGCCCACGCCCTCGAGAACGACTGATCGGGTCCGGACCGAGCCATGGCCGACGCCAACCTCTTCACCATCAACCTGGTCACCCCCGAGCGCGTCCTGGTGGACGGTCTCGCCTCCGAGGTGATCCTCCGCACCGGTGAGGGCGATGTCACCTTCCTCGCCGGCCACACGCCCCTGGTGGGCACCGTGGAGCCCGGGGTGGTCCGCGTGGTGCCCGACGAGGGCGAGGAGCAGCGGGTGGCCGTGCACGGCGGTTTCGTCCAGGTGGAACAGGGCGTGGTGGGACAGGACGGCGAGCCGGTGGCCTCGGGGACCCGCGTCTCCCTCCTGATCGGCGTGGCCGAGCTGGCCGAGGAGATCGACGCCGATCGGGCCCGGGTGGCCCTCGACGCCGCCGAGGCGCGGGTGGCGGAGCTCGTTGCCGCCGGACGGAGCTCGGGAGCCGGCCCGGCTCCCGGTGAGGCGGACCAGCCCGACGCCGAGCTGGTGGAGGCCGAGGCCGAGCTGCGGCGCGCCCAGGTCCGACTCGAGGCCGTGGACGCCACCGCCTCCTCCTCCACCGCCTGAGCCCGGCTCCGGCCGACGGGCTGACATGAGTGCCCGCACGGTCTGCTACCGGGCCGGGCGGCCACGGTGTCCTCGACGGTGAACGTGGTCGAACTGGCGCCCAGGCTGTCGGCCATTGGACGCCTCGACCCAGATCTACTCCTCCGGCAACGCCGCGTCGTTCCCGTGCAACCCCCGGTCCGGCTTCGGGGCCGGTCGGTGGGGAGGGACCGGACTAGCCGAACTCGATGGCGCTGTACTCGGCCAGCTTGTGGAGGGGATGGCGGGCCTCGATGAGGCGCACGGTGCCCGACTTGGACCGCATGACCAGCGACTGGCTGGTGGCGCCGAACTCGTCGTAGCGGACCCCGTGGAGGAGCTCCCCGTCGGTGATGCCGGTGGCGGCGAAGAAGCAGTTGTCCCCACGGACCAGGTCATCGGTGGTGAGGACGGCGTCGAGGTCGTAGCCGGCGTCGATGGCGGCCTGGCGCTCCCCGTCGTCACGGGGCCACAGCCGACCCTGGATCTCCCCGCCCATCGACTTGAGCGCGGCGGCGGCGATGACGCCCTCGGGGGTCCCCCCGATGCCCACCAGCAGATCCACCCCGGTGTTGGGCCACGAGGTGGCGATGGCCCCGGCCACGTCCCCGTCGGTGATCAGCCGGATCCGGGCCCCGGTGGCGCGCACCGAGGCGATCAACTCCGCGTGTCGGGGCCGGTCGAGGATGGCCACGGCCAGGTCCCGGACCGATGTGCCCTTGGACTTGGCCACGGCACTGAGGTTGTCCTCGATGGACATGGTGATGTCGATGCACCCGGCCGACCGGGCTCCGACCGCCAGTTTCTCCATGTAGACGCACGGGCCCGGATCGAACATGGTGCCCTCCTCGGACACGGCGATCACGGCCAGGGCGCCCCCCCGGCCGAGGGCCGTCGGTGTGGTGCCGTCGATGGGGTCCACGGCGATGTCGGCCTTGGGCGGCGTGCCGTCCCCGATGCGCTCGCCGTTGTAGAGCATGGGGGCGTGGTCCTTCTCGCCCTCGCCGATCACCACCACGCCGTCCATGGAGACGCTGGACAGCACGATCCGCATGGCGTTCACCGCCGCGCCGTCGGCCCCCTCCTTGTCGCCCCGACCCATCCAGCGTGACGCGGCCAGAGCGGCGGCTTCGGTGACCCGCACCAGTTCCATGGCCAGGTTGCGGTCGGGGGCCTGGGGTGTCGTCGTCACGAAGTAGACGATAGTGGCTGGCGGAGGCGGCGGACCGCCCGACAGCGGTGTCCTGGCCTGGCCGTGGAGGGCGGGACAATCAGCCGCGCCGCCCGCTCCCCGGGCCATACTGGTGCCCGTGGACCGCTTCGTCGTCACTCCCAACGGCCCCCTCGCGGGCGCGGTGCGGGCCGGAGGGGCCAAGAACTCGGTGCTGAAGCTGATGGCGGCCTGCCTGCTGGCCGAGGGACGTCACGTGCTGACCAACGTCCCCCTCATCACCGACGTGGACATCATGGGGGAGCTGCTCGGAGCCATGGGCGTCGATGTCCGCCGCGGGGCCACCCCGGACGAGTTGGTGGTGACCGTGCCGGCCTCCGTGGTGCCCGAGGCTCCCTACGAACTGGTGGAGAAGATGCGGGCCTCGGTGGTGGTCCTCGGCCCGTTGCTGGCCCGTCACGGCTGGGCCAAGGTGTCCCTGCCCGGGGGGGACGACTTTGGTCCCCGGCCCATCGACATGCACCTCCACGCCCTCACCTCGATGGGCGCGGCCTTCACCTCCTCGCATGGCTACGTCGAGGGACGGGTCGAATCCACCGTCGCCGCCCGGCCCCGGCTGGTGGGGAACCGGGTGGTGCTGGAGTACCCCAGCCACACCGGGACGGACAACGTGCTCATGGCCGCCACCCTGGCCAAGGGGACCACCGTCATCGAGAACGCCGCCCGGGAGCCCGAGGTGATCGACCTGGCCGCCTTCCTCAACGCCATGGGGGCCCGGATCACCGGGGCCGGTACCTCCCGCATCGAGGTCGAGGGGGTCGACGTCCTGCATCCGGCCCGTCACGCCGTCATCCCCGACCGGCTGGTGGTGGCCACCTTCATGGTGGCCGCCGGCCTGGCCGGTGGCGAGGTGGTCATCGAGGACGGTCGCCCCGACCACATGGACATGCTCATCCGCAAGCTGTCGGCCGCCGGGATCCGCATCACCCAGGAGCCCGACGGCCTACGGGCGGCGCGGGACCCCTCCGACCGGCTCCAGTCGGTGGATGTGGCCACCCTGCCCTATCCGGGCTTCGCCACCGACTACAAGCCGTTGCTGGTGACGCTCCTCACCGTGGCCGAGGGAGTGGGGATCGTGACGGAGAACCTGTTCTTCGGTCGGTTCCGCTACGTCGAGGAACTCCGTCGCATGGGGGCGGACATCCGCACCGAGGGCCATCACGCCGTGGTGCGGGGGGTGGACGCGCTGTCGGGGGCCCCGGTCCGGGCCTTCGACGTGCGGGCCGGAGCCGCGCTGGTGCTGGCCGGGCTGGTGGCCGACGGGGAGACCGTCATCACCGACGCCCACCACGTGGACCGGGGCTACGAGGACCTGGCCACCAAGCTGGCCTCGCTCGGGGCACACGTCGTCCGGGCCTAGGCTCGGCCCGGCGCCGGATACGCTCGACTCTCCATGCCGGCCTCCCTCCCCACCGATCCCGCCGTGCTGTTCGAGGCCGCCCGCGCTGGGGACCAGGCCGCCCTGGCCCGCCTGCTGTCCCTGGTGGAGCGGGGTGGGCCAGCATCCCGGGCCGTGGCCGGCCTGGCCTACACCAGCCCCGGGGACGCGTACACGGTGGGGATCACCGGGGCCCCCGGGGCGGGCAAGTCGACGCTCACCGACCGGCTGGTCACGCTGGCCCGGCTCCAGGGGCTGAACGGGCCCGACCAGGTGGCGGTGCTGGCCGTCGACCCCTCGTCCCCCTACTCGGGGGGCGCCATCCTCGGGGACCGGGTGCGCATGCCCAGTCACGCCCTCGACGACGGCGTCTACATCCGATCCATGGCCACCCGCGGCCACCTCGGGGGCCTGGCGGTGGCCGTTCCCGATGCCGTCCGGGTGCTGTCGTCGGTGGGGATGCCGGTGGTGCTGGTCGAGACGGTCGGTGTGGGCCAGCAGGAGGTGGAAGTGGCCGCGGCCACCGACACCACCGTGGTGGTGGTCAATCCCGGCTGGGGGGACGCCATCCAGGCCAACAAGGCCGGCCTGTTGGAGATCGCCGATCTGTTCGTGATCAACAAGGCCGACCGCCCCGGGGCGCGGGAGACCCGGCGGGACCTCGAGCTGATGCTGGACCTCACCGAACTGGGACCGTGGCGACCACCCATCGTCGAGACCGTGGCCTCCACGGGCCATGGCGTCGAGGGGCTGTGGTCCACCATCGGCCAGCATCGGGCGCACCAGATCGAGCACGGCACCCTGGCCCTCCAGCGCCGGGAGCGCCTCGAGCGCGAGTTCCGCCAGATCCTGGTGGCGCGACTGTCCGAGCAGGCCGACGCCGTGGTGGCCGGCGGAGGCGTGGACGACATCAGCGGGGCCATGCTGGACGGGCGGCTCGACCCCTATCAGGCCGCCGACCGGGTGCTGGCCCGGCTCATGCCCGGGGGCGCGCCCTCGTCCACGACGCCCCCCTCCCAAGCACCGGATTGACCCCCGAGGTTCCCCGTCGGGTCACACGGGCAGAGGTAGCGTGCCAAGGTGACTGTTGAATCATCGCCCGGGGCTGCCGCGCTGTCCGTTCCGTTCGCTCCTCTCGGGGGCCTGACGAGTCAGGTGTCCCAGCACGCGCCCCTGCCGCTGCCGGAGGAGGATCCCCTGTGGTTCCAGCGGGCGGTCTTCTACGAAGTGCTCATCCGGGGCTTCTTCGACGGCAACAACGACGGGGTCGGGGACATCCCGGGCCTGATCGCCAAGTTGGACTACCTCCAGTGGCTCGGGGTCGACTGCCTGTGGCTGCTGCCCTTCTACCCCTCGCCCCTGCGGGACGGGGGCTACGACATCAGCGACTACTACTCGGTCCACCCCGAATCGGGCACCGTCGACGACCTGCAGCGCCTCCTGGAGGAGGCGCATGCCCGCGGGATCCGGGTCATCGCCGACCTGGTCATCAACCACACCAGCGATCAGAACCCCTGGTTCCTCGAGTCCCGCCAGAGCCGGGACAATCCCAAGTCCGACTGGTACGTGTGGAACGACGACGACCAACGCTGGCCCGAGGCCCGGGTGGTCTTCATCGACGTCGAGCGGTCCAACTGGGCCTACGACGCCCAGCGCGACCAGTACTACTGGCACCGCTTCTACTCCCACCAGCCCGACCTCAACTACGACAACCCCGAAGTGGCCGAAGCCATGCTCAACGTGGTGCGCTACTGGCTCGACCTCGGCCTCGACGGCTTCCGTCTCGACGCCGTCCCCTTCCTCTTCCAAAAGGACGGCACGGCGGGGGAGAACCTGCCCGAGACCCACGCCTTCATCCGCCGGGTCCGCAAGGAGCTGGACGACAACTACCCGGGGCGCATCCTCCTGGCCGAGGCCAACGGGTGGCCGGCCGACGTGGCCGACTACTTCGGGGACGACGACGAGTGCCACCTGTGCTTCAACTTCCCGCTGATGCCCCGGCTGTTCATGGCCGTGCGCCGGGAGCAGAGCTATCCCATCACCGAGATCCTGGCCCAGACCCCCGAGGCCCCGGGCAGCTCCCAGTGGGCCATCTTCCTGCGCAACCACGATGAGCTGACCCTCGAGATGGTCTCCGAGGAGGAACGGGACTATCTGTTCTCGGAGTACGCCAAGGACCCCCGGATGAAACGCCACATGGGCATCGGGCGGCGGCTGGCCCCCTTGCTGGACCGTGACCGACGGCTGTCCGAGCTCCTCTTCTACCTCCTGTTCACCCTGCGGGGCAGCCCGGTGCTCTACTACGGCGACGAGATCCAGATGGGGGACAACCTCTACCTGGGCGACCGCGACTCGGTGCGTACGCCCATGCAGTGGACCCCCGACCGCAACGGGGGCTTCAGCCGGGCCGACTTCGCCCAGCTGTACCTGCCACCGCTGATGGACCCGGTCTACGGGTTCTCCGCCGTCAACGTCGAGGCCCAACAGCGCAACCCCAGCTCGTTCCTGCACTGGATGCGCCGGATCCTGGCCGTGCGACGCGAGTTCCCCGTCCTCGGCACCGGCGAGCTGGAGGTCATCTCGTCGGCCAACCCCTCGGTGCTGGCCTTCGTGCGCTCAGCCCCCGACCAGGCCCAGCGGGGTCCGGTGAACCCCGTGCTGTGCGTGCACAACCTGTCGCGGCTGGCCCAGCCGGCCGAGCTCCACGTGGAGCGCTGGGCCGGGCGCCAGCCCATCGAGCTGCTGGGGCGGGTGGCCTTCCCGTTGATCGGCACCGAGCCCTACCGGGTCACCCTGGCCCCGTATGGTTCGCAGTGCTACGAGATGGCCTGAGGCGTCGCCCTTCCGGAGGGCCACCGAGGTGGGCCGGACGGACGGTGGCGGGCCGCTGTCAGCCGGCGTGGGCCATCGGAACCGACACGGCCAACTCCTCGGCGGCCTGCTCGGGGTTCACGATGTTGATCATCACGCCGGTGCCCAGTTCGAATCCGGCGACGGTGGTCAGCTTGGGCACCACGTGGACGTGCCAGTGGTAGGGCTCCGGGGCGCGGTAGGGGGCGGAGTGGAAGACCAGGTTGTAGGCGACGTCCCCCACCACCTCCCGCAACCTCCCGAGCGAAACCTTGAGCGCATGGCCCACGGCGACCAGGTCGGAGGGAGGGCTGTGGTGGAGGTGGGGCCCGTGGGCCCGCGGGATGATCAGCATCTCGTAGGGAGCCCCACTCCAGAACGGGCAGATCACCAGGACACGCTCGTCGGCATAGACCACGCGGTGGTTGACGTTCTCCTCGGCGTCGACGGCCGTGCACAACAGGCAGCGTCCGGCGAAGCGGGCGAAGCCGGCCTGCTCCTCCACCAGCTCGCGGGGCACGAAGGACATCCCCAGCAGTTGACCGTGGGGGTGTTCGATGGAGGCACCCGCCTCCCGACCGGCGTTCACGATGGCCTGGCTGTAGCGGAGGCCGGGGATCGAGGCGTGCTCCCCGATCCGCTCGCTGATGGCCGTCATCACCGCGGTGGTCTGTTCGTCGCTCAACATGGACCACGAATTCTGATGGTCGGGGGAGAGCACGATGACCTCGTGGATGCCGCCCGCGGTGGCCTGGGTGAACACGGGACCCCGGTTGGTGACCACGAAGGGCGCGTTCCCCTCGAAGGCCGGATACCGGTTGGGCACCACCCGCACCAGCCAGTTCCCGTCGGCGTCCCTGGTCTCCAGCGTGGGGGTCACCTGCTCCTCGTTGCCCGGACAGAAGGGGCAGGGCCCGGACGTGTCGGCCTGGATCGACGCCGCCCGTGGGGCGAAGGCCTGGGGGCGGGTGGCTCGTTCGGTGCTCACCACCACCCAGCGGCCGGTCAAGGGGTCAAGTCGGAGTTGGTTCATCAGTGCTGCGCGTGGCCCCTGCTCGTCTCTACTGTCTGTCTGCGCACGTTGGTCGCCACCTCGATCTGATCGTCGACGCCCTCCTCCGACCCGGATGCTGGGGGTGAAGATGACGGTCCTCTAACGAGCGTAGCAATCTCGCGGGCGAAGTAGGTGCCAGCCCGACCGGCCGACGGCCCGTGGCTTCGGTGCGAGAATCGCCCCGATGACGGCAACGGACGGGTTCGTGGAGGCGGTCACCCATGCCCGGGACGCCGCCTATGACGTGGTCCTGCTGGCCCATGTCCTGGCAGCGGCGGTCGGTCTGGGGGCGCTGGTGATCGCCGGCGCCTACGCCTGGGCCCTCCGCCGGTCGGGCCCGGACCGGGAGGCCGTCCGCCGCTACTACCGCCCGGGGGTGAACTGGGCCGGACGATCCCTGTTCCTGGTGCCCGTCCTGGGGCTCTCGCTGATGGCCATGAGCCACGGCGACTGGTCGTTCTCCGACGGGTGGATCACCATGGGCCTGATCGCCTGGGCCGTGGTGGCCGTCTCGGCCGAGATGTACCTGTGGCCGGAAGAGCGGCACCTCCAGACCGCCGTGTCCTCGTGGTCCGGACCGTCGTCGGTCGACGAGGGCGGAGACGGCGAGGCGACCCCGACGGGAGGTGCGCAGGAGGGCGTCGGGTCGGCGCCCGATCCGGGGGCCGACCTCCGGGCCCGGTGTCTGCGGGTGGTCCTCTTGGCCGTCACCCTCTCGGCCGTCTTGGTGGTGGCCGCCGTAGTGATGGTGGCCAAGCCCTGAGCCCGCGCCGTGGCTCCCCTTAGGCCGGCGTGAACCGGCAGGGCAGGTGCTTGATGCCGTTGATGAAGTTGGAGAGCAGCCGGTCGGGCTCGCCGGTGGCCTCGATGTCCGGCAGTCGGAGCAGCAGCTCCCGGGTCATGACGTCGATCTCGCGTCGGGCCAGGTGGGCGCCGAGGCAGAAGTGCGGCCCCGCGGCCCCGAACCCGAAGTGGGGATTGGGCGAGCGGCGTACGTCGAAGGTGTAGGGATTATCGAAGGCCGCCTCGTCCCGGTTGGCCGAGTTGTAGAAGAGCAGGACCTTGTCCCCCGGCCGGAGCTCTTGTCCGGAGAGCACGGTGTCCTCGGTGACGGTGCGGCGCATCCAGATGACCGGGGAGGCCCACCGCACCACCTCGTCGACACCGGTGGCGGCGATGGTGGTGGGATCGGCCTGCCACAGCGCCCGCTGGTCGGGATGCTCGGTGAGGGCCAGCAGCGCGTGGCTGATGGAGTTGCGCGTGGTCTCATTGCCCGCCGTCAGCAACAGGATGAAGAACGAGGCCAGCTCGCCCGACGTCAGGGCCTCACCGTCGATGTTGGTGGAGATGAGGGCGGTTGTCAGGTCGTCGGTGGGGTTGTCGACCCGGTAGGCGCTGAGCTCGGTCATCAGATCGGTGAGCTCCTGGCCGGCGTTGAGGAGGGTCAGCACCGGGTCGATGTCCTGCGGGGAGTACTCGGGGTCGCCGCCGCTCAGGATGACATTGGAGCAGCGCAGCACGGTGGCGTACTGGGACGGCGGCACGCCCATCATGTCGCAGATGATCTCGAGGGGGAACGGGGTGGCGATCTCGGTGGCGAAGTCGCATTCGCCCAGGCCGGCCGCCCGGGCGATGACCCGGTCGGCCACCTCCTCGATGTTCTCCTCGATGCTCTTGATCCGTCGGGGGTTGAACGCCGCCGAGACGATGCGGCGGAGCCGGGCGTGGCGGGGGTTGTCCGTGGAGATCATCCCGGCGAAGTACTCGACCATCTCGATGGGCAGGTCGAGGATGCTCACCGCTCCCTGGCCGGAACAGTAGATCTCCGGGTGACGGCTCACCTCGGCCACGTCATCGTGGCGGGTCACGGCCCGGTAGCCCGGGCCCGGGGGCGGAGCCAGGGCCGAGGTGAGGGTGGCGTCGGGCTCCTCGAAGAAGGCCAGGGGACGCTCCGCCCGGAGCAGCTGGAACGCACCCTCCCGCTCACTCCACGGACGCGCCCAGAAGGCCAGGTCCGAGAGGTCGATCTCGTCGAGGGTGAGCGCGGACTCCGGAGTCATGGGCCCCACCTTACCCAGGGGCCTCTGCGGGTTTTCCTCCTGGATCCGTCAGCGATTGCTCCCACGCCTCTCGGAGCGCAGACCGGGCCTCGTCGATCCGGTCGGCCTCCACCAGGGGGAGTACGACCCGGTCGAGGAGCCGGGACCAGTCCACCGAGTCGGTCGACCGCCCCGAGGCGCGGACCTGGTTCCGAGCTTCGTCGACGAGGTCGGCCACCGTGGCCAGCTGGGGCGGAAGGGCGTCGGCGATCCGGTCCCGCAGCCACCGGGCCAGCGCCGGGCTGCCGCCGCCGGTGGCCACGGCCACGGTCACGGGCCCCCGCCTGAGGACCGCGGGGAGCTGGATGGTGCCGGGGCGGGCCCCATCGGCGCTGTTCACGAGTACCCCCGCCGCCGTGGCGTCGGCCACGACGAGGCCGTCGACCGACGGGTCGCCGGTGGCCGTGACGGCCAGGTCGTAGTGGCCCGCCTCCCCGTCTCCGTAGGGGCGCAGCTCCAGGGCGACCGAGCCCTCCCCGACCAACTCCGCCATGGGGGCGCTGGCCCGGGGGGCGACCACGGTGACCACGGCGCCCGCGGCCACCAGGCCCCGCGCCTTTCGGGCCGCCACCGGCCCACCCCCCACCACCAGGCAGGGCCGCCCGGCCAGGGACAGCATCACCGGGTAGTCGGGAGCCGGCCGCCCCCGCTGTCCGCCCGCATTCCCCTGGCCTCCCCCCGTCCCCCCGGCCGCGGCCTCGGACGGTGGCGTCATGACCACAGAATTCCCGACAGGCCGGACCGGGTCCGGGCACCCTCAAACCACCGGCCAGCGCATGATTTCCTACCGGATAGGCCTGGATTCTCGCAAAACTTGATCTGATTACTCATGTATAGTCTCCGGGGTCGGATGTACTGTTCCAGCATGACCCGATACAGGTCGACTGCCAGGCACTTCTCCGATGGTTTGGACCGACGGGCTGGATGGGCCGGTGGCCCGGGCACGACGGTTGTGGATCGAGTTGTGGAATGAGATGGGTGATCAGAGGGTTGTGGAGTAGTCCGAGCGGTGTGGAGTAGGAGGCAGCAGGGCCCGGGCCGGGAGAATCGGCACCGGCCGGGGTATCGGAAGCAGTGGCGGTAGGAGCAGTGAGCGGCAACTGTGGTGGGGTTGATGCACCCAGTCAAGCGGACGTGGCAAGCAGAGAACTGAGAGGGATCTGAAGGTGAGCATCATGGCCAGCACATCAGAACTGATGCGGTTGCAGGAGGAGATGGACGAGCAGTCCGCGGCCTTCGAGACTGCGCCGGCGGGCCTGATCGTGGCCTGGGCCGTCGACCGGTTCGGCTCCAAGCTCACCATGGCGTCGTCGTTTCAGGAGGCAGTCCTCATCGACATCGCCGTGCAGGTGGACCCCAGCATCGAGGTCGTCTTCCTCGACACCGGGTCGCACTTCCCCGAGACGCTCGAGTACGTGGAGACCATCCGTGACCGCTACGACCTCAACCTCACCGTGACCAAGCCGGTGGCCGGCGCCGAAGACTGGCCGTGCGGCAGCGCCCAGTGCTGCGAGTTCCGCAAGGTCCGTCCCATGAAGCAGGCCATGGAGGGCAAGGATGCGTGGATCACGGGACTGAAGCGGGCCGACGCCCCCACCCGCCGCGAAGCACCGATCGTCGCCTACGACGAGGGTTGGGGCATGGTCAAGATCAACCCCCTCGCCACCTGGACGGAACAGGACATCGCCGGATACGGCGCCGACCACGGCATCCCCCGCCATCCCCTGCTGTCCAAGGGGTACCTCTCCATCGGGTGCGCGCCCACCACGCGTCCGGTGAAGTTCGGGGAGGACCCCCGTGCCGGCCGCTGGTCCGACTCGGACAAGGTCGAGTGCGGGCTGCACGTCTGAGATGACGGCATCCCCCACGCCGCCGCGTTCCTGAGATGCCTAAAGACCGTGATGAACTGTATGGGCTGAACATTCGCGGGACGGAGCGTCCCATGCCCTTCGTCAATCCCTACCGGACGCAGGGCGAGCTCAACGAGATCGAGCAGTGGAAGCTCGAGCGCCATCCGTTGGAGATCGTCGACGCCATCATCGACACCTACTCCCAGGAGGGACCGGCGGGCATCGCCAAGGTGCCCGGCGAGGTGGAGCGACTGAAGTGGGCGGGGATCTATCCGCAAAAGCAGGGCGGGGACGCCTTCATGATGCGGGTCAAGGTCCCCGGCGGGTTCCTCACCGCCCCGCAGATACGCGAGATCGGGGTGGCGGCCGACGCCTTCGGCGAGGGTCCCGACGGCACCGAGTCTCGGGTCTTCGGCTCCCGCTACGCCGACCTCACTACGCGCCAGACCGTCCAGATCCACTGGCTCCGCATCGAGGACATCCCCCGTATCTGGCGGCGTTTCGCCGCCGTCGGCCTCACCACGGTGCAGGCCTGTGGCGACTCGGCCCGCAACGTCCTGAGCTGTCCGGTCTCGGGCGTGGACGCCCACGAGGCCTTCGACGCCCTGCCCATCGCCCGCCAGGTGTCCGAGTTCTTCACCGGCAACCGGGAGTACGCCAACCTCCCCCGCAAGTTCAAGATGTCGGTGACGGGATGCGTGGAGGACTGCGCCCAGGCCGAGATCAACGACATCGGGCTGTGGCCGGCGCGGTCCGAGGACGGCACGCTGGGCTTCAACCTGCTGGCCGGGGGCGGGCTGTCCGACGGCGAGCGGATGGCCTCGGACATCGACGTGTTCGTGGGACAGGGCCAGGCTGTCGAGGTGACCCGGGCCATCGCCCAGCTCTTCGGCGAGCTGGGCAACCGCGAGAACCGGGGCCTGGCCCGGATGCGCTACCTGGTCCAGGAGCTCGGACCCGAGGGCTTCCGCGAGGAGCTGGCCAAGCGGGCCCGGTTCGAGCTGATTCCCGCCGGCGAGGACCTGACCAAGCGCTACCGGGGCGACCACGTCGGGGTGCACCCGCAACAGGAGCCCGGCCTGTTCTATGTGGGCTGCTCGGTGCCCGTCGGGCGGATGAACGGCCTCGAGCTGGTGGAGGCGGCCCGTCTGGCCGAGACCTACGGCGACGGAACGGTGCGGATCGGCACCGACCAGAACATCACCTTCACCGGGGTCCCCGAGGATCGGATCGACGCCATGCTGGACGAGGACCTGATGCAGAAGTACTCCCCGTACCCCGGTCCGTTCTCCCGGGGAGTGGTGGCCTGCACCGGCAGTGAGTTCTGCCGGTACGCCATCGTCGAGACCAAGGAGCGGGCCGTCAAGTGGGCCAGGTTCCTCGACGAGCAGCTGGCCGGTGAGCCGGTCGGGGCGGCGCCGGTGCCCGGAGGGCGCTCGGGTCCCAACGAGGATGCCGGCGTGATCCGCATGCACTTCTCGGGATGTTCGGCCAGCTGCGCCCAACCCCAGATCGCCGACATCGGGTTCCGGGGCGAGGTGGCCCACGTGGGCAACCACCTGGCCGAGGCCGTCGACATCGGCATGGGCGGCTCGCTCGGGGCCGGCTCCGCCTTCATCGACTGGATCGAACACGCCCGGCCGGTGAACGACGTGCCCGACGCCCTCCTGCGGGTGGTCCGTCGCTACCAGTCCGAGCGACGGGCCGACGAGCCCTTCTACAACTGGGCCCGCCGGGTACCCAACGACGACCTGCGTCGCACCCTGGCCGAGGAGGGCACGGGAACACCGGTGGCCTTGAGTGCCACCAAGGCTCCGGCCACCAAGGCGGCGGCGAAGAACAAGGCCCCGGGCCGGTGAAGGCCTATCGGATCCGCGACGAGATCAACGGAATCGCCGAACCGCCGGGGAAGACGTGGTTCTGGGAGTTGCAGGCCGGGGTCATCGACGCCGACCGGTGTATCCAGTGCGGCACGTGCGTCGCCGCCTGTCCGTCGAACTCCATCGGCATCGATGAGGACACCGACCTGCCCGAGCTGGTGAAGATGTGCACGGGTTGCTCGTTGTGCTGGGACTTCTGCCCCCGGGGCGGACTGCGTTACGAAGCCCTCTGGCCGCCCTCCACGGTGACCGGCGAGGCGCCGGACGGTGGCCTGGCCGAGGAGGGCACGGTGGTCCGGGCGGACGCCGCCGACAACTATTGGAAGATCACCGGTGGTCCGCCGGGAGACGGGTTGGGTGCGGTGATGGACGCCTACGCCGTGCGGGCCGGGGCCCGACCCGATGACGCCCAGGACGGCGGCGTGGTGTCGGCCCTGCTGATCGCCGCCCTGGCCGGCGGCGAGATCGACGGGGCACTGGTGACCCGGCCCAGCGACGATCCGGACGAGCCGTGGAAGGGAGTGGCCCATATCGCCACCACGGCCCAGGAGATCACCGCTGCCGCCGGCAGCTACTACAACCAGACCATGGCCCTGGCCGAGTTGGACCTGTCCAAGTACGACCTGCCGGCCAAGCCGAGGATCGCCGTGGTGGGTACGCCCTGTGAGATCCAGGGCATCCGGGCCATGCAGTCGCGACGCTGGCCCACCGGGGCCCACCGGATCGACTCGGTGGTGCTGACCATCGCCCTGCTGTGCACCAAGAGCTTCGACTACCAGGGACTCATGCTGCAGCTGCTCCACCAGGACCGGGGCATCGATCTGGAGCGGGTGAGCAAGGTCGACGTGATCAGGGGACGGATGATCGTGGAGTACCGCGACGGTGAACTGGCCGTCGACGAGCCCATCAAGAACTTCCACGGGGCGGCGCTGAAGGGCTGTGACGAGTGTGCCGACTTCCTGGGGCGCGGCGCGGACCTCTCGGTGGGCAGCGTGGGCTCCATGGACGGGTGGAGCAGTGTCCTGGTGCGCACCGAGCGGGGACGGAGAGCGCTGGACAACGCCCGGGGTCGCCTGGACTTCCGGGAGCTGGACAATCCCGAGGCGCTGGTGAAGTTGGACTCCTTCGACAAGCGGATCGCCTTTGACAGCCTGCGTCGCCCCTTCGATCCCGACGCCCCGCTGTTCATCGACTACGCCGATCACGTCGCCTCCTATGAGGACAGCGACCGGGCTCCCGTCCTGCACGAGCGGTAGATGACACCCGGTCGGTGGACTGCAACATTGCAGCCCGGTCGGCACCCCGGAACCACCGGACATATGAAGGTTGTGTTCCGATTTGTGTCGTTGTCCCTGCTCGGCCCGGAATGGTCCGGTTTCGGCTCCGGGACATCGGTAGGGTGGGCACCATGACGGTGTTCGAGGTCGAAGGGGGTCCCAGGCTGGAGCTACCGACCGAGCCCGAGGACCTGAAGACCGGGCTCCGTGACGCCCTCCTCGACGGTCAGGACTGGCGGGTCGGCTTCTCCGACGACATCTGCATCGGCCTATGGCTCTGGCGGTGGTGGCAGCCGGCCCTGGAACCGGCGGGAATGAGTCGTGAGCAGTTCGTCGAGGTCGTGGTGGCCAACGGTCGGGAGCTGTGGCTGTGGCTGATGGGTGAGCGGCAGTGGCTCCAGTTCCTCACGGCCCTGGCCGGCAGGACGGTCCGCCGCCTGCCGGCTGCGGCACCGGCCGTCGTCTGAGCGGTAACGTCGGGCCCGAACACATCCGGGCCCCGGGTGAACACGGCCCGTCCAGGGTGGACCGGGGTGCGGGGAGGACCGACCAGAGAGCAGAGGGAGAGCCATGCCCCGCGTGACCGTGCCGGTGGACAAGGACCCGTTGGTCTACGTGTGGACCGAGTTGGCCCCACCCCTGACCGCCGCGGCGGGGGCCTACAGCAGCGCCGTGTACGAACGGTCGTCGCTGAGCCTGCGTGAGTTCGAAGCGGCGCGGACCACCATGGCCCGCATCAACCAGTGCGCCATCTGCATCGACTGGCGGACAGCCCGGGACGTGCCGGGACGGTCCGACGACCCGGGCGAGGTCGACGAGTCGTTCTACGAGGCCGTCGGTGGGCGAGGGGACCTCAGCGGCCTCAGCCCGCGGGAGGGGATGGCCGCCGAGTTCGCTCAGCGCTACTCGCAGGACCATCTGGGCATGGACGACGCCTTCTGGGACCGCCTGCACGACAGCTTCAGTGACGACGAGCTGGTGGACCTGGCCCTGTGCGTTGGGTCGTGGCTGGCTCTGGGCCGGTTCAACCAGGTCTTCGACATCGACGGCGCCTGCCGCGTGCCCGCCCCGACGTCCCGCTGAGCCGGTCCGGACCGGGCCATGGAGAAGGTGATCATCCTGGCCTGGGGCGACGGGTCCCCCGAGGCCGGCGACGCACTGCGGGACCGTCTGCTGGGGGAGACGGTGCCCCGGCTACTGGCGTCCGGGGTGAGGGGACTTTCCGTCAACGTCCACGATGCCGATGCTGCCCCGGCGCCGTCGCCCGCCCCACCGCCGGAGGGCGAGGAGCCCCATGTGGCGCAGATCTCGGTGTGGCTGGACAGCTACGAGCACCGGGGTGGCGTCGAAGAGGCCGTGTCCGACCTGGGCAGGCGCTGGGCCGCCTACCTGGTGACCGAGTCGCTCTACGACGATTACGGGACGACCGAGTACGCCGGACCGCGTGACTGGCCCGACGGCGACCGCTCTCCCGGTGTTCTCACCGTGGCCCTCATCCACCGACCCGCCGGGCTCGGCTACCACGAGTGGATCACCCGGTGGCACGGCACCCAGTCCCCGGTCTCGGCGGAACTCCAGCCCCGGACCCGGTACGTGCGCAACGAGGTGGTGCGCTCACTGACCGACGGCGGCCCCGACATCGGCGGCATCGTGGAGGAGGGGTGGCCCTCGACGGCGCACGTGGCCGACCCCATGCTCTTCTTCAACGCCACGACGCCCGACGAGCTCCAGGCCAACGTGGGCCGCATGATCGCCAGCGTGGACGCCTGCCTCGACATGGACCGACTGCGCAGCTCGACCATGAGCGAGTACCTGATCAAGTCGCTCACCTGACCGGACGGGCACCCGCCGGCGCCCGGCCCGGCCGGTGAACCCTCGGCCCAACGGCGGGCCCTCCCGGTTCGGGCCCGGGCGACCATCACCTACGCTCGTGCCCTGGCCCGTGTCGTGGGCGGGCCCAGCACGACCATCGAGGAGCCACCCGTGGGACTGTCCATCGGCATCGTCGGTCTCCCCAACGTGGGGAAGTCGACCCTGTTCAACGCCCTGACCCGCAACGAGGTGCTGGCGGCCAACTACCCGTTCGCCACCATCGAGCCCAACGTGGGGGTGGTGGCCGTCCCCGACTCCCGCCTCGACCGGCTGGCCGAGCTCTTCCACAGCAAGGAGATCGTGCCGGCCATGGTCACCTTCGTGGACATCGCCGGGATCGTCAAGGGGGCGTCGGAGGGCGAGGGCCTGGGCAACAAGTTCCTGGCGGCCATCCGCGAGAGTGACGCCATCTGCCAGGTGGTGCGGGTCTTCACCGATCCCGACGTCATCCACGTGGACGGACGCATCGCCCCCGGCGACGACATCGAGACCATCAACACCGAGCTCATCCTGGCCGACCTGCAGACGGTGGAGAACGGGATCACCCGACTGGCCAAGGAGTCCCGCAAACAGCCCGAGCTGGTACCGGCCCTCCGGGCGGCCGAACAGGCACACGCCATCCTCGACGCCGGGCGCACCATCGCCGCCGCGGTGAGTGCCGGCGAGGTCGACCCGGACCTGCTGGCCGAGCTGCACCTGCTCAGTGCCAAACCGTTCATCTACGTCTTCAACGTGGACGAGGGGAACCTGGACGACCGGGAGCTGCGCTCCGAACTGGCCGCCCTGGTGGCTCCGGCCGAGGCGGTCGTGGTCTGTGCCCAGATCGAGTCCGAAGTGTCCGCCCTCGACCCCGAGGACGCCGCCGAGCTCCTGGCCGGCTACGGCCAGGACGAGTCCGGACTCGTGCAGTTGGTCCACGTCGGCTTCAGGACCCTGGGTCTGCAGACCTTCCTCACCGCCGGGGAGAAGGAGTCGCGGGCCTGGACCATCCACATCGGCGACACGGCGCCCCAGGCCGCCGGCACCATCCACACCGACTTCGAGCGGGGCTTCATCAAGGCCGAGATCGTCAGCTATGACGATCTCATCGAAGCCGGATCCGTGGCCGCCGTGCGGGCTGCCGGCAAGGCCCGGGTGGAGGGCAAGGAGTACGTGATGCAGGACGGCGATGTGGTGGAGTTCCGCTTCAACGTGTAGCCGCGGCCCGCCCCGTCCCTTGGACATGACCCCGGGCGACCCCGGCCGGGGCAGCTCCCGAGCGCCTCGAGTCACCGAGCACCGCCGTATGCTGCGACTCTTGTGTCCGACGCCCCGACAGGACGAGCCGATCGCCGCCCTCCCGGCGCTCCTCGATGACCGACCTGCGCGTGGACCGGGTGATCGGTCTCGAGCACGTACGCGTGGTCCGCAACGGCCGGGCCCTCCTGGACGATGTCAGTTGGCAGGTGGGGGCCGGAGAGCGCTGGGCCCTCCTGGGTCCGAACGGCTCGGGGAAGACCACCCTGCTCAAGGTGGTGGGCTCCACGCTGTGGCCTACCTCGGGCACCGTGGAGATCCTCGGCGAACGGCTGGGTCGGGTCGACATGCGGGAGCTGAGGCAGCGGATCGCCGTGGTCAGTGCGTCGGTGGGTCGGACCTTGCGTCCCGAGCTGCCCGCACTCGACGTGGTGCTCACTGGGCGCCACGCCGCCCTCGAGACGTGGTGGCACGAGTACGGCGACGATGACCGGGCCGAGGCCGGCGCCCTGCTGGCCGACGCCGGCTTCGGCGACGAGGGCTTTGCCGAGCGACCGTTCGGTCTCCTCTCTGAGGGTGAGCGGCAACAGGTCCTGCTGGCCCGGGCCCTCATGGCCAGTCCCGAGTTGCTGTTGATGGACGAGCCGGCCGCCGGTCTCGACCTCGGCGCGCGCGAGCGACTGCTCGGACAGCTGGGCGCGCTGGCCGCCGATCCCGCAGTGCCACCTCTGGTACTCGTGACCCACCATCTCGAGGAGATCCCCCCGGGGGTGACCCACGCCTCCCTCATTCGGGGTGGACGACTCGTGGCGTCCGGCGCCATCGACGACGTGCTCACCGGCCCCGCCGTGTCCGAGGCCTTCGCCGTCGACGTGACGGTCGACCGGCGGGGCGGTCGGTGGTCCGCCCGGGCCCGGCACGCCTAGGGCCAGAGGAGACGGGGGGTGCGCCGGAGTACTCCGGTCACAGCGAGGTGGGCCGGTTGACGAACCGGTGGGCGGCGGGGGAGTAGAACCACCCACCGCCGGCCCGGGTGCCACCGTCGACGGGGATGTTGTGTCCGGTGACGAAGCCGGAGAGGTCCGAGGCCAGGAAGAGGGCCACCCGGGCCTGGTCCTCGGGCCAGCCCAGACGTCCGACCGGGGCCCACGAGGGCCACAGCCGCTCGTGGTCCTCGGACCCGGTGAGGTAGTCGACCTGGGGGGTCTGGGTCAGGTCGGGTCCGATGCCGTTGACCCGTATGCCGTGGCGACCCACGCTCACGGCCAAGCTGGTGGTGAAGTGGGCGACCGCCGCCTTCATGGCCGCGTAGACGGGGTCACCGGGGTACCCGCGCATCCCCTCCACGGAGTGGATGTTGACGATGGATCCCGTCCCCCCGGTCCGCATGGGCCCGAGGAAGGCCCGGGTGACGGCGAACACATGGAGCAGGTTGACGTCGTACATGGCCTGCCACGACTCGGGGGACGACTCCTCGAAGCGGACCAGCGGTCGATAGTCCCCGACATTGTTGACCAGCACGTCGACCCGTCCGTGGCGGTCGACGACATCCCGGGCCAGCCGCTCCACGTCCGCCGGTGCGGTGACGTCCACGACATGGCTCCGGGCGGCGCCGCCGATCTCCTCGATGGCCCGTCGGGAGTGCTCGGCCCGGTCGGGGTCCACCTCGGCGATCTCCACCCGGGCACCGTGTCGGGCGAAGAGCAGCGCCACTGCGGCTCCTATGCCGTCGCCACCTCCGGTGACCACGGCCACCCGGCCGTCGAGGAGACGGTCCCAGCGGTCGATGGGAGTGACGTCGGTGGGTCGTTGGGGGCTCATGGGCCGGTGCTCCTGGGTCGGGGTCCTCCCCCGTTCCTACCGCCTGGGGGCGGCCGACGCGTGGTCGGCGACCCGGGGGAGGGCCCGCCCGGCCTCTTCGAGTTCAAGCGCCGTGGCCACGTCCCCTCCCATCGTCGGCTGCCTCCCCCCGGCCTAGGGCTCCCCGGGCCGGCGGCCGCACGGGGGACACCCCGGGCGTCTCGGGTCCTCAGTGGAGAAGCGAGAGCACCAACAGGCCCTGAGCCAAGTGGTAGGTCACATGGACGGCCAGGGGCCCGGAAGGGATGGGGCGGATGAACCGGTTCCACGACAGCAGGGTGTCCGAGACCAGGAAGAGGACGGACCCGAGGGCCGCGGCCACCACGCCCACATTCACCGCCAGCACCACCATGGTGGCGATGGCCGCCATGTAGACGCAGACCGGGGCCAGGAGGGCGCGCTCGTCCCTTCGCACCAGTGACCGCACCAGGAGCGTCCCGGGTGCCAACTCGACGGCGACCACGGCCACCGAGGCCACCACCAGTCCGGTGACCGAGAAGGAGAACGGGGGCACGCCGGGGGGTGCCGGTGCCTGCAGCAGGCCCACGATGAACAGGCCATGCCCGACGAGAAAGGCCGCCAGACCGGGCACGAACAGGTTCCGGGGCAGCATCAACAGGATGTCGCCGGCCAGGCAGCAGACCAGCGCGGCCACGAACCACCACCGCCGGTCGACCAGGTTGGTGTGGTCGACGGGGATGACCGTCGCCGCCAGTACCAGGGCGACCAGCACGGCAGGCTTAGCCAGGTACTCCAGTCGGCCGTTGTCTGATGCCACGGCGACCCAGTCCACGACGGCAGCCACCCCGGCCACCCCCATCAGGATCCAGAAGGTGAGCACCGGGCGACCCTAGTGCCGGCACCGGCGGCCGGTCCGGGCATCTCGCCGGAGGCATCCACCACTGTCTAATTGGACCTCGTTACAATTTTTTCCCTAGGCAGCACAGTCGAGGAGTTGATGTGCATGATCCTCGTGATCATCATTCTGGTTGCATGGATGATCATCCTGGGTCCCAATCTGCTGAAGCGGCGCTCACGGACCGTGGGAGGCATCAACTCCATCTCCCACTTCCACCACCAGCTGCGCATACTCGAGCACTCCGCCCCCCAGCCCCTCGTCACTCCGGCCTTTCGCCTCCGGTCCGTCGACGGTTCGGTACTCCCGTCCGAGGGGGAGGGGGGATCCGGTGCGCCGGTGACGCCCAAGCTGTCCGTGGTGGGGGCGGACCAACTCCCGCGCCCGGCTCTGGCCTTTCTGGGGCGTGACCCCTCCGATGCCGAAGCCCGACCCGCCGACGACGGCCTGGCCGCCCCCGGTGTCCGCACCGTCTCCGATCGTCGCCGCCCCGACAGTCCCGGTGGAGCGGACCCCGGACCGGTCGGACTGTCGTCCCGACCCCCAGACGCCTACGCCCGCCACCGGGCACGTCGGCGTCGGCGTGACACGCTGGGGGTGCTGACCATGGTGCTGGTCAGCACCCTGCTCATCGGCTTCATTCCCGGGGCCACGGTGGCCTGGGTGCTGAGTCTGGTGTCCGGGTTGGCGCTGGCCGCCTACGTGGCCCTCCTGGTGCGCATGAGGCAGATGGCCGAGGAGCGGGAACGCAAACTCCGCTACCTCCACCCGGATGCCGGACGTCGTGGCCTGGCCGCGGCAGAGGACCGTGACCCGGACCAGGGTGGCGACCTGCCCGACGGCGTGACGGGCCTGCCCATCCGGATCAGCGGTCGCTACGCCCATCCCTCCAACCAGGCCGCGTTGGCCCGCTGAACCTCCCGGGCCCGCCCGCCCCCGGCTGGGTAGGATGCGGCATGACCTCATTCAGTGTGCATCCCGATCCGAACCCCGACGCCGGCCGGACCGCCGGTGGCGACCAACCCGATCACCCGCTGTCCGGAGCCATGGCCTCCGCCCTGGACGGGCGGGACCTGCTCAGCCATCCGTTCTACCTGCGGTGGCAGGCCGGGGAGCTGACCGCCGACGAGCTGGCCCGGTACGCCGTCAACTACCGGGTGTTCGAGGCCGCGCTGCCCATCGTGCTGACCGCGGTGGTCGAGCAGCTGCGGGACGAGGGGGAGGTGGAGGCGGCGGCCACCGTCGGCCAGAACCTGCACGACGAGCTGAGTCGGCCCGAGCCCCACCTGGCCCTGTTCGACCGGTTCGCGTCCTCCCTCGATGCCCCGTCGGCCCCGGAGCCCGGAGCGGCAGCCCAGGCTCTGGTGGCCACCTATGCCGACCTGGTGTCCGAGGGTCCGCTGGCCGCGGTGGCCGGCCTGGCCGCCTACGAGACCCAGGCCGGGGCCATCGCCTCCTCCAAGGGAGAGGGACTGCGCCGGTGGTACGGGATGGATGCGGCCGGTACGGAGTTCTGGGATGTCCACGCGGCGATGGAGGCCGACCACGGTGACTGGGCCCTCGACGCCCTGGCCCTGCTGGGCGCCGACCCGGCCGACGTGACCGATGCCGCCCGACGGGGAGCCGATGCGTGGTGGGCCTTCCTCGACGAGCGTGAGGCGGAGGCGCCCGTCCCGGCGTAGCGAGCGGGGCCCTCGGCCCCGTCGCCTCAGCCCAGCTCGGTGCCGACCACCGAGACGAACGACACCATCTCACCGGGATAGCCACCCAGGTTGTGGGTCAGGGCCAGTTTCTTGTCGGTGGTGATCTGCCGTTCGGGCGTGGCCTCGCCGCGCAGCTGGAGCCACGTCTCGAAGAACATCCGGAGCCCGGAGGCCCCGACGGGGTGGCCGAAGCTCTTCAGCCCTCCGTCGGGATTGACGGGGAGCTCGCCGGTGCGGTCGAAGGTGCCGGCCAGTACCTCTTTCCACGCCGTGCCCCGCTCGGCGAACCCAAGATCCTCCATCAGGACCAGTTCGGTGGGAGTGAAGCAGTCGTGGACCTCGGCCATGGCCAGCTCGTGGCGGGGATCGGTGATGTCGGCCTGAGCGTAGGCGTCCTCGGCGGCCCGGGCGCACTCGGGGAACCAGGTGTAGTCGTACTCCGGGTCGATCAGGCCCGATCCACTGCCGGCGGAGAACGAGAGGGCCTTGATGTAGATGGGCTTGTCGGTGTACCGGAGTGCGTCCTCGGCCCGCACCACGATGGCCGCCGCCGCGCCGTCGGCCACGCCGGCGCAGTCGAACACGCCGAGGCGTCCGGCCACCCGCGGCGAGGCACAGATGGTCTCGGTGGAGACCTCCTTGCGGAACTGGGCCCGGGGGTTCCGGGCACCGTTCTGATGGTTCTTCCACGAGATGCGGGCCAGTACCTCGGTCATCTCGTCGTCGCCCACGCCGTACTTCTTCCCGTAGGCCGGGGCCACCATGGAGAACATGGCGGCCGCGGTGAGGGTGCGGGCGGTCCCGTCGCCGGGGATGGGGAAGGCGTTGAGTCCCTGGTAGCCCGAGTCCTTCACCTTCTCGGCACCCACGGCCATGGCCACGTCGTAGGCGCCCGAGGCCACGGCGTAGGCCGCCGCCCGCAGCGCCTCGGATCCCGTGGTGCAGTAGTTCTCCACCCGGGTCACCGGCTTCCCCTCCAGCTGCAGGGGTCGGGCCAGGGTGATCCCGCTCATGCCGGACTGGGCGGTGCCGAGCCAGTAGGCGTCGACGTCGTCCTTGGTCACCCCGGCGGCGGCGAACGTGTCCTCCGCCGCTTCGATGATCAGGTCGTCGAGGCTCTTGTCCCAGTGCTCGGCGAAGCGGGTGCACCCCATGCCCACGATGGCCACCCGGTCTTTGATCCCATGCGATCCCATTGCCTGTCTCCTCTGCTCAGCTCGTCGGCGGGCCGTCGGCGGCGGCGGGACGGCGCACCGGCTTGGCCTTCCAGAAGTAGTCGTGGATGCCGTCCGCGGTGTAGAGCCTGCGGAACGTCATGACCACCCGGTCGCCGATGTCCACCGTGGCCGGGTCCACATCGGTCAGCTCCAACGGGAACCGGCCGCCACCGTCGAAGTCGAGGACGGCGAAGACGATGGGAGGACTGGCCGAGTAGGACAGGTGGTCGATGGTGTAGGTGGCGATGGTGGCCTCGGTGTCGGCCCGGTCGACCGGGTCCATGTCGTCGACGGCCCCACCCTTCATGGAGATCCGGGAAGGGGGCAGGTGGACGGCCTCGGACGTCCGGTCCTTCGACCCCACGAATCCGAACTTCCACTCCTCGTTGCGCCAGGCCGCCGTGGAGGAGACCCGCGCCGGCTCGGGACGGCGTGGCGGCTCCGGCGTGACCATGCCCCGCCAGCTGAGGAACTTGCCGTAGGGGAGGTCGGCGGTGGCGGCGATCTGGTCGGCCACCGTCTCGGTGGGTGTCCACTCCTTGAGGGACCCCGTGGTCCGGAACATCAGCACGTCGGCCCCGTCGGCCAGGGACACCAGGGCCAGCACCTGGCCCGGCTGGGCCCGCTCGACCATGGAAGCCAGCACCAGTCCGGGATGGGCCGTGCCGGCCTGGCCCACGCTGCCGGTGAGGTCGTCGACCAGCACTCCGTCGCCTAGGCCGAGCGTCCGGGCCAGGGCCTTGACGGCGCGCCCGTGCATGCCTGTCACACCGACCTGGTCGACCTGGTCGGCGGCGATCCCCACCGACTTCAGGGCCGCTTCCCACGCCTCGGCTCCCAGGGGGACGTACCGGGTCTCGCCGAACCGCTCCTCCCACACCTTGGACCGCTGGTCACCCGGGGCCCGCCACCGGTCGAGGAACTCGTCGGTCACCGATGCCCCACCCAGGTACTCGGCCAGCACGTGGGTTCCCGGGCCGTCGTCGCCGACGAGGACGGCGGCCGCCCCGTCGCCTCCCGCCGCCTCGTCGGCCGAGGTGGGCAGGCCGTCGCGCCGATCGGACAGCACCACGAGGGTCGTCCCCGTCCCCGACGCGGCCAGGGTGGAGCGCAGCGCCCCCACGCCCGAGCGCAGTGCCCCACCGAAGTCGAAGGCGGCCACATGGCTGGGCTGGCGCAGGGCGGCGTGGATGGTGGCGGCATTGGTCTTGTCCAGGTAGGCCGGGGTGGCGGTGGCGAACCAGAGCGCCTCGGGAGCGGCGGCCGGGACGGACCGGATGGCCAGACGGGCCGCCTCCACCCCCATGGTGGTGGTGTCCTCGTCGTAGGAGGCCACCGACCGGGTCCCCTTGCCGCCGCCCGAGCCGAACAGCTGGGCCACAGCGGACCGCTGCAGGCGCCGATAGGGGACGTACCCGGCGATGCTGACGATGCCTCTCATCTCTCGTGTGGTCCCTTCGGCTCTGATGGTGGGTGCGAACGGTCGAATCCTGCTGGACCTGCGGTTCCGTGGGTCCGACCCACCTCCCCGCCGTGCCTCGGTCCCCCGGTCCATGCCGGGCCGCAGGGGGGTGACGCTGGCCCCTGCTGTCCGCTCATCCTATGATGTCCACAGTATCTGACGGTCAGTCAGGAAACCACCGCGGCGTACCGCATCCGGACCATGGAGGCCCAGCATGGATTTCGAGTTCACCCCCGAGCAGCTCGAGTTCATCAAGGAGGTCGAGGAGTTCCTCGACGCCAACGACGATCCCGAGGTCTTCGACGTCACCCGCGAGAACATGGCGCAGATCGTCGACACCCCGCTGCGCCGCCAGTTCATGGCCAAGGTGGGGGAGCAGGGGTGGCTCGGCATCACCTGGCCGGAAGAGTACGGCGGCAAGGCCGGCGAGGGCATCTACGAGTACCTCCTGAACGAGGCGCTGGCCGCCCGCGGCGGGCCCCAGATCGGCAAGGGCGTCGGCATCATCGGCAAGACCATCATCAGCCACGGCAGCGAGCAGCTCAAGCAGGAGTTCCTCCCCAAGATCCTCCGCAACGAGGTGGAGTTCGCCGTGGGCTACTCCGAGCCCAACGCCGGCTCCGATGCCGCCTCCATGCAGTTGAAGGCCACCAAGGTGGACGGCGGGTGGCGCCTCAACGGGCAGAAGACCTGGACCACGTCGGCCCACTTCGCCGACTGGTACTGGGTGGGGGCCCGCACCGATCCCGACGCGCCCAAGCATCACGGGATCACCCTCTTCCTGGTGCCCATGAACCATCCCGACATCACGGTGAAGGGGATCTGGACCATGGGGGACGAGCGGACCAACGAGGTCTACCTCGATGACGTCTTCGTCCCCGACGAGTACGTGGTGGGCGAGCTCAACAAGGGATTCCAGTACATCTCCGAGGCCCTCGACCTCGAGCGGTTCACACTGTTCACCTACTCGCCCATCGCCCAGCGTCTGGACCTCCTGACCGACTATGTGAAGGGGGCCACCCGGGACGGGGAGGCCTTGAAGGACGATGCCGTGACTCGGTCACAGATCGCCCAGCTCCACACCGAGGCCGAGGTGGCCCGGGTGCTGGGCCTCAAGTTCGTGTTCGCCTCGTCCCAGGGCGGCGCCCCGCCGACCGCGGAGGCCTCGGAGTACAAGCTGTTCACCACCGAGTACTCGCGACGGCTGGCCAACGCCTCCATGGACATCGGGGGACCGGGGACCCAGATCCGGGTGCGCGACGAGGACGGGCCCATGGCCGGCCGGTCCGAGTCCACCTACCGCTACACGGTGATCGACACCATCGGCGGTGGTGCCTCGGAGATCCAGAAGAACATCATCGCCCGCCGCAAACTCGGCCTGCCCAAGAATTTCTGATTCGGCACCCCCTACCGCACTCGCATCCGTGACCGAAACGCCCACCACCCGCGCCATGGCGCCGACCGCGGACCCTGCCGCTCCGGCGGCCGGTCCCCCCGACGGTCCCGGAGGACCACTGCGGGGCGTCGTCGTGCTGGACCTGTCCACGGTGGGACCGGCCGCGCGCTGCACGCGCATCCTGGCCGACTACGGGGCCACCGTGGTCAAGGTGGGGGCGGTGCCCGGCCGCGGGGTCGAGGCCATCCAACCCCCGTTCTACGCCTACAGCGGCTCCCGTTACCTGCAGCGCACCGCCATCGACCTGAAGTCCCCCGAAGGCCGGTCCGCCTTCCTGGCTCTCGTGGCCAGAGCCGACGTGGTGGTCGAAAGCTTCCGGCCCGGGGTGGTCGACCGGCTCGGCATCGGATTCGCCGACCTCGGGGCCGTCAACCGGCGGGTCATCCTCTGCTCCACCACCGGGTACGGCCAGCACGGCCCGCACGCCGCCTGGGCCGGCCACGACATCAACTACCTGGCCGTGGGGGGCTATCTGGCCACCACCGAGCCCCGGGCCGACGGAGGCCCCCCGGTGTCCGGGGCCACCATCGCCGACGCCGCCGGCGGAGGCCTGCAGGCCGCTCTGGCCGTCATGGCCGCCCTCATCGACCGGGGAACGGACGGGCCCGGTGCCCATCTCGATGTGGCCATCGCCGACGGCGTCTTGTGGATGACCTCCCTGGCCGTGGACGAGCATCTGGCCACCGGGGCCCCGGTTGGCCCGGGCGGCAACATCGTCACCGGGCGCTACGCCTGTTATGACACCTACCGGGCTGCCGACGGCGGGTGGCTGGCCGTCGGGGCCATCGAGCCCAAGTTCTTCGCCAATCTGTGCCGGCTCCTCGGCTGCCCGCAGTGGACCGACCATCAGCTCGACGACGACGCCCAGGCGGCCATCCGCGCCGACTTCCGGGCGGTGTTCGGGACCCGGTCCCGGGACGACTGGGTCGCCCTTCTGGCCGGGTCCGACACCTGCGTCACGCCGGTCCTGTCGGTGGAGGAGCTGGTGGACGACGAGCAGTTCGCCGCCCGCGGTGCCATCGTCGACGCCGTCACGGCGCCACCCGACGGGTCCCACCCGACCGGCTTCCGTCAGGTGGGTCCGGTGCTGGCCGGTATGGCCCAGGCCGCCCATCCGGTGGTGGCGGGCGACCCATCCCGTTCCGACACCGATCGGCTGCTGCTCGACGCCGGTCTGTCGAGGGCCCACATCGACGAGCTACGAGACAAGGGGGTGGTGGCGTGACCGCCATCAGCGAGGACGACATCGCCGGCCTGATCGGGGTCGAGCAGTACGAGGAACGGGGCGAGTTCCCTGTCGAGCAGGGCTACGTGTGGACCACGTGCTCCTCGGTGGAGAACGCCAACCCCCTGTTCTGGGACGAGACGGTGGCCGACGAGGTCACCGGCGGCCCCGTCGCTCCGCCCACCATGGTGTCGGTGTGGTTCCGCCCCCACCACTGGGCCCCCGACCGGACCACCCAGGCCCTGCCCCTGCAGATCCACTTCGACCTGAAGGAGGGCCTCGGACTCCCCGAAGCGGTGATGAGCGACAACACCATCATCTTCCACGAGCCGGTCCGACCCGGCGACCGGTTGGTCACCCGTCAGATCCTGCGGTCGGTGAGTGACGAGAAGACCACCAAACTGGGCACCGGCCGCTTCTGGGTGATTGACGTCGAGTACCACAACCAGCGTGGTGAGCTGGTGGCCGTGGAGAGCTACACCGGCTTCGGCTACCGCAGGGACGCCGGAGCAACGGACGACGGGTCGGCCCGGACCACGGGGGGCCGGTCATGAGCGGGACCACCACCAGCCGTCGCCTGCTCGACGCGGTCTCGGTGGGCGACGAGCTCCCGGAGCTGGCCTACCCGGTGACGGCCACCACGGTCGTGCTCGGAGCCCTGGCCGCCCGGGACTGGCGGCCGATGCATCACGACAAGGACTTCGCCGTCAACCGCAACGGCACCCGCGACATCTTCCTCAACACGCCCAACCTGGCCAGCTGGTTCGAGCGGTACATCACCGACTGGACCGGACCCTACGGCCGTCTGCGGAGGGTGACCTTCCGGATGCTGGGCTCCATCTTCCCCGGCGACACCATGGTGTTTCGGGGCGTGGTGACCGACACCGGCGTGGACGACACCGGCTGCGGTTGGGTGGCCATCGACATCTCGGTTTCCGTGGACGGCGACGCCAAGACCACCTGTTCGGCACGGGTGGCGCTGCCGGTGACCGAGGACGACAACCCCTGGGAGCGGAGGGGCGACCGGTGGCAGCCGTGATCGCCGTGCCGCCGCCGGCTCACGCCACGCTCGCCCAAACCAGCGCCCCAGCTCCGGCCCCCCGGGGGGCGCACCGACCAGAATTCGCACCACCCGAACAGGAGAGCTGACCATGTTGGACCTGCAATTCAGCCCGGAACAAGAGATGCTGCGCGAGACGGTGCGGGGGGTGTGTGCCACCACCAGCCCGCTGAGCGTGGTCCGCCAGCTGGAGGACGATCCCTTCGGCTATTCGCCGGACCTGTGGAAGCAGCTGGCCCACCTCGACCTCATCGGCCTCCAGCTCCCCGAGGAGTTCGGCGGCTCGGGCATGTCGACCATCGAGAGCGTGGTGCTCTACGAGGAGTTCGGACGGTCGCTGGCCCCGTCCCCCCATTTCGTGAGCTCCATCCTCTCCGGCGGGGTCCTGGCCCGGGCGGGGAGCCAGACCCAGAAGGAGGAGTGGCTTCCGCGCATCGTCACCGGCGAGGCCGTCCTCACACCGGCGTGGCTGGAGCCGGAGAACGGCTTCGGGCCCAGGGGCGTCCAGGTCCGGGCCGTGGTCGACGGCGACCACTGGCTCCTCACGGGGACCAAGCGGCACGTGGCGTTCGCCAAGGCCGCCACCCGACTCGTGGTCCTGGCCCGAACGGGTGACGGTCCGGCGGACGTCGACCTGTTCCTGGTCGATCCCACCGCATCCGGGGTCAGCCTGACCCAGCAGATGTCCATCTCCTCGGACACCCAGTACCGGGTCGACCTCGACCGGGTCCGCGTGACGTCGGCCGACCGCATCGGCCCGGAGGGCAGCGGCTGGTCCACCTGGGACGCCGTGATGCACGAGGCCATCATCCTGGCCGCCGCCCAGGCCGTGGGTGGAGCCCAGTACGCCATGGACATCACCGTCCAGTACGCCAAGGATCGTCAGCAGTTCGACAAGCCCCTCGGCGCCTTTCAGGCCCTGGCCCACTATCTGGCCGACGCCACCACCGCGGTGGACGGGGCCGAGGTGCTGGTGCACGAGGCGGCCTGGGCCCGCTCGGAGAGCCGGAGTGTGGCCAAATTGGCTCCCATGGCCAAGCTGTTCGCCTGCAACACGTTCCGCGACGTGACAGCCACCGCCCAGCAGATCTTCGGCGGCATCGGATTCACTGTCGAATTCGACATCCAGCTGTACTTCCGCCGGGCCAAGCAGCTCCAGATCTCGTGGTGGGACACCCGCTATCTGGAGGAGCTCGTGGCCTCGGCCGTGCTCGACGACTGATCCGGACGCCTCCGGCGGCGATGGGGCGTGACTGGCCCCACCGGGCCATTCACACGCTCGGCGGCCGCATTGCGCTACGGTCGATTGGGCGATCCGGGAGGGTCCGAGAGCCTGAGGATCAGGGGGAGACGGCATGAGCGACACCGCAGTGCCCGCACAGTCACCGGCCGGAGGTGGAACGGCCGGCCACGGGCCGCTGTTCCGGTTCCTCTTCGTGCACGAGATCGACGACTATCCGACCAACGGGAAGCGGACCGGCTATCTGGCCCTCGCCGTACTGGCCACCATCGTCCTCTACTACACCTACTACACCCAGACCGGGGTCACCCCCAACATCCTGCAGAACTACCACATGTCCTTCACCTTCTACGTGTGGATCGTGATCATCTCCAACCTCATCGGCGCCTTTGCCTCCCTGCCGGCCAGTAAGACCGACAGGCTGGGGCGGGCCAACGTGATCATCTACGGCCTGCTCATCATCGGCCTCCTGGTGGCCATCGGCGTTCCCCTCGCCTCGGGCGAGTGGGGGTTCGCCATCGTCATCTGCGCCCTGGGACTGGTGGAAGGGGCCATCCTGGTGGCCACCCCGGCCATGGTGCGTGACTTCAGCCCTCAGGTGGGCCGGGCCACGGCCATGGGCTTCTGGACGGTGGGTCCGGTGGCCGGCAGCCTGGTGACCAGCATCGTGGCCGCCAACACCCTCGACCACTTCCTGGCCGGTGCCCCTGTCACCGGTTGGAAGAGCCAATTCATCATCTCGGGGATCACCTCATTGGTGGTCTTCGTGGTGTGCCTGGTGCTCATGAAGGACCTCTCGGCCAAGCTGCGAGACCAGTTGATGGTCTCGGCCCAGGACCGGGCCCTCGTCGAAGCCCGGGCCCGGGGCCTCTCCACCGAGCAGGTCCTGTTGGCCACCACCAAGCCGTGGCAGCAGATCCTCAAATGGGACCTGGCCCTCACGTCGTTGGGCATCGCCCTCTTCCTCCTGGTGTACTACGCGGCGTCGGCCTTCTTCACCGTCTACTACTCGACGGTGTTCGTGAACCCCAACGGCCTCAACTTCAGCGTGGCCCAGGCCAACCATCTGAACGAGTGGTACTGGGGCGCCAACGCCTTGGCCCTCATCGTGTTCGGGGTGCTCTCCGACCTCTTCAAGGTGCGCAAGCCCTTCATGTTGGTGGGTGCCGTCGGAGCCATCGTGACCCTGATCGTCTTCCTCAATCAGGCCACCCACCCTCACACCAGCTTCTACACGCTGGTGGCCATCGAGGTGGTGCTGGCCTCCTGCATCTCGCTGACCTACGCCCCGTGGATGGCCGGCTACACCGAGATGGTGGAGAAGAAGAATCCGGCCCTGGTGGGCACGGGGCTGGCCCTGTGGGGTTGGATCCTGCGCCTGGTGGTGGGCATCTCGTTCATCTTCCTGCCCCTCGTCATCACCTCGGTCAGCCCGATCGTCGACAACCAGCCGGTCGCCACCCAGACCATTCCCGGCACGGAGGGCGCCCCGGGCGCACCCTCCGGGGGCTGGAGCGCCCAGACCTTCCAGGCGGCCCACCCGGCGTCGGTGGACTTCGCCGTGGCCCACGCCGCCTTCCTCGGCGTTCTGAACGAGCCGGCCAACGCCCCCGCGGTGGCGGCCCTGGCCGCCAATCCCACGGCGGCCAACCTGGCCAAGGTGGGGGTGCTCATCGGTCCGAAGAACACCGCGCTCCTGCTCAAGTACAACTCCCAGCTGACCAAACTGGTGGTGCCCTACCAGAAGGAGCTCAGCTACCTCTCGGCCCACCAGGCGGCGCTCACCGATCTGCAGAACGGTCTGGCCAAGTCGGCCAAGCAGTGGCAGCACTGGTTCTGGGTGTGCGTGGGGGGCATGGTCCTCTTCCTCCCGACCATCTGGCTCAACCGGGGACGGTGGAGCCCGAAGCGGGCCCGTGAGGACGAGAACGAGCATGAAGAGGACGTGGCCCGGGAGCTGAAGGAGCTGGTCGGGGCCGGCGCCTGACGCCACTCGCCGCCGCTCATCGGCGGTCCCGGTTCCGCCGCGGTGTCACACCGCCGATCTACGGTGGGCGGCGTGGACCACCGCCTCGAGTTCCGTCCCGGATTCGCCGTGGTCGACGTGGAGACCACCGGGTTCGTGCCCGAGGAGGAGCGCATCGTCGAGGTGGGAGTGGTGCTGCTCGACCGGGCCGGTCAGGAGACGGGCTCCTTTTGCACCCTGATCGACCCGGGGCGGGACCCCGGTCCCACCCACATCCACGGCATCACCTCGTCGATGGTGACCGGCGCCCCGACCTTCACCGGGATCCGACCGTACCTGGCCGGCCTGCTCTCGGGCCGGGTGGTGGTGGGTCACAACGTGGACCGGTTCGACCTGGCCTTCCTGCGGGCCGAGTGCCGCCGGAGCGGGGGTGAGCGCGGTGTCCCGGGCGTGCTGCCCACCGTCGACACCTTGGCGGTGGCCCAGCACCACCTCGGCCTGCGGGGCCGGGCCACCCTGGCTGGAATGCTGCGACCACTACGGACTGAGCTGGAACGATCACCACAGTGCCCTGGGCGATGCCCGGGTCACCGCGGCGTTGTTCGGGGCCATGCGGGAACAGCTGGGTGACGATCTCCTCGGTCTGAACCAGGCCCTGGCCAGGTCCTGGCACGCCACCTGGCCCGGTGGATCCGATGTGCCTCCGGCCCTCCGGGAGCGGGCGGAGGCCCTGACCGGCTGATCGGCCGAACCCGGGCGGGTGGGCTCAGGTGGTCGGAGCACCGACCGACGGCGCCCTCGGCCGAGGCGGAGGACGGCCACGACCCGTCCCGGGTCGGTGGCCCGGTGGCGGGCCGTCCCGAGCATCTCGTCGAGGTCACCGGCCTCGTGGGTGCCGGCCACCAGCGGGGACCGGGCCAGGACCACCACACCGGCCACCAGCGCGGCCAGGGCGAGCACCTCGAGGGAGACCCACGCCGCCCCTCCCCGCAAGGTGTCGGAGAAGAGGGTGATCCCCAGCACGATGCTGACCAGGGGGTTGATCGTGACCAGGGTGGTCCGTGAGGCGGTGATGGGCCCGGCGTGCAGGGCGTTCTGGAGGAGGAAGACCGTGCCCAGTCCGCAGACGGCCAGCATGTAGGGCTGGAAGTGGGTGAGCACGTGTCCCCATCCGTGAGTGGTGTACGTGGTGATGGCCTTGGTCAGGGCGGCGGTGTACGCCGAGGTCACCGCGGTGGCGGCCCCGAAGGACGCCGCCCGCCACCACCGCGGCCCCCGGCCGGCCGCCACGATGCATCCGGCGATGACGGACAGCAGGATGGCCGAGGCCACCAGCCACTGATGGTTGGTGGGGATGGCATTGCCACCCCGGGGATCGGCGGCGAGAAAGAAGGCGCCGAGCCCGGCCACGATGATCAACGAGCCCAACCACTCCTTCCAGCCGAGTCGGTAGCGGAACCACACGCCCAGGATGAGCAGCAAGAAGAGCAGCTCCGTGGTGAGCACCGGCTGGACCACGCTCAACTCGCCGAAGCGCAGGGCGGTGGCCTGCAGGCCGAAGACCACCAGCATGAGGGCGAACCCGATGAGCCAGATGCCCCGCTTGATGGCGTGCTTCATCAGCGAGAGGTGCATGGTGTCCGACTCCGGTGCGGTCTCCACACCGATGCGCTGGAGGACCGAGGTCAGGGCGTTGACGAAGGCGGCGCTGGCTGCCAGCACGTAGGCCATGCCCCCGTTGTAGTCCAGAACCCGGAGCTCGGGGTGCCGTCGTTGGGGCGGATGCCCCGGCCAGACGGCGGCAGTCAGCCCTGGTGGTCGCTCCAGGCCGCCCAGGCCCGGTAGCCGCCGGCCAGGTCGCTGACCGCCTGGTAGCCGAGGTCGGTGGAGGGACTCGGCGGCCAACGAGGAGGCGTAGCCCTCCGAGCACACCACGACGACGGGACGGTCCAGGTCGGTGACTTCGGGAAGGCGATGGGAACCGCTCGGATCCAGGCGCCACTCCAGGACGTTGCGCTCCACCACCAGGGCGCCGGGGAGGTCACCCTCGGCGGCCCGCTGGGCCGCCGGGCGGATGTCCACGATCAGGCTGCCGGCGGCCTCGGCGGCGGCCAGGTCCTGGGGCGCGGTCCGCCCGATGGTGCGACGGGCCCGGGCCACCAGGTCGTCGGCCGAGGGGCTCACGACGGGTCGTGGTCGCTGGTGGCGTCGAAGGGCCCGAGGGGAGGGACCTCCTCGGTGCGTACCCGGTCGAGGCGCCCGGCAGCGGACAGCCCGTAGTAGCTCATGGTGGTGAGTCGGGGGCCGTAGACATGGACGCTGAGCGCCGGTTGCTCGTCGTCGTTGACGAGGTCGTGCACGTAGTGGGGCCCGAACCGGTGATGCTCACCGGCTGACAAGCGCTGGGTACCGATCACGGCCACACCCCGCGGCGTGGACTGCACCGTCGTCTCGATCAGGGCCCCGGCGGCCACCACTACGGCACCGTGGGACTCACCGTGGTCGTGGAGCTCGATCCCCCCGCCCGGGGGCCAACCGATGGCCCACGCCTCGAACAGGTCGGTCACCGCCAGGAGGACCCAGGATCGCTCGGTGACTCCCTGCAGTTCGGAAATGGCCGGGGCCGAGACGGCGAACCCTTCGGCGATGGGCAGGAGGTCGATCCGACGGCGGGGTCCGGCCGGGATGGGGAGCGGGTCCCCCGGACCGGCCGGCGGCCCTCCGAGTCCAAGGGGGAAGGGGGATCGGGGGGCGGCCGCCGGGTCGGGGTAGGCGAGGGCCATACCGTACTGTAAACAGCAAAAGTCGACTAATCAAGTCGATTTTAAAGGAAAGACAAAACGGCAGGTCGGAGCCGTCCGATCGCCACTCAGTAGGCGGCGGCCGCGTCGGCGCACGTCGGCCGGTCGATGGCCTCGGCGCCGGCACCGTCGACGGCCTCGGGGTCCTCGTCCTCGCCGGCGTCGGGCATGTGCAGACCGAGGGCGTAGCCGTCGAGGAACAGGTCGGCCTCGCGGCGCCTCGGGTACCGGTTCTCCAGCTGGCGGAAGCGCGGCGTTGTGGTGGTGTTCGAACAGGTGGGCCAACTCGTGGACGATCACGGCGTCGAGCACCCAGTCGGGAGCCACCCGCAACCGCTCGGAGATCCGGATCTCCCGGGTCTGGATGGTGCAGGACCCCCAGCGCTTGTTCTGATTGGTGGACCAGCGGATGGAGGAGGGTTCGACGCCGTCGAGGTAGCGCTGCCCGAGGAGGCGGGCCCGCTGGGCCAGCTCGTCATCGGAGGTGTGGAGGAGCGGCCGGTGGCGCATCATCCGTCGGGACAGGGCCTCGACCATCTCGTCGCGCTCGGCACCCCGCAGGTGGACGGGTACCACCACGACGATGCGGTCGCCCTCCCAGTGGGCCCCGGCCGTCTTCTTCCTCCGCTTGCTCACCCGGACTTCGACGTCGGGATGGAACAGGGTGGCTGGTTGGGTTGCGTAGTTGGTCATGGTGGGCACGGTAGGGAGGGGGTGTGACGTACCGCGGGGCCGTCACACCCCACTGTCTAGTCGCCGATCCGCCCCCGGTCGGATCACCTGGTCACCGGGGAGGAATCCGGGTACCACGACTACTCGGGCTGCGGGCGTCGACCGTAGGGGGCGGGTGCCCCGGCCTCGGAGACCTCCTCGGTCTCCTCGTCCGACGCCGGCCGCAGGGCCCGCCAGGCCGCCCCCCCGAGGATGCCTCCGACCACGGGGAAGACGATGAACACCCAGAGCTGGCTGAGGGCCCAACTCCCCTGGAAGACGGCGGTGGACAGGCTCCGGGCCGGGTTCACCGAGGTGTTGTCGATGGGGATGGAGATCAGGTGGATGACCGTCAGGGTGAGGCCGACGGTGACCCCCGTCAAGCCAACGGGCATGGACAGGCGGCTGGTGGAGGCGATGATGAAGACGAACACGCCGGTGAAGAACACCTCGGCCAGCATCACCGCGCCCAATTTGAAGCCGCCGGGGGAGTGGACGCCGTACCCGTTGGAGGCGAAGCCGGAGGTCTTGGCGCTGAAGGCCACGGCAGAGGACTTGGCGATGATGAAGATGATGAGGGCACCGATCAGACCGCCCACGACCTGGCCCACGATGTAGAAGGGGAGCTCCCGGGTCCTGGTCTTGCCGATGACCCACAGGCCCAGCGTGACGGCGGGGTTGATGTGGCAGCCGGAGATGGACCCGATGGCGTAGGCCGCCACCAGCAGGCTGAGACCGAAGGCCAGGGCCACACCCAGGATGCCGACCGACCCCTTGGGGAAGAAGTTCCCGGTGGCCAGTACGGCCGTCCCCGGTCCGCCGACGATGAGGATCATCGTCCCGATGGCCTCGGCGATGCCGATTCTCACACGCTCGTCCATGGTTTGGTCCTTTCGGTCGGCGGTGGCGAACCGATCCATGCCGTCAAGCCCCGCGGCCGCCGACAGGAGTCTGCAGGCCTAGAAAGCCTAGGCAGAGCGATGCCACGGAGCGGGGATGTCCCCCCGCTCGGGACGGCGGTCAGAGGCCGGTGGTGCAGCCGTCGCTCTCGGGAGGGGGGAGTGCGGGCGTCTCGGCCCCCCGGGCGGCGCCGGCGTAGGTTCGAGCGGTGTCGGGACCGAAGGGGGCGGTGTAGGAGGTCCACGGATAGCAGCCGCCCTGGTGCAGTCCGCCGATGACGCCGACGACGTCCCACCCGTGCTTCGTATCCACGAGCCAGGGTGCTCCGCTGGTCCCGTCGACATAGGGGTTGCAGCCGAAGGCCGGGTAGATGCCGCGGTAGGAGACCCGGGCCGTGCAGGTGACCGGGTCGTCGTCTCGGCCGATGGCGTAGGCCGGCACGGTGACCTCCTGGCGCTTCGAGGGCGCCGAGCCGAGCCGGTTGCCGCCGGTCACGCCCTGGATCTCGCGGACGTGACCGTCGACCCGGTGCGGGGCGACCCGGAGGAAGGCAACGTCAAGCTCGGGGGCCCGGTGCTCGGTCCACTCCGGATCGACATAGGCGCCGACCACGGTCCACGATCCGTAGGGCTCCACCCCGTCGTGATAGCCGGGGGCGAAGGTGTACCCCTTGGGCGAGCCGATGACGCAGTGCGTGGCCGTGATCAAGAGGTCGCCGACGGGACTGTCGACCACGCTGGCCGTACAGGTGTGCACCGCGCTGCCGGGGGGGAAGAGAGGTCCCACCGTCCGGTTGCCGGCGGACGGGTGGGCCACAGGCGTGCCGGGTGGGACCGCACCGGCTCCGGTCGGCGGGCTGGCGGCGGCACTGCCGGCCAACGTGACCATGATCACCACGGCGACCACTCCGGCACCGATGCCGGTGGACGCGGCGCGCGCTGCCAATCCCCGGGGAATCATGGCTGCACGCTACCCACCGGGTGGCGTCGTTCCGGGTCGGGCACCCCTGGTGGCGGACACCCGAATGGGAGCGGCACAGGCCCCACGGTACGATGGGTGCCGTGGGCCGCTACTTCACTCCCCGCTGCGTCGGGATGCACGCCACGCTGCTCATCCTTCTCCCGGCCTTCGCCTGGCTGACCTGGTGGCAGCTGTCCCGGGCACTGGATGGCAACACCCTGAGCTGGGCCTATACCTTCGAATGGCCCCTGTTCGCCGGCTACGCCGTCTACGTGTGGTGGCAACTCATCCACGACCAGACCACGGCGGTCTCCCGCCGGGTACTCCCGGCCTCGAACGTGGAGGGAGCCGAGGGTGACCACAGCCAACCCGGGTGGGCCCTCACCGGCGGCCGCAAGAAGAACGTGGCCATCGCCGCCGAGTCGGCTGTCGTCGGGACGGCCCGGAGCCACGGCGAGCGGTATGCCGAGCAGACGGCGGATGAGGCGGAGCGGTTGGCCGCGTACAACCGGTACCTGGCCGAGTTGAACGCCGCCGACGCGTCCCCCGCCCGGCGAGCCGTTGAGGGAGCGCCTCCCGCGGCGGCACCGAGAGGTCGACACCTGGGGGCCGGGGCAAGGTCGGGGGGTCCCGTGCACGGCGCCCTGATCCGCTACCGGGTGATGGCCTTCGTGGTGGGAACGGCGCTCCTCGTCCTGACGGCCATCGTCATCGCCCAGGTATGCGGGGCCCACGTGAAGGCCGAAGCCGACATCGTGGCCCCCATCCACGGCTACCTCTACATCCTGTACCTCATTACCGCCGCCGACCTGGCCCGCAGGGCCCACTGGAAATTGGGTCGGATCCTCGCCGTGGTGGCTGCCGGTTTCGTCCCCACCCTGGCGTTCTTCGTCGAGCATGGCGTGTACCAGCAGATGCAGACGGAGTTCGCCGCCGAAGCTGCAGGGGCGGAGGGGTCGATGCACGGCTCGGTGGCCGCCGATCCCGGACCCCCCAGAGGACGGGACTGAGCCACGACCGTGCGGTGTGGCTCGCGTCAGGACGGCCCGGGTGGGGCCAGAAGATTGCGTTCCTAGCGGGCGCCCCGCAGCAGGGTCCCGGGCCGGGCGCCCGTCTCCTTGCCGTCGGCGAAGGTGGTGACCCCGGACTTGATGGTCTCCACATAACCGACAGCATCCTGGAGGATGCGGCTCCCCCCGGCGGGCAGGTCGTTGACCACGGTGGGATTGCCCATCTGGAGGTTGTCGTAGTCGATGAGGTTCAGATCGGCCACCGCTCCGACCTCGATCGTTCCCCGGTCACCGAGGCCGTAGAGGCGCGCCGTGTCATGGGTCTGCTTCTTGACCACCCATTCCAGCGGGAGACGCTCGCCCCGGGTCCGGTCCCGGGTCCAGTGGGTGATCATGAAGGTGGGCTGCGATGCGTCGCAGATGACACCGCAGTGGGCCCCGCCGTCGCCCAGTCCCGCGGCGGCCCGCGGGTGGAGGAGCATCTGGCGGGCGGGCTCCAGATCGCCGTCGGAGTAGTTGAGGATAGGGACATAGAGCAGTCCCCGCCCGTCTTCTTCGAGCATGGCCTCGTAGGCGACGGAGAAGGCCGACCGGCCGGACGATGCGGCGATGGCGGCCAGGGAGCGCTCGGGTCCCGGCTCGTACTCGGGGGGGCTGCCCAGGGTGTAGGTGTTCTCGAAGGCGTTGTCCATCCGTTGACGGGCGACCTGGTCTGGCTCCCAGGATTCGATGGCGCGGCGTACCTCGGGGGAGCGCAAGGCCTCAACGAGTTCGTCGGGCCGGAGCCCCCGGGCCTTGAGCTCCTGGTAGGCGGGTACCTGGTCGAAGAGCGAGTAGGTGGTGAAGTGGCCGCTCAGCAGGCCGAACCCACGTCCGGCCACCTGGGGCCAGAGGTCGGCACCGTCGGCAACCGCACGGAGCGACTCGTCCATGAGCTCACGCCAGAGCCCGGGATCGTCGTCCACCTGCACCATGGCGAAGGTGATGGGCCGGTGGATGGCGGCCGACAGGCGGCGCATCCAGTCGATCTCCTTCTTGGGGGCGATGATGTCCTCACCCGCCGCACCGGCCGGAGCCAGCTCGAAGATGCCGGTGCCGAGTTCGCCCAGGGCGGCGCCGATGCCGAACAGCTCGTCCTCGGCGGCGTAGGTCCCCGGCACCGGCTCGCCGTCGATGGCCAGATGGGCGATGGTCCGTGACGTGGAGAACCCCAGGGCCCCGGCCGCCACCGCCTCCTTCACCACCTGTTTCATGGCGGCGATGTCCTCGGGGGTGGCGGCCTCGTTGCGGGCCCCCCGCTCGCCCATCACGTAGGCCCGCACGGCGCCGTGGGCAATCTGGGTGCCCACGTCCATGGTCCACTTGCGCCGGTCGAGCGTGTCGAGGTACTCCGGGAAGGTCTCCCACTCCCAGTGCATCCCTTCGGCCAGGGCCGTCCCGGGAATGTCTTCCACTCCCTCCATCAATCCGATCAGCCATTCGTGCCGGTCCGGTCGGGCCGGGGCGAACCCCACGCCGCAGTTTCCCGTCACTACGGTGGTGACCCCGTGGCTGCTGCTCGGGGCCAGCACCTCGTCCCAGGTGGCCTGGCCGTCGTAGTGGGTGTGGATGTCCACCCATCCCGGGGTGACCAACAGACCGTCGGCGTCGACCGTCCGGTTAGCCGGTTCGTCGGCGAAGGAACCGACGCCGGTGATCCGTCCCCGGTCCACGGTGACATCGGCGACCCGGGCCGCCGCCCCGGTGCCGTCGACGACGTTCCCCCCTCTGATGACGAGGTCGTGCATGGTTGGTTCCCCCTTGATGTGCGTCCTTCGATGCTGGCACGGAGGCCCTGCGCCACGCAATGACAGAGGCGACCCCCGGCGGCTACCGGGGGGGAATGGAGTAGGTGACCTGGGCCTTGGCCACCAGCTCGGCACTTCCTTCCGAGTAGAGGGCCACATCGGCCACGGCCAACCGCTGGCCCAGCTTGAGCAGCGTGGCGTCGGCCACCAGGTCGACCAGGTCGGGCTTGCGTAGGAAGTCGATGTGCAGACTGGTGGTCACCGACAGGGCCACCGGTCCGATCTGGCCCAGGATGACGGCCCAGGCGGTGCAGTCGGCCAGAGCCATCAGAGCGGGCCCGGACACGGTTCCGCCCGGTCGGCTGTGGGAGACCCCGACGTGCTGGCGCAACCGGGCCGTGGTGGCGGTGAGGTCCTCGACGGTGTAGGGAAGCGTCACCCCGGGGAAGGAGCCGTCTAGCATCGCTTGGAGCTCCGTGAGGGTCATGACCGGTGACGGTGGTGGGGTCGGGGTCGGGGCCGATGAGACGTTCATGGTGGAGGCAGCGTACCCACCGCCAACGGTTTCATCCCACTCCGGCCCACCCCGGCCTCCCGTTGTCGGGCAGACTGGTGGCGACCGGGGGATGATTCCTGAACAGGCGGCGGGGGACGAGGGGAGAGGCGTTGTCGAACGGAACGGAGTGGTCGGAAGAGCACCGGGCTGCGGCCGAGTTGGCTCGTGAGGCTGGACTGGTCCTCGTCGACCTGCGGGCCGGGGACCTCAAGGGCAAGGAGCTCGGGAACGAGGGGGACCGGCGATCGCACCGGCTGCTCATGGACCGACTGGCCGAACGGTTTCCTGCCGACCGCATCCGCTCCGAGGAGGCCGACCAGTCGGAAGTACTCGGTCCGGAGTCCGGCCGGGTGTGGATCGTGGACCCGCTCGACGGTACCCGCGAGTATTCCGAAGGACGGGAGGACTGGGCCGTGCACGTGGCCCTGGCCGTCGACGGCGAGCCGCTGGTGGGGGCGGTGGCGCTTCCGGCCATCGGTTCCGTGCTGGACACCGGGAGCCCTCCGGCCCTGGCCGCGGCCCGTGCCGTCCCCCGGATCGTGGTGAGCCGCACCCGTCCGCCGGACTTCGTTCCCGTGGTGGCCGAACGGCTGGGAGCCGAGACGGTCCCGATGGGCTCGGCCGGAGCCAAGATCGCCGCCGTCATCCGCGGCGCGGCCGAGGTCTACGTCCACGCCGGTGGACAGTACGAGTGGGACTCGGCGGCTCCGGTCGCCGTGGCGCTGGCCATGGGGCTCCACGCCAGCCGCTTGGACGGGTCGCCCTTGCGGTACTCACAGCCCGACCCATGGCTGCCCGACCTCGTGGTCTGCCATCCGACCCTGACCGTCTCGGTCATGGGGGCCCTGGCTGCCGCCGGCGTGTCGGGCGGGGTCTAGCCGGTGTCGGGAGACCACGGGGAACGGTGCCGGGAATGACGCCACCACCGGCCGGCGATGACGGGCCGGGACGAGTGGTCTTCGGACCGGCTCGGCTCGGTCCGCTCACGTTGAAGAACAGGATCATCAAGTCGGCGACCTTCGAGGGCGCCACGCCGAGAGGCGTGATCACCGACGACCTGGTCGACTTCCACCAACGGACGGCCGCGGGCGGCGTGGCCATGACCACGGTGGCCTACCTGGCCGTCTCCCCCGAAGGTCGGACCGATCGGCACTGTGTGCTCCTCGGTGACGACGTGATGGACGGCCTCAGGCGGCTCACCGGGACCGTCCATGCCGCCGGTGCCGCGGCCTCGGCCCAGATCGGACACGCCGGGCCGGTGGCCAACGCCCGTTCCAACCGTTCGCCGTCGCTGGCCCCGAGTCGACGACTCAGCCCCAGTGGCGCGGTGACCCGTTCGGCCTCCGAACAGGACATCACCCGGATCACCGAGGACTACCGGCGGGGTGCCGAGTTCGCCGTGGCCGCCGGATTCGACTGCATCGAGATCCACCTCGGGCACAACTACCTCCTGAGCGCCTTCCTGAGCCCGAAGCTCAACCGGAGGGGTGACCGGTGGGGCGGGAGTCTGGCCAATCGGGCCCGGTTCCCGCTCCAGGTGGTGCATGCGGTCAAGGAGGCGGTGGGGGATCGTGCTGCGGTGACGGCGAAGCTCAACATGGCCGACGGGGTGGACGGAGGGTTCTGGCTGGAGGAGAGCATCGCCTTCGGGCGCATGCTGGAGTCCGAGGGCGCTCTTGACGCCCTCGAGCTCACCGGCGGGAGCTCACTGTCGAATCCCATGTTCCTGTTTCGAGGCGAGGCCCCCCGGGCGGAGTTTGCCGCCACATTGCCCGCACCGCTCCGGGCCGGCTTCCGGGTGGTGGGATCACGGTTCCTCCAGGAGTACCCCTTCGAGGAGGCCTACTTCCTCCCCTACGCCCGGCAGTTCCTCGACGCGCTCTCCCTCCCTCTCATCCTGCTGGGCGGGGTGAACCGGCTGGAGACCGTGGAGGCCGCTGTGGCCGAAGGGTTCTCCTTCGTGGCCATGGCCCGGGCCCTGCTGCGAGAGCCCGACCTGATCAGCCGGTGGGAGCGGAACTCGGCCGACGAAGGACTGTGCATCCACTGCAACAAGTGCATGCCGACCATCTACTCGGGCACCCGGTGCGTGTTGGTGCCGGCGCCGGGAGCAGGCTGACCACACCCGGCCGTGGAGTCAGTGGCGCACTACGTGGGGGTCGGGCGTGGCCAGCGCCGACAGGCTGCCTCGGCGGAGGACCAGGCCGGCCACGACGGCTCCCACCACGAAGATGAGCGACGACCACAGGAAGGCCGTCGTGTAACTGTGCAGGGCGGCCATCTTCAGGTTCTGGGGGGTGACGGCCCGCCCCACGAGGTAGGCGGCGGCCGCCCCGGCCGCCAGGGTGTTGAGCAGGGCCGTGCCGATGGACCCTCCGACCTGCTGGCTGGTGTTGAGGGAGGCCGAGCCCACACCGGCGTCGTGGGGGGCTAGCCCCAGCGTGCCGGTGCTGAAGGAGGGGGCCAGGCTCAGCCCGAACCCGAAGCCCAACAGGATGATGTAGGGCAGTACGTGGCTGACGTAGGCCGAGTGCAAACTGACCAGGTGGAGGCCGTAGAGGGCGACGGCGGCGCACAGCAGCCCGACGGGGACGATGGGTTTGGGCCCGAACTTGGGGAGGAGGACCCGGTTGGAGACCTGGGCCATCGTGGCCAGAGCCGCCACCATGGGCAGGAAGGCCAGTCCCGTCTTCACCGGGCTGAAGCCCAACGTGCCCTGGAGGTAGTAGGTGAGGAAGAGGAAGACTCCGAAGATCCCGATGCTGGCGAACAGCATGGCCAGCATCGAACCGCCACGTGTCCGGCTGAGCACGATGTGCAGCGGGAGGAGTGGGTACTTGGCCCTGGTCTCGAAGTAGGCGAAGAGGGCCAGCAAGACGACGCCGAGGATGAGGAACCCGATGGTGTAGGGATTGCTCCACGCCGTCGTCTCGGCATGGGACAGACCGAAGACCAGCGAGAACAGTCCGCCGGTCACCAGGGTGAGTCCGGTCAGGTCCAACGGATCGTGGTCGGCAGCTTTGTCGTTCTTCAACCACAGCAGGGCGCCGGTGGCGGCGATGGCGGCGAACGCCAGATTGACGAAGAGTGTCCACCGCCAGGATGCGTAGGAGGTGAGGATGCCCCCGAGGAGGAGGCCGATGGCACCGCCGGCCCCGGCGATGCCGCCGTAGATGCCGAAGGCCTTGCCCCGCTCGCCCGGGTCACTGAAGGTGGTGGTGAGCAGTGCCAGCACCGAGGGCGCCAGCAGGGCACCGAAGGCACCCTGGACCGTGCGGGCAATGACCAGCATGGGGAATCCGACGGCCGCTCCGCCCACAGCCGAGGCCACGGCGAAACCCACCAGGCCGATCAGCAGGGCCCGCTTGCGGCCGATGATGTCGCCGATGCGACCTCCCAACAGGAGGAGACTGCCGAAGGCCAACGAATAGGCGGTGACGATCCACTGCCGATCGGCGTTGGAGAAGCCCAGGTCGTGTTGGGCGGTGGGGAGGGCGATGTTGACGATGGTGTTGTCCAGGATCACCATCAGCTGGGCCACGCCGAGGACGGCCAGAATCCACCACCGTTTGTTGTGGTTGGACTCGCCATCGCTGATGGCTACGTCGCCGGGTGGCGCCAGTTCGGCCGTTGCGCTCATCGCTGCCTCCGTCGATCCCAAGCGGAGATCATTCCTCCGCTTCTCCGGCTACTATACACAGATACGGAGATAACAACTCCACTTCGTGCGAGTTATTCCGAGCAGCATGATCGAGGAGCTGACGGAGGGCCAATGGGTCAGGGCAATGAAGGGACCATCGACCAGGGCGACCGGGGACCTGAGCCGGAACGGGCCTTGCGGGCCGACGCCGCCCGAAATCGGGAGCGGATCCTGGTGGCCGCGAGGGAGGTCTTCGCCGAGCGGGGGCTCGACGCCACGCTCGATGACATCGCCCACCGCGCCTGCCTCGGCGTGGGCACGGTCTACCGACGGTTTCCCGGCAAGGAGGAGTTGATCGAGGCGCTGTTCGTGCAGGCCCTGGACAAGATGGTGGGGCTGGCCGAGGAAGCAGCCGGCATGGAGGACCCGTGGGAGAGTTTGGTCTGGTTCCTCGAGCGGGCCACCGAGATGCAGTCCGAGGACGTCGGCCTCCGTGACGTGGTCCGGCACAGCGGCTACGGGCGCGACAAGGTGGCGGCGGCCCGCAGCCGCATCATCCCTGCCGTGCACCGACTGGTTGAGCGGGCCCAGCAGTCAGGGCGGCTGCGCTCCGATTTCATGCCCACCGATGTCCCCATCATCGAACTGATGGTCAGCTCGGTGGCCGACTACACCAGCTCCCTGGCCCCCGACCTGTGGCGCCGGTACCTGGCGATCGTGCTCGACGGCCTGGTGTCCGAGCGGAGCGAGACGAGGCCGCTCTCACCTGGTCCGGGACCTGAGGTGATCGACGCCGCCATGCGTCACCGCCGATTCCGCCGGGGTTGAGCACCTTTGGGTCGGCGCCCGGGAGACCGACGGTTCAGTACTGGGTCCGGGGTACGCAGAGTTGGAGGTGCAGGAGCGGGTGCGCCGACCCGTCAGTCGAGATCGGCCTCGGAGTCGGCGTCACCTGGCGTAACGGGAGCATCGAGGTCCCAGCCCTCATCGTCAGCACGCTCACTACCGGTGGGCGCGCCGACGCCGTCGGGATCGTCGATGCCACCGTCCAATGTGGCCAGGGTTTCGGGGTCGTCCAGCTCAACTCCGGCCTCCTCCAGCTCTCGCTCATCGGTCTGCAGGGTGGGGTCCAGCGAGGGATCCAGCTCCACGGCCTCGAGGAACTCCGGGTCGAGTTGGGTCTTGTCGTCGAGCGCCTCGTCCCCCTGCTCGAAGGGGTCGGACCCCGAAGGCTGGTCCGGTGACCACTCGTCGTTTTGGCTCATGAGGTACTCACATCTCTTCCCGGTCTGGCTGATCGTCTCTCCCGAGCGTAGGGCCTCGGGACCAGTCGCCCGGTCGGAGCGGGGACTGATAGCCAGTCGGTCCCGGTCTGTGGGGGCAACCGAGCGGCTTGTCCATCAATAGTCCTCCCTTCGGCGTGATGTGGCTCTCCGCTGCGCGGCTACGCGCCGTCGTAGTGCTGGCACCGGCCCGGGGTCTGAGTACGGTGGGCCCTGCCCCGCGGCTGGGCGAACGGTACGATCAGGCAGGCAGACTCGCGATGGGACATAAGGTTCCGCTGCCGTCACGCTGACCGGCGGGCTCCAAACAACCCGCCCACGTAGCTCAGGGGATAGAGCACTCGTTTCCTAAATGAGGTGTCGCAGGTTCAAATCCTGCCGTGGGCACTGTGTGATCTCGCGACGGAGAGAGCAAGGCGGGGCACGCAAAACGGGCCCAAACCGCCGCGGAGCAGGGGCCAGCGGGAGGCGGGGCGAGGCCGGCAGGGCGCCCACCCGAACGGGGAGGGCGAGGCGGGAGGGCAGGGGCGGGGGCTGACTCAGGTCGACACAGTTTCGGGATCAGTGCTGGTTCGAGGACCTGGTCGTACGTGAGGAAGCTCCCTCGTAAACCCGAGCGAGATGAGGGCGAGGAGCGCAGCAGCTAGAAGCCCCTCTTTGAGTGACCGGAGCTGTGCCGACTCGTAGTCGTCGACCAACGCCGTCGTCGTTGCCGGATCCAGGCCGGCCTTCTGTGCGGCGGCCTGGATCTGGGTCGAGGCGACAAAGTTTGTGTTTGAGCCCGCGGCGGTTCCCACCTGGGCAGCAACCTCTGAGCTGATGCGAGGATCGTGCTCGACGTTGGAGATGAATGTGCTGGTCAGCCCGATCAGCACGATCGCCCCGATGAGGGCGACTCCCAGCGATGATCCGAGCTGCTGTCCCGTGTACTGCAGGCCCCCGGCTTCGCTCCGCCCCGACTCTTCGACCGAGGACTGCACCACGTTGCCCAGTTGGGAGATCATTAGGCCCATCCCAATACCCAGTACGGCCATACCTATGGCGAATCCGGCATTGGCGAGCGTGGGCTTAATCGTTGCGAGCAGAATGAGCGCACCGACGAGGGTTACGATCAGGCCGGTTTGGACGATCGCCCGCACGGTGAATCGGTTCGAGAGCCGTGCTCCGACCGCAGCCGTGGCGAACATGGTGATCGAGATGGGGAGCATCTTGATCCCGGTTTCGAGCGCGCTCAACCCCAAAACCAGCTGTAGGTAGAGAGGAACGACGAAGAAGATCCCCATGAGCAGCAGATTCTGGCTGAACATTCCGATCAGCCCGGAGCGCACCGGCGGGATGCGAGCCAACGAGAGGTGGACCAATGGATCCCGGCCGGTATCTTCCCGGTGCCGTTGCCAGGTGACGAACCCCCAGATGAGCACCCCGCCGGCGGCCATCACGAACAGCGTGAGCGAGAAGCCGAAAATGGTGATGGGAGAGTTCTTGGGTTTCACCCATCCCCAGGTGCTTGACTGGAGCACTCCGTAGACGAAGACCCCGAGCCCCGCGGCCGAAAGCACCGAGCCGACGTAGTCAAGCTTCGGCTTAGGGGTCGGGGCCGGTGCGTCTTTGACCTTGCGTGTCATGATCAGAATGAAGGCGGCGATGAAGACCTCGCCGACGAACACCACACGCCACGTCAGCACGGTGGTTGCCCATCCACCTACGATGGGCCCGACCGCGATCCCCGCCCCGGCAACGCCCCCGATGACCGCATAGGCGGCCTTGCGGCTGGGACCCTCGAAGTTGCCAGCGATGAGGGCGGCCAGGGCCGGGAATACGAGGCCCGCTCCGATCCCCTCGAGTACCGACCAACCGAGGGCGAGTTGAAACACCGTCTGGGAGGCGGCGGTCAAGGCCGATCCGCAGGCGTAGATGATCAGTCCGATGACGAACGCCTTGCGCCTACCGATGATGTCGCCGATCTTCGCCCCGGTCATGATCAGCATGGCCATGACCAGGCAGTAGAGGGTGATGACCGCCTGGATCGTAGTGACCGTGGTGTGGAAGTCGTGGACCAGTGAACTGATCGATACATTCATCACCGACTGGTCCAGCACCATGAGGAACTGTGCTGTCGCCAACGCGACGAGCGCCAGTGACCCCTTCTTCGCCGCCGTGGTACTCACAGCCCTCCCGTGGCCTGAATGAGCCCCGCTATGTGGATACCCGTCAACCATCTGGGCGAAAAGATCCGCTCGACTTTCCGGTCGTCAGGGTCTAAGTGCCGACGCGGAATGCCCAGACACTCCGTGATTGAGGTCAATCCTACGACTGCATATCCTGGATGGCATCATCGATGGCCACCGCCAGCCCCAGCGCCTCAGTAACCGCGGCAGCCGCGGCCACGGTCCTTGGGGCACCGATGACCGGAGCGACGGCGACGAGCACACCCTGCGCGTCCTTGGCAGTCAACCCTGTTTCGATCGCTACCCCCATGTTCAGGAAGTAAGACGCCACAGGAGCATTGACCGCCGCCAGCGCTCCGAGGCGAACCAACATCAGCTCGCGGTCAGTCAGGCTCGTGCGGCTGACAGAGGCCGCCGTCATGTCCGTCACCGTGTCGAGGATGGGACTGTCATTACTCATTGTCACTCTCCTTATTCGCCGATTTCGATTTCGCTACAGCTTCTGATCGCCCCGGGCAGACCACGCCGGGAGACTTGGTGTCCGCACCAGCCGTGTCCGACCGATCCACCATGCCGGATGGAGAACCACGATTCCTCCGAGGTAGATCGTTCCCTCGGAGTTGGACACGTTCCCCTCGGCATGGCGGACCGAGAACTTAGCTGACCGCCTTTGCCGTCTCCTGAACTGCCTTGTCGATGTCTTTGGAACTCACATCGAGCTGCTTGGCCGCATGCTTCTCAGCCTTCAAGCCGGCCTTGTCGATGGCATCTTCGATGGTGCTTTCGCCGACAATGACCAGAGCAGCCTGCCCGGCATCGATGATGTCCCCGAACTCCTTTACGTCTGCCCGAGACATGCCCTTCCAGAGGTGGCCGCCAACGCCTCCCACGGCCGCCCCGATAGCCGCGCCCGCAATGATCGAAGGTGGAAACAGAATGCCGACGACGGCACCCACTGCCGCCCCACCCCAGGCGCCATGGCGGGTTGACGTCTCATCCTTGTTGACATGGACTTTGCCATCTGCATCCTTGGTCACTACTGCAGCGTCATAAGTGCCGACTGCTCCTCCAGCATGGAGGTCCTTGACGATGTCATAGTCTGCTCTTGCCGAGACCTCGCTGGGATAGGTGCCGATGTAGACGAATACTGCGTCAGGTTTGGCCATGATGCTTTCTCCATTCTTTTCTGTGCATTCATTGGGGATGTTTGTGGCGCTACTTTGCAAGTTTCGACAACGGCAAACGCCCTGTCGGTCAACTCGAACTACACCTTGAGCGGGCGGTTCGTCATCCGGCAGGTTCACACTTATGGAGGCAACCCGTCATCACCTTCCGGCCGGATTCACCTAGGGGAAAGACCACTGCGGTGTCCGATCCGGCATTCCATCGCCTACCGGGGAGGTGGTAGCCCGCGGGCGTGACTGGCCCGGCGAGCAACATCAATGGGCTCTGGGGTCGCCCTGGAAGCCAATCTGAGTGCGAGCGAAGGAGCGGCGCCTGCCTTGGCTAGGGACTTTCGGCCATGGACCCAGGAGTTCTTAACTGGCAAGCTAAGCGTCATGTCCCCTGTTAGGGAGTCTCTCGGTAGTGAGCGGGCGCCGAGCCGGTCACTCCGTCAGGTACTGCCGGAGGCCCGCCACGACACCTCTGACCTGCAGGATTCCGCGGACGACGGGGGGCTCGAGGAGGTCGAGAAGCCGATCCTGGTGGGCACGAAGCTGCGGCCGCCGCCTGTGCGCGAACAGTCGATCCAGCGCGACCGCCTTCTCGAATGTCTTCGAAGCGGATCGGACCGCAGGCTCACTCTTGTCGCCTGCCCGGCGGGCTTCGGGAAGACCACGCTTCTCTCAACCTGGTACGAGGCCGAGGCCGCTCGGAGTCTCGTTGCCTGGCTGACGCTGGACGAGGGCGACAACGACCCCGTGGTCCTGTGGTCGCATGCGATCGGGGCGCTACGGCGCGTGAACCCCGACGTCGCCAAGTCAACGTCATCTCAGTCGCTCGTGGCACCGGTGATTGATCGGGTTCTTCCTCGCCTGGTCAACGAGCTGGACGGCCAAGGTGAGATCACCCTCATCCTGGACGACTTCCACCGGATCACCAGCGAACCGGCCCGCGCCAGTGTGCGCTGGTTCATCGAACATGCGCCGCTTGGATTCCATGTCGTACTCGCCACCAGGACGGAACCAAGCCTTCCGGTCGCTAGTCTGCGCGCCCACGGCGAGCTGCTCGAGCTACGAGCCGCCGATCTGCGATTTACCTACCAGGAGGCGGACGCATTCCTCAACGGTCGCCTCGGGCTCAACCTCACGGGCGCAGACGTCGACAGTCTGGTGGGGAGGACGGAGGGATGGCCGGCGGGGCTCTATCTCGCGGCGCTCTCGCTGCAACCCGCCGCCGACCGCCACGCTTTGGTCCGCACATTTGGCGGATCAAATCGTCACGTTGTGGACTTCCTGGTGACGGAGGTGCTCGAGGCCCATACGCCACCGGCACAGGCGCTGATGCTCCAGACTTCGATCCTCGAACGGTTGACCGGCCCTCTGTGTGATGCCGTGATGAACCAGGAGGGCTCAGCGCGGATGCTCGATGAGCTATCACGGAGCAACCTGTTCCTTGTCCCGCTCGACGATGAGGCCGGTTCATACCGCTTTCACCACGTCTTTGCGCAGCTGCTCCGGGTGGAACTCGAACGACGGGAGCCGGGCCTGGCCCCGGAGCTGCACCTCCGCGCCTACTCGTGGCATCGTGATCACGGAACGATCGACGAGGCGATCCAGCACGCCGTGGCGGCCGGGGCCTATGCCGAAGCAGTCGAGCTGGTCGAAACCTTCTGGATCAAGTACGCCAACACGTGGAGGTACGACACCGTCCTGGCCTGGCTGCGGCAGCTCCCCGACGAGGTGCTGACCAGCGAGGTGCATCTGCTTCTGATTCAAGCGTGGGTACTCTCACTGTCTGCGAGGCAGGAGGAGGCGACGCGGGCCATCGCAGCGGTCGAAAGTCTGGGCGATCTGGACGCGGGCCCACTACCTGATGGCTTCAGTTCCGCTAAGGCGAGCCTGACGATGTTGCGGGCCGGCTTCCCTTGGGGCGATGTCGGCGCCCAGCTAGAAAATTCCCGAAGGGCGGCCGAGCTTGAAGGCCCCGGGTCGCCCTGGCGGCCGCTGGCTTGCTGGGCGGTTGGCGTGGGCCTGTATTTCGAGAGTGAGCATGACGAGGCTGACGATTGGTTCGCGGAATCGGCGGCGCTGGCGCCCGCGAGCGCCCAGTGGCTGTCCGGTACGTCGTCCCTGGCTTATCGATCGCTGATCGCCGGAGAGCAGGGCCGTTCTGACGAGCAGCGCGTCCTGGCCGAGGCGGCAGCCCAATTCGGAAAGGAGCACGGCACGGAGGAGGCAGTCGGGACGGTTCCACTGGCGGTAGGGACATCGCTGGCGGCACGTGGCAGGCCCGAGGAGGCGCTGCCGCTGATCGAGCACGGTGTCGCGCTGGCCCGGACCTTTGGCCAGCCCATACAGGTGGCCCATGCGCTTCTCGCCCAGGCGCGGGTTCTCGGGGTCCTGGGCGAAACCAAGGCGGCCACGGCCGCACTGGCCGATGCGAAATCGGTTCTTGAGCGCTGCTCTGATCCCGGGTTCCTGGCCGGGACACTGTCTGCTCTCGACCAGACAGCCAAGGTCCGCCGCCGCGTCCTATCCGAGGATCGGGAGCTGACACCGCGGGAGCTCGGAGTGCTCCAGCTCCTATGCAGCGATCTGTCGGAGCGAGATATCGGTCGTGAACTGTTTGTGTCGCACTACACGGTGCATAGCCACGTTCGATCGATCTACCGCAAGCTCGCCGTGGGCTCGCGGAGCGCTGCGCTCGAACGCAGCCGCGAACTGGGCATCCTCTAGGGAGCCTCCAAGGGGCAAATTCAATGGACCCCGCCGGTTGGCAGCGACGCCCGTCTGTCTTCCACTGCCTGTGAACATTGGTCGCTGCCAAGCCGGGCGTGAGGATCGGCGCTCCGGCCCGGCGGCAAACGGCCTCCCCTAGGTGATTCCGGCCGGAAGGTGATGACGGGTCGGTGCCGGAATGTAAGGCTGCGTCGAGATGGACAACAACTGGGCACAACCCCGCAGTTATCGGCTTGTTCTTCGGGGCGAGCTAGGCGATTCGTTCGGCGTCCTCTTTGACGGCATGCAGTTGCAGCGGCTCGCGGGCACGACAGTGCTCACCGGCAACGTTACAGATCAGGCGCACCTTGTCGGGCTCATCGAACGAGTTCAGGAGCTTGGCGTCGAGCTCGTCTCCGTCAATCCAGAACACGGAACGGACGGGTGAAGTCCCGAAGCGTGCCCGCCCCTGCCGACTCGGGAGGATCGGCGAGATCCGTAACCTCGCCTACTCCGGTCACACCACTAGAGGTCGAAGTCTCCCTGGGAGGACCGTGCCTCGCCCAATGAAAGGCCCAACAGGATGAAACGCGTAGCAGTGCTTGCCGTCATGGTCACAGCGGTGGTGATTACTGGGTGTTCTTCTTCGACCAATAGTTCGACCACCACCACGGGCCAGGCTCCGGCTCAGACATCGTCGACGGCCGCTAATAGTGTGACCGGGACAGTGAAGTGGGTCACAAACAACAAGACAGTGGTGACGACCTTGAGTGCCGATGTGGCTGCTTTGGGAACTGATCTTCCGGCCGCGGTGTCCTCTCACAGTCTGTCGGCAGTGACTGCCAGTTGCCAGAAGCTGGCTACCAACGTGGCGACGGCAAAGGCACTGCCTCCCATACCAAACTCGATAGCCCAGAAGGCGTGGACGTCGCTGCTCGATGATCTCAGCAGCGCGGCTCAGAAGTGCAGTGACGGTGTATCCAAGAGCGATACCGGGGAACTCAGCCAGGCTGTCACTAAGGTTTCGAGCAGTAGCAGCAGCTTGAACTCACTCAAGCAGACCCTCGGCCTCTAGAACGGGAGATGTGAATGCCAAACGCCAGCGATGTTGATTCTGCGGAAAGCATCAGAGCAATCGGGCGCCAATGGTGGCTGATCGCTCTCTTCGGCGTGATCACGATCGGTTTTGGGATCCTACTGACATTCAAGCCGAGTAAGTCCGTGCACGCGATTGCTGTGATCATCGCCATCTGGTTGTTGATCGTGGGGGCAATTCGCCTTATCCAGGCGATAGGTGCATCGGGCGAGCGAACAGGTCTTCTGGTTATGGGCCTACTCGCGATTGTCATTGCGATCATCCTGCTCCACCACACCACGACGGCCGTGGCTACCGTGGGATTCATCGTCGGCATCTTCTGGACTGTCGGCGGCGCAGCAGAGCTCATCCAGGGATTTAGTGCCAACGAAGGGAGAGTCAGCTGGGCGCGAGTCGTTCTCGGTGTGATCGCGACCGGAATCGGCATCCTCTGCCTCGTTTACCCTTCGCTCTCGCTTTCGATCATCTGCGTGATCACGGGGATCGGAATGATCGTCTACGGAGCCGCTGCGCTCGTTGCCAGCTACGAGGTCTATGGGTTGACGAAAGACTAGAACATTGACCTGGTATGAGAGCTGGCGAGACCTAAACGGTTGTGCGGCGCCGAGGTCGCCTCGAGTGCGGAAATGGAGTTTCCATGATGGTGGATAAGGGTGGGACGGCAGGCGCAGGTGGACCGATGGTGCAGCATCTGACAACCGAGGAGCGGATGAAGGCCGGCAAAGACGCCCGAGCCCTCGCCCCGCGATCGTCCCATGCCGACTTCCGACCCGCCGGCGATCGACCGGACCCGGTCGCTCTCCTGGAGCGTCAGGCCACCTCGAGGGTGCCCGATCTGGTCCCCATCCGCTACGGGCGGATGCTGGTCTCACCGTTCACCTTCTTCCGTGGGGCGGCCCTGGTCATGGCCTCTGACCTGGCCACCACGCCCAGTTCCGGCCTGCGGACTCAGGTGTGTGGGGATGCCCACCTGTCCAACTTCGGACTTTTCGCCTCACCCGAGCGCACGTTGATGTTCGACGTCAACGACTTCGACGAGACCCTGCCCGGACCCTGGGAGTGGGACCTCAAGCGTCTGGCGGCCAGCGTGGTGATCGCCGCCCGCTACCGTGAATTCACCGAGCAGGAGGCAACGACAGCTGCTCTCGCTGTCGGGTCCACCTACCGCTCCGAGATGGCTCGCCTGGCCGGCCTCTCGACGATGGACATCTGGTACTCCCGCATCGACGTGGCCGACCTCCTCGCTGAACTCCAGTCCACAGCAGCTCGGACGGGGTCGAAGGCCGACAAGCGAATGGCCACTCGAACGGCCAGCGTGGTCGACAAGGCCCGCACTCGCGACAGCCTGCAGGCCCTCGGGAAGCTGGCCACGGTTGTCGACGGCGAGCTCCGCATCGTCAGCGACCCGCCCCTGGTCGTCCCGACCGAGGAGATCTTCTCCGCCGAGGTGAGCGACGAGCTCCGAGACACGTTCCATCAACTCATCCGTGGCTACCGCCACAGCCTCCAGACCGATCGCCGTCACCTGCTCGAACAGTTCCACTTCGTCCAGATCGCCCGAAAGGTGGTCGGCGTGGGCAGCGTGGGCACACGGGCGTGGATCGTGCTCATGGTGGGCAAGGACAACGGCGACCCTCTCTTCCTGCAGGCCAAAGAGGCCGAGGCGTCCGTCCTGGAGGAGTTCGTGGGCAAGAGCGGGTTCGCCAACCACGGGGCGAGGGTGGTCGCCGGCCAGCACCTGATGCAGGCGGCCAGCGACATCTTTCTCGGCTACGAGCAGGTCAAGGGGCCCGACGGCATCAAGCGGGACTACTACCTCCGCCAACTCCGGGACTGGAAGGGAAGCTACGACATCGAAGGAGCGATCCCGCCCGGACTGACCAAGTACGTCTCGGTGTGTGCCCAGGCGCTGGCCCGGGCCCATGCCCGCTCCGGCGACCCCATCGCCATCGCCAGCTACCTCGGCAATGGCCCCACCTTCGACCGGGCCCTAGCCGAATTCGCCTCGACCTACGCCGATCAGAACGAACGCGACTACGAGGCACTACGCCAGGCCGCCTCCACCGGTCGGATCACCGTCCAATCTGGTGTGTAGGGCCGCCACCGGGGAAGGGATCACGTTTGCGGACGATGACTGAGTCCCGACTAGGTGCGAGAGGTCCGATCCGGTGAGCCAGCTCACAAACGTCTTCGGAGCTGATCGAAGCAAGTTCAGCCTCACCGGGGGCATCGCCGTCGGGGCTGTGCTTTTGGTGATCTGGTTCGCTATCGCTCAGCTCAACCAGCAGAGATACCTCGTCACCATCGTGTTCGCCGTGCTGACCACTGCGCTCAGCGACCCGGGGGGCACGTTCTGGAACCGGGCTCGGGCCATGGGCGTGTTCGGCCTCGTCGGTGCGTTGATGACCGCGCTGGCCTTCTTCGTAGGCACCCAGGCATCCGGGTTCATCGTGCTGGCACTGTTCGCAGCCACCCTCGCCGCTGGGCTGGCGGTGAAGTTCGGGCTGCACCGGTTCACTGCCGGGATGCTGCTCAACGTTTGGTTTGTCCTTGCGGTCGGGTTGCCGATCAGCTTCCGTGCCGACCGGATCCACACCACCGGGTGGGACCAGGCACTGGCCTGGTTTATCGGATCCGCCGTCTGGATCACGCTCACCTGCATCGTGTGGCTGGTGAGCAGGAGGAAGTGGAGTCCCACGGCGATCATCGACGTACCTGGTGAGCCGGGTGCACCCGTTGCCCTGACCCGACCGATCGTGCTCTTTGCTTTGGTGAGGGCGTTGGCGTTGGCGGCGTCCGCCGCCATCGCGTTTGGGCTCCATCAGCCCAATGCCGACTGGATGGTGATCGCCACCCTGATCGCCATGAAGCCCAGTATCGAACAGTCCAAGCTCGTGGGACTCCAACGGGTCATCGGCGCAGCAATCGGCGCCGCGGTGGCAATACCCATCCTGCTCGCGGTCCACGACAAGGTCGCCCTGGAGGCGGTCATCGTCATCCTGGCTGCGCTTGGAGCATCCATCCACGGGGTCAATTACGCCTACTACACGGCGAGCATCGCCTGCGCTGCCCTGATCGCTGCGGACATTCCCCATCCTTCGAACTACGCGGCTGAGGGCAGGCGAGTCCTCTTCACATTTATCGGCGTTGGCATCGGGGTAGTTGTCATGTTCGTAGCCGACCGCCTCAAGCAGCGTGCCGCCCAGCCCGCCTGATCCTCGGAGTAAAGGAGGCCGGCCATGTCTGCTAACGAGCCGCCGACAAAAACCTCGCTGCTAGTTGACCTCACCGAGCAGGGGCGGAGACGCTTGGTGGTCTTCGCAGTATTGCGCTCGGTTGCCACGGTCGCTTTGGTTCTAGCTCTCTACTTCCTGATGCCTCTGGGCGGCGGCACCAACGTTGAGAAGATCACCAAACTAATTCTCGGCGCATTGGCACTCACAGCAATCATCATCTGGCAGGTCCGGCAGATCAGCCGCTCCAACCACCCGGTCGGCCGGGCCGTCGAAGCACTGGCGTTCAGTGTTCCGCTCTACATGCTGCTCTTCGCGGCGACGTACTTTGTGATGGCCCACACTACCCCGGCCGCGTTCGGAACCCCGCTCAGCCGCACGGATGCTATGTACTTCTCGTCAACCGTGTTCACCACCATCGGCTTCGGCGACATCACAGCCAAGAGTGAAGCTGCACACCTTGTCGTTACCGCGCAGATGTGGCTGGACCTGGTGTTCTTGGGTCTGGTGTTGCGTGTGGTCACCCAGGCGATCAAACATAGCCAGCAGCACCGTTCCTCCTGATCTGGGATACACCCCCGTTCGGACGTTTCCGCAGCCCCTATCACCTATCCCGTGTTGGTGTGTGTCGGGGAGAGAGGGAGACGCGCTGCGAAGCGGGCCAAAACCGCCGCGCCGGGGCGCCAGACGACATCAGCCGCCGGCAGGCACTTCGAGAGTGACCCCACCAGGATCCTCTCAACGCTACGAAATCAGCAGCAGCGTCTGCCATAAGTCTCAATCAGGCACATCCGGGCGTGTGGATAAGTGCCGTGAAGGGTGAGGAATCGAATCTCAGATAAGAGGCACCTCTTGCGTCACGTCTTCCCACCGGACACTGAGGCGGCTGGCAGCGCTGGGAGGCGCTGGTGCGAACTGGGTCCGGCCGACTCGCTCGGAGCCGCCTCCACCGCTCCCACCGCCCATGTGCCGGTACTCGGTCCCGACATCGTCGCTGACCTCACACTGCGGAAAGTGCATCGTCCTCCTCCTGTGCAAGAGCCCGTGGCGCATGACCTCCCTCGCATCCTCGGGCAAACCCTCCGTATCGACATCAAGTTCGCCGAGTTGCTCGGCCGAGATCGACTCCTCGCTGGGTAGGGGTGCCAAACGCCAGTTAACGGTCAACGCAGTGTCGTAGATCTCAACGCCGAGGACCTGGAACCGTCCACCATGCCTCGTTACATGTGCGGGGGTCGATGCCGGAACGAGCCGGATGAACTCTGGTAGCGGAGGCGGTACGAACTCCGGTCGTGGCTCGTTGCTAAAGCTGACAAACCGCATAACGGCCCTCCCAGGCCGCGAAACGATCGGCTCCAATGGCTCCTCTCCGAGAGCTTCCAGAAACCGATTCGACCAGTCGTGGATCTCTGACTCCTCGACCGCACCGACCGCCTTCAGAGCGTGGAGGGCCGTCATAAAGCTGGAATATGCCCGGCTCTTCTCTCCGGGCGTTCTGTCCTTGTGCAGCGGCGATCCGTCGCGAATGAGGGCAAGTTGATCGGCTAGGTAGACCTGTGCGTCCGAGTTCATCCGGTGACAGTCTTGCGCATGGACGCAGCAGATGAAGACTGCCCCACATCGCCGGGTAGGCATCACGTCCGGACGTCGATCCCAGCTTCCACGCCACGCGGAGGCGCAGTACTAGGAAGTCGGCCGGTTCTGATCCGCCCGGCGCACCAGTACGGCGCGTTCACCCGCGTTCGCCGAACGTGCCGCCGCCTCGCTGAACGCGGCCATCGCCTGATCGTGCCGACCAGCCCGCTCAAGCAGGTCTCCACGCACGCTCGGCACCAAGGGTGACTCGCCGAGCGCGTCGTCGCGTACCTCCTTCAGGACGGCAAGACCGGCGTCGGCACCGAAGGCCCGACCGTGGGCGACCGCCCGGTTGACCTCAACGACCGGTCCCGGCACGGTGCGGGACAGGACGTCGTAGAGGGCTGCGATCCGGTGCCAGTCCGTCTCCTCTGCGCGCTTCGCGCGGGCGTGCTGTGCCGCGATCAGGGCCTGCAGGAAGTAACGCCCGACCGGGGCCCCGGCCGCGGCCAACTCTTCCGCTCCCTCCAGTGCCGCCAGGCCCCGCCGGACGCGCACCTGATCCCAGAGGCTACGGTCCTGTTCCTCCAGCAGGACCGGGATCCCGTGCTCGTCGAGGCGGGCCGCCATCCGCGAGCCCTGGATCTCGAGGAGGGCCTCCAGAGCGAGCACTTCGGGTTCGTCGGGAGTGAGGTCGACCAGCATTCGCGCCAGCCGGATCGCCTCGTCCACGAGGTCCGGGCGCATCCAGTCCTCACCCGTGGTGGCCGTGTACCCCTCGTTGAAGATCAGGTAGATGACCGCCATCACGTCGTCGAGCCGCTCGGTTCGTTCGGCTCCCACCGGCAGCTCGAACTCGGCGTGGGCCTCAGACAGCGTCTTCTTCGCCCGGGAGATCCGTTGCCCCATGGTGGACTCGGTGACGAGGAAACCTCGGGCGATCTCGGCCGTGGTGAGGCCGCCGACTAGCCGCAGGGTCAGCGCCGCCCGTGACTCGGGCGTCAACGCCGGATTGCAGGACAGGAATACGAGGCGGAGGACGTCGTCCTCGATGAAGTCGACCTGACTGTCGACGTCGGGCACCGGCGCCGCTTGGCTGTCGCTGGCATGTCCCAGCTCGGCGAGCTTGCGGCGCATGGTCTCGGTGCGCCGGAAGTGGTCGATGGCTCGGCGCTTCGCCACGGTCATGAGCCATGCGATGGGATTGTCCGGCACGCCCGTCTCCGGCCACTGCTCGAGCGCGGCGACCAGGGCATCCTGGGCCAGGTCCTCGGCGAGGCTCACGTCGTGAGTCATCCGTGTGAGGGCTGCTACGAGCCGGGCGGACTCGGCCCGCCAGGCGGCATAGACGGCCACATTGGGGTCGTTGGGGCGGGTCCGGGCCGGCACCACCTCAGCGTAGTGATACCGGCTCAGACCTCCCGCCCTTCCGCCCACTGCCGCCGCTGGCAGGCTGAGCACGGACGAATACGGCGTCAGGCGTCGGGCGCCTCCGGGCCGGTCGAGATCTGGCGCAGCGTGGAGATCACCGTGACCTCGGGCCAATGCTTGGCATGGAGCTCGGCGAAGGACCGCTGGTCCTCGGCGGCCTCCTCGAGACTCGGGTATTCCATAATGGCCCAACCCCCGACGACCTCCTTGGCCTCGGAGTATGGTCCGTCGACACGGGTGACCTCACCCTGGCGGACGATGTAGTTCACCGCGTCCTCCGTCCCGTAGAGACCGCCACCGTCGAGGAAGATCCCCTTGCTGGCCCGCTCACCGATGTACTCGTCCATCGCGTCGAACAACGCCTGTGGCGGCGTCCCGATGCCCTCTTCCATCCTCACGAATCCCATGAATCGAGGCATGTCGATCACTCCTTTTGGTTTGTGATTGGTGAACCTTTCGTCAATGAGTCGAACAGGGATGTCATTCTTCGACATCGATCACCGATTCTTCTCCGGATCAACAGTATGAGCAGGCCCAAACAGGTGCGTCGACTCCCCGACCGTCCGGCAGGAGGCGCGCCGTCGTGGATGCAGGTGCTTGCCTGCGCTTGCAGGCCTCGCCCTCTCGGCCACCAGCCGAAGTGCTGTCGGCGGGTGTCCCATACCGCCGGGAGCGGGTCAGTTATTGGCCGCGGCTGATCGGCGGAGGGGGCCGTCGAGGACGAGGTCCGACGCAGACGGCCGAGCGGCCATCATAGGGTTCGTGACAGAGTGGCTGACGTGGCAAAGAAGAACTACTTCGATGGTTTGATCGCCGAGAACTATGACCGAGCCCCGGATATCTTCAACCCGGCAGTTATTGACCCCACCGTGAGCTTCTTGGCCGATCTCGCGCGAGGTGGTACCGCCCTTGAACTCGGCATTGGCACGGGCCGGATCGCCCTGCCACTCAGCCAGCGTGGCGTTTCCGTGCACGGGATCGAGCTGTCCCCGGCCATGGTTGCCCAGTTACAGGCGAAGCCGGGGGCAGAGGACATCGAGGTGACGATTGGGGACTTTTCGGTCACCCGGGTGGAGGGCACATTCAGGCTGGCCTACCTCGTCTACAACACCATCACGAACCTGACCACCCAGGATGAACAGGTCGAGTGCTTCCGAAACGTCGCCAGACATCTGGAACCCGGTGGACGATTTGTGATTGAACTGGAGGTGCCTCCGCTCCAGCGCCTCCCGCCGGGTGAGAGAGTCCGGGCGTTCACGGTGAATCCACCGCACCTAGGATTCGATGAGATCGACATCGTCACCCAGCAAGGAATCTCTCATCACTACTGGGTCGCCGACGGCAAGGGCTGGGTCAACTCGATGCCCTTCCGGTTCGTGTGGCCATCCGAACTCGACTTGATGGCGCACATCGCTGGAATGACTCTGAGCGAACGCTGGGGAGACTGGAACCGGAAACCCTTTACGGCAAATAGCGGAAAACACATTTCGGTCTGGGAGAAGCCGAAATAGGGAGGCGCTCGCAGGATCTACAACCGCCCCTAAACGCCGGGAGTGGGGGCCACTCGGACTGGTGTTGATGAGTTACTTGGGCAGTCGCTCGGTCAGCGTGACGACGACCTCGTCCCCTTCTCTCTTGCCGATTTTCTCCCGAATCTCGGCCTTGATCGGAAGCTTGTGCGTACCATCACCTAGGGCCATGAAGGAACTCTGAAATGGTTGTCCGTCAACCGTTCCGCGGACCTTCACAAGACCCTTGGTCCCGAAGTACTCGGCCGAGCCGTCCATGACGACGTAGGTCCAGCCGCCCTTGTTGGAACTCTTTTGCATGGTCGCTTTGAAGGTCTTGTCCATGTCTTCGATTGTCCACCCGAGCCGGGGATCTGTCGACCCTCCTGCCCTGCCCCTGCTTCGCCGGTTCTGGGAGCCGCCCCTAGCGTTCCGGCCAACCCGGACGTGGCGGCGAATCAATCGTTGCCGAACGAGGTCCCGACTCCGGGGACTCCGTTTGCGTTCACAATAGTCGCCCCCGGGTGCTGTGCCCTCAGGTCGAGCAGGGAGAGATTGGCGGGAGTCTCGGGCAGGTACTCGTAGGTCTGGAACTGGACGGTCTCTGAGCACGGTCCCTGCTGACACACCGTCGTCCCCTGAATGAGCAGCGGGTGGTAGTCGCTCTTGGCCACGTCATAGGTCGCATTAGCAAGCCCACTGCCAGAAGGCTGACCCGACAATGACACGACGTAGGCGGGGACCCCGTCGACGACCGCCGAACCAGCGACTTGGGCCTGGCCTGACGCGATGAGGGAGCGGATGGCGGCGGCGGTGTCAACCGGCGCGTGGTTCTGAGGGCTGTAGATCCCGACGTACATCGTGTTGGAAGCGGCGTCGTAGCTGGACATCGTCGATCCGTTCCATGCAGCCTCGTAGCCGAACTTGATGAACCGATAGGAGGAACCAGCAGTCCACAGTTCGTAGTGCTGGCCCGGACTCGACCCCACAGCGATCGAGGCCGCGACGTGAAACACGGTATTGGGCGGAGGGGTGAGCGCGCTTTGTGCCGATGTGAGTATCGCTGCGTCCGCAGAACTCGGCGTACCTCCAGCTCCGAGCACGAGAGCGAGGCTGAGACAGAGCGCGGCCAGCACCGCCGGGGTACCGATCGCAACCGCTCGCCGGAGATGGCGCCGGCGATCTCGTTGACTAATCAGATCGGCCTCGACGGCTGCACGCAGCTCGTGGCGGTATGACTCGAGTTCAGGAAGCATGGTCATGTCAGAACCCTCCTAGGGCGAGATGGAGACGACGAAGCGATCGAGAGACGCGCAAGCGGGCCGCGACGGGTGTGCATTGGAGGCGCTGGGCGATCTCCTTATAGGGCTGTTCCTCGACCAAACGCAGAACCAGTAGCTCGCGCTCCGAGTCAGGGAGGTCCGCGACCGCTCGAAGGACAGCCGAGGGAAACGACAAGCGGTCGTCCACGGCCTCGAAGTCGACATGCATGACGGTGATCGGGAGACCCAGACGCTCCCGAGCGCCGTACTCGACCCTGCGCTTGCGCAGCGATGACCGAAACAAATTGTGAGCGATGCCATAGAGCCACGGAAGTGCAGAGCCATCGTGCAGGTCTCGGAAGCGCTTTCGGCTATGCCACGCCGCCGCAAAGACCTCGGCGGTCAGATCGGCGTCATAGTCACCCACCCGGACCCTCGACCAGGCGAGGATCTGGCCTACGTGTCGGTCGTAGAGCTCGGCAAAGGCGTCAGGGTCGTCGAGGATCAACAACTCGGCGTCCGACTGGTCCGTCCATCTGTTCACACTCTGTATATGACCGCTCAGCGGAAAGTGTGTCACGCCGCCTCAGGACGCCTGCCCGGATCGCCGGATGTGAGGCGATATCGAGGCTCGTCTGCCCGCACCCCTTGGACAGCTCTCACTGCGGGATGTTCGATCCCATCGACGTGGGCTTCAGTTGCAGGCCGGTGCTGGCTTGGGTCAAGAGTTCGACCGCCTGGCGACGCGGCACCGTACCGAACGGAGACGGGCCAACAGGGAAGGTCGGGCCGTTGGAGAGATTTCGAGCATATCCTTAGCGACATCGTCAGGGTCAGCCATACCCTCGACCTCGCGGCCGCTCATGGCGCTCGACCAGGGTGCCCCGGCCCAAGCCCCTGTTGAACCCACTTCTTCACCGAGGATACATAGCATCGGGACGGAGGGTGAGCTGAGGTCGAGCCCAGACCAGCAGGGACAGGGCGCTGGGACTACCTTTGGTCGGATGCGTTTCCGCCTTGTTGCCATTCTGGTGGTGGGAGTCACTGTTGCGGCCGGTGCATGCTTGGTAGGGACCGGAGCGACTGCGGCGGCTGATGGTGCGTCCACGCCTCTGAATTCGATTTGGCTGACGTCGGGAAGCTACACGCCCAAAGCACCTCATGGGGCGACAGATGATTACCACTGCACGGTGGTCGACCCGCACGTCACTCACAGTTCGTACATTGTCTCCAGCCAATTCTTCCCGGGAAGTGTGGAGGACCATCACGCTGCCCTCTTTCTCCTTCCGCCATCGCTCGTGGCGCAGGCCAGGCGCGACGAGGTGTTCAAACATGGCTGGACGTGTTTTGGGGAAGGGACACTACCGGGCACTCCGCTGGCCGACTTTGGTCAGACCAAATTGCTGGCAATTGGTCGCCCGGTTCAGGGCCCATCGAGTTTCCGAAAGGGACCGGTTATGTCATTCCGGCAGGGAGCATGGTGGTCATGCAGGTCCACTACAACTTGCTCGCCGGTGACAAGGCGGTCAAGAACTCATTGGTCCTTCACACGGCCCCGCTATCAGCACCACTGTTGCCTCTGCATGTCCAAGAGATGGAGGCGGCACCCGACTTGCCGTGTCCAACCGGAGTCACCGGCCCTCTGTGCAATCGAGCGGCCTCACTCGCCAACCAGGGTCACCGCTTCGGCCAGACTGCCGTTGTCGAGGTCAATGGGATCGAAGCCCTCTGCGGTCGCAATCCATCCGAACCACCAGCGGGAAACTCGACCTCGTGTACGGCACCCATGGATACGGGCGGCTACCTCCTGAGAGTCGCACCACACATGCATCTCCTGGGAGTGGGCTTCACGATGGTGCTGAACCCTGGAACGCCACAGGCGGAGACGGTCCTCAATGTTCCCAACTACGACTTCCACCACCAGCGGGCCTACAACTTGGCCACCCCGATTCCGGTCACTGCCGGTGAACCCGTCCAGATTACCTGCACCTACGACCCGACCCTGGCGCAAGAACTTCCCGTCCTGCGTAAGGTCCCACCTCACTACGTCACATGGGGTGACGGATCGACTGACGAAATGTGCGTGGGAGTGACGTGGACCTCAGCCACACTTCCCAATTCTCACGACTCGATCTGATCCTCCTCGGGGTGGAGGGCGGTTTTCACCGGCGGTGCCCCTAGCAGCGAGGGGATAGCGATCGGCCAATTGGCCAACCGTCACCACGTTGGCGAGTGTTCGCAATTTGACCGCTCCTCCACTTATTCGGCTCCTACCGATCTCCAGCCGAGTCGTGTGCGAACGCCAGGCGTCGATCCCCGACTCGCGACAGGATTCCCGGTCCCTGGGCACTATTCGAAGGCTGACATCCTGACGACCGACCATCGGAGCGTGAACGCGGCCATCCCGGGTGAAGTTATTGGACGGCGCTCGTCCACTCGATCAACGGTTGTCATACCGCCGCACAGGTCGAATTGCCCTTGGTCTCCCCTCGCTGGCCCGGTGTCGCCGATCACCTTGGAGAGCGAGGTGCGCGTGGTGATGGCCAAGGGCTGATGCATCCCTCCAAACCGGTCGGCGAGGAATTGGGGCGTGCATCCAGTCAGCTCAGACCGTAACGCTCCGTGGCCTCGGTTCCAGGGCCACGGTTACGCGAGGCTGACGGGGTGTCGAATACTCCCCGGAGTCCGCAGGGCGTCACCCCGGGTCCGCTGGTCGAGGTGGAGAACCCCGACGACCCGCGACTCGACCTGTATCGGGACCTCAACAACCCGGCCGTCCGGATACGACGGGAAGGGGAACAGGCGGTCTTCGTGGTCGAAGGGAGGCTGGCCGTACGCCGGCTGCTCGAGTCCGACTTCATCGTGCATTCGCTCCTGGTGGATGACCACCAGGTGGCAGCGGTCAGTGACCTGGTGGCGGCGACCCGGGCCCGGGGCGCACCGGTTTTCGTGGGGCGCCGCGCCGTCGTGGCCGATACGGTCGGCTTCGCCCTCCATCGGGGTGTGGTGGCGGTCGGCCATCGCCCGCCACCGGCCGACGCCGGGCAGTTGCTGACCGACGCTGCAGCCCTGGCCTCCAACGGTGCTCCTCCACTCCTCGCCGTCCTGGAGGGCCTCAACGACCATGAGAACATCGGAGCCCTGTTCCGCAACGCCGCGGCCTTCGGCGTGGCGGGTATCCTGCTGGACCCCACGTGCGCCGACCCGCTCTACCGCCGGTCGGTCCGGGTATCGGTCGGGCATGTCCTTCACATCCCATTCGCCAGGCTGGCGCCGTGGCCGACCGGGCTCCGCCAGGTGAGCGCGGCCGGTTTCGCCGTTGTGGCGTTGACTCCACGTGCTTCAGAGGTGGGCGGCATGGCCCCTGTCAGTCTCGCCGAGCTCAAAGACTCGATGTTCGGCCCGGACCGTCCCGTCGGCGTGGCCCTGCTCCTCGGTGCCGAGGGACCAGGGCTCACGGATGCGGCCCTGGCCGCATGCGACCTGAGGGTTTCTATTCCGATGGCCGAGGGGGTCGACTCGCTCAATGTGGCCGCAGCTGCCGCTGTCGCCTTCCACGCGCTCACCGACCTCTGACGTCGATGCCCGGGCACTCGAGGAGGCGCCTTCGAGTGCGACCGAAGGCTGCCGGAGTCGGGTGGACCACGCCAGAGGAACGCCTGCGGCGGATCCGACCCACTACTACTCCTTGCGGTACTACTCAGAACGTACTAGTCTGACGCTATGGAGAACCGGACGACCTCATCTGGTCTGCGGCGTGAGAATGACCCACCCGTTCTCATCCTCACCAGCCTGGCCGCTGGGCCCAAGCACGGTTACGCGCTCTCGAAGGACATCGAAGCGTTCGCCGGAATCGTCCTGAGCCCCGGTGCTCTCTACGGCGCCATCACCCGACTTGAAGAACGCGGACTGATCGAGCCTCTCGTTGAAGTTGACCGCCGTCGCCCCTATCGGATCACCGCCGCCGGTTCCACGGCGCTCAGCGACGTCGTTCGGGCCATGAATCGAGTAGCCACGGTGGCCTCGTCGCGCCTCGGACTGGTGAACGGGCAGTTCGCGTGAGGGGGCAAACACGCAACCACGCAGCCGTTCTGAAGTGGTACCCCGAAGCATGGCGAGATCGCTACGGCGACGAGTTGGTCGCTCTCTTGCATGACCGTTACGGGAGCCAATCCCTGCCGTTGGCTGCTCGACTGTCGATGATGAAGGGAGGGACGACGGAACGGATCCGTGGCGCGGGCATAGTGGGCACCTCGGTCGGCCCGGAGCGCCGTCTCCAGGGAGCGTCCCTGGTGGTCCTGTTCGGATGGTCTCTCTTCGTTGTCGCCGGATGCGGGTTCGCCAAATACGCCGAGCATTGGGACCTGGTCACTCCGCACCACGATCGCGGCGTTCCATCAGCCGCGTTCGTCGCCGTTCAAGCCGCCGCCGCCGCCGGTGTCGTCATCTTCTCGATCGCCGCCCTCCTGGCCCTCCCGGCGTTCGTGCAGCACATTCGGGTGCAGGGGTGGGACTCCGTCCGAAGACCGCTGATTGCCACCCTCGTCACCTCGGGCATCGCCGTGGTGGCCACCGGCGGGGTGATCGTCTGGTCGCACCATGTCGGTGCCTCCCCGCTGAACAACGGACTGTGGCCATTCCGGGTCGTGGGCTTGACCTGGGCGCTGCTGGTGGTGGCGGCGATCGCCGTGGGTACCGGGGCCATCGCCTCGGTCATGACCCGGATCGAGCCCTCTCCTCGCACCTCACGATCCCTCGGAGTGCTCGCCGTCGGGATGGCCACGACAGTGGTGGTCGTGTTCTTGGGGGTGCTGACGTGGTGGATAGCGCTGGCTCTTCACGCCCCCTGGTTCTTCGGCAGCGGCAAGATTGGGAACCCAGGCCCGGTTGCTCCTCCGGCAATGGTGGTCATCGGCGGCCTGATGGTCATCGGGCTGATCCTCGGAACCTGCGGAGGCGCCAGAGTGATGAGAGCCCTCCGGGCCATGTCACGTACCGAATTCGGGTAGACCCCACCGGACCCGCCGAGGCACTGTCGGCGTTCGTTTCCTCTGTCGGCCACAGGACGGCAGACAGATCCCGACCCCGTCGACCTCACGCCGACTGGTTGGCCTTGTGCCGTCCGTCGTCACCCCAGAGACGCTCCCGGTCGGCCAGCACCCGCCGGACCTTGACGAGCGAGGGGCTCCGGTCTCCGGGGCCACGGATGGCCTCGATCCGGTCCGTCCTCCACAACTGGTCGAGCACGGCGTCGACCGTGACCGGATCGAGGCCGGTCTCCAGGTCGATCAGCTGATTGTCGCAGTCCTGATCGGAGTCCTCGTACAGTCCGATGACGACGAGCACATCGTTCATATCCTCCGGGCTGGCCATCGGCCGACACTACCTTCGGGTTGCCGGCTGGACGCGGCTTTCGCCGGAGCCGGGACGCGCCAGGGACCTCCGGTGTCGGGAGATGACAGGAGCGTCGGTCCGGCCTGCGGCATGACGGTCCCGGGATTCTCGACCAGTATGGATGGATGCGTCGCTTCGTTCTCACCGTCACCTGCCCCGACGGCACCGGCATCGTGGCCGCCGTGACCGGGTTCATCGCCACCCATGGCGGATGGGTGGTCGAGGCGGCCCAGCACAGTGACCTGACCACGGGGCAGTTCTTCCAGCGGATCGAGATCCTGGCCGAGAGCCTCCCCTTCGACGGCGCCGAGTTCGCCCAGCGGTTCGCCGACGTGGCCGGCGAGTTCGAACTGAGCTGGCATCTCCGCGACAGTGAGGAACGCCGGAAGGTGGTGGTCCTGGCCAGCAAGGAGGATCACTGCCTGGCCGACATGCTCCATCGCTGGCGCAGCGGGGACCTGGTCTGTGACATCCCTGTGGTCATGGCCAACCATCCCGGTCTCCGGGCCCTGGTCGAGTGGTACGGGATCGAGTTCCGCCACGTCCCCTTCGAGGAGGTGGGCAAGGCAGCGGCCTTCGACGAGATCGTGTCCCGGTTCGACGCCGTCGACGGCGATGTGATGGTGTTGGCCCGGTTCATGCAGATCCTGCCCCCGGCCGTCTGTGAGCGGTATCCAGGGCGCATCATCAACATCCACCACAGCTTTCTGCCCTCGTTCGCCGGGGCCCGTCCGTACCACCAGGCCTTCGAGCGGGGGGTGAAGCTCATCGGCGCCACCTGCCACTACGTCACCGCCACACTCGACGCCGGGCCCATCATCGAGCAGGACACCATCCGCATCGACCACGCCGACACAGTGGAGGAGCTGCTCCGCGTGGGGCGGGACATCGAGCGCTCCGTGCTGGTCCGGGGCCTCCGGTGGCACCTCGAGGACCGGGTGCTGCTGAACGGGAACAAGACCGTCGTCTTTGGGTGATGGTCAGCGCGCTCCCGAGTGAGGTGCCCATCGTCCAGGCCCCGATGGCCGGTGGGCCCTCCACGCCGGCCCTGGTGGCGGCGGTGGCCGGAGCCGGCGGGTACGGCTTCGTCGCCGCCGGGTACCGTTCGCCCGAGGAGTTGAGGGACGATATCGCCGCCACCCGTGCCGCGACCGGCGCCCCGTTCGGCGTCAACCTCTTCGTGCCCTCCGCTCCGGGGGATGCCGCAGCGGTCGGCGGCTATGCCGCTGACCTCGAGCCCGAGGTCCGACGACTCGGGGTGGCCCTCGGCCCGCCGAGGTGGGAGGACGACGGCTACGAGGCCAAGCTCGAGGTGGTGGCGACGGCCCGCGTCAACCTGGTGGGGTTCACCTTCGGCTGCCCCAGCGCCACGACCGTCGATGGCCTGCACCGGGCGGACTGCCGGGTGGTGGTCACCGTGACCTCGGTGGCGGAGGCGCGAACGGCGATGACCTGCGGCGCCGACTTCCTGGCCGTGCAGGGCACCGAAGCGGGGGGCCACCAAGGGTCCTTCCTCGATCTCGCCCCCAACCACCGTCCTCTCCTCTCCCTCGTGGGCGAGCTCATCGAGGTCACCGACGTGCCCCTCATCGGTGCCGGTGGGGTCATGACGGGCGCCGAGGTCGCCGCGGTCCTGGCCGCCGGGGCCGCCGCCGTCCAGATCGGTACCGCACTGCTGTGCACCCCCGAGGCGGGAACATCTGCTCCCTACCGGCAGGCCCTGCTCGACGGGCGCTACCCCGACACCATGGTGACCCGGGCCTTCTCTGGTCGCTACGCCCGGAGCCTGGCCAACGAGTTCGCACGGGCCCACCACCAACGGGCCCCTCAGGCCTACCCCGAGGTCCACCACCTGACCCGCCCGCTCCGCGCCGCGGCCACGAGGGCCGGCGATGCCTCGGTGCCCAACCTGTGGGCAGGCACCGGCTGGCGGCGGATCAGGGCCGATCCCGCCGGGACCATCATCCGACGCATGGCCGGTGAGGCCATGCGTTCCGACCGGTGACCGACGTGGCCATGCCTGCGTGGGCCATGGAGGGACGGAAGCGACCTGGCCGTCGGGGGCGCCCCGGGGTCAGGGTTTGGCGGTCGTGGTGGTAGCGCCGGCCGCCGCCGGGGTGCTGTCACCACAGATGGCGAACGGCGTCACGCTCATGGTCACGCCGGCGGGAAGCTTGGCGATGACCGCGCCGACCACCTCCCAGGTGACGGCATCCACAGGAAACGAAGAGCTGAGGGCGACCCTCTGGGTTCCCCGGGACGTCGACACCTGGCCCCCTCCGCTCAGGACGACCTTGCCGGCCGGGCAGCTCACCTTGGCCGCCAGTTCGGTGCCGCTCGGCGCGGCCGCCGCCGTGGCCACGGCGGGAGCGGTGATGATGGAGCCGACGGTGAGGGCGCTGGGAGGGCCAGCCGGGCCGGTGGGACCGGCGGCGCCGGTCGGCCCGGTGGCGCCGGCGGGCCCTTCCGGGCCGGTGGCACCGGTGGGCCCGACCGGGCCCGAAACCTTGGAGGGGGTCTTGGTGATGGCGTAGATGCCCGTCCCCAAGCCCGCCAGTCCGATGATGAGAGCGCCGATCATGACCGGAAGGACCCACCGAGGCAGATTGGCCTTCGCCCCGGGTGGGGAGGCCGGAACCGGTGCTGGACCTACGGGGCTGACGTCCACGTCCGGCAGGCTATCGGGTCGATGCCCGGAGCGACGGGCAGCTCGCGCCGCATGCGTCGGGAGGTCTCCGACGGCTCAGCCCGATCAGGTGGCCCACTGCTGGAGATACAACCGGGCCCGCGACGCCTGCTGGACGCGGTCCATGAAGTTCTCGCCTATCCGGTCGGCGATCTCCGGATGTTCGATCCACCGACCCTCCGGCGCCTCTTTGGTCACCATCTGCATGATGGCGCAGAGCCCTTGGCATGCACCGATCAGCTCTCGCAGTTGCAGGTCGAAATTGTCGTCGGGGCAGCGACGCGAGTCGAGCCACCGTGCCGCGTGCGCGGTTGAGGCGCTCAGCTGGTCACACGACGCCAGGACCACGACGGCGGGCGCCTCGGAGGTCGAAATGAGCCGGTCCTCGGCCTCCATCAACGACCGCACGATCGGCCACGCCTCGGCCAACCAACGGTCGAGCGAGCGCCGACCCATTCTCATCCCCTGCGCCCCTCGACCTGTGTCACGTCACCATTCTGCCGACAAAACGCAGAGCGCTCCCAGAATCGCGCTCAACGCCACCCGGTGGACGCTGGGAGTGGCCCCACCCTGCACACCCACTTCGGACGGCCGGTACTAGCCGGCGGCTGAGCCGTAGAAGGGGGCATGGAAGGAGAACACCCCGCCATCGCTGGCCACCAGCCAGTACCCATCCCCGTTGTTGTCGGGGATGGCGGTCACGATGGGACGGTTCAACCGTAAGAGTCCGGTTCCGCCGTAGAAGGGAGTGTTGAACCCGGTGAAGACCCCACCGTCGGCGGCCACCAGCCGGTAGCCCGTTCCGTCGGCCGTGGGATCGATGCCCACGATGGGCTGGTTGAGCTTCATGCCCCCGGTGGCACCGTCGAAGGGTGCGTCGAAGTTGAAGACCCCACCGTCGGAGGCCACCAGCCAGTAGCCCCCGGTGGACCGGTCGACGGCCATGCCCACCACGGGCTTGTTCAGCTTCATCAGTCCGGTACCGCCGTGGAAGGTGGCGTTGAAGGAGAACACCCCGCCGTCGCTGGCCACCAGCCAGTACCCCGCCCCGTCCGGGGTGGCGCCCATGCCCACGATCGGCTTGTTGAGGCGGATCGCACCGGTCGATCCCTCGAAGGGGGCGTTGAAGGAGAACACCCCGCCGTCGGAGGCCACCAGCCAGTACCCGCCGGTGGCCGGGTCGACGGCCATCCCCACGATGGGACGGTTGAGGGGGGTACCGGTCATCCCACCGGAGCAGACGGCGGCACCGAAGGCGGCCACGTCGCCGTACTTGTCCACCTCGAAGTAGCCGGATCCGTCGTCGAGGGCGGCGGCACCCACGACGGCACCCGACGGCAGCTGCGTGGCACAGCCCGGCTGACCGGAGCCGGGGCTGAACTGGAGTGGCGGCGGCGTCGTGATCAGTTTGGCCAGGCCGGGCCACGAGGCCTGACCGCCGGTGTCGACGGCGGCGACCGAGTAGGAGTAGGTGGTGCCGGGCTGGGCGCTGGTGTCGGTGAAGGAGGTGGTGGAAGACCCCACGGTGGCCAGGCCCGAGCCGTTGCGGTAGATCCGGTACGAGGCGATGGACCCGCCCGCCTCGGATGATGCCGACCAGTTGAGGGCCACCGATGTCGTCGACGTGGCCGCCGCCGTCACGGTGGCCGGGGTGGATGGCCCGGTGGTGGCCGGGTAGGTGTAGGTCTGCACGTCGAAGGTGGCACCGGCGGCGTTGTAGGGCGTCACGGTGACGCTGTCCCCGTTCACCGTCACCTTGAGGAAGTTGTAGACATCGGCCTCGGAGGTCGGCGTGGGTGCGGTGTTGTTCGTGCTGCAGGCGGAGCCCGCGTGCAGGGTCGGGTTCCACCCCAGCGCGTAGATATCGCTGTCGACGGGCGACGGGCCGTGGGTCAGGTTCGTGCAGGTGACGCCACCGAGGACGGGCTCCAGCACACCCCCACCGCCCCCGGTCACGTAGTTGGTGATCTCCCCGGAACCACTGGGCACGATGCGCTGGTAGGTGTGGGCGTGGCCATTGAAGGCCACTTTCACACCATTGGCGGCCAGCAGCGCCTCGAGACTGGTCGAGGCGTTGGGGTTGGCCGGGCTGTTCTGTAGGTACACGTCCGAGGGCTGCGTGGCGTTGTCCGAGCGGAGTGGGTAGTGGAAGACGGCGAACTTGACACCGCCAGGATGTTCGGCGAGATCCCGCTGGAGCCACTGGTACTCCGGGGAGCTCGTCTGCCAGTGCTCATCGGCGTCGGCCTGGTACGGCTCGCAGTAGATGGCCGCCGGCGTCCCCGGGGCTCCGCACACGCTCCCGGTGGTGGTCCCCAACTTGTTGGCCACCGTGTCCGACCAGGCGCCGTCGAGCACGTAGACGCGGACGTCGCCGGTGGAGAACGCATACCAGTTGTCCGGCGACGAGCCGGTGATCCCGTCGGTGCCCGAATAGCTGTCGAAGGCGTAGGTCCCCCCCGAGGACGCTGCCGTGTTGGCCGTCGGGAAGACCTTCAGGGGATTGATGTTCTGGCCGTGGTCCCCGGCTCCGGCGAAGATCGGAAGTCCGCCGGTCTGGGGGTAGTAGAACGCGCCGAAGAAGTTGCTGACCTCGGGCTGGGTTCCCGTCTGCTGGAGGTCGCCGAAGGTGGACTGGGTGGTTCCGCTGTAGGCGATGTCACCGGCCGAGATGAGGAAGTCGGCGCCGGACTGGCCGATCTGACGGTCCAGGGACGCCTGGTCGGGGTTGTAGCCGTTGGGAAACGGGACGTCCGCGGCCGGGGTCCGACTGGTGTAGTAGTAGTTCTCGCCGGTGTCGTCGATCACGTCGAAGGAGACCGGAGCGGACGACTGTGCGCTACTGGCACTGAGCGTCGTGAAGAGTTGTATGGGTTCGGCGGACGGAAACAGGTTGACCGAGCCGGGGGTGTTGCCGGAGAACACGGCATAGCAATACTGGGTCCCTGGGGTCAGGCCCGAGAGGATGACGGAGTTCTGGTACTCCGACACCCCGTTGACCGAGAACTGGCGGCTGGTGAGGCTGGACGAGGCCACGGGATTCACCCCATTGACCGGTCCCGGCAGAGAGCTCGGAGCCGAGGCCGCCGATATCGACCAGTTGGTGATGGAGACCGGGCACGACCCACCGCTGAGGGCGGTCGTTGCCAGCACCGACCCGGGGGTCGCCGAATTGGTCGCCCAGTTCACGGACGCCGTGGTCTGGGTGAGGTCGGTCACGTAGGGCGCCCGTGTCATGGCCGGATTGAATCCCGTGTACGGCGTGACCGTCACCGGGCTGTCCGCCGACGCCGTCCGCATCAGGGCCACCGCCGATACCGCCCCGATCACCAGAAGTACGACGAGGCCTAGTCCGACCGAAGCGCGCTTCCTCATATTGCCCCATTCATCGTGTCGAGAATTCGAAAGTTACCGCACCGTGAACGTGGTTACAAAAGTTCACATGGTCTCCCGACGCAGGGCACCTCAACTGGAGATTCAGCCACTATCACGGACAGGGTCGTCGACCCCATTGCGTGCATTGTCGTCCCTTGTGCGCCGCCCACTATGACGCTCCAAATGCAATGCGTTGCGTGGTCATATGACCACGCAATGCGTAAAATCGCCCGCCCTCAGGGGCCCACCACGTGTGTTATCTCGAATGCGGAGCGTGGGTTTCGTACCGTCCGTGGGCGTCGAGTCGCCACCGGTGTGACTCTGGGACGGGCTTGCCGCCACCGGTTGACCCGCTCTCAGCTGAATCCAATAATGGGCGGAGTGAACATCCGAGGGGCAGGCGTGGCTCCCGACCGGGACGCCAGCAGGGCCAAGAGATTCGTGCGGGGCTCGATGATCCTGGCGGTGGCCGTCCTGTCGCTGGGCTCGATCGCCGTGGTCGGCACACCGGCCTTTGCCGCCCTGACCGGGGTGACGTTGAGTCCGAGCCCGCCCTCCGCCGGGTCCACGTCGAACTACGCCGTCGGCTTCACCGCGGCGACGGCCATCCCGACCGGCGGCACCATCACGCTGACCGCACCAGCGGGAACGACGTTGCCGACGGCCGCGGGAAGCTACACCGTGACCGGCTCATCGTTCACATCACTCACCGGCTCGTCCCCGTCCGTCACCCTCACCGTAACCGGGACCGTGGCGGCCGGCCCCGTGACGGTCGGCATCACCGGAGTCGTCAATCCCACCACCGCCGGCTCGGCCTACACGTTCACGGTGGGCACCTCGGCCGACGGCTCGGCGGTCAGTTCGCCCTACGCCATCACGCCGGGAGCGGGAACCCGACTGACGGCCACGGCGGGAGGCGGCCAGACGGCCCGCGTCGGTGCCCCGTTCGCCACACCGTTTGGCGTGGTGGTGCAGGACTCGCTCGGAAATGCCGTCTCCGGGGCATCGGTGACCTTCGCCGCACCCTCCAGCGGAGCTAGTGGGACGTTCGCCGGAAGCAGCACGACCTCTACCGTGACCACCGACTCCGCTGGTGTGGCCACGTCCCACGCCTTCACGGCCAACGCCGCGGCGGGCACCTACGCGGTCAGTGCCGCGGTATCCGGGGCTCCGAACACCTCGTTCCAGATGACCAACTTCACGACCCCGGGGGCGCCGAGCAGCGTCACGGCGTCGGGCGGCAACCAGTCGGCCACCGTCCACTGGGTCGGCCCCAGTTCCGATGGATTCAGCGCCATCACCGGGTACGTGATCACGGTGGTGAACACGGGCGCCCAGGTGGTCGCCGGAAACGTCGACCACGCCACGGTCAACGGGCTCACCAACAACGTGGTCTACACCTTCACGGTGACGGCGGTGAACGCCGCTGGTGCCGGACCACCCTCGGCCGCCACCAGCCCGGTACGGGCCAATCCCACGGGCTACTGGCTGGTGGGGACCGACGGCGGCATCTTCTCCTTCGGCCACAACGGGTTCTTCGGGTCCACCGGGGCCGTTCATCTGAACGCCCCCATCGTGGGCATGGCCTCGACGGTTGACGGCAACGGCTACTGGCTGGTCGCTTCGGACGGTGGCATCTTCGCCTTCGGCGACGCCACCTTTTACGGCTCGATGGGCGCCAAGCGCCTCAACGCCCCCATCGTGGGCATGGCCGCCACTCCCGACGGCCTCGGCTACTGGCTGGTGGCCTCGGACGGCGGCATCTTCGCCTTCGGTGACGCCGGCTACCACGGGTCGATGGGGGCCAAGCACCTCAACAGGCCCATCGTGGGGATGACCCCGACCCCGAGCGGGGCCGGCTACTGGCTGGTGGCCTCGGACGGCGGCATCTTTGCCTTCGGGACGGCGAAGTTCTTCGGTTCGACGGGAGGCAAGCACCTCAATGCCCCCATCGTGGGCATGGACAGTCCCGACGCCGGCGGCTACTGGCTGGTGGCCACCGACGGCGGCATCTTCGCCTTCGGTGATGCCGCCTACGTCGGTTCGACCGGTGGCATGCACCTCAACGCCCCCATTGTGGGCATCAAGGCGACCTCCAGCGGTGGGGGTTACTGGTTGGTGGCCACCGACGGCGGCATCTTCGCCTTCGGCGACGCCACCTTCGACGGCTCCGAGGGTGGCTCGCATCTCAACCGACCGATCGTCGGCATCGGGTAGCCCGTCCCGCCGGACCCGGCTCATGGCACCGACCGCTACCCGGGGGTCGCTCCTTCGTCCTCGTCGCCCACCGGGGTGGCCCGCTCGACGACGCGTAGCCGGAGGAGGCCCATGGCGAACAGGAGCCACACCCCCAGCCGGACCTGGGCGAAGCTCTCGACCGTGTGTCGGGTGACCTCCTGGCTGTCCCCGTGCCACGCCACCAGCATCCCCGCCATCCCCACCACGCTCAGGACCGCCACCATGCGCCACGGCGCGGTCCGCCACGTATCCGTCACGATCCCCAGGTACAGCGCCACGGCGGCGAGCACGAGTAGCTCCAGCAGCGGCGGCCACAGCACCCGCGTCAGCGGCCAGGGCACCGGCTCGGCCGTCGGGGCGTAGAACGAGAGGTCGCCCTGGGCGAAGTTGAAGGCGCGTTCGGGGCGCTGCAGAGGTTCACTCACCACGTACCAGGGATGGTTCACCAGCCAGAGCAGGTAGGTGTGGTCGCCGTCGGTCCGGAGCCACCGCTCGAACGGCCGGAAGGCCGGGTCATCGGGCGAGACGTAGACCACCTTGGCCTGGCCGGCCGGGGCACGCGCGTCGGCGGCCAGGCGGTCGATGCGGTCGGCCTGGGGCATGCCGTGGGTGGCGAACCACGCCACCCGGTCGGGGAAGGGGAACACCCGCACGAAGAGGACGTCGGCCGTGTCCGGGGTGGTGCGGTGCGAGGAGAGGGTTCCCCACTCGCACAGGACCGCCACCGCCAGCAGGCTGAGCGCCAGCACCCCGGCCCGAAGGGCGCCACCCCGGTGGGTGACCACGACCCCGACGGCGTAGGCCCCGGCCACGAGGGCCAGGATCCCCACCGTCCATACCTGGGCGTCACGGGTCAGGGCGAATCCGAGACAGGCCACGGCTGTGGCCGCCACCCGGGGCCAGGTTGGTCGGCGGGCCACCCAGATGAATCCGGCGAACACCAGGGCGAGCAGGCTCATGGACAGGGACTCGGACAGCTCGGACCGGTTCCACATGGCCACGGGCATGGTGGTGGCGAACCCCAAGACGAGGAAGGTGGCGGCGACCCGACGCCAGCCCGGCGCGGTCAGGCGCCCGACGGTCCAGGCCAGGGCGCCCCAGGCCACGGCGGCCACCAGGGCCTGGGTGGTCACCAGGGCCGTGGCCCCGCCCACCACTTTCAGGACCAGCGGCAGGAGGGGCGGTCGGGGACCGGCCCACAGCGCCCGGGACCACAGCGACCGGCGGGCCACAGCGGCATAGACGGCCGAGTCGTTCCACACGAGGGGCGGTCCCAGTCGGGCCTGGATGACCAGATAGACGGCGAAGACGCACCATCCCGCGGCGGCCACCGCCGACGCCGCCGTCACCCGGCCGGGTATCCGCCGCCACCCACCGCTCATCGCCTGCCTCGCTCTCGTGCGGCCACGGCACCGGGTCCTCGACGGTGACGGTCGGGGGCAGGCTCCCAGCGCTCACCCCTGCTTCTGAGTGGAGCCGAGGTTAGCCAATCTCCAGCCTCATCCGGTGAGCGCGTCGAGCGCCGAGGAGAACAGTTCGCCGTGGCGGTCCACGTCGGCGACGGTGGTGTCGGGGCAGGTCAGGATCATGTTGTGGAAGGGGGTGATGAGTACGCCCCGGTTGCTCATGTAGAGGTGGAGGAACTCGTTGAGCTCGGTGTCCTCGGACCGGGCCGATTCGCTCCCGTTCACCGGGGCGGGGGCACAGAAGCGGTACTCCGACCGGGCCCCGAGGCGCGCTACCGACCAGGCCAGACCGTGGGCGGCGATGGCCTGCTCCACCTGGTCGGCCAGGCGCCGGGCCAGGTTCGACATGGCGGCGAAGGCCTCGGCGGTGAGCACGTGCTCCAACGTGGCCCGGGCCGCCGCCATGCTGAGGGCGTTGCCGGCCAGCGTTCCGCCCACTCCGCCCACGTCGACGATGTCGGCGTCGTCGTCACCGATGCGGGCCAGGAGCGACCCGGCCAGCTGCTCGCTGAGGCCGAAGGCACCGATGGGGATGCCCCCGGCGATGGCCTTGCCGATGGTGACGATGTCGGGCTCGAGGCCCCAGGCCCGGGTGGCTCCACCCGGGCCTGCCGAGAAGGTGTGGGTCTCGTCGATCATGAGCAGTGTGCCCGTCTCGTCGCACAGGGACCGGAGCCCGGCATGGAATCCCTCCTCAGGCAGGACGATCCCGATGTTGGTCAGGGCCGGTTCGGCCAGCACGGCGGCGATGCGCCCGGTGCGCAGCACCCGGGCGAGCGCATCGAGGTCGTTGAACTCGACCGCCACCGTGGTCACCGCGGGATCGACGGCCGGAGCGACGTTTCCCGGCCGGGACACTGTGGCGCCGTCCGGACCTGTCACCACGAAGGTCTCGTCCACGCTCCCGTGGTAGCAGTAGGAGAAGACCAGCACCTGGGGCCGGCCTGTGGCCAAGCGGGCCAGGCGGAGGGCCCACCGGTTGGCGTCCGTGGCGCTCAGGGCGAACGACCACTGGGCCATCCCGAATCTCCGGCTCAACTCGGCCGCCACCCACTCGGCGTCGGCGCTGGGGAGCATGGCGGTGATCCCTCCCAGGGTCTCGATCCGACGCCGCACGGCTTCGACCACGGGCCGGGGAGAGTGACCGGCCATGGCCCCGGTGTCCCCCAGGGCGAAATCCACGTACGTGTGCCCGTCGACGTCGGAGACCTGTGCCCCCTGGGCCCGGTCCAGGGCCAGCGGGAATCCGCCCGCCCAGTTGGCCATCCAGGTCATGGGCACTCCCGTGAACAGGTGGCCGGCGCCCGAGAACTGCTCCCATGAACGCGGATTGCGCGATCGGTGGAGTCGACGCTCCTCGCTCAACAGGGACGCCAGCCGGGCCCGGTCCATGTGGTCCTTTCGGGGGGGTGGGCGGGTGCGACGACCGGGGCGTCGGGGGTCGGCTCGGACCGTGCTCCCCGGGAGACGGTCTACTCGTCCAGGTAGTAGCCGTTGGTGACGCCGTGCTTGTCGGGCAGGGACTCGACCAGTCGTCGGACGGCCCCGTAGTCGCCGGCCTTCCACGCCTCGGCGATGGTCCGGTCGGCCAGCTCGCGGTGGCGGGTGAAGTTCCACCACCGGGTCACGTCGCTGTCGTTGTAGCCCTTGTTGGCCAGGACGATGTTGAGGCGGGTGGCCTCCCAGGCCACCTCGTCCGGGCTCATGTCACCAGAGGGTGGGACGACCGGCTGTACCCGCTGGGTATCCCGCTCCATCTCGTAGGCGATCTCGCGGTCCAGATCGCGTGAGACGTGGCCGCGGATGGTCTTGAGCGAACCGCCGGTGAGGGCCACCCGATCGGTCACCCTCCGTTCCCGCTCCGCTTCGAGGCTGCGGGACCACAGGCGCTGTGCGGTGGCGTCGACGTCGCCGGCCGTCACCCGGAGGCGGAGTCGGCGCTCGATACGTTCGGCCGTCCTCTGGGGCGTGGCCGCCGGTCCATCGCTGGTGCGGCGGCCACGGGCTTCGCGGTCGTCGGGATCGCCGACCCTCCGCTCACCCCGCCGCCGGTCGGGTACCTCGCCCGGCGGGGCGGAACGGGCCGGTGAGCCGACCAACTCCGTGGCCAACGGGGCCGGTGCCGCCGCCGGGGGGGTGGGCAGCGTGGATTCCGCCCGGGCCGATGCCGGTGAGGCGTAGCTCTCGGGGGGAAGATGTCGCCTGTCGTCCCGGCGATGGCGGCCCCCAGGTACGCCGCGCTCCACTCGCTCTCTCCCACGGCCACCGACGGGGCGCCGGTGGCCGTCAGTCGGGCGACGGGTACGTCGAGGCACGCCGCCACCACGATGGCCTCGGTGAACCCGAGCCGCCGGTTGGTCGTCTCCACCTGGGCCACCGTCTCACGTGTCCAGGCGATACCCCGAAGCAGCATCTCGTCGGCCAGGGCCTGCTGCGTGAGGTTGGCCTTGGACCTGAGGGCGGCGACGTTGCGCCGGACGATGTCCTCGATGCCTTTGGTGGGGTCGCCGTTCATGCGCCTATCGTAGCTCCGCTTTGTTAGAAATTTGAACATATCCATCCACCCCTGTCGGAATGTTCACTGCTACGACCTGCGATTTAGATCCCAGTCAGGGCGACCCGCCACGATGAAACTCTGAACAATTCCTGACGTGGCGGTGGCAGAGGGGGCTGGATCCGGACAGGCACCGGATCGGCTGACCTGGGCGACCGGGCCTCACGGAGGGGCAGGCGGTGGTCGGGGGCCTGGTCCGGCCAGTCGGGGTCGGAGGGCCATGTCCTGGCCCGATCCCGCCCTCCGGCTCGCGGGGTGAGCGGCGGCGCTTCCACTGGCCCCATGATGACCGGTGGGCCCCGGGAACAGGGGGACCCCAGGGTCGACGTCGGTCACCAGGCACGTCGGCCTCGGCGTTTCTCGCAATTCCCACTACAGCTTGGGCGCCCGCATTCCGATCATGGGGGGGAGGGTTACGAAACAAAAAGGGGCAGGAAAGACTTTGACGATCGACCCGTTTCATGTGCACAGGATCAGCGAGTGGTCAGACGCCGACTTCGATCTCGACGACCTGGAGTTGCCCGCCGCACCCCAGTGGAACCGCTGTGGCGCCGTGCACTGCATCGACCGGGGACCGTGGATCGGGACCCTGGTCTGCTGCATCAGGCGCAGCGGCCATGAGGACGGTCACTCCATGTCGCTGGGCGATGAAGGGGCTCCCGACTACTGGCGCGAGACCTGGCTGTAGTCGGCCCGTCCCACGGGGCCCAGTACCACCGCCTGATCGCCCCGCAGGCTTCCCGACAGGGGCCGCCCCTCGTCGATGCCATCACTGGCCACCGCCACCGACCGGTCGTCCAGGACGCCGCGGTCCGAACCGACCAGCTCCACGGCACCACCGGTGAGATTGATGGCCACCACGTACGATTCGTCCCCGGCGCGACGTTCGTAGCCCAGTACACCGTCGGCCAGATCGAGCATGGTCAGCGCTCCGAGCGAGAGGGCGCGGCTGGTGTGGCGGAGACCGATGAGCCGGCGGTACAGGTACAGGACGGAGGAGCTGTCCGCTTCCTGGTCGAGCCGGTTCCGCCGGTCGGACTCAGGAGGGAAGGGCAACCACACGTCGGCACCGCCCACCGTGGGCCAGCCGTGGTCGGGTGAACCGTCCCACGGCACCGGGGACCGGCAGCCGTCCCGTCCCCCGGGGTCGACCCGGCGCTCGGGCGGTACGACCCCGTCGAGCAAGCCGAGCTCCTCGCCCTGGTAGAGGAACGGGGTGCCCCGCAGGGTGAGGAGCAGCACCGCCGCGGCCCGGGCCCGGGCCTCACTGCGTCGTGCGGAGGTGTCCTGGTCCTCGCCCCGCCTGGCGCCGGCCCGGTCGTAGCGGGTCCGGTGGCGGGGGTTGTCGTGGTTGGACAGGACCCAGGTGGGCCAGGCGTCGAGGGGCTCCAGCGCCGCCGCCGCCTCTTCGATGCACTGGGTCCACGCGCCCTGTTCCCACCGGGCGAACAGGGGCGGGAAGTTGAAGGCCAGGTGGAGCTCGTCCCCCTGGCCGTAGTAGGCGGCCACCGCTTCGGTGGACAGGAGGTAGACCTCGCCCACGATGACCCGGTCGTCGGGGTAGCTGTCGAGGAGCTGGCGGATGGCCCGCAGCCGCCGGTGGGTCACCGCCACGTCGTTGAGTGCGCTGTGGGGGATGCCGGCCACGTCCGGGGGGTCGTCGGGGAGATCCGGGTCCTTGCCGATGCAGTGGATGACGTCGGCCCGGACGCCGTCCACGCCGCGGTCGAGCCAGAAGCGGAGCACGTCGTGCATGGCCTGCTCGACCGCCGGCTGGTCCCAGTTGAGATCGGGTTGGCCCGGGTCGAAGAGGTGCAGATACCACTGTCCCGACGCGGCATCCAGGGTCCAGGCCGGTGCGGTGAGGTCGAAGGACGATACCCAGTTGTTGGGTGGGGCACCGTCGGGCGTGGCGTCGCGCCATACGTACCAGTCCCGGTGGTCATGGTCCCGGCCCACCGTCGCATCGAGAAACCAGGGGTGCTGGTCGGAGGTGTGGTTGGGGACCCAGTCGATGATCACCTTGAGCCCGAGGGCATGGGCCTCCGCCACCAGCAGGTCGAACTCCTCCAGGGTGCCGAAGAGCGGATCGACGTCGCAGTAGTCGCTGACGTCGTAGCCGAAGTCGACCATCGGGGAGCGGTAGAAGGGCGAGATCCACAGGGCATCGACGCCCAGCCACGCCAGGTCGGCCAGATGGGACCGGATGCCGCCCAGGTCACCGACCCCGTCCCCGTTGGAGTCGGCGAACGACCGCGGGTAGATCTGGTAGAAGACCGACGTCTTCCACCACGGATGGACCGTATCGGCGATGGCCATCGCCGGGACCCTACCAACCCCGGCACCATCCGGCCTCCAGGTTCGGGGTCGCCTGGTTACAGTTTCGGTCCCTTCCTGCCGAAGAATCCACTAGCTGATGGCCCGACGACGAACGAGGTACGACCGCCATGGTGGATAGGCGAATGGCAGAGGACAGCTCATATCTGGCCGACGGACTGGCCGGGAGCACCCCCCCCGAGGTGTTCGCCACCGGCCGGGTGTGCATCGCCGAGGACTGCACCGTGAAGCTGTCCCGGTACAACAGCACCGAGTGGTGTGCCCTCCACGAGAGCCCGGCCTCCACCCAGCGCCCCTACGACACCTCCACCAGGCAACGCCGGAGGACCCGCCGGAGCACGCCCCGCAAGGAGAAGGCCACCGGGCAGACTCAGCCGGGCAAGTCGAATCGCCAGACCGCGGCCTGACTCGATCGCCGGGCCGTCCGACTGGCCTCCCTTCCCGACGACTGCCGGACCGGTCCCGCTGGTCCCTCCGGTGACGCCGTCGGTACACTGCGGCCATCGCCGAGCAGAACGGGGACGTCATGGCGCGTCGACTCGAAGGAACAGTGGCTCTGGTCACCGGGGCATCCAGTGGCATCGGAGAGGCCACGGCCGTGGCCCTGGCCGCCGAAGGGGCCACCGTGGCTATCGCCGCCCGACGTCGTGACCGCCTGGAGCTGGTCGTCGAGCGGATCGGCAACGATGCCGACGTGCTGGTCATCGAGACCGACATCACCGACGAGGCCGCGGCGCGGGCCATGGTGGAGGCCACGGTCACGGAGTTCGGGCGTCTGGACACGGTCGTCAACAACGCCGGGGTGATGCTGCTCGGGCCCATCGTCGACGCACCGGTGGAGGAGTGGCGTCGGATGGTCGAGCTCAATGTGCTCGGTCTGCTGTACACCACGCACGCCGCCCTTCCCCACCTGCTGGCCGCGGCCGACCAGGAGCCCCGGCGGGTGGCGGACGTGGTCAACGTGAGTTCGGTGGCCGGGCGTGCCGCCCGCGTCGGGAGCGGGGTCTACAACGCCACCAAGTTCGGTGTGGGGGCGTTCTCCGAGTCCCTCCGTCAGGAGGTCACCCGGCGCCACGTGAGGGTGAGCCTCATCGAGCCCGGCGCCACGAGGACCGAGCTGGCCAGCCACAACCGCCCCGAGGTCCTGCAGAACATCTCCAACACGTTCGGCCAGACGGAGATCATGGCCGCCGAGGACATCGCCGAGGCCATCGTGTTCACCGTGAGCCGTCCGCGGCACGTCACCGTCAACGAGGTACTGATCCGACCCACCGAGCAGGAACGCTGAGTGGCCATCGGGGGCTATCCACCGGCCACCCACTACCTCGGCGACCTCGGCTTCACCTCCGAGGTGCTCTCCGACACCAGCGCCAAGGGCCGGACCAGGGTGGGCCCCCACGTCTCGGGGGCCGACGGTGGTGCCCGGGCCGGAGTCGTCGCCACGCTGGTCGACGTGGTCGGCGGGCTCTTGGGCGTGCGGATACTGCGTCCGGACTGGATGGCCACCGCTGATCTGACCGTCCAACTGGTCCGACCGGCCACCGGTCCCTTCATCGAGGCCCGGGTGGAGCTCGTGCGGCGGGGTCGCTCCACGATGGTCCTGGAGGCCCTGGTGGTCAACGTGACCGAGGAGGGGAACGAGGTGCCCGGCCGGGGAGGGACCTCCGAGCCGGTGGCCTGGTGCACGACGACGTTCGCCATCCTGGCAGGGGGCAACCGGACGGCGACCCAGGAGCTGCCCTTCGACCTGCCCACCCGGATGCAGATCGGCGGGCCGGGCCTCCAACGCTCCCTGGTGGACACCCTGGACATCACGGTGGTCGATGCCGGCGCCGGACGGGTGTCCCTGCCCGTTGGCCCCTACCTGCACAATTCGATCGGGGCCGTCCAAGGTGGAGCGATGGCCCTGTTGGGTGACCTGGCCGCCACCGAGGCCCTGGGGGCCGTCCCCGGACTCGAAGGGGCGGCGATGGTCGTCACTGACCTGCAGGTGGCCTATCTCACCCTCGGCCGGGTCGGACCCATCGTCACCCGGGCCAGCGTGCTCGATCGGGGAAGTCCCCCGGCGAGGGGAGCCTCCGGTGACCAGAGGGGCGCCAGCGCCGTGGTCGAGCTGACCGACGCCGGCGCCGGCGACCGGCTCACCACGGTGATCAACGCCCGCGCCATGCCGGCCGCCGCCTTCGTGCCCGGGGCGCAGACCGTATCGGCGGCGATGTGAGCGGGTTCGTGCCCTCCGGGCCGGTGGATCTCCGTCACTACATGAACGACTACTTCCGCTTGGAGCGCTGGGAGATCCCGCCGGCCGACGGCGACGAAGGATTCTCGGAGTTCGGTGGCCGGATGCCCCTCGATGACCACCATCGGGGGGCCGGCGGTGGGATGCGCATGGGGGCCCTGCTCACCAACCTCGACTCGGTGGGAGGATTCCTGGCCGGGCTCTCGGTCCTGCCCCGATGGATCGTCACCACCAGCCTGATGGCCACGGTGACCCGCCTCGACCACCAGGGGCCGCTCCGCGTGCGGGGACGGGTCCTGCGGCGGGGACGGAACTCGGTGGTGGCCGGTCTCCAGGTGGTGGACGAGGGCGACGACGACCGGCTCGTCGCCGCCTCCACCGGCAGCTTCGCCGTGCTCGATCCGGGCGACATGACCCTGGAGTTCACGCGTCCGGCCGTCGTGCCCATGCCACCCCCCATGGCGGCCACCCCGTTCCCCGAGGAGTTCTTCCACATCGAGCCGGGCAGGGGGACGACGACCCGGCTCCACCTGGCCGATCATCTACGCAACCCGTGGGGCATCCTGCACGGAGGGGCCACGGCCGTTCTGGTCGACGTGGCTGCCTGCCGGGCGGCGGAAGCGATGGGAGCCGGTGAGGCCCCCGGCTTCCATCGGGCAGCCGGGGGGCCGGTCCCCGGGGGTCTGGCCGCCGCCGACACCGTGCTGCACTATCTCCGGCCGGTCCGGGTCGGCCCCGTGGAGGCCCGCTGCCGGGTGGTCGGAGGCCCACCGGGCCGCGTGCTCGTGCGCGTGGCCGTCCACGACCTGGGTGCCGACGACCGGCTGGTCTCCCTGGGGTCGGTCGTGGTGCTGACCGTCTGAGCAGCGGAGACGGGCTGGAACAGGGTTGACATACCGCTCGAATTAGGCTTACCTAACATTTGAACTATGTGTGAGTCCGCCGCGGCATCCCGATGATTCCCACCTTCGTCATCTTCCTGCGCGAAGGGGTGGAGGCGAGCATGATCGTGGCCATCCTCCTGGCCTATCTGGACCGGATCGGCCAGCGGCGGCACTTCCGGGACGTCTTCTTCGGGGTGGGCGCGGCCCTGGTCCTGGTCCTGGGCGGCGGGATCGCCGCCTACCTGGTCATCAAGCAGTACGACGGCTCCACGGTCCAGACGGTGTTCGAGACGGTCACCTTCCTCATCGCCGCCTGCGTCCTCACCTACATGACCTTCTGGATGCAGGCCCACAGCCGCACCATGACCGCCGACCTGCAGCGGCGTTCCGAGGAGGCCCTCCACGGCCGGGCCCGGTGGGGACTGGGACTCCTGGCCTTCCAGGCGGTGGGGCGGGAGGGCCTGGAGACCATGGTCTTCACCCTGGCCATCGTCTTCGCCTCCTCCAACCAGGCCCCCACGTCCTCCCACGGGCACGGCCTCCTCTTCGGTGCCCTGCTGGGCCTGGCCGTGGCCCTGGTCGTGGCCTACGTCGTCTTCAAACTGGGTCGACGGCTCAATCTGGGCCTGTTCTTCCGGATCATCGGCGTCGTCCTGATGGTGTTCGCCGCCGGACTGTTGGCCGATGCCGTCGAGAACATGCAGGAGCTGGGGTGGCTCCCGTTCCTCGGTCACCCGCTGTGGAACACGAGTGCCGTCCTCAGCCAGGACAGCTCCCTCGGGGACCTCTTCCACAGCCTCCTCGGCTATGCCGACCATCCCACCGTGCTGCAGGCCATCGTCTGGGTGACCTTCGTGGGCGTGACGGCCACCCTGTTCATCCGCAACGGCCGCCGGGCCCGGGCGGCGTCCATGGCCACGCCGGGGTCGGCGCCGGTCGGCGCCGACCACAGCGACAGCCCGGAACCGGCGGTCCACGTTCCCGCTGGGGGCCCGCCGCACCGGGGCGCGTGAGCCCCGCCCCCCGAACGACCCCGTCCATGGATGGACGGACCGTCGTCATCACCGGAGCCAACTCCGGTGTGGGTCGGGCCACCGCGGTGGCTGTGGCCGAGGTCGGCGCCCACACCGTGATCACCGCCCGCAGCCCGGAGCGGGGTGGCCAGGCCCTGGCCGACATCCGACGGGTGAGCGGTTCCGACCGGGTGGACCTGGTGGTGTTCGACCTGGGCGACCTGGCCTCGGTGCGGCGGGGCGCCGACGAGATCCTCGGACGGTTCCCCCGGATCGACGTACTGGTCAACAACGCCGGATTGGTCCAGTCCGACCGCAGGGAGACGGTGGACGGCTATGAAGCCACCTTCGCCACCAACCACCTGGGACCGTTCCTGCTCACCCGGCTGCTGACCGACCGCCTGGTGGCGTCGGCCCCGGCCCGGGTGGTCACTGTGGCCTCGACGGCGCACCATGGGGCCCGACGCGGACTGGACTTCGACGACCTCCAGTCCACCCGGCACTACCGCGGCATGCGGGCCTACAGCCGGTCGAAACTGGCCAACATCCTGTTCACCGAGGAGTTGGCCCAGCGGCTGTCGGGGACCGGCGTCACCGCCAACTCCCTCCATCCGGGCACGGTGGCCAGTGGCTTCGCCCGAGACGACGATGCCAGGGGATTCCTGGCCTTCGGGATCAAGGTGATCAAACCGTTCATCCTCACCCCGGAGAAGGGAGCCCGGACCTCGGTGTACCTGGCCACCTCCCCCGAGGTGGCCGAGGTCACCGGGCAGTACTTCGTCAAGTGCCGACCCCGGACTCCTTCGCCCGCCGCCCGCGACCAGGCCGCGGCCACCCTGCTGTGGTCGGTCAGCGAGGATCTGGTGGACCGGGACCGATCCGGATCCCGCTGACCTGCACCGTCGTCACCTGCCGCACCGGCGACGCCCACCCACCGTCCGCCATCTCACCAGGGCCCGGCCCTAACCTCTGCATCGAGGCGGGAGCCCGATCCGGGAGCCGCCCGCCCAAGGGGAGGTTGCCATGTCGAGCCCTGATGGATTGGACACCACGCCGGAAGACCGGGACATCCTGCGCGTCATCGGGAAGTCGTGGGGGTGGGTCCTCTTCTTCGGCATCGTCACGCTGGCCCTCGGCGTGCTGGTGGTCATCAAGCCGAAGGACACCATCTACGCCTTCGCCATCCTGCTCGGGATCTGGCTCTTCGTGGCCGGCCTGTTCCGAATCGTCCTGGCCATCGCCGACCACGACGACACCAGCGGCACCCGGTGGTTGATGGCCGTCCTCGGCCTGCTGTCGGTCATCATCGGCATCCTGTTCCTGCGTCACACCGAGGAGACCGTGACCACCCTGGCCTTTCTGATCGGCCTGTTCTGGGTGGTCGGGGGGATCATCGAGTTCTTCACGGCGTACAGCGAGCATGGCTCACCGGCCCGTGGCTTCCGCATCGGCATGGGCGTCCTGGCCTTTGCCGCCGGGGTCGTGACCTTGGTGTGGCCCCACCTGACCCTGGGCGTACTCGCCGTCATCATGGGGATCTGGCTGATCATCTACGGCATCTTGGAGATCGCCCTCTCCCTGCAGCTCCGGCATCTGGCCGACGCCTAGCCGGCCGGGCCCCGGCCGGACGGTCCTACCGGCCGCCGGGTCAGGTCCCCCCACCGGGGCCTGACCCGGCCAGCCTCGTCAGCCGTAGGGTCCCGTCATGGCCACGATGGGCTTGTTGAGGGGCGACCCGCCGTGGGAACCGAGGAAGCTGGCGTTCCCGTAGTTGAAGATCCCGCCGTCCGAGGCCACCAGCCAGTAGCCCCCGCCATCCGGGGTGGCCGCCATACCCACGATGGGCTTGTTGAGGGGGATGGCACCGGCCGAGCCGTAGAAGTTGGCATCGCCGTAGGTGAAGATGCCGCCGTCCGTGGCCACCAGCCAGTACCCCGCCCCGTCCGGTGAAGCCGCCATGCCCACGATGGGCTTGTTCAACGGCGATCCGCCGTGGGAGCCGTAGAAGGTGGCGTCCCCGTAGGTGAAGATCCCACCGTCCGAGGCCACCAGCCAGTAGCCCCCGCCGTCCGGTGTGGCCGCCATGCCCACGATGGGCTTGTTCAACGGCGAACCGCCGTGGGAGCCGTAGAAGGTGGCGTCCCCGTAGGTGAAGATCCCACCGTCCGAGGCCACCAGCCAGTACCCCTTGCCGTCCGAGGTGGCGGCCATGCCCACGATGGGCTTGTTCAACGGCGATCCGCCGTGGGAGCCGAGGTAGGCGGCGTTCCCGAAGTTGAAGATGCCACCGTCACCGGCCACCAACCAGTAGCCCAGACCGTCCGGTGTCCCCGCCATGCCCACGATGGGACTGTTCAGGGGGATGTTCCCGGTCGAGCCGAAGAAGCTGGATCCGCCGTAGTTGAAGATCCCCCCGTCCGAGGCGGCCAGCGTGTACCCGGTGGCCGGGACGAACAACACGTTGCGCGGACTACTCAGCCCGGTCAGGCCGCCGAAGAGGGTGCTGGTGGGCGTGTACGTCGCCGACGCGGCCTGCTGGGCCGGTGAGAACTCGGTGACGGAGTTGGCGGCCAAATTGGCCGCCCACAAGTTCCCGAAGCGATCGAAGGTCAGCCCGGCCGGGCTGTTGAGGTTGGTCCCGTTGGACGCCAAGACGACTCCGGGCACGGGCGATCCGCTGGTCGCCAATTGGGCCGGCGAAAACGCCACCACACTCCCGGTCGACACGGTGTTGGCCACCCACAGATTGCCGGAGTGGTCGAAGGCCAGGGCGTCGGGGGAGGCGATGCTCGAGCCCGAGGGAGCGATGCTGGTGGGCGTGAGGGTAACGGCCGGTGTCGGGTTGCCGGAGGCGCTGATCTGCGCCGGGGTGAATCCCACGATGGAGCTGGTGGCCGAGGAGGAGGAGCCGTTGGCCACCCACAGATTGCCCCGACCGTCGAAGGCCAGCGACAACGGGGTGTCGATGCTCCTCGAGCCGTTGGAGGTGATGGTCACCTTTGGCGTCGGCGCGCCCGAGGCCGCAAGTTGGCTCGGTGTGAACTCCACCACGCTGCCGCCGGTGGGAAATTTGTTCGCCACCCACAAGTCACCGGCCCGGTCGAAGGCCAGGGAGGAGGGTTCGGACAGGCTGTTGGCGGTGGCGCTCAGGACTACCCCCGGGGTGGGGGTCCCGCCTGCGGCCAGCTGGGCCTGGGTGTACTCGGCGATCGTGCTACCGAGATTGGCCACCCACACGTTCCCGGACGGGTCCAACGCCGAGGAGTAGGGGGCGTTCAGTGTGGTGCCCAGGCCGGTCACCGTGCTGGTCGGAGCGACATTTCCCGTCGCCCCGGGAGCGAACGAGGCCAGCGACGGTACCCCGTCATTCAGCACGTACATGGTGTTGACCGGGGTCGGAGCGGGCGCGGGCGGTGTGGGTAGCGCGGGGACCGCCGCCCCGGATGGACCGCCCAGCACGAGTGTCGATGCCGCCAGCATGCCCCCGAGCAGCGCCACCGCGACCACGAACGACAGGCCGGTGCGGACCGGACCGGCTGTCCCGCGGCCTCCACTGGATCGGCGTGCGGGAGACGAGGGACGACCGCCTCGACGGCCTTCGGCATCACTGTTCTTCTTGTTGTCGACGTTGACTGATCGCGCCATCAAGTCACCTCCCCTACGGCCCCCCGACGCGCCCATGCTGGCACGGCGGGGGCTGGATGTCGATGGGCAATTTGGTCGGATCCGCCCCGATCTGATCGACGGCAACTCGAGCCAACGGTCGGCGAGTCAGGCCTCGTCAGGTCTCGTCAGGCCAGCGGGGCGCGTCGGGTCCGGAGTGCCTCCCGGCGGGCCACCGCGTCCTTGGCCTCCTGTACCTGTTGGGCGGTGAGCGGCGGGTGACGGAGCGGCTCGCCGCCCGGCGCCACCGATCTCACCAACAGGTCGAGGTGGCGGAGCCACGCCTCGGGGGACACCGCGGCCGTGGTCTCGATGACTCCCCGCAATGACCAGAACAGGACGATCACGTCCTCATAGACCAGGTCCTCGCGCACCGCCCCGGCCTGTTGGGCCCGGGCCAGCAGGGTGCGTCCGGCCTCCTCGATCCGGGCACGCACGTCGCCCGGTGAGTCGTTCCACAACCGGGTCAGACAGCCGGCGTGCTCGAACTGGAGCCACCCGACGGCCCGCAGGTACTCGGTGAAGCCGTCGGCCGGGGACTCATGGTCCAGGGCCGACTGGGCCGCCGAGAGCACGGCATCCAGCACTTCGGACACGACGGCCTCGATGAGCAGCTCCTTGGTGGGGAAGCGCCGGTAGAGGGTGCCCACGCCGACGCCGGCCCGTTGGGCGATCACCTCGACGCCGACGTCGACGCCCTCCTCGTCGAAGGCGGCGCGGGCCGCCTTCAGGATCTTGTCGCGATTGCGGGCGGCATCCCGACGCAGGGTGGGCTCCCGATCGACCGCATCGCCCCCCACTGGGCCAGTTGGCTCCGGCGGCCGGCGGACGGCCGAGGACGTGGGGGCCGTCATTCGGCGATCGTCCCGCCGGGAACCAGCGCCAGCTCGGCGTGCTCGAGGTGGACATGGTGGTCCTGATCCTCGCCAGCGGGCACCTTGGGCGTGGTGGGGATCAGGGCGCCGGCCACGACCGCCACCGCGGTCACCGCGGCCAGGAAGGCGAACCCGTCCCGGTAGCCCGTCTCGGCCGGATAGCCGCTGTGCAGCAGGGTGGACGTCACGATGCTGGACATGACGCCGGCGCCGATGGCGCCACCGATGGTCCGGATATTGGCGTTCATTCCACTGGCCACACCGGTCTGGGCCGGCGGGACGGCCTGGACGATCAGGTTGGACATGGCGGCGAAGGCCAGCCCTATGCCGATGCCCAGCAGTGCACTGGCGGTGTAGATCTCCCATGGGTGCGTGTGGGCGAAGGCCAAGATGAGGTAGCCGACCATGGAGAACACCGATCCGATGACCACGGCCGCCTTGGACCCGATGGCGGCGGCGATCCTGCCGGACAGCATGCCCACGATGAACATGGTGACGGTCAGGGGCAGGAGGTAGAGGCCCGACTGGATGATGCTGGCTCCGAAGCCGTAGCCGTTCGAGCTCGGTGTCTGCAGGAACTGGGGGATGAAGCCGATGGCCGAGTACATCCCCACACCGAGGAGCAGGGCCACCAGGTTGTTGGTCCACACGGCCGGCACCCGCATCATGCGCATGTCCACCAGCGGCTCCTTCGAGTGGTACTCCACGACGACCCAGGCCACCCCGAGGACCACGGCCAGGGCGATGAGTCCGAGCACCTTGGTCGATCCCCAGCCCCAGGTGGGCGCCTCGCTGACCCCGACGAGCAGGGCCACCAGCCATCCGGAGAGGAGTCCCGCCCCCCACCAGCTGATCTTGCCCGGGGTGCGCACCGGTGACTCGGGAACGAAGAAGAAGGCGCAGGCCGCGGCGACGGCGCAGATCATCAGCGGGAACCAGAACAGCCAGTGGTAGTTCAGGTGGCTGACGATGGGCCCGGCCAGCACGATGCCGGCCCCGCCCCCCACGGCGGCCATGGCGGCCACGATGCCCACCCCGGTGGCCACCTTGGTCGCCGGGAACTCGTCGCGGATGATCCCGAAGGAGAGTGGTAGCACGGCACCGCCCACGCCCTGGATGGCCCGGGCCACGATGAGGAGGCCGATGGACTGGGACAGGCCGGCGAGGACGGTGCCCGTGGCCAGGGCCAGGAGCGTGACCACCAACATGCGCTCCTTGCCCACCATGTCGCCCACCCGGCCGAGGATGGGGGTGAAGATGGACGCCGACAGCAGAAACACGGTCAGCAGCCACGTCGCCGTGCCCTGTGACGTGTGCAGTTCGGTCTGGAAGGTGTGGAGCACCGGGACCACCAGGGACTGCAGCAGGGAGTAGGCGATCACCGCCAGGAGGAGGACGACGAAGGTGGCCTTGTAACTGGCCCGTTCGGGAGATCTGGTCATGGGGTCCTGTCGGTCGGAGGTTCGGCGAGTGTCCGGGTCGTTCGGGTGACCCACGGGGTGCCGGTCGTCCGGACGGTGTCACCGGGCTGGGACCGAGGTCCACCATGGCGACCGGATGGCAGCGGCCATGCCTGATCCGGAACGGCTGCTCCGTTTACCGTATCACAAACGGAATTGCAGTTCCACTTTGTTCCTGCGGGGTGGCGCGTCTAGTCCAGGCCGAGCAGCTGGCGGTGGGCCGCGGTGACCGACCGCACCGTGCCGACGCCGTAGAGGGCGAATCCTGCCCCGAGGGCCAAGGCGATGGCGCCGGCGACGAAGCCGGCCCGGTTACCGACCCACGCCAGCACGTCGGCGGTCCCGTTGACGATCAGCAGCGAGATGAAGCACGCCCACATCCGGCCCACCACCGGTCGGTCGGGGTGCCCGGGCGGCAGGCAGTCGCGGAGTGCCTGGTAGGGGAACCAGAAGTTCACCACCGGAATGAACCAGCTGCCGACTCCCAACCCGGGCGAGTGGGCGGCGGGGAGGTTGAGGAGACGGGCCGTCTTGGCCGCCCGGTACTGCCAGATCAGCACGAGAACGTAGAACGGTGCCGCCACGACGACCGTCACCACGCTGAGGAGGTTGGTGTTCCTGAGGGAGGTGCTCAGCTGGGGCTGGGTCACTCCGGTGGACGCCTGGACCCGGAACTCGTGGAGGATCTGGCGGAACGACGAGCTCTCGGCCCAGGCCAGCAACAGGCCGGTGGCGACGACGACCACGTACCAGGCGAAGCCGCCTTGGGCCCACGGGGTCATGGCCACCTCGGCGCTCAGGGCATCGTTCGCCGACGGGACCGGCCACCCGGTGACGCGGGCTGGCCCGTAGGCCCATGTCGGGGGCCCAGACGCCGTGCCGCCGACGGCCACGGCTCCCGACGGTCCCGGATCAGCCGCGTGGTCCGTCCAGCCGTTCCCGCTCCACCATCGCCACGCCCTCTGACCCGCCGGGTCCGGATACCAGCCGGGAGGAGGTGGAATGCCCCCGCTCGCGGTCACGGGACGAAAGGGTACCGGCTGACCCGCCCGCCCACGTTGACCCGGCGGACGGGGGAGGGTGGCCAGCTCAGAGTGGCTCGCCTTCGCCTAGCTCCGAGGTCACCTCGGCGATGGCTTCGGATTCGACACCGGCCGGCAGCGGCTGTCCTCCGCCGGCGTCCTGCCAGAGCTCGGGGACCCGCCACAACAGGACGCCAACGCCCACCACACAGGCCAGTCCACCGGACCACACGGCGAACTGAGGCCCACCGACGGCCGCGGCCAGGCCGGTCTCGGCGTCCCCCAATCGGGGACCTCCGGCCACCACGGCGAAGAAGGTGCCAGACAGCCGTCCCTGGAGATGCTCCGGCACCGCCCGTTGCTGCACGGCCTGGCGGAACACGGCGGACACCACATCGGCCGCTCCGGCCAGGGCCAGCAGGGTGAGGCCGATCCACAGAACGGGGATGATGCCGAAGAGGGCGATGGTGACTCCCCACACCGTCACGCAGGCGGCGATGGCCCGTCCCTGGTGGCGGACCCGCCCGCACCACCCCGTGAACAACGACCCGATCAACGAGCCGGCGCCCGGGGCGGCGTAGAGCAGCCCCACCACACCCGCACCGCCGCCGAACAGCCCGGTGCCGAGGGCCGGGAACACGGCCCGGGGCATGCCGAAGATCATGGCGTTGAGGTCGATCCAATAGGTGGCCGACAGCAGCTTCTGGCCGCGGAGGTGCCGAAACCCCTCCGTCATCGACCGCAGCCCCATGGGTGTCCCTCCTCCCGACGGCACGAGGGCGGGCAGGAGCAGCGGCGGCCAGGAGGGCGACGGCGTAGGTGGCCACGTCGATGCCGTAGACCGCGCCCAGACCGATGGTGGCGATGAGCACGCCGGCCAGTGCCGGTCCGGCCACCAGGGCCAGCTGCTGGATGCTGGTCTGCAACGCGATCGCCGCGGTGACGTCGTGCTCCTCGACCAGCATGGGCAGTGCCGCCCGCCGGGCCGGCCAGTCGATGCCCTGGAACCCGGCGCCGGCCCCGGAGCAGACGAACAGGGGCCACACGGCGGGGTGGGCGAGCGAGGCGTTGGCCACGAGGCCCCCGACCGCGGCGGCCATGGCCACCTGGGTCGACACCAGCACCTTCCTCCTGTCCGTGGCGTCGGCCAGGGTCCCGCCCCACAGCGCTCCGGCCAGCAGCGGGAAGAGCTGGGCCAGGCCGATCAACCCCACCACCAGGGTGGAGTGGGTCAGGGCGTAGGCCTGGAAGGACACGGCTACCAGGGTCAGCTGGGATCCCAATCCCGAGATCACCTGCCCGGCCCACAGACGTCGAAAGTGCCGGTAGCGACGGAGGGGGGTGATGTCGACGACGAACCGGGCCACCGGGCAACGCTAACGGCCCCGTTCCGCCCCACCGCGTCCAGCTGCCTGACGGCTCCCGGCGTGGCTGTCCGCTCCCGGCCGGAGGCCAATTTTTCCGAAGTTGTTCCGGCAATGAACTCGCTCGGGGTGGTCGGTCCGCTACAGTGGATCCCGTGAGGGACATGGGCAATCCGTCAAAGCAGGGGCAGAAGGCCGACGACGACCAGAAACTGGTCGATTCGGGACCTCCCTCCATGGCTGTGTCCATCGCCGGAATTTCCACCGCCTGCAGCAAGGATGCACTCGTATCCAGCGCCAAGGCGGTACGGGAGGCACTCTCGACGGATTGAACAGACACTGACAAGGTCTGGAACCGTCGAGGAGTCGCTTCTTTAGGGAGCGGCTCCTTTTTTGTTGTAACCGGGAGCCTTCCCAGCGAATCCCCACCCGGGCCCGCCGCCACGGTGTTTGGGCCGTCTACCGATGGCCCGAAGGCCGGTTCCTGGGGCGCGAACCAGCTGCCACGGTTCGGTGGCTCCCGATGTGCCGCCACCCGGCGGGCGCCCGGTGGCCACGATCCGACCACCTCGTACGGGCCCGTGACAGCAAGGCACCAGCAATACCACCTGCAATATCCTGCAATACCTGCAATACCGATAGCCACACCAGCAACACCGAAAGTAGGAACTGATGTACGAACATGAACTGAGAACCGAGAGTGACGGGTTCCCGATGACCGTCGACCGCGTCGGACCTGAATGGGCCGAGCGGGCCACCATGGCCCGGCAGCAGGAGTGGTCATCCGACCGGGAGTTGGACCCAGGCGATACCCACGAGAAGGGTGAGGCCTCCCTCTGCGTCGGTGAGGCGGCCTGAGTCGGCCCACGGGAGCCGGCGGGCCCAGGGCGTGTTCCTCGGGGTGCTGTTACCCCCTGGCCGAAGGTCGGCCATGGGGTGACAGCAATCAGTCCGGCTCGTAGGCGGGACTTGGCCGGTCGGGATGGGGATCGCCGGATGGGCCAGGCTCCTGGCGCTCGAACTGGATCCGATAGAGCTCGGCGTACTGTCCGCCGGCCATCAACAGTTCGTCGTGGACTCCGCGCTCGACGATGCGCCCGTGGTCGAGGACCAGGATCACGTCGGCCTCGCGGACCGTCGACAGCCGATGGGCGATGACCAGCGAGGTGCGCCCCTGGAGGGCGGTGGCCAGGGCCTGCTGCACGGCCGCCTCGGACTCCGAGTCGAGGTGGGCAGTGGCTTCGTCCAGCACCACCACCTCGGGGGCCTTGAGCAGGATCCGGGCGATGGCGATCCGCTGCTTCTCGCCCCCCGACAGGCGGTAGCCCCGGTCGCCCACCACGGTGTCGAGGCCGTCCGGGAGCGAGGAGACCATGGTGGCGATCTGCGCACCGGCCAGGGCGGTCTCGATGTCCCCGTCGGTGGCATCGGGTTTGGCGTAGAGCAGATTCCCCCGGATGGTGTCATGGAACAGGTGGGCATCCTGGGTGACCACGCCGATGGTGGAGGTCAGCGAGGCCGAGGTGGAGTCACGAACGTCGAGTCCGTTGATGCGGATGGCTCCCGACCGGACGTCGTACAGCCGAGGGAGCAGTTGGCTGATCGTGGTCTTGCCCGCGCCCGAGGGTCCCACCAGGGCCACCAGCTGACCGGGCTCGGCGGTGAAGGTGACATCGAAGAGCACCTGTTGGGAGACGGTGGTGTCCAGCACGGCCACCGATTCCAGGGAGGCCAGCGAGACCTCCTCCGCCGCCGGGTACCGGAAGTCGACATGGTCGAACTCGATGCGCGCCGGGCCGGGGGGCACCGGACGGGCATCGGGCTTCTCCTGGATCATGGGAGGGAGATCGAGGACCTCGAAGACCCGGTCGAAGGAGACCAGCGCGGTCATGACGTCGATCTGCACGTTGGACAGCGCGGTGAGGGGACCGTAGAGGCGGGTCAGGTAGGCGGCCAAGGCCACCACCGTCCCCAGCTGCAGGGTGCCGTTGACCACCTGGATGCCGCCCCATCCGTAGACCACGGCAGTGGCCAGGGCGGCCGTCAGCGTCAGGGCGGCGATGAAGAACCGGGCGTACATGGCCTGCGTGACACCGATGTCCCGCACCCGCCCCGCCTTCTGCTCGAACTCGTCCCGCTCCTGGTGGGGACGACCGAACAGTTTGACCAACAGGGCCCCGGACACGTTGAACCGCTCGGTCATGGTGTTGTTCATCTGGGCATTGAGCCCATAGGACTCCCGGGTGATCGACGACAGCCGGCGGCCCACCCGCTTGGCCGGCAGGACGAAGACCGGCAGGATGATGAGGCTGATGATCGTGATCTGCCAGGACAAGAGGAACATGACGATCAGCACGAGGGTGACGCTGATCAGGTTGGACACCACCGATGAGAGCGTGTCGGTGAACGCCTGCTGGGCCCCGATGACGTCATTGTTGAGCCGGCTGATCAGGGCACCCGTCTGGGTGCGGGTGAAGAAGGCGATGGGCATCTTCTGGATGTGCTCGAAGACCTTGGACCGCATGTCGAAGATGAGTCCCTCGCCGACCTTGGCCGAGACGTAGCGGATACCGATGGACAGGCCGGTGTCGACGATGGCCAACACCGCGGCCACGGCGGCCAGGCCGATGATCAGGCTCTTGTTGTGTTCCGGGATGCCCTTGTCGATGATGGAGCGGAACAGGAGCGGATTGATCACCCCGATGACGGCATCGATCACCACCAGCACGAGGAACCAGATCAGGATGGACCGGTAGGGCCGGGCGAACTGGATCATCCGCCGGGCCGTGCCCTTGGTGACCCGCTGCTGGGTGACCGAGTCGTCCCGGCGCATGGACCGCATGACGCCACCGAACTGTGCGCCACCACCGCCCATGCCGTGCCCGCCCATGCTCATCGTCGGGCACCGGGGTCGGGGAGCATGCCCCGGACCCTACAGTTCGATGGCCGGGGGCCATCCGACGGCTGCCCGACGCTCACCCGAGGTTGGGTCACCTCCGTCCCACCCCCTGGCGGTGCCACCCCTCCTCGGACGAGTGGTACTCAGACCATGAGTCCGCGTCCGTAGACCGGCGGTAGGTCGAGGGCGGTGAGCAGGCCGGGGTTCCCTTCCACCACGGCGGGGATGGCGTTGACCAGGCGCATGGCGGTCGCCTTCAATCCCGCGGTGTTGTGGTCACCGTCGCTCCCCAGCAGCTGGAGGTCCAGGGTGTAGTTGGGCTCACCGGTGATGGTGACCCGGTAGCAGCCGTGCCCGGCCGGCTGGGGCCACTCCGGGGCCAGGTCGTCGTGGAGCCGGGTGATGTGCTCGAGCACGATGACCGCCCTGCCGTTGCGCATGCCCCGGAGCTCGAAGTGGAGGGCGGCGGCCGTGCCCTTCTCGATGGTGCCGGAGTCGACCTCGAAGGTCTCGGTGGCCGGCAGCCGCTCGTACCACTCCTCCACGCTGTCCAGCTCCACCTCGAGGCCGGCGGCCAGTTGGCGCACCACGCTTCCCCAGGCCATGGTCATGACGCCCGGTTGGAGGATCATCGGTACGTCGTCGATGGGCCGGCCGAAGCCCATGATGTCGAAGATGACCATGGGCTGGTTGTAGGTGGCGTAGTTGAGCACCTCGGCCACCCGTACCTCCTCGATCCGCTCACTTACCCCCGAGAGCACCAGAGGTAGGGCGTCGTTGGCGAACCCGGGGTCCACCCCGTTGACGAAGAGCGAAACGCCGCCTTCCACGGCGGCCGCCTGGATGGGTGCGATCATGGAGTCGTCAACCACGCCGTAGGGGTACTGGAGGAAGACCGGACCGCTCGAGACCACGTTCACCCCGGCCCTCAGGATGCGCTCCATGTCCCTGATGGCCTCCATGAGCCGGTGGTCGGCCATGGCGGTGTGGACCACCACATCGGGTTCGAGGGCCAGGAGGGCATCGACGTCGTCGGTGGCCACCACGCCGAGGGTGCGGCCGAGCCCGGCCAGTTCACCGGCGTCCCGGCCCACCTTGTCGGGGTTGGACACCCACAGTCCGACCAGCTCGAGGTCGGGTCGGGCGTCGATGCCGGCGATGGCGTGGCGGCCGACGTTGCCGGTGGACCAGGCGACGACTCGGTAGGTCTTGCTCACGGGGTGCTCCTTATTCGTCGGGGGGATCGTTCATGGTTCGTGAAACCCGGTCTCCGTCCGGCCTCGTGGGCGGTGACGGACGGCGTGAAGGGCGGTGGACCGATGTGCAGGGTACGGCTCAGAGGGTCACGTCGGGCAGTCCCATGTCGAGGTTGGGGCTCTCGATGCCCCCGTCGACCTCGATGATCTTCCCGGTGATGTAGGAGCCGGCCTCCGAGGCCAGGTAGACCACGGTGGCGGCGATGTCCTCGGGCACGCCGATGCGCTTGAGCGGGGTTCCCTCCTCCAGCGCCTGGCGGAGCTCGTCGGTCTGCATCACGATGTCGAGGGCCGAGGTGGCCACCGAGCCCACGGCGATGGCGTTGACCCTGATGCGAGGGGAGAGATCGGCGGCGGCCAGACGGGTGTAGTGGGCCAGCGCCCCCTTGGCCGTGCCGTAGGCCACATAGCCGCGCCCGGCCATCCGCCCCATGGCCGAGGAGATGTTGACCACCGAGCCGCCATCGCCTTCGAGCATCAAGGGAACGGCGGGGCGGAGCAGGGCGTGGGCGGTGGACACGTTGAAGTGGAAGGCCTGTTCCAGGCGCCCCGGCGACGTTTCCATGAACGGGCGGGGCATGGCGCCCCCCACGTTGTTGACCACCAGGTCCAGCCGACCGAATGCCTCCCGGGCGTGGCCGACCAACGCCGCCACCGCCTCGAGGTCGCTCAGATCGGCGGCCACCACGTGGGCCCGGCGACCGGCCGACTCGATCTCCTTGGCCACCGCCCCCAGCTGATCGGCGGTCCGGGCCGAGATGACCACGTCGGCCCCGGCCTGGGCCAGGGCGATGGCCGAGGCCGCCCCGATGCCGCGGCCGGCACCGGTGACGATGGCCACCTTGTCGGTCATGGTGAAGCGGTCGAGAATCATGTCGTGGTCCCCCTTGTTCGGTGTCAAGTGCTAGCAGCCCGCTGCCGTCCCGTGCCACGCCTGCCCGGTGGCGGATGGCGCCGTTGTCCGCTACACGGTCCTCGGGCCGGCCGCCTGTTCAGTTGGCCAGATCGGCGCCCGAGACGATGTGGGTGGGTCGGAGGCGCACGAGCAGCTCCCCGGGAACGCCGTTGCGCCGGCCGTACTCCTCGGCCCGATCCTCTCCCATGTAGCGGCCCCCGATGACGGCAGCCCAACGGGCGACTTCGTCGAGGTCCTCGCTGATGGTGACCACGCCCTCGATGGTGGCGAAGGAGAAGGGCGGTCGCTCGTCGTCGACGCACAGGCACGCCCGGGCGTCCCTTCGCAGCGCCTTCCCCTTCAGCGTGTCGGCCCCAGTGTTGAAGACGATGTCACCGACCGGGGGGCTCGTGTCGGCCCGGGAGGCGTCGAGCACGAACCAGATCGGGGCCACATGGGGCCTACCGTCGGCCCGCATGGTGGCCAGCTTGCCGGTGTGGGCTGGCTGACTGGCGAGGAGGGCCACCAGTTCGGTGTCGCTCATGGGGTGGAAGGGCACCATTGCCTCCCTCGGTGGTGAGTTCAGTGCTCGGAACTTCGGATCGGTTCGGGTGGTCAGGAGGGTCGTGTGGAGGGCAGACCGAGCTTCCGGTGGTCCCACGACACGGTGCGTTCGACGTTGAGCTTGACCACCACGCGCTTGTTGAGCATGGTCTCGACGAAGGGCTTCAGCTCTTCGGTGTAGGCCCCGTAGTAGCGCTCGAAGACGCTGACGCCCAACTCGAACATCTTCTCGGGGTCGTCGACGATCTCGGCCGTGCCCACCAGCTCCACGCCCCGGAGCTCCTCGTAGTAGTCGCCGTCCTCGAACATGCAGGTGAGCTTGGCGTCACGCCCCACATTGACGGCCTTCTGGGCCTTGGCCTTCGTCTCGACGGCGATGGACCCGTCCAGAAATCCGTACCACATGGCCACGGCGTGGATCGACCCGTCGTGGTTGAGGGTGCACATGGTCATGGGCCGGCGCTCGTGGAGGAAGGCCTCGATTTCCTCGGGCGTCATCTTGATCAGGTCCCGTTGCTTCACGCCGTGACCCATCTGCTGCGGCGGTTGTCGGTCTGCCATCGGAGCCTCCCAGGGGCGAGCGGTCGTCTCGGTGATCGACGCGTCGTCGGGGGCAGCGTACCGGCCGCGGTGACGGCCCCGGCGGGGAGCCGCGCTGCCCTCGGGGGAGTGCCGTGTGGCCAGCGGGCAGAATGGGCAGGTGAGCGAGCCAAGAGGGTCAGACGGGATCGGGCACGGCGAGGACGCCGGGGCCGGTGACCGGCCGTTCGGGGTGTGCTTCGTCTGCACCGGGAACATCTGTCGTTCGCCGATGGCCGACGTGGTGCTTCGCCACCTTGCCGCCGATACCGTCGTGGCCGGGGGCACGGTCCTGGCTGCCCGGCTGGACATCACCAGCGCCGGCACGGGCAACTGGCACGCGGGCGAGCCGATGGACCCCCGGGCCCGGGCAGCCCTCGCCCGTCGGGGCTATGTCGACCACGGACACCTGGCCCGGCCCTTCGAGACGGCGTGGTTCGACGCCACCGACCTGGTGGTGTGCCTGGACCGGGGCCACCAACAGACGCTGGTCAGCCTGGCCCGGGGTCGGACCGGAGACGACCGGTACCTCGACCACCTGGTCATGCTGCGCCGCTTCGACCCGGCGGCCGGGGGAGCGGTCGATGTCCCCGATCCCTTCTACGGCGACGACGCCGAGTTCGAGGCCTGCCTCGATCTGGTCGAGGCCGGGTGCCGGGGCATGATCTCGTATCTGGTGGAGCGGGTCTATCCCCACCACCCTTGAACGAAAGAGGCAGACGATGACGGCGCAGTTGGACGTGCTCACCGCGGGATATGCCGACGATCGGGTGGCCAGCACCGTCACGCTGGTGCGCGACTCGGGAGCGGTCATCGTGATCGACCCGGGAATGGTGGCCAGTCGTGACCTGATCCTCTCTCCCCTTCGTGGGCTGGGGATCGAGCCGCACCAGGTCACCGATGTCGTCTTCAGCCACCACCATCCCGATCACACTCTGAATGCCGCACTGTTTCCCGAGGCCCGGTTCCACGACCACTGGGCCATCTACAAAGATGACGAATGGATCGACCGGTCCGCTGACGGTTTCGAGCTCTCGCCGTCGGTAGAGCTGCGGGCCACCCCGGGCCATACGGCCGAGGACATCTCAACGCTGGTGCGCACCGATGCTGGCCTGGTGGCCTGCACCCACCTGTGGTGGTCGGTCGACGGCCCGCCCATCGATCCCCTGGCCGCCGACCAGGAGCAGCTGGAGCGATCCCGTGCCGTGCTCCTGGAGCTGGCGCCGGCGCTGATCGTCCCCGGCCACGGCCGCCCGTTTGAGCCCGTGTAGCTCCGGATCACCCGTGAGGGTCGCCGTGCCCGTACGGACTCTCGATCGCCGGGCGCGCCCTGCCGCCGTGCTCGGCGCATCAGGTTCGACTTCCCTGGTTTCAGGATCGAGGCGTGAACCGCGGCCACTGGACCCATGGCGGCGAAGGAGAGGAGCGGTCGGTCCGGGGGCATCGCACGCTGCCGTGGCGATGAGCCCCGGATTCCGACATGCTCCCTGAGGCAGGCGATCGCTACGGCCCGAAGGTGACGAACGACTCCTGCTCGTAGGCGCGCATCTGCTCGTAGACCTCGTGGAGTTCCGAGCGGCGTGAACGGTCGTTGGCCAGGTTGACCAGCTCGAGCGGATCGGTCGAGTGGTCGTACCACTCGTGGTCGTTGTCGTCGAAGGCGCAGTCAACGCCGAACAGCTTGGTGCCGGGGGACTTGCCCCACAGCCCCGTCGACGGTTTCCCCCCACCCACCCCGTAGTAGCGGGCGTACTTGGTGCGGCCGTCGTAGAACCCCCGCAGCGCGTAGCGCACCTTGTTGAGCTCGGTGGTCTGCGCCGAGTCCTGGGCGAACACGATGTGGTCCCGCACCGTGGCCGACGGGTCGGCCAGGACCGGGGTCAGGTCGGTCCCCTGCACCGTGGCACCGGACGTGGCCGGGTCCACGCCGCCCAGGGCGCAGATGGTGGCGGCCAGGTCGACGTGGGACCCGAGGGAGGAGGTGACCGAGCCGGGAGCCGTCACGCCGGGCACCTTGATGTAGAGGGGTACCCGCATGATCTCGTCGTAGACGAAGGGGCCCTTGGATCGGAGACCGTGCGAGCCGCACATGTCCCCGTGGTCCGAGGTGAAGATGATGATGGTGTCGTCCCACGCCCCCGAGGCCTCGAGGGCGGCCAGCACGGTGCCCAGGCTGCGGTCGGCCAGCTGGTGGAGGTGGACGTAGTAGTCGAGGTGACGGAGCCAGGCTCGCTTGTCCGACGGATCGATGTAGCCCCACAGTCCGTGCTGCTGGTCCCATCGCCACTGCCGGTGGGCCTCGGGCTTGGTGTGGAGGTCGTCGTCGAAGTTGTCCGGCAGCCGGTCGACCACCTCGGGATAGGGATCGGTGAAGACGGGGAGGGGGTCGTCGTCCTTCCAGGCGGCGGACTCCAGCACCCGGCGGATGGAGGCCACGTCGTCGGGGTGCCCCTCCCGGTAGCCGGGCTGGTCCACCGGGAACCACATCACGTCGTGGGGGTTGACGAGGGCCACGGTGAGGAACCACGGCGTGCCGCCGTCGGACGCCGTTCCTGAACGGGCCGTTCCGCCGGAGCCGGCCCCCGAGGGCCTCGCATTCTCGGCCAGCCAGTGGGCGGCGTTGGAGGCGATCAGGGGATCGAAGTGGACGCCGGTGCCGGCCCACCCCATGAAATGGCGGTCGTTGCCGTCCCAGTCGGCGAACCCGTAGGCCTCCATGTCCGGGGTGGGGGAGTGCGACAGGTGCCACTTGCCGATGTAGGAGGAGCGGTAGCCGGCCCCGTCGAGCAGCGAGCCCAGGGTGGGGGTGGAGGTCGGCAGCTCGTCGTGCTCGGGCATGATCACGTTGTCCAGCACCCCGTGGCCCTCCAGATAGCGGCCGGTGAACAGGCTCGCCCGGCTCGGGGAGCAGGGGGAGGAGTGGGTGAAGTAGTCGGTGAACTCGAGGCCCTCGGACCGCAGCCTGTCCCGCCACGGTAGGGAGACGTCGGCGGGGAGCCACGATCGCTGGCGCTCCTGATCGGAGACGATCAACAAGATGTTGGGGCGCTTCGGGGGGGTCTCGCTCATGGGGGTTCACGGTAGTGCCACGGGCCGACAGGCAGCGGCGTGCTGCCGCTGGCGTACGCCCCGGCCTGGGCTGTTGGCACCAAAGTGAAATGTGTTCTACTTTTCGACCGTACGTTCGTCGACAAGCCAGGGGGAGGTTCGAGGATGCCCGACAGCGAAGTCCTGCACGCAGCGCACCGGCTCGAATATCCGTACTCACGCTCGGTGGGACCGGTCATCGGTGCCTTCCTGACCGGGTTGCGGGACGGGAAGCTCTACGGAGTGACCGGCGCCGGGGGTTCGGTGATCGTGCCCCCGACGGAGTACGACCCCACCACCGGTGACGACACCGGCGAGATGGTCGAGGTGGGTCCCGGAGGCGTGGTCGAATCGTGGGCCTGGGTGACCGAGCCGCAGCCCAAGCACCCCCTCCCGAGGCCGTTCGCCTGGGCCCTGATCCGGCTGGACGGCGCCGACACGGCTCTCCTCCACGTGGTCGACTCGGGTGGCCCCGACGCCCTCAGCAGCGGGGACAGGGTCACCGTCCGGTTCCGGCCGGCCGCAGACCGCATCGGGGCCATGGCCGACATCGAGGCGTTCGTTCCCGAGGGCGCGGCAGGTGCGCCGTCATGAGCGACGAGGCGACCGACCAGCACGAGAGCGGACGCGGCCCGGTGACCACCCTGGCCACGCCCATCCGGCTCGACTTCGAATTCACCCCGGGCATCGCCCAGTCCAAATTCCTCCGGGGACTGGAGCAGGGTACGTTCCTGGGCCAACGGTGCCCGGTGTGCGGCCAGGTCTACGTGCCCTCCCGTGGGTCGTGCCCCACCGACGGGGTGCCCACCACCGAGGATGTGCTCCTGTCCAACTCGGGCACCGTCACCACCTACTGCGTGGTCAATGTGCCCTTCGCCGGCCAGTCCATCGAGATCCCGTACATCTGCGCCCAGATCCTGCTCGACGGGGCCAACCTGTCCTTCATGGGCCTCCTCCAAGAGATCCCCACCGACCAGATCCGCATGGGCCTTCGGGTGGAGGCGGTGTGGGTGGATCCAGAGGACCTCGGGCCCTCCTTGGCCTCGGTCAAGTACTTCCGGCCCAACGGCGAGCCCGACGCCGACTACGACACGTACAAGGAGTACCTGTGAGCGCCGCCGCTTCCGCTGCATCCGGTCGGCGGGCCTCGCCAACCCCCCGCCCCGTCTCGGTCGCCTCCTTCGCCCAGATGCAGAACGTCCGCAGGGATGATGAGCGCAACGAGGTCGAGATGCTCATGCCGGTGGTGGCCGAGGTGTTCGGCAACATCGGCATCACCAAGGACGACGTCGACTTCATCTGCTCCGGATCCACCGACTACCTCATCGGCGGTCCGTTCAGCTTCGTCATGGCCCTCGACGCCGTCGGGGTCTGGCCCCCCCGGTCGGAGAGCCACGTCGAGATGGACGGGGCCTGGGCCCTGTACGAGGCGTGGGTGCTCCTGCAGGAGGGTGAGATCGACGCCGCCCTGGTCTACAGCTTCGGGCGCTCGTCGTTGGGCAACCTGGGCGAGATCCTCGCCCTGCAGCTCGATCCCTACTACCTGGCCCCCCTGTGGCCCGACCCGGTGAGCCTGGCCGCCCTCCAGGCCCGGGCCCTGATCGACGCCGGGAAGGGGACCGAGGCGGAGTTCGCCGCCATCGCCGCCCGCAGCCGCAAGGACGCCCTGGGCAATCCCCAGGCCCAGGTGGCCAACGACATCCCGGCCGAGACCCTGTTGGACGAGGAGTACGTGGTCTCCCCCCTGCGCCGCCACACGCTGCCCCCCATCACCGACGGGGCGGCCGCCATCGTCCTGGCCGCCGGGGACAAGGCCCGGGAGTGGGGGGACAAGCCGGTGTGGATCACCGGCTTCGACCACCGGATGGAGACTCACTCCCTCGGGGCCCGGGACCTGACGTCCTCGCCCTCCACAGCCAAGGCGGCCGACGTTGCCGGCGTGGCCGACGGACCCGTCGACGTGGCCGAGATCCACGCCCCGTTCGCCCATCAGGAGATCATCGTGCGCCAGGCCCTGGGGCTCGACGACACGGTGACCATCAACCCGTCGGGTGGGCCTCTGGCCGCCAATCCCGTCATGTCGGCCGGCCTCATCCGCATCGGCGAGGCCGCCGAGCGGATCCGGACAGGGCAGGCGCGCCGGGCCGTGGCCCACGCCACCTCGGGACCCTGCCTGCAACAGAATCTCGTCTGCGTCCTGGAAGGTGCGTGATGGCCGAGCGTTGTGCAGTCATCGGTGTGGGCCAGACCCACCACAAAGCCAAGCGGGAGGACGTGTCCATCGCCGGCCTGGTCCGTGAGGCGGCCAAGGCGGCGCTGACCGATGCCGACCTGACCTGGTCGGACATCGACGCCGTGGTCATCGGCAAGGCCCCCGACATGTTCGAGGGCAACATGATGCCCGAGATCTATCTGGCTCCCGCCCTGGGTGCGGTGGGCAAGCCCATGTTCCGGGTCCACACCGCCGGTTCGGTGGGCGGGTCGACGGCCCTGGTCGCTGCCCACCTGGTCAAGTCGGGCATCCACCAGCGGGTGCTGACGGTGGCCTACGAGAAGCAGTCCGACTCCGACGCCATGTGGGCCCTGTCGGTGCCCCAGCCCTTCGCCGCCCCGCTGCTGGCCGGGGCCGGGGGCTACTTCGCCCCCCACATCCGGGCCTACATGCGCCGGTCCGGCGCCCCCGACCACATCGGGCGGATGGTGGCGGTCAAGGACCGACGGAACGCCATGCGCAACCCCTACGCCCACCTCCACCTGGCCGACATCGACATGAAGATGGTGGAGGACTCGATGATGTTGTGGGAGCCGCTGCGCTACCTCGAGTCGTGCCCGTCCTCCGACGGGGCGGCGGCCATGGTGCTGGCCTCGGAGGACGCGCTCTCGGGCCACTACCCGCCGGCGTGGATCCACGGGACGGCCATGCGCTCCGAGCCCACCATGTTCGCCGGGCGCGACCAGGTCAACCCCCAGGCCGGCCGGGACTGCTCGGCCGATGTGTACGCCCAGGCCGGGATCACCAATCCGCGTGAACAGTTCGACTGTGCCGAGGTCTACGTGCCGTTCAGTTGGTACGAGCCGATGTGGCTGGAGAACCTGGGCTTCTGTGATCTGGGCGACGGATGGAAGCTGACCGAGTCGGGGGCCACCGCCTTCGACGGGGACATCCCCTGGAACGCCTCGGGCGGCGTGCTGTCGTCCAACCCCATCGGGGCGTCGGGCATGCTGCGCTTCCTCGAGGTGGCCATGCAGGTGCGGGGCCAGGCCGGCGAGCACCAGGTGGACGGAGCCAAGCTCGCCCTGGGCCAGGCGTACGGTGGCGGCTCCCAGTTCTTCGCCATGTGGGTAGTCGGGAGCGAGAAGCCCTGACCGGGCGGCGGCTCGGCCGTCACGCCCCCGTGGTGGGGTCAGTTGTCCGGGGCACCGGGACAGCTCCCGGTGGGGACTCCGGAAGGTCCGCCGCCGGTGAGCGTGGAGGAGCCGGGCACGTTCCCGTCCCGCTCCATGGCGGCCCGCGCCGGCCCCGAACTCTCGAGGGTGGCCGACAAGAAGTCCTCCACGACCTGTTGGACGGTGTCGTAGGCCGTGCCGGCCTGCAGGTAGGGACTCTGGTGCGTCTGGCCCTCCAACGACAGGTAGTACTTGGGTGGAGGGGCCCGGTCGTAGAGCTGGACACTGCAGCCCGGAGGGTTGACCTCGTCGGCCGTCCCCTGGACGACCAGCAGGGGCAGGGCCGTTCCCACCGGGAAGTAGGTCCCAGGAAAGAGTGAGTCCTCGGCACCGGACAGGATGACAGCAGCACGGACACGTGGGTCACGACAGCACGTGTTGGCCCCGGCGGCCAGTGACACGTCGCCGCCGTCGGAGTGGCCGACGACGGCGACGGAACCGGAATCGATGGCTCCGGCGAGGACGCCCTCGGCCCCGGTGGCAGCCCCGCGGTCGGCGGTGAGGAGGGCCGTGATCACCGCGGACAGGTCGGCGGGGTGGTGGACGATATCGCCCTCGTCCAGCTCCTGGCCTGGCGACGGTGTGGTGAAGGGGTAGACCGGGTCGGCCACCACGAAGCCCGCCGCCGCCCAAGCATCGAGAAGGTTCGAGTACACCTCAGGACTGACGTCGTACCCGCCGGAGAACACGACCAGGGGAAACGGGCCCGGGTTGGGGAGGGGGGCGAGGGGTGCTCCCGCGGTGGTGGACCCGGTCCGCGCCGGATAGCGCACGTAGGTGGGGAATGAGCGGGCTGGAACGTCGCCGGAAGCGGGAAGGGAGACGGTGATGACGAGGGAGCCCACCGGGTACGGGGGTCGGGGGGTCGTGGTCGTGGTCGTGGTGCGAGCGGGCGGGGTGTCCGAGGGAGCGGCCGACGGGACGGTGGCGGGGCTGGTCCTTTCCCGGTGGCCTACCACCACCAAGACCGTGACCACGACCAGGGCCACAGCCACGGCTCCGACCACCGCCCTGCCTCGGGCCGCCCGCCGGCTCCGGTGGTTTGTCGGCGCCACCGGGCGGAGCCTAGTGATCAGGCGGGCCGACCGGGCTGGCGGGGCGCTACCATCGCGTCGTGCGCTGAGAGCCGGTGATCCCGTGTCCGCCCCGTCCACCGGTCCGAGAGGTTCTCCGTTGCCCGCGCACCGCCCCGCCCCACCCCGCTCCGATCCGTCTCCGTTGGCCACCCTGGTGGCGCGCCACCTGACCCACGACCGGGGCGGGCAGCGGGTCCTCAGCGACATTTCACTCACAGTGGGACCCGGGAGCTGCATCGGCGTCATCGGCCCCAACGGGGTGGGCAAGTCCACGTTGCTCCAGCTGCTGGCCGGTCTGGTGGAGCCCGATGCCGGCCGTGTCACCCTCGACCCGCCGACGGCCACCGTGGGCTATCTGGCCCAGGAGCAGGAGACAGTGGACGGTGAATCGGTACGGGAGTGGCTGACCCGCCGGATGGGCGGTCGGCACGCCGAGGTCGAGTTGGCCGAGGCGGCAGCCGCGCTGTCCGGCGGTGGCGCAGCCGCGGAGCTGCGCTACGAGGTGGCGCTGCAGCGGTTCACCAGCCTGGGCGTGGCCGACCTCGATGCCCGCATCGACGGACTGCTCGATGAGCACGGGCTGGGATCGGTCCTGGCCTCACAGCCGGCCTCGACGCTCTCGGGTGGCCAGCGGGCCAAGGTGGCCCTGGCCGGCATCGAGCTGTCCCGTTTCGATCTGACCCTCTTGGACGAGCCCACCAACGATCTGGACTTCGCCGGCCTCGGCCGGCTCGAGGACTGGGTCCGCTCCCGGCGGTCCGGCACGGTCATCGTCTCGCACGACCGAGCGTTCCTCGAGCGGACCGTGGCCACGGTGCTCGAACTCGATGCCCACCGTCGGGCCGGGCACGAGTACGGGGGAGGGTGGGCGGGCTACCAGGCGGAGCGGGCCAACTCCCGGCGCCACGCCACTGAGGCCTACGAGCGCTATGAACGTCGGAAGGAACAGCTCGAAGGCCGGGCCGAACGGCAGCGCCAGTGGGCCACCACCGGTGTACGCAAGGAATCCCGTCGACACCGGGACAACGACAAGACCCAGCGGGACTTCCGGATCAACCGGACGGAGAAGTTGGCGGCCAAAGCCCGACAGACAGACCGGGCCCGTGAGGCCCTGGAGGTGGTGGACAAACCCTGGGAGGGATGGGATCTCCGATTCAGCATCGAGGAGACCTCGCGGGCTGGGACGGTGGTGGCCCGGCTTTCCGAGGCGGTCATCGAGCGGGGACGGTTCACCATGGGCCCGGTGGACTTCGAGGTCGGCTGGGGCGAGCGGGTGGCGCTCACCGGGGCCAACGGGACGGGCAAGTCCACGCTGGTGGACGCCCTGCTTGGCTCCCTGGCCCTGGCCGCGGGTGAGCAGTGGCTGGGTCCGAGTGTCGTGGTCGGCGAACTGGGACAGGACCGTCGGGCCTTCGCCAGTGGACCCGACCTGGTCCGCTCGACCATGGACCGCTGCGGGGTCACCCTCTCGGAGGCCCGGGCGCTGCTGGCCAAATTCGGGCTGGATGCCGACCATGTCACCCGCCCCGCGGCGTCCCTGTCGCCCGGTGAGCGGACACGGGCGGAGCTGGCGGTGTTCCAGGCCCTTGGAGTCAACTTCCTGGTCCTCGACGAGCCGACCAACCATCTCGATCTCCCGGCCATCGAACAGCTGGAGGTTGCCTTGGCCGGCTTCGGGGGCACGCTCCTCCTGGTGTCCCACGACCGACAGCTGCTGGAGTCGGTGGAGCTGACCCGCACGCTCGAGCTCCGCTGACCATGGCCCTCGTTGCCCCCGGTCGGCGTGACGCGGATTGGGTAGGTTCGGCGCCACCGACGAGCTGCAGGAGGCCCCATGCTGAGCACCGTGACCGACGCATGGCAGACCCTCGTCCCGCCGGCAGGGGACCGACACGGTCCCCTGCATCCGCTCCTCCTACTCCTCACGGTGGTCACCGGGCTGGTTGACGCCTTCAGCTACCTGGTGCTCGGGCACGTTTTCGTGGCCAACATGACCGGCAACGTAGTCTTCCTGGCCTTCGCCCTGGCCGGTGCCACCGGCTTCTCCCTGGCCGCGTCGACCCTGGCCCTTCTGGCCTTCGCCGTGGGAGCGGTGGTCAGCGGCCGCGTCGTGACCCACCTCGGTCCCCGACGCGGCCGGGTACTTGCCATCACGGCCACCTTCGAGGTGGTGGTCACGGCGGTGGCCGTGGTCGTGGGCTGGACGGTCGTCGACCCCGGCCACGGTGTGACTCGCTATGTGCTGGTGACGCTGCTGGCCGTCGGCGCCGGCATGCAGAACGGGACCGCCCGCAAGCTGGCCGTTCCCGACCTCACCACCACGGTGCTCACCCAGACCATCGCCGGGCTGGCCTTCGAGAGCCGGATCGGTGGGGGGACCAACTCGCGGATCGGCCGTCGCGGCCTGGCCGCCATCGCCATGTTCGTCGGCGCCCTGGTGGGAGCGGCACTCGAGTTGCACGTCAGTCAGCCCCTGGGACTCCTGGTCGCCCTGGTGCTGCTGATCATCGTGGCCGTGGCCGCCGGCCGGCTGTCCCGGGGAGGTCCGGCCTGGGACAGCCCCGCCTGACCGGTGGCCGGGTCGGGGACGACCACACCGGCCACCGCCGCCAACCGGGCGAACGTCGCTCGGGCTCCGGACGGCCGGAGCGTGGGCGGTGCCGGCTGACCGGAGTGGTGTCCGGGAGAGACCCTGGAGGGCCGATACACTCGGCCCTGTTCACCGAGCATCCGGAGGCATCACGTGAAGATCGTTGTCGACTACGACGAGTGCGCCAGCAATGCCGTCTGCATGGGTATCGCCCCCGAGGTGTTCGAGGTCCGTGACGACGGCTTCCTCTACGTGCTGAACGAGCACCCCGGCGAGGAGCTTCGCGAGAAGGTACGCCAGGCGGCCAACGGGTGCCCCACCGGGGCCATCACCATCGTCGAAGACGAGTAACCGAGGAGTGCCCGGGGACACCCCGAGGGTCCGCTTCGCCCCATCGCCCACGGGCTACTTCCACGTAGGCAGCGCCCGGGCCGCCCTGTTCAACTGGTTGGTGGCCCGCCAGTCCGGGGGCACGTTCATTCTCCGGATCGAGGACACCGACGCCGAGCGGGGCCGCGAGGAGTGGGTTGACGGGATCGTCGCCGCCCTCCACTGGCTGTCCATGGATCCCGACGAGGGGCCCTACCGCCAGTCGCTGCGCCTCGACCGCCACCACCAGGCCGTCGAGGCCCTGTGGGAGGGGGGTTACCTCTATGCCTGTGACTGCACCCGCGACGAGATCGACGCCCGCAACAAGGCCGCCGGCATCCAGACCCCCGGCTACGACAACTACTGCCGCGACCGCGCCCTTCCCCGAGGGGAGGGGCGGGCCCTCCGATTCCGCACCCCCGAGGGGGGGACCACCGTGGTCGAGGACGTCATCCGCGGGCCGGTTGAATTCCCCAACGCCACCATGGACGACTTCGTGGCCGTGAAGGCCAGCGGAGCACCCCTGTTCGTCCTGGCCAACGTGGTGGACGACATCGACATGGCCATCACCCACGTGATCCGGGGGGAGGACCTGCTGCCCACCACGCCGAGGGGCATCCTGGTCTGGGAGGCCCTCCGTTCACTCGGCTGGCAGACCGACGGCACCGCCTCGGTGGGGGTCGTCGAGGCCCCCGGACTGCCGGTCTTCGCCCACCTCCCCCTGCTGGTCAACGAGCAGCGCAAGAAGATCTCCAAGCGCCGGGACAAGGTGGCCGTGGAGGAGTACCGGGACCAGGGCTATCTCCCCGAGGCCTTCGTCAACTACCTGGGGCTCCTGGGTTGGAGCCCGCCAGGGGGCGAGGAGCTGTTCGACACCGACCAGATGATCGAGTGGTTCCGTCTGGAAGACGTCAATCACTCACCGGCCTTCTTCGACGTGGCCAAGCTGACCCATATGAACGGCGAGTACGTCCGGGCCATGCCCGTCGAGGACTTCATCGAGGCCTGCGGGCCATGGGTGACCGGCGAGCAGACCCCGTGGCCGGCCGACGGGTTCGACCCCGAGGTCTTCGCCCGCCTGGCTCCGCTGGTCCAGGAGCGGGTGGCCGTGTTGGGCGAAGTGCCGGCCATGGTCGACTTCCAGTTCCTGGAGCGGCCGGACACCGACGAGGAGGCCTGGGCCAAGGCGGTGTCCGATGATCCCCTGGCCGTGACCATCCTCTCGGCCGCCGTCGAGGCCTATGCCGGCCTCACCGACCACTGGACCCATGAGCAGCTCCACGCCGCCACCCTGACCGTGGCCGAGGGGGTCGGGCGCAAACTGGGCAAGGCCCAGGCCCCGATCCGGGTGGCCATCACTGGCCGACGGGTCGGCCTCCCCCTGTTCGAGTCGCTCGAGGTCCTGGGCCCTGAGCGGACCCTGGAGCGGCTGCGGTCGGCGCTGGCCAGGGCCGAAGGCGGGGAACCGTGAACCCCGGCGCGTCGAGCGCACCTGCGGCGGTGCGCTGACCGCCGTGTCCCGGTCCGCCACGGCGACCAGAGCCAGTCCGTTCCGACGCTTCCTCCGGTTCGCCGGCATCGTGGTGGCGTTGCTCGTCGCCTACCTGCTCGTGACCGCCGGGCAGGTGTGGCTGACCGGGCGCCGCTACGAGCCCCGGGCGGCAGGGGCCATCGTCGTGATGGGTGCGGCCCAGTACAACGGCGTGCCCTCCCCCGACCTGGCCGCACGGCTCAACCAGGCCGTCATTCTGTGGCGGGACCGGTACGCAACCGACGTCATGGTCACCGGGTACAAGGAGCCCGGTGACCGGTACACCGAGGCCGAGGCGTCCGCCCGCTATCTAGTCGCCGCTGGGGTCCCTGACCGGGACATCTTCAAGTCCGGCGGGAGCGACTCGTGGGAGAACCTGGCCGAGTCGGCCCCGGTTCTCCTGGCCCGGGGAGACGGTACGGTCCTCATCGTGAGCGATCCGTTTCACGAGGCCCGGTGCCTGTCGATCGCCACCGACGTGGGGCTCCACCCCTATCCGACCCCCGCCCAGCACTCACCCATCACCGGATTCTCCACCGTTCCCTACTACGCCAAGGAGACCGTAGGGGTGGCGGTGGGGCGCATCATCGGGTTCGACCGGCTGGACTCCCTGCACACCTTCGGCTCGGCTCCGAGATGAGCAGGTGAGCCGAAACGTCCTGTTCATCACGGTGGACCAGTGGCGGGGGGACTGCCTCTCGGCTCTGGACCATCCCGTGGTGGCCACCCCGGCCCTCGACCGGTTGGCCGCCCAGGGCACGCTGTTCGCCAACCACTGGGCCAATGCCGCCCCGTGTGGTCCGTCGCGGGCGTGCCTCTACACGGGTACCTACCTCCACCACAACCGGTCGCTGCTGAACGGGACGCCCCTCGACGCCCGCTTCACCAACGTGGCTCTGCTGGCCCGGGAGGCGGGCTACGACCCGGTCCTGTTCGGCTACACCGATACCAGCCTCGATCCCCGTACCCTGCCGGCCGACGATCCCCGATTGCGCTCGTACGAGCAGGTCCTGCCCGGGTTCCGCCCCGTGGTGTTCGACCCCTGGGACGGGGGGAGTCCGGCCTGGGCCCGGTGGCTGGCCGACCAGGGGGTGGACGTCCCAGCCGATCCACGCGAACTGTACGGCCCCTTGGCGGACTTCCCCGGAGCCGAGGACCACGGGTCGGCGTGGGTACCGACCCGGTTCACCGCCGCCCAGTCCCAGACCGCCTTCATCACGGGATCGGTGATCGAGTGGCTGGACCACAACGGGGAGGATCCGTTCTTCATCCACGCCTCCTTCCTCAGGCCCCATCCGCCCAGGCGCAACCCGGTCGGCTACCACGACCGCTACGACGCCTCCGACCTGCCCCCCTTCGTGGCCGCACCGACCAGGAACGAGGAAGCCGCCCTCCACCCGTTCAACCGGCTGGTGCTGGCCGTGCCCGAGGCCAGAGCGCCCGACGACGAGCGGGAGAGGCGTCAGATGCGGGCCACCTACTACGGGGCCATGCTCGAGGTCGACGACCAGTTGGATCGACTGTTCGCCTATCTCGACACATCGGGCCTGGCCGACTCCACGCTGGTCGTGGTGACCAGTGACCACGGCGAGATGGGCGGCGACCACTGGCTGTTCGAGAAGTTGGGCTACTGGGACGAGTCGTTCCACATCCCCCTCATCGTCCGTGATCCCGACCGTTCGGCCGACCCCGGGCGGGGGGCGGTGGTGGAGGCCTTCACCGAGTCGGTCGACGTGCTGCCCACCATCTGCGGCTGGCTGGGGGTCGAGGTGCCGCTGCAGGCCGACGGCTTCGCCCTCCAACCCTTCACCACCGGGGAGGGCCGGGCCGAGGGCGGTGCTCCGGAACACTGGCGGAGGGAGGCTCACTGGAGCTGGCACTTCTCCAATCCGGACCGGAGGGGTGCGGAGTCAGCCCTCGGGATCCCCATGGCCCACTGCTCGCTCGACGTGGCCCGCGGCGCCGATGTCAAATACGTGCAGTTCGCCGCGGACGCCGGCATCCTGCCCCCGCTCCTGTTCGATCTCGGGGCCGACCCGGGTCAGTTCCATGGCCGGGTGGTCCCGGGGGAGGGTGGTGACGCGGCCTGGCACGCGGCCGAGCGGCTCCTGCAGTGGCGCATGCGCAACGATGACCGCCAGCTGTCCGGCACCCTGCTCACTCCCGACCGCGGTCCGGTGGCCTCCCGTGACGAGTGGCGATGACCGGAGGGAACTCTTGGATCAGGCGCTAACCGGTCGGCCGTGGGTCAGCACCAGGAACTGCCGACCGGGATGGCGGGCGGCAGCCCTCTCACGGCACCCCTTCGGTCCCAGTGCAGCACCTCGGCGCCGTCCGGGGCGAACTGGACGATATGGGGCTTGCGGACACGGTGAGTCGGTGAACCCGTGGTTGCGTGGGTGGGGATCATGCCCCGCCGATGAGGAGCTGCGGGAGATCGGCCACCGAGTCGAGGAGATGCGTGTGGGGGGCCCGGGCCAGTTCCGACCGGGTGTGGGCGCCGCTCAGCACCCCGATCACGTAAGAGGCTCCCGACCGGGATCCGGCCACCAGGTCGCTGGTGGTGTCGCCGACCACGGCCACCTCGGACACATCGTCGACACGGAGCCTGAGGACGGCGGTCAGGATCATGTCGGGCCAGGGTCGGCCCCGTCCGGCGTCGGCTGGGGACAGGGCGAGATCGATGGCGCCCTCCCAGCCGAGCGAGGCGATGATGTGGTCCCGGGTGGCGGGGGAGAAGCCCGTGGTCAGGCAGATCCGCATCCCGGCCCCTCGGAGGGCGGCGAACGCCGCCCCGACGCCCGGCATCGGGCCCACCTCGCCCCGATCGACGGCCTGGTCAAAGGCGAGCTCGAAGGCTGTGTTGGCCTGTTCGGCCCGGTGGCGGTCACCGCCGAGCAGTTCGGTGAAGACGGTGATCTTGGATTTGCCCATGGTTCGCCGCACGTAGTTGGCAGGGTCCTCTCGTAGTGCGCCGGCGGTGAGGTCGACGGCGTCGAGGGCCACCTGGAAGGCCTCCTCGACCGCACCCTGGTCGGCGACGGTGGTCCCGGCCATATCGAGAGCTACCAGGCGAATGGTGGGGCTCATGGCTCCAACTCGGTCCCCGGAGCCCGGCCGCTGACCCAGACCAGACCGAAGTTCCGGACCGAGGCCCGACGCGGTGAGACGTCGGTCTCGAGGTGGTGTACCTGCCATCCCCGGGCACAGGCTTCGATGGCGTGAATGGTGCCGAGGACGTCACCGCCCACGATCACCACCCGGTCCGAGGTCATTGCCGGCCGATCGTAGTGAGGTGGGAACCGGACCGGGGTTTGAGGCGCCTCCGGGGAGGTATCCATGAGCGGCCAGACCATGCCCCAGGCTGGGCCGGATCGGGCCCCCGAGGACGCCGTCCCCCGGCCAGCGCCAGTCGGCTAAATTGACGGTTCGCCCATTCGGGGGTGGCGCAACTGGCAGCGCGCATGATTCTGGTTCATGAGGTTGGAGGTTCGAGCCCTCCCCCCCGAGCGCCAGCGGTGCTCCCCACCGGGGGCGTCGTGACCGGCCCCTCCAAAGGGAGGGAGCTGGCGGATCACGCCTTCGGGTGTGAGACGCAAAGGGTCCCATCGTCTAGAGGCCTAGGACACCACCCTCTCAAGGTGGAGACACGGGTTCGAACCCCGTTGGGACTGCCAGTAAAAGACCAGCTCAGACCACCTATTTCAAGAATCTCTTCCAAGTGGTTCGAGCTGGAAAACCCAACAAATCTCAGTGCGTGTGAAACTCATATGGTGGATACATCCTGGTCAGAGGCCACATTCACTGCAGAATCTGCAGTCAGAAAAACCCAACAATTGGATCGGACGGATTGAGATCAGCTGATCCTCCACTGGACCCAGTGCGACTACGGAGTTCACCACCCTCTAGGCATTGGAAGGTGTGGATCGGGCTTTTAGCTCCATGAAGAAGCGATCCCTGGTCCTTCGATGTGACCAGGATCAGAGCGGGTCCGAGTGGCCAGGACGATCGAACCGTTCGGCTCGAAACCCTGAGTCATCACCCAGATGAAAATAGATGTGGCCCCGCAGGGATCCATCGTCTTGAAGAACCGCGGTACCTCGTCCGCTGGCGGGGTCGAGTTCGTCGTACCGCTCCAGCTGAACTCGACGCCTGGTCCGTTGTCTGTCTGAACCGGCCGACAGTCCATCCACCCTTCGACTGCGATGAATCGAAAGCTACCCGTGCCGTCCTTCCGGAATGCGATGTAGCCCGGCCCTAGCAGTTCGATCGCCTTGCGATCCCACAGATCCATCTCGACGATTCGCCACCTGCCAACCAGATTCACCGTGTTCCTCGATCCATCCCACTGACGCTACGGCCAATGTGGACCGATGTAGGGGTCCGGATGGTCGCGTGCCCACCTGTCAAGATGCTTCGCCAGGTGAGCGGCGAGGCCGCCTCCGCTAGGAAAGCTCGACTTGCGAACGAAGACGACCGGTACGCATGGTGCTCCACTGTGTTGGCGTTGGTCAAGGAGTCGGGCGAAATCAGCGAAGTTCTCGGTCACAATCAGACGCTCTTGCAGCACAGCGAAGTCGAACACGTCGTTATCAGATGCGCCGACCAGCTCCACGTCGTGAACCGATACGGCGTCGTGATCCAATTCGGTGAGCCGCTGCGCAACAGTCCTGGGAAGCATCTCGTCCAGCACCCATCTCACGAAGACAGCAGGCGCTCTCGATGGTCGATGCGCTCGCGGAGTTGCTCGGCAGCCAGATCATCAGCGGCGATCCGATCATCCACCTCAGCAGGATTGACTCCGTAGAAGTCGATGGCAAGTCGGATCTGTGTGGTCGAAAGTGCTAGTTCGTCGGACAAGGTCCGCACGCGCCGCTCATCCTTGCCCGTCGTCTGCTTTAGGGCCCGGATGATTTCCCAAACATCAGGTCCGCCGACGACTGCTGCTCGCCGACCGGTAGGTCCATCTCGGTAGACGATGCCCGGAAATCGACGGGTCTTCAGCCCTTCATCCAGGATGGTGGTGACCAACGTTGTTGCCGATGACCCTGCCGAGATGGCCTCATTGTCGAGACGTTCGAGGAGCTCCTCGGGAAGGCGGAATGACGTTGGACGAGGCATTCTCAACTCCTGTAGTGGACTGTATTACATAGTAGCGCACCAGGGATCTTCGGGGCGACAGAGGTGGTGATCAGTGGGCCCTTAGGGGAATCCAGGGTGCTCAGAAAACCCAACATTCCACCCAACAAAAGCGTCGCAGGAGGTTGCAGTGCTGCGCAGCCTGTTTCATCGGACCATGAAGGCACCCGATCCGACGTGCGCAAATGCGACGGCGTGGGACCGGACGGTTCCCGGTGCGACGATCCGTTCCGACCTCTCAAGGTGGAGACACGGGTTCGAACCCCGTTGGGACTGCGCAGTTCTGCGGCTCGCTGTGCGGAATGCCCGCGATCGCCTGGGTGGAGCGGGTGCCGCTACTGACCACTGGTGGCTAACCTGGGTCCTTCGACAACGAAGGCCCACGGACGCCGCGAAGTCCGATGCTCATGGATCGATTGTCCGATGTTCCCTCGGAGTGCCCCCGGAAACGTTGAGTCGCCGGAACCGACGTGACGATCAGAAGTCTGATCGCCGCAGGGCCCCGAATCCTTGCAGCAATCACCTGATTGTCGCGCCGCTGTGGGTTGCGTATGGAGCGAATCTCGGAACCTTGTTGCGCAGCTGTGATGCGGTCGGAGCGTGCATGGCAGTTCCTGGGACTGAGCACTACCACAAGGCACTCAAGCAGGGCGACACCCTGGCCGCCAGGCCCTGCATTCACTGGGTTCAGTCGAAGGTCGGATGGATCGAGGGGCAGCAGACGCGTGGAGCTGAAATTATTGGAGTGGAACTCGACGACGATTCGATTCGCCTCCAACAGCTTCGTCAAGCCACCAAGCACACGGTGGTTCTGCTTGGGCACGAGCACTCAGGGCTTCCGCCTGAGGTACGGAGCTATCTCGATCAGGTAGTCGAGATCCCCATGTTGGGAGTGGGTCGCTCTCTCAACGTTGCCGTGGCTGGCTCCCTGGTGCTGTACAAACTTGCCGGACTGGCATGAGTTCGATTGCCGTGCAGGCTCCGAAATACTTGACTGGAGGAGCTCGAGGACACCGACTAGGCCGTGGAGCAGGCCTACGAAACGACGTCCACCCGGCCAGCAAGCCAAACGGCCATACCAACTTCGTCGACTTCGCCCGCGGCCACCGCCAACATCGTGGATACGGCGTCGTCAGCAGGAACCTCGAGACGGTGCCCGTTCAGCATCACGAACATGACGAGGCAGGTCCAGGCGAGTCGCTTGTTGCCGTCAATCAATGGATGGTTGCGAGCGATCCGCACAGCGAGGACCGCGCACTTGTCGATGAACTCCGGGTAGAGGTCTTGCCTCCAAAGGAGGCTTGAGGAGCGTGGAGAGCCGAGTCCAGTAGGTCGATCCGTGGGCTCTGGGCCAACGTCGTTAGGTCGAGACCGGTCACGGCTTCTGCGACAACGAGCGCTTCAGCCAAGCTGAAGTACCTCACTGTGCCAATCGGTCAAGGATCTCCCGATCGCGCTCAGTGATCTCACGGAGTCTGCCCATGAACTCCTCGTCGTGGCGAACTCGTTCGACTTCGGCGGTCAACGCGTCCACGACGAGCGTGTTGACGCTGATACCTCGCCCTCGAGCGACGACCTCCACCGTGGTAGCCAGCTCCTCAGGCATCCGGATCGTAGTGGTCTTTTTCGTCATGCCACCATGCTATCAAGAAATCACTTCGGACGGAACAGAACTCGGATGAATGTTCGCCCACTTGCTACTGGATCTGCTACTGAACTCCACCATCCTGGAGATCACAGAAGAGAACTCCGTGGACGGAGAGCACGACTGAACAAGTCTTGAGCGATTCAGCGGTACTCACTGGACGATCCTTAACTCCCTCTCAAGGTGGAGACACGGGTTCGAACCCCGTTGGGACTGCCAGAATCGAATCAACCCGCTTGCACGTATTGGCGGAGGGCCTCTCTGATGGCTTCTGACACGCTGATGCCGTCCTCGGAAGCCCGCAGCAACAGGTCACGCTTTAGTTCGGGATCGAGGCGCACCGATTCGACCGATGAAGGTGCGGACCCCATCGATGGCCGCCCGCCTTGCCTACGACGGATGCTCTCGACGTCGTAGCCCCGCTCGGCTTCGTCGGCCATCTCCTCGATCATCTCGTCGGTGATGGGCGTCCCATCCGCCTTCGTCCCGTTGCTCTTCATGTTGATCACTAGCCCTTTGGCAGAAGTCTTCGGTACTGCTCGGTCATCGGCATCGCATGGATGATTGCTGGGCCCTGCGGCCGATCCATCACCACCAGTTCGAGAAGATTTCCTGACCGGTCAGGTCCGAGCACCAAATACCGGATCGGATCGTCAGCCACCTCTTCGATAACCAACGCGTTGTTCACAACATGCTGCATGTCCTCGGCCTGAATGTCATGGCGAAAGGCCGAATGGAGAATCTCCACAGAGGAAGTGTACTACGAAACCCCGTGTATCCGGCCAGGGAGGCGAATACTGGTTGGCTCTCCCAGAGGAAAAACCCAACATTTCACCCAACAAATCCGTTCCAGGGTGTTGCAGCGCGGCGCAGCACGTTCCACTGGTCACCGAGTTCGGCGGATTTGACCTGCCAAAATGACATCCCCTGAGACCGCCTGGATCACGCAGCCACGATCCGTTCCGCCCTCTCAAGGTGGAGACACGGGTTCGAACCCCGTTGGGACTGCCAGTAAAGTACCAGTTCAAAAGGTAATTCTGAGGAGTAGATCTCGGATACTCAATGATCTGCTACTGGTTTTGCTACTGAGATTGCCTTCCGACGGTACGCTTCCCTGGAGAAGGACGTCAGCTCAGGGGGCGACCGGCTTCTGAGCTGCGGCTTCACCGCATGGTCCGGCGTTCGTGCACACTCGATGAGACATGGGTTTACCGAATGCTCTGGAGGGAGGCCGTGGCCCTCGGCACAGCTTGGTGACCCAAGAGCAGTTCATTTTGGTCGGCGCCGATCGCGATCGTTGTTGCGCACAGTACGACACATCGGGATCAATCTCAGCGATCTAGCTTGAACTTTCGTCGGCGTTCCGAGCTGACATTCGTCGCGCCGGTTGCTCCTCTAAGTGGGTAGCTCAGAACCCCTTATCCCCTTCGCCGTCCAAGTGCCCACCGCCACGGAGCCGGTGAGCAATGGGATCAAGAAGAGGGCGGTGTGCAGCTTCGTAGCTGATGCGATCGCACCGATCACCACTGGTCCCACGACGAATCCGGCCCAGCCACACCCCGCCACCACGGCGACTGCTCTCCCAGTGTTCACGTTCCCCACCGCTCCGGCCGCCCTGAGGGTCATCGGGACGACGCATCCGAGTCCGACTCCAAGCAAGGCGAATCCAAACAGCATGCTCGCGGGAGTGGCGATGGCGAGACTGACGGCGAATCCGAGCGCGGCGATGACGGCGAGCAATGTGAGCAATCGGTGGGCAGCGAACCTGGTGAAGAGCCGATTGCCAGAGAGCCGAACGGCCAGCATGGTGAGGGAATAGATCGCAAAGCCCATTCCGGCGACAAGGGCCACCGAGTGCAGCGAGTTGTGGAGATAGACGGCGGCCCAATCGGCTACGGCACCCTCGCAGAGCATGTCGGCGAAGGCAATGCCACCGAGGACAACGAGTTCCCTTTGCAGCACGCGGTGGCGCCCTTCGCGACCGCCAATCGAAGAGTCGGGGTCGTCGCCCAACCGCCGGTCGGGGATCATCCGGGTCGTGAGCCAGCCAACGACGAGGAGGCAAGGCATCGCCAGGACCAGGAGCTGCTCGCTCAGCGAAACGCCGAGTGCCACCGCAGCTGCCCCAGTGACCGCACCGACCAGGGTGCCACTACTCCAAGAACCATGGAAGCCTGGCATCAGAACCCGGCCGGTGAACCGCTCGACCGTGATCGCTTGGGTGTTCATCGACACGTCGAGCATCCCCTGGAAGAAGCCCCAGAAAAGGAACGCGATGAAGAAGGTTCCGAACGAACCAGTGAGTCCGATGAATGGTCCCGAGACGCAATACCCGAGCAGGGCTAGGCGTACCATCGGCCTGCTTCCCACTCTCGGCAGGATGCGGGCAGCCACCACCAAGGCCAGCACGGAACCGATGGGGGCCCCGATCAATGCGAGACCGAGCCGGCCGTCGCTGAGTCCGAGGTGCTGCTTTAGCTCGGGTATGTGCGCGGTCCAGGAGGCGAACAGGAATCCGTGGACAAAGAAGACGGCGACGACGGCCACGCTGGGCCAGCGGGCAACCGACGCTGGTGGCGTTCGTCGGCTCGAGCCCGGAGTCAATGTCAGACGCAGCGGATGTCGACTCCCATCGCCCGGAGCTCCTCCACCCTCTGCTGATCAGCTCCGGCATCAGTGATCACGATGTCGATCTCGTCGAGATCGCAGACGTGGCCGAACGCCACTCGCCCGAGCTTCGATGAGTCGGCCACGACGATGACCCGCCGCGAGACTCTGGCGGCTGCTCGCTTGACCGCCGTCTCGGCGAGCAGGTGGGTCGTGATTCCCGCGTTGGCATCCATGCCGCAGGGACTCATGACGCACGTATCGAACCGGAGTTGCGAGAACGATGATTCAGTGAGACTCCCGGTCAACGACAGCTCTCCCGGGCGAACCTCGCCGCCTGGGAGGAGGAGTTTGATGTCCTGGCACTCATGCAGCTCGAAGACTGGCCTCAGGGCGAGCGGCATGACGGTCAACCGTCGGCTGCGGATCGCTCGCGCCACCTCCATGGCGGTGGTCCCACCGTCGAGGATGATCGTCTCCCCGTCGGCCAAGAGGCCGGCTGCGGCGGCGCCGATCGTCACCTTGGCTTCACTGCGCTCGAGGCTCCGGATGCCGTATGGAGTCTCCTCTGCGCCGAGAACGACACTCACCGCCCCGCCGTGTACACGTCGCAGGACTCCGCTCCGTTCAAGTGACTCAAGATCACGGCGCACGGTCATCTCTGAGCAATCGAGCGCAGGGGCCAGCTCCGCAACCAACACCGGACTTCGTTGGCGGAGGGACTGCAGGATTTTCTGGTGGCGAGTGTGCACATCCATTATGTCCAATCTAACATCTCAGATGTGTGTTCTGACATGATGACCGGATGCCCCCTGATCAGGGCAGTCGTGTTCGACGTGGGCGGTGTCTTGCTCGATTGGAATCCACGACACCTCTACCGCAAGCTGTTCGTGAACGAGGCAGAGATGGAGTGGTTCCTGTCTGAAGTCTGTTCACCTGCGTGGCATGAGCCCCACGACCGGGGCGTCTCGACTGCGGAATCGTGCGCCGAGCTTGCCTTCATGCATCCTGAGCTTTCCGAGCTGATCTGGGCCTGGTCGAGTCGCAGTGAGGAGATGATCGGTGGTGTCGATGCCGGTTCTGTAGAAGTTCTCTCGGCCGTGAGGGAAGCCGGGCTGCACTGCTATGGGCTCACCAACATGGAGGCGGAAACGTATCCGCTGCGCCTCGAGCGTTTTTCCTTTCTTGGGTGGTTCGCCGGCACCGTTGTCTCCGGTCGAGAAGGAGTTGCTAAGCCCGACCCTGCCATCTTCAAAAGATTGCTCGACCGTTTCGGCCTGACGCCGAACACGACGTTGATGATCGACGACTCCCAGCAGAACCTCGAATCGGCCAGCCAGTTGGGGATCCAGACCATCCTCTTCGGGTCCTCCCGCCAACTCCGGACGGACCTTGAGGACGTCGGAGTTCTGGCCCGATCTAATGGAGCGCCGTAATGAAGGCGGCCACGATCACGCCCAGAACCACGCTCTCGATGGTGGGTGCAAAGTGCCCCATACCTGCGTCGACCACGGTGGCAAAGGGTCGCCCGAACACCGGCTGCGGGGCGCGAAAAGCTTGACCCCGGATCCGCAGCTAACGCGAGCGCCTTTGTCCGACCCCCGACAGCCCCATTCTGATCTGGTCGGGCGGGAGGTTCGGGGATCCACGACGAGGCATGGGTCTAGCACCAGAAAACCCAACATTTCACCCAACACATCCGTTCCATGGTGTCGCATCTCGGGTCAACACGTTCCACCGGTCGTCGAAAACGGGCGATTTGACCTCCTGAAATGACACTCCTTGGGACTGGATGAGATCCGGTGCGACGATCCGTTCCGCCCTCTCAAGGGTGGAGACACGGGTTCGAACCCCGTTGGGACTGCTCGCCGGGGCCCGGCGACTGGCAGGGGCGATGGGCAGATTGAGCTCTGCCGCGTTGCCGGCTACCGGAGGGCAGTTCGGACGTTTGTCATCAGCGGTGCACTCAGTCAATCCTGCACGTTGGCGCTGGACGTAACAATTGCCGTGACGGCCTTCCGACCGAGGCCCGAGACGTCTGCGAGTTGACGGATCGACGCCCCAGCCCGATGGGCAACTCGAATCATGTCGTCACGGAACTCAGATTCCCTGGAGGCCCGGGCTGCGCTGAGACCCACTACGACGAGAGCGGCACCGGCCTCGCCAGTTTCGCCACCTCGGTACTTGTCCATCGCGGCAGTCGCCGCTGACACCTCGACCTCGCTGTAGCTCACAGTTCCTCCCTCAGCCTGAGAGCGACCTTGTCCCGGATTGCCATCAAAAGTGGCACTCGGGGTGACGTCTCGGCTTTGGCCTCGGCATCGTTGAGATGAGCCAACGTCATTCCAAGAAGCTCGAGTGCCTCGATTCGTTCAAGGTCAACTCTGTTCATTGGTCCCATTGTAGCCACGACCGGTCCTAATTGGGCCGGGATGGATCTCTGTGATCTCAGCGCAAACAACGTCGCTCACCGGCCGCCGCAGTACCGGGCCGAAATGGCCTAAAGGCCACCCGACAACGATATGGCCTGCGAGCGCCCATTCATCGGGGATCCCGATTGCTCGGCGCAGTGGCTGCTCGCCGTCGTAGGCCGCCCAACTGGTCAAGCAGGCACCCAGACCTTGAGCCCTGGCGGCGAGATAGAAGTTTTGTACAGCGGGGAAGATGGATGCACCCAGCAGGAAGTCGGACGCGAACTCATTGTGGTAGGCAACGAACAGCACCGACGTCCGCTCCCCGGCGCGGTCGTGCAGCTCGTAGGTGGCGCGGTTACGGCGTGCCGTGCGGGAAGTGTCGTCCCCAGCCGGCCGGCTCATGCCGTAGACGGGCTCGATGACCTTCAGTGCCGCGTCGGCGGTTTGCTGGGCCACGGCCCGCATCTCGGGTGAGTCCAGGACGATGAGGCGCCAGCGCTGCGCGTTCCCACCGCTGGGCGCCCAAGTCGCTGCCTCCAGACACCGTCGGAGCCCTCCTCGTCGACCGCTTCATCGGTGAAGCGGCGGATGGCACGCGATGCGGCGAATACTTCCCAAACGTCGTCTGTTGCCCGAGTCACGTCGTCACCGGCGGCCTGCTCTTGACGACCTTGCCGTCCTTCATGACGAAAGGCACGCGCTGGAAGGTTGTGATGTCGGTCAGCGGGTCACCGGTCACGCCGATGATGTCGGCAAGCGCCTCGGGGCCGATGCGTCCGAGGTCGGGCATATCGATCAAGTCGGCGGCGACCGTGGTGGCGGAGCGGATCGCCTGGATGGGGGTCATGCCCCGCCGTACAAGGACCTCCAACTCCTCGGCGTTGCGTCCATGGAAGATGGCGGGCGCGTCGGTGCCGAGGGCGACCTTCACACCAGCCTCGATCGCCTTGGTCAGCGACTCCTTCGCCTGTGGGAACACGACCGCAGCCTTGGCCTGCAGCGACTTCGGCTGATCGGAGATGTCCCAGTTCTCCGTGAGAGCACAAGTGGAGACCAGGAACGTTCCCGTGTCCACCATCCGCTGGATGGTGTTGTCGCCAATCATCATCCCGTGCTCGACGCAGTCGATGCCCGCATCGAGGGCGGCGTTCACCGCCTGGTCGCCGTGCGCATGGGTGGCGACTCGCAGGCCGCGCCGGTGGGCCTCATCGGCGATCGCAGTGAGCTCCTCGGTGGAGTACTGCTGGGCTCCGGGAGGACCGGTGGGGGTCATGACACCGCCGGAGGCACAGCACTTGATGAGTTGCGCACCGTGAGTGATCTGGTAGCGGACCGCCTTGCGGACCTCGCTGACCCCATCGGCGATGCCCTCCTCGATGCTCATCCGCATGATGCCTGGTGCGAGGCCGCTCTGCGCACTGGGATCGAGGTGCCCGCCGGTCGGGCAGATGGCGTGGCCGGCGGGGATGATCCTCGGGCCCTCGATCCAGCCAGCCGCGATCGCTTCCGCGAGGTCAACGTCGATGAGGTAGCCCCCGGTCTTGATGAACAGCCCGAGGTTCCGCACCGTTGTGAAACCCGCAGCGAGGGTCCGCCGGCCGTTGGCCACCGCGCGCAGGCCCATCTTCACCGGGTCCATCCGGACAGGGTCGTTCAGGTTGGCGCCCCGACCGCCGAGGACGAGGTCGACTTCCATATCCATCAGGCCGGGGACGAGGGTGAGGTCGGGCAGGTCGATCACCTGGTCCGCCCCAGTTATGGCAGTGGGGTCGTCGGTGACCGCGGTGATGACATTCCCTTCGATGACGACGCTCACCCCTTCGAGCACCTCACCGAGTTCTACGTCGAGGACACCTGTAGGGCGCAGGACGGTGACAGTTTGATCCGGCATGGTGATTTCCTTCCTTGGTGGAGACACGGGTTCGAACCCCGATGGGACTTCGGGTTCGAGTAGGTGCATCGCGGCAATGCGTCGAACCACCCGTCGGTCTCAGTCGACGGATCCCTTGGTGACGATCCATTGGCATGACTGTCCGGTGACCTCGGCGATGAGATCGAAATCGGCGTCGTAGTGCAGGAGCGTGAGTCCCTGCTCCTCGGCTGCGGCGGCGATCAGTAGGTCAGGTACCCTTCGGCCCCGCTGGTGCTTCGCCGACAGAAGCCTCTGAGTCTGGCGAGCCCGAGCCACATGTGCCGCTGACGTCTCGACGAGTTGCAGCAGCTGGAGCGCACCGATCAGCTGATCCCACTCCTTGTCATTGCGGGCAGAGAAACCCACTTCGAGGTCGGAGATACCTGCACGGGCCGCCGAACCAGCTTCAACGAGGGGCTCGAGCGCTGATCGCACGGGCGGGGAGCCGACGCGGGTGAGGGCGCTGGTGTCGACAAGATGGGTCAGCGCCACGCGTCATCTCGATCGGAGGGAGGCATGGCCGAAAGCACGTCCATCGAGATGCGGACGACTTCTGACCGGTTGGATCCGACCAGCCGAAGGGCCTCGTTCACGGTGGCCTTGATGGTGGACGTACCGAGCTGCACTCGGGCAGCATCAAGGGCTTCTTCATCGATGTCCACGAGCCGCTTCGTCATATGAGGAGTATATACCACTGTGGAGAGTGTATATATAGACGTCAGAGCCGGGACAGTCAGCGTGGCAACCCGCAGGCCCAACATTCGCCCAACAAATCAGTGCCAGGGTGTTTCCGGGTGCGTCATGGCGCTTCACCCGGTAGAGATTGGCCGATTCGGCCTGCGGAAATGACACCCTCTGGGGCCGGATGGATCACGCCTCCACGATCCGTTCCGCCATCTCAAGGTGGAGACGCGGCTTCGGACCCTGTTGGGACTGCGCATCGCTATGCCAGCCCACGCCGTTTGGGAAGGGGTCATGATGGTGGCGCGCCCACTTGTCAAGATGATTCGCCAGGTGAGCAGCGAGGCGCCACCTCTCGGAGGCTCGACTTACCAATGAAGACGACCGACAGACATGCCGGACAGCTTCACGTCGCGAACCGATAGAGCGTCGTGCCCCCGCCGAGGATCGGAGCGGACTCCCAACGAGCGGCCATGGTGATGAGCTCGAGGTCACCTGAAGCGACGGGGATCGTGGCATGGGGCAACTCTGTCCAAGGTGCCGGTCGTCCCGGCTTCGGGCCCGTAGTTAGGAGGATAGGTCGATGCGGCTGTCGTCTGGTCAGCCCCCGTCTAGGGAGATGAGGTCGCCCGTCAGGTAGGACGAGGCGTCGCTTGCCAGGAACAGTGCAGTGCCGACGATCTCCTCGGCGGAGGCGATCCGGCCGAGGGCGACATGACCAGCCATCTGCGCCTGTAGCTCCGGCGACGGGAGCGATGCATGGAGGCTGTCCGTGTGGAAGGTCCCACACACGATGGCGTTGACCCGTATACCCCGGGGGCCCAACTCGTGGGCCGACGCCTTGGTCAGCGCGTTCAATCCGGCCTTGGCGGTGGCGTAGACCACGGTGAACGGGGTGGGGTGCAGTGATGCCTTGGAGCTGATGTTGATGATCGAGCTACCGGCCGCCATGTGCTCGGCGGCCAGTCCGGTGAGTCGGAGCGGTCCCTTCAGATTCACGCCGATCGTCTTGTCGAACAGCTCACTGGTCACCTCCAGCAGCGAGGGGGGAACCGGGGCGATGCCGGCATTGTTGACCAGGACGTCGATCCGGCCGAATTGGGTGACCGTGGCATCGACCAGGGCGGCGCAGTCATCCCAGTCGGCAACGTGGCAGCGCACGGCCAGCGCCCGTCGGCCACGGGAGCGGATCTCGGCAGCCACCTCCTCGCACGGCTCGAGCTTCCGGCTGGCGACGACCACGTCGGCACCCGCCTCGGCGAACCCGAGGGCCATGGCCCGCCCCAGACCCTTGCTGCCTCCGGTGACGACCACGACCTTGTCGCTAGCGTCCAGGCTCGGAATGCTCATCGGTCCATCGGTCCTCTCATCGTGACCCTCGGGTCATGGGATCTCTCCGGATATCGTGCCCTTCGGGCCGGCACGGTCGGACTCGGCATCACGGGCGATGCCTTCGAGGATGTAGCGGATGTGAATGTCGAAGAGCGCGTCAGCTTCTGCGGCATCGACGCCCCCCGGGTCGCCTCCCGGCCGGGAGCGATGGCGGACCCGCCGGGGTGGCTCGGCACCGGACTCCACCGCGCCGAAGCCGACGGTGGCCCACATGAGGATGCGGCACGCCTGCACGGCGCCGTCGGCGGACATCCCGTCGCCCCGCATGGCCTCGACCAGCGGACGCGATGCCTCGACGTAGGCGTCGCGCCCGGCAGCCAGGATGAGCCGGCTGTCGCGCGCCCGTCCGAGGCGCGCCCGGAGTTCGCGGGTCCAGCGCACCGCGTAGCCGTCCCAGGGTTCGTCTTGCGCACTGGGCGGCGCCAGATCGACGAGTAGCCGGTAGGCGATGGCGTCGACCAGTGCGTCCTTGTTGCCGATCCGACTGTAGAGGGGGGCAGGGGACACACCCAGGCGGGCCGACACGCTCCGCATGCTGACCGCGTCGAGGCCGGACTCCTCGAAGATCTCTACCGCGGCAGTCACGATCTCGTCCGCGTCGAGGTCAAAGTCCGTCGCCCTGGTCATGGAGTCACCGGACCAGCACGAGCTTCCCGACCACGCCCCGGTCAGCCATGGACTGGGTGGCCTGAGCCAAATCATCGAAGGGGATCACCGCGGTGACAGCGTTGCGTAATTGCCCACCGGAGACCAGGCCAGCCAGGCTGACGTGGATCGCTTCGAGCTCGGCCCGGCTGTAGCCGCCGGCGAACACGCCGGCGAGGGAGGTGTTGGTCATGACCAGCTGGATGGTGGCCAGGCTCGGCCACTCCCCACTGGCGAACCCTACGGACAGCAGGCGCCCGTTGCGGGCCAGCGCGCCGGCCGCCTCCTCGGCGAGCGACCCACCGACCGGGTCGTAGACCAGGTCGACGCCACGCCCCCCGGTCAGCTCCCGGAGCGCGGGGGCAATGGGCCCATCTCGGTGGTTGATCGTGGCCTCGGCCCCGAGCGAACGGCAGAAGGCCGCCCGCTCCTGGTCGCTGACCACGGCGACGACCCGAGCTCCCAGAGCACGGCCGAGCTGCACGGCGGCAGCACCGCTCCCGCCGGCGGCCCCCAGCACGGCCAGCCAGTCGCCGGGGGCGATCCGACCCCGGTCCACCAGCCCGACCCACCCGGTCATGTGCGGAATCCAGAACCCGGCCGCCTCGACGTCGTCGAGGCCGGGGGGAACAGCGAAGCTGGACTCCGCCAGAACCAGGCACTGGTCGGCGAATGAGCCGCTTCCCTCGTAGAAGGTCGTGACGCCCATGACCGACTGGCCGAGCTCCAGGTCGACCCCGTCGCCCACGGCGGTGACGATGCCGGTGGCCTCCTGTCCCGGTGTGAACGGTAGCGGGGGCGTCAGCGGGTAGGTGCCCCGGCACATGAGCACGTCCGGGAGGCCGATGCCCGCCGCGGTCACCCGGATTCGTGCCTGGCCCGGCCCCGGCTCCGGCAGGTCGACTTCTACCCGGTGGAGTACCTCGGCCGGTTCGCCGACGCCGGTCACCTGCCACGCCTGCATCCGTTGGGTCATGTCGAATCTCCTCGGTCGATGATGGTGGTGGCGCTGATCAGCAACAGGTCGACCTGGCCGCCGAAGAACTCGTGGATCGGCTTGTCCGAAAGACCCCGCTGGAACTTGGCATAACTGCCCTCGAGCACCAGGGCCAGCTTCCACCGGGCGAATACGTCGTACCATCCCATGGCAGAGGTGTCGCGGCCTGAGCCGGCCGCATAGCGCTCGATCAGCATGCGGCGGTCCGGGAGTCGATCCAGGTGGAATGTCGGCTCCCGGGCCATGCCCAGACGGAGGGTACCCTCGGGTCCCGGGTGGAAGATGAGCGCCCAGGCCAGGTCGACGAGAGGATCGCCGATACCCGCCATCTCCCAGTCGACCACCGCCAGCAGCTCGGGCGGCGCGCTCGGAGCGAACAGCACGTTGTCGAGTTTGTAGTCCCCGTGGCACAGGGCGCTCGGCTGGTCGGCTGGGCGGTGGGCGTCCAGCCAGTCGGCCAACTGGCGGGCGGCCGGCAGCTCACGCCCGCCGTACGAGTCGAGTTGGTTGAGCCACTTCGTGAGCTGGCGCGACAGAGAGCCACCGCGGGCCAGGTCGGCGAGACCGACGGCGCGCCAGTCGACGGCATGGATGGCAACTAGGGCGTCCACCAGTTCTTCGAGCGCCCGCCCGTGCGACTCCGGTACCGCGGCCCAAGCGGAGGGCACCGACTTCAGGACGGGGCGACCATCGATTCGCTCCATGACGTAGAAGGGGGCGCCGAAGACATCCGGGTCACCGCAGGCGACCACCGGACGCGCCACGGGCACTGGGGTATCGGCGATGGCATCGAGGATGCGGAATTCGCGCAGTACGTCGTGGGCGGTGGCCGAGCTGGCATGGGCCGGGGCCCGGCGCAGCACCCACCGGGCCGACCCACGGTCGAGGCTGAAGATGTCGCAGGAGCCACCGCCCACCATGGGGCTGATGTGCAGGGGCTCACGATCACCCAACAGCTCGTCGAGGAATCGCTCGAGGCGCAGCTCGGTCAAGGAGTCGCTCCCACTCCGACCAGGTTCAGGACGTCGCCGAGAGCGTGGATGGTGGCGTCAGGCCGGGCGTCGCCGGGGTCGCCCCCGGGTCGGGGCGCCAGCCATGCTGTCTGCATGCCGAGCGCAGCCGGCCCGACGATGTCATGGAGGAGGCTGTCGCCTACGAAGAGCGCCTGGTCTGCATCAACGCCCGCCTTGGCCAGCGCCAGGCGGAAGATGGCGGCATCGGGCTTGCACGAGCGGGCTTCGTCGGAGCTGGTCCAGGCGTCGAGTGCCGTGCGCAGTCCCAGGCGGTCGAGCATGGGCTGGAGCTGCTCGTCGTCGATGTTGGATACCACCTGGACATGGATCGAGGCCCGACGGAGGGCGGCCAGCGAGTCCAGGCAGTCCGGACGTAACTCGGCCTCGTCGATGGTGACCCGGTACTGGCGGTCCACGGCCTCGTCGGCGGTGGCGTCGTCGATGACCCCTCCGAGGGCCACGGCGGTGGCGGCAAAGGCCGCACCGAACAGGTTGCGGTGTGAGTAGGAGGGATGGACGGCCATGGTCTGGTAGGCCACCCCCATGCCGCGGCGGTAGGCGGCTCGGAGCTCGTCGTCGGTGGCCTCGACCCCTGCCTCGCCGGCCACGAAGCGGAGCTGGCGGAGGTGGGCGTCGCGCAACGCACGGTCGTCGAACAACGTTCCGGCGAAGTCGAAGAAGACCGCCTTCATGACACCCCGGCCACAGCGCGCAACTCGGCCCACTTCGCCTCGGCGGCAGGCCGGCGGCTGGGGAGATGCTCGGTCGGCCATCCCTCGACCGGGGCGTACCTCTTGAGCAGGCTGCGGGCGAGGACCGACTTGTGCAACTCGTCGGGGCCGTCGCCGATCGGGCCGAAGCGGGTCGACCGATACCACCCCTCCACGGGCAAGTCGCTCGAGTAGCCGAGGGCTCCGCACACCTGGATGGTGCGGTCGAGTACTTCGAGGACCACCTTGGACACGTGGGCCTTGACCATGCCGAGGTCGGCGCGCACGGCGGCGGCGCCGTACTTGTCCATCTTCCACGCCGTCTGAAACGTGAGGAGCCGGGCCGCCTGGATTTCCATGTGCGAGAGGGCGATGTAGTCCTGGATCATCTGGTGGTGGCCGAGGACCTGTCCGTGGGAGCGACGCGAAACGGCACGCTCGCACATGATGTCGAGTGAGCGCTGGGCCTGGCCCAACCAGCGCATGGCGTGGTGGATGCGGCCTCCGCCGAGCCGCTGCTGGGCCAGGATGAACCCCTCGCCGGGCCGTCCGATCAGGTGGTCTGCCGGCACGCGGCAGTCGCGGAACACCAGCTCGGCGTGGTTGCCGACCCGCCCGAACGTGGCGTCGGGGTGGGCCATGGTGTTGATGTCACGCACGATTTCCATACCCGGGGTCCCGGCCGGCACCACGAAGACGGAGGCGTGTCGGTGGGGTCGACCCTCTGGATTCGTCTCGGCGAACACGAGGACGATGTCGGCCACCGACGCGTTGGTGATGAACCACTTGTGACCGTCGATCACCCACTCGTCACCGTCTCTGATGGCGGTGGTCCCGATCACGGTCGGGTCCGATCCGGCCAGGAAGGGCTCGGTCAGGGCGAAGGCGCTGGAGATCTCGCCCCGCAGGTTGGGCCAGAGCCACCGCTCCTTTTGGACGTCCGTAGCTCCGTGGGCCAGCAGCTCCATGTTCCCGCTGTCGGGTGCCTGCACCCCGAAGATCGTCATCGACATCATGCAGCGGCCGATGATCTCCGAGATCTGGGCCAGCTTGAGTTGACCCAGCCCCGGCCCGCCGAGCGCCGGGTCGAGGAAGACGCCCCACAGGCCCTGAGCTTTGACCTGGTCCTGTAGGTGGGTCTTGACCAGCTTCCACTCGTCGGCCGGGAGCTCGTCGAGGATCGGTTCGAGGGGGATCAGCTCACGGTCGATGAATGTCCGTATCCAGGCGAGTTGCTGCTCGAACTCCGGCTCCGCCTCGAAGTCCCACGCCATGAGCCCTCCTGCCCGTTTGTGGATTACGGTGTAATCTCACTGTCACATTAGTACACGTCAACGAGCGGAGGCACAGGTGGACGTCACGGAAGGTTCGGTGGCCGTCGTCACCGGCGGGGCGAGCGGTATCGGTGCCGCACTCGGTCGCACCTTCGCCGCCGCCGGTTGCTCGGTGGTGCTAGCCGACGTCGACGGTGCCGACCTCGACGCCGTGGCCGGCACCGTCGAAGGAGAGGTCCTCACCGTCGTCACCGACGTCAGTGTCGCCGTCGAGGTAGAGCGGCTGGCCGAGGCCGCCTTCGAACGGTTCGGTGCCGTGCACGTTGTCTGCAACAACGCCGGCGTGTCGACGTTCAACCCGTTGGTGGCCCAGACGCTGGACGACTGGCGCTGGGTCCTGGGAGTCAACCTGTGGGGGGTGGTCCACGGCGTACAGGCGTTCCTGCCCAGGCTGCTGGCCCAGGGGCAGCCGGCGTACATCGTCAATACGTCGTCTCTGGCCGGTCTGGCCAGTGGGCTGCCGTCCCTCGGCCCATACAACGTCAGCAAGGTGGGCGTCGTCGCTCTGAGCGAGACCCTGCGGATGGAGCTGGCCATGGCTGGCGCACCTGTCGGCGTCAGCGTGCTCTGCCCGGGCACTACCCCTACGGCGATCCTCGAGAGCGAGCGCAACCGGCCGGCGTCGCTCGGCACGGAGACCCGGGTGCCCGATGGCGAGATGATGCGCGACGCCGTGCGGTCTGGGTTCGACGCGCCGGGTGCTCGCACCGCCGACGAGGTGGCTCGGGAGGTGCTCGACGCCGTGCGGAGCGACCGGTTCTGGATCATCACCAGCGGGGAGATGCGGGACCTGGTGTCGTCCCGCTTCCGCGAGATCGAGGACTCCACGCCCCAAAGCTGACGAGACGTGACGGTTTGACAACGAGCAGGTCCGAGGGGAACGACCAGGCGAGAGCTCTGCGCACTGTTCGGGATTGGTCTGCCGGATGATGTCCGACTGATCGCGTCAGGGATCGGTCACTGTTTCGTCGGGCACCGGAGAGCGCGCCTCGAGCACTAACCGGCCGTCGGGCTGGAAGGCGGCGGCGACCTCTCCGGAGAGCAAGCGCCGAATGGGGCCGCCGGCAATGGATCCTCGCCAGCCTCGGTCCAGCCGGCTGGGCTCACCGGTGACCAACTGGGCGATGTCCGCACGGGTGGCCAAGAGGCTCTGGTCGAACTGCAGATCGTCGGCGATCTGGCGCACGAGGCCGTTGCATACCGCCACCGCTACCGGGGACGCCCTTGAGTCAGCCGCATCGGGAGGGAGACGAAGCTGGTCGGGGGCCAGCGTCCGGCCTCGGTCGACGGCCTCGAGAATGTCGACGGCCGCTCCCTTGGCCAGATGGCGGGCGTCCACGCCGCGCAGCCTCTCGAGTTCGGCGCGGTTGCGCGGTGGCCGTTGGGCGATGGTCAGGATCGCCAGATCCGAAAGCACGCTCCGTCGGGGCCGGTCGACTTCGGCTGCTCGTCGCTCCCGCCAAGCCGCCACCTCTTGGGCCACCCCTCGCGATCGACCGGTGAGCTTGCGCACGTTCCCCGCCTTCCACCAGGCCTCCTCGGGCACCACCTCCCGTGCTCGGCCGATCAGGGCCTGTGCGCACTCCTCGATGGCCCAGGTCAGCCGCCCGCGCTCTTCGAGCTGGTCGACCTGGGAAGAACGGAGAGCCAGCAGGTACCGGACATCCCCTTCGGCGTATGCGAGCTGGGCTGGAGGTATGGGTCGGTGGAGCCAATCGGACAACTGGTCCGTCTTGGGCAGAACGACTCCGAGGACCTCTTCGACCAATCGGGCCAGTGAGGGCGAGGACATCCCGAGAAATCCGGCGGCGATCTGAGTGTCGAACATCGTGGACGGAGCCGTTCCGCATGCGGCCCGGAGGACGTCGAGGTCCTGGCCGGCGGCGTGGGCGACGGCTGTGCCCGGTCCGGTGAAGAGGCGGCTGAGGGGCGAGGGATCGACGGCCAGGGGGTCAACCAGGACAACCTTGTCCGCCCACCCCAGCTGGATGAGAGCCAGCCTGGGCCAGTAGGTGCGCTCCGTATGGAACTCGGTGTCGATGGCGTAGAACTCCTCGCCGGCCAGCTCGTCACAGAGGGCCACCAGCTCTTCGGGGACCGTGACCACGTCGGGAGCGGAGGCAGTGGAACTCACGGACAGGAACGTACTCCAGCGGGACATCGGTGCTGGTCATCGGTGCGACGCGCCTTTGCCATCATCATGCAGCAGTGCCGGCTGAGTTGGTCGAATGCCGGATGAGGTCTGAGTCCACGGGCACGTCTGCACCAGCACGGGAGCCTGTTCCGCTGAAAAGGCCACCCTGCCGTGTCGGTGAGTGGTGTCGTGGTCGGCCAGGACGGCGGTGGCACTGCCCTCAGTCACGCCGAGGGTTGATGAGGACCGCTGCGCCGTTCACACGGTCGTGGGCCAGGTCGCTGAGGGCCTGGTTGGCCTGGTCCATACGGTACGAGACGGTCGAGACCTTGATGGAAATCTCTGCCGCGGCTGTCAAGAACTCGGCGCCGTCCTGTCTGGTGTTGGCCGTCACGCTGCATACGGAGCGCTCCTCGAACAGATGGCGCTGATAGTTGAGGACGGGAATGTCGCTCAGGTGGATGCCGGCAATGGCCAGGGTTCCACCTCGGTCGAGGGCTGCGAGTGCCGGGGGTACCAATGCTCCCACCGGAGCGAAGAGAATGGCCGAATCCAGTGGTTCCGGCGGCGCGTCGGTGGCGGCGCCGGCACTGGCCGCTCCGAGTTCGAGAGCCAGCTCCCTGGCCTCCGGTGCCCGGGTCATCACATGGACCCTGGCCCCCTCGGCCATGGCGATCTGGGCGGTCAGGTGGGCCGAGCCACCGAACCCATAGATACCCAGTCGTCCACCGGCCGGAAGGCGCGACCGCCGGAGGGCTCGGTACCCGATAATCCCGGCACAGAGCAGAGGTGCCGCCTGCTCGTCGCTGAAGACCTCAGGGATGGCATAGGCGAAGTCCTCGTCGACCACGACGTAGTCGGCATAGCCACCCTCCACATCCCAACCGGTGAAGCGAGGCCTCACGCAGAGATTCTCGCTGGCGGCGAGGCAGAACCTGCAGACGCCACAGGTGTGCGCCAGCCACGGCACCCCGATGCGCTCACCGAGGCCGAAGCGGACGCATCGCGCTCCGAGTCGGTCCACCACGCCGACCACCTCGTGGCCCGGTGTGATCAGGGGGTGTTTGGGGTCAAGATCTCCTTCGGCCAGATGCAGGTCGGTCCGACATACGCCGCAGGCCAGCACCTGGACACGGATCTGGCCGGGAGCAGGCTCGGGTATCGCACGAGTGACGGAGCGAAGCGGATTCGAGTCGATCGGGCCAGGCGCATCCACGGCCCAGGCCTTCATGGAATCAGCGGTCATCACGCGATTCCTCGCTGTGCCGGCGGACGAGAGCTGGAGCTGTGGGTAGGGGCGAGGCTGTGCCCCCCGACTGATCCGAGCGGGCGGCTCCACCGGTCACTGTCAGCACGCGGGCCGACGATCAGGAGATCGACGCCGCGGGACGCGTCGACCAGTGTCATTCCGGCCGGGACCCCGATGACCTTCGGTTCGATCGACACGCCACCGTCCTCAGTGTGTACCGACGCCAGCCCCGTGTCGAGCACGCTCCGAGCCCGAGCCCACTCGTTGCGTTCCGGCAACGGAGCCGAGCCGGCGGCCGGGCTCACGGGCCATTCGAGAGGTGACCAGCCAGCACCGACCTCTCTCATCCCGAAGGCTCCACCACCGTGCCTGACGTGCCGACGATCAGATCCCCGGCATCGTCCAGTCGACCGATGTACGCCTTGTTGCCGGTGCCCTCCACGAAGCGACAGGCGGCGTCGACCTTGGGCCCCATGGAGCCGGCCGGGAACTGCTCAGCCCTCAACTCTCCTGGAGTGGTGTGGAACAGCGGCCGAGCATGATCGGTACCGAAGTGGAGCTCGACGTGGGCCACGTCGGTGAGCAGGAGGAGGGCTTCAGCATCCAGTTGCCGGGCCAACAGCACCGCTGTCAGATCCTTGTCGATCACCGCCTCGACACCGTGGAGGAGCCCATCCGCCCCGCGGCAGACCGGTATGCCGCCCCCTCCGGAACAGATGACGATGGCTCTGCTCTGCACCAACATCCGAATGGTCGACATCTCGACCAGAGCCAGTGGCTCCGGGGACGCCACCACCCGTCTCCATCTGTCCCCGTCTGGGCGGATCCGCCAGCCACGGAGGTGGGCGAGCCGCTCACCCTCCTCCCTGTCGTACACCGGTCCTACGAAATTTGGTCGGGAGGTCGAAGGCCCGATCGGCTGGATCCACGAGTGTTTGACACACCAGACTCACCACGTCCCGACCCGGGAGCGCATTTTCCATGGCCTGCAGGAGGAAGTAGCCGATCATCCCCTGGGTCTGGGCCCCCAGGACATCGAACGGGTAGGGATGGGGGAGGGAGGGGTCGCGGGCGCTCTCGAGGGCCAGCAATCCCACCTGGGGACCGTTGCCGTGGGTAATCACGAGGTCGTGGTCCCGGGTCAGTGGCACCAGCGCCGCCACTGCCGCGGCGACGTGCTTCTCCTGGATCTCCGCCTCGGGGACGTCGCCTCGTTCGAGAAGGGCGTTGCCGCCCAGGGCCACCACGATCCGCACGTCAGTCGCCCAGGCTGGCCACCATGGCCGCTTTGATGGTGTGCAGTCGATTCTCCGCCTGGTCGAAGACGATGGAGGCGGCGGACTCGAAGACCTCGTCGGTGACCTCCAGCGCACTCAGGTTCCACGTGTCCGAGATCTGCCGACCGAGCTCGGTGTCGGTGTTGTGGAGGGCGGGGAGACAATGCATGAATTTGACGTCCGGATTGCCGGTGGCCTGCATGGCTGCCGCGTTGACCTGATAGGGAAGCAACTGCTCGATCCGCGTCTTCCAGCTCGACGCCGGCTCTCCCATGGATACCCACACATCGGTGTACAGGAAGTCAGCCCCTTCCACTCCACTGAGAACCTCGTCGCCGATGTGAATGCGAGCTCCCGAGATGTCGGCGAGCTCCTTGGCCATGGTCTGCACGTCGGAGCTGGGCCACAGGTCGGCGGGTGCGGCGATCCGGACGTCCATGCCCAGCAGCGCTCCTGTGACCAGGAGTGAGTTGGCCGTGTTGTTCCGGGCATCACCGAGATAGCAGTACCCCACCCGATCGAGGGGTTTACCGGCATGGTCCCGCATGGTCAGGATGTCGGCCAGCATCTGGGTGGGATGCCATTGATCGGTGAGTCCGTTCCACACCGGAATGCCAGAGAACCGGGCCAGTATCTCGACCGACTCCTGGGAGAAGCCGCGGTATTCGATGCCGTCGAACATCCGGCCCAGTACGCGGGCAGTGTCCTTCATCGACTCACCGACGCCTATGTGCGACCCCTCGGGACCGAGATAGGTGACGTGGGCCCCTTGGTCGTGGGCCCCGACCTCGAAGGCGCAACGGGTACGGGTGGACGCCTTCTCGAAGATGAGGGCGATGGAGTGGCCCACCAAACGCTGGCGCTCGGTACCGGAGCGCTTCTCGGCCCGCAACCGCTCGGCCAGGTCGACGATGGATAGAAACTCCTGCTTCGTCAGGTCCACTTCTTTGAGGAGGCTCCTCCCGCGCATCTGGATGTCGTCGTCGGTGCCCACGGCGGTCACGGCTCAGGCTCCGTCCCGGCGGATGGGACAGGTCATGCAGCGGGGGCCTCCCCGCCCGCGCCCGAGCTCGCTCCCAGCGATGGCCACCACTTCGATGCCCTGCTTTTCAAGCATGGTATTGGTGGCCACATTTCTCTCGTAGCCCATCACCACTCCGGGGGCGACGGCCAGGTAGTTGGTCCCGTCATCCCACTGTTCCCGCTCGGCGGCCCGAATATCCTCGTCGGTGGCGAGCACGGTGATGGCGTCCACTTCGAAGATTCCGGCCAGGGTGTCCCACAGGTCGGCGTTGGGGGCAATGGACAGTTGGCCGGGACCTTCACCCTGGGTGATGGTCCAGCTCCGAAGGGCACGGTCGAAGTACGGGTACAGGACGAAGGTGGCGGTATCCACCATCGACATGACCGTGTCGAGGTGCATGAAGGCGTGGCTGTGGGGGAGCTCGATGGCCACCACGGCGGTGGCTTGCCCGCTGTTGAACAAGGCATGGCTCAGCGTCTCCACGGCCATGGGAGACGTGCGCTCGCCCATGCCGATAAGCACGGCGCCGTGGCCGATGACATGGACATCACCGCCCTCGATGGTGGCGGGCTGATAGCTGCGGTCCTCATCGCCGTAGTAGGTGACGAAGTCGGCCTCGGAGAAGAGGGGATGGAATCCGTAGATGGCCCGGGTGTGGAGCGACTCGCGTTGTCGGGCGGGCATGGCCATCGGGTTGATAGTGACGCCTCCGTAGATCCAACACGAGTTGTCCCGCTGGAAGAGGTGGTTGGGGAGCGGGGTGAGAACGAAGTCGTCGGCTCGGAGCATGTCCCATTTCAGGCTGTGGGCGTGGAGGGGGTGGAGATCGGCCTTGATGATCCCACCCACTAGGAATTCGGCCAGAGCCTTGCCGTCCAGGTCCTCGAAGAGGTTCCGGACGGGTTCGACCAGAGACGGGCCCAGAATCTCGGGTGTACACACCCGGTCGAGAACGAACTCTCGCCCTTCCGGCAGCTCGAGGGTCTCGGCCAGCAGGAGTCCGAAGTGGTGAACGAGCACACCTTTGTCCCGTAGCGCGGCGGCAAAGGCATCGTGCTCCTCCTGGGCCTTGGACGCCCACATCACATCGTCGAACAACAGAGCCCCGATGTTGTCCGGCGTGAGCCTCGAAAGCTCGAGGCCGGGCCGGTGGATGATGGCCTCCCGGAGCGGACCGACCTCGGACCCGACGTGGAATGTCATACCGGCACCTTGGTCGACGGCAGAGGCAATGCGCTGGGGACATCATCGGGCGTGTACCCGTTGCTGGTCGCCGACTCGCCCTCGACGGTAGCCACGTCCGCAGGGAGGTCTTCCGGCTCCGCCGATTCTCCGAGGCGCTGCCGACGGGCATTCAAGAAGGCGTAGAGCACGAGGCCGGCGAGGATGACCACCAGGGCTTGGTAGACGACCTGATATCCCGAGGCGAACGTCACCCACATCGAGAACAGCACGCTGGCCCCGGCGACCGACAGATCCCGGGCCAGCAACCAACCGCTCACCTTCCGGCGCCGGGACACCAGGTAGGTCAGTTGGGCGATGGCCGACATGAAGTAGGGAATGGCCACCGTGACCACGGTCAGATCCACCAGATACGTGAATACGGTGAGGCCGGAAGTGGTGGTGTAGCGCCACAGCATCAGCAGGGACGGAAGCGCGGTGCCGATGAGGATGCCGAACCAGGCGGTTCCCTTTCGGTCGGTCCAGGCGAAAGGCCGGGGGAACATGTCGTCTTGGGCCATGGCCCTGGAGGTCTCGGTGACGATCAGGGTCCAACCGTTCAGTGCCCCGATGCCGGAGATGACGGCAATCGCGGCGATGAACTTCCCAGCCCAGGCCTGGTGGGGGAAGATCGACTGGAAGGCGTTGACGAACGGTGACCCCGTGCTGACCAGGGTGTGGTGAGACACCAGCCCCATCACGACCGCGGTCACCAGGACGTAGAGGATGGCGCTCAAGGCCGTGCCCAGGAGTGAGGCCCGGCTCACGTTGATCCGGGGATTCTTCACTCGCTTGGCGGTCATGGCCGCCGCCTCGACACCGATGAAGGAGAAGAGGGCGACACCGGCCGCAATTCCGATGCCGGAGTAGAGACTGCCTCCCGAGGCGTTGAACGGCCCGAAGTGGGCACTCTGGACGAAGAACCAGCCGATCACCCCGACGAACAGCAGGGGCAGGAACTTGAGCACGACCGTGACATTCTGGAACCAGGCCATCTGGCGGATGCCCACCAGGTTGATGACGGCCGGAACCCAGAGGCCGACCATGGCGATGAGCCAGTTCTCCAGGCCGCTGATGTGGGCCCAGCCGAAGAGGGCGTCCACATAGAAGACCCAGGACGAGACGATGGCGGCATTGCCGGCCCACGCCTGGATCCAATAGCACCAGCCGACCAGATAGCCGGCAAAATCGCCGAACTCGTGGCGGGAGTAGGCGTAGAGTCCGCCGTCGCTGTTGGGAACCCGCCTGGTCAGCTGACCGAACAAGGTGGCCAGCAGCATGGCGCCAACGGCGATGACGCCGAGCACGATGATGCCCATGGTGCCTGCACCGGCCAGCACCGCGGGCATGGTGAACACGCCGGTGCCCACGATGCTGCCGATCACCAGCCCGGTGGCCGACGTCAGGCCGAGGGCATGGGCCTTCTCCCTGTTGCGAGGGGAGAGCGGTGGACCGGCGGGTGGGGGTCCACCGGTCGGGCTGGACGGTGGACTGCCGTTACCCTGCGGCGGGCTTCCGGCCGACGGGGGAGACAGAGGGGGAGCCGCCGGAGCTGATGAGTCAATCATCGTGGTGCCGTTTCTCTTTGGTGAAGGGGTCGCTGTTCGGAGAGGTCACTGGGGTGGTTGCGCCTCGGGCCGATGGGTGGCGCGTGCTACCTCAACCATGCCGAAATTCCGTGCATCAGAACAGGGTCAAAGGACCCATTCGACTCGGCTCCACCGGGTCGGCCCCGTCCGGAGACTTCTCTGCCGATCCTGGTCAGGGCCCCGGTTCGGTCCGATCGTCCTCCAGAAGAGTGACCTTTGGCACTGTCCTCCGACATCCTTCCGGTGTCCAATGGCAGGGGAAGACGACGGGCCCGACGAAAGGAACCCGGTGGTTCCCTTGCACATTCGGCACAACGACGAGGGATGGCCAGCGATGAGTGGTGTCGGCCCCAAGGCTCCCCATGGCTGGTAACCACCCACTCATCGTCGTCGGCATCGACGGCTCTGAGCACTCGCGCCTGGCCGTGAAATGGGCGGCCGACGAGGCCAAGCTACGAGAGTCGGTGCTACGGATCGTCTATGCCGGCTCGGCTGAACCCGAAGCCGTCCCGGCCTGGTATTCGAGTACCCCGGCCACCATGTCGGCTGGCCAGGCTGTCGTCGATGACGCGTTCGCCCTGATTGCCACCCGTCACGCCTCGCTGATCCTGGAGACCGATCTTCCTGACTCACCGCCGGCCCAGGCGCTGATCACAGCCAGTGGATCAGCGGACCTCATGGTCATCGGCGCCCGGGGGAAAGGGGGATTCAAGGAGCTACTGCTCGGCTCGGTCAGTCATCGGACGGTCCAGGGGGCGCGCTGCCCGGTGGTGGTCGTTCGTCCTGTTCCGGATGCGGCAGTCTACGTTGTCACGCCGTCCCGGATCGTGGTCGGTATCGACGGTTCCAACCACTCCGACCTGGCCCTTCGGTGGGCGCTCCACGAGGCCGAGCTCCGTTCAGCATCCGTGGAAGCGATCTTCGCCTGCGTGATCGCGCCGATGACCGGATTCATGAACTCCGCCTCCACGGGATACGAAGAGGCCGGTCGACCGATCATCGAGGCCGCCGTTGTTCATGCAGCCGAATGGCGACCGACCGTCCCCTTCAGTGCATCTGCCCTGTTCGATGCCACGGTCCCCGCACTCCTGGCCGCATGCGACGGTGCTGATCTGCTCGTGGTGGGATCGAGCGGTCACGGCAGTCGTCACTTTCTTCTCGGAACGGTCGCTGACCAGTGCACCAGACATGCCCCCTGCCCGGTGGCCGTGGTCCGGTAGCGCACGACCCGAGCGCCGCGGCGCCCGGCGTTCTACTCAGCCCCGTGGCGTCACCAGGCTGTTGGACCGGGCCACGGTCCCGTACCATGACGCGCTGGGCTTGGGGTTGCGGGCGAAGGTCTCGGAGTCCACGCTGTGGAGTCCGAATTTGGGTCGAAATCCGTGGGACCATTCGTAGTTGTCCAACAGACTCCAGACGAAGTAGCCCCGGATGTCGACGCCGTCGTCCAGGGCACGGCCCACGCCTCGCAGCACCTCGGCGATGTAGGCGATGCGCTCTGCGTCGTTGTCGGTGGCAATACCGCTCTCGGTCAACAACACCGGCAAACCGGAGATGGCCGCTGCTCGGCGGGCGCAGTGCTCGACGCCCTGGGGCCAGTACTCGTAGCCCATCTGGGTGAGAGGAACTCCCGGCTCGTTGGGCGCCTGGCCCTCCGCCCCGAAGTGCACCCGCGAATAGCACTGGACCCCGATGAAATCGTCGCCATCGGTGGCCCGGAGGAACCGGTCCTCGAGGATCTCCTGGGCGGCCTCGAGGATCTCTTCTCCGCCGGGGTCGGCCACCATCTCGTCCATGGACAGGGTCAGCCCTACCGGATACGAACCCGGTCCTGACCGCAGGGCGTCGACGGCCAGGCGATGCGCTCGGACAATGGCCTCGTTCACCGCCAGATGGCGGACAAAGTCGTCCTTGACTCCCGGTGGGGAGGACCCCAGGGCGTAACCCATCACGCCAATGAGATTGAGTTCGTTGATAGTGCATGCCCACCCGACGAGGTCACCGAAATGAGCCGCGGCCCGGGCGACGAAGCGGGCGAACATCTCGGGGGCGTCGGCCGCCTCCCAACCACCTCGGGCCATCAGCCAGGTTGGCGTGGTGAAGTGGTGAAAGGTCACCACAGGGGACACATTCCGCTCCTGGCATGCGGCGCAGATACGTCGGTAGTAGTCGAGGGCGGCGAGAGAGAATTCCCCCTCGGCCGGCTCGATCCGACTCCACTCGAGGGAGAACCGGTAGGCACCGAGGCCCATACCCGCTACCAGTTCGACGTCCTCGTTCCAGCGGTACCGCGAGTCGCACGCGTCACCACTCGAACCCGCACATCCTGAGTCGGGGTTGTGCTCCCACGCCCACCAGTCGTTGTTGACGTTGCCGCCCTCGATCTGGTGGGCCGCGGTCGCCGTCCCCCACAGGAAGCCCTCGGGAAAGGCGAATTCCGGTGCACCGGTCTCGAATGTGTCCACGGCCGGTCACTGTACTCCCCGCGCGTCGGCTGGAAGGAGTTGGAGACGCTGCTCACCACTGTCCGACTGTGCCCCTGGTCCGGCGACGATGCTATCCAGCGATGGCATCGGTCCGGCGGGGAAGTACCCAGCCTGGCCGGGGAAAATGGCACGTGTACCCGTTCGGGTAGTGCTCCAGATAGTCCTGGTGCTCGGGTTCGGCCTCCCAGAACGGCCCGGCCGGCGTGACTTCGGTCACGACCTTGCCGGGCCAGAGTCCGGACGCATCCACATCGGCGATGGTGTCCTCGGCCACTCGGCGCTGTTCGTCGTCGAGGTAGAAGATGGCCGAACGGTAACTCGTGCCGATGTCGTTTCCCTGGCGGTCACGGGTCGTGGGGTCGTGGACCTGGAAGAAGAACTCGAGGAGATCCCGGTAGGACGTGACCTCCGGATCGAAGAGGATCTCGATGGCCTCAGCGTGACCCGCATGGTTTCCATAGGTGGCGTTAGCCACCCCACCACCGGTGTATCCCACCCGCGTGGACAGTACCCCTGGGCGTTTGCGAATGAGATCCTGCATGCCCCAGAAGCATCCTCCGGCCAGGATCGCCCTCTCTGCCGTGTCGCTCATCGGGTAACTCCCTCCTGTGTCGCCTTTCCGTCAAGAATGCCCCGGTACTCCCCATACCCCTCTTCCTCAAGGTCCTCGTAGGGGACGAACCGGAGGGCGGCGGAGTTGATGCAATAGCGCAGGCCGCCCTGTTCGGCGGGTCCGTCGTCGAACACATGGCCCAGATGGCTGTCCCCATGGGCGGACCGGACCTCGGTCCTCACCATTCCGTGGCTCCGGTCTTCGGTCTCCACCACATTGCGTGGCTCGAGGGGCACGGTGAAGCTCGGCCACCCGCATCCGCTGTCGAACTTCTGCTTCGACGCGAACAGGGGCTCGCCGGACACGATGTCGACGTAGATACCCGACTCCTTGGAGTCCCAGTACTCGTTGGCGAACGCTGGCTCGGTGGCGCTCTCCTGGGTGACGTCGTACTGCCTGGGTGACAGCCGGGAGATTGCTTCAGGGTCCTTGCCGTATCGGTCGGTCACGCTCACTCCTCCGCCCCAGCAAGCGCCGGTGCGCCCGCTAGTGACTTCAACACCTTAGGACTGTGATTCATTTCCGGCCTGGGAGACGCACCACCCCGGCCTCGGGGCCGGCGGCCATACCCGGCTGACTCGTCCCCGGGGAGTCGTGGAGTGCCGATGGAGTCCCCCGCAGGGCATGATGACGGGACGGCGATCGATGACGAGGAGGCACCGCCCGTGGCATGGGATTTCTCGACGGAACCGGAGTTTCAGGACCAGCTGGACTGGGTCGCCACGTTCTGCCGGGAGGAGATCGAGCCACTGGACCTGGTCTTTCCTTATGCCGTACGGATGCGCGATCCGGCGATGAAGGCCCTGGTCGACCCACTACGACAGCAGGTGAAGGATCGCGGCCTGTGGGCGGTCTTCCTCGATACGAAGCTCGGTGGGCCTGGATTCGGCCAGCTCAAGCTGGCCCTCCTCAACGAGATCATCGGTCGCTACGGAAGCGGACCGGCGATCTTCGGCTGTCAGGCGCCGGATACCGGCAACATGGAGCTTCTGGCCGCCTACGGCACAGAAGTTCAGAAGAGGCGATGGCTCGAGCCACTCATGAACCAGGAGATCTGGTCGGCCTATTCGATGACCGAGCCCCAGGGGGGATCGGATCCGAACCTCTTCGTCACCCGCGCCGTGCGGGACGGCGAGGAGTGGGTCATCAACGGCGAGAAATGGTTTACCAGTGCGGGACGGCACGCCGACATCCTCTTCGTCATGTGCACCAACGGCATGTTCGTGGTGCCCAGGGACACGCCGGGAGTGGAGATCATGGATCAGCCAAGGACCCACGATCACATCCTCTACCAGGACGTGCGGGTACCCCTCGACCACCTCCTTGGACCGGAGGACGGCGCCAAGGTCCTGGCCCAGCGCCGCCTGGGCGGCGGCCGGATCCACCATGCCATGCGGGCCATCGCCCAGTGCACCCGTGCTTTCGACATGATGTGCGAGCGAGCCCTCAGTCGGGAGTCGCACGGCAAGATCATCGCCGAGCACCAGATGGTGCAGAGCGCAGTCGCCGACTCGTACGCCGAGATCAACATGCTCCGACTGCTGGTGCTGTGGACCGCCTGGACCATCGACAACTCGAGCACGCAGGAGGCACGTACCCAGATCGCCGCATGCAAGTACACCGCAGCCAAGGTGCTGAAGGACGTCGCCTACCGCGCCATCCACATCTTCGGCTCGCTGGGCGTCACCGATCTCACACCGCTCCAGGCCATGTGGGCAGGGTCCCCGGCCATGAGTGTGATGGACGGTGTCGACGAGGTGCACAAGGTCACCGTGGCCCGCAACGTCCTGAAAGGGTACGAAGCCCACGACGGCTTCTGGCCCACCGACTACTTCCCGGCCAAACGGGCCGCCGCGCGCGAGAAGTTCCGCGACGCCATGACCGCCACTCCCGACCTGGTCACGTACGCCGACTACATGGAGCGCCGCTCCAGCGGGCGGGGTTGACCATGGACCTCGCTGACAGGAACGTCGTCGTCACCGGGGGGGCCAGTGGCATCGGGCGCGCCATGTGCCGGGCCTTCGCCCGGCAGGGTGTCCGGGGGACCGTGGTCGCCGACCGTAACGGGGAGGGGGCCCGGACGGTGGCGGCCGAGCTGGCCGACAACGGCTTCCCGGCCATCGCCGTGACCGTCGATGTAACCGATGAGTCCCAGGTCCGCGCTCTGGTGGCCGCGGCCGAGTCGGCCTTCGGCGCCGTCGACGTGTTCTGCGCCAATGCCGGAATCGTCGTCCCCGGTGGTATCGAGGTGTCCGACGAGGTGTGGCAGCGCATGTGGGCGGTCAATGTACAGAGTCACATCTTCGCCGCCCGGGCCGTGGTGCCGGCGATGCTCGAGCGAGGCGAGGGATATCTCGTCCACACGGCATCAGCCGCCGGCCTGTTGACACAGCTCGGATCCGCCCCGTACAGCGTCACCAAGCATGCCGTGGTGGCTTTGGCCGAATGGCTGTCCATAACCCACGGGGACGCGGGGCTGCGGGTCTCATGCCTGTGCCCGCAAGGAGTGTGGACCGCCATGACCGGGGCCGATGGTCTCGGTTCCCGTGATGCCACTGTCTCGACGGTCGGGCGGGACGGGATGCTCGAACCCGAGGTCGTGGCCGATGCGGTGATCGAGGCCATGGCCGAAGAGCGGTTTTTGATCCTTCCCCACCCGGAGGTGGCCACGTACGAGCAACGTCGGGCCGGCGACCGGGAGCGATGGCTGCGGGCCATGCGGGCCCTGCAGGCGCAGCTGGTCAAGCTCGTGACGTGAGGCGATCAGTCGGGTGGTTTGGCCGCCGGGTGGCCGGGCCGGGAGTTGTGCCCGTCACCTTCGGCCGATGGGTCCGGACGTCCGGCAATCATGGGATCGGGCCCTCGATGAGCCATGCTGTCGTCCATGGACCACTGTGAACAGTGCGGATTCGACTACGACAGTCTGCCGATTGCCGACGCTCCGTCCGCGTTGCGGCTCGGTGCGGAGCGTCTCGCAGAGGATCTGTTCAGTGGTGATGATTCTTCGATCCACAGCCGGCCGGAACCGGGAACCTGGTCGGTGGTCGAGTACGCGTGTCATGTGCGTGACGTGATCATCGTCTCGCGTGAGCGGATCCTCCTGGCCCTGGTGGAGAAGGCACCACAGTTCCTCCCCATGTACCCCGAAGAGCGGGTCGCTCACGCCGGCTACGACCGGGAATCTGCCACCGAGGTGGCCCAGGAACTCACGACCGTGGCCAATCTGGCGGCCAAGGTCGTCGCCCTTTTGGACCCTGGTCAACTGACCAGGCCCTGCGTCTGGAATGTTCCGGTGCCCCGGGAACGGGACCTGGCATGGGTCGTGCGGAATGCCGTTCACGAGGTCGTCCACCATGAGATGGATGTCCGACGGGTGCGCACGCACCTCATGGACGGCGATGTGTGGACATGAGGACCACCCGGCATCGGGACAGATGAGGCCGGTCGGGATCCGAGGGATTCCGGTAGCGTCGGGCGGGTGCAAGTGACCGGTGACGAGCGCAGGAGCACCGAGGAGGTCAACGGGTTCCTTCGGTCGCTCGGGGCAACCGAGGAGCAGATCGAAGCGGCCTGGCGCACCTGTCGCATCTCCAGTCTGGCCGGTGATCTGGTGTTCGCCGAAGGTGCCACGCTCTCGGCCCGAGATCTCGCCGTCCGGGACCGTGTCCCTACCGACACCGTCCTCTCCTTGTGGCGTGCGCTGGGCATCGTGGTGCCCGACCAGGACTTCGCCATGTTCACCGAGCGCGACGCCGAATTCGTGACGTTCCTAATCAACGAGAACCCCGTCGGGGGCTATGGCGACGAGCTCTTGCGGGTAGTGGGCAGTTCACTGTCACGCGTGGCCGAGGCCGCGGTGGCGGTGTACGTCCAGACGAAGGAACCTGACGTGCACGAACCCGGCACCGATCTGCTCGACTGGGCCCGGGACATGGTACAGGTGAGTTCGGCCGCGTTACGACTCGGCGATGCGATGGGTGCCGTCTTCGCTCACCACCTCCGGGACGCCATCGATCGTCAGCGGATCGCCCAGGAAGGGGTCACGGAGAAGGCGCTCCACCGGTTGGCCGTGGGATTCGTCGATCTCGTCGGCTTCACGCCGCTCTCGCTGCACGCCGACTCCGCTGAGGTGCTGGACCTGGTGAGTGGCTTCGAAGCCAAGGCATTCGAGGTGGCGTCGTCGCGCCACGGTCGGATCGTCAAGCACATCGGGGACGAAGTGATGTTCGTCGCCCTCGATGCCGCGTCGGGGTGTGCCATCGCCCGGGACATCACCGACGCCTTCGGCGACGGCATCGAGCCACGGGGCGGCGTGTGTTTCGGCGATGTGATCGTGCGACACGGTGACTACTACGGGAAGGTGGTGAATCTGGCCTCCCGACTGGCTGAGTTGGCCATCCCCGGCGAAGTGCTCGTCGACGCCGAGACCTCCCGGTCGGCGGGCGAATCCGTCGAAGTCCGATCCGCCGGTCGCCGCCTGCTCAAGGGTTATGACGATCCGGTGGAGGTCTACTCGGTGGGTGCGGTGATGCTGTCCGGGATGCCCCCGTCGGTCCCTCCGACGCCCGGCGGCTGACGGCACTGCTCGACCGAGTGGCGGACGTTGCGGAGACGGCACCGAAGCCGGCTCGGGCCTCTCGACCGTCTACGTCTCCTGGCACGCACCGGTTACGACGCGTCACTGCCCTGCACGATGTGCAGGGCAGTGACTCCAGGTATGACGACCCCGGTCAGTGGAGTGGAACGGCCACCTGCGGCGGGAGAACGATCGCTCCCTTGAGGTGGCTTCCGCGGTGGAACAGGTTCCGTACTGCGGGCAGGGCGTAGCGGTCGAGGCCGAAGTAGCCGGCATTGCGCCAGGCCAGGATCAGGAACAGAGAGACCAGCGCGTAGGCCGGATTCACCCCGGCAGAGCCGGAGAACATGTAGATGATGTTGAGCCCGATGCCCATGAATGCGGCCGCTCCGGTGAACAGGCCCAGGATCAGTAGCGCACCGATCACCAACTCACTCAGCGTCACCAGTTTGGCGATCCACGAGGCGTTGGGGATGGCGAAGTTGTGGAGAAATCCAGCCCACCACCCGTAGGAAGCTCCGCCCTTGCCGGTGGCCGAGCCGGCCACACCGGCGGTGGAGAAGCCCTTGACGCCAGCCCCTCCGCCGTACCAGAAGGCCAACTTCTCACTACCCCATAGTTTCTGGTAGCCGGCATTCAGCCATTCGTAACCGAGCCAGAGCCGGGCGACCAGCCACACGACGGCTGCGCCCTTGGAACGGAAGAGCCAGTCGGCGAAGCGGAGATTCCCCGAGGGCGCTTCGAACAGTCCCCCGGTGGCCTCGCCGGCCTCGGTGTCGGGGACCACTTTGCCCTTCAGGAAATCCAATGTCGCTGTCATCATGTCCTCCTTGCCCGACGGCCCGTTGACGATCGGCTTCTGTTCACCACCGTGACGGATGGAGCAGGGGCCGGACAGGGCCGAAAGTCCCAGATCAGGGCGGGTGAGAGCCGGCGGGCCGTGGTGTGGAGCGACGCCCCCGGCCGGAGGACCGATTCAGCTGACCGGTACCTGCCAGACCACCACGGTACCTCCGTGGTCGGGTGACTCGATGGTCATGGTCCCTCGCAGCGTCTCGGCCCTCCGCCTCAGGTTGGTCAACCCCATCCCGGTGCCGTTGGCCGTGGTTGTGCCGAAGCCACGCCCGTTGTCGACGATGCGGAGGCGGCACATCCCGTTGTCCACATTGACCTCCACCGAGGCCGAGGTGGCCTCGGCGTGGCGTCCGATGTTGGTAATGGCTTCGCGCACCGTGGCCAGCAGGTTCTCCGTCACCGATTCGGAGACGAGCGAGTCGACGGGACCGGCAAAGGAGACGTGGACGTCGTACCCAATCATCGGATTGAGCGATCGAACCAACGTCAGCACGCTGGCTCGCACGCCTAGATCTCCCTGATCGAGACCCAGCTCATAGATGCTGGAGCGGACCTGTCGGATGGCGTCGCCGATGTCTGTCACCAGCAGGCCGAGTCGATCGGCCATCTCGGCGGCCGCCGGTTCCCTGGCCATGGTCTCGAGCGAGATCCCAACGGCGTAGAGGTGCTGGATCACCGTGTCATGCAGATCCCTGGCCATCCGGTGCCTGTCCTCGAGGACGGCCAACTCCTGGACGCGCCGGTGAAGGCGGGCGTTCTCGATGGCCATTCCCGCCGCCATGGCCAGAGCCTCGACCAGAGCCTGATCTTCTTCATTGAACTCCGAGGCATCCACCTTGTCGGTGAGGTAGAGGCTCCCGTAGACGTCGTTGCGGACGTTGATAGGCACCCCGAGGAACGAGTGCATCGGAGGGTGGCCGGGAGGAAAGCCGAACCGGCCTGGATGGTCCCCCAACCGAGCGAGGCGCAGCGTGCGTGAGTCATCGATCAACATACCCAAGACACCACGCCCCTTCGGCAGCGGCCCGATGGCGACCTCCTCTTCCGGGGTCAGCCCGACGGTGAGGAACTCGGAAAACGATGTTCCGTCGTCGCCGAGGATGCCGAGAGCTCCGTATCGGGCCCCGGTCAGGGACTGAGCCTCGTCGACGACGTGGCTCAGCAGCGCAGGGAGCTCAACGTCGGCGGCCAGCAACATCGTCGCCTCGAGTACCCGGGTCAATCGAACGGGATCGTCGATCGAATGAAAGGGCACCCCGAGGGAGCGTAATGACGTCACCGGCGAACGTCCACCACTCACCACATGCGACTACGGTGCCTCCCTGGGCCTATGCCCATCGTTTGTCCTGGTCAAGTTGCCAGGAGGGCCCAGGGTTGGAATGATGGTCCGGTGAGCCTCGGCGTCTTCCTCCTCGATGACCACGAGGTAGTGAGAGCCGGTATCCGGGCCATGCTGGAGGCCACGGACGATCTGGTCGTTGTGGGAGAGGCATCCACGGTCGCCGAAGCCCTGGCCCGCATACCGACGGCACAGCCGCAGGTGGCGCTGCTCGATGTGCGACTTCCTGACGGAAGCGGGGTAGAAGTGTGCCGGGAGATCCGTTCCGCCCATCCGGACATCAGGTGCCTGATGCTCACTTCCTACGCAGACGATGAGGCCCTGTATGCCGCCATCATGGCGGGTGCGGCCGGGTACGTGTTGAAGCAAGTCGGCGTGGGGGACCTGGTCGATGACATCCGGCGGGTGGGCGCGGGCCACTCCCTGCTCGACCCCTCGGTGACCCGTCGGGTGCTCGAACGGCTCAGAACCGGTCCCCGGGAGGATCTCCGCCTGGCCAGTCTCACTCTCCAGGAGCGGAAGGTCCTGGACCTCATCGCCGAGGGCAAGACGAATCGCCAGATCGCCGAGGAGCTCTTTCTGGCGGAGAAGACGGTCAAGAACTACGTCTCCAATCTGCTGGCCAAACTGGGCATGGAGCGACGGACCCAGGCCGCCACGTTCGCCGTGCGTCTCGAGGAGCGCACGGGACCGACGCCGCGGGACGACTCCACCGGCACGTGAGCGCGCCGTAATCCGGGCCACCGTTTACGACACGTCGTCCCGTTGATCTACACCGATTCCTCGCAGGGCCAGGGCGACCTCGAGCAGGTGACGTTCCCCGTCGTCGAATCGATCGATGGCGAACTCGATATCGAGTCCTCTGGCCAGGACGATCAGGGCAACGTCATAGTCCAGGGAGTCCGCCACCGCTTCGAAAGCCGTTGGGGATTCCGAGCCGGGCCGGCCGGAGCGGAGCCGAGCCCGGGACCTGGACAATTGGGCCAGGGCATCGCCTGGAGCGGGGGCGATGTCGGCACGGTCGCGCTGCTCGAGTGCAGATCCGAGGAGTTGGGTGTACATGGACATCGCTTGGTGGTCGAATCTCCTCTCCCGCCCCACGGGACATCCGGATCGGCACCGCATGGAGAGCGGACGTGCGCCGTGTCCCGTCTTCATATGGTGACATCACCACTCTTCGCGGAGCAGGGCCGAAGGTCATCACTTGTCCAGGAAGAGTCCGTCTCCGGGAGTGGGCGGAACCCATCGGGGAGAAGGGCCGAACGGCCCTGGTCCGGGGCGAGGGTAGGTGTCAGTCTGTGAGGTGTCCCCCCGGTCGCCGGTGAGCGGTGAGGACTCATGCTGGGAGAACCGTTGGACGGTGCAGATATCGGCCAGTATCCGGTCGGGTTGGAAGGTGAGTGGACGACAACGCTCGGCACCAAGCTGCACGTGCGGCCAATCATGGCCGACGATGCACCACGGCTGCTGGTGTTTCACCGGCTACTGTCGCCGGGCTCTGTCTACCGTCGTCATTTCTTCATGCACCCCGAACTCTCCGAGGCCGAAGTCGAGCACTTCACCTCGGTCGACTACGTCGACCGATTGGCGCTGATCGTCGAGGACTCCGATGAGTTGGTCGCCGTCGCCCGCTACGACCGGAGCTCCGGCTCAGCCGAGGCGGAAGTGGCGTTTGTCGTGGCCGACGCCTACCAGCATCTCGGGATCGGGACGATGCTCCTCGACCGTCTGGCTCGTGCGGCCCGCCCCAACGGGATCACCACCTTCGTCGCATCCACGCAGGCCGACAATCGGTCCATGATCGATGTGTTCCTACACTCCGGGTTCGGAATCACCACGACGTCCAGCCATGGTGTGATCGGTGTGCGCATGGCCATCGGCTCTGCCGGATCCTCACCGGTCGATGTGTCGTTGCCCGCAGACCGGCCGGTGCCGGCGCAGAACACTGGTCCTCCGGGGGCCAGCAATCAGGGACTTTTGGCTCTACCGGACCACCGACCGACCGGAGAGGCTGGGATCACGCCGAAGAACTAGGAGCAACACCATGAAAGCCCTCGTGTACCACGGACCCGACACCAAGGCTTGGGAGGACGTACCCGAGCCTGTTGTGCAGGCGGACACCGACGTGGTTGTTCGAGTGGACACGACCACGATCTGTGGTTCGGACCTGCACATCATGAAGGGCGACACGCCTGAGGTCACCGACGGTCGCATTCTGGGGCACGAAGCTGTGGGCACCGTGGTGACGGTCGGCGCCGGGGTGAAGACGGTCTCGGTGGGGGACCGAGTCCTCGTATCGTGCATCAGCGCCTGCGGGACCTGCAGCTACTGCCGTGATGGCCGGTACGGACAGTGCCTCGGCGGCGGAGGCTGGATTCTCGGCCATCTCATCGACGGGACCCAGGCCGAGTACGTCCGAGTGCCCTTCGCCGACACGTCCACCTACCCGGTGCCGGTTGGGGTCCAGGACGAAGAGCTGTTGATGCTCGCCGATATCCTTCCCACCGCGTATGAGGTCGGTGTCCTCAACGGGAAGGTCCGACCGGGCGACAGTGTCGCCGTCGTGGGGGCAGGGCCGATCGGCCTCTCCGCCATCGCCGGAGCCAAGCTGTTCTCGCCGGGCCTGGTCATCGCCATTGATCTGGCCGACACCCGGCTCGACATGGCCAAGCAGTTCGGCGCCGATGTCACCGTCAACAACGGTGACCAGGACGCGCTGAGCCGCGGTCCAACAGCTCACCGATGGCCTCGGGGTCGATGTGGCCATTGAGGCCGTTGGCGTGCCGGCCACGTTCGAGCTGTGCACCGAGCTGGTCCGGCCTGGAGGGCACGTGGCCAACATCGGGGTCCACGGGAAGCCGGCCACGCTCCACCTCGAGTCGCTCTGGATCCGCGACGTGACGATCACCACCGGACTCGTCGACACGTACTCGACCCCGACCCTGTTGCGCCTGCTCACCGGACGCCAGATCAATGCCGCTCGCTTCGTCACCCACCATTTCGGACTCCACGACATGATCGAGGCCTACGACGTCTTCGCCCGGGCCTCGGACACGGGCGCCCTCAAGGTGGTGCTGTCGCGCTGACCACGCCACGCCACGCCGCACGGCCCGCACCGGGGTAGTGGCGGAGCAAGGCCGGATGTCGCCGGACGGGCGGTCGGTAAGGGAAGGCACGGATACCGGGGCGTGGCCTCTACGGCGTTCCCCGGACCGGGCGTCGAGGTCACCAAGGGTGGTGGCGTGAGGGTCACCGGGTGCCCGGAATTCGCTGTCGTCGTTGTCAGCGCAAGCCGGGGCTGGGCGGCTACGGAAGGATTGAACTCCGGTCGGCCGGTCTACGCCGAGCAGTGGCCGCCGATCGCCGCCTGATTGTTCCCCTCCCGGTACACCTGGGAGATCACGTCGGCGTCGGTCAACGCCGAGAAGTTGGCAGTGTTCTCGACCTGCCGGCAGGCCTCGTCGATGTACCCGTAGTAGGCCACGAAGTCCGGAGTCTCGGCGACGGAGGGCGCAGCGCCGACAAGCAACACCCCCTCCCCACGGCTTAGCTCAGTGCGACCCCCGAGCTGACGACAGCGGAGTCCGGAGAGGTCGTCGGACTGGCGTCGGACTTCCCGCTCGACAGCGGACCCGGTGCCCTCTCGGCGTGCCCCTCCACAGCCACAGAGAACTAACCGGACAGCGCCATCCCCGACGACGAGCTCGCGCCACACGAACAGCAGTGTGTCGGTCGGCGCGGGCGAAGCCGTGTATGCGCCGGTGTCGTGGGCACGGTGCGGTCTCTGACTCTGTCGGACCCTCCCTGCTCAAGGACCTCGCCGACTGTGCCGATTGTCTACCCATCGGATCGGCCGTGGCCACCAGGGCCCTCCGGTGCCTGACACAGCCGGCTACCCGGACGCCACGGGGGAGAGGACCGCATGAGCAACGGGGATGGACATCCGCTCGGTACACCGCCGCTGGGGGCCCTGGTGGTCGCCCTGTCGTTCGTGGCGCTGCTGGTGCTCGGCGTGGCCGCCACCGCGCCAGTGATGCCGCCCGGGGCGAACGCCAAGTCCGCTCTGGCCCTGGTGACCGAAGCACGTGCCGCCATGACGGCTGCGGGGTCGGTCAGCGCCACCGGTAGCGGTACCACCCAAATACCTGGCATCGGAAAGGCCACCTTGACCGAGTCTGACTACTCGGACACGTCGTCGGGAACTCAGGTGGTCAAGGTGACATCGGCGAGCGCCGGTTCGCAGGCACTGCCGTCGGCCACCACGGTGGACGTGGCTGGAGTCGTCGACGTCGATGCCGACGCATCGTTCTGGTCATCCACGTTGGGTGTGGCTCGTGCCCAGGCCATGGAGCTCGCCGACCAGTGGGTGCAGGTGCCGGACGGCAGTCCGGCCTACGCACCTGCCGCGGCTGACCTCACCATGCCCTCCCTGACGCAGGACCTGTTCGACGCCTCCAGCTACCACAAGGGAAAGACCCAGACGGTGGACGGCGTACGGGTCGTTGCCATCACCTACCGCAACAGCGGGAACGACGCCGGTCCGGTGACCTGCCTCATCGACGTGGGCGGTTCCCATCTACCCGTGGAGGTGATCATCGACGGCCTGACGCTCCACCTGAACGGATGGGGAAAGGTGCGTGTCCTGACCGCTCCAACCAAGGCGGTTCCTCTCCCCGCTCTGGACACTCCGACGACCTCACACGCCCCGGTGGTGACCTGAGAGCACGGGGGCCGACAGGCGCGCTGACTCGGGGTGATACCTCGCCCCGCGTGCCGCTACCCGGATGCTCTCGCCAATCATCGATGGTGTAGGCGCTCTCGCCACACTCAGACGTGGGCGAATACTTCGCGGACTGTCAGGTCGAGGAGCGTGACACCCGGCATGGGGGGTACCGGATAGCGAGCGGCCTGATCAGCAAACTCTCTGTTTTCGAACACCAGTACTGATGTCCCGATGCCGTCGACCGGCTCCAACCAGTAGCCACTGACGATGCCTGGAGCGCGGGAAACGAGTGCCTCTCTGGCTTCGGGAAGCAGCAGCCGTGCCTCCTCCGGATTCTCGACTCTGACGTTGGTCACAATGGCGTACACGGTTGCTCCCCTCGGCGGATCTCCTCCCGCAGCGTAGATGGGATGGTCATCGGTTTGTTCCGCCCTTCTCCGCAGATCGGCGATCGATCGATCCGATCACCCGGAGAACCCTGGCCAACTCCGACCGCACCGACGGACGGTTCTGAAGGCGCGCCTTCCGACCGTCGGGGACACGACGCCTCCATGCGATAGGTGGGGGCCAGCGACGGCTGAGCACGCCTCCAGGGGTCGATTCGGGCCACGCCGATCTGTTCCCGTACTGCAGCCCGACCGACGGCGTCACATAGGGAGTATGGTCCGGTGGGGTCGAGGCCTCGCCGGGCCCGATATCAATACTCACTGATGCGTCCTGCGACGCAGAGAGGCGGACATCATGGCATTGGGGATCTACTTCGTACACGAGGGCTTCACGCCGGAGAAGTACAACAGCGCCATCAAGAAACTGGAGGATGCCGGCGCCGGCAGTCCCAAGGGGCGTACCTATCACTGTGCGCTCGAATCGGACGGCGCGATCCAGGTCTTCGACATCTGGGAATCGCAGGAGGACTTCGACGCCTTCGGACCCACGCTGATGCCGATCCTGACCGAGCTGGGTGTGGGACTGAAGGAGCCCATGGTGGCCACAGTCCACAACGTCATCGCCGGCTGAACTGGCCGAACCGGCACTGGCCTCATGGCCGGAGCAATGGGTGGGGGTCCAGAAGCGTCAGGGACGGATGAGGTTCAGGGTCATGACCTCGATGATCTGACCCCCGGCCATCTGCGCCTCCATCATCTCTCCGGAGGGATGGAGTCCCATGTGGAGGTAGGCGCTACGCGCACCCCGGTTCCCCTCCATCACACCCAGACGCAGCACGGTGGCCCCTTCCCGTGCGGCCCACACACCTACCGCGTCGAGTAGGCGGCGGGCCACACCTTGGCCCCGATGTGAAGGCGCCACCCACATTCCGACCAGTTCCCGATCCGCAGGGTCATCGGACCACCCGTCAACACCCCCGGCGACCCCGACGGTGTCTCCGTCGGCGGTGGCCACGAACCACTGACACGTGGTGGCGCGATCCCTCCAGGTCGGTTCGTCGAAGCCCACCTCGCGCTGGTACGTCGAGACGAAGGCCTCAGGTGATTCCCGGAGCGACCGGAGACGCACGTGGCGGATGATCCGCCAGTCGTCGGGGAGCATGAGCTTGATCTCCACCATCTCCCAGATGAGGCTACCCCGGTCGGCCGTGGCCAGCCCCCTGGCGTACCGCCCGTCCGCTCAGGCCCCGCTCCGTCCGCGTCGGTGCATCCGGCGCCGCACCCCGGCTCCCGCGGCCAGCAGGATCAACCCGATCGCCACGAGTACCGGGGCGTAGGGCCCGTCGCCGGTGAAGGCCAGGGACCCCGTCGACGGCGCGCTTGATGCCGGTGACGCGCCCGACGAGCTCGACGAGGTAGCCACCGCGGGAACGGTGGTCGACGTGTCCGACGGACATGCGATCGTGGTTGTGGTCGTCGCAGCCTGGCTCGTGGTCGTGGAGGTCGACGTCGATGTCGTAGTCGTGGTTCCCGGGTCGGTGGTGTCGGTGGAGCGGAGGCCGATGGTCGTCGTGGTCGTCGATGTACTCGTCGATGTACTCGTCGTCGTGCTCGTCGTGCTCGTCGTGCTCGTCGTGCTCGTCGTCGGCACGCTGTTGGTGGTGGAACTGGTCGAGGTACTCGTCGTGCAGGGGGTCGTCGGAGTGGTGGTCGTGCTCGTCGCCGGACTTGTGGTTGACGTGGTCGTCGTGGCAGGCTCGGTCGTCGATGTGGTCGTGGTAGCAGGATCAGTCGTCGGCATGGTCGATGCGGTTACCGCCTGAATCACGCCTGGTGATTTCGGTGAGGGCGAGACGGCGGCGCCGGCCACCGATGCCACTGGGAATGCAGCGATCAGAGCGACGATGCCGAAAGCCGAAGCTGTCAGTCGTCCTGCCCGTCGCATGCAGTCGTCCTCTCCACTCATCAGTCACGTTGGCGTGGTAGAGCCCGGGACGTTCGCCCCCACACGTGGCGCTGCCGGTACCGACGCTATGGCTCGGCGGGTGACCACAACGACACGGTTGGGTGAACGTTTCGCGACGACCGACGTCGAGTTTCATCGGCACCTGCCCGACAGGCAGTGGGGAGTGAGTCACGCTCCGTACTCACGCGAAGTTCATGCCGACGTCACGTCGAATTGACACAGAGGCAAGGTGGCTCGCGTAGCTTGGGAGTCGTGGCTGAACATGATGCGAAAGCTCGCAAGGTCTCAGCGGCGGAGTGGGATGTCGTCTGTCCGGGATGTCCGGGCCGGGGCACACAGGTCGGCGCCGTCCGCGACAGCCCGGCACTGACCTGCTTGGAGCAGGCCCAACTTCTGGCCGACTTCCACCGGCAGATCCACAGCGAGCTGGGCGACCGGATCTTGCGCTGACCGGACCGGTGGAGGGGCCCGGCCAGGCCTTCCGCTGGACAGGCGAACATACGTTCGATACCGTCGTCCCATGCGCTACGAAGTCGACGTCTCCATCGCACGCTCGCTGGACGCCAGGACGGAGCAGTTCCTCGAGGCAGCCCGGCGCTCGGCCAACCGGCTCATCCGGTTCTCTGGAGACTCCCGTTCGATCAGCTTGACTGTCGAGGTGGCGGGGATGTGTCGTGAGGATGCCATCCGCTCGGCCGCGCGTGAGGTGGCCGGCATCTTCCCGGCCTGCGACAGCGAGAAGTACGGCGAGCCGCGACCGGCCGCTGGCTGACGGTGCCGCGTCCGGTCGTCGAGTCGGGCCGCCGACCCGGTCGGATACCGGACCAGAGCCCGATCGGCGCTCCGGGCGAGCGCCATAGCCTGCGTCAAGAACCAGTCTTCCGTCCGGTGCTGACCTATCGTTGCACCATGTTCCGGCACCAGTACCGGTCCGCTGCTCGCATCCGGCGCGGTCGGAAGCGTTGATGTCCACCACGTTCCGGCAACGGTCGTCCCCAAGCCCCAGACCGTGATCACGCTGTTCGGACTGGTCGTCAAGCTCATCAAGTGGACGGTGATCACCGTCGCCTACCTGCTGGTCGGTCTGACCAAGCTGGTGACCATCATCGTCGTCCTGATCTTCTTCACCGCGCGAGCGGGCATCCGACGCCTTCTCGAGGCGAAGGACCGAAAAGAGGACGACGATACCGCCGAGTACGACCTGGGGTATCCGCCACATATGGGGCGATCGTCCGAGCGGCTCACCCGGGACGCCTTCGATGCCCGGTGGCAACGAGAGCGCGACCTCCGCGTGGCCGGCCGGCAGTCGGATCCGCCGGACGGCGGCGGAACGCGCGTCTCCACGGCGCCCTCGGGAGAGCGACGCGTCGAATAGCACGTCGCCGGGCAGGTCAGGCCATATGGGGAAAGCCGCGGATCTGGGGACCCCGTGCAGTAGTTTTGACGGGGTTGCTGCGACTGCGAACGGACTTGTGCATCATGAGACTTGGGAGCACCGGTGGAATGTCAGTGACGAGAACGTGATGGTGACCCGCCCATGAGGACCATCAAGAGGATTCTCAAACTCGTGGGGATCATGGCCTTCCTGCTCACGATCCCCCTGGCGGCGTACATCACCACCAGCAAGGGCGTGGACTACATCCACGGATTCGGCAAGGCCTGTGCCATCATCCACAACGGCTGGAGCTTCCGCGGTCAGTGCGGCGTCCAGGTCCCGCCGACCCCCTGAGCGCTACCGGCGCCACGTCTCCTCGTCTAGGCATAGGCTTCATCCCGAAGGATCATGACCGGTGCACTACGAGGTGCCGGTGGCCGGTAGAGGTGGGATGAGTCGGGACAGCGAGCCCACCTCCCTGGGGGCGCAACAGCGTGCCACGCCGGTCCGACAGGCACTGGAACAGCGAGGGAAGGGACCGAAACATGCAGACTGAGGCAGCGATTCTCTGGGAGATGGGTGGCGATTGGAAGGTCGAGACGATCGAGCTCGATCCGCCCAAGGCTGGTGAGGTGCTGGTGAGGATCGCCGCCTCCGGTATGTGCCACAGCGACGAGCACCTGCGGACCGGCGACCTGGGAGGTATCTATCCAATCATCGGCGGCCACGAGGGCGCCGGTGTGGTGGAGGAGGTGGGTCCGGGCGTGGAAGGTCTCAGTCCAGGCGACCACGTGGTGTTCGGGTTCGTTCCGGCCTGCGGCCACTGTCCCTCCTGCGCCCGTGGCCACTCCAACCTGTGTGATGTCGGAGCCCTGCTCATGCTCGGCGCCCAGATCGACGGTACCCATCGTCACCACTCCGCCGGTGGTGAGGATCTCGGCACCATGGTCTGCCTCGGCACATTCGCCAAGCACACCGTGGTGAACCAGGCGTCCTGCGTCAAGATCCTCGACCACTACCCCTTGGACAAGGCATGTCTGGTGGGCTGTGGCGTGACCACCGGCTGGGGATCGGCCGTCTACGCCGGCGAAGTGAAGCCCGGGGACGACGTGGTGGTCATCGGAATCGGTGGCATCGGGGCCTCGGCCATCCAGGGGGCCAGGTTGGCCGGTGCCGAGCGCATCTTCGCCGTGGACCCGGTGCCGTTCAAGCTCGAAATGGCCAAGAAGTTCGGGGCCACTCACACGGCCGCCAGTATCGAGGAGGCAATCCCACTGGTGAACGAGGTGAGCTGGGGGAAGAACGCTGACAAGGTCATCTGCACCATGGGGGTCGGCGACGGAAGGCTGATGGAGACGATCATGCAGATGACGGCCAAGGGTGGTCGGGTGGTCGTGACCAACATCCACCCCATGTCCGAGACTGACGTGACGCTGTCTTTGACCTGGTTGACCCTGTTGGAGAAGCAGGTGGTCGGGACCATCTTCGGCTCGGCCAACATCCGTTACGACATCCCCCACCTGCTGCGTCTCTACGACCAGGGTCAGCTCGATCTCGACGGGATGGTCACGCAGACCTACAAACTCGAAGATGTCAATTTGGGCTACGCCGACATGCTGGCCGGCAAGAACATCCGAGGCGTTCTGCAGTACGAGTAGCTGCGGGTCTCGCAGCCTCCGAGAGTGGAGACCGGGTAGTCGCTCCCCGAGCGCGGCGGTTTTCACATGAATTCTTGGTGTCGCCAGGGAGGTGCTTCGGTAAGGTCGGAACAAAAGTCCAGCTCAGAGGGGTTTGGATCGGCGGCGACCCATTCGAGGGGACGGGTATCCGTCGTTGCAGGCCCGCGATGGTGCGATGATTGCCGGCGTGAACTACCTGACCGTCGGACCCGGCGACGCCGAGCTTCATTGGGGACACTTTCGTGTCTCCTGATGTTCGGTTCACCGGGGGTGGAGGCCCCACCACGAACCGTGGGGCGTACCTGCTAGTTTGCCTGTCGGGGCAGCTCACGAGTCATCCCCAGGCACCCAAGGAGCAGCAGTGAAAAGGATCATCATTGCGTCGGTCATGGCCATGACCGTCGGGGCCGCATTACTGGCGTTCAGCACCACGGCGGGGGCGTCCGGACCCGGTGCGGTCATCACCTTCGGCCCAACCTCGGCGACACTGCAGATACCCGACCCACCCTGTCCTACGACCGAGATGAACTGCGTGTGGAAATTCTTCCTCAACGAGCCGAAGGTCTCCGTCGACGTCTCCACCGTCTACGGGACATCGGGCACGCTCACCATCGACTATCCGCCGAACTTCTGCGACATCATCCAAGCTGACGCCTACATCGGTCCAACGGCCAACGGTCCCTGGACGCCCCAGCGGGGATGGCAGCGGAAGGTTTCCGATCTGAATCCTGACTGCACGCCGGTAGCGCCCCCGGTCCCCGCCCCCGCCCCCGTCCAGCCGGTGCCGCCGGACGGCACCCAGACCTCGCCAGCACCGGTGACGCCGCCCCCGGTGATTCCCCAGACGCAAGCTGCCTCCGTGGCTCCGGTAGCGGCCGCGGTGACCACGCCGAGCACCACGACGGTTCCGCCGGTGGTCAAGGCCAGCACGCAGCCGTCGACGCTGCCCTTCACCGGCATCAACCTCATGCCGTTCGTTCTGGCCGGTGTGACGTGTGTGGCACTGGGTCTGGGACTGTTGTTCGGACGGCGGAAGCGCTCCCTCTAGTCGGCCCCCGGCGTCTTCGGCTCGCTGGCTGCAGGATCGGCGGGGGGCTCCGCCTCAACCGGGACGGATGGAATCGCCTACCGGTTGTGGCGGTATGGACCGCCACTGTTCCATCACCCGCATGCAGGCCACGCCATCGGCGAACGACGGTGCCACTTGGTCCTGCCCGGTGACGGCGTCTCGGATCACACGGGCCCAGGCCACCATGGCCTGATGGTGGCCGTCGCCGTCCGGCCGGTCGAACTCGAAGTGTTGGGTCTCCTCGCCCGGTCGCCGCAGGACCACCCGAACGTCACCGACATTCTCCAGCGCGCCCTCGGTTCCGGTGACCACGATGCGGGCGGGCACGGTGGCCCCGGCGGTGAATGACGTGTCGACCGTCGCCGTGGCTCCCGACTCGAGCGTCGCCCATCCGGTGAAGGCGTCCTCGGCATCGCAGCGGACCAACTGCCCCGTGGCGTCCGGGCGCTCGGTGACGGTGATCCACGTGGCGGCTCCGGCACTGCTCACCTCGCCCAGCAACCACCGCACGAGGTCGACGGCGTGGGAGCCGAAGGCGCCGATCCAACCACCGCCGAGCGAACGGTCGAACAACCACCCCCAGGGGCGGAGCGGTACCCGGGAGCCCGAGGTGAACGCCGTGTAGGCCAAGTGTTGCGGCCGTCCGATGGCTCCCGACGACACGAGGTCGTACATCGTGAGGCGGGCCGCCTGGTGGCGAAACTCGAAGTTGACCAGATTGACCACCCCGGCCTCGCCGGCCTGGGCGGCCATGGCCTCGGCTTCCTCCAGCGAACGGCCGAAGGGCTTGTCGCAGAGCACGGCGCGACCGGCCTCCAGGGCCATGGCCACATGATCCCGATGGAGGAACGGTGGCGAGTGGACCGAGACCAGGTCGACCCCGGAGCGGCACAGCGCCCGCACGGCGTCGTGATCCCGGGCCGTGACCACCTCGGTCACCTGGGACCCACTGGCCTCAAAGGCCCCGGCGACCACCCGCCCCCCGAAGCCCGTGCCGACGATCCCGACCTTCATGAGGTCCCCACCCCCGGCATCCGGCGCCGACCCATGTCCGGCGACAGTCCGGTCTCTGCGGTCCCCATGGTCACGATCCCTTCCCGATGCTCAGTGGACCGGACCCACCTCGTGCAGCTCGATGGCGTTGCCGGACGGGTCGTCGAGGAAGGTCTGACGGTTCGTCCCGGAATCGACCGGGTCGGCGATGTCCACTCCCTTGGTCCGGAGCTCAGCCACCACGGCGTCCAGGTCGGTGACGCGGATGGCGAAGTGCTGTCCGAGATTGCGGGGCACCGGTGCCTCGAGCAGGTGGACCTGTTGGCCGCCGAAGTCGATCCACGCGCCCCCGATTCCGAATTCCGGACGATCGCTGCGGACCTGGCCTCCGAGAATCTCGGTGTAGAAGGCAACGGACCGGGGAACGTCAGCCACGTTGATGGCCACATGGTGGATGGCAAGCGGGTCCATGGCCTGCAGTCTGGCCTCAGCCGGCCCGGACCGCAACGGCAGTGGGAGACCGGACCCCCGGAGCGGCCGGTCCGTCAGCCGGCGGCCAGCGCCTCGTCCAGGGTGAGGATCCCCCGGATGTTGAGGCCGTCTTTCAGGTCGCGGTACCCGTCGTTGACCCCTTCGATCGCGTACGACCGAGTGATCAGACCGCTCAGATCGAACTGGCCCCTGGCGTCGAGTTCCAACAGCTTCGGGATATCGGCCCGGGGATTGGCCGATCCGAACAGCGATCCCACCACCTGCTTCTCCATGCCCGTCAGGTTGCTCAGGTTCATCGACACCCGGTTCTCGGTGTAGGGGTGGATGTTGGTCACGACCACACGACCCAGCTTGGCTGTGAGCCCGAGGGCCTGGTCCATCAGGTCGCCTCGACCTACCCCCATGGCCATGATTACCTTGTGAGCCATGCGTCCCCTGGTCATCTGCCTGATCGGATCGTGAGCCTCCTCCATCGAGGCGAAGGTGGCGTGGGCGCCGAACCGGATGGCCTGGTCCCGTTTGAAGGCCACCGGGTCGACAGCCACGATGGTTTCGGCACCGGCCAATCTGGCCCCCTGGACGGCGGAGGAACCGATGCCTCCGGCACCTACCACCACCACGGTCTCGCCGACCCGGACGTCAGCGGCGTAGACGGCCGAGCCCCATCCGGTGACCGCGCCGCAACCCACCAGGCAGGCCGTGCGCAAGGAGTGGGTCGGGTCGATCCTGACGCAGCTGGCCTCGTTGACCACCGTGAAGTCGGCGAACACCCCGACCAGGCACATGAGCTGCAGGTCGCGGTCACCGGCGTGGTGGCGGGAGGTTCCGTCGGTCTGGCGTCCATGCCCGATCAGGGCCCCGAGATCGCACAGGTTCTGGTGCCCTGTGGAGCAGGGGACGCACCGTCCGCAGGACGGCAGGAAGGCCAGGACCACATGGTCGCCGGGCACCAGGCTGGTGACACCCGGTCCTACCTGTTCCACCACGCCCGCTCCCTCATGACCGCCGATCATCGGGGTGGGCATGGGCGAGTCGCCGGTCACGATGTGGTCGTCGGAGTGGCACAGGCCGGCCGCCACCACCCGGACCAACACCTCTCCCTGGCGGGGAGGGTCCAGGTCGATCTCCTCGACGCTCCATTCCTGGCCCACACCCCAGCAGATCGCCGCTCGAGTCTTCATGCTCACCATCTCCCATGAGGCTCTCCGCGTCGTGGTACGGCGCCCCGATGCTACCGAAGCGGAGGGCGAGGGGCCGACCCTGTCGGCCCTACCTGGACCGGCCGACGGGGGCCCGGGCCGGTAGCATCATCGGGTCGGCGACGAGGCGATCCGCATTTGGTCCGGCCAGGAGGGGGCAACCACCATGATCATCGGTCGATCGTTCCGGGCCTCGCTGGTGGGACTGGCTACCGTGGCGACCCTGGCCATGTCGGCCCCGTCGTCGGTTGCCGGCGCGGCCGACAGGATGGCCGGGGAGGCCGCCTCGGCGACTTCCGCGCTGGCCTCCATGGACGGTTCGTACACCTTCCACCTCACTTTCGACGACTTGTCGCGCGACTACCGGCTCCACGTGCCTCCGGCGGCCATCGCCGGCAAACCGTTGCCGCTCGTCCTCAACTTGCACGGGGCCACGCAGAACGGCTTGCTCGAAGAGCTCCAGACCGGGATGGACAACTCGGCCGACCAGAACGGTTATCTCGTCGCCTATCCCGACGGGACGAGGATCTCCAAGGTGCTGACCCCCGATCCTGTGGCCAAGAACGCCCAGTACGGATGGAATGCCGGCCAGTGCTGTGGGCTCCCGGTGACCAGGCACATCAACGACGTGGGATTCCTGGAGAAGGTGATCTCCGACATCGCCTCGCGCACCCCTGTCGATCTTCGGAGGATCTACATGACCGGAATCTCCAACGGCGGCATGATGGCCTACGCCATGGCCGCGGAAGCCTCTGATCACGTGGCCGCCATCTCGTCGATCTCCGGTCAGGTGGAGCTGCCCACCATCCATCCCTCCCGTCCGGTGCCCACGCTCGAGTTCCACAGCCTCAACGACCCCATCGCCAAGTGGGTGGGAGTCCCCAACAGCAATCCGCGGCTTCGTCTCTCGGTCATGGAGGGCATCGATCAGTGGGTCAGGGCAGACGGGTGCAGCGATCGTCCAGTGACCGGGACCGCCATCGTCGGGGACATCGGGTCGATCTCGTCCGGTGAGACCGCTACCCCGGTGACCTACCAACACTGCCGGGACGGAACCGAGGTGGCCCTGTGGAGGCTCACCGGGTCCGGACACGTCTGGCCGGGAAGCCTTCTCAACACCGGACCCAAGAGCACCTGGCTCCTCGGCGGCGTGGGCCGCGGCACCGTGCTTGTCGATGCCAACGAGGCGATGTGGCAGTTCTTCCTGCGCTATCAGATCCCGGCCGGGCACGGGACCGGGTCCTGACCGCCGCTTCTGCCGACGTCGGCAACGCGACGTAGGGTGGCATCTCATGAAGCTACGGACGCTGGGAAGAACCGGCATCAGGGTCAGCCCGCTCTGCCTCGGGGCCATGATGTTCGGGGCATGGGGCAATCCCGATCATGAGGATGCCGTTCGGATCATCCACCGCGCCCTCGACGCCGGCATCAACTTCATCGATACCGCTGATGTGTACTCGGATGGGGAGTCGGAGGTCATCGTAGGGGAGGCCCTGGCTGCTGTGGACCGCTCCCGGGTGGTGGTGGCCACCAAGGTCTTCGCCCCCATGGGAGACGACCCCAACGCCCAGGGAAGCTCCAGGCGGTGGATCATGGCCGAGTGCGAGAACAGCCTGCGTCGGATGGGGATCGACTACATCGACCTCTATCAGGTCCACCGGCCAGATGAGACGACGGATCTCGACGAGAGCCTCGGTGCCCTCAGCGACCTGGTCCATGCGGGGAAGATCCGGTCCTTCGGTAGTTCGACCTACCCCGCCGAGCGGATCGTCGAGGCCCAGTGGGTGGCTGAGCGGCGGGGTCGCGAGCGCTTCCGGACCGAGCAGCCCCCGTACTCCATCCTGGTGCGGGGAATCGAGGCCGATGTCCTACCCGTGGCCCAGACCTACGGAATGGGGGTCATCCCGTGGAGCCCCCTGGCCGGCGGTTGGCTGTCCGGTCGGTTCGGGGTCGGGAAGGACAACACCAGCGCCCGCGCCCAGCGCGTGCCCGGACGCTACGACCTGAGCCTTCCCGACAACCAGCGCAAGCTGGAGATCGTCACCGAACTGGCCGCCGTGGCCGACGGGGCCGGCCTCACCATGGTCGAGCTGGCCCTGGCCTTCGTGTTGGAGCACCCCGCGGTCAGTGCCGCCATCATCGGGCCCCGCACCATGGAGCAGCTCGAGTCGCAGCTGTCGGCGCCGGAGGTCCGTCTGGAGGAGTCGGTGCTGGACCGGATCGACGAGATCGTGCCGCCGGGGGTCAACATCAACCGTGAGGACGCCGGGTGGTCCCCCCCGGCGTTGGCCGACGCCCGGCTCCGACGCCGACATCACCACTAAGCCACCAACGGGCCGGTCGCCCTACCGGCTTCCCGATGCGAATCAGCTGACCACCAGGGCCGGGGCCAGTGCCTCGAGCTGCGCCATGGCTCGATCGAGGTTCCCGAGGGGCTGGATCAGCACGTGGTCTGCCCCGCTGTCGAGGTGCTCGGTCACCCGGGCGGCGAGGGCCGACTCGTCCCCCCAGGCCACGATGGCGTCGACCAGGCGGTCGCTGCCCCCATCGGCGAGATCGTCATCGGTGAATCCGAGGTGGCGGAGGTTGTTGACGTAGTTGGGGAGCATGAGGTAGGTAGCCATGTGCTGGCGGGCCACCTGGCGAGCCCGGTCCGCATCGGTGGTGAGAACCACGGCCTGTTCGGGGACGAGGAGTTTGTCGGGGCCGAGAGCTTCCCGGGCCAGTGCGGTATGGGAGGGGGGCACGAAATAGGGATGGGCCCCGTCGGTCCGGTCACGCGCCAGTTCCAGCATCCGAGGCCGAAGGGCGGCCAACAGGTGAGGAACGGGGACCTCGGAAACCGGCCCGATGGCGGCGGACGCGGCCATGTCGTCGAGGTAGCGGGCCATGTGGGCCAGCGGCTTCTCGTAGGTCATGCCGCTGGTGTCCACCATGAGGGCGTGGCTGATGCCTAGGCCGAGCAGGAACCGGCCTGGGTAGGCGTCCCCGAGGGTGGCCGAGCCCCCCTGCATGGCTGCCGGGTGCCGCGACCACACGTTGGCGATGCCGGTGCCCACGACGATGTGGTCGGTGGCGGCCAGCAGGACAGCCTGGTGGGCCATGGCCTCCTTGCCGCCGATCCTCTCGCCCACGAAGATCGAACCGAAGCCGAGCTCCTCGATCCGCCGGGCCGTCGGGCGCTCGACGTCGGCCGGGACCCCCATCAGGGCCCCCAGCCACACTCCTACCCGACCCAGGCGCTTCCGCGTGGCTGGGACGATGTCTTCTTCGGTGATGGAACTCACGCTCCTTGGTGAACTGTCGTGTCGACCGGAGATCCGGCTCATCCTGATCGTAGGGGCGCTGTGCTCCTCGGCGCGGCTGAGCCCGCTGTCTGCGGGGCGGGGACCACCGGCGTGGTCATCTTGTGATCGACCGTTGGTTTCCCCCGCCGCACCATGGTGTTGGCCGCGTCGGCATCCCTGATGGTCAGGGCAATGGCTGACGCCACCAGGGAGATCCCCGCGGCGGTGAGGAAGGCGGCATGGTAGGCGTCCAGGTTGGGGACGCTGTGGCCGACCACCTCGTGGGTGGTTCCCACGGCAGCGAGCACCGTGGCCAGCACGGCCACCCCGAGGGCGCTCCCCAGCTGGCGTCCGCTGTTGAAGAGCGATGATGCCGACCCGGTGTCGGGTAGGGAGATACTGGCGAAGGCGGCCGCCTGACACGAGACGAATACCTGGGACATGAACAGACCCAGGGTGAACATCAAGAGCCGCATCCACCACAGATCGGTGTCGAAGCCCACCAGGGTCATGAGTGACATGATCCCGGCCACTCCCACCAGGGCGGTGGACACCAGTCGGCGGGGGCCGAAACGGGGGTAGAAGACGCGACTGGCCAGTTGGGCTCCGACCATCACCCCGATGGCCTCGGGAAAGGTGTTCAGCCCAGACTGGAGGGCCGAGAGGCCGAGGGCGATCTGGAAGAACAGCGGGACCACGAAGAGGACGCCGAGGAAGGCGGCCATGCCGACCATCAGGACCAGGCTGGTCGACCGGAACAGCCGGTTCCCAAACAGGCGCAGCTTGAGGATGGGTGCTGCCGTCCGCAGCTCCACCCACACCATGGCCACGAGCAGTACCGCACCGAGACCGATGCTCACGAGGATCACGCTCGAGCCCCAGCCCTTGTCCGGGCCCTCGCTGACCCCGAACATGACGAGGGCGAAGCCCACACCGGCCAGGAGGAAGCCGGGGAGGTCGAAGGCGCCGGGATGGGGTTGCCGACTCTCCTCCAAGAAGAGCAGGCCGAAGAGGATGGCGACGATCCCGAAGGGGAGGTTCACGAAGAACACCCAGCGCCATGAAAGGGTGGTGACCAGCAGTCCGCCGAGGACGGGACCGAGGGCCGGGGCCAGCGCCGTGGGGACCACCAGGATGCTGGAGGCGCGGACCCGCTCGGCCGGCGGGAACGCCCGGAACAGCATGGCCATCCCCACCGGGGTCATCATCCCGCCTCCCACCCCTTGGATGACCCGGAAGAGGACCAGTTGGGGGAGGCTGTCGGCGAGACCACACAGGACCGACGCCCCGGTGAAGATGGCCACGGCCAGCAACAGGATCCGCTTGGAGCCGAATCGGTCACCCAACCAGCCGGCGGCGGGAATGAAGACGGCCAGGCTGACCAGGTAGCCGACCGCCACCGAGTCCAAGCCGGCCGTCGCCTCGTGGAACTGTCGGCCGATGGCCGGCAGAGCCACATTCACGATGGTGATGTCCATGATGCTCATGAACATGGCGGCTACGTAGACCACACTCACGCTGATCTTGGGATTCATGGAGAAGCGGGGCATGGCTCGGATCCTGGGCTGATGAAGGTCGATGGTCAGCGGTCGTCCCGGAATTCGGTCGTTCCGGACATCGTCGTTCGGTTCGGTGGAGGGACGACCGGTCGTGGCCCATGGCGACCAGATCCGACGTGGCCCGCCCCCGTTCTTCGCGTCCTGTCGACTCTACGGGTCCACCGCGAACCCGGGATCGGACCGGGTGGACTTGAAAGTCGACTGGACTGGTCAGGTTTATAGACTTAGGCTGCACAGGACCTGGCCGTGGCCCGCCCCTGGGCACGATGGGGACGGATCGGGCCCTCCGGCCGACGTCGACATGTCCGAGAGCACCAACGCCGAGCACAAGGAGCCTGACCTGTGAGCATCCACGTCCACTGGTTCCTCCCCACCACCGGGGACAGCCGGGATGTCGTCGGCTTCGGGCCCACCACCGTCCACCGGTCGCCGGACATCGAGTACCTGGCCCAGGTGGCCCGGGCCGCCGATCACCTGGGGTTCGAGGCGGTTCTCACGCCCACCGGTACGTGGTGCGAGGACTCGTGGCTGACCACGGCTGCCCTGAGCCGGGACACCCGGGACCTCAAGTTCCTGGTCGCGTTCCGGCCCGGGCTCATCTCACCCACGTTGGCCGCCCAGCAGGCCTCCACCTTCCAGCGCATCACCAGGGGACGACTGCTGCTGAACATCGTGACCGGAGGTGACGCCATCGAGCAGCGCCGCTTCGGGGACTGGTTGGACCACGATCAACGCTATGAACGCACCGCCGAGTTCATCACCGTGCTCCGCGGCGCCTGGGGCGATCGCCCCTTCGACTTCAACGGTGAGCACTACCGGACGGTGGGGGCCTCCACGTCGCAACCGCCGGACCCACTTCCGGAGATCTTCTTCGGCGGGGCGTCGCCGGCGGCCGAGCGTGTGGCCGCACGCCATGCCGACGTCTATTTGACCTGGGGCGAGACGCCCGCTCAGGTGGCCGAGCGAATCGAACGGATGCGGAGTCTGGCCACCGAGGTCGGACGCCAGCTCCGGTTCGGGATCCGGCTACACGTGATCAGCCGTGACTCTCCTGGTGAGGCCTGGGCCGTCACCGATCGGATGTTGGATGCCATGTCCGACGACGTCATCAGAGAGGCCCAAAGTCGGTTCCTCAGCGCCGAGTCCGTGGGCCAGCGTCGCATGGCCGCGCTGCATGGCGGCAGCCGCGACAATCTCGTGGTGTCCCCCAATCTGTGGGCCGGTTTCGGTCTGGTGCGCTCGGGAGCGGGCACCGCCTTGGTGGGCAGCCACCGGGAGGTGGCCGACCGCGTCGTCGAGTACCACCAGCTGGGAATTGACCACTTCATCCTGTCGGGGCAGCCTCACCTCGAGGAGGCCTACTGGTTCGGTGAGGGGGTGCTCCCCCTCCTCCACGCCGACGGCCTGATCCGCGGAAGCACCAATGGTGACGGCGCCGCGGCCGGCCGCAGCCACAGTCTGGTCGGACCCTCGTGACCACGGGGGCGGCGCCCGCCCTGGTGGCGGTGAGCAGCGGGGACTCGGCCACCTCGAAGACCAGAGCCGTGGCCGAGGCTGCACTCGAGATCGGAGGTGGGGGCCGGCTCATCGACCTCATCGAGCTTCCGGCCGACGCCCTGTTGGGCCGGAGCCGGCACCCTGCGGTGGACGAGGCCGTGGCCGCTGCCTCCGCGGCATCCGTTCTGGTGCTGGCCACCCCGATCTACCGGGCCACCTACAACGGCAGCATCAAAGCCTTCCTCGACCGGTTCGGTCCCGATGCGCTGAGCCATACCGCGGTGGTGTGGGTGGGTACGGCTTCGGCGGTGGAACACTTCTTGGCCCTCGACACCGGGGGACGGGCAGTGATTGCGAGCCTGCACGGGTGGACGGTGCCGACAGTCGTCTACGCGACGAGTGCTGACTTCACCGACGGCCGCCCGTCCGCCCCGATCCTCCAGGCGCTGGCGTCAGCCCTGGACGAGGCGGGTACCCTGGCCTCGGTCCTGCGGGGAGGACAGTGAATTCGCGCTGGCCGGTGCTATCCGTCCACGAAGCCGAGCCACACCTGGCGCACCGGATTGTCGCCGTTGGTATCCACCAGGACCACGCTCTGCCAGGTGCCCAGTTGCGGGCCACCGCCGAGGACCGGTACCGACAAAGAGGGACAGATCAGGGCGGGCAATAGGTGGTCGGCGCTGTGGCCGGTGGCCCCGTGACGGTGACCGTAGCGGTTATCGCGGGGGAGTAGCCGGCCCAGCGTCTCGATGAGGTCGCGCTCTGACCCGATCCCACCTCCATCAGAGCCAGTCTGGCAGTGGCATGGGGAGCAAAGACGTGGACCAGGCCGTCTGCCCGTCCGGCACAGAACTGCACGACGGCTCCGGTCAGGTCGACAATGGTGCGACCCGGCGATGTCAACGAAATTGGTGGGTCGAGCAGGTGCGCCCATATCCGGCGTTATACAGGTGATCCGTAGGCCCTGAGCTGTCCCCTATCGAACCACACTCACTGGGCCTCAGCGACTCCCTCGATGAGGCCGTCGAAGAGCTCGCGCCGGTCACTCTGGCCGCGCTGATCCGCGTGCTTGCGCTGACGTTTCAAGATCGTCACGAACTGCGGACCGGTCTCGAAGAACCCGCACCGTTCACAGACGCTCTCGAAGACGCAGTCGAGTAGGGCGGGCCTCGTGCAGTGACCATTGGCCAGCAGTCGACAGTGGTCGGTCGGAGGCGCGGTCATGACGGCGCCGGCGGCGGCGGGGAGATACGAGGCCATCTCTCGGTAGTTGGCTTCGACCGCCTGGGTCACCCTGAGATACTCGTCGGCCACGGTTTGGTCCGAGATGCGAGCGTAGGTGAGCGTCATGTCCATCGACCGGTGGCCGAGCAGCGCAGCAATCGCCTCGAGGCTCATGCCCCGGTTGATCGACCGGGTGGCCAGGGCGTGGCGCAACTGATGAGGGTGGACGTGACCGATCCCGGCTCGCTTGGCCACGGCGGCAACGTAGCGCTGGATGGTGCGCCTGTCGAATGGTTGCCCGTCATCTCGCTCGACCAAGAATCCAGAACGCGACGGTCCACGCCACACCCTGTAGTCGACGATGAGATCGAACAGCACGGGCAGCAGGGGAACGTAGCGATCGTTGTGCAACTTGCCGACCGGGATCCGGAGCTGGTGGAGGTCTCCGAGCTTGACGATGACTTCGTCTTCGAGGGCGCCGAGCTCGCCGACGCGCATCCCGGTGCGGGCCAACAGCTCGACCATGAGCCGCCGTCGCCGGTTCGGGTCCTGGGCCAGTGCGGCCATGAACCTGGCCGCCGTCGGATCGTCCAAGAACTTGGGCAACGCGTCGTCGAGGACGGGGAAGTCGGTCGAGTGGATCGGGAGCCGGGCCGGAGCATCGTCATAGTCCCACTCGATGATCCGTTCGAAGAACGTGCGCAGGAACCCGAGGCGGTGCCGGATGGTGGTGGTCGACAAGGGTTTGCCTCCCCTCCCCGGTCGGGCAGCCTGCCAGGTCTTGAAGTCCTCGATGTGGGGTCGTCCCATGGCGGCCACTGAGACGCAGGTGGGATCGGCCGTCGTGACCCGGTGGGCGAAGAGCCGGAGGGCCAGGTCCACCGCTGACACGGTGGCAGGACGGGACGAGACTTCGAGTTGTTCCAGGTAGGAGGCCATTGTGGCGACCATTCGGGGCGCTCGGGCAGCGATCTCGCCCCACGTCACCTCGGGCGTCCCGCCTCCCGGACGGCGGGCCTTCGGATGCGCTACTTGGGCCAGGGCGGTCATTGGGCCACCCCTACCAGAGCCTGAGCCTCAATGGCTTCGACGGCCCGTCGGTACCCGTCGGCCAGCCAGTCGGCGCCCAAGTGCAGATAGACCCGTGTCGAGGAGATCGACCGGTGTCCGGCCTGGGCCTGAATGGCCTCGATGGCCATGCCCGCCTCCCGCAGCCGGGTGAAGCAGGTGTGGCGCAGCTCGTGGCAGGTGCCGTGACTGAGTCCGGCCCGTCTGCGTGCGGCCCGCACGATCTCGTCGAGTCCCGGTGTCGACAGTGGCTGTCCTCTGTGCTGTCCTTTGAGCGAGACGAACAGCGAGTCGCTCGTGGTTTCGACCGGTCGTTCGTCGTTCATGTAGCGGGCGACTGTGGAGAAGAACGTGGGCGAGAGCGGCACCAACCGCTCATGGCCGCCCTTGCCCTCGGTGATCATCACCCGCCATTCACCCAGTCGGAGGTCGCTCAGTTTCAGACCCAGGACTTCGCACCGCCGCAGTCCTCCGAGCACCATGGCCTGGACCATGGCCCGGTCCCGGTCGGTGCGCAGTGCGGCCATCAACGCCTCGATCTCTTCGGGGTCGAGGATCCTCGGCAGCCGGCGCACCCCATGCACGAGGGGCAGACCCCGGCCGTTGCGTGACCGGCTCTGCCGGGTAGCGATGCCCCGGGGCACCGGGTTCACCGTCACGTCGACATCGTCACGAGTGATCAGGTAGCCATAGAGGCTCGAGACGGCGGCCAGCCGACGCTTGATCGTCGCCGCCGACAGTCCGGACGAACCATCGGCGATCCGCACCACCTTCTCGGCACCGGGACGGGGTCGGCGTTGCGCAGTCACGAAGGCCATCACGTCCTTCGGGGTGACCTCGGTGGGCTCCTTGGCCACTACCGTGAAGAACACGCTCAGGTCGTGGGCGTAGCACCGCACGGTGTTCGGGCGGGCCCGGCCCACCACGAACTCCAGGAACTGATCGACCAACTCGTGGCCGATTCTGTACTCGCGTTCACCGTCTGGACGGACGTGACTCTCGAATGTCGGACTCCACACCACCGCACACCTCCTTGTCGGGCTTGCACCCGAGGAGGATCCCCCGGATGCCTAGCCCAAGGGGTGGATCACCTGTATAACCGGCGGTATGGGACGTTGCCCTCGTCTGTCAGAGATGGTTGAACATGTCCGCCAGGGCCTGCTCTACCTGGGCTTGTCCCAGTCCCATCGACGTGATGGTCACTACGTAGCCATTCTTCAAGCTCTCCAGGTTTCGGGCGCCTCCCGGCCCCGCTGGTGGGCTGAGTTGCCAGTAGGCGGGTACCCCGCCAACGCTCACTTCGGCGTACTTCGGCGGGACCGCACCATTGAGGTACTTGGCTGTACCGCTGTGGGCCACCGTGAACGAACTCGCAGTTCGCTTATTCCACGAGACACGGACCACCATCGTCCCTGGACCCGCCGACAGACGGTAGAGACCGCTACTTTGATCCCCCGGTGAGGTGGCGCATTGACTAGGGGCTTGGACGGCTTCCCCGAGCGCGTTGCTGGCTTCCTGGGCGGTCAGCAACGAACAAGCCGACTGTGGCGAGACCGTCTGAATGGCAGAAGATGGCCCCGACGAACCGCACGCCGAAAACGCCAATCCGAGCCCCAATAGGGGGCAGGCAAGTGTGACGATCCGCCGAGCGAGCACGGCATCAGTATTGCCGAACATCGGGCAGCGAGCAGGCCAATGAGGGTGCCCCACTCGTGCCGGGGCAGGCAACTCCCCGCGAGCGACGATGTCTGAGGGGACGAAGAATTGATTCGAGCGATACGCAACTGCCACTGAGGCGTGGGCCATCCTCGACCGCCATCCCCTCGGTCCGGAGGTTGCTCAGCAATCAGTTACCCCAGGGTTCCCGCGATCGGCACGAAACACGGCTTCGGCCCGTGAATCCGCAGTTCAGGGAACAATTAGCCGGACGTGCCCAAGTTCACTGGGACAGTCAGCTGCGGGCGTGGTAACGCCGCTCCGGTGCTCGCGGTAGCAAGCGTGCCGTCAGCCGAGCCCGAGATTTTCCGGTGCATATCCGGTGATGGGGGGCAGGCCGGGACTATTGGGCGAACCGGTTGATATCGACCGAGATCTCCACCGCCGGAACCGCTCCTCTGTTCTCGAGCCAGTGGATGGTGTTTCTGTCTTCGGGCCAGCCCACTCCCGGCCCATAGTCCGTAGTGGTTCCATTTCGGTGGTCAGTGATCGTTCCTTGCAGGATGAAGACGATGCCTGGTCTGTCCCGATGATCGTGAATCGGGCCGAAGACGGCTCCGGGCTCGAAGGTGAACATACGCATTCGAAGTTGTTGACCCTCCATGCCGTCGATCTCGGGGCCAAGGTCAACTGTTGAAAGTAACTCCGCAGTCACACCTTTCGTCTCCGGTGCCGCCTCCTCATTGCTCATTGTTCACCTCTGCGTTTCCAGGACCCAACCGCCGCCCCTCGTAGTCGTCCGGCGAGTTCCGCCTACCGATCAAGCGTCGCAGGTCTAGATTAGGCACGGCTGGGACCGTGACAGAAAGTGCGGTCGGCCGGGATCGATATTCGCCACGGTCCCGGTGATGTGGGACAGCAAAGCTCTTCCTTCTATTGATTGGTGTGGATCGCCGCCCGCAGCTGAACTGCTGAAGTGATCGAGGTGCCCAAAGTAACGATCGTCGAGGAGGTCACCAGGGCTGGTTCTACCTGGAGGTACACGTGGCCCGCCACAGCGGGCACGACAGTCGAGCTGACTGTCGTGGTCGAGTTCTTGGAGAAGGTGCCCCCCCACCGCAGTGCCTGCGCCACCGGTGCATGTCCCGCCTGACCAAGCGACAGTGCAATCGAAGAGTTTGAAGGTGGGCGACCCCGAGACCGGGTTCGAGACGGTGACCTTGTAGCTGATAGCACTCAAGACGACCGTTCCCGTGTTTGTACGGTCGACGTCTGGTTGGCAGTGGTGGTGAAGGTCATCGAAGTGGTGCTAACGGTAGCGGCCCACTTGCCGCTGGTCAGCGATTCAGTTCCCGTGGAACGGCCGCTCAGGAGGCTGGCTGCTCCGGCGCAAATCGGAAAGGCTAGGAACCCCACCAGTAGCACCGCCGCGGTTGCGGAAAGCGTTGACGCGTGTGAGCGCGCTGCTAGAGAGTCTCACCCCTAGGCCATCGACCCCTGCTCGACCTGGCTTGAGAGACATGACCACCGGGGTTGCGGGTTTGCCAAGGCTCGACGCACACGTGTTGTGGCTATACCCATCGTGTGAGCCTCAGCACTCGCCCCTGACCTGCGACTCTGTGAGCGAAAGGGGAGGACTGACCCCTAGATCCATCCGAGCCGTTAAGTACTCGAGAGAAAGGGTCGATGATCAGAGCATCAATTTCAGCGATCCTGGTTCCAAGAGCCTTGTGAATAGGGACAAAGGGTCACGATTCAGAGGAAAGAGTCGTCTGTGCTCGCATCCCCGAAGGCAGCCGTGTCCGACCTATCTCCGAACACAGTCAACCTCCTGATTGAGTCGCGTCACGCTCGGCACATCTTCGACAGCGGCTTCACACTCATCGAGATGATGGTCACGCTCTTGATTTTGGCCATCCTGCTCGCCATCGCCATCCCGACCTTTCTCGGAGTGACGAAATCGGCCAATGATCGGACTGCCCAGTCCAACCTGAACACGGCGATATTGAACGCCAAGGGTGCCTACCAGACCAACGGTCAGTCCTACGGTGCTCCCAACATCGTCAACTCCACGGTCCTGAAGTCGGCTGCGCCGGAACTGTCCTTCACAACATTGAACTCGACCGGACCAGGTGTGGTCTCGGTGTTCCCGACGGCGGACGGAAAGGCCATCGTGCTGGCGTCGCTCTCGAAGTCCAACGACTGCTGGTATCAGATCAACAATCCAACCGGTAGCACCGCCGTTGCCACTCCGTTCGCCGCTACTGCGACCGGGACGGTAAATACGGCTACTACCGCCCTTGCATCCGGGACTGCAATCAAGTTCCTGAGCTCCCAGGTCGGCAGCATCTACGTCGAGGTGAAGGGCGATTCGACTGCTGCGGACTGCAAAGCATCGGCGCCCGTTTACAAGGGGAAGTCGTTCGAGTGGGCAACCTCTGGCTTCCCATCCCTCTAATACCAGGCATGACAATGCGGCATGTCGAGGCAGGTGTGGCCACCGATCCGACCCAGAGTTACGGGGTCGGTCGACGGAGTTGGTGCCCACAAAGTGCCGATCAGCCACGGTGATAACCGCCTTCGACCCGGAGATCAGGGGCACTACGTCTAACAATCCGGCATCTGGATCAGTCCGAACCCCTACTGACCCCTCTCGCGACGGGGCGGTGCAGACGCCCGTTGGCGTGTCTGGTCGAGTTGGGTTTGTAGTTCTTGATTGACTGCCTGGAGAGCCAAGACGGCAGCGATGCCAGCCAGATTGAGGCCCTCGTCAAGGAGCCGGCCGATCTGTCGGAGGCGGATGAGGTCGTCGTCGCTGTAGCGACGGGTGCCACCTTGGCTGCGAGCTGGATTGATGAGACCGCGGGTCTCGTAGAGCCGGAGGTTCTGGGGAGCGCTGCCCACCAGTTCGGCTGCTACGGAGATTCCATAGAGACCCCGGGTCGCAGCGGGACGGTCATCCTGCCCGGGTGATCGGCTCAACGGAAATTCGTCAAAACCCCTTGCATCGGACATGGTGGCCAGGATATAACAAATCTGTAGCAGCAACCATAGATCCGGAGCCGCAGAAAGGACGCCTCCGGCCGAAACAAGGAGGGTGCATCATGCTTGTTCGTTCCGATCCATTCCGTCAGTTCGACCGGTTGGCTGAGCAGGTCTTCGGAACCGCTGCTCGTCCGGCGGCGATGCCCATGGATGCCTGGCGAGACGGTAACGAGTTCGTCGTTGAGTTCGACCTGCCGGGAATCGACCCGGCCAGCATCGATCTCGATGTGGAGCGCAATATGCTGACGGTCCGGGCCGAGCGTCGGACCGCAACCGGGCCCGAGGTCGAGTTGGTGGCCTCGGAGCGTCCGAGGGGCGTGTTCAGCCGACAGGTCATTCTTGGAGACGCACTTGACACCGGGGGGATCACCGCCGCCTACAACAGCGGCGTGCTCCGCCTCACGATCCCGGTGGCGGAACGAGCCAAGCCCCGCAAGATCACCGTGTCCACCGACGAGCATGCCACCGTGTCGCCCGCCGGAGACGCTCAGGTGATCTCGGCCACCGCTGAGGATCGCCAGCCCGTCTCGGTGTGACCTGTCATGGTCACGCGGAGATCCGATGTGGCGGCGAAGGACGAGTTCCTTGCCATGGTTCTGGCCGATCCGGAACTGCTCGACTTGGCCTTCGCCGAGGTGATCGCCTCATGGGAGGCTGAGCCGCCTCGGCCACCCGTTCGCACGGTGATGGTCAGTTCGGAGGGGCGAACTCCACGGTCGAGGTCGTGGCGGGCGAACCGTGACCGCCAGTGTTGGCCCGTATGGGTGAGGGCCATTCCCCGACCCAGAGTGGCCCGGTCGCCTCCGGAGTGGTCGGTAGCGGGTCGCTTCTGAGTGACAGGTTGAGCCGAAGACCGTGCCCCGGAGCCCCAACGGAAACGAAATGGAGGTGGTGGTTCCTAGCCGACAGAGTCTGAGCTACAAAAGCAATCTCGGCCGAGCCGCTGACAACGTGGACGATTGAGTCGATTGGCGCCATCAGGGACGCCACACACCCTTGGCGTCACCACCTACCGGCACGGGTCAGCTTCACGGTCGCCGAGAGCCAACGATCAGATAGGGACCGACCGGGTCCGCGAAGAGCCGGTCGGTCCCTTCGTCAATCTGCCTAGCAATCTGGGACGTTGAAGCCCGGGCCAGGCACGGACCGTTCGTGATCAGACTTACGTTGTCGCCGACATGTCACCTGTGGGGCATGACACCGATGTGCCAATCGGTGACAGGGCATAGGAGCATCGATAGGGGACAGTCTGGGACGGCTCTCTACGTAAGTCTTAAGCATTGGCGCTGCTCAATTGTCGTCTAGGTGGCGCGTCAGGAAGCGCCGAAGCTCGGCGGTCAACTCGTCGTCCTCAGGCGCCCCGAAGAACCCTCCGTGGGGCATTGCCTCGAAGACGTGTAACTCCGCATCGACACCACCGGAACGAAGCTTGCGGTGCATTCGAACGGTGTTGGAAAGAAAAAGGTCACGGGTTCCGGATTGTAGGAAGGTCGGGGGGAAAGGGCTCGAAAGGTCCCCAAAGAGGGGTGAGAGATAGGGGTCATGAAGGTCATGGCCATTGGCATACAACGCAATAGAGTCGGCGAGGCTCGCCGTCAGGATGCAGTCGATACCCAGGTTCGTCTGAAATGTGTCACCTGACTCCGTCAGGTCACCTTCCGGGGTCAGTAGTACGAGTGCGGCGGGGAGGGGCAGTCCCTCGTCCCGTGCCCGGAGGATCAGGGCAGCAGCCAGGTTGCCTCCGGCTGACCCTCCTCCGACCACGATTCGTTCGGGCGTTCGAACATCGAGCAGGCTCTTGTACACAGCGAGGACGTCGTCCAACGCCGCAGGGTAGGGATGGTCGGGAGGCATGCGATAATCGACTGACCACGTCGGCATCTGCACCTGGGCCGCCATCTTTTGAGCCATCACCTCGCAGGCCTCGCCCCCGCCCATGACCAGTGCGCCTCCGTGGATGTCCAGATAGATGGGCTGGTCAGCTCCGCCGTCCATGCCGTCGGGAACGACTTCGAACACGGGTACCCCGTCAATCGACCGGGACTCAACGGTCGCCCCGAGTAGTTCGACCTCAGGACCCAACACTGCGATGAGCATTTCGTCGGTTGTCCTAATCCTGGCCTGCCAACCATCGATATCGTTGGGGTCGAGTGGATCAGCCGAATCGCCAAACATGTCCATGGACAAGAACTGCTGTGCCTGTTGGCTGACTGACGTCGGTGGCCGAATGAATCGCGTGACCTCACGCCCGACCGCACCGTGGACTTGGCTCTCCGTCATTCGTAAATCCCCCATTTCGCGACAAGCTTTTCCACGACGGTACAGGACCAGCACTCTTGCCTGTGTTGTGGCAGCGTCCCACCAAACCGGCGATTACCCGGGAGCTGCTGTGTCATTCGAAGCTTCCTATCCTCCGGAACGAAATCGTGGATTGCTACGCTCTACCCGTCGGTGAACAAGGACGGTGATCCATGGCGGATTCCAGGGTCGGTTTCCTGCAGATTTCTGTGGTCGGTGCTTCCCCAATCGAACCGGGACAGTCAAGGTGACGAGGGAATCTCTCGACTCCAAGATCGAATCCCACCGCCTCCCAGGGGAGCGAGTCGTAGCGGAGGCGAAAGTGCGACCTCCCGGGGCGACCGAAGCCCAAAGTGCCGGGAGTTTCGTTGTCGTAGTCACCGATAGGCGCCTGTTGGTCTATGAGGGCGGACTCATGATGGGTACGAACACGGGCGATTTGTTGTTCGCCCATTCTCTCGACGACATCGCAGCGATGGAAACCCGCAAACGCCACCCCATCATGACGATTGGCGTTCCCGTGTTCCTTGTCGCAATTGCTCTGAAAGACGATGAAGAGATGTTGACATTTGAGACGTCAGGAATCGGCATACGGCGGCTGAAGGAACTCGCCGAGCACATCGCCGAATTGAGACCCGGACTTCCGACCCTCTCGGTCTTCGCCGCCTCACAACAGCGGGAAGTCGCCCAAACGTTTGAGGTGGGGCAGCGATGGGCACCCGATCCGAGCGGGCGTCACGAACTCCGCTGGTGGGACGGAACGGCTTGGACGAGCCATGTGTCTGATGGCACCAGCACCACCGTGGACCCGCTCTGAACGAGAGCCGACCGAAGGGCATTCCGGGGGTATGTGACAGGGCATATTCGGCGTTGTGGAACAGCCCGGGCCATGGTGGGTCGGGCGAGCGAGACTATTGGAGTGGATAGGGAGGTGGGAACGGCAGGGGATGTGTGGTTCGGGCCTTCCGGCCCCAATAGATGGCTGATGCTCGGCTATCTCATCGGCGGTGCGGGCATGTTGACCTATATCGGCGTTCTCATGCTCCAGTCGACGAGGGCGATTTGGATCGGCGCGCTCTTGCTTCTGATCGTCCTGGCAGCCAACCTCGCAGTCGTTACGCTGTGGACCATTGCGCTATTCCGGCCTATTCGGATCGCTGGGAACGTACTTCGAGTTCCTAGGCTCGTTTCGACCCAGGAGATTCCTCTCTCCGACATCGCTGGAGTCGGACTTCTCTTCAAGAAGGAAAGCGTCGGGACTCGTCGGTCAAGCGGTTGGTACCCGTACGTCTGGCGCGGCGACGGTTCAGCCATCCGCCTTGGAACGACCGAGTTCGTTCCGAGACAGTGGATACGTCCAGGTGATCCCGATGCCGTCCCGAGGAAGATGGTCATGAAGGGAAACATTGACGAGTTGCGCTCCACGGATCCACAACTCCTTGCGGAAAGTCCCGTCGGGCGCTTGGCGGCTGGGATCCACGAGCAGGTCGCTCACGTTCAGGGTCCCGTGGGACTGCTGCTCACTCGGCACTTACAGAAAGTGGGCAGACCTCCTCCCAACAGTGCTGGTCGTCTGACTGCTTACTGGTCCCCGGATGGAGAAGTCGGAAAGCTCGGAGCGGGATATCACGTCCTCAGTTGACCACGTACCATCGACAATGACACCACGTTGGGGCTATCCACATGCCCGCAATGTGTCAGCCAGCCTGCAGCCAGTAAACGCCAACCAACCGGCGTTAGGAACGGCCTATTGGGCAGACAGATACTCCGCCAGTCCTAGCCCCGGGGTGCGAACAACTCAAGTGCGATGTTGTCAGGGTCCCGAAAGGACAATGCCGAGTACCCGGGCGCGTCCACGATGCCACCGTTGGGGATGCCGAGTTCGTTTAGACGGAGTTCCCATGCTCTCAACTCATCGCGGCCGGCACAGCCGAAAGCCAGATGATCGAGCCCCGGCCGGCGCTCGTTGAAAAGCTCAGGGGTGCTCACATCAGGGAACTGAGTCAGACCGACGATTGTCCCGCCCGTAAGCCACGCGACACGCTGGAATGGGCCTGTGTCCTCGTCAAGAATCGGGTCCGAGCCGAACAGTGCCGCGTACCAGGGAACACTCCGTTCGAGACTCGTAACCGTTAGCGCCACGTGAGTAATCGCAGGGAACTCAGGCATGTCTTGTCTGCACCTCGGGCAAGGGAGCGAATGCCATGTCTATGGCTGGCCGCTCGTTGGGAATAGAAACTACCTGACAGGACCAGTCCGCCGGCGCTACTGGAGGCCCCAGTGGCGGTGCTCGGGGACACGTTCTACGGACTGATGGCCCGGATGTTGTGGGTCAGCCTATGACTACCGGATCGGCATTGAAGGGCCAGTTGCCGAGCTTGGTTACGATCAATCGGGTCAGGGCTTCCGTGTTTTCGAAGCCCGAGGTGGACACCACCGAGACTTCAGTAGTTTCCTTCATGCCGTAGACGGCCACGGACTTGAGCGAGCCGACAATATAGTTGCTGGCGAATCCATCCTTGCCCATGCCAGCCACCGAGTACGTGACCTGATGCAGCTGCTCATACGATGATCTGATCCCCTCCAACTTGACTCCGTTCAGAAGGGTCGTTTCGATCTGAGTTTCATACTCAATCTGCACATACTCAGATGAGCTGCCGGTGGTGTAGGTGCAGATTGTAACGATGCCTCTCTTGTCGGAATGTGGTCTTGATGCCGAGATTCCTAACTCGCGGCCGACATCGTGTGCTGAAACAACACCACAAGGAATCGACGATGCGGGGGAAGCCGGGTCCAGGACAGGAGCCGACCAAAAGTAGGTCCTGTTCATCATGCCTGGATGAACCGTCGACGTCTCCAGGGTGATGAGGGCCAAATCCATGGCCCACGATCGCATCGTCGTGACGAACCGCGTCGCCCGGTCCCTTCGCCCCGTTCCGCGGAGTCGCCCGTGTCGGCGAACTCGGCGCCCACCCGGGGGCCTGCTCCGGCGTTCGGACCATTGCGCGCCCTACGGTGGAGGTGTGGACGAGATTCAGCGAGGTCGGCTGCGTGACGGTAGGACCGCCCCCTCCCGGGGGGAGACCGTGGAGACGATGGCCGTGGTGTCCGGTGTGGTCGTCGAACACATCTTGAGCGGCGAGCTCGAGGCGCCCGCCGGGTATCTCCAGGACCACGACGAGTGGGTGGTGGTCCTGGCCGGGGGTGCATCGCTGACCGTCGACGGCAACTCGATCCACCTGTCAGCGGGCGAGTGGTTGCTCTTGCCCCGCGGGACGCCCCACCAGTTGGAATCCACCATGCCCGGGACCAGCTGGTTGGCGGTGCGGGGTGCCGTGCACGATGGACCGGATGTCCGCCCTCGGGGAGCCGGCTGACGCGCCCGGGCACCCTCACCTCGCACGCCGCTGAACGCCCGGTGCGGTGCCCGGTAGGGTCACGGTGATGACACAGGGCCGACGGTGCGACTGGGCGGAGGGCTCCGATGCCATGCGGGACTACCACGACCGCGAATGGGGGGTCCCCTCCCGCGACGACCGCCATCTGTTCGAGATGCTGGTTCTCGAGGGAGCCCAGGCCGGGCTGTCCTGGTCGACCATCCTGAACAAGCGGGAAAACTACCGTCGGGCGCTCGACGGCTTCGACCCGGTCCGTGTCGCCCGCTACGGCGAACCGAAGATCGCCGCCCTCCTGGACGACCCCGGCATCGTGCGGAACCGTCTCAAGGTCCGGGGAACGGTGACCAACGCCCAGGCGTTTCTCGAGACGGCTGAGGAGCACGGCTCCTTCGCCGCCTATCTCTGGGCGTGGGTGGACGGCTCGCCGAAGGTCAATCGACCTCGCACCATGGCTGCGGTTCCGGCCCGAACCGATCTCTCAGACCGGGTGGGCAAGGACCTCAAGCGACGAGGATTCACCTTCGTGGGGTCGACCATCGTCTACTCGTACCTCCAGTCCGCGGGCATCGTCGACGACCACCTGGTGCGCTGCCCCTTCAAGGGAAGCCAGCCCTAGACAGGCACCCCCGCCGGCCGGGGAGTAGACCTAGGGGATGCGGCTCGACCGGCTCCGCTGTCAGGACCTGCTGGAGCGCTCCGCACGGGGGATCCTCGGAACCCTCCACACCGAGCGGGGCGTCGATGCCGTCCCGGTGTGTTTTGCCGTGGACGGACCGACGGTGGCCGTGCCCGTCGACACGGTCAAGCCCAAGCACTCGGTGGACCTCCAGCGATCGAGGAACCTGGACGCCGATCCGCGGGCCGTCCTCCTCTGCGATCACTGGGACGCCACGGACTGGACCCGGCTGTGGTGGGTCCGAGCCTCGCTCGTGCGCCTCGAACGGGTGGCTCCGATGGAGGACCGTCTCGTCTCCCTGCTGAGCGGAAAGTATCCCCAGTATCGCGGCCGACCCTTCGCCGACATGATGGTCTTCTCGGTGGTGGGCCTCAGCGGCTGGTCGGGGGAGGCCGAGGGGTGACCGCTCGGACGGCGAAGGGGACGACCGGGGGCCTGTTCATGGTCGGTCGGGGTGAGGATTCGGCGGAAGGCTAACTTAACGTGACAATCCGTTCGGTACCCAGGGCTCCGTCGGTCGAGTACCTCGAGGGGGACAGCGTGTGTGACTCGATGGTGACCATCACCCGTGACGGGGTGCTCTTCGCCAAGAACAGCGACCGGGACCCCAATGAGGCCCAGCCCCTCGAGTGGGTGGAGTCGGCCGACCACGCGGCGGGCGACCGGGTGGGTTGCACGTGGATCGACATACCCCAGGTGGCCCACACCCATGCCGCGGTGCTGTCGCGGCCGTGGTGGATGTGGGGGGCCGAGATGGGAGCCAACGAGCACGGGGTGGTCATCGGCAACGAGGCTGTCTTCACCACCGCGCCGGCGGGGGACAAGGCGCTGTTGGGAATGGACCTGCTGCGACTGGCGCTCGAACGGGCCGACTCCGCCGAGGGGGCCGTGTCGGTGATGGTGGAGCTCCTGGAGCGCCACGGGCAGGGGGGACCCTGCAGCTACGAGCGAACCGATTTCTCCTACGACAACAGCTTCCTGGTGGCCGACCCCAAGGGTGCATTCGTGCTCGAGACAGCGGGGTCCTCCTGGGCGACCGAGGTCGTCTCCGGGCCGGGGCGGAGCATCTCCAACGGCCTGACTATCCCGGCCTTCGCCAAGGCCCACACACGGGCCGGCCGGACGTGGCTGTCGTCGGCGGCAACCCGGCGGTCCCGGACCGAGCCGCTGGCCTGTAGGGCCACCGGTCCCGGCGACCTCATGGATGTCCTGCGTGGCCACGGAACCACGGCCACCCCGCGTTGGTCTCCGCTCCACGGTGGGCTCGGCGCCCCCTGTGTCCACGCCGGGGGTCTGGTGGCCTCCAGCCAGACCACCGGGTCATGGGTGTCCGACCTCCGCCCGGGATCACGTCACGGGATCCGCCACTGGGCCACCGCCACCGCCGCTCCCTGCACGTCGCTGTTCAAGCCGGTCGCCGTAGGGGAGGCCCTGGACCTCGCCGCCGCCCCGACCAACGTCTTCGACGCTCGCAGCCTGTGGTGGCGCCACGAACTGCTGCACCGGAGCACGATGTCGGCCCACTCCACGCTCATGCCCCGCTACCGGTACGCTCGGGACCGCACCGAGTCACGGTGGATCGCCGACCCACCGGCGTCGGCATCGGCGTTCGGCGAGGCCGAGCGGCTGGAACGTCGATGGCTGGCCGACGTGGCGGCGGCCCACCTCCCGGACAACCGCCCGGCCTGGGTTCGCCGGGCGTGGAAGTCCATCGATCGGGCTGCCGAGCTCGACCGCATGGTGGCCATCGACAAGGAGCTGCACCCATGAGCCGACCCAGCGTTCTGGTGATCGGAGCCGGCCTGGCCGGATTGACCGCCGCCCGCCGGCTCCACTCGTCGGGGATCGAGGTGACGGTGCTCGAGGCACGGTCCCGGGTGGGGGGCCGAACCGAAGGCGGGAGCACGGCGGACGGCACGCCGGTCGAGCTGGGCGGCCAATGGCTGGGTCCCACCCAGAACCGCATGTACACACTGGTGGAGGAACTCGGCCTCGAGACCTTCCCGACCTACAACACGGGGAAGCATGTGGTCCAGCTCGCCGGCAAGCAGAGCCGGATGGCCTCCAAGCGCGGAGCGGTCCCCAAGCTCAACCCGTTCGTCTTGGCCGACCTGTTCCAGGGGATGACGCGGTTCCAGAAGCTGGCCGACAAGGTGCCGCTGGAACGACCGTGGACGGCTCCGGGGGCGGCGGACCTCGACAACCAGACCTTCGAGACGTGGATCCGGCGCAATCTCCGGACCGAGACCGGCCGGGCCTACTTCCGGGTGGCCACTGAGGCCGTCTTCTCCGCCGAGAGCGGGAATCTCTCGGCCCTCCACGCCCTGTTCTACGCCCACTCCGGAACCGACCTCGAGGGACTGATCAGCACGGCGGGAGGCGCCCAGCAGGACCGGGTTGTGGGCGGCTCCATCCGGATCAGCGAGGCCATGGCCGAAGGCCTCGGTGACCGGGTGAGCCTGGACAGCCCGGTGTGCCGGGTCCAACGCGGGGACGGGGGGGTCGCAGCCACCACGCGGGCCGGCCGCGTGTTCGAGGCCGACCGGGTGATCATCACCCTCCCCCCCACGTTGGCCGGACGGTTGGAGTACGACCCCATCCTCCCGTCCTGGCGGGACCAGCTCACCCAGCGGCTGCCGGCCGGCTCGGTCATCAAGCTGTACGCCGTCTACGACGAACCCTTCTGGCGCCAGGACGGACTCACCGGCCAGGCCGCCTCGGACGAGGGTCCCGTCAAGGTGACCTTCGACAACTCGCCGCCCGGCGGCAGTCCCGGCGTGCTCATGGGATTCATGGAGGCCAACGACGGCCGGAGGGCAGCCCGGTTGTCGCTGGAGGAGCGCAGAGACGCTGCGGTGTCCTGTTTCGTCCGGTACTTCGGGCCTCAGGCCGCTCATCCGATCGAGTACATCGAACGGGACTGGATGGCCGAGGAGTTCAGTCGTGGCTGCTACGGCGCTCACTTCACTCCTGGTGTGTGGGGGGACTTCGGGGCCGCCCTCACCGAACCGGTGGGCCGGGTGCACTGGGCCGGGGCGGAGTGCTCACCGGTGTGGAACGGCTACATGGAAGGGGCGGTGCGGTCCGGCGAGCAGACCGCCGAGGACGTGGTGGCGCTGCTGGCCTGACGGTCACGGCCCGACCGGGGTGGCGGGCTCACTCGGCCCGGAGCAACAGCGCCGTCGGGGTCCGTGCCGCCAGACGCCCGGGCACCGCGGCCACCAGGTTGGCCAACACCAGCGACCCGACGACGATCAGCCCGATGACCTGAGCCGGCACCGTGGGGGCCGGGACCACGTAGATGGCCCGGGCGAACAGGTTCCACAGGAGCCGGCCGCCGACGATGCCGAGGGGCACCCCGATGAGTGTGCCGATGCCCACGGCGACGGTGGACTGCCAGGCCACCGCACCCACGAGCTGGCGTCTCACGAAGCCGAGCGTCTTGAACAGGGCCAGGTCCCGTCGCCGTCGTCGTACCGATGCGGTGAGGGTGAGGCCCAGCGCCGCCACCGCCCCGATGGCCAGGCCCATGGCCAGGAAGGCCGGCGTGTTCCCCATGGACTGGTAGTTCACGATCTCCGCCGGCCGTTGGGCGCCGACCACCGAGACGAACTGCCCGGCGCACGCACTGGTAGGGCCGAAGGTGTTGAAGATCGTGTTGGAGCGCGCAGCGATCCGCTGCAGTGAGGCCCGCCCGGCGGCAGGAGTGACGCCGGGGCGCAGTCGGACGAAGATCATGGTCGGTCCGTTACAGGCCGCTGGGGCGTTGTTGCTCAAGGGACCGTTGGCAGCGTAGGCCCCCGTCCCCATCGTGGTGTGCAGGCCCTGGGAGATCCCGACGGCCGGTAGGGTCGTCGTGCCCACGATGGTGAACGAGGCGCCTCCACCCTCGGTGACCGCGTGCACGGTGTCACCGATCCGCGCGTGCAGAAGGGCCATCGTGGCCTGGCCCAGCACCACCTGGCCGCTCCCGTCAACGGCATGTCCGGACAGGATGGGCGGAGCGAAGGGGGCATGGTCGACCCCCTGGAGCGCGGCCACCGTGTGCCCGTCGATCTCCACGGTGCGGAAGTCGACTCCTGAGGACGCCGCCACATCACGGTCGTGGCCCAGCATGGCCGAGGTCTGGGGCAGGGTGCTGCCCAGCCCGTTGGTCGACTGGAGGGCGTAGTCCCAGTTCCAGCCGTAGAGGGCGGGATGGGAGACGAGGGAGTCGAGGCTGGCCCCGAAGGTCACGGTGGTGGTCAGCACCAGGACGGCCAGGGCCGCGCCGACGATGGCCGAGCGCACCGGCACGGCGTTGCGACCGGTCCCCGGCTGGAGGGCGAACCGCACGCCGGTGACCGCACTCAGGGGCAGGCCCGAGGATGCGGCCGAGGAGGCCAGTTTCGAGGGGCGGGCCTCAGAACGGAGATCTGTTGTGGCGCGGTGGGGGGCGGCCCGGACGGCCAGGATCAGGGCGACGGCTCCGAGGGCCAGGATCGACACGGCCAGGCCGCCTCCCAGCACCACCCAGTCGAAGGAGATCCCCGGGTAGGGGTAGACGGCATGAACCGGTCCCAGCGGGGCCAGGGAGGACAGCGCCACGGCCACCGCCACGGCCAGGAGGGAACCGGCCACGATGGCCATGCCGATGCCCAGCAGCCCGTCCATCAAGGTCATGGCCGGGCCAGCTCCGAGGGAGCGGACCGTGGCCTCCTCATCGGTGCCCAGGCGCAGCTGGCGACCGATGGCCTGGCCGGCGATCAGCAGTGCGGCCAGGGCGGCGATGACCCCGAACACACCGAGGGCGATGGCCTCGGGCTTGACCGCCCGTGCCGCCTGGGCCGCCGTCGTCGACGCCACGTGGAACTCCACGTATGAGCCGGTGGGGAAGGCCTTGAAGATCTCCCCCTCGACCGCCGTGACCTCGGCCGCCCCACCGTCCAGTCGCAGCCCGTAGAGCCCGACCCCGGCCCCGCTGGGCCCGATCTTCCTGGCCAGAGCCGGAGTGAACAGCTCGTCCGTCGGGTACCGGTCGACCTGGTCCTGGATCAGGGCATCGTGGAACACGACCAGGCCCACCAGCCTCATCCGCAGCGTGGTCTTCGGTCTCAGGGCGGGTGTCCCGAAGGCCGGACTGGTGGACTGGGCGTTGGTGTAGAAGCCGACGGGCACGGTCTCGCCCACGTGCAGTCCCTGCAGATGGGCGGCGGCGGCGGTCATGACCATCTCGTCCCCTCGGGCCGGGTCGGCCATCCGGCCGGCCACCGTGGTGACCCGGTCCTGGTGGAAGTAGAGGCCGTCGGTGCTGGCGATGGGCTCGATCTCGTTGAACAGGGTGGCGTTGATGTTCGGGACGGCGCCGTCGGGCTCCAGGATCTGCCCGTAGGTCTCAATCGATCCCTCGACCCGCTCGACATGGGGGAGTGTGGCCAGGGTCGACTCCACCGTCGGTGAGTAGCCGGAGCACGTCTGGCATGCGGCCACGCCCAAGGTCACGGTGAGGTCGGAAGGGTCGGTGGAGGCCAGGTAGGTGGCGTACGACGACCCGGTCCGCCGGGCTCCGGCGATGGAGCCCATGGCCAGGCCGCCGATCAGCCCGATGAGCAGGACGATGGCGAGGTAGCCGGTCCAGCGACGTCCGAAGGTGGTAGCCAGGCGGTACCACGCCGTTCCCAGCAGTGGCCCCATCACCGCCGTGCCCCGGCCGCGTCTCGCTGCGCCCCTGTCGCCCCGGCCTCCACCTGCGGCGCACGGTTCGCCATCGTGGTGACAGCGTGCCGGAGAAGGTGGACAGCCACAAGGGCGGCACCCGGTGGGCTGCGTTCGTGGTACCACCACGCCGGGGAGGTCCTGGACACCCCGGCACGCGGCTCATCCCGTCAGCGCGGCCACCACCTGCACCAGCCGGGCCAGTTCGTCCCCCGTGTTGTAGTAGTGCGGAGAGGCACGGACCTTGGACGTCGGGTTGGGGGCCACCATGTCCAGGCGGGCCCATGGAGCGTCACTGACCGACACATTGATCCCGGCTTCCGAGGCCGCTGCGGCCACCACGGTCGGGGCCACGGTGTCCACGGTGAAGGTGACGATGCCCGACCGTCGGGTGCCCCCGTCGTGGACGCCCACGCCGGGGAGCCCTTCGAGCTCGTGGCGAAGCTGCTCGCCCAGGGCGCCGACCCGCTCCGCGACGGCTTCGATACCGAGGTCCAGGGCGTGGTCGATGGCTACGCCGAGGCCGAGGTGGGCCGCCACGGGGACCTCGAACTCAGCCAGGCGGGAGGCGCCGGACCGGAAGCGGTAGTGGCCGGCGTCCTCCCACTCGGCCGCACTGTTGCCGATCCCCGGGGGATGGAGCCGCTCGGCGAAGTCGGAACGTACGAAGACCAGCCCGGTGCCCCTCGGTCCCCGCAGCCACTTGCGGCCGGTGGCGGTGGCCACGTCGCAGCCGATGGAGCCGACGTCGACGGGGAGCTGGCCCACGCTCTGGCAGGCATCGAGGAAGTAGGGCACCGACGCCTGCCGGCACAGGGTGCCCGCCTCCTCCACCGGGTTGACCAGGCCGCGGTGGGTCCCGACATGGGTGAGGGCCACCAGCGCCAGCCGGCCGCCGCCCGATCCGAGGCGTGTCGCCAAGGCGTCGAGGTCCACGGTGCCGTCGACCACGCTGGGCACCACCTCGACGGTGGCGCCGGCCAACTCGCAGATCTGGAGCAGACCCAGGTAGTGGCTGTCGTAGGCGATGCGGTCGACCAGGAGCCGCTGGCCCCGGCTGATGCCACCGGCCAGCAGGTACCCCCAGACCACCTTGGTCCATGCCTGGGTGTCCGATCCGGCCACCGCTACCTCCCCGGGCAGGGCATGGAACAGCCGGGCGGCCGAGGTCCGGACGGCGGCCAGGCGGTCGGCGACCTCGACGGCCGCCTCGTAACCACCCCGTTCCGCCTCGAAGCGCAGGTACTGGATCTCGGCCCCGAGCGTGGCGGCCGAGACCAGGCCGGCCCCGGCGTTGTTGAGGTGGGTCACGGTGGCACATCCCGGGGTGGCGGCCCGCTCCGCGGCGACGTCGATGGGGCCGTTCACGACCGGGAATCTACCGGCTCGGCGTCGGATCGGGCGTTGCCGTCGGTCGCTCGGGGTCGGCAGGTCGGGGTCGTGGGGTCGGGGTCGGTAGGGTCAGGGCATGAGCCAAACGTGGCAGCCCCTCCTCGAGCGCGACGTCGACCCTGACCCGTTCGTGCAGTTCGGCCGGTGGTTTGACGATGCCGCCGCGGTGATGGACAGTCCCGAGGCCATGGCTGTGGCCTCGGTGGGCTCCGACGGTCAGCCGTCGGTCCGCATGGTGCTGCTCAAGGAGTGGAGCGAGGGCGGATTCGTCTTCCACACCAACTATGCCAGCCGCAAGGGACGTGAGCTCACCGAGCAGCCCAAGGCCGCCCTCCTGTTCCACTGGGAGCCGGTGGGGCGACAGGTCCGTATCGAGGGCCCCATCGAGCGCACCGGCGACGACGAGTCGGACGCCTACTTCGCCACCCGTCCCCCCGGTGGACAGATCGGCGCCCACGCCTCGCGCCAGAGTGCGGTGGTGGCCAGCCGGGCGGTGCTGGACGAGCGGGTTCGGGAGCTCGAGTCCGAGTACGAGGGCCGACCGGTGCCGCGGCCACCGTGGTGGGGTGGGTTCCGGGTCCGCCCGCGCTCATTCGAGTTCTGGCAGAACCGCCAGGACCGGCTCCACGATCGCATCCTCTACACCCCCCGGACCGGGGGCTGGCAGATCCAACGCCTGCAACCCTGAGTGGCTGGACCCGACGCCCGACCGGGCAACAGACGGGCCGCAGTATGTTCTTGGCATGGCAGATGACGCGTCGGCGCTCCTCGATCGGACCGACCAGCTCCTCGACGAGCTCGATCCCCGCGGTACTCCGGTGGAGACGTTCCGGGCCCGCCAGTACGAGCTCGGCTTGGCCTGGGTGTCCTTTCCCGAGGGCTACGGGGGACTCGGGCTCCCTCCCAGCCGGCAACGTGAGGTGGACCAGCGGCTGGGAGCAGCCGGGGCCAAGGCGCCCGGGGCCCGCGAGTTCTTCGGGCTGACCATGGCCGGGCCCACCGTGGTCACCCACGGGTCCGACGAGATCCGTGAGCGCCTGCTGTGTCGGACGTTCACCGGCGAGGAGTCGTGGTGTCAGCTGTTCAGTGAGCCCGGATCCGGCTCCGACCTGGCCGGCCTCTCCACCCGAGCCGTCCGGGACGGGGACGAGTGGGTCATCACCGGGCAGAAGGTGTGGAACACCCTGGCCCACATCGCCGACCGGGGCATGCTGGTGGCCCGCACCGACCCCGATGTTCCCAAGCACAAGGGACTGACCTACTTCGCCCTGGACATGCACGCCGCCGGCGTGGAGGTCCGACCACTCCGCCAGATGACCGGTGAAGCCGAGTTCAACGAGGTCTACCTCACCGAGGTGCGGGTGCCGGATGCCGACCGAGTCGGTGACGTCGGTGAGGGGTGGCGGGTGGCCATGACCACCCTGTCCAACGAGCGGACCACCATCGGCGGCGGGACCGGGGGCTCGGACGGTTCGGGCGCCGGATCGGGCTCCATCGCCGAGGCCGTTCGCATCTGGCAGAGCGACGGCCATCGCCAGAACCCGGTCGACCGTGACCGCCTCACCCGGCTGTGGATCGAGTCCGAAGCGCTGCGTCTGACCAACCTGCGGGCCAGCCAGAACCGGAAGGCCGGCAACCCCGGACCGGAGGGGTCCATCGCCAAGCTGATGTTCGCCGAGGTGAACAAGCGGATCTACGAGCTGTGCATCGATCTGTTGGGCGCCGAGGGCCTCGTGGGCTTCGACTACACCATGCGCCGGTCCGAGGGGGTCGGGCTCATCGGACCACCCGGATCGTCCCGCAAGCTGTTCATCCGGTCGCGGGCCAACTCCATCGAGGGCGGCACCTCGGAGATCCAACGGAACATCCTGGGCGAACGGATCTTGGGACTGCCGGGGGACGTCCGGGTGGACAAGGAGCTTCCCTGGGCCGAGGTGCCCCGCAGTTGATGTCGGCCCTCGAGGCCGCCCCGTCGAACCGACAGGCCGCAACCCGATGACCGATGCACGGCAATTCCTCGGCATGGAGCCGGTGGGCAACGAGCTGCACTGGCGGCTGACCGTCACCCCGGAGCTGGCCACTCCGGGCAATTTCCTCTTCGGGGGGTGCGGCCTGGGGGCGGCCCTCGTAGCCCTCGAGGCCGCCGCCGACCGACCGACGGTGTGGGCCACGGCCCAGTACCTGTCCTACGCCCCGACCGGATCGGTGCTCGACCTCACCGTGACGCCCGCGGCCGAGGGACGCCGGGTCACCCAGGCGCGGGCGGTCGGGTATGTCGGGGCCGATGAGATCCTCACCGTCAATGCCGCCCTCGGCCTTCCCGGGTCGCTGGAGGCCGGTGGTGTGTGGGTCACCCCGCCGGACGTCCCTCCCCCGGACGAGTGTCCGCCGCGACGGCTTCCCGACTTCAACACCACCTCCATCTTCAACCGCATCGACGTCCGCTTGGCCAAAGGTCGCTCATTCGAGGAGATCACCGCCGGCACCGGGGGCCCGGGCGATCCCACCAGCGCCCTGTGGGCCCGGGTGCCCGGTCATCTCGAGCCGTCCGCCGCCACGTTGGCCATCATCGGCGACTACGTGACCGGGGGAGTGTCCCAGCCCCTGGGCCGCCGGGTCATGTCCCGGAGCCTCGACAACACCGTGCGCATCGTGCACCTCGAGCCGACCGAGTGGGTGCTCTGTGACATCCGCATCCAGGCGCTCGTCGATGGGTACGGACAGGGCGTGGCCTATCTGTGGTCGGAACGGGGATCGCTGCTGGCCACGGCCAGCCAGTCGATGAGCATCCGGCTGTGGGACTAGGTTCGGCGGGTCGGTCCGACAGCCCGGCGTCCTTGTCTTGGAAATCGCGCCGGCCGTGAGGCGCACGATCCCCCGGGAGTTCCGATGAAGATCAGCACGTTCCTGAGCTACGCCGGCGGCTTCCGCCAGGCCGCCGCCGAGGTGGCCGAGTTCGAGAAGGCCGGGTTGGACATGGTGTGGGTGGCCGAGGCCTACGGGCTGGACGGTCCCAGCCTCATGGGGTACCTGGCCGCCCTCACCGAGCAGGTGGAGATCGGGTCGGCCATCCTCCCCATCTACACGCGGACCCCCACCCTCATCGCCATGACCGCGGCCGGCGTGGACACCCTGTCCGACGGCCGGTTCCATCTCGGCCTGGGCTCGTCGGGGCCCCAGGTGATCGAGGGCTTCCACGGGGTTCCGTTCAACGCCCCCATCGCCCGCACCCTCGAAATCGTCGACGTGTGCCGAAAGGTCTGGGCCCGCCAGGCACCGCTGGTCCACGAGGGCACGTACTACACGATGCCCCTCCCCCCTGATCAGGGGACCGGGCTGGGCAAGGCCCTCAAGATCATCGCCCATCCCGTCCGGCCGGCCATCCCCATCTGGGTGGCCGCCCTGGGGGAGCGGAACGTGGCCATGACGGCCGAGGTGGCCGACGGTTGGATCCCCATGATGTTCATGCCGGAGAAGGCCCGGGACATCTGGGGCCCCGCCCTTGATGCCGGAGCAGCAAAACGTGACCCGTCCCTCGGTCCCCTCCAGATCACCACGGGCGGCCTGCTGGCCATCGGCGAGGGGGACCAGGTCACCGCCCTGCGGGAGCTGGCCCGTCCCGGCGTGGCCCTCTACGTGGGGGGCATGGGGGCGAAAGGCAAGAACTTCTACAACGACGTGGTCTGTCGCTACGGCTTCGAGAAAGAGGCCCAGGCCATCCAGGAGCTCTACCTCGACGGTCAGAAGGACGAGGCCGCCGCCCTGGTCCCCGACGAGCTACTGGAGGCCACCTCCCTGTGCGGTCCCGAGTCCTACGTGGCCGAGCGCATCGCCGCCTACCGGGAGGCCGGGGTCACCCACCTCCAGGTCACCCCCCTCCCTGTCGGCAACCAGAAGCCGGTGGACCTCATCGCCAAGGTCAAGGAGTTGGCCGGCTGAGCCGGTGGGCGCCTGCCCTCAGACGGCCGGCGACGCTCCGGTGGCCGTCTCGATCACGCTGACCAGATCCTTGGTGCGCCGGCCCTCACGGATGGCCGTGGCCAGGCGGGTGGCGTTGTCCCGGAACCGGTCATCGCCCAGGACCTGGGAGACGGCGGTCCCGATCCGCGCCGCCGAGGCGTTGGTGCGGAGCCTGATTCCGGCACCGGCCTCCACCACCCGGGCGGCGGTGTCGTTCTGGTCCCGTCCCATCGGGATGCACACCAACGGCACACCGGCGGCCAGTGCCTTGATGGTCGTGCCGTGACCACAGTGCGAGATGACCAGTGACGCGTGGGGCAGGACGGACCGGTGGGGCACCGAGGCCGCCACGGCCACGTTGGCGGACGAACCCACCTCGGCGGGGTCGAGCATCTGTCCCAGGGTGACCACCGCCCGAACGGGCAGCGTCGACAGCGCCTCGACGACCCTCCGGAGGATCGGTCCCTGGTCCTGGTACGTGGTGCTGAAGCCGACCAGTACCAGGGGCCGCTGGTCGTCGTCGGCCCACGGTGGCTCCCACGGCTCCGTCCACTCCGGATCGTCCAGGATGGGTCCCACGTAGCTGACGTTGGAGGGGACGGTGGCCGAGGCGTAGTCGAACTCGGGACTGGTGAGCACCACGATCCGGTCCACGGACAGGCCCTGGTCGTAGAAGGACGTCAGGGGGTTCAGGCCGTACTCGGCCCGGACGCCGTTGATGGAGGGCAGCCCCTTGGCGAACAGCCGGTTGACGACGGCCAGCATGGCCGCGTCCCGGCCCCGGCCGAGCACCGATCGGGCCGGGGCGAAACCGGGCCCGATCGGGGGGGTACCTCGTGCCGGCATGATCCAGATGTTGCTGACCAGGAGGACCACGGGCAGCGACGCGGCCTGGGCGGCGATGACGGAGCCGAACAGAAAGGCGTCGGCCAGCAGCGCATCGGGCTGCACGGCGGCGATGGCCTCGGCCGTGTCGGCGGCGAACCGTCCCGCCGGTCCGGCGATGAACCGGTCCCGTACCCGTTGCAACAGGACGAGCGGGTTGGTCGACTCCCAGTCCTTGATGGGGTCCTCGGCGGGGTCGAGCGTCGTGTGGTGCGGGGCCCGCGTCCACGGCGAGAAGGTGCAGCCGGCCGCCTCGGCCCCCCGCTCGATGGTCGGGTCGCCGAGAACGTGGACCACGTGGCCCCGGTCCACCAGTCGGCGGGCCACCCCCAGCTCGGGCGGGACGTTGCCGCCTCCTTCCCACATGGCCACGAGGAAGCGTCGTTTCAACATTCCATGACCGCGCCCTCCACGGCCACCACCACCGAGGGCTTGGTGGCGGACCGGAACCGCTCGGCGATGTCGTCGAGCATGTCGTCGGTTCGACGGGGGCTGTGGTGGGACAGCACCACCGACGAGGCCCCGGCCAGCGCACCCAGGGCCACGGCGTACTCCATGGCGGCATGACCGAAGGCCGCCCCTTCGGGGAGCTGGTCCGCGGTGAGTTGGGCGTCGTGGATCAGGACGTCGGCCCCCCGCACCAGGTCGACCACGTCGGGCGGGTAGTCACCCCACCCGTCCGGACCGGGACCATAGGTGGTGGGACAGTGGTCCGGCATGTAGACCACCACACTGTCGCCGCTCGAGATCCGGTAGCCGTAGGTGGCCCCGCCCTTGTGGGCGATCTCGGTGGCCGTGACGGTGAAGCCATCCATGTGGTGCGTGCCGGTGGAAAGCGATGAGAACGTCCACGAGCCCAGAAGCCCCTCGGGATCGATGGGGAAGTTGGGCGGGGACATCATCCGGGCCAGGGTGGCGACGGCCCCGCGCCCGTCGGGCTGGGCCGGGAGGAAGAGGTCGCACCGCGCCTCGTGGCGGTCGACCGCGGTACAGAAGGGGAGGCCCTCGACGTGATCCCAGTGCAGATGGGTGAGCAGGAGGCTGCCGTGGAACGGGTCGCCGCCGAGCACCGTGGTCAGGGCCTGGATGCCGGTCCCGGCGTCCAGCACCAGGGAGGGCGCCTGACCGTCGTGGGCCAGGGCCACGCACGAGGTGTTGCCGCCATACCGGACGAACGGCAGTCCGGGAGTGGGGATGGAGCCGCGTACGCCCAGCAGGTGGGCACGCACCCCCTCAGTCCCGTGAGCTCTCGGTCCGGTGGCCCTTGGCCAACTCGTGGAGCTTCTCCTGGTCCATGGTGCTGTGGGCCACGACGGCCACCCGGGAGTCGGTCACGGCCACGAGGGTCGCCGTCCGGGTGCCGCCCTCGATGCCGGCCCGTTCTCCGATGACGGCCCCGGGCCCGTACTCGGCCAGCCGCTCGCCGTCCTTGTCCACCCGGATGACGCCGTCGAGGACCAAGAAGACGTCCGTTCCGTGCTCTCCTTCCCGCACCAGGGTGTGGCCGGCCGCCACCTTGCGGAACTTGGGCTTGGACCCCTTGTCCATCAGCTGGACGGACAGGGCGCGCTCGAGGGCCGTCTCCACCGCGGTGACCAGGGCCGGGGACTCCTCGTCGCCCCACGGGGTGTGCTTGCCGAACGACTTGCGGTACCAGTCCTTGAAGTCGGTGAGGCCGGACTTGGCGGCCAGGCGCCCGTCCCCGTCGTAGAACCAGTGCCGGGGGAACCGGCTGGCCCCGAGGACCTCGAACTCGGCGGGGGCGTGGGCACGGAGGGTCAGGCTCAGCGTGGCCCATACCAGCGGCGCCTGCCACTGGATGAACGGCTTGCGCCGCACCCGGCGGGGGGCCGGGAGCCCGGTTCGTCCCCCGGCCGTCTGCACGAATCGGACCCAGCCGTCGCCCACCTCGGGTGGCTGCTGGATGACGGGGAGGGCCACCGCCTCGAACGCCTTGTTGATGTTACCGACAGCCACCGTGGTCGATCCCATCAGCCCGCCCCCGGTGTACCCGTACCCGGTGACCGCGCCCCCGGCGTCGGTATCCATCCAGGCGCTGAGCACGTTGGCGAACCGGAAGCGGTCGGCCTGCCTGAGGGCCTCGATGTCCTCGATGACGTCGGGGGGAGGCTCGTCGTAGTGGGTGAATCCGGCGTCGAAGGCCACTCGGGTCCCGCCCCGTACCGCTTCGGAGGGGATCCACGAGAGGGAGGTCACGGAGCTCTCGGTTCGCATGTTCTTATCCTGCCCCCCAAACGTGCCTCTTGCCACGGTGTTCGCCTGTTTTGGAGGGTGTGGCTGGCACCACCCCCGCTTGACGTGGTCACTCCCTGTACCCCGATGGGGAGATGTGCGATAACTGACTCATCATGGATTCGGAGGACCCCCAGCCTGGAGCCACCATCGACGTCTTCCTGGCCGACGACAATGTGATCGTGCGGGAGGGTGTCCGGACCCTCCTGACCCGTCAGTCCGACCTGCGGGTCGTGGGCGTCGCCGAGGACTACGACGGGTTGGTCGAGGGGGTCATGGCCACCCAGCCCCACGTGCTGGTGACCGACATCCGCATGCCACCCACCTTTCAGCGGGAAGGGATCGAAGCGGCCCGGGAGGTCCGCCAGCGGTGCCCGGGTATCGGCGTCGTCATCCTCTCGCAGTACGACGATCCTGAGTACGCCATCTCCTTGGTGGCCGAGGGCTCAGCCGGCTACGGGTACCTGCTGAAGGACCACATCGCCGAGGGCAACCAACTGGTCGACGCCGTGCGCGCCGTGGCCACCGGAGGCACCGCCCTCGACCCCTCCATCGTCGACGCCCTGGTGTCGCCGGTGACCACCCACGGAGGACTCACCCCGGCCGAGGAGACCCTGCTGAATTGGGTGGCCGAGGGCAAGCCCATCAAGGCCATCGCCGCGGCCCAGCGCACCACACCCGAGGCGGTCGACGCCGAGGTCGAGACGCTGTTCGTCAAGTTGGCCCAGGGAGTCTCGGCGGGAACCGAGGGAGCCATCCGCCGGCTGCGGCTCCTCCACCAGTGCATCGTCGACCGGGAGGAGCAGGGCGAGTCGTTGTCCCGGCTGCTCCCCGGCGGCCTGGCGGAGAAGCTGCGGCGGGATGGCCGCGACATCGGGAAGACCGAGGTGGTGGAGGTCACCGTCCTCATGAGCGACATCCGGTCCTACTCCACCATCGCCGAGCACGCCGACCCCAGTCAGCTCGCCAGTCAGCTGAACACCCACCGGGCGGCCATGAACGAGGCCATCCTGGGTCAGGACGGCACCATCATGCAGTTCGTGGGCGACGCCGTCATGGCCGTGTTCGGTGCCCCGTTCTCCCAGCCCGACCACGCGGCCCGGGCCCTGGTGGCCGCGGCAGACGCCCACCGGCTGCAGGCCGAGGTCAACGCCCGCTGGGAGCTCGACGGCCTCCCGGCCTTCGGGCTGGGACTGGGCCTTTCGACCGGCGAGGCCGCCGCTGCGCTGCTCGGGACCGAGGAGCGGCTGGAGTACACCCTGGTGGGCGACACGGTCAATCTGTCCCAACGCCTGCAGCAGCTGGCCGAATCGGGCGAGACTGTACTGAGTCAGGCCACGATGGATGCGTTGGAGGGGTCGGCGGAGCCGGTGGAGGCGACACTCTTGCCCGAACAACTGGTCAAAGGGAGGGACACCCCGGTGCGGGCGTGGCGGATTGCCCGCCAGGTACCGGCGGTGGCGGTCCTGGCCCGTGCCCCCGCCGGCGCCGGTTCCCACGGCGACACCGACAGCAGTCCTGACAGCAGGGCCGGCGTCAGATCTGGCGGCGGGTTCGACGATCATCCCGGAGGAGAATCCCAATGAGTGCAGTGACGGTGGACCCGACGACCGAGGCGCCCGAGATCCCGGTGGTCAGCGACGTGCTGGTGGTGGAGGGCGTCCGCAAGACCTTCGAGGCGGAGAACGCGCCGGTCCGGGCCTTGCGCGGCGCCAATCTGAGGGTGCCGGCCGGGGACTTCGTGGCGCTGATGGGCCCGTCGGGGTGCGGGAAGTCGACGCTCCTCAACCTGGTGGCCGGGCTGGACGTCGCCGACGAGGGCACCATCAGCGTGGGCGGGGAGCTGGTCACCGGTCGGACCGAGGATGAGCTCTCCCTCATCCGGCGGGAGCATATCGGGATCGTGTTCCAGTTCTTCAACCTCCTGGAGAGCATGACGGCCCTGGAGAACGTGGCCCTCCCGGCCATCATCGCCGGCACCAAGCGCAAGCCGGCCGAGAGCCGGGCCCGTGACCTCCTCGACCTCCTCGGTGTGGGCGACAAGGCCAAGGCCGTGCCCGGGTCCCTCTCGGGAGGGCAGCGCCAGCGGCTGGCCATCGCCCGGGCCCTGGCCAACGAGCCGACCCTGTTGCTGGCCGACGAGCCCACCGGTGCGCTCGACTCCGACAGCGGCCACGAGATCGTCGAGCTGCTGTCGCGGCTGCACCACGGGGGACAGACGATCGTCCTGGTCACCCACGACAACGACGTGGCCAAGGCCGCCGAGCACCTGATCTACATGCGGGACGGGCAGATGGTGGAGGCACCGGACCGGAGTGCGGCCGCCGTGCACGAGGCGACGTGACCACCACGCCGGCGGCCGCGGCGCGGGCGTCCACCGCCGAAGGCGCGGACCTACCCGTGGGGTCGTCCGTTAGCGGGCATCCGTCGCGGCCGCAGCCGGTGGCCCTGGCCGATGGCCGCGGTGACCGGATCCGCATCTCGACCTCGGTGCTGTTGGTGGTGCCGGCCCTGGTCGTGGTGGCGCTGGGCTTCGCCAAGGCGGCATCGGCGGGGCTCACCACGGCCGAGGCCATCCGCATCGAGCTCACCCTGGGCTGGGTGGTGGCCGCCCTGTTCCTCCTGGTCCGCCCCGAGCTCCGCCGCCTGGGCCGTCTGCTGGCGCTGGCGGCCCTGCTGGGCGCGGCCACCCTCACCGCGGCCGTGGTCGGCCAGACCACGGCCGGAGGCACCGGACATGCCGCCCGATTCCTGGCCACCCTGCTGCCCGCGGTCCTCATGGCCGTCGGGGTGCACTTCCTGCTGTCGATCCCCGACGGGCGGCTGACCTCCCGGACCCGGCTGGTCACCGTCGTCGTGGCCTACGCCGCCGGGCTGGCCTTCGGCCTGTGGGCCTGGTTCGGCCCGGGACGGTTGAGTGACACCGCCGCCGTCATCGGTTGGCTGGTGGCCGTGGCCGTGGGCGTGATCGGTGCGTCGCGTCGCTACCGCTCGGCACCGGGGGTGGATCGGCAGCGGCTGCAACTGATGGCCGGCGGCGCAGTGGCCACCTTCGAGCTGGGGCTGGTGGTGGTGGGGCTGTACCTGTTGGTCAAGTGGCCGGTCCATCCCTGGGCCATCGCCGCCGGAGGCACGGTGTTGGTGCCGATCGGCGTGGCCTGCGCCACCGTCCCCCGACTACTCGGGAAGTCCGATCGGGTACTGGTGTCGCTGCTGACGGTCACCGGCCTCTCCGCGGTGGTCCTGGCCGTCTACGTCCTGGTCATTCTGGGCTTCGGCCACGAGCCAGGCTCCCAGGACCGTGAGGTACTCGGTCTGTCCATTCTGGCCGCCGCCATCGTGGCGCTCGGCGCGTCCGTCTCCCACCAGCGGGTCCAACAGTTCGCCCAACGGTTGGTCTACGGCACCGATGCCGTGCCCGACGACGTGGTCAAGACCTTCAGCACCCGGCTGACCCGGGCCGTGACCATGGACGAGCTGCTCCTGCAGCTCACCGAGTCACTGCACAAGTCGATGGTGCTGACCAGTGCCGAGGTGTTCACCGGCTCGAGTGAGGTGCTGGAGCGGAGCGCCTCCATCCCCGACCACGGACCGGGCACGCTGCACATCGGACCCCAGGAGCAGCCCGTGGTGGCCAGGGCCGGCGTGTCGGGGAACGCCTGGACGTCGGTGTGGCTGCCGGCGGTCATTGCCGGCCGGGACCACGCCCAGCTCCGCGTGTGCCCCATCACCTATGGCGGCGAGTTGCTGGGCCTGGTGGTGGTGGAGCGGCCCACCACCGAGCCCCCGTTCAACGAGCAGGAGGACCTGACCCTCACGGAGCTCTCCCGCCAGGTCGGACTGGCCCTCCACAACGTCAACCTGGACTCGGCCCTCCAGTCCACGCTGGACGAGGTCCGCCGTCAGGCGGCCGAGCTCCGGGCCTCCCGCACCCGCATCGTGGCCGCGGCCGACGCCGAGCGTCGTCGGGTGGAACGGGACCTCCACGATGGCGCCCAGCAGCACCTGGTGGCGCTGGCCGTGAACGTCCGCCTGGTCAAGGACCTGGTGGCCGAGGACCCCGAGGCCGCCGCCCAGGCCCTCGACGAGATCGCCCTCGAGGTCAAGGCCACAGTGCAGGAGCTCCGGGACCTGGCCCACGGCATCTACCCGCCCCTCCTCATGGACAACGGCCTGCCCGAGGCTCTGCGGGCGGTGGCCTCGAGGAGCCCGCTCGACGTGACCACATCGGTCGACGACGTCGGCCGCTTCTCCCCCGATGTCGAGGCAGCCGTGTACTTCTGCTGCCTCGAAGCCCTGCAGAACGCGGCCAAGCACGCCTCGGAGTCCCACGTGGAGGTGCGGGTGTGGGAGGAGGAGGGAGGGCTGCTCTTCACGGTGACCGACGATGGGCCGGGCTTCGACGCCAAAGTGGCCCAGGCCGGACACGGCTTCATGAACATGAGCGACCGTCTCGGTGCCATCGGGGGGTCTGTCCGGTGGGATTCCGCTCCGGGCGCTGGTTCGACGGTGCGGGGCTCGATCCCGATCACCTGAGGCGGGGGGTCGACGGGCCGGGTGACCCCGACCGGTCCGGCGGCGCTCAGGTGGGGAGGAACTCGATGGTGTCCCGCTCGGCCCAGATGCGCTTGAGCTCGGAAGGTCCGAACTCCTCCTTGTTGACGTAGGCCAGGGCGCCACTGGTGGAGGCGTCGGGAGGCAGGTCCTGGGGTGTGTAGGTGGAGCACAGGATCACGACGGTGTCGGGCTCGGTGGCCACGATGCGCCGGGTGGCCTCGACGCCGTTCATCCCGGGCATGTTGATGTCCATGAGCACGAGGGCCGGGTGGAGCTCGGCGGCCATGGCCACGGCCTCCTCCCCGTCGGTGGCCTCACCGACCACGGCGAAGCCGTCCATCCGCCCCACCACGGCCTTGGCCGCCATGCGGAAGGGAGCCTGATCGTCCACGACCAGTACCGGGAGGGTGTCGGTGGTCTCCATGATGGGCAATTGTCGCACGCCGGCTAGCCACGAGACAGGGAGCTAGCACTCCCCGTGGGTGTGGCTACCCGGTGGCCGGGCCTCCCAGATAGATGAGCACCGCCTTCACCCGGCGGTTGACGTCCTCCTCCTCGGTCAGGCCGAGCTTGGAGAAGATGGCGTTGGTGTGCTTCTCCACCGCCCGCTCCGACAGGAACAGGGAGGCGGCGATGGCGGCGTTGTTCTTGCCCTGGGCCATTTCGGACAGCGTCTCCATCTCCCGCGAGGTCAGGCGGTCGAGGTCCGACGGACGGCGGGGTGTCGAGGCTCCGACCAGGGCGTCGACCACTGCCGGGTCGACCACTGATCCTCCCTCGGCCACGGTGCGTATGGCCGTGGCCAACTCGTCGACCCCGGCGATGGTCTCCTTCAGCAGGTAGGCGCGGCGGGCCGATCCGTCGGACAGCAGGGCCAGGGCGTACTCGGGGTTGGCGTACTGGCTGAGCACCACCACCCCGATGTCCGGCCGGTGCTGGCGCAGGTGGGCTGCGGCCTGGATGCCCTCGTCGGTCCCGGTCGGGGGCATCCGGATGTCGGTGACCACCACGGCGGGCTCCACGTCCTCGACCAGGGCCAGTAGCCCGGGGAGGTCGTCGGCCGTACCCACCAGCTCCAGCCCGTCCTGTTGGGCGATGAGTTTCTCCACCCCCTGCCGCAGGAGGGCGTTGTCCTCCGCCAGCACCACCCGGACCCTGTCCATGGCCGACAACCGTAGTCGGCCAGGCCTCTGACCAGGATGAGCCTCGGCCCCGGGGCGGTGGCGTCCGGGCCGGGGGAGGGATGTCGCCGAGTGGTAGTAGCACCCGTCGGCCCGTTGGGCTGGCGCCCTTGGCCGGGGACCCGGGCGCGATCAGACTGACGGGAGGATGGGCATCGTCGTGAGGGAGCCGAGACGGGGACTGGGTGGCTGCGTCGATGGCACCCTGCCGGTGGCGGATCGGGCCGAGTCATGAGATCGGGCGCCCCGCCGGTCGCCTGGTACCGGTTCCGGGCCACCTTCAGACGCCGGTGGGGTGGGTACGTGACGCTCATCGTGCTCACCGGGTTGGTGGGTGGACTGGCCATGGGCTCGATCGCCGGCGCCCGACGGACCCAGTCCTCGTTTCCGACCTACCTGGCCAGCACCAACCCGTCGGATCTGAACGGGGTGACCTCGTTCGTCAATCCCATGCCCGGCGAAGCCGGTCTCGGGTACAACCCGACCATCGAGCCGAAGATCGCCCATCTGCCCCACGTGGACGCCGTCGACGGCGAGTCCGGGTTCAACATCATCCCCCTGGACGGCCACGGTGTCCCCGAGAGCCCGGCCGCCTTCCCGGCCAGTGCCGGAGAGGCCATCGGGTTCGAGGGAGCCGCCGGTGGGCACCTCGACACCCCCAGTGTCATCCAGGGCCGGCTGTTCAACCCGGCCCGGCCCGGCGAGTTCATGGTGTCCCCCACCACCGCCGGGGTGTTCGGGCTCCACGTGGGCCAGGTGGTCCGCTTCGGGATCTACACCAACACCCAGACCAACCTGGCGCAGTTCGGCACGGCTGCGGTAGCCCCGTACCGTCGGTTCACCGCCCGTCTCGTGGGGATCGTGGTCCAGGCCAGCTCGGTGGTGGAAGACGACACCGATGCCGGCAACAGCTCCAACGCCCTCATCTTCACGCCGGCGCTCACCACGTCGCTCCTCCACTGCTGCGCCTACTTCAGTGCCGCGGCCGTCAAGGTGTCCGGAGGCAGCCACAACGTGGCCCTCGTCCAACGTCAGATTGCCCGCATCCTCCCGAGGGGCTTCGGACCGTTCGCCGCGAACTCCGCTCCCGCCATCGAGGCCAAGGCCGAGCGGGCCATCAAGCCCGAATCGATCGCTCTCGGGGTGTTCGGCGGCATCTGCGCTCTGGCCACATTGTTGATTGCCGCCCAGATCATCGGCCGCCAGCTTCGACTGGGTGCCGAGGATCGGGAGGTCCTGCGTGCCCTCGGCGGTGGTCGGGCGGTGACCGTGGGCGACGGCCTGGTCGGAACGGTGGGCAGCGTGGTCATCGGATCGGTCGTGGCGTCGGGCGTGGCGGTCGCCCTCTCCGCGCTCTTCCCCCTGGGCCCGGTCCACCCCGTCGACCCGACGCCCGGAGTGGCCTTCGATTGGACCGTGCTCGGACTGGGTGCTCTCGTCCTGGTGGTGGCCCTCAGCGCCGTGGCCGTCCTGGTCGCCTACGGCCTCGCTCCCGATCGCCGCCGACACCTGCACCAACGACCGGACGCCCACCGTTCGGTCATCGCCGGGTATGCCGCCTCGTCGGGGATGCCGGAACCAGCCGTCACCGGAGTCCGATTCGCCCTCGAGCCGGGTGGCGGGCGCAATGCCGTCCCCGTGCGCTCGGCCATCCTCGGATCGGTCCTCGCCGTGCTGGTGGTGGTGGCCACGGTGACCTTCGGCGCCAGCCTCCAGACCCTGATCTCCCGTCCCGCCCTGTATGGGTGGAATTGGACCTATGAGCTCACGGCCAACCAGGGTGGAGTCATCCCCGACGCCCAGGCCTCTCGCCTCTTGGCCCACGACCACCGGGTGGCGGCGTGGTCCGGGATCTCGTTCGACGTGATGCATATCGACGGTCAGCACTCGGTTCCCGTGTTGGATGAGGCGCCGCGGGCCACGGTGGCGCCGCCCCTGTTGTCCGGACACGGGGTCGAAGGCCGTGATCAGATCGTCCTCGGTGCGGTCACCTTGAGCCAGGTGCACAAGCGGGTCGGTGACACGGTGGTCGTCGACAACGGGTTCAAGGCGGTCCGCTTCCTGATCGTGGGCACGGCAACCATGCCCACGATCGGTGGGGGCCAGGGCAATCAACACCTCGAGATGGGGACCGGGGCTTTGCTCTCCGCGGAGGCCTTCCCCTCGAACGGCGATGAGGCCGGCTATCCCGACCTTCCCGGGTACGCGCCCGGGCCGACCGCCATCGTGGTGCGTATGAAGTCCGGGGTCAGCACCCCCGGATTCCGCTCCCTGCAACGGATCGCCTCGGCCGTCAGCACGCCCGCTGACTACGGGGTCACCGTGCTGCCCGTCCAGCGACCGGCGGAGATCGTCAACTACCGGTCGATGGGGAGCACTCCGGCCATCCTCGGCGTGGCGCTGGCCGCCGGCGCCATCGCCGCCCTCGGCCTGACCCTGGTCGCCTCGGTGCGGCGTCGCCGGCGCGAACTGGCCGTCTTCAAGACGCTGGGCTTCACCCACCGGCAGTTGGCGGCCACCGTCACCTGGCAGTCCATGGTGGCGGTACTCATCGGGACCGTGGTGGGCGTCCCGCTGGGAATCATCGTCGGCCGCTCACTGTGGATTCTCTTCGCCCACGAGATCGACGTGATACCGACACCCACCGTGCCGTCGTCGACCGTGGCCCTCATCGCCGTGGGCGCCCTGCTCCTGGCCGTCGTGGTGTCGGCGGTTCCGGGGCGAATCGCCGCCCGCACGCCGACCGCACTACTCCTGCGTTCGGAGTAGCACCGCCGTCGGCGCGGGCTCCGGTGTCATGGGGCTGTGGGTCAGCCCTCGGACACCAGGTCGTCCTGCTCCAGCTGCTCGAGCTCGAGGTCGATCGACTCCAGGGCCAGCAGCGAGTCCAGCTGCGATGCCATGCTCTCGATCTCGTCGGCGTCGTAGTAACTCCGGTTCAGCGTCAGCGTCAGCTGCTGTTGCACCAGGGCCAGAGCGTCCTCGGCCGCGGCGGCGGCGTCGTAGACCGAGAACAGCTTGGCCTGCATGGCCTGGGCCGAAATGAACCGCGTGCCTCGCTGCTGTGCCTCGGTGGGGAGGGTGCGCAATACGTCGCCGGGAGTCGGTTCCCGATGCTCGACGCCGACCTCGCCGGTCGTAGCCCCGTTCTGCTCCATCGCTGCAACCTGCTCCACGTCGTCCTCGTACTTCCGATCGATCTGTTCCATGCTCTCTATCCCACAACCTCTTGGACCACGGGCTGGGGATGACCTCCTCTCATCGGTACAACACCGGGTGGCGCCGTCCTCTTCCACCGGGGTTGCCCCTTCCATCGGACCGAAGGGCCGCCAGCTTGAGCTGGGGAGGTAGGGGCCGTTGACCAGGGATTCCTTCACCGAACCGGAGGGTCGGGGCGGATCCCGACGCCGGCGGTCGTGGAAGCCGCCCAGGAGCCGCCCGTGGGGCCCGGGTGGTGGGTCCCCCATGGGGCCAAGAAGGCCGCCCATCGGGGCCGGAAGGCCGGGCGGCATGACGGGTTCCGAGGAGACTGGGCGAGCGGAAGGGGATGGCAGCCCCATCAGGTTCCACCGGCAGCCACCCTTCCCTTCGGTGCCCTGACCGGCCACCCTGGAGGGATGATGACCCGAGGGATGAGGGCACCAATTGGTCGGACACCCGCGCCACGAGGCACTGTGATCGGTATGAACCGACAGGCGGCCAGAGGGTGAGCGAGATCGACGTGGTGGTGGTGGGGTCGGGCCCCAACGGCCTGGCCGCGGCGGTGACCCTGGCGTCCGCCGGCCTGCGGGTCACCGTGGTCGAGGGGGCGGACACGGTCGGCGGAGGTTGCCGGACCGAGGCCCTCACGCTTCCGGGATTCCGCCACGACGTGTGCTCCACGGCCCACCCCATGGTGCTCACGTCCCCGTTTTTCCGGCAGCCGGCGTTCGACGGTCTTCGGGCCAGGCTCCGTCAGCCGGAGGTCCCCTTCGCCCATCCTCTCGACGGCGGTCAGGCCGCCGCCGCCCTTTCCTCGGTGGAGGGGACGGCCGAGTCGCTGGGCGCCGATGGCCCGGCCTACCGCCGCCTGTTGGGTCCGCTGGTCGCGGGCGCCGGTCCCCTGGGCGACACCATCCTCTCGCCTCTGCGATCGATCCCGCGGCATCCGCTTTCGCTGGCCCGGTTCGGTCTCCCCGGACTCCTGCCGGCGTCGAAGCTGGTGGGACGGTTCGGGTCCGAGCCGGCGAAGGCGTTGCTGGCCGGCGTCTCGGCCCACTCCATGGCCCGCCTCACCTCCCCGCTGACGGGAGCCTTCGGCCTCTTCCTGACCCTCATCGCCCATGCCGCCGGGTGGCCGGTGGTCGAGACGGGCAGCTCGGTCATCACCGACGCCATGGTCGCCGAGCTGGAGCGGCTGGGCGGGACGGTGGTCACCGGGCAGTGGGTCCGCTCGCTGGCCGAGCTCCCGCCGGCCACGGCGGTGGTGGTGGACACCTCCCCCAAGGGACTGACCGACATGGCGGGGGAGGCGCTGCCGGACCGGTACGGGCGCTCCCTCGGTCGATTCCGCTACGGGCCGGGGGTGTGCAAGGTGGACTGGGCCCTGTCCGGCCCGGTGCCGTGGCGCGCCGATGTGTGCCGAAGGGCTGGGACCCTGCATCTCGGAGGCACGTTCGCCGAGGTGGCGGCCAGCGAGGCCGACGTGAACGCCGGTCGGCACCCTGAGCGGCCGTACTGCATCGTGGTCCAGGCGGGTGTGGCCGACGCCTCCCGGGCGCCGGAGGGGCAGGAGGCCCTGTGGGGCTACTGCCACGTCCCGTCGGGTTCCACGGTGGACATGAGCCGGGCCATCGAGGCGCAGATCGAGCGGTTCGCCCCCGGGTTCGGGGACCTCGTGCTGGCCCGGACCGTCCGGACTGCGGCCCAGCAGGAGGAGCACAATCCGAACTACGTGGGCGGCGACATCGCCGGAGGGGCCTCCACGCTGCTCCAGACGGTGTTCCGGCCCACTGTCCGGTGGAACCCGTACCGGACACCTCTGGACGGCGTCTATCTGTGTTCGGCATCCACGGCCCCCGGCGCCGGGGTGCACGGGATGTGCGGGGTCTACGCCGCCCGCACGGTGCTCCACGATCACTTCGGTGGGCCCTCGCCACTACGGCCCTGACGGCCACCACCACATCGGGAGTGGGGTCTTCTCCGGCGCAACCGGGCTTGCTATCATGCACGGGAGGACGACACGCCCGCCACGAAAGGAGATGCCCGATGAACCCGGTAACCGACAGCGCCATGTCCGGCATGCTCCACGAGCGGGCCTCTCGACCGATCTCCCTCCATACGGCCTGACCCTCCCAGGGTCACCGTCGGCCGGTTGAAGGCCTCCCCAGCCGGGACGAGCTGAGCCCCGCTCTCTCCGACGTCCTGGCGACACCCTGCGGCTCCGTCCAGACGTGGTCGCCCGCCCGGCACCCGCCCTCTGTTCCACCGACCTGCCGGGCCTCTGGCTCCTGGTCCGTCCTGAAGCAATTCCATCCCGAGGCAATTCCATGCACCCCCAACTGCTCCATCAAATCGCCGACGACTCGGTCATCCAGCGCAGCCGTCACCGCCATCCCCACGGTCGTGGGCCGGTGCGCTCCCGTGTCGGCGCGCCCTCCCCTGCCCCTCCGGGTCCGGGCCGGAGACCTCCTGATCGCCGTGGGCACCCGGCTGGTCGGGGCGCGCCCGACCACGCCGGTGCTCCAACACCGCTCCTCGGCCCCGTCGTAGTCCCGGTGGTCACACCGTGGCCACCGGCGGGGCCGTGGGGGGCGGCGGTGGTGGTGGTGGGGACGACTCAAGCCCCGCCGTCCGCTCCGGCAACAGCAGCAACGCTCCGACCAGAAAGCACAGGGCACCGACGAAGGTCCCCAGGTTGGACAGCTCCACGTGCCAGATCTGGCCCGTGGCCGGGATGATGTAGGCGGCGACGGCCGAGACACCGAAGGCGATGGATCCCGTCAGGTTGAGGGCGGTGATCCACCACGAGAGGCTGGACGGCGACCAGGACCACCATCCATGGGACACCTCGAACCAGGCCAGGCCGCTGGCCACCAGAAAGCAGACCGACCCGATGGCGTCCGGTCGCCACACGTGCTGCTGGGCGGTCTGGACGGAGAGATCTTGACCCATGGCCACCCCGGTGCTGACGTTGAAGTACAACGTCCCGATCAGTTGGACCCCGCAGGCCCACCAGTCGATCTGGCCCGGTCGGTAGACGACGACCTTCGCCCACCCGCGTGGGGGCCCGGTGGCACCGGCGTCCACCGACTCGCGGTACTGGAGAAAGCCGGCCGAGGTGAAGAACAGGGAGCCGACGAAGAAGGTGACCGAGTCCACCCGGACGCCCACGGCACCGGCGTAACCGGGGACGGCACCGATGGCGAAGAGGGCCGACCCCACGGCGAAGAGGACGGCGATCCACCATCCCCGGGCCCGGGGAGCCCACCAGGTGGCGATGGTCGAGCTCCCGCTGGATTCGCTCCCGGCCTGTTTCCGGTGGCGTCGGGAGTCCCACCGGGCCACCAGCCCATCGGGCCGCTGGTACTCGATGAACGTGACAAAGGGCCCCAGCCCCCCGGTCCGTGCGGCGGAAGGGCCGTCCGATGGGGCAGGTCCGGACGGTGGGCCCACCGAAGGCTGGAAGTCGAGGTCGTCACCGGTCCCGGGGCGTGGAGCCATGTGCTCAGTATCGCCCGAGGGCCGCGGTCCAGGTCGCCATCCCACTCTGCGATGATGAGCACCCGCCGACACCCTGTGGAGGGGGCCCGGCCAGGGAGGAGAACCGATGGAGCGCCAGATCACCGACGCCGACCGAGCCTCCATGGTGCGCTGCGCCGTGTCCCGGGTGGGCCGTGAGGAGCTGAAGGCGGCCCTGGTCCGGACGGACGACCCCTCGTTTCAGGCGCCGACGTCGGTGGCCAACGCCCTGAAGGCACTGCGCAAGCACCGTGACCCGACCGGTGTGGTGACCCGACCGCAGTACCGGGCGTCGCTGCCCTACCTGGCTGCCGTGGTGGCCGACGCCTGCATGAGCCGGACCATCGAGGTGCTCGGGGACCACTCGGATGATCCGACCCACGAGCAGTTGGTCGCCGCCCTCGAGGAGGTGCGTGGGGAGTTCCCCGACGCCGTCATCGGCGCCATGCTGGCCTCCGTCGCCGATGCCGACATGCCGGCCTCCGATCTGTGCTTCGGGCTGGCGGCCACCGACGACCGGTTCGGCCTGACCGACTGGGAGGCCACCGGGACGGCGCCGGTGGCCGAGACCGGGCCCCCGGTGGACGCCGCCGCCGGCACCGACCGGGGGACCACGCCGGAACAGCGGGAGGCCCGCCGGCTGAAGAAGCAGAAGGACGCCGAGGAGCGCCGCCGGAAGATGGAGGTGGCCAGAAAGGCGGGCGAGCAGGTGCGCCGGGCCCGCAAGCAGGAACGGTCGAATCGGGGATCAGGCGGGGCCGGACCCGGCCGGACGGCTTCGTCCGCCGAAGCTGCGTCCGGGTCCGACGCCGCATCCGCCGTCGACGAACGGGGAGGCAGCTCGGCACCACGGCTCAACCGGCGCGCCTCACTCACCCCGCTCGAAGAGGAGGAGTTCGACCGGGCCGACCCCTGGGTCGCCGCCGTGGTGTTCGCCTGGGTCCCGTTCGACGACCCCGACGCCGACCAGCCCGACATCGGGGGCAAGTCCCGTCGGTGTGTGGTCGTGGCCGGCTCGCCCACCGACCTGCTGGTCCGTCCGGGCTACTCCGAGGGTGGGGTGAAGAGCCGGGACTGGAAGTCCGTGCCCCTGCGGCACTGGAAGCGGGCCGGCTTCGACCAACCAACCTGGATCGACAGCGAGACCCTCCGGGTGCCCCGCCCGGACGACGGGGGGCCGGTGGGTTGGCTGGAGCCCGAGGACTGGAACAGCCTCTGGTAGGGAGGTCCGCTCCCGATCCCGTCGGGCCGCGCCGGCTCAGCCGGTCCGGACTCCGGCCGACGGCTAGTGCATTGCACCATGCAACCCAGTACACTGGGGCCATGCGCAGGAAGAGTTTTGAAGACATGAACTGCTCGGTGGCCCAGACCCTCGAGGTGGTGGGGGAGTGGTGGACGATGCTCATCGTCCGGGACTGCTTCTTGGGCGTCACCCGGTTCGACGACTTCCATCAGCGCCTGGGGATCTCACGCAATATCCTGACCGATCGCCTCGACCACCTGGTGGAGCGGGACGTCCTGGTCCGTGTGCCCTACCAGGAGCACCCCGTCCGCTACGACTACCGCCTCACCGACAAGGGTCGGGACCTCTGGCTGGTGCTCACTGCCATGCGCCAGTGGGGCGATCAGTGGGAGGCGGCCGAGGGCCCGCCGATCATCGTGGAACACAAGTCCTGTGACCACGAAGCCACCGTCGTCCCCACCTGCTCGTCGTGCGGTGAAGCGCTCGACGCCCGCTCGGTGCGGGCGGTGGCCGGCCCGGGCGCCAAGAACCGGCCGGCCGACGAGATCCTGCTTCCCGTCCGCTCCGGCTGACGCGCCACCTCGATCCGGGGCCACGCCGAGTCGGCCGACGGAGGGTCGGTCGATATGAGTCAGTTGCATTATAAAATGCACTGGGCTAGAGTGGGTATGTCGGGGAAGGGGAATCGCCTCGAGCCTCCGGCCCCAGGAGCGACCCATGGAATCCCGCAGGCGGACAGCACCGGTATCGGGAGCATCGAGCGGTATCGGACTGGCCTGTGCCGAGATGCTGGCCGACGAAGGATCCGATCTCACGGTCGTGGCCATCGACCGGTCGGCGGCCTGAGCCATGGTGGCCAACGACACGACGGCGTCTGCCCCGCCCCACTGGGGTGAGCCCCGCTCCCGCACGGTGACCTGGTTCGACCCGATGGCCACTGCCGCGGCCGGCACCACCGTGAGCGGGCTCGAGCTGCTGGCGGCCCTCATGGACGGGACTCTGCCCCCGGCGCCCATCGCCGCCCTCTTCCTCATGAGGCCGGTGGAGGTGGAGAACGGCCGGGTGGTCTTTGAGTGCGAGCCCGACGAATCGGCCTACAACCCCATCGGCGTGGTCCACGGCGGACTGGTCTGCACGTTGGCCGACACCGTGGCCGGCTGTGCCGTGCACTCCACCCTGGAGGCGGGGGTCGGGTACACCTCCATCGACATCTCCGTCAGCTACCTGCGGCCGGTGACCAGCCAGAGCGGAGTGCTCCGGGCCACCGGAGCGGTGACCAAGCGGGGGAGACGGGTGGCCTTCGCCACGGCCGAGATCGTCGACGGCACCGGCACGGTGGTCGCCACGGCCACCAGCAACTGTCTGGTGATGGACCACCGTCCCGTCTGAACCCTTGGCGTTCCGGGGAGCCCGCCACGGCGCCCCTCATCGGGTGAGCGGGGGGATGACCTGGGCATCGGCCGGCTCGACGTCGATCTGACTGAACCAGCGGGTCTGGCCCTTGCCGTGGGCTTTGGCGTCGTAGAGGGCCTGGTCGGCCCGCTCGATCACCATGCCGATGGCGGTGTCGGACGGTTCGGAGACCGCCACACCGATGCTGCAGGCCAGCGCCACGGGATGGTCGCCGTCCCCGATGTGCGAGGCGGCCACGTGCGCGCCGATCCGTTGGGCGAGTAGGGCCGGGACCTGGGAGTCGCGGCTTCCGATCCAGCCGACGACGAACTCGTCGCCGCCGAAACGGGCGGCGACGTCCGACGCCCGGGTGGTGGCCCGCAGGGCGTCGGCCACGGCCCGGATGGCCGCATCCCCCCCGTCATGCCCGATCGAGTCGTTGACGGACTTGAGGTCGTCGAGGTCGATGAAGAAGAGGGTGAGTACCTGCTCGCCCTGGCTGCGGCGGACGCTGGCCAGGTCGAGCTCCAGGGCCTCGAGTGCCGCCCCCCGGTTCAGGAGGCCGGTGAGGGAGTCGCGCGTGGCCCGCTCGAAGAGGGCCTCGCGCTCCAGCTCGCCCGACTGCACGGATTGGTGCAGCTCGTCGAGCGCGGTCTGGAGGGCAGCTCCGGTACGGCCGGGCAGTTGGCGTCGGAGGACGGGATCGTCGAGGTCGCCTCCGGATAGGGCGATGGCCTGCATCTGCACCGCCCGTAGGGTGGCGGCCATTTCGTTGAACGCCGCGGCGGCCATGGCCAGTTCCTTGGGACCGGACTCGTCGAGCAGGGGGATCTCGAGCTCCCCCTCGCGGACGGACGAGGCGGCGGCGACCATGCGGTCCAGGGGCCGCCGGACCTGACGGCCGAGGACGTAGACCGCACCCATGGCCACGCCGAAGAACAGCACCATGAGGAGACAGGTGACCAGGAGTGTCGCCGTGGCCGAGCCCGCCTGGGCCGCCGTGGCCGTTCGGAGGTCGGCGGAGCTGGCCAGGACCAGTGCCGACAGTGAGCTGGCCCAGACCACCTCGGTGCGGGCGATGCTGGTGATCCCGGTGGAGCTGGTGGCCACCGGCGGAGGCAGGTGGCCGAGGCCGACGGTGATGGCCGTGCGCACGTAGGCCGAGAACCGGTTGTTCATGGGGTCATTGGTCAGGGCCTTCCAGGCCTCGGTGGCCCGTGGTCCCAGCGATCCGGGGAAGGTCCGGGTGGAGTCCGTGAACTGCTGGTGGCTGACGATGAGGCTCTGCAGTTGGCGAGGCGTCCCTGCCGCGGTCAGCAGCGTCTCGAGCGATCCTCCACCCTGCAGGCTCTCCTCACCGATACCGGCGGTGAACCCCTGGAACGACAGGCCGAGGGCCTGGAGCCGGTGTCTGGTGGTCGGGGTGTCCGACGACTCGCTGGTGTCCACCAGGTGGTCGTAGATGTCCTGCCAGCTGTCCTCGACCGTCGAGTCGATGTGGGTGAAGAGCGTTGTCACCTGCTCCGGGGTCGCCGTGGCCGCATCGACGGAACGGCGCAGCGCCTCCAACTGGGTGTGATCGGCGTGGAGGGAACCGTGAGGGGCGAAGGTCGTCTGGTGGTCCACGGCCCGCCGGGCTGCCACCAGCTCGGCCTGGACGTTCGCCCCGAGCAGCGAATCGAGGACGGCGGGGGCGACGTTGTAGGCACGGGCGGTGACGATGGACTGGCTGGCGACGTACTCGGCGTAGACATCCACCCGCGCCCGCAGGAGCGAGTCGAGATCGAGGGATGCCTGTCGGGTGGCGACCGCCTCATGGCGCGACGACAACTTGTTCACCACCACGGTCGAGGCCAGACCCAGGGACACGGTCAGCGGGATCAGCATCACCACCATGAGCGAGGTCCGGATGCTGGGGCTCATCCACCGGCGCCGCGGGAGCCGAGCACCGGTCGGACGGCCCCCGTCTGGTCGCTCGCCGCCGGGCGATGGATCCGGGGGCGGTGGCGCGGGTGCCGGCGAAGACGCGGCCGGGGCCGGGGGAGCGGCTGGCCCACTCTCAGGTTCAAGCGGCACGGTCTGCCCGCCCTCCGCAGGAGCGCTGTTGGCGTGACACGCCGGGTGCATCCATCTTGACGAAAGCGTTCCAACCCTCAGTATCGGCATAGTCGGGCCCGAACCGAAGGATTCGGGCCACCGCATTCGTGCCTGACTCTGACGGTTTCTGTCCGGAGGACCCGAGTGGGAGCCCCTCGGACGGGGTAGGGAGGAAGGAATGACGTTGACGCCTGTATAGAATCGTTCTAAAGTTGGAACAGTTCTTAGATCATCAAGCCGACGGTCAGGACAGCCGTGATGGCTGCGAAGCCAGAGCCCATCCCCGTGGAGGTAGCCATGCCCAAGCCCGTCCTCACCACCGAGTCCGGAGCCCCCGTCGCCGACAACCAGCACAGTCAGACGGCGGGCCCCGACGGGCCGGTGCTGCTCCAGGATCAGCACCTGCTGGAGAAGCTGGCCCGCTTCAACCGGGAGCGGATCCCCGAGCGGGTGGTCCACGCCAACGGATCGGCCGCCTACGGCACCTTCGTGGTCACTGGGGACGTGACCCAGTGGACCCGGGCCGCCTTCCTTTCCGAGGTGGGCAAGGAGACCGAGACGTTCCTCCGGTTCTCCACGGTGGCCGGCGGACGCGGGTCGGCCGATGCCGTTCGTGACCCGCGCGGCTTCGCCGTGAAGTTCTACACCGAGGACGGCAACTATGACCTGGTAGGTAACAACACCCCCATCTTCTTCATCCGGGACCCGCTGAAGTTCCCCGACTTCATCCACTCCCAGAAGCCGGATCCCTTCACCAACCACCAGGAGCCGGACAACGTGTGGGACTTCTTCTCCCACTCGCCCGAGGCCACCCACATGTTCACCTGGCTGTTCGGCGACCGGGGTATCCCGTCTTCCTACCGGCACATGGACGGCTTCAGCTCCCACACCTACCAGTGGGCCAACGCCAGTGGTCAGCCGGTGTGGGTCAAGGTCCATTGCAAGACCGACCAGGGCATCGGGTTCCTCGACTCCTCCGAGGCGGCCGAGTTGGCTGGCCTCAACCCCGACAGCCACCAGTTGGACCTGATCGAGGCCATCGAGCGCGGGGAGTTCCCGTCGTGGACGGTCAGCGTGCAGGTCATGACCCCCGAGCAGGCGGCGACGGCGACGGTCAATCCCTTCGACCTGACCAAGGTGTGGTCACAGAAGCAGTACCCGCTCCACGAGGTGGGAAGGCTCACCCTCAATCGCAACGCCGACAACTACTTCGGCGATGTCGAACAGTCGGGTTTCGACCCGGGCAACTTCGTGCCCGGCATCGGGCCCTCACCGGACAAGATGCTCCAGGGCCGTCTGTTCGCCTACGGCGATGCCCATCGCTACCGCCTGGGCATCAACCACACGCAGCTTCCGGTCAACGCCCCCCGGGCCACCGAGGCCCACAACTACGGCCGGGACGGGCTGATGGCCGGTCACGGCAACGGGGGGCGGGCCAAGAACTACGAGCCCAACAGCTTCGACGGTCCCGTCGAGACCGGGCAGCCCTACGCCGCCCCGCTGGAGGTGGCCGGTGCCACCGGGAGCTACGACTGGGACTCCCGTGACACCGACGATTTCACCCAGGCTGGTGACCTCTACCGGCTGCAGCCGCCGGAAGCCCAGGCACGCCTCGTCGACAACATCGCCGGTGGCCTGGGGGCGGTGTCGGACGGTCCCGTGGGGGACGGCATCGTCGAGCGGAGCATCGCCCACTTCCGGGCCGCCGACCCCGAGTTCGGCGAGCGGGTCGCCCAGGGCGTGAAGGAGCGGCGGGGCTGAGGTGGCCGCACCACTGGCGGAGCGGCTGCAGGAGCGGGGTTGGCGTATCACGCCGCAGCGTCGGGCCGTGGTCGCCGCCCTGCACGGCGAGCACGTCCATCTCAGCGCCGAGCAGGTGCTGGCCGGGGCGCGCCGGGTGCTGCCCGAGGTCAGCCTGGCCACCGTCTACAACACACTCAACGAGCTGGTGGGTATGGGCGAGATCAGCGAGATCCGGCTGTCCGACGGCACCACCCGCTACGACCCCAAGGTGGGTCCCGATCACCACCACTTGGTGTGCGAGGGATGCGGACTGACCTTCGACGTGGAGCCCCTGGGGGTGGACGGCCTGTCCCTGCCCCGCGTGCAGCGCTTCGGAATGACCGTCGACACGGTCGAGGTGGTGTTCCGCGGGAGGTGCAGCAACTGCGCCGAGCTCAGCTCGGGGCAGCGCTAACACCAGGCGGGACGACGGCTCCGACTTCCGGTTCGGTGTTCCGACGGCCAGTCGGCGTCCGTCAATCGGCCGGCGAGACCCGGTCCAGGGAGATCCGACGGTGGGTGGCCACCAGTGTGCCCGTACTGTCTCGGTCGGCGCCGTTGGCGCCCACGGGTTGGGACTCCCTGATCACGGACAGGATGTCGTCGCCGATCAGCTCCTCCCGTTCGAGCAGGGCGTCGCGGAGGGCCTCGACCACGTTGCGGTGCTCGTCGAGCATCCGGGTCACCGAGTCCTTGGACGATGCCAGGAGCGCTTCCACCTCGGCCCGGCCCTCGTCGTTGCCCAGGACCTTGGACACGATCCCGCCGGCCGGGTACTCCATGGCCGCCGACGAGATCAGGGTGGAGCCCATGCCCAATTGCCCGACCATCTGACAGGCGTTCTGGGTGGCCGCCTGCAGGTCACCGGCCACGCCGGTGGAGGACTCGCCGAAGAAGATCTCCTCGGCCACCATGCCGCCGAAGGCGATGTCGATGAGGGCGCGGACCTCGGACTTGGTCTTGGTGAACCGCTCCTCCTCCTCGGAGTGGCTGAGCAGGCCTAGGGCGTCCTTGCGCTTGATGATCGTCAGTACCTCGAGCTTGCGGCCCTTGCCCACCAGCCAGGCCACGGTGGCGTGCCCGGCCTCGTGCGTGGCGATGGTGCGCCGTTCGGCCTCGGTGTACTCGACGGGCTGGGCCAGACCGATCTCCTCGGTCATCTTGGCGTGCTGGAGGTCGTTCCACGAGAACCGGGTCGCCCCCCGCCGCAGGGCCCACACCAGCGACTCGTCCAGGAGATGTTCGATCATCACCGGCGAGTAGCCGGCGGTGAGGGCGGCGAGAGTCTCCCGCGTCGTGGGCTCGTCCAGCTCGGCCTCGTGGGCCTTCTTGCCCAGGTAGTAGTCGATGATGTCCCGACGACCCGAGCGGCTGGGGAGCCCGAAGTAGATGTTGCGGTCGAAGCGGCCGGGGCGCAGCAGGGCCGGATCGAGGTCACTGGCCCGGTTGGTGGCTCCGATAACCAAGATGTTGGCCGGCACGTGTCGGGGCTTGTCCATCCGGCGATGGGCGGGAAGCCACGAATTGATGCCGTCGATGAACCAACCCTTGATGCGGAGCGACGCCGGAGTCTGTTCGAAGGACTGGAGCTGGATGAGCAGCTCGTTGACCACCCCGGGGATTCCCTCACCCTGACGCTGCCCGTTGCCGCGGGCGCCGCCGATGGCGTCGAGCTCCTCGATGAAGCCGATGGCACCCCCCTCGCGCCGGGCGTGCTTGCGCAGGGCCTTGAAGTAGGACCGGATCTTCCGGTTGGTCTGTCCGTAGAACATGGACTGGAAGGCCGACGACGAGACGAAGAGGAACGGCACCCCGGCTTCGGCTGCCATGGCCTTGGCCATATAGGTCTTGCCGGTACCCGGTGGGCCTTCGAACAGGATGGCCTTGCGCGGTGAGCCGCCCATCTGCTCGGCGAAAGTGCGGTGGGCCAAGAAGAGGTTCAGGGTCTTGGTCACCTCCTCGACCAGTCCCTCGGATCCTCGCACGTCGTCGAAGGTCATCGTCAGTTCGTCGGGCCGGTAGAGGATGTGGGGGGACCGACCGGCCCCGAGCAGGGGAATGACCATGACCAGGATCAGGACGGTGATCAGGGCGATGGCCGGCAGCATGGGCTGCAGAGAGGCCGGGAAATGGGGGACGGGGAGCGACGCTCCGGGGTCCAGCACGTCCCGCAGGACGAGGAGGACGGCGATGGGGGCCAGGACCAGGGCCACCCTCTGGAGCCTGGTGCTGCGGGAGCGCTCGCGGTGGGCGCCCACATCGGTGGTGGCCATGGCGGCCACACCGCTCTCCTGGAGGCTCAGGACGCCGGCATCGCCCCCGGGATGGTGCCGGCGAAAGCGCCGACCGCCGCGACGGGGTCCGTGGTCACCCGGGCCCAGCGAGGACTCCCCTGAGGGATCCTTCGCTTCGTGGTGCACCATGGCTTGCCTCCAGTCGGACCAGCGGCACGGGTCCACGCTGGGCCACCTGAGCCCATAGCCGGATTGGTCGATGCCGAACCTATACCGACGGCCCCTCGCCCGCTCGAACCTCAGCGCAAACAGGTGCGGAGCGTGTGCGGTCGCCCCCACGGAGTGACCAGTCGACGGCTCATGCGTTGGGCGGGGATGAGGGGGTGCCGGCGGGCGGAGTGGTTGGCGCGGTGGTGGGGGAAGTGGTCGGTACCGTGGTGGGGGACGTGGTCGGAACCGTGGTGGGGGCCGCCGGGTGGGGAACGGCGGCACTGGGCGTCGGGACGGACGTGGCCCGGGAGCCCGAGTTGGGAACGGGGAACTCGCGGACCTCGAAGTCGGAGATGATGGACGGGCAGAGGTGTGCGGCCACCAGCGAGCAGGACTCCGTGGCGATGTTCACCGCCGTGCCGTAGGTCACCGCCGGGAGGACCTGTGGGAAGATGACCACCCCGGTCACGGCGTGGGACCCGCCGGAGCCCTGGAGCGTGCCGGTGACACCGGCCGGGTCGGTGATCGCCGCGACATCAGGTGTGGCCAGTGTGCTCTCTTCGCCGGGCGGCCCCGATCCGCTGCAGGCGGCCTCCTGCTGTTGAAACTGGGGCACGGTGAAGTAATGGCACACCTGGGCGACGCCTGGGGTGCTCCCTGTGGTTCCGAAGGAGGCGAACACCCCTTCGGTGCCCGCGGCGGGCACCGTGTTCGCTGCCGGGAGGGGCGTGGTGGGGGGATAGACCACCAGGCCAGAGGACCCGGCGTCGGCCGACCACTCCGAGCACGTCCAGCCGTAGGGTCCGAGCAGCGTGTGGGTCCCGTCGGTGTAGAACTCGACTTTGCCGACCAGGGCCGTCGGAATGGGGGCCAGGAGCACGGTGGGCTTCCATCCCCCGCTGGGCAGTGCCCCCCCGAACGGTGTGGTGCAGGCGGTCACCGGAAAGGCCACCGCCGCCTCGCCGGAGCCGACGGGCGAGGTGGCGGTGGCCCCCCCGTTGGCCGTGACGGGATCCTGGGTGGTCGACGTCGACCCGACGATGGCCGACAGCGACTTCCCGCATCCCGACAGCACCAGGCCTACGAGGACGAGGGAGACCCACGCCGTCACCGCAGGGCGCCGTCGAAGGGGCCTCCACGTTCGTGAGGAACGGCCGGTCGGGGAGTTCGGGTGGTTCACTGGCCCAGACGATAAGCCAACGGCGGCCCGGCCCGACGGCATGGACCCCCCGGAGCCGCAACCGGGGAGCTATCGGATCGACAACGGAACTTCGACGTGGGCCAGCTTGTCGGGATTGCGCACCATCCGGATGGTGGTGACCCGGTCGCCCTGCAACTCGAAGGCGGTTACCACATCGACCACCCCGTCGAGGGATACCACCGATCCGACGTCACCGTTCACCGAGGCCGGTCGGGCGGTCAGGCGACCAGCGTGACGGCGGGTCAGGTTGACCAGGAAGCGGACCACTCGGTCGGCTCCCACCACGGGTCGGCGGGCCGCCCGCCGATCGGCGCCACCGTCGGAGATGCACACCACGTCCGGGGCCAGGTATCGGAGGGCCGTATCGATGTCGCCTAGTGCCACCGCCATCATCAGGGCGTCGACGACGGCCCGCTGGGCCCGTTCATCGGCGAGGTGACGGTGGCCGGCGGGGTCGTCGGCTGGGGAACGGCCGGTGCCGTCGACCGGGCGCACCCTCTTGCGGGCCCGACTGGCGATCTGACGGCAGGCGACCTCGGACTTGCCGACGGCCACGGCGATGTCGGCGAAGGGCACGGCGAACACATCGGCCAACAGGAAGACCGCGCGTTCAATGGGCTGGAGCTGGTCGAGCACCGTGAGGAAGCCCAACCGGAGCGACTCGGCCAGCTCGACGACCTCGGCCGGCCCCGCCTCCTCCACCAGGGGCTCGGGGAGCCAGGGTCCGACATAGGACTCTCGTCTTCGACGGGCCGTCCGCAGATGGTCGAGGGCGATGCGAGTGGTAACGGTGGTCAGCCAGGCCTCGGGTCGGTCCACCTCGTCGGGACCCAGGGTGCGCCACCGGAGCCAGGTGTCCTGGACCACGTCCTCAGCGTCGGCCACGGTGCCGAGCATGCGGTACGCCAATCCGACCAGCCGCGGTCGTTCGCGTTCGAACAGATCGCCGGCCGCCACCGGGGGCCTGGGGAACGGGACGGTGGTCACGCCACCATCTTGGTGGAGCCGGGGCAACCCTGCCCGGCCAGCCTCCCGGCGGCGTAGCCGCTGGCCAGTGAGGCGTCGGCCAACAGGCCCACCGGCCCGATCCAGTCGCCGGCCATGGTGACCCCGGGCATGCCCGTGTCCTCGACCCCGGGACGGCCGGTCAGCCCGCCCGTCGAAGCCAGGGGAAGGGCTCCGCACACCGTCATGCGGGCGAGGAACCGCCGGACGACCACGTCCGTGCCGTCCACGCCCGCCGTGGCTGTCAGGGCCTCTAGTTGGGCTCGGTCCTCGGCCGCGGCTCGGGCCCCGTAGCGGATGACGGCCATGACGGCTCGGTCCCCGCCGGTCTGCCGAGCTGGCGGGGACTGCACCGTGGCGTACAGCGGGTCATCGAGGGAGAGGACATATCCCGGCTGGGGGACTCTCGACAGCCCGAGGTCGAGGCATGCTGCCGTCACCGGTGGACCGAGCTCGCCCCACTCCGGCTCGGTGGCCAGGACCCGGCGGACGGCGGCCGGACCACCGGCGGCCACCACCACCCGGGAGGCCACCAGGGTCCCATCCGATGTGACGACCTCGATGCCGCTGCCCCGGCGCGTCAGACCCAGCACCTCTGTCCCGGAGCGGAGGTCGAGGGACCGTCCCAGGGCGTCGATCAGCTGACGCCACCCTCCGTGCAGATAGAGCACGCCGCCCCGGTTGGCCAGCTGCAGCTGACCCAGCGCGGTTCCCGCGCTGAACCGATTGACGTCGTCGCTGTAGGTACTCAGGCGGAGCAGGGCCCGAACCAGGGACTCGGCATCGGGTCGGAGGTGGTAGCCGGCCAGCCACTCGGCCACCGTGGTGTGATCGAGTGCCTCGGCCCGGAGCCGCGGGAGGCGGCCGAGGAGGCGGCCCAGCTGGACCTTGGACCGGGTCCCGAGGGCGCCGGTGCGCAGGAGCGAGGCCGGGCCGGTGGGCAGGGCGTGGAGACGCCCGCCGGACAGCCCCCGGTAGAGGGACAGCGGCGGGGCCGCGCCGTCAGGGGTGATGCCGAGGGCGGTCAGAACCCGGATGCCCGCGCCGTGCCGGTAGAGCGCGTGGGCTCCCATGTTGAGGGTGAACCCGTCACGTTCGACGGTGCGGGCCCTTCCTCCGGGTTGATGGGCATCGACGGCCATGACGCGGCAACCGGTCTGTCGGGCGGCCGCGGCCGCCGCCAGTCCGGCCAGTCCGGCGCCCACCACGATCACGTCAGCATCGTTCGTCACGCATACCTGACGCCGCCCGGGGATGTCTCGTGACACCTTCTGACGAACTCCGCTGTCACCAGGGTGGACGCGCTCCACGCCGCCGAGCGGAAACCCCCTCGCCGACCGTCTGGGCAGCTCGCCCCTTTGCGGTACAGTGACGTTGACGTACACGTAAAGGTCGTGGTCACGCCCCGGGGCCTCGTCCCCCATGAGTCGCTGATGAGCAGTGGCCGGCCAGGTGAGTACCCAGGAGCGCGATGGCCGTCGTCGAGGGAGCGAAGTTCAGCCGGGCCCCCCGGCCGGCGGGTCCTGTCGGGGTCCCGGCCGACCTGCCGGCCAACTACAAGTGGATCGCCCTGTTCATCTCGACCCTCGGGATGTTGATGGCCACCATCGACGGCTCGATCGTACTGATCGCCCTCCCGGACATCTTCCGGGGTATCGGGCTCGATCCGCTCCAACCAGGGAACACCTTCTACCTCCTCTGGATGATCCTGGGCTTCCTGGTCATCACCAGTGTCCTCGTGGTCAGCCTGGGCCGCATGGGTGACATCTACGGGCGGGTGCGCACCTACAACCTGGGCTTCGCCGTGTTCACGTTCTTCTCCCTGATGCTGAGCATCACCTGGATGACCGGTCATGCCGCCGGTGTCTGGTTGATCTCCATGCGGATCTTCCAGGGCGTGGGGGCGGCCATGCTCATGGCCAACTCGTCGGCCATTCTCACCGATGTCTTCCCGGACAACCAACGGGGCATGGCTCTCGGGGTCAATCAGGCGGCGGCCTTCAGTGGCACGTTCATCGGATTGGTGCTCGGCGGGCTGCTGGCCCCGATCAATTGGAGGCTCATCTTCTTGGTGTCGGTGCCCATCGGCCTGTTCGCCACGGTCTTCGGCTACTACAAGCTGCGGGAGACCAGCCCCAAGAGGCCGGCCCACATTGACTGGCCGGGCAATGTCACGTTCGCCTTTGGTCTCATCCTGGTCATGGTGGGAATCACCTACGGCATCGAGCCCTACGGTCACCATGTCATGGGCTGGACCAGTCCCGCGGTGCTCGGTTCCCTGGCCCTGGGCGTGGCCCTCTTGATCGCCTTCTGCATCATCGAGACCAAAGTCGACCAACCGATGTTCCGACTGCAGCTGTTCAAGATCCGCGCCTTCACCAGCGGCGTGCTGGCCAGCTTCTTGGCTGCCCTCAGCCGAGGTGGGCTGATGTTCATGCTGATCATCTGGCTGCAGGGCATCTGGCTCCCCCTGCATGGCTACGACTTCAGCGTCACCCCCCTGTGGGCCGGTATCGCCATGCTCCCGCTCACCCTCGGTTTCCTCATCGCCGGACCGGCCTCGGGGATTCTGTCCGACCGTTACGGCGCCCGGCCCTTTGCCACCGGGGGCATGCTGGGCACGGCCATCTGCCTGGCCCTGCTCGAATTCCTCCCGGTCGATTTCTCCTACTGGTGGTTCGGCTTCATCCTGTTCCTCACCGGGTTGACCATGGCGTCGTTCGGCTCCCCCAACCGAGCCGGCGTGATGAACAGCCTTCCGCCCCAGCACCGGGGGGCGGGCTCGGGGATGAACACCACGTTCCAGAACTCGGCGCAGGTGCTCTCCATCGGGATCTTCTTCACCTTGATGATCGTCGGACTCACGGCGTCGCTTCCGGCCAACCTGTTCCACGGGCTCACCGCCCACGGGGTGCCCTCCGACGTGGCCAACCAGGTCGCTCACCTTTCGCCGGTCTCCACCCTGTTCGCCGCCTTCTTGGGCTACGACCCCGTGCAACACCTGATCGGAGCCCACGCCCTGAGCCAGCTACCGCTGACCCAGCAGCAGGCGCTCACTGGTCGCAGCTTCTTCCCCGGCCTGATCAGCGAGCCGTTCCAGGCGGGACTCCACGCCGCCCTCGATTTTGCCATCGTGACCAGCCTGTTGGCCGCCGGAGCTTCGTGGCTGCGGGGCGGTCGCTACGTGTACTCGGAGCCGGAGGATGATGCCCGGGCTGACGAAGTCGGCTCACCCGACGACGTGTCGGGAGCGGCCATCGCCCAGGCGGAGGCGGAGTGAGCACCCCGACGGGTGCGGCCCAGGTGACCCCGACGGTCCTCCGGATCGGCGAGGTGGCCAAACGGACCGGGCTCACCCCGCGTACCCTGCGCTACTGGGAGGAGCAGGGCCTCATCCGCCCTAGCGGCTATCGGGGAGGGGGAGAGCGCATGTACTCCCAGATGGACATGGCCCGGGCCATCCGGATCAAGGACCTGCAGGAGCTGTTGGGCTTCACACTGGCTGAGGTCCGGGTGGTGCTGGACACCGAGGACGTCGAGGTGCTTGACCGGGTCCGGTCGGAGTACCGGTGGGGTGACGCTTCCCCCGAGGTCCGCCGTGACCTGCTTGATCAGGCCATCGAAGCCAATGAGAAGCTGCTGGACCGACTCGACGACACACTGGCCCGGATCGGGCGGTTCCGGGACGAGCGGGCGGTCAAGTCGATCCGGCTTCACGAGATACGAAACGGACTCGACGGTTCCGGCCCCGGTGGCCCCTAGGCGCGTCGGTGGCGAACTCGACTGCCGCTCAGTGAAGGGCAAGCCGAATGTTGCCCGCCTCGTCCGGGCCCCGACGCGAACCAACGATCCGACGACGACGCCCCTACCGACCAGAAAGACAGGAGCCACCCCGACATGAGCGACGCCATGCGAGCAGAGACGGTAGCGATCACCGGGCACGGGAAGGACACCATCGAGGCGTATCTGGCCCAGCCCCTCGATGGCCCGCCCACCGGTGGTGTCGTGGTGATTCATCACATGCCCGGATACGACCAGGGCACCAAGGAGATCGCCCGCACGTTCGCCGTCCACGGGTACTTGGCTATCTGCCCGAACCTGTACAGCCGGGAGGCCCCCGGGGCCGCCCCCGACGACGCCGCCGCCGCGGCCCGAGCCCTCGGCGGCGTGCCCGATGCGCGGTTGGTGGGCGATGTCGGAGGTGCCGCCACGCACCTCCGGTCCCTCGCCTCGTCCAACGGCAAGGTGGCGACCATCGGCTACTGCTCCGGGGGCCGACAGTCCTTCCTGGCTGCCTGTACCCTCGATCTCGATGCCGCAGTCGACTGCTACGGCGCCTTCGTCACGAGGCCCACGCCGGAGGGCTTCCCGCTCAGCTTCGGGCCCATCGTCGACCTGGCCCCCAATCTGTCCTGCCCATTGCTGGGCCTGTTCGGTGCCGAGGACCAGCACCCGTCACCGGAGGAGGTCGCCGAGCTGGAATCGGCGTTGACCGCAGCCGGCAAGGAGTTCGAATTCCACAGCTACGAAGGTGCCGGACACGCCTTCTTCGCCACCGACCGACCCAGCTTCCGACCCGAGGCGGCCAAGGACGGTTGGGCCAGGATCTGGGAGTTCTTCGGCCGCAACCTCGCCACCTCCTGAGCGGCACCACCGACCACTGCACCACCGAGCCGACCACCGACCGAACGGAGCAACCATGTGCACGTACCAGACGACCACGTTGGGAATGGAAGGCAGCGGCAAAGGAGCCGACGGCTGGTTCCCGATCACTGGCGCCACCGTCTACTTCGATCACCCGGTTCATGCCCGTGCCGAGCACACCTTGAACGTCGATCTGATCAACCCGTCCCGCGGCGCAGGTGCCCGGGTGGCGATGGAACTCGACCCGCGGTCTGCCCGGGCGTTGGCCGAAGCCATCCTGCACACGTTGGAAACGGCACCGTCCGACCTGGTTTCCGTCGTGACCTCGGGCTGAGCACGCTTCCTTTCGCCGGCCCGTGCGTCTTGTTGATGAAGGAGTGGGCTCCCGAGCTGCTACTGGGGCGGAAGCATCGGATCGGATGAAGGCGGCGGTGCCGAAGGCGGTGGTGGCGTCTGCCCCACTTCCTCCGCCGGAGCGGCGGGCGCCTCTTCAGCGGGCTGAGCTGCCGGGGAGGAGGTCCAACCGGCCGCGGCAGCCGGTGGAGGTGCTACCCCCACGGCGTTGACGCCGCCACCGGCCCAGTAGTCGTTGAGGCGTCCCTGGACTTTGATCACCCAGATGAAGAATCCGACGATGGGGATGAAGACCCAAAATCCAGTGAGCCCGGTGACGGGGGGTGTTTTGCCTTGACGTTGATAGACGTGGCCGATCTCAGACGGCAGCAGGAACGAGTTCACAATGGGAATGAAGATGGCGAAGACCAGTCCCAGGCCTCCACCGATTCCGTCGTGTGCTGAATCCTTGAGCTCCTTGAACGACGCGTACTGCCAATAGAGGAAGTAGATCCCCAAGGTGATCAACGACAGTCCGATCACGCCCCATGGGTTCCTGACCTTTCCCAATCCGCCATTTGCCATCACCAGCGCCTCGCTTCTCCGACAGTCTCTGACCCAGAGAGTTGACCACAAGGACAGCGCCAGTGCTTGCGGCCTTGTCTGCTCCCCTCGTGCCCGATTCTCCGGCTTGCACAGGTCGGACTGCGCTGCCGCATCGACCACCCGTCGGCCAGGGCATTGCTCGAGCCCCTCGTGCAGACGCTGGATACGGCACGAGGGGCCGGCGGACCGTCGTGCCACTCACCGGTCCGGCGCGCCGATCCCGGTTGTAGGTGACCTTGGCGGCTACTGGGACGGCGGATCCTGATCGGGAGGGGGCGGCGCCGAGGGGACGGGCGGTACCTGGCCTGGAGGGGGAGGGGGCGGCGCCGAGGGGACGGGCGGAGGCGGCGCCTGGCCAGGTGCAGGGTATCCGGGCGGGGGAGGCGGAGCCTGGCCGGGCGGTGGTGGATAGCTGGGCTGGGCCGGCGGAAAGCTCCCGGGCTGCGCTGGCGGGTAGCCGGCGCCAGGAGCTGGGGGGTAGCCCCCAGGCTGCGCCGGTGGATAGCCGGCACCAGGAGCTGGTGGATAGCCGGCACCAGGAGCTGGTGGATAGCCGGCACCAGGAGCTGGTGGATAGCCCCCGGGCTGCACTGGTGGATAGCCGGCACCAGGAGCTGGTGGATAGCCGGCACCAGGGGGAGGCGGGTAGCCAGTTCCATATCCTCCCGCCGGCGGATAGCCACCCCCCGCCCAGGCCGTGTTGGCGAGCGCTGCCGGACCACGGTAGGTGCTCTCACCTAGCCACAAGATCCACCAGAAGATGACCCATACGTAGGGGATGACCAGTCCCACTGTGAACCCCGGACCGTGCCCGAAGCTCTTCGAGATGTCATTGGCAACGATGATGTACACGACGAAGAAGCCGAGCTCACCGACGTAGGGAATGAGCAGAAGAAGCAGAAACCAACCCCACGTTTTGGGTCGACCGGCGATCCTCAGCAGGACGATGAACTGGTAGATCGGTATAAAGGCAGCCCAGGCGGGATCGCCATAGGGGCCGGCCTTCTTGTAGGCCCCGTAGGCGCCGAGCGACGTCACGATGTAGAAGGCCAGGCCTATGAAGAGGAGTACGAAGAACCCTCCTCGTGAACTATTCGTGGTGTACGTGTAGGTGGTGGCCAACAGATGTCCCATGGTCTCCCCTTTGAACTTGGCGGGTCCCGTGCCGGGCCGTCCACGTACTTGATAGCACCTGGCCCGCCCGATGTTGTCGATCCTGGGCCTTCGTTTGAGCCGGGGACGGCTGCGATCACGAGCTCTGGCGACTGCCGGCCGACGTACGCTTCCGGTGGCACCACCAGGGGTTCCGCTTCGGGACAGCATGCCCGCCCGCCGGGTGACCTCAGTGTCGCACCTCGTGAGTAGGGTCGCAGAGCGATGATGCATCTGTACTCGGCGGGCTCGGCCCGCCTCCTGGCGACTCGCCTGGCCGAGGTCCTCGGGGCCGCGCCCTCGGACCCGCTGACGCCCGAATGGCTGGCCGTTCCCTCCGACGGGATGCGCCGTTGGCTGAGCCTGGAGTTGGCCCGTCATCTCGGAGCTTCCGGTCCCTCGGCCAGCGACGGTGTCGCCGCCAACATTGTGCGTGCCTACCCGGGGGACCTCCGGAACGCGGTCCTGGCCCTGGACCGGCCAAAGGACCAGCCTGATGCCTGGCGCATCGAGCGGATGGTGTGGCCGGTCCTCGAAGCCATCTCGGAGACCGACGGAGCTGCGCTTCCCACCGGGCTGACGGTGTTGGAGAGCCAGCGGGAGGGCTCCTCGCTCTACGCCAAGGGCCGTCGCATCGCCGACCTGTTCGACCGTTACCATCTGCACCGCCCGAACATGGTGCAGCACTGGGCCCGGGACCGTCTGGTCGATGGCACGGGGCGGACCCTGGACGACCACACCGTCTGGCAGGCCCGACTGTGGCGCGATGTCCGAGACCGTATCGGCGAGCCCAGCCCTCCCGAGCGCCTGCCCGGGGCCCTCCGGCGCCTGCACGCCGGTGAGGAGTTGCTCGACCTTCCGCCCCGCCTCGTGCTCTTCGGGTTCACCCTCTTGCCTGCCGGCGGCTTCCTTGACGTGGCACGCGCCGTGGCCACATCTCGAGAGGTCCATGTCTTCATGCTGGAGCCGACCCATCTCGATCCCGAGCTGCTCCTCGCGGCCAACCCCCGTCCCGAGGAGGGATCGGTCCGTCCTCGGTCCAGCGACTCCACAGCTCCGCTGGCCCTCCACCCGCTGCTCCGTAGCTGGGGCCGACTCCACCGCGAGACCGCCCTGCAGTTGGCCGACGTGCAGGCTGAAGGCGTCCCGGTCCTCCGGTTGGCCGATGCGGGTACGCCGTCGTCGAGCACGCTCCTCGGTCGGCTGCAACAGGACATCCGGGCCAACCGGGCCCCTGAGGCCGCTCTCGTCCCTGATCCCGCCGACGACTCCGTACAGTTCCACTCCTGCTTCGGGGCCAGCCGTCAGGTTGAGGTCCTGCGCGACGCCCTACTCCACCTGCTGGCCCGACCCGGGTCGGACCTTACCGAGGACGACATCGTCGTCCTGTGCCCCGCTCTCGACCGGTTCGCTCCGCTGATCGAGGCCGCCTTCGGCCGTTCGGCGCCGGCCACGACACCCGGGCCCGGCGCCGACGGGGTGTCCGCCGTGGCGTCGGGCATCGGGCGACATGGCGCGCCGGCCCTGAGGTACCGCCTGGCCGACCGCTCCATCCGGACGACCAATCCGGTGCTGAGCGCGGCCTCGGCCCTCCTGCAGCTGGTGGCCGGCCGGTTCGACGTGGACTCCGTGCTCGAGTTCCTGGCCCTCGGCCCGGTTCGAGAGCGTTTCGGGTTCGACGACGACGATCTGGGCGTGATCGGCGAGTGGGTGGAGGCCACCAGTGTGCGCTGGGGTCTCGATCCGGCCCAGCGGGAGCGGCTGGGTCTGCCCGGTTCGGTCGTCACCAACACCTGGGCCGCGGCCGTGGACCGGCTGCTGATCGGCTCGGCCGTCTTCGACGAGGACCTCCGGCTGGCCATCGGCGATGTCGCCCCCTACGGGGTGGAGGGGGGAGACGTTGAGACCATCGGCAGCCTGGCTGCCGTCATGGCCTGCCTGGCCGATCTGGCCGCCGAGGCGTCCACGCCTCGCCCCGTGGCCGAGTGGGTCGAACGGATCGGCCAGACGTGCTCGGCCCTCTTCGCCGCCGAACGGGACCAAGGTTGGCAGATCGAGGCATTGGACCGCATCCTGGGCGAAGTGCTCGAGTCCTCGGTGCTTGTGGACCAGGCCCCGTCGGTGACGTTGGAGTTCGGCGACGTCTGGAAGCTGTTGGACGAGCGCCTCGACGACCGGGTGGGCCGGGCCGACTTCTTCCGGGGTGGGATCACGGTGACCTCGCTGACGCCGCTCCGCTGGGTGCCGTTCCGGGTGGTGTGCCTGCTCGGCATGGACCAGTCAGTGTTCGGCGCCGAGGGCTCGGCCGGCGACGACCTCTCGGCCCTGGTCCCGTTGCTCGGGGACCGCGACCCGAGAGGGGAGGCACGCGAAACGCTGTTAGAGGCCGTGCTGGCCGCGCAGGACAACCTGGTGGTGGTGCGAGAGGGTCACGATGTCCGGACCAACCAGCCCGTCCCGAGGGCGGTGCCTACCACTGAGCTCTACGAGTCCCTGCTGGCCTCGGTGGCCGTCGAGGCCCGGGCCGACGTGGCTCATCGCCTCGAGATCGAGCACCCGCGTCAACCCTACGACGAGCGCTGTTTCGAAGCAGGGCGGTTGGTCGCCGGCACGCCCTGGGGGTTCGACGCCGGCGAACTGGCCGGGGCGGTGGCTCGGAGGACCCAGGCCATCGAGAGGCAGCCGTTCCTGGACGAGCCCCTCAACCCGGTGACGTCCGATGTCATCGAGCTCTCCACGCTGCATCGGTTCCTCCGGAATCCCACCGCGGCGTTCTTCAGTTCCCGGCTGGAGGCCCGCCTCCCCCGCCCCGAGGACGACACGCCTACCGCTCTGACTGTGGATGTCGCAGGGCTGAACGGATGGGCCGTGGGATCACGGCTCCTCGAGGCCCGGCAGGCCGGGCGCAGCTTCGAGGAGTGGCTCCGATACGAACGCCAGCTGGGCACCCTGCCGCCGTCGCCGCTCGGCGACGATCAGCTCGGGGTCCTCGACCAGACGGTGCAGACCATGCTGGACGCCGCCTACCAGGCCGGCATGGCGCCGGGTCCGGCCCGCCCCTGTCCCGTGGACGCCCTGCTTCCGGACGGTACCCGGGTGGTGGGCTCGGTCCCCGTCCGGCTGGGCGGCGGGGCCGACGGGGAGACCGGCCCCGCCGCGCTCCACTACTCGAGGTTCAAGCCGACCCACCGGGTGGCAGCCTGGCTCGACCTGATGGCGCTGGTGGTTACCGATCCCAGTCGGAGCTGGCGCTCGCTGGCCGTCAGCCGTCCGGATCGGCCGGGTGCCGCGCCGACGGTCAACGACCTGGTTCCGTCGCCGTCGGCCGACGAAGGCTCTATCGGCGCGTCCGACGGGTTGGCCGTGGCCGTGGACTGCTACCGACGGGGCATGACGGAGCCCCTGGCCCTCTTCCCCACGTTTTCGTGGTACCTGTACCACCGCGGCAGTTCGGCCCGCGGCCGCTGGAAGGGCTACCAGTTCCCCGAGGACGGGGACCACCTGGCGGTGAAGTTGGCCTTCGACGACCGGGACTTCGACGGCATCACCGACCTCGCCCCCCGTCCCACCGATCCCCGGGGGGTCAAGGGCCGGGCCTGGCGATTCGCCACCTACCTGCACCGGACCGTCGACCAGTCCACCACGCCCCGCCGAGCGCCGTCGGAGCCCGGCCGAACCGGGAGGGCGGACGCCGATGTCGAATGACGACGGGACTCGGTTCGAGTTGGCCGACCCTCTGCCTCGTGCCAAGTTGGCCATCCAGGCCAGTGCCGGTACCGGGAAGACGTACACCCTGGCCGACCTGGCCACTCGGTTCATCGCCGAGGGACGGGCGTCGGCCTCGGAGCTGCTGATCGTCACCTTCACACGGGCCGCCACCGACGAGTTGCGGTCCCGGGTCCGGGACCGACTGGTGGGCGCGGTGGAGCACCTGGCTTCAGGCCGCCCTGCCCCCGACGGTGATGCCCTGCTGACCCTGCTCTCGGCGCAGGACGACGGTGACCAGTTGGCCCGACTGCAACGTGCGGTGTCCGAGTTCGACGCCGCCACCGTCACCACGATCCACGGGTTCGCCAAGCAGGTGCTCGGGGCGCTCGGGGTCTCGGCCGGAGCCGACCCCGATGCCCGGCTCGACGCCGACTCGTCGGCCCTGATCCGGGACACCTGCGCCGACGTACTCATCGGAGCCGCCGTGGGCGGCGGTCGGGCCGACGTCCTGCCGAGCCTCGAGACACTCTTCGAGGGGACCAAGCTGGTCGACGGCCGACCCGATCTCGTGCTGGTGCCGGTGCCGGGCCAGTCCGGTGCCGTCCCGACCGACCTCCTGCTCCGTCAATTGGTCGAGCAGAGCGTGGCCCTGGTCGCCCTGCGCCGCCGGCGGAGTGGGATGCTCAGCTTCGACGACGTGCTCACACAGCTGCGGGACGCCCTGTGCGGGCCGGGCGGCGAGAGCGCGGCAGCCTCCCTCCGGAGCCGCTTCCGCGTGGCTCTGATCGATGAGTTCCAGGACACGGATCCGGTCCAGTGGCAGATCTTCTCGACCCTGTTCGACGGGCCGGACACTGGGACGTCGTTGGTCCTGGTGGGGGACCCCAAGCAGGCCATCTACGCCTTCCGGGGTGCCGACGTCCACACCTACCTACGGGCCGTCCAGCACGGTCCGTCGACCTCCCGTCGGTCGCTGCTCACCAACTGGCGTTCTGACGACTCGGTGCTCACGTCGCTCAACGTCCTGTTCGACGGAGCCACCTTCGGCAGCCCCGACATCCCGTTCGTTCCCGTGGGTGAGGCCGACGCCAACCGGGGTCGGTACCTAGTGGGGCGGCACGGGCAGCCCCTGCCCGCACTCTCGTTGCGGCTGGCCGTCGGCGACGGCATCGACCGGCACCAGAACAATCACGATCTGGTGCTCACCGATTCGGCCATGCGGGCCATCTACGCCGATCTGGTGACGGAGGTGGCCCGCCTCCTCGACGAAGGATCCATTCCCGATGCTGCCGACGGTGAAGACCACCGGCCGGTGCGCCCACCGGACATCGCCGTGCTTGTCGGTATGCACGCCGAGGCCGCCGCCATCCAGGCCGCGCTGGCCGAGCGGGGGATCCCCGCTGTCGTGGCCCGGGGTGGAAGCGTGCTGGAGGCACCGGCGGCCGACCACATGCGCTGGCTTCTCCACGCGCTGGCCCGACCGGCCGACCCCCGTCGGGTGCGGATGTACGCGCTGTCGTGGTTCGCCGGCCGCCGGGCCGCCGAGGTGGCGGCGCTCGCCGAGGCGGACATGGAGGCCATGCAGGAGCAGCTGCGGCAGTGGTCCGAGATGCTCGGCACCCATTCGGTCGCCGACACCTTCGCCCGGATCTGGTCGGAGAGCGAGTTGGTGCCCCGGGTACTGGGCGCCGCCGACGGCGACCGGAACATGACCGACCTCGACCATCTGGTGGAGCTGTTGGAAGGGCTGTCGCCGGGTGGGCGAAGTGGTGTGGCCGGGTTGCTCTCGGTGCTGGACACCGAGCCCCAGCGCGAGGACGACACCGAGGTCGACGGCGATGTGTCCGCCCGACGCATCGCCTCAGAGGCGGCGTCGGTGCAGATCATGACGGTGTGGGCGGCCAAGGGCCTCGAGTTCCCCGTGGTGTGCCTGCCCACCCTGTGGCGTGCGCCCCGCGAGAGTCAGCCGGTGGTCTACGTGGACCCCGATTCAGGTCGGCGGACCTTCGACGTGTCCGGCGGGGCCGAATGGCCGGACGAGGACGGGTCCCTGGCCCGTCGGCAGCTGGCCGCCGACGAGGCGGCCGGCGAGCGTCTCCGCCTTCTGTACGTGGCCATGACCCGCGCTCAACACCAGACCGTGGTGTGGTGGGCCCAGGCGCAGCGGAGTGGGGAATCGGCCCTGGCCCACGTGCTGTTCGCCCGCCGGGGGGCGGCCATCGACCCGGAGGCGTTCAGCGCGGCGAAGGTCTCGGTCCCGGCCGACGGGCAGGTGATGGCCCACTTCGATCCTCTGGTGGCGGTGGCTCGGGGCACGGTGGCCGTGGGTGTGGTCGACGAGGCACTGTCCCGACCCGAGCGGTGGACGCCACCGACGGAGGACCGGCCGGAGCCGGAGCTCCGTCTGGCGGTGTTGGACCGCCTCCCCGACCGGTGGCGTCAGCGGTGGTCGTTCTCGGCCATCGTCGACCATCCATCGGTCGGGCGCTTCGACCCCCACGACGCGTCGATGGCCGACCGGGGGGCCGGCGACGAACAGGAGCCCGGCCCGACCGATGAGCCGGGTGTCCGCCTCCAGCGCGGTGTGGACCAGACCGGGGTCGGGGTGGGACCAGGGAGCCCACTGGCCGATCTCCCTGCCGGGACGACGTTCGGCACGATGGTCCACTCCGTGCTGGAGGAGGTCGACTTCCACTCGGATCGGCTGGAGCAGGAGCTCGAGGAGGCGGTGGACCGTCAACTCCGGTGGCGGTCGGTGGACCTGACCCCGGTGATTCCGGAGGGTCGCTCCGCCGAGCAGGGACGGGCCCTCCTCGTCGCCGGCCTGGCGCTGGCCATCCGGACTCCCCTAGGAGCGTTGGGTGGGGGCCTGCGACTGGCCGACATCGGTCCCGGCGACCGGCTCAACGAGGTCTCCTTCGACCTCCGGCTGGCCGATCACGGACCACCGCCCAGCGTGCGGGGGATCGGCGCCTTGGTGCTGGACCATCTCGAGGCCGACGATCCCCTGACCGGATGGGCCACCGGATTGGCCGGAGGGGTGATCGAGGCGACGGTGGCCGGCCACCTCACCGGATCCATCGACCTCGTGGTGCGGATCCCCGGCGGCCCGGCCGGGCCGCGGTTCGTGGTGGCCGACTACAAGACAAACGCCCTGCACCCGCGGGGGCTACCCGTCGCCCCGACCGACTACGGCACCGACCGGTTGGTGGCGGCCATGGAGGAGCACGACTATCCGCTGCAAGCTCTGCTCTACTCGGTCGCCCTCCACCGCTACCTGCGGTGGCGGATGCCCGGGTACCGGCCCGACGCCCACCTCGGTGGAATCGCCTACCTGTTCGTGCGGGGCATGACCGGGCACCACGGGGTGGTCGGGTCCCCGTCCGGCGAGTTCGAGTGGTCGGTTCCCCCCGCCCTGGTGGTGGCACTCAGCGACCTGCTGGACGGTCGTAGCGCCGGGGGCCGGGAGGCGTGACCCTCCGCACCGCCGACGCGCCCTCCGGCCGTCCCGTGATCGTGCCTCCCGGCCTCGGGGTCCTGGTTCCCTTCGTTGAGGCGGGCGTGTTCGGGGCCTACGAGGTGCAGTTCGCCGCCACGGTGCTCCGCCTCCAGCCCGGTCTGGTGGCCGAGGAGCTGCTAGCCCTGGCCGTGGCCGCCCGGGCGCCGCGCTTTGGCCACGTCTGCACACCGCTCGATGCCATGGCCGTCAGGCTGGCCGAGCTCGACGGTGAGGAGGTGCACGGACTGCCCTGGCCTCCGGCCGGCGCCTGGGCGGCCATCCTTGGCCGATCCGGGGTGGTGGCCAGCGCCCCTCTGATGGACGACGGCCCGGTCCGCCCCCTGGTCTGGGACGGTGACCTTCTCTATCTCCAGCGCTATTGGCACTACGAGTTGGCCATTGCCGGTGACCTCGCCCGTCGGTGCGGTGCGGTGCCTTCTGTCCACGAGCTGCGGCCCGGGATCCTCGGTGACGGGGTGGACCGCGTACTCGACTCCCTCTTCGGCGTGGAGGGGTCCGGTCCGGCCGATCTGCAGCGCCTGGCCGCCCGCCGGGCACTGGCTCCCGGCGTGTCGATCATCGCCGGAGGCCCGGGTACGGGGAAGACCTACACGGTGGCCCGGCTCCTGGCGGCGGCCCATCTGGTGGCCGCCGAGCAGGGCCGTCCCCTTTCCGTGGCGCTGGCCGCTCCGACCGGCAAAGCGGCGGCCCGCATGGGCGAGGCGGTCCAGGCCGCGGTGACGGAGATCCACCTGGGCGAGCACTCCGGCGACGTGCTCCGTACGGTGGCCGCCACCGCCCCGACCACGATCCACTCCCTGTTGGGCTGGGAGGACCGCACCCACTTCCGCCACGACCGTGACCACCCCCTGCCCGAGGACATGGTGATCATCGACGAGACCTCGATGGTGTCCCTCCCCCTGATGGCCAAGCTCCTCGACGCCGTCCGTCCCGAGGCCTCGATCGTGCTCGTGGGCGATCCCTTCCAGCTGGCCAGTATCGAGGCCGGCACGGTGATGAGCGACGTGGTCGGCCCGGCGGGCCGCCCCGAGGAAGCCGAGGACACCGCGGGTGCTCGGACCGTGGCTCCCGGTTCGGTGGTGGCGACGCCGACCCTGTGGGACTCGCTGGCCGTTCCGGTCCCCGAGGCGGGTCCGGTCGGCATCCTGGCCGACCGGGTCACCGTGCTCCGGACCATGCGTCGATTCGAGGGGGACTCGACCATCGCCGCCCTGGCCGATGCCGTCCGCACCGGGGACCGCGCCCGGGTCCTGGCCCTCCTGGAGGAGGGGGCCGATGATCTCCGGTGGCTCCGTCCCGACGATGCGGAGGGGCTGGCCGAGCTGACTGCCGGGTTGGTGACGGTGGGCCAGGAGCTGGTCCTCGCGGCGTCAGGCGGCGACGGTGCGGCCGCTCTGGACGCCGCCGGACGGGTCAAGGTCCTGGCCGCCACCCGTCGGGGTCCGAACGGCATGGCCGACTGGACCGATCGGATCGAGCGCGGCGTGGCCGGACGGGTCCCGGGATTCCACCCCGACCGTCGCTGGCACGTGGGGCGTCCCGTGCTGGTCACGGCCAACGATCGGGCCAACCAGGTGTTCAACGGGGACACCGGCGTGGTGGTCGAGGGCGATGACGGCATGGAGGTGAGCCTGGCCTCGGGCGACGCCCTTCGTCGGCTGGCTCCCTCCCGGCTCGACCGGGTGGAGACCTGGTGGGCCATGACCATCCACAAGAGCCAGGGGTCCGAGTTCCCTCATGCCGTAGTTTCGCTCCCCGACCACCGGTCGCCCATCCTCACCCGGGAGCTCCTCTACACCGGGGTGACGCGGGCCCGGGACCGCCTGACCATCGTGGGCGGGGCCGAGGCGGTGGAGCAGGCCATGGCCCGCCCCCTAGCCCGGGCCTCCGGTCTCCGGGCCCGGCTGTGGCCGGAGGAGGACGGCCGGGCACAGCCCGGTCCGCGTGTCTAGCCTGAGCCCATGGACGAACATGCATCTGCCCTCGAGACCGCGGCCGCCATTCGGTCCATGGACGTCAGTCCCCTCGAGGTGGTGGAGGCCACCCTGGCCCGCGTCGATGCCCGCAATCCGGCGCTCAACGCCGTGGTGTGGCGCAACGACGACGAGGCTCGGGCCGAGGCCAAGGTGCTCGGCGACCGCATCGCCGCCGGTGTCGACGACTTGGCTCCCTTCGCCGGGGTGCCGCTCCCCATCAAGGACCTGCTGGCGGTGGCCGGACAGCCGGTGACGTACGGCTCACAGGGGGCTCCAGACGGTCCGGCGGCCGCCAGCGAGCCGGTGGCCGACGCGTTCCGTCGGGCCGGGTTCATCCTGACCGGCCGGACCAATACCCCCGAGTTCGGGTCGATCACCGTGACCGAGAACAGCCGCTTCGGCGCCACCCGCAATCCCTGGGACCCGGCCCACACCCCAGGTGGGTCGAGCGGGGGAGCGGGCTCGTCCGTGGCCTCCGGCATGTTCCCGGTGGCCCACGCCAGTGACGGCGGGGGATCGATCCGCATCCCGGCGTCCTGCTGCGGTCTGGTGGGGCTCAAGCCCAGTCGGGGTCGCGTGGCCTCGACGGTTCCCGGCTGGCAGGGCATGTCCACGGAGGGCGTGGTCAGTCGGACGGTGGCCGACACGGCCTCGGTACTGGACGTCATCAGTGCCTTCGACCCGCACGCCTGGTGGAACGCCCCACCGCTGCAACGCCCACTGGCCCAGGAGGTGGGTGCCGATCCCGGTGCTCTCCGGGTGGCCCTGTGCACCGTGTCGGCCCTCGGGCTTCCCCTCGACGAGCAGGTCATCGCCGCGGTGGAGCATGTCGGCCGGTTGCTCGAGGCGACCGGCCATGCTGTGACCACACTGGACGCCGATGTCTTCGACCCCGCCGGTCTCGGCCCGTTCCTCCACGTGGTCAACGCCGGGCTGAGCGAGGCGGAGGGGTTCGACTGGGACAAGGTCGAACCGCACAACCGGGCCGGGAAGGCCGCCGCCGAGGGCGTCGACAGTCTCACCCTGGCCCGGTCGGTGGCCGACCTCCAACGGATGACCCGGACCATCGTGGCCCGATTCGACGACGAGTTCGATCTGCTGGTCACGCCGACCATGTCCATCGAGCCGCCCCGGGTCGGGCTGCTGGCGGCGGCCCACGAGGGAGCGGGGACGGGCATGCCACCCATGGAGGTGGTGGCCATGGCCGCCTTCACCGCCGTGTTCAACATCACCGGGCAGCCGGCCGTCAGCCTGCCCCTGCATGTGTCCCCGTCAGGGCTCCCGGTCGGCGTGCAGATCGTGGCCGGGCCGTGGCGGGAGGACGTACTGGTGCGGGTGGCCTCCCAGCTGGAGCAGGCCGACCCCTGGTCGGCGCGCTTTCCCACCTACGGCTGATCACCTCGGAGGAGGTCCGACCGGTCCGGGACCGGGGGTCGTGCCCGCTCGGGCTGACCTGGGTAACGTCGGGGCGAGCCAAGGAGGGCCCATGACCACCATCGACGAGACCGTCCGGCAGCACAAGTTCATCCTGGACGAGAGCGAGATGCCCACAGCCTGGTACAACATCGTTCCCGACCTCCCGTCCCCTCCGCCTCCGGCCCTCCACCCCGGGACGCTGCAGCCGGCCGGGCCCGACGACTTCGCTCCGCTGTTTCCCATGGACCTCATCCTCCAGGAGGTCAGCCAGGACCGGTACATCGACATTCCCGGCGCCGTCCTCGATGTCTACCGTCAATGGCGGCCGTCCCCGCTGTTCCGGGCCCACCGGCTCGAGCGGGCCCTCGACACCCCGGCCCGCATCTACTACAAGTACGAGGGCGGCTCACCGGCCGGATCGCACAAGCCCAACACCGCCGTGCCCCAGGCGTACTACAACGCCAAGGCCGGGGTCAGGCGGCTGACCACCGAGACGGGGGCCGGGCAGTGGGGCACAGCCCTGGCCTTCGCCTGCGCCCTCTACGGGTTGGAGTGCGAGATCTGGCAGGTGGGGGCGTCCTTCGATCAGAAGCCCTACCGGCGTCTGATGATGGAGGCCTTCGGCGGCCGGGTGCACCGTTCGCCCAGCACGCTCACCGCCGCCGGCCGGGCCGTGCTCGAAGCCGACCCCGACAGTCCGGGGTCCTTGGGCATCGCCATCTCGGAGGCCGTGGAGGTGGCGGCCCCCGATCCCGAGACCCGCTATGCCCTGGGCAGCGTGCTCAACCACGTGCTGATGCACCAGACCATCATCGGCGAGGAGGCGTTGCTGCAGTTGGCCAAGGCCGGTGAGACGGCGCCCGACCTCCTGGTCGGCTGCACCGGTGGAGGCTCGAACTTCGGGGGACTGGCCTTCCCGTTCATGCGGGAGAAGCTGGCCGGGAAGATGAACCCGGTCATCCGGGCCGTCGAGCCGGCGTCGTGCCCCTCCCTGACCCGGGGAATCTACGCCTACGACTTCGGGGACACCGCCGGCATGACCCCGCTGATGAAGATGCACACCCTAGGCCACGACTTCATCCCCGATCCCATCCATGCCGGGGGCCTGCGCTACCACGGGATGGCCCCGCTCATCTCCCACATCTACGAACTGGGCATGATGGAGGCCATCGCCATCCCGCAGCTGGAGTGCTTCGGGGCGGCCATGCAGTTCGTGCGGTCCGAGGGGATCCTGCCCGCCCCCGAGCCCACCCACGCCATCGCCGCCGCCATCCGGGAGGCCCTGGCCTGCAAGGAGTCGGGGGAGGAGAAGGTCATCCTCACCGCTCTGTGCGGGCACGGGCACTTCGACCTGGCCGCCTACGACTCCTATCTGAGCGGCCAGATGGTGGACGAGGAGGTCACCGAGGCCCGGTTCGCCGCCGGGCTGTCCACGGTGCCGGTGGTGGCCTGAGGCGCTCGCCGGCCCGGACGCCCTCGGCTCGGGCGCCGGTGGTTAGCCGAGTCCCAGCCCCTCGGCCACCTGTTGCAGGGCGGCCAGGTGGTCGTCCACTGCGCCCAGTCCGGCGTGCATGGTGTTGATGGACAGATGCGAGGCACCGGCCTCGTCCCACAGTCCCACCCGACGGACCACTTCGTCGACGTCGCCCCGCCAGTCCAGCCGGCCCTCCATGCCGATGATGGCCGGGTCACGGCCGGCCTGTTCGGCCCCCTCGGCCACATACCCCAGGGCCTGGTCGAGGTTGGGGCCGGGCTGCATCATGGGCAGCCAGCCGTCGGCCAGCCGACCGGCCCGCCGGAAGGCCGCCGGGGAGGCCCCGCCGAACCAGATGGGGATGGGCTGTTGCACCGGTCGTGGGGCGATACCCACGCCGGTCACGTGGTCGAACCGGCCGGCCAGGGTCACCGACCGGGTGGTCCACAGGGAGCGGAGCAGTCCCACCTGCTCCTCGAGACGCCGTCCTCGGGTGGAGAAGTCCTGCCCCAGCGAGTCGTACTCCACGGCGTTCCATCCGATGCCCACCCCCAGGCGGAACCGGCCCTGGGTCAGCAGGTCGACCTCGGCGGCCTGCTTGGCCACCAGCGCGGTGGGGCGCTGGGGGAGGATGGTGATGCCGGTGACCAGTTCCAACGAGGTGCAGGCGGCCAGGTAGCCGAAGAGCACGAACGGCTCGTGGAACTGGGTGTCGATGTCGTAGGGCCCGTCCCAGCCGACGTGGACGGCGGGGTCGGCCCCCACCACGTGGTCATAGGCCACGACGTGGTGGAAGCCCAACGCCTCCACCCCCTGGCCGTAGGCGCGCACGGCGCCCACATCGGGTCCGATCTCCGTCTGGGGCAGTACGGCACCGACCAACATGTCCTGGCGCTCCGATCTCGGCACCGTGGTCCGGTGAAGCTCGGCGCCGGGCTCGACCTTACCGGCCTCTCGTCGGCCCGGCGGCGGTGATGGGCCACCCGACCTCGGTGCGCCACGACGTGGGGTCGACCGCGGTGGAGCCGTCGACCAGATAGGTCTCACGGATGGGCCCGGGGCCGGCCAGTCCGTGCTCGGCCACGTAGACGCCGAGGGCACCGTAGGCCAGGTCGATGCTGTCCTCGGGGCCGCGATGGACCAGCACGGCCAGCTCCGCCCCCGGGATCTCGGTGCACCGGACCCGTCCGTCGACGGGCAGGTCGACGGCGTCACCGCCCAACGGGAGGTAGAGCGTGGCCGCGCCCGGCTCGCCCTCGAACAGCTCGTTGGCGTAGAGCCCACCGGCCGGACCGCACGGCACCACTCCCCGGTCGGCGGCCACGGACCGCAACTCGACGAAGCCGGCCGACCACCACCCGGCCACCTCGTCATGGTCGACCGTGGCCGTGATGGCCATGGCGGTCACCGGGGGGACGGACCGGTGCTCGACGGCGGCCAGCGCATCGGGAGGATCGAGCAGCGCCCGCAGGGAATCGACGGCTGCCCGGGTGTGCTCCAGCTGGCTCTGCAGGCGGTCGAGGTGGGCGGCGATCAGCCGGTTCCGGGAGGTGCGGTCCGGGGCGACGAGCACGGCCCGGACCTCGTCGAGGGGCATGTCCAGGTCACGGAAGCGGCGGATGACCTGGGCCTCGGGAACCTGGTCGGTCGTGTAGTAGCGGTAGCCGGTGCGGTGATCGATCTCGGACGGCTCGAGGAGGCCCACGCGGTGGTAGTGGCGCAGCGTCTTGACGGTGAGATGCGTCATGCGGGAGAACTCCCCGATGGTGAGCTCTGTGGTCATCCCGACCAGTCTCCACCCTCCCGTGAGGGGAGAGTCAACCGACCGGTCGTCCGGCCCGAGGGGCTTGACTCTCCCCTGGGGGGAGCACCCAGCGTGGACTCCGACAGCCAACGGAGCCGGCCCCAACGGGCGCCGGCGGAAGGAGCCAACCATGAGCACCACGAACCGCACCGAGACCCAACGCCCCATCGGCCCCGACACCTCGCCGCCGGTCGTCAGTCGATACCTGGAGGCCGCCGACCGGAGGGACGCCGCGACGTTGGCGGGGTGCTTCACGCCGGACGGAACCGTCGTGGACGAGGGCGTCACCTACCGGGGTCGTGACGAGATCATCGGGTGGCGCCAGCAACTGGCCGCCACGTGGGAGTACACCTCGACGGTGACCAGCTGCCGGGCCGTCGACGAGCACCGGTTCCTGGTCGGCGTGCTCGCCGAAGGCAATTTCCCCGGTGGCCGGGCCGACCTCACCTACTCGTTCTCCGTGGACGGGGACCAGCTGACGGCGCTGTCCATCGTGGAGTAGCCGGGCCCCTGATGGCGTTCAGGCGGCCGGGGTCCCGCTGGCCTCGTGCTCGGCCACGTCGCTCTGCCGCACCCAGGTGGCGTACATCTCGGCGTAGCGGCCACCCTCGGCCACCAGCTCGGCGTGGGTGCCCACCTCGATGATCCGTCCCTCGTCGACCACCACGATGCGGTCGGCCCGCATGGCCGTGGACAGCCGGTGGGCGATGAGGATGGCGGTGCGGTTCTCGAGGAGGGCGTCGAGGGCGGACTCGATCATGGTCTCGGATTGGAGGTCGAGGTTGGAGGTGGCCTCGTCGAGCACCAGCACCCGGGGATGGGCCAGGAACGCCCGGGCCAGGGCGATGAGTTGTCGCTCGCCCGAGGACAGGGTCTGGCCCCGTTCGTGGACCACGGTGTCGAGCCCGTCGGGCATCCGGCCGACGACATCGGTCAGGCCCACCTTGTCCACGGCCAGGTGGATCTCCTCGTCGGAGGCACTGGGACGGGCGAAGGCAATGTTGTCCCCGATGGTCCCGGCGAACAGGAAGGGTTCCTGGGGGACCACGCCCAGCTGGCTCCGGAGGGAGAACATGGTGACGTCCCGCAGGTCGTAGCCGTCGATGAGCACGCGACCGGCGGTGGGGTCGTAGAACCGGGTCACCAGCTTGGCCAGGGTCGACTTGCCGGCACCGGTGGGGCCGACGAAGGCCACGGTCTCCCCCGGGGACACCTGGAGGTTTACGTCCTCGATCACCGGATGGGCCGGGTCGTACCCGAAGGTCAGGTGGTCGAAGGTGATGGCTCCGTCGATGGGGGGCAGCTCGACGGCATCGGCGGCTTCCCGGACCTCGGGCTCGGTGTCGATGAGGTCACGGAGCTTGTTCACCGAGGCCTGTCCCTGCTGGTACGTGTTGTACTGCTGGACCAGCAGCTGAATGGGCTGGAAGAACCGGTTCAGGTAGAGGAAGAAGGCCACCAAGGCCCCGATGGACAGGGTGTGGTCCACCACCATCGATCCGCCGATGGCCAACAGGACGGCCTGACCGAGGACGCCCAGCAGCTGGGTGCCGGGCCCGTAGACGGCGTTGACCCTGGCGGTGTAGTTGTTGGCGTCCCGGTAGTCGCCCACCACGTTGCGGTGATGGATCACGTTGTGCCGCTGCCGGTTGTGGGCCGTCACGATGCGCACGCCATGGAGGCTCTCGGACAGGTCGGCCAACACGCTGGCGATCCCGTCCCGCACCCGGTCGTAGCCGCGCTCCGAGGCCCGCCTGAACCACAGGGATGCCGCCACCAGGGCCGGGATGATCAACACGATGGTGATGAAGGCCAGCCGGACGTTAGTGGTGAACAGGATGACGGTGATGACCACCATGGTCAGGGCCTGGATGGCCAGCTGGGAGAGGCCGTCTTGGAGGAGCTGTTGGAGATTCTCGATGTCGCTGGTCATCCGGCTCATGACCACCCCGGCCTTCTCCTCGGTGAAGAAGCCGAGCGAGAGGCGTTGGAGGTGGGCGAAGACCTTGACCCTCAGGTCGTTCATGACCCACGCCGCCAGTCGTCCGGTCACCTGGACCTGGAAGCGCTGAGCCAGCGAGGTGATGACGACGAAGACCAGGTAGGCGACCGCCATGGCCACCACCACGGCGAAGTCGTAGTGGCCCGGGGTCATCCCGTTGTTGATGGCGTACTCGGTGAGCTTGGGCCCCACTTGGGAGGCCACGGCGATCAGCACCACCAAGAGGCCGGCCAGGGTGAGCATCCCCGGGTACTTGGTCAGCAGCCGCCACAGACTCAGCCGCTTGAGCTCCACCTCGGACCCGTTGGGGGTGAAGACGATGTCGGGGTCGGCATACTCGGGCTCGGTGGCCAGCAGCTCGTCCACCCCGTCCTGGAGCTCGGAGGGGATTCCGGCGAAGGGCAGGCCGGAGGCGGCCGAGGCTGCTGCGCCACCCGGGCCGCCGAAGCCGCCGCCTCCTCCTCCGCCGAACATCATGGCCGGCCCCCGCCGCGTGCCGCATCGAGCAGGTTCCGCAGCGGCTGGCCGTCGGGCTCGGCCTGCTGGTCGTCCGGTTCCGAGGCCTCCTCGGCGTCGGCCTCCCGCTCGAACTCGCCGGCCTGGGCCAGCACTTCGGCGTAGAGCGGCGTGGTCTCGAGCAGTTCGGCGTGGGTTCCGTCAGCCACGATCTTGTGCTGGTCGAGCAGGATGACACGGTCGGCCAGGGAGATGGTGGACAGGCGGTGGGCGATGATCAAGGTGGTGCGGCCCTCCATCTGGACCCGCAGGCCGGCATGGATGCGCTGCTCGACCTGGACATCGATGGCGCTGGTGGCGTCGTCGAGGACCATGATGGGCGGGTTCACCAGCAGGGTACGGGCGATGGCGATGCGCTGCCGCTGGCCCCCCGAGAGGGTGTAGCCCCGCTCGCCCACCACCGTGTCGTACCCGTCGGCCAGGTGGGTGATGAACTCGTGGGCCCCGGCCGCCTGGGACGCGGCGACGATCTCGTCGAAGTCGGCGGACGGCTTGCCGTAGGCGATGTTGTCCCGGATGGACACCGAGAAGAGGAACGGCTCGTCGAGAACCACTCCGACGTGGGCCCGGAGGCTCTCCTGGGTCACGTCCCTCACGTCGTGCCCGTCGATCTGGACCGAGCCGTGCTTGACGTCGTAGAAGCGGGTCAGCAGCCGGGCCACCGTCGACTTGCCCGCCCCCGTCCGACCGACCAGGGCCACGGTCTCCCCCGGGGTGATGTGCAGGTCGAAGTCGGCCAGCACCAGTTGCTCGGCATCGGCCGCGTAGGCGAAGTCGACGTGGCTGAACCGGACGTCCCCGCCGATGTCGTGGAGGTCCACCGCATCGGGTGCGTCGGTGACCGTCGGCTGCTCGTCGATGATCTCGTAGATGCGGTCGGCCGAGGCGGCGGCCCGCTGGCCCATCATGATCAGCATGCCCAGCATCATGAACGGGGCCTGCAGCATCAACAGGTAGGCGTTGAAGGCCAGGATGTCCCCGATGCTGAGCCCGCCGTGGATGACCATGTACCCACCGAACAGCAGCACCAGGGCCAACCCGGCCTGGGGCAGGTTCTGGACGAGGGGGGCGAAGCGGGCCCGGAGGTCGGCGTCTTTGATGTAGCTCCACCGCAGCCTGTCGGCTGCCCCGGACAGGGCCCGGAGCTGCTGCTGCTCGGCGGCGAAGGACTTGACCACGCGGACCCCGTTCACGTTCTCGTCCACGATGGTGGCCACGTCGGCCAGTCGGGCCTGGATGATCCAGGACACCGGGAACATCGACTTCCGCATCTTGACGCCGGCCAGGTAGACGAAGGGCATGGTGGCCATGGCGATGAAGGCCAGCGGGACATCGATGGAGAGCATGAAGCCGAAGGCCACCACGGCGATGGAGCACTGGACCAGGATGGAAGGGGCGAAGGTCATGTACATCTGGACCGACCGGATGTCCGAGTTGGCCCGGGAGATCAACTGCCCGGACTGGACGCGGTCGTAGAAGGCGAACGACATCTTGGTCAGGTGCTCGTAGATGATGTTCCGGAGGTCGTACTCGATGTCGTAGGCCGTCTCGAACAGGAACAGCCGCGAGATGTAGCCGGCCACGCCGCCCACCAGACCGATGCCCACGATCAGCCAGACGTAGTGGCTGAGTGGGACGGTGTGCGCCTGGATCGAGTTGGTGATGGCGTCGTTGAGGAGGTTGGGCACCAACACCTGGAGGACGAGTCCGACGAACGATGCCACCAGTGAGGTGATGAAGATCCCCTTGTGAGCACCCATGATGGGCATGACCCGCCGGAGCCAGGTGAGCGACTTGTCCGGATCGATGGTGGCCCGGGGTGCCTCGTTCCGGGCCACCACGTCCACGGGGACGAACTCGGTGCCCACCTCCGCGGGACCCTTCGGCGCCGGGCGGAGGATTCGGGAGAGGCTCATCGGACCGCGCTTCGGGACAGGCGGGAGGCGATGAGGGCTCGCCGCCACATGCTGAGCCCCTCGAAGGCCCGGTCGGCGTCGGCCTGACGGTCGAGGTGGCCGGCGATCTCGCACAGGCGGGCATTGACGGCGGCGTCGGCGGCATCGAGCACCTGGCAGCCGTGCTCGGTGAGCACGTGGTCCACCCGGCGGCGGTCGGCCTCGACGGTGCGGCGCTCGATCAGGCCCCGGACGACCAGGCCATCGACCACGGCGGTCACCGTCGGGGGACGGACAGCCAGGCGCTCAGCCAGGTCCGACGAGAGTGCCGAGGTGCCCTCCAGCATGGCCAGGACCCGGTACTGGGGCAGCGAGAGGTCGACGTCACCGAGCCCGATCTCGACCTGCTTGGCCAGCCAGGCCGCGGTCCGGCCCAGCGTCCGGCGGTCCTCCAGGCGTGCCCCGTCCAGGGCAGTTGCTTTGAGAGTCACATAGTTAGACTATCGAATGAGATCGGCGAACGGTACATCGTGCCCGCTGCGGTCGTGGCGTCGGTTGACCGGTCGTCCCACCAGCACCGGTTCGAGGCCGGACACGGGCCGAGAGGCCCGGCCGCGAAGGCCGCCGGTGCGGCCCGCGGCGATCACGATTCTCACCGGAGCCGGCCACCGTGGCCGGCTGGCCGGGACAGACGAGGCCCGCACGTACCCTCGCGGCCCGACCTCCCGGTGTGGCGGTCAGGAGACGAGGCCGCCGGTGTTGAGGTTGAGGCCGTCGGGGCTCTTGGAGCGGTAGACCGCTTGGACCTCGCTGAACTCGGCCAGCCCCCACGGACCGTTCTCCACACCCACGCCACTCCATTTGAACCCGCCGAACGGCTGCTGGGGGGCGAGGGCCAGGTGGGTGTTGACCCACGCCGTGCCGCACTCGAGCCGGTTGGCCACATCGGCGGCCCGATCGGCGTCGGCACCCCACACCGAGCCCGACAGCCCGAAGTGGGTGGCGTTGGCCCTGGCCACCACGTCGTCGACATCGCGGTACGAGATCACCGGCAGGGCCGGGCCGAACTGCTCCTCGTCCACGATCCGGGTTCCGTCGCTCAGGTCGGTGAGGATGGTGGGCTCGAAGAAGTAACCCGGGCGATCCATGGCCTTGCCACCGGTGGCCGCGCTGGCTCCGTGGGAGAGGGCGTCGCTCACCAGCTCCTTCACCCGTTCGAACTGGGGGGCGTTGTTGATCGGCCCGAGCTTGGAGTCCGGTTCGGTTCCCTCGCCCACCTTGACCCTGCTGGCCTGGTCGGCGAGGACGTCGACGACCTGGTCGTAGAGCGCCTCGGGGACGTACACCCGCTTGATGGCCGAGCACACCTGGCCGTTGTTGTTGAAGGCGCCGGCAAAGATGGCCTTGCCCACCACGGTGGGGTCGGCGTCATCCAGCACGATGGCCGGATCGTTGCCGCCCAACTCCAGGGTGACCCGCTTGAGGTCGGGGGCGGCCGAGATGGCCACCTTCTTGCCCGTCTCGATGGAGCCGGTGAAGCTCACTTTGCGGGGGACCGGGTGGCTGGTCATCCAGGCACCGAGGTCATCGCCGCCACTGACTACGTTGACCACGCCGGGAGGGATCACGCCCCGGAGCAGTTCGATGGTCTTCAGGGTGGAGAGCGGGGTGAACGGCGACGGCTTCAGCACCAGGGTGTTGCCGGCCAGCAGGGCCGGGGCGATCTTCCAGAAGGCCAGGGTCAGCGGAAAGTTCCAGGGGGTGATGGCGGCCACCACCCCGACCGGCCGGCGCACCACTTCCACCCGCGCCTCGTCGTCGTCCTGGATGACCTGGGACGGGGTCTCGAGGTTGGCGAAGTACTGGCACCAGATAGCGGCGGCGAACACCTCAATGTTGGCGTCACCCAGGGGCTTGCCCTGTTCCGAGGTGAGGACTGGGGCGATCTCGGCTCCCGAGGCCAAGAGGACGTCGGCCATCTTCAACAGCGTGGCCCGCCGGAGACTCTCGTCCGTCTTCCAGTCGCGCTGGGCCTTGGAGGCGGCGTCGAACGCCGCGTCCAGTTGCTGGCGACTGCAGTCGGGGGCCTCGGCGAAGACTTCGCCGGTGGCCGGGTTGATGACGCCGAACGACTCCGCGGCGGGGACGGTATCGCCGCCGATGGTCATGACAAAGTCGGACATGAGCTTCCCCCGATGATCGATGTAGTGGTGGCCCACCGAAGCTACCTCAGACGGATGCCGTCGGCTCAGACCGGCACAGGCTGGGGCTCCGCCGGTTCAGCGGGGTCCTCGGGAGCGCCGGTGGGGGGCAACTCGGGGTCGACCGACAGATGGGGCAGGATGCGGTCCAGCCACCCGGGGAACCACCAGTTGGCCTTGCCGAACAAGAACATCAGCGCCGGCACCACGGCCATCCGGATCAAGAAGGCGTCCATGAAGATCCCGCCGGCCAATCCGAGGCCGAACTCCTTGATGACCCGCTGGCCACCCAGGATGAACGAGCCGAACACCAGGATCATGATGAGCGCGGCGGCGGTGATGGTCTTGCCGGTGGCGGCCAACCCGTTGCGCACGGCAATGGAGTTGTCGCCCGACTTGAGCCACTCCTCTTGGATCCGGCTGATCAGGAAGACCTCGTAGTCCATGGACAGGCCGAAGAGGATGGCGAAGAGCATGACCGGCAGGAAGGCCTCCACCGGCCCGGTCTTGCCGATCTGGAGCAACGAGGCCACCCAGCCCCACTGGAACACGGCCACCACGATGCCGAAGGCCGCCCCGATGGAGAGGATGTTCATGGCCGCCGCGGTCAGCGGAATGACGATGCTGCGGAAGACCATGGACAGCAACAGGAACGAGAGCAGCACCACCAGGCCGATGAACAGCGGGAGCTTCGACGTGAGGACCCGGGCGAAGTCCACGAAGATGGCGGTGTTCCCGCCCACGTAGACCTCGAGGCCGCTGGTGCCCACCGCGGCTGGGATGGTCGATTGTCGGAGATGGTCGATGAGGTCAGTGGTGGCGGCGTCCTGCGGGGCGGAGTCGGGGTAGACGGTGATCAGGCTGACCGTCTTGCCGTCCTTGGTGGGCAGGGAGACCGGGGGGACCACCGTGGACACATTGGGCTGGGTCTTGACCTCGGAGGCCAGGTGGTCGAGGGCGGCGGTGTCGGCCGGACCCTCGTTCTGGGTCACCAACAGCAGGGGGCCGTTGAACCCGGGGCCGAAGCCCTTGGCCAGCAGGTCGTAGGCCTCGCGGGTGGTGGTGCCGACCGGATCGTTGCCCTGGTCGGACGAACCCAGCCTCAAGGAGAAGAAGGGCAGGGCCACCAGGACCACGATCAACAGGGCCACCACGGCCGGGAGGACGGGGCGCCTCTTGATGAAGTCGGCCCACTTGGGCCAGAAGCCCTTGGTGCCCGTCCCGATGATCCTCGGACCCGTCTCGGCCAGTGTGCGCTTCTGACTCCTGCTCATGACCCGGGGGCCGATGAACGCCAGCAGGGCCGGTAGCAGGGTCAGGGCGGCGATCATGGTGAAGGCCACGCCGAGGGCGGCGGCGATGGCCAGCCCGTAGAGGAACGACACGCCGAGGGCGAACATGCCCAGCAGGGCGATGCAGACGATGATCCCGGCGAAGAGGACGGCCCGGCCCGAGGTGTTCACGGCATTCCCTATCGAGGTGGGCACGTCCTCGCCGGCCACCAGGCCCTGTCGGTGCCGGGTCACGATGAACAGGGCATAGTCGACCCCGACCCCCAGTCCGATGAGGAGCACCAACTCTACGGAGAACTGCGGCATCTTCAGCACGTGGCTGAGCAGGCCGATCAGGCCGATGGCCGTCCCCAGGGAGGCCAGGGCCGAGACCAGGGGCAGGATGGTGGCGTAGCCCGAACGGAACACTAGGTAGAGCACGATGGCGGCCAGGATCACGCCGAGGAAGGTCCCGCCGATGGCCTGCCGGTCGGCAGCCTCGGCCAGCTGTCCGGCCACCGCCACCTGGAGGTTCGGCCCGACCGCCGACTGGGCCGTGGTCACGAACTGCTTGGCCAGGGGGGTGGAGAGGTACTGGGCCTGCTTGTCGAAGGTGACGGTGGCGAACGCCGTGCGCCCGTCCTTGCTGATCTGGGCCGATCCGCCGGCGTCGTAGGGGCTGGCCACCGCGGTGACGTGGGGGACCTTCGCCACCTTGGCCAGCATGGTGTCGATGGACGCCTTCACCTCGGGATCGGTGACCTGGGCCCCGTTGGTGGTGTGGAAGACGATCTGCTCCCGGTCACCGGCCACGCTCGGGGCCGAGGCCTGCAGGAGGTGCAGGGCGTTGGTGGACTCCGTGTTGGGGAGGTTGAAGCTATTCGAGTAGGCGGTGCCCACGCCCTGGGAAATGACGCTCATCCCGATGAGGGCGGCCAACCACAACAGGACCACGATGAGGCGGTGGCGGACGCACCACGAGGCAAGGCTCTTCATGACGGCATACTCCTCAATCTGCTGAACACTGGGGCCGGGTCACCGGCCGGAGGTGGCGGGTCGACCTTCGTGCTCCGAACCGTCGGAGCCATTCTCGCTGATGCCCGCGGGAATCTGGTCGATGAGCGTACTGACGACGCTACCGGGATGGGCCGCCCATCCGGTAGTCGGGGGCGGGCGGACCGGGCCCCGGCGCCTTTCGGCCATGATGATGGCGTGGACGCTGCCCATCGCCTGATTCCCCTCGAGGGCGCCTTCAACTTCCGTGACCTGGGCGGCTACCCGGCAGCCGGTGGCCGGGTGACGCGGTGGGGGACGTTGTTCCGGAGCGACACCCTCCACGAGCTGTCCCCGCCCGACGTCACCCTCCTGCGCTCCATGGGGCTGGCCACCATCATCGACCTGCGCACTCCGGGAGAGCTGAGGCAGACCGGTCGAGGTCCGTTGGAGCCCGAGCCCATCGCCTACCGCCACCTCTCGGTCATCAGGGACGGCGAGGCCGGCGGCGAGGCCGTGGCGGCGCCCGATGTCGACGATCTCACCGAGCGGTACCTCTGGTATCTGGAGGTGGGGGGTGCGGCCCTGGCCGAGGCCCTCACGGTGCTCGGGGAGCCGGCCAACCTTCCACTGGTCTTCCACTGCGCTGCCGGCAAGGACCGCACCGGGGTGCTGGCCGCTCTGGTGCTCGACCTGTGCGGGGTGGCGCCCGAGGCCATCGTGGCCGACTACCTGATCACGGCAGAACGGATGGAGTTGATCCTGGGCCGGTACCGGTCCGACCCCGGCTTCGGGGCGAGGATGGCCCAACTGCCGGCGGCCGTGTTCGGTGTGGATGCCGGCACCATGGAGCGCTTCCTCGAGGTGCTGCACCGGCGGTTCGGGGGGTCCGAGGCCTGGGCCGTCTCGGCCGGAGTGCCCCTGGTGTCGATCGAGCATCTGCGGGCGGCGCTGCTCGAGCCGGCCGGCTGAGGGGCGGGGAGGCGGCCATCCCGTCGGGGTTCGGACCGGGGATGCCCGTTGGCACCCGGCGCCTCCTAGACTGGCCGGGTGAGTGCTTCGATCTGGGCGCCGATCCTGGCCGGTACGGCCATGTTCCTGATCCTGATGCTGGCCGGGCTGGTGGTCACCGGCTTCCTGCTCTGGAGGCTGGCCCGCCGCAAGTGGCGGGCCCTGCACTCCCACGGCGCGGTGATCGGCGCCACGGCCCTGTGGGAGGCGGCCGCCGTCCGCCGCCGGCGCGGGGGTGAGCCCACGTCACCCGACGAGGTCGCCCAGTGGTCGCCGACGCGGGCCCGCAAGGAGATGTGGCGCTCGGTGGACCAGGCCGAGGCCGCGGTGCGGGCGGCCACCGAGGTCGGCGCCCCGGTGGCGGAGATGCCGTCGCTGTGCCGGCGGCTGACCGCCGCGGCGATGGACCTCGACAAGGTGCTCCGGGTGGAACCGGCCGGTCCGGTGCCCACGGCCATCCGCACCCACGTCCACGAGGTCATGCAGGCCGCCGGGGACATCCAGCGGGCTGCGGTGGTCTCGGCCAGCGATGCCAACGGCCAGCGGGTGGAGGACCTCACGCGCGATGCCGTGCGCGAGATCGAGCTCCTCGACGCCGGTCTCGCCTCGGCTCAGGCTGCCCTGCCCCCGCCCCCTCGCTGAGCTCGTCCCCTCCGACCCCGGTTCCGGTCTGATCCGAGGTCAGCCGGCGGCACCCGACAGGACGTCGTGTACCGCGGAGGAGAGCACATCGAGCCCGTCGGCCAGGAGCGCCGGGTCGATGACCAGTGGTGGGAGCAGTCGGATCACGTTGCCGTAGCTGCCACAGGACAGGACGACCACGCCGGAACGGTGACACTCCGCCACGATGCGTCGGGTGGCCTCGACGTCGGGCTCGAGCGTTCCGGGTCGGACCAGTTCCATGGCCATCATGGCCCCTCGTCCCCGCACGTCGCCCACGGCGGGATGGTCCTGCTGGAGGCCGGCCAGACAGGCGCCGATGCTCTCCCCGATGCGACCGGCAGCGGCCGCGAGCCCGTCCTCCTCCATGGTCCGGATGGAGGCCAGCGCGGCGGCGCAGGCCACCGGGTTGCCGCCGTAGGTGCCTCCGAGCCCGCCCGGGTGCACGCCGTCCATGAGCTCGGCCCGCCCGGTGACGGCGGCCAGCGGCATACCTCCGGCCAGGGCCTTGGCTGTGGTGATGAGGTCGGGGACCACCGACTCGTGCTCGCAGGCGAACCACTGTCCCGTCCGGCAGAACCCGGTCTGGATCTCGTCGGCCACGAACAGTGCACCGGCCTCACGCGCCCAGGTGGCCACGGCGGGCAGGAAGCCCGGGGCGGGCACGACGAAGCCCCCCTCGCCCTGGATGGGCTCGATGAGCACGCAGGCCACGTTGTCCGCGCCCACCAGGCGCTCGATCTCCTCGACGGCCCGGGCCGCGGCCTGTTCGCCGGTCATGCCGTCGGGATCGCGTAGCGGGTAGGACATCGGCACCCGGTAGACCTCGGGGGCGAACGGCCCGAACTTGTCGCGGTAGGGCATGTTCTTGGCCGTCAGGGCCATGGTCAGGTTGGTGCGTCCGTGGTACGCATGATCGAACACCACCACGGCCTGGCGTCCGGTGACGTGCCGGGCCACCTTCACCGCGTTCTCCACCGCCTCGGCGCCGGAGTTGAACAGGGCCGTCCGCTTGTCGTGCCCACCCGGTGTCCGCTCGTTGAGGTCCTCGCACACCGCCACGTACCCCTCGTAGGGAGTGACCATGAAGCAGGTGTGGGTGAACCGCTCCACCTGGTCCGAGACGGCCTCGACCACCCGGGGGGCAGCGTGGCCCACGCTGACCACGGCGATGCCCGAACCCAGGTCGATGAGGGAGTTGCCGTCCACGTCCACCAGAACCGCCCCCGAGGCCTGGGCGATGTAGACGGGGAGCGCCGAACTCACGCCACCCGCCACTGCCGTGGAGCGCCTCAGCTCCAGCTGCCTCGATCGCGGTCCCGGCAGTTCGGTGACGAGGTCGCGCCGCTGCTTGACGGGCGACGGTTCGAGGGACGGTTCCACGGGGGAGACGGTACCCGAGGGCCGGTCAGGCCGCGGCCAGGGCGATCACACCGAACGCCGCTCCCACCGGGTCGGCCAGGACGGCGAACCGGCCGGCCGGGATGTCCATGGGACCGGCCATCAGCGTGGCGCCATCCGTCGTGGCCGCGGCCACGGCGGCGTCGCAGTCGGCGGTACCGAAGTAGGCCAGCCAATAGGACGGTACCTCGGCCGGCACCTCCTCGGGCATGGCCATCATGCCGCCGATCTCTCCACCGTCCAGTTTCCACGTGGTGTACTCCATGCCGCCCATGTCGGCGGTCTCGGCCTCCCACCCGAACACCTCGGTGTAGAACGCCTGGGCGGCAGGCACGTCCCGGGTGGCCAGCTCGTTCCAGGTCAGGGCTCCGGGCTCGTTGACCAGCCCCGCCCCGATGTGCTGCCGGGGCTGCCACACGGCGGCCGCCGCCCCGGAGGGATCGGCGAAGACGGCCATGCGGCCGACGTCGAGCACGTCCATCGGCTCCACGAAGACCATGCCGCCGGCCGCCTTGACCTTGGCGATGCTGGCGTCGGCATCCGTCACCGAGACATAGGTGGTCCATGCCGGCGGCTGGCCCTCCATCATGATGGGTCCGGCTCCGGCCACCGGAACGCCGCCCTTCTCCATCATGTGGTAGTGCCCGGCCTCGGGACCCTGGTCCACGGCGTCCCACCCGAAGAGCGACGAATAGAAGGCCGCCGAGGCCGCGAGGTCCGGGCTGGCCAGGTCCGCCCATGAGGGCGTTCCGGGAACGTACGAGGTTCTGCTGGGCATGGCGGACTCCTTGTCGATCGGGACCGCGCACCGCGGTCTGGACGGCTTCGTCTCCTCTGCCAGCCTGGCACGTGCCGGGTTGGCCTGCCCACCCGGGCGGACCGGGGAATCACCGGACCGGGTCCAGGAGCGGCACGACGCCCGATCGCTACGACTGCATGTCCGGAGGACGTACCGGCCCCGGCCGAGTTCGGGACCCTGGCGTGGTGGACGGGACCAGGGTGCCGGGGAGTCAACCCGTCACCAAGAACCGCGCCGTAGCGGAGTCAGTTGCCGAAATTCCAGCTGTCGCCGTTCTCGTAGCGGTGGAGGATGTTCTTGGCCATGAGGATCTTGTGCACTTCGTCGGGCCCGTCGGCCAGACGGAGGACGCGGGCCGTCAGGTACATCTGCCCCAGGGGGAGGTCGTTGCTCACCCCGGCCCCGCCCCAGACCTGGATGGCCCGGTCGACCACCCGGTGGTAGGCGGCCGGTACGAACACCTTGATGGCCGAGATGGCGGTGCGCACGTCCGGGTCACCGTTGGCCACCTTCTCGGCGGCGTTGATGGTCATGAGGCGGGCCGACTGCACGTCCATGTACGACTCGGCGATGAACCCCTGGATGAACTGCTTGTCCTTCAGGAGTCCGCCGTGCACCTGGCGGCTGAGGGTGCGCTCGACCATCAGGTCGAAGGCCCGCCACATCTGGCCCACCGAGTTCATGCAGTGGTACACCCGACCCGCTCCCAGCCGGTCCTGGGCGGCCTGGTGCCCCTGTCCCACCAGGCCCAGGGTGTTCTCGACGGGAACCCGAACGTTCTCGTACTTGATCTCACAGTGGTCGGAGGTGGAGTGGCCGAAGATCCCGATACCCCTCACGATGTTCACCCCCTTGGTGGCGGTGGGCACGATGATCTGGGTCATCCGACCCGGCGCCCCCAGTTCGCCCGTGGGGTCATTGGCCCGGCACATCACGATGAAGAAGTCGGCGTCGATGCCGTTCGAGGTGAACCACTTGTGGCCGTTGATGACCCAGTCGTCCCCGTCCCGGACCGCCTCGGTCTGGATGGATCGGGGGTCGGAGCCGGCGTTGTCCGGTTCGGTCATCGAGAATCCCGACTCCATGGAGCCGTCGATGAGGGGGAGGAGCCACTTGCGCTTCTGCTCCTCGGTCCCGTACTTGACCAGCACGCTGGCGTTGCCCGAGTTCGGCGCAGCGATGCCGAAGAGGGTGGAGGCCCCCACGGCGTAGGCCAGGATCTCGTACATGTAGGCCAGGGCCAGAAAGTCGAGACCCATGCCTCCGTACTCGGTGGGCAGGTGGGGGGCCCACAGGCCGGCCTCGGCCACCTTGGCCTTGACCTTCTCGCGCAACTCGATGCTCTGCCGACGTCCCGCCTCGCGGTGCTCCTCGTCCGGCTCCGAACCCCGTCGGGAGTGCCAGAGAACCTCTTCGAAGGGGAGGATCTCGGTGTTGATGAAGTCCGCCGTCCGCCGACGTATGTCGTTGATGGCGGGGTCCAAGCCGGGAATCGGCGTCACATTGATCGCCATGGCGGTCTCCTTTGCTGGCTCGGGGCCGGCCGGCGTGGCGACCCCGAGCCATCATGACCCACCTCGCCGGTCCGCGCCCCGGTGGTTGCCACACCGACCGCGGGGGCGCGTCATCGACCGCTAGGCCAACTCCACCCGGCTGGTCACACCGGGGTCAACGGCATCACGGGCCACCCTGATCTCGTAGGAACCGGGCCTCACCACCATGGCGTGGCGCCCGGTGTCCCGTTCGGCCAGCACGGAGGTGGGCACTTCGAGGTCCACGTCGGCGACCTGGCCGGCGGGGACCTCCACGCGCCGGAAGCCGATCAGTCGTTCGGGCCGGGAGGGGTCTCGGCGACGTCCGTAGACCTGGATGACGTCGGCGCCGGCCCGCTCCCCGGTATTGCGCACCCGGGCACGGACGCGCAGGGCGGTGTCGACCGCGTGGACCTCGGTCTCCTCCAGGGCGAAGGTGGTGTAGCCCAAGCCGAACCCGAAGGGATAGGCCGGGGCGGTGCCGTGGCGGGCCAGGTGCCAGTATCCGTGCCACGCGTCGTAGGTGACGGCGGCGCTCTCGATGTCGAACGGGGGGAGGTCGGCCTCGGTGGACGGCACGCTGAAGGGCAGCCTTCCCGTGGCCTCCACCCGACCGGTCAGCACATCGCCCAGTCCGTGCCCCCCCTCCATGCCCGAATACCACGACTGGACCACGGCCGGCACCAGTCTGTCCCACTCCGAGATGATCACGGCACTGCCCGCCACCAGGACCACCACCGTCCGGGGATTGGCCGCCGACACCGCCCGGATGAGGGCCACGTCGTCGTCGTGGAGGCGGAGGGACCGTCGGTCGCCACCCTCGGAGAAGCCCACCCCCACGTCGGTCACCTCGACGTGGGCGGGGGGCTCGATGGTCCGCTCGTCGGCGATCTCGGCGGTGAACCGCTCGACCAGGGACGGGTCGTCCTCGCCGGGGAAGAGGTTGGTCAGGTTACCGGTGGCGAACTCCCCGATGTACTCCCCTTCGTCCAGCCGGGTGTACCCCACCACCACGACACATACGTCGGCCGAGGCAGCCCGGGCCGAGGCGCCGCCCGGATCGGCTCCGTCGCCCACCGACAGGGCGACGCCGGGGAGTCCGTGTCGCAGTCCATCGGCCACCGTCACCACCTCGGGGGCCCAGACGTCACTCGAGCCGCCGTCACCGAGATTCACGGCGGTGGCCAGGCGGCCGAACAGGGCCAGCGACGACCCCGGCCCGAGGTTCAACGGCAGCACCGGCAGACCGGCCACCGGTTCGTTGCGGAGGAGCACCACGGCCTTGGCCGCCGCCTCCCGGGCCAGGGCTCGGTGGGCCGGACAGGCCAGCGTCTCCCGGCCAGGGACCGCCGCGGCGAGCACCTCGTCGAAGCGTCGGCGGGTGGTGATGATCCGCTCGACGGCCCGGTCGACCTCGGACCACGACACGTCGCCGCGCTCCAGCGCCGTCCTCAGATGCCCGGCCCGGATCATCCGGTAGGGCATCTCCACGTCCAGGCCGGCGTGGAGCGAGTGTCCGGCGTGGCGCAGTCCGAAGATCCAGTCGCTGATGACGAAGCCGGCAAAGCCCCACTCGTCCCGGAGGATCTCGGTGAGGAGCGGTCGATTCTCGCCGCACCATTCGCCGTTCACACTGTTGTAGGCGCTCATGACCACAGCCACGCCCTCGTCCACGATGCGTTTGAAGTGCGGGAGATAGACCTCGTGGAGCGCCACCTCGTCCACCGTGATGTCGACGGTGAATCGGGCGTTCTCCATGGAGTTGCAGGCGAAGTGCTTGACACAGGCCATGGCATGACGCTGCACCCCCCGGGTCAGCGCGGCCCCCATCTCGCCCACGTGGTGGGGATCCTCGCCGTAGGTCTCCTGGGCCCGACCCCAGGCCGGATGGCGCAGGACGTTGACGCACACCCCGCCGTAGAGGTCGGCCCCCACGGCCCGCAGCTCGGTTCCGATGGCCTCGCCGATCCGCTCCTCCAGGTCCAGGTCCCAGGTGGCCCCTCGGGCCATGCTGACGGGGAAGCAGGTGGCCCGGTCGACGACAACGCCCCTCGGCCCGTCGGAGAAGGCGAATCCGGGGAGTCCCAGACGGTCCACCCGGGCGGCCCGGAACGGGCTCTTGTGGTAACCCTGCGCACTCAGGTAGGCCAGGCCGGCCCAGAACGGTCCGTCCCCGTCGAGACACCACAGCTTTTCGTCCTCGGTCATGGAGTCCACGGTGGCCCGTGCGTCCTGGCCGATCGGGTGGTCGGGGCGTACCTCGGGTTGGCCGTTCATCGGGTCAGTCTGGCAGTGGAGGGGAGCTGCCGTCGTCCGTCGGCCGGTGACCGACTCCCATCCCGATGTCGTCCACGCAGCCGGACGGCGTCAGGGGGACCGGGCCTACGCTCCGGACGTGTCCTGCCCGGCCGGGACGGGGCCGTCGTCGACGACGGAGCGACTGGTCCCGCCCTCTTGGACCACGGCCGGCCGAGTGGCTCCGTGGTCGTCGAACGACAGCGCCACCTCCGGGGGAGTGACGACCGGCTGGGAGATCTGGGGGAGGTCGAAGCCGTCGCTGAACTCCTCGAGATTCCGCCGGGCCGGTTCCGGCAGGACGCTGGTCGAGCGCGAAGCCGAGAACGGCGGCTGCACCGGCGATGGCCAGCATCCCGCGGAGGCCGTAGTGCTTCTGCAGCTGGGGTACCAGGAAGACGCCCACGAAGGCCCCGAGCTTGCCTACCCCGGCGGCGATTCCGTGCCCGGTGGTGCGCATGCTGACCGGAAAGACCTCGGAGGGTAGGACGAACGTCGTCATATTCGGGCCGAACTCGACGAAGAAGTAGCTGAGCCCGAAGATGGCCAGGAACGGGGCGACCATGGTGGTGAGGTGGGCGAAGCCGGCGAGGGTGAGGAATGCCGCGGCCATGACTCCGAACCCGATGAACTGGAGTCGGCGGTGCCCGATCCGGTCCATGGTCAGGACGGCGACGATGTAGCCCGGGACGGCGAAGACGACGAACATGCCCGAGCGTCCACAGGAGCTTGGTCTCCAGCGAGGCGGACGAGTCCACCTGCTTCAGGATGGCCGGAAGCGAGAGGGTGTTCCCGTAGTAGGCGTAGTCGAAGAGGAACCAGGACCCCGCCGTACCGAGCAGGAGCATGAGCATGCGACGGTCCCCGAGGAACTGGCTCAGCCGCATCCGCTGCGTGCCGTGGGCCGATGCCGTGGGGGTCTCGACCACCCCATTGGAGAAGGTGGCCAGATCCTCGCCCGCCTGATCGGACTTCCCCTGCACCTGGGCCTTGAACCTCGGCGACTCGGGCATCTTGGATCGCAGATAGATGACACCGGCGGCCGGAATGGCCCCGAACGCCAGCATGAGGCGCCAGACCATGTCGTTGCTGATTCCCGACGAGAGGAGGGCCAGGCCGACGAGCGGTCCGACCACCAGTCCGAGAGCCTGCATGGAGAACACCATGCCCACCAGGCGGCCGCGGTCCCTGCGGTTCGAGTACTCGCTCATCAGGACGGCCGACACCGGATAGTCGCCCCCGATACCCACTCCCAGGACGAAGCGGGCGATGACCAGCCAGATGAACCCGGGGGCCACAGCCGAGGCGATAGCGCCGACCATCATGATGACGGCCACGCTCAGGTAGACCACCTTGCGGCCGAGCACGTCGGCGATGCGTCCGAAGACGACGGCTCCGAAGAAGGCTCCGAGGATGGCCGAGCCTGTGACCCAGCTGGTCTGGAGCGTGCTCAGGTGCCACTGGGTGGCCACGATGGTGGCGACCGTGCTGATGACGAACAGGTCGTAGGCGTCGGTGAAGAAGCCGACCCCCGACACCAGGACCGTGCGCCGGTGGAACTTGCTCCTCGGAGCCTCGTTCAGGAGATCGGTCACCGAAGGCGCGACGCCGACCGGCACCGCCTCCCCTGACCCCGTCCAGCTCGATGCCATCGCCAGACAGCCTGAAGGGACGAGGTGGACGGAAGGTAATCCAAAGGTGAACGTAGCGTGAACAAACTCCAAATTCTCGGTGATTCGGGCGAAAGACCACGTCGTGGGTAATCTTTCCGTGACATGACGCCACTCGACCCCGGCCTCGATGCCATCGACCACAAGGTGATCCAGCTGTTCGCCCTGGTCTCCGAGGCCTTGTCCAAGGCCACGGACGCTCTGCTCAGCGGGGACGCCCTCCTGGGCCAGGCGGTCATCGACGGCGATCAGGGGGTGGACGACCTGGCCGCCGAGGTGGAGCTACTCATCTGGGACGAGCTCCAACAGCGACCGGTCCAGGGTGACGAGCTCCGGTACCTGGTCGGCCTGCTCCTCATCATCCCGGAGCTGGAGCGGAGCGCCGACCTGGCCGAGCACATCGCTCAGCGGGCCGTGGACCATCTCGGGACCGACATGAGCCCGCGCAGTCGGGGCATCGTGCAGCTGATGACCGAGGTGGCCAATGAGATGTGGCAGGAGGCCGCCGACGCCTTCGGTGACCGGAACCGGATCGCCGAGCGGCTGAACACGGCGGACGAGGAGATGGACATCCTCCACGACAGCCTGACCCGCGAAGTGGCGACTGAGGAGATGCCTGTGCAGATCGCTGCCCAGGTGACCCTCCTGGCCCGCTTCTACGAGCGCCTGGGGGACCACGCCGTCAATCTCGCCCGTCGCATCGAGCTCCTGGCTGACACCCGGCCGTAAGGCACCCACGCAGTCCCCAGGCCCGGGGGTGCGCTCAGATGGTGGGTCCCGTCAGGTCGTAGATGGTCACCCCGTCCACCGTCGAGGCCTTGTAGTGGGAAGACACCCAGCCGGCGATCCTGGCCGAGTCCGATGATCCCGACTGGCCCAGACCGGCCGCTCCGCCGCCGAAGCCCCCGCCGGCGATGTAGTAGTGGATCTTGCCTTCGTCCACGTACTTGATGAACTGGGCGAGCGTCGGAGCCGGATCGGTACCGTTGAAGCCTCCGATGGCCATCACCGGATCACCGGTGGCCAGCTGGTAGCCGGACGCCGAGTCGGAGCCCGAGGCCGCCGCCACCCAGGTGAATCGGGAGGCGTCGGCGGCCAGCAGCGCCGTGAGCTGCTTGCCGGGCGTCGAGCCGTTGAGCAGTCCACCGCCCGGCCCGCCGCCCAAGCCCCGTGGCCCGGTGCGCCCGCCGGCTCCACCGAAGCGCCCGGAGGCGCCTCCCCCCGGGAAGCCAGCGCCCCCGGGACCGGTTCCCTGCGGCACCCCGCCGCCGGCGAAGGCGGTGCCGGGCGCGCCACGGCGAAAGAAGCTCCCGGGGATGTGCACGCCCTTGGGCAGCTGCTTCCCGTTGGGGAGCGTGAAGCCCCGGGGCAGAGTGACGCCGTTGCGGGCCAGACCACCTGGACCGCCGAAGCCTCCCGGTCCGCCGAAGCCACCGGGTCCACCGGGTCCACCCGGACCTCCGAAGCCACCGCCCCCCTGGATGGTGGGCCCGGCCGACGGGATGGCGCCGGCATGGGGGGTGCCCGCGGTGTTGAGCGAGTAGGCGGCGGGGGCGGCGACGATCGAGATGATCCCGAACCCGGCCAGGCCGGCGGCCAGCAGACCCCGGGCCTTGGGCACCAGGGCGATGCCGAGGGCGGCCACGATCCCCACGGCCAGGATGATCCAGCGCAGGGCCGGGAACCACTGCGGGCTCCAGCCGAGGATGACGAAGGCCCAGGCGATGGAGGCCAGGATGGCCAGGGCCAGGGCCACCCGGGGGAAGACCTCGCGACGGCGCCGCCACAGGGTGGAGCCACCCATGCCGACCAGGGCGCCGACGGCCGGAGCCAGGGCGACGGTGTAGTACGGATGGATGATGCCGTGGGCGAAGCTGATGGTGGCCCCGGTCAGCAGCAGCCAACCGCCGAAGATGAGGAAGCCGGCCCGGATCCGATCGGTCCGGGGAGCGCGCCGGGTCATCCACAGCACGGCCACCAGGCCGATGAGGGCACCGGGGATCAGCCAGGAGATCTGTCCACCCATCTCTCGCAGGAACAGCCGGTTCCACCCGACGGGCCCCCACATGGTGCCGCCACCCCGGAAGCCACCCCCCACGCTCCCGACCTCGTTACCGGTGAGCCGGCCGAAGCCGTTGTAGCCGAAGATGAGGTTGATCAGGTTGTTGTTGCTGGATCCGCCGATATACGGCCGGTCGGCCGCCGGGGTGAGCTGCACGGCGGCCACCCACCAGCCGCCGGCCACCACCATGGCCAGGACCGAATAGATCACCTGGAGCACCCGACGTCCCAACCTGGGCGGCCCGGCCAGGAGGTAGACCAACCCCAGCACGGGGATGAGGATGATGGCCTGGAGCATCTTGGTGATGAAGCCGAAGCCGATCAGCGTCCCGGCCAACACCATCCATCGGCTGCGGCCGTCCTCGACGGCCCGCACGGTGGCGTAGGCGGCGAGGCTCAACAGCAGGGTCAGCAGGGCGTCGGGATTGTTGAAGCGGAACATCAAGGCGGCCACCGGGGTCAGGGCCACCACGGCTCCGGCCAGGAGGGCGGCTCCCGGCGTGAACCACCGGCGGACCGTGACGAACACCACGCCGACCGTCGCCACACCCTCCAGGGCCTGGGGCACCAGGATGCTCCACGAGCTCACCCCGAAGATCCGGGCCGAGATCTCCATGATCCACAGCGAACCCGGCGGTTTGTCGACGGTGATGAAGTTGGAGGCGTCGGACGAACCGAAGAAGAAGGCCTTCCAGCTCTTGGTTCCCGCCTGGACGGCGGCGGCGTAGAAGCTGTTGCCCCATCCCGAGGCCCCCAGTCCCCAGATGTAGAGGAATCCCGTGCCCACCAGCAGCACCACCAGGGCGGGCCGGGCCCATGCCGGGTCCTGGGGCCGGCCCCGGACCATTCGGGCCAGCCGTCCCGACGGGGGGACGGGGGTCGGCGGTTCCACGGCGCCGTCGGAGGGTGCGCCCCCGGGGTCGGGCGCCGCGTCGGGGGACCACATCGGGCCCGTGGGGTGGACGGGGGCGGATCCAGGGCCCGACGGATCGGACGGTGTGGGAACCACGCCCGGCTCGGCGGTGCCGGGATCGGTGGTCACCGCCCGAGGCGGTCCCGCGGTCACCGTACCGAGGGCCGGGCCCGGGTCGTCGGCGTGGTCGGTATCGCTCATGGGTGGGTCCCGGTGAGCAGGTCGATTCGGCGCGGGCCGTCCTCCGCGGACGGGTTCGCCGGCCCATGCGTCGGCACCGAGCCGAACTCCGGCCGGAAGACCCACGTGCGGAGGATGGCGAAGCGAAGGATGGCGGCCAGTGCCGTGGCCGACGTGACGGCGGCCAACTCGGACGGGAGTGTGCCGAGCCCGAGGCCCCGGGTGAGGGCCAGAGCGGCCGTGGTGGTGGCCAGGCTGACGCCGAAGAGCCCGGCCGCCACGGCCACCCGCCGTCGTCGGTCGAGACCGTGCCGGGCGGAACCGGCCATGCCCCGCCGCGCCACGGTATTCCCCAGGGTGCAGAGGGCCAGGGCCGCGGTGTTGGCGGCGTAGGTCCCGAGACTGGGTTCGAGAACGGCGAACAGGCCGGCGTAGGCCAGCGTGTTCACCACGCCCGCCCCGGCGAACCGGAGGAGCTCGTCGGCAAAGACCGTCGGTGGTTCCGGCGCGCCCGGGCCCGGCGCCGGGTGAGGCCGGTGCGTCGGTGGACCTACCGGCGCCACCTCCGGCTCTGCCATCAGAACCAACCGACCGGCCGCGGTGCCGCCGGTGGGGGCGGGGGTGACGGCTGGCTCGGCGGGAGGGCGCGTCGGCCGTTGGGCCGCATTCTTCCTCGACGCCGGTCCGAGCATCCGCCCAACTCCGCGGAGGTCCTTCCACACCGTGTGGAGGACCTCGACCCGTGAGTCGGTGCCATCGACCCAGTCCACCGGAACCTCGTGGATGCGCAGACCGAGCCGCTGGGCTGTGATCAGCACCTCGGTGTCGAAGAACCACTCGTCGTCCAGGACCAGGGGCAGCAGCACGGCGGCGGCCTGACGCCGCATGGCCTTGAACCCGCACTGGGCGTCGGTACAGCGGCTCCGGAGCGCGGCCCGCAGGAGGAGGTTGTACCCCCGGGAGATGACCTCGCGCCGAGCGCCCCGGACCACGTGGGCGCCCGGGGCCAGGCGGGTGCCGATGGCCAGATCACTGTGCCCGGAGAGCAGGGGGGCCACCAGGGGGAGGAGGGCGTCGAGACCTGTCGCCAGGTCCACGTCCATGTAGGCCACCACCGTGGCCGTGCTGGCCGACCACGCCGCCCGCAGCGCCCGCCCGCGACCCTTCCGATCGAGGTGGAGTGCGGCCACGCCGGGAAGGTCGCCGCACAGTGCGGTGGCGATCCGCCAGGTGTCGTCGGTGCTGGCGTTGTCGGCGATGGTCACCGTTGTGACCAGGGGGAACGACGTGTCGAGGTAGGTGCGCAGGGCGGTGATGCTGGCGGCCAGCCGCTCGGCCTCGTTGTACACCGGCACGACGATCTCGAGGTCGACGGGACCGGGGTCGTCGTGGCCGGACCGGGTGATGTGGGTCACGCTCATGGGCGTCACTGTGTCGTCCTCGTCGCAGACGAGGGTGAGAGCCACCTGTGGGATTCTTGAGAATCCCCATCGGGAGGGGTCAGACCGGTTGCGGTGGCCGGTCCCTCGCCGAGTCCGGGCGCGGTCACGGGCCCGCCCTTCCGGGGTCGTCAAGAGTCGACGGTGCGGGAAGGAGGGTTGGGAGCCTCGGGTCCCCCGGGATCCAAGGCCATGATCCCGGGTGCCGTGTCCGGGGGCTCCTCCTCCGGCGACGGTGCGGGCTCGTCCTCGGCGGGCGGAACCGACGGGAGGTGCACGGTGAAGGTGGTTCCGGCACCGACCCGGCCTTCGGCTGACACTGTCCCCCCGTGGTTGGCCACGATGGCACTCACGATGGACAGGCCCAGGCCGGCCCCGCCGTTGGACCTCGACCGACTGGGGTCGGAACGGTAGAAGCGCTCGAAGATGTGGGCTGCCTCGTCGGGCTCCATGCCCGGTCCGTTGTCGGCCACGGTGATCACCGCACCCGGGCCGTCGGGCTCGACGGAGACCTGGACTGCGGTGCCCGCCGGGGTGTGGGCCCGCACATTGCCCAGCAGGTTGTCGATGACCTGCCGCAGGCTGGTCGCATCGCCCTCCACCTCGATGGGCTGTGAGGCGCGGAAGGTGACCGGCCAGTCGGGGCCCACCGTGGCCGCGGTGTGTACCGCTTCGGCGCACAGGGCCACGAGGTCGACCGAGCGTCGCTCCATGGGGCGACCCTCGTCCAGGCGGGCCAGGATCAACAGGTCGGCCACCAGCTGCTCCATGCGGGAGGTCTCGGTGCGGATTCCGCCCATCAGCCGCTCGAGGTCGGCCTTCTGCTCGGATGCGCCCCGGCCGAACAACTCGGCGTAGGCCGAGATGGCGGCGATGGGGGTGCGCAGTTCGTGGGAGGCGTCGGCCACGAAGCGGCGGAGCCTGGCCTCGGAGGCCCGGAGTCGTCGTTCCGAGGCCAGCCGGGCGCTGAAGGCCGACTCGATGCGGGCCAGCATCACGTTGAGGGTCCGGGCCAGCCGGCCCACCTCGGTCTTCGGGTTCTCGCCGGGGACCCGCTCGGTGAGGTTGCCGGCGGCGATCGACTCAGCGGTCGTCTCCATGTCGCGCAGCGGACGAAGGCCCACGCGAACCAGCCAGAAGCCGGCAAAGAGGGCGATGACCACCGCGGCCCCGCTGACCGCCAGCTCAATCACCAGGAGCCGGTGCAGGGTCTCGCCGGTAGGTTCCAATGACTGGGCGACGATGAGCACATTGCCGTCCGGCAGCTTGGATGCCCGAACTCGGAACAGCGGTCCGTTGGACTGTTCGGCCGGCGCCGTGAAGTAGGCGACCTGTTCATGGTTGGCCTGTGTCGTAAAGCCGGTGATCGTCGTCGGAACCTTCGGCGTGTAGGCCGCTCCGTCGTCGTACGCAGCGCACTTCTGGGCGTCGACCAGCTGGCCCTGTGGGGTAAGCACCTCGACGGCCTGCACTTCGAAGGCGTTGGCCAGTGGGGGTCCCCCGGGCTGGCTCTCCGGGCCGCCCGGGTTGGTGCCCGAAGGGTTGAAGCCACCGGGGCACCCGAGCAGCTGACCTCGGTCCAGGCCGGACTCGTACTGGACGTGGCCCCCTTCGAGTTGTTGGTCGACCTGCTGATAGAGGAAGGACTGCAGTGACTTGTAGGTGGCTACGTCGGCGATGGCCAGAGCGACCAGGGCGATGATGCCGATGGCGATGAGCAGTCGGCTACGGAGGGACACGGGTGGGAGCGACCGGCTCAGTCTGCGGAGGGCTCGCGCAAGGCGTAGCCCACCAATCGCACGGTGTGGATGACCGGTGGGCCCACGGCTTCGAGCTTCTTGCGGAGGTAGCTCACATAGGTCTCGACCACGTTGCCGTCGCCTCCGAAGTCGTAGTGCCACACGTTGTCGAGGATCTGGGCCTTGGACAGCACGTGCCGCGGGTTGAGCAGGAAGAAACGGAGCAGGTTGAACTCGGTGGCCGTCAGGGAGATGGGTTGGCCGGCCCGGGTGACCTCGTGGGCGTTCTCGTCCATCTCGATGTCGGCGAAGCGAAGGGTCCCCTCGTCCTCGTCCTCGCTGCCGGTGCGGCGCAGGATGGCGTGGACCCGGGCCACGATCTCGGCCAGGGCGAAGGGCTTGGTGACGTAGTCGTCCCCGCCGACGGTGAGCCCGGCCACCCGGTCCTCCACGGCGTCGCGGGCGGTGAGGAAGAGGATGGGGATGCGGACACCGTCGGCCCGCAGGCGACGGGTGACTTCGAGTCCGTCGAGGTCGGGGAGCATCACGTCCAGCACGATGAGGTCGGGGGGGTTGTCCTGGGCGGCGGACAGCGCCAGTCGACCGGTGACCGCCTCCTCGACGGCGAATCCCTCGTACCGCAGGGAGGTGGCCACGGCGTCCACGATGGAAGGTTCGTCGTCGACCACGAGAATTCGTTGATTGCGGGTGGGCTCCACCGGGTTCGTCCTTCGCTGTAGGCGGACCGCAGATGAGCTGCGGCGCAGTGGTCAGTGGGTCCAGCATCGCATCCGCTGTTGGGCGACTGGTGTGATTCGGCTGTGAGCCCGCTGTGAAGAGGGGGGCACCCCGGGAAAGGGTTCTTGCAGGAGACCGATTGCCTGCGGTTCCGGAGTCACAGGTGACGTTCCGGAGACCTTGGTGACACCGTGAGTAGAAGGGCCGGCCAGAACCTGTTTCGGCATGGCCCTGAGGGTGTCGTCCATGGCTGACCTGCGCTTGGAGGTGCGCATGGGGCGGGCTGGAACCGACCCCGGAATTGGCGCCCGGCCCCATCTCAGGCCGGGGAGGGCGGACGCCGAGATCGTCAGGAGCCGGCCCCTGGACGATATTCACAGTCCCCTCACAGCTGGCCGGAAGGTGACTCTTGACCGGGGCCGGTCTGATGGTCCCACCGACCTACGGACCGTCGATGTTCTCAGGGATCACCGGCGCATCAGTGAAAGGCACCCATGGCACCGCAGCCTCCATCGCACAAGGCTTCCCCCCACGCAGCCGCCCGGGCCCGGGACCGGGCCATGACCCGGGTCCGCCGGGCCACGCTCGGCATCGGTGTGGCGGCATCGGCCGGAGCCGTCGCACTCGGCGTCCTGGTGTCGGCGGGCAGCACGGCCCACTCGTCGACCGTGGTGACGCCGACCACCACGTCGACGTCAGGTTCGACGAGTTCGGTCTCCTCGCCGTCGACGGCCACCACTCCCACCACCGTCTCTGGACAGTCGTCGACCACCGCCGCAGCCGCCTCGGCGGCGGCCAGCACATCGACGGCGACCGCCTCCTCGCCCGCCGCCACCACCACGACCACGGCACCGCAGTCGACCAGCTCGTCGGCGTCCACCGTCTCGGGGCAGTCATGAGCACGGTCTGGACCGAGCCCGTCCCCTCCGAGGTGACGGAACAGAACCGGACGGCGGTGACGGCCACCGACCCGTCCATCGCCGTGCGAACGATGCGGGCCATAGGGACCACCGCCTCGGTGGCGGTCACGGAGGCGGACCGGGCCGACGAGGCCCTGGCACGATTGGACCGCGAGCTCCGCCTCCTCGACGAGGCCTGCAGTCGCTTCCGTCCCGACTCGGAGCTCCGTCGGCTCGAGGCGCACGGCAACGGTCAACCGGTCGCGGTGAGCCCGCTCCTCTACGAGGTGATCGATGTGGCCTGTCGGGTGGCCGTGGAGACCGCCGGCATCGTCGACCCCACGGTGGGCTCGTCCCTGATCGAGCTGGGCTACGACCGCGACTTCGACCTGCTCAACGACGACGACGACCGTGGCGGGAGCTTCACCCCCTGCCCGGCCCCCGGTTGGTGGCAGATCACCCTCGACCCCGAGGCTGGCACGGTGGCCATCCCCGTCGGCATCCACGTGGACCTCGGGGCCACGGCCAAGGCGTTCGCCGCTGATCGGGCCGCCACCCACCTGGCCGAGGCGCTGGGCTGCGGCGTGCTCGTCAACCTCGGTGGGGATGTCGCCGTGGGCGGACCTCCCCCTCGGGGCGGATGGGCCATCGGGATCGCCGCGGAGTCCGGCACGCCGCTCTCGCTCGTAGAGCAGGTGGTCACCATCACCGAGGGAGGTCTGGCCAGCTCGGGCACCACTGCCCGGAGCTGGGTGCGCAACGGCCGCCGAGTCCATCACATCGTCGACCCGTGGACCGGTGAAGCAGCCACCCCCGTCTGGTCCCTGGTGTCGGTGGCCGCCCTGTCCTGCGTGGAGGCCAACGCCTGGAGCACCGCCGCCGTGGTCCTGGGGCAGGACGCCATCGGCCACCTCGCGGCACGGGACGTTCACGCCCGACTGGTCGACGCTGGGGGAACTGTGACGACGTGCGGGCACTGGCCCGTCGGCCGTCCCGTCTGCTTACCCCGGGTGCACCCCATCGCGAACGGCACGGTGCGCTGATGCTGGCCCTGACCTCCACCACGGTGTGGTACACCATGCGCGCCACCGGCATCGTGGCCCTGGTCTTGCTCACGGGGACCATGGTTCTCGGGATCCTGACGGCCGGCCGGAGCGCGTCGCGGGCGTGGCCGGCGTTCACCCGCGCCGATCTCCACAAGAGGGTCTCCCTCCTGGCCATGGTGTTTCTCGCCCTCCATGTGCTCACGGCGGTGCTCGACACCTACGTCAACGTGGGTTGGGCCGCCCTCGTGGTGCCGTTCGCCTCGCCCTATCGACCGTTGTGGACCGGCCTCGGGACGGTAGGCGTCGACCTCATGGTGGCGGTCGGCGTGTCCAGTGCCTTCCGTCAGCGCATCGGCGCCCGGACCTGGCGCGGCATCCACTGGCTGGCCTACGGCAGCTGGCCGGTGGCCATGGCCCACTCCCTGGGCGTGGGCACCGACGCCTCGACCCTATGGATGGACGCCCTGGCCGGGCTGTGCACAGCCGCCGTCCTCGGCGCGCTGGCCTGGCGCATCGCCGACCACCGCCGCAGCAGGGCGCGAGCCGCCCTGGTGGGAGCCACCACCCGCGCCGTCCCCCTACGCCCGCTCAGCCGGCGACCGGTCCGGCCGTCGGCATCCGGTGGCGTCGGCACTGTCGGCAACCCCTCCGGCTCCGGGCCGAGGACCTCGGCGGCGATCACCGGACTACTCGAGAAGGAGCGACCATGACCACCACGACCCTCGTAGCCGTCGACCGCCTGCTGGCCGGCCCGGCCGGGACGGCGGGTTCGCCCGATCTCGCCACCCATCTGGCCACCCACGGCCCGCTGGCCCTGCCGGGTCGGGACGACGGACACTGGCGGGAGGGCATGGTGCGTGCCGTCACCGAGTCCGGGCTGCTCGGGCGGGGTGGCGGGGGATTCCCCTCCGGTGCGAAGTGGGACGCCGTCCGGCGGACCGCCCGGCGGCCCATCTTGGTGGTCAACGCCATGGAGGGTGAGCCGGCCAGTGCCAAGGACCGGGCCCTGCTGGCCTGCGCACCCCATCTGGTGCTCGACGGGGCCGAGGTGGCGGCCACCGTCGTGGGCGCGAGGGACATCGCCATCTGCGTGGCCGACCACAGCGAAGCCACCGTCTTCTCGATCGAGTCCGCCATCGCCGAGAGGGCCGCCCACGGACGCCCGCGCTTCACCATGACCGTCCACCGGCCCCCGGACCGCTACGTGTCCGGCGAGGAGTCGGCCCTGGTGTCCTGGCTCACCGATCGAGTGGCCCTTCCCGCCCTGCGCATCGACAAGTCGGTTCCCCTCCGGGTGGGTCGTCGACCGGCCATGGTCCACAACGTGGAGACCCTGGCCCAGGTAGCCCTCATCGCCCGCCACGGTCCGGCATGGTTCCGTGAGCTGGGAACGCCCGAGGCTCCAGGATCGACCCTGGTCACCGTGACCGGTGCCGTCCGCTTCCCCGGTGTCCTGGAGGTGGCGATGGGCACACCGGTCATCGACATCCTCGAGCGCGCCGGAGCGGCCCCGGAGCCGTCCGGCGTACTCGTGGGCGGCTACGGGGGTTCGTGGTTGGGGTCCCCGCACCTGGCGACCCCCTTCGCCCCGCGTGCCCTGGCCGCGGTGGGATCCACTCACGGCGTGGGCATCCTGATCGCCCTGCCCGCCGGCTCGTGTGGCATCGCCGAGACGGCCCGGATCGTCCGTTACATGGCCGGGGAGAGTGCCGGGCAGTGCGGCCCCTGCGTCTTCGGACTGCCGGCCATCGCCGACGACCTCGAGCAGTTGTGGAGCGGTCGGGCCGACGGTTCGGTCATCGAGCGCATTCTGAGTCGCTCGCTCGCCGTGGAGGGTCGGGGGGCCTGCCGCCATCCCGACGGGGTGGTCCGACTGGTCAGGAGCGCGCTGTCGGTCTTCGGCGACGACGCCCGGGCCCATGCCGAGGGTCGGCCCTGCTCCGGCCACGGAGCACGCACGGTCCTCACCCTGCCGGCGGGGCCGCCGCCGGACCGGACCGGCGGGGCTGCCGCCCGGGGGAGGGCGTCATGAGCCCCCGCACCGGCGTGGACCCGAAGCGGGTCACCTCCCGGCGGGTTGCGCTCCGCCTGCGGGTGGACCCGGTGGCCTGCGACGCCTACGGCTTCTGCGCCGAACTGCTGCCCGAGCGGATCACGCTCGACGAGTGGGGCTATCCCATCGTCGACGGCACCCCGGTGGAACCGTCCTTGGTGGCGCTGGCCACCCGGGCGGCCGCCGAGTGTCCCCGCCGGGCCCTCCTACTCGAAGAGGTGCACCCGGCCGGTTGAGCGGCCGGGGCGGGGGCCGGGAAGCGCCCCTGGTGGTCCCTCGTTGATTCCCACCGGCCACGACGGCCCAGGGGGCAATCCCTAGGCTGCACACATGGTTCGGCGCCCGGCGGGAGGAGGACGATCCGCCGAGGGGCCCACCGACGGCCTGTGGGCTCCCCAACGACGGGCCCTGACCGTCGGCCTCGTCCTCACCATCACGTTCATGGCGGCCGAGGCACTGGCCGTGGTGACGATCATGCCCCAGGTGGCCACGAGCCTCGGCGGGCTCCACCTCTATGGATGGGTGTTCAGCTCGTTCCTGCTGGGCAGCATGGTCGGTATCGTGGCCGCCGGTCGGGAGGCTGACCGAGCCGGTCCCGGCCGGCCCTATGTGGCCGGCCTGGCCCTGTTCAGCGCGGGCCTGGTCGTCGCCGGCCTGGCGCCGTCCATGGAGATCCTGGTGGTCGGTCGGACGCTGCAGGGATTGGGCGCCGGCGCCGTCCCCGCAGTGGCCTATGTCACCATCGGCCGCAGCTTTCCCGAGGTCCTGCGGCCCCGGATGATGGCCATGCTGTCCACGGCCTGGGTGGTGCCCGGCATCATCGGTCCGCTTCTCAGCGCCGGCGTGGCCCACGTCTTCGGTTGGCGCTGGGTGTTCTTGGGGCTCGTCCCCCTGGTGGTGGTGACCGGAGGACTGGCCCTGCCCGGCCTGGCCCGCCTCGGCCGGCCCGACAAGCCGCCGGAGGTGGAGCACCGTCTGGTGGATGCCCTGCTGGCCGCGGTGGGCACGGGACTGGTGATCGGTGGACTGACCCTGGGGCGGCCGGCGGTTGGAGTGCCCATCCTCCTGGTGGGCGGGGTGCTCATGGTGCCCGCCCTGCGTCGGCTGCTCCCGGACGGCACCCTCCGTGCCCGTCCCGGACTGCCCACCACCATCCTCAGTCGGGGGCTGTTGACTTTCGCCTACTTCGGTGCCGATGCCTTCGTGACGCTCACCATCGTCACCGTGCGCCACCACAGCCTGGCCCTGGCCGGCGTGGCTGTCACCGGATCCACCCTGTCGTGGACCGCGGGGAGCTGGATTCAGGCCCGGGTCAACCGGCGGTCCGAAGGCCGCACCTTGGTGCGGGCCGGACTGGCCCTCGTCCTGGTGGGAGTGGCCCTGATGCTGGCCGTCCTCCACCCGGGGGTGCCGGTGGTCACCGCCGTGGTGGCCTGGTCGGTGGCCGGTCTGGGCATGGGGCTGTCCTACGCCCCCTTGAGCCTGATGATGCTCCGGGAGGCCCCAGGGGGCCGGGAGGGATGGGCGTCGGCGTCGCTGAACCTGGCCGACGTCCTGGGCTCCGCCCTGGGAGCCGGTCTCGGCGGGGCCGCGGTGGCCCTGAGCACCCGGCGGGGGTGGCCCCTGTCCTCGGGGGTGAGCGTGGCCTTCGCCCTCCCTGCCCTCATCGCCCTTGTGGGCCTGGCGGTCAGCGGCCGGCTCCCGCGCCGGTCACCGGCCACGCCGGTGGAACCGACCACCCCGGGTCCCCGGTGAACGCCTGGTCCGGCACGGAGTAGCGGGGGACGACGGGCCGGGGAATCTTTGCCGCCGCACCCCTGTTGCACGTTGCATGCAGTTGTTGACGTTCCCCTCCGGGCTCCGGCCCTCGTCGGTGGACGAGGACGACAGGGCGCGGCTGGCCACAGCCAAGGTGGTGGGGGTGGCGGGGGTGCTGGCCTACAACTGGTGGGTGGTGGTGCCTTTCGTCCCCGGACTGATGCCCTCGGTCAATGGATTCTTCTCCGACCTCGAAGCGACCGGGCGGCCGCACGCCGGACTCATGTCCGACGCCGACCTGTGTGCCGGCATCCTGATGGTGACCGCCCTGCTCCTGCGGGGGTCGACGTCCCGTCAGGGCGTGCGGCCCGAGTGGAAGTGGTTGGTGGCTTTCGGACTGGCCGGAGCCATCGGTGGCCGCTACCCGTACGCCTGTGCCGAGGGATTGAGTGCAGCGTGCCGCCAGTTGGAGTGGCATCTGCAGCTGCCCCTGCACCACTACGTGCATGTGGTCTCCGGCATCGCCGAATTCGCCACGCTGACCACCGCCGCGTTCGTGGCCTTCCGACGCACCCGACGCCAGGGCACGCTGGAGGCGCGGGTCTACGCCGCCGTAGTCACGGTCCTGCTCATCGGCTATCCGCTGCTCGGCCTGGTGTACATCACCGACCGACTGGGCACCCTGGTCGAGCCGGTCTTCTTCGTGGCCTTCTCGACGATGGTGCTGGCTGAGCTGTTCGAGCCCATCAACCGGGATCCCCGGCCGTCGTGGGCCCAGCAGGTCATGGCACGGAGTGGTGAGGAGGGCAGTCGGGTCGCCGTGGGCGGCGGGGGCGTACCCGTCGTCCGGACGAGGTCCTGAGGCCCCACCCCGCGCACCGGTCACACTCGGGCCGCTCTGCGATAGCCGTCCGCTCGAGGTGCCCATCAAGGCGCTCCCGGAGGCGGAAAATGAGGCATTCGAGCACCGGGGCCGGCATTCCGCCTAGTGTGAAGGGGTCGTCGACCCAATCACGCGGGCCGGCACATGTAGGGCTTCACAATGGATCCCCGCGTTTTAGTGCGTGATTTTCAAGGAGTGACAGTTATGGGTGTAGGTGCAGTCAAGTGGTTCAACGCCGAAAAGGGCTTTGGATTTATCACGCCTGACGGCGGCGGGGATGACCTCTTCGTTCACCAGTCGGAGATCCAGATGGAGGGCTTCCGCGACCTCGCGGAAGGCCAGCGTGTGGAGTTCGAGACCAAGCAGGGCCAGAAGGGCCTGCAGGCCAGCCAGGTCCGCAAGATCTGAGCATCTCTGTCGGGAGTCGACCCGACGCCGCTGCCGGTTTCCGGTGACGGTCGTCGGGTCGACGTCCGACGGAGTTCCAAACCGCCGGCCGGGCCCGAGGGCCAGGCTGCAGCGGAAATTCCCGGGACCGTCTGATCGGCGCCGTCCCGAAGGTGATGGGGTTGCGCCGTCACGGTTCTGAGGCCCGCCAGCCGGGATCCCCGGTGCATCACCCCCGTTCAGCGCGTCAGACGTTCGTCCGCGCCAGGAGCGGGGCCCGGGTGAAGGCGGTCAGTCCGCCAGGCGGTGGCGCCGAACTCCGAGCAGGACGGACGAGGCCAGCACGACCAGGGTCGCCGACTCGACGACCAGCGACAGCGCGGCATCCGGCGCCGACAGGCTGTCCTTGAACCCGAAGAGCCCGACCTCTACCGACAGGAGCAGCCCTCCGACGGTCGAGGCGGCAAGGATCGCTCCGGCCAGGGCGGCCCACCCCCGCCGGGTGATGCCGACGGCCAGGGCCACCACGACGCCGACCACCCCCTGTCCGAGGAAGAGCGGGCCGATGGTGGGTAGGTGACGGTAGCCGGTGGACCACAGGTGAAGATGGATGGCCGACGAGACCAGCAACAGCCCCCCGCCCACCAGGCAGAGGGCGCTGGAGGTGGGGCTGGGTGGGGCCGTGAGAGGCGTCCACCACCTCGAGAGGCCGGAGGTGTCCGAATCGAAGCCCCGGCCCACGGTGGTCTGCTGCGTGCTCATGTGAGGTCTTCGGAGCCCGGAGCCCGGGGGATGACCTCGCGGCGCGGGCTACCAGCCGTGGCAGCCGTACTGGTCCGGCGCGGTGGACTGGATGCGCTCGGCCACCATGATCTGCTGGTCCTCGGTGGCCATGGCACCTTCGGGGGCGTAGGCACCGCCGCCGTAGGCCCTCCAGTTGGTGCGGGTGATACCGAGTCCACCGCTGAAGCTGCCGTTATCGGCTCTCCAATTGCCGCCCTCCTCGCACACCGCCACGCGTTCCCACGCCGCCCGTTGCGATGGTGTGACAGTGTCCCCGGAGCCGGCCGATGCCGAGGTGTAGGGAAGCTCCATGGCCAGCACGGCGTCGCCCGCCGACGAGCTACCGGCGGTGCTCTGACGGAGGAGGGTCTGGTACAGGAGTGCTTCGTTGGACAGCGCCTGATGGAACTGGCCCTCGATGGCCATGGCCTGGAGGAACTGCGTCTCGCTGAGCAGCGTCTGATGAAACACCGCCTCGTTGTGGAGTGTCGTGTTCAGATTCAGCAACAAGGTGGTCTCGGTCAAGACCGGGCTGATGGGACGGAGCCCGGGCACCGGTGTGGCTGACGGCGGGACCGGTGCGGTGACGCCAGCGGCCGATGCTGCCGGGGCCACCGATGCTGCCGGGGCCACCGATGCCGGCGTGGTTGTCGACGCTGGCGGTACCGATGGTGTGGGCGTGGTCGACGCGGGCGATGCCGCCCGGGCCGATGTTGCAATAAGAAATGACGCGATAGTGACGGTGATGCAGGCGACGGGGATGATCGCCACGAGTGCAATGCGGGTCCGCATGGCACCTCCCTTCGTAGGGCGCGCGATGGCGCCTTCCTCTGCTCGGTGTTGGCGGGCTCCGGCCATTGCATTCGTTCCCCGGACGGCGAGCGGGAAGGCTTCGTCCGTCCTGGCTTCACGCCGTAGGGTGTGCGACCGGATTGGTTATGCCCAAACTTGCGTCGTGGTGACACCACTCATTTCGTCATTGCCCCGGTTGTAGGTACGGCGTGGGCGGCCAGCGCGGCCACCAGAACGCCCGGAGCGAGTCGGGAACTCGACCTCCGCTGAGCAGCTACCGATACATCGATGATTTCCGACGATCGATCGGCCCGGTTTCGGACTATAGGGCAGGCCCAGCTCCCCTGCGCTGGAGAAGTATACCGGGTGCTGTTAGCGGATCCGTTTCGCCCCATTCATGCCCCAGCAATAACGTCAGAAGGACGTGTCTCCATGAGCAGATAGGACCTATCGGATCCATCGATACTGGCCATGTGGCACACCGTGGCCCACGCTCGGTGGGGCCACACGGTGGAGGGCCTATGGCTCTCTGAACAGGGGAGATGGTCGACCATTCCCACGGGATGGTCTTCGGTGCCCAACGGCATCGGCCCCTTTTGCCGGGAACCTCAACCTTGTATTGAGGGATTGGCGGGGAGTGGCGGGATAAATACTGTCCGTGATAGTTCCGATAGTTTGTGATCAGACCACGATCCGTGTTATTTCGATCACCGAGCACGGTTGATTGTGTGGTTTGTCGGGGGTCTTGTAACCGGAACAGTGGCCGATGGAGTGGGTAACCCGTCATGGCGGATGGGGGTATCACGAGGAGCCGGCCCTCGGGGAATCCGTGGTTCGGGAAGTCATGGAACGGTCTCGGCCGTCAGCCGGCGGATGAACGCCGGACGCATCCGCATGGCGGCGACTCGGCACCGACCCGCGGTGCACGACCGGAGAGGACCGACGCGGCCGACCTCCGCTGCGGTGGTCAGAACTCCTCGATGACTGCTGGGCCGATGCGCCAGTGCTTCCCACCGGTCAGCACCATGTTCAGTCCATCGACGTCACACTCGGCCGGCCCGGCAGGGCCCGCCACGGGCGCCCGTGCGCCGCGGGGTGAGGGATCGCCCAGTGAGGGAGGAGGAGGTGTGCCGCCCGTGGTCGGGTCACGAAGGCCGGCGCGGTGGTGTCGACCTTGCCAGCCCGGTGATCAGGCCGTCGGTGGCGTCGCGTGCGGCACCCACGGTGGGACGTCGTTGAAGGAACGGCGGGAAGCGTCCCTGACGTCAGGGATCGACGGAGGGACCGCCCGCGGCCACGGTGATCTGTCGAATGAAGAGGAGCCGGCTGTTGGGAAAGCCCACCTTTCCGGGGAGCCACGCATGGAAGGCCATCTGCAGCTGCCCGGTCGAGTCAGTGAACACCGAGGGCCCGCCGGGCCCGCTGAACGCCGCCTGTGACGCCAGTAGCGGCCGGCTCGATGTCTCGCCACAGGGCCCCAGGGGACCGGCGCAACGGGCCACACCAATGGCGTAGTCGGCGGTGTCCCAGGTGTTGGCCGAGTAGAACAGCAGGTACTGCCCACCGGTCAGCACCAGGCTGGGCCCTTCGATCACACCCCCCTGCCAGGCCAGGCTCGGAGCCAGTAGCGGGGTGGCCACTCCGGGCATCAGGGCGGTGCCGGTGCCCGCCAGCTGTTGCGACCACAGGGTCGGAGGCTGTCCCCCGATCCCTTGTGACTTCCACACCAGATAGGGCGTGCCGTTGGCGTCCACGAACGGCGTGGGGTCGATGGAACCTCCCAGCGCGGTCTGGCACACGAGGGGGAGTGTGGAGTTGTCCACGTAGGGACCCTGAGGCTGGGTGGCCACGGCATCGGAGATGCACTGCTGTCCGGTCGGGGCGTAGACCGCCGAGTAGTAGAGGACGAACGTGGAGCCTCGCGGGAGGACCGAGGGTGCCCACGTGGCGCCGGGCGCCGCCCAGCTCGGCTCGTGGGGCAGGGCATCACCCTCGGTGGTCCAGTGGGTGAGGTCGGTGGAGCGCATGATCTGGATGTTCCCGGCCACCGAGTTGGTGGCGTATCCGTAGTAGCCGCCGCCGAAGGGCAGGATGAAGGGGTCGGGAAAGTCGTAGGGATAGACAAGGCCCGTGGTCGACCCGTCGAGCGAGAGGCACGACGATGATGCCCCGTCGATGGAGATGACCGCGGCACTGAGATTGGCGTTACTGATGGCGGCCACGGCCCGGGCCACGCCGTCGAGGCAGGTGGTGAGGGTGCCGATGCTGACCCCTTGGAAAAATCTGGTCCGCGATTCGCTGCCCAGGCTCTGGGTGGCCGTGGCGATCTCGCCCACCGTGCGCACCTCAGCTTCTCGCCGGGCGTCCCTGGTGGCCGTGACGGCCACCGTCCGGGCACGGGTCCGGGCCAGCTCGCCCCTCGTTTCCGCCAGCTGCCGGCGGGTTGCCGTCAGGGTGTGCTGGCTCCGATGAGCGGCGGACACCGTGGCCACGTCATACGCGGTGACCGACAGCACCAGCACGACCAACGCGGTGAGGATCACGACGCCCCACCGTCGGCGACCGGGCCATCGGGCTGGTGGCCGGGCCCCGGACCCGGTCGTGGGTCGGGACCGTTCGACGATCACGGGGAGGGCGCGGCGGCGCGGCACGAGCCAGCCACCCCGTCGAGGGTGGTGGCCGCTCCGTGCTGGTCGCCCAGCGAGATCTGATTGAGGGCCTGCTCGACTCCGGAGAGACAAGTGTCGAGACCGTTGATGCTCACCCCGTTGGCGAATACGTTGGCCTCCGTGGAGGCCAGCTGGGACTGGACCGAGGCCAGCTGGTCCGTCTCCGTGGCCAGAACCTGGGCCGCACTGGTGGCCTGGGCGGTGACGGCGGTCAATGCGGCCGCGGCCGATCGGGCCCGGATCACGGTCTGATGCAGACGGGCGCGCACCTCGGTCAGCTGGGTCTCCGTCCGGTGCAGTTGGGCCCGGCCATTGACCCCCACCGGCACGGCCACGGCCAGCGCGGCGAGGGCCACGGCGCAGAACCACCTCAGCCGCCGGTCTGGTCTTGGCCTGTCCTGTCGCCGCCCCCTGGGCATCGCCCGGGCCGAGGTCCCGTCGGTGTGTTCGGTGCCCGTCGAGGTCGGAGCGAACGCGGCGCGGCGTCGTGACACCAGTTGGTCGAAGAGTTCGGAGGCCTCGGGGACGGCCACCGGCCCGACCCCAGGGCCCCCCTTCGGATCCGGGTCGAGTACACCGGTCAGGGCATCACGGGTATCGAGCCGACCGGAGCCCGGATCAGCGGTCAGGATCCGGTCGGTGCCGTATCCGTGGGCCTCGCCCTCGCCTACGGAGGAGCCGTACCACGAGCCACGCTCGGTCGGGTGACCTCGGGGGGTGGGGGTCCGATCGGCGTCCATGGGATGCTCCTGCCCTGTCTCCGATGAGGACTGCCGCGTCCTCCGGCCACCATCGTTGGAGTGATCGATGGTCCCTCAGTCTCACACCCGACCCGGGCCGGGTGGTGGCACCCCTTCCGACTCGACCACCGTCGGTGGTTCCGCACCCGCCGAGCGGACCCGCACCCTGGGCACCAGGGGCCCGAGGGTGCGGTCCCGGATGCAGCCCCACCACACCCCGGCGCCATAGGCCGCATCATCGGCCACGGAGGCCACCAACCACCGCACGGGGTCGAGTGTGGGCCGTCGTTGCCACCACTCGACCATCGGAGGCGCGACCACCAGAGCCGCCACGGTCACGGCCCACCTCCGGTTCCGCAGCGCCCCGATGGCCAGGGCCGGACCCCACAGTTGGGTCAAGGCTCGGCCCAACCCCACCGCCGTCCACGCCGCGCCCCCGGCGCTCCAGCGCACGGCCAAGGCGGTGGGCACGCCGAACCGTCGCACCTGTCGGGCCAGGGCCAGGCTCGAGCCGGCCAGCAGGGTCATGGCCGCCACCGGCCGACCGGCCAGGACGGCGACGGTCACGCCCGCGGGCCACGGGCGGAGCTCGAGGGGGGCGAGCTGTCCGGGGTGCCGACGGGCGAGGGGCGCCGCCGAGGTCCCATAGCGGAAGCGGCGGGCCAAGAGCTCGACCCAGGACATCGGCTCGCCATGGCGCACGGTGACGGATGGCTCGTAGCGCACCCTCCAGCCGGCGTCGAGCAGACGCCACACCAGGTCCACGTCCTCGCCCACTCGCAGGCCTTCGTCGAACCCGCCGTCCAGGGCGGTGGCGCGGGCCACCAGCGCGGCCGTGGGCACATAGCCGACGGCCCGGCCCGGTCCCACCTCGCCGCGCTGGGAACCCATGTCCAGCGCCGAGCGATGAGCGGTGTACCGGGCCAGCACCGAGCGATCGACCGTGCCCGCCGACATCCGGGGCCGGATGCGGGGAGCCACCGCAGCCAGTTCGGGGTCGGTGAACATCCACGTCAGGCCGGCCAGCCACCCCTCGGTGACCTCGCAGTCGCTGTCCAGGAACGCCACCAGTTCGGTGGTCACGGCCGGGAGGGCCTCGTTGCGTGCCGCCCCGGGTCCTCCGTTGACGGCCCGGTGGATGAGGCTCACCCCGCGGCGCGCACACACCTCGGCCAACGCTTCGGGATCCTCCGAGCCGTCGTCGACCACGACGACGGGAACAACGGGGTCCAGCGCACTGAGGCAGCGGTCGAGCGCCTCACTCCGGTCCCGCGCCGGTACCACCACCGTCACTCTGAGGGGCTCTGGGCCGCCCGATTCCGGGGCGACGGGGTGGGCCATTCCGGCCGCCACCAGCCGTCGGCCCAACTGCCAGGTGGCCGGGTCGGGTCGCCCTCCCCCCAGCCAGGTCCGCAGGGCGTCGGCCCCGGTCCGGCTGAGGGCGATCACCCGTCCCGGGTGCCCGCCGACGAGGACCCGACCGTCACGGAACGACCGTGTGGACGGGTCGAGGGCCAGCCGGGGTCCCACGGAAGCCCCGGTCACGGTGCCGCTCATCCGATGCTCGCCGTGGCTCAGTGGGAGCGGCCGGTCACAGCGTCAGTCCGCCGTCCACCGGGATGACCGCCCCGGTGAGGGCCCCGGACTCAGTTCCGGCCAACCAGACCAGGGCCGCTGCCACCTCGCCGGGGCTGAGCAGTCGCCCGACCGTCTGTTGGTCGGCGAAGGAGGCGCTGTCGGCCAGTCCGTAGAGCCGGGCGCTCTCGTCCAACATGGCGGTGGACGTCGATCCGGGGCTGACGGCGTTGGCCGTCACGCCACTGTCGCCCAACTCGGCGGCCAGTCCCCGCACGAGGCCGGCCACCCCGGCCTTGGCCGCACCGTAGGCCGAGAGCATCGGGAGACCCCGCGTGGCGGCGGCCGAGGCCACGGCCAGGAATCGACCCGATCGCGGGGTCGGTCGGCGCAACAGGGCCGGGATGCCTACGCGGGCTGCGGTGATCGGTCCTCCGAGGTCGACCTCGAGAACAGCCTCCAGCTCCTCGGCAGGCATCTCCCACAGGGGAACGCCCCCGGCGATGACTCCGGCCACGGCCACCATGGCGTCGAGTCCCCCGAACCGCTCCTCGGTCTCGGCCACCACGGCACCGAGGGCGACCGGATCGCTGGTGTCGGCCAGGCGGGCCATGATCCCTCCGGGCCCGGCCCGCACCTCGGGCGGGACACCCGCCGAGCCGGCGTCGGCCGAGCCGGCTTCCGACCATAGGGCGAGCGCCTCAGCCACCACGGCGTCAAGCTCGCCGGGTCGGCCCATGGGGTAGGGGAGTCGGGGGTCGTCCGAGCCTCGGTCCACCGCGGTCACCGACCATCCGGCCGCCGCCAGTCCCCGGACCGTGGCCGCGCCGATACCCCGGGCCGCCCCCGTCACCACGGCCACCCGGCTCACGACCGCACTCCGAGAACGTGGGCGCCGACCGCGCCGACCGCGCCGACCGCGCCGACCGCGCCGACCGCGTCGACCGGTGGCGCCGGCTGAGCCGAAGCCGATGCCGAGAGCGCGTCCAGCATGGCCACTAGGTCGTCGACGGCCGCGGCGAGCAGGCGTGCGCCTTCCTCGGGCCCGGCGCCGGCCGGGTCTCCGAGCACCCCGTTGGCGCTGACCGGACGGACGCCGTCGGAGCGGAGCAAGGGGAGCAGTTCGTCGAGGGGACGAGTGTCCCCGGGCTCGGCCCGGTCCAGGCGTACCCGCTCCGGGGCGATGGCCAACATCAGGGACGTCTCCGTCCGGCCGGCGTGGAGGTCGCCCGACCACGACGGCGACCAGGCCGACACCGGGTGTCCTTCCGCGGTGAGGCGCTGCATGGCACGGGCCACGGGTACGGCGTTGCCCCCATGGGCCGAGACCACCACCGTGTGGTCAAAGTCGACGGCCGCGGACCGACCCAGCTCGACCAGCAGGAGCAGGGTGGCCTCCTCGCCGATGGAGAGCGTGCCCGGGAAGGTCTGGTGCTCGCCGCTGGAGCCGTAGGGCAGCGCCGGGGCCACCGTCAGTCCCGCCCCCCGCGTGGCCGCCGCGTCGGCGATGGCCGTGGCGATGTCCGTGTCGGTGGTGAGGGGAAGATGGGGCCCGTGCTGCTCGGTCGAGCCCAGGGGGATCAACAGAACCGCACCGGATCGGGTCACCGATGCGATCTCGGGCCAGGTCGACGAGGCCAGGCGTCTCATCCGAGCAGGGCGGCGCTTCGCCTCATGCCGTGCTCCTCCGTTCCCTGAGGGATCAGCCGCCGAGGCCGGAGGCGGCCAGGGGGCTCTCGTGGCAGGGGCGGTCCGGGGCCCGGGACGGTGTGATCACCGTGCCCCGGTGGGACGGACCCATGGTGACCGGAACGGGCCGGGCCGGCTTGGAGTGATCGAGCGAGGGCTTGGGAGGAAGGGCCTCCCCCCGTCCGGCCAGGGCGTGCTCGCCATGGCCGAGGACGCACTCGGGATCCGGGCCATCCAGTGGGAGCCCGGTGAAGAACTTGGCCGCCATGCACCCGCCCCGGCAGGAGTCGTAGTGGCCGCAGGACCCGCACGCCCCCGCGCTCTGGGGCTGACGGAGTTCGGTGAAGAGGTCCGAGTGGCGCCACACCGCGGTGAACCCTCCCGGGTCCCGGACGTTGCCGGCCAGGAACTCGTCGTGGATGGCGAAGGGGCAGGCGTAGACGTCGCCCACTGGGTCGACCAGGCAGACCACACGTCCGGCGCCGCAGAGGTTCAGTCCGGGGAGGGACTCGCCGTAACCGGCCAGGTGGAAGAAGGAGTCTCCGGTGAGGACGTCCTCGCCGTGGGCTAGAAGCCAGCGGTAGAGCTGGTGTTGCTGATCGGCGGTGGGGTGCAACTCGTCCCACACGTCGGCGCCACGGCCCGAGGGCCGGAGGCGGGTCAGCCGCAGCTGGGCTCCGTAGCGGTCGGCCAGCGCCTTGAAGTCGTCCAACTGGTTGACGTTGTGCCGGGTGACGACGACCGACAGCTTGAAGCCCACGAAGCCGGCCCGGGCCATCCTGTCCATGGCGGTGACGGCGGTCTGGTAGGAGCCCACGCCGCGTACGGCGTCGTTGACCGATGCGGTGGCTCCGTCCAAGGAGATCTGCACGTCCACGTAGTCGCTGGCGGCCAGCCGCTCCGCCACCTGATCGGTGATGCGTGATCCGTTGGTGGAGAACTTCACTCCGACGTGGTGGTCGGTGGCGTACTCCACCAGCTCCCAGAAGTCCCCCCGGATGGTGGGTTCACCACCGCCGATGTTCACGTAGAAGATCTGCATCCTCTCGAACTCGTCGATGACGGCCTTGCACTCCTCGGTGCTCAGTTCGTGGGGGTCCCGGCGACCCGAACTGGAGAGGCAGTGCACGCAGGCGAGGTTGCAGGCGTACGTCAGCTCCCAGGTCAAACAGATCGGGGCATCGAGCCCCTGTTCGAAGCGGTCCACCAACCGGCCCACGGCCGTCGGCGCAGGCCGCTCCCGGGCCGGATCGATCACGGTCATCATGCCTCCCGGGGGCAGATCATCCCGGACTCGGCCAGGGTGCCGAGGGCCTGCTCGTAACGGTCCAGCTCCTCGGAGGGAACCCCGGCGGCACGACAGGCATCACGCCCGGTGGGCTGGTCGGCCAGTGACTCCACCACCGCCAGCAGGGTGCGGCTCTTGAGGAAGGAGAGGCGCCGCGTGCCGAAGTGGTAGGCCAACGCCCCGAAGGACTCCGGTCGCAGGGATACCTGGGGATGCACGGTCCACGGCACGGATCCGTCGAAGGTCACCGGGTCGGCGGGGACGACGGGGGGAGTCACGGCTGTGGTGCTCGACGGGTCCGGGAGGGTCCGCGACGGCCTAGTAGACGCCGCACATGCCGTCGATGGACACGTCCTCCACCAGCAGGTCCGCCTCGACCAGTTGCTCCCCTTCCCGGTGGTCCGCCTCGGTGGTCGACTGGACGACGGGAGGGGCGCCGAGGGGCTGCGGGGCGGCGGACGAGGGGGTGGTGGTGACGGTCATGGGGCCTCCGGGACTCGGCCGGCCTACGCCGGGAAGGTACTGGTTTCAATTTATAACACTCGATGTCAAAATGGAAGTCTGATGGACGAACCGACGGCGGAGGGAGGGACGGTGCCCCAGGCGGTGGCCCGGGGGAGGAGGCCCAGCACCACACGCCAGGACGTGGCTCGAGTGGCCCTCGACCTGTTCAATCGCCAGGGGTACGACCAGACCACGGTGGACGAGATCGCCGCGGCGGTGGGCGTCAGCAGGCGGACCTTCTTCCGCTACTACGAGTCGAAGCGCGACGTGGTGTGGGGGGAGTTCGACGCCGAGTTGGTCCGGCTGCGCGACCAGCTGGAGGGTGCACCTTCGGATCGTCCCGTGATGGACGTCCTGCGCCAGGCGGTGATGGCGACCAACCGGTTCGGGGCGGGCGAGCTCGGCGAGCTCCGCATCCGCATCGGCCTCATCGGCACGGTGCCCACCTTGGTGGCCCACTCCGCCGTCCGGTACGCCGAGTGGTGTCAGGTGGTGGCGGGGTTCGTGGCCCGACGGTCGGGCCGCCGACCTGACGACCTCGGCCCCCAGACCGTTGCCCGCGCTGCGCTCGGTGCCGCCGTGGCCGCGTTCAGCTGTTGGGCGGACGGTGGAGGCCGTGACGACCTGCCGGCCGTCGTGGACCGGGCGTTCCGGCTGCTGGCATCGGGATTCGACGACGGGTCGCTCCGGAGCTGAGGCGCCGACACACGAGCGATCGTTGGGGAGCCGCTCATCGGGCGGCCGACACCCACGGGGACGATGGAGACGGGCAACGGGGCGCCGGCGATTGGGGACGCGCCACCGACGACCACTATTCTGTCGGCACCCCGCCAACCCGACCGGAGAGTGAACGTGGCGTTCGACCTTGCCGCCCTGATGGCCGACCACCAGGGCCAGAGTTTCGACCTGCATTCGCAATTCATGAATCCTCAGCTGGTCAAGGTGCTGAAGACACTGGGGTTCGACCGGCACTACGTCGGAGCCGAAGGCTCCTATCTGATCGACGACCGTGGTGACCGGTACCTCGACTTCCTCTCCGGGTTCGGCGTGTTCGCCCTGGGTCGGGGGCATCCGGTCATCAAGGACGCGCTCCATCAGGCCCTCGAGGCCGACCTGCCCAACCTGGTCCAGTTGGACTGCGCCCTACTGCCCGCACTGTTGGCCAAGGCCCTGGTGGAACGGTCCCCACTGGGAATCGACCGCGTGTTCTTCACCAACTCCGGGGCCGAGACGGTGGAGACGGCCATCAAGTTCGCCCGGTGCTCCACCGGGCGCGACCGCATCCTCTACTGCGACCACGGGTTCCACGGACTGACCAATGGCGCCCTGTCCCTCAACGGTGGCAAGGAGTTCCGGGAGGGCTTCGGCTCCCTGCTGCCCCACTGCGACCAGATTCCCTTCGGCGACATCGCCGCCCTACGCCGGGCCCTCCGCCCGGGGAACGTGGCCGCCTTCGTGGTGGAGCCCATTCAGGGCAAGGGCGTCTACATGGCCCCGGCCTCCTACTGGACCGAGGTCGAGGCCCTGTGCCGGCAGCATGGCACCCTCCTGGTCATGGACGAGGTGCAGACCGGCATGGGGCGGACCGGTCGCTTCTTCTGCCATCAGCACTGGGACCTGCACCCGGACATCATCACGGTGTCCAAGGCCCTCTCAGGGGGGTACATGCCCGTGGGCGCGGTCCTCTGCACCACCAAGGTGTTCGACGGGGTCTACAGCACCATGGACCGTGCCGTGGTCCACTCGTCGACCTTCTCCAAGAACCAGCTCTCCATGGTGGCGGCCCTGGCCACCCTGCAGGTGATGGACGACGAGGACATCGTGAGTCGGGCCGCCCGCCACGGGGCCCGGATGATGGAGGCCCTGCAGCCACTGGTGGACAAGTACGAACTGCTCCACGAGGTACGGGGCATGGGGCTCATGATCGGGCTCTCGTTCGGACCACCGGAGTCGCTCGGCGGGCGGACCCGGTTCCGCATGATGGAACTGGCCCGCAAGGGGCTGTTCTCTCAGCTCATCGTGTTCCCGCTCTTCCACCGGCACCGGATCCTCACCCAGGTGGCGGCGGACAACGTCAACATCATCAAGCTGCTACCTCCCCTGATCATCGGCGACGAGGAGATCGACCACTTCGTGGCCGCGCTGGACGACGTCCTGGCCGACGCTCACCGCAGTTCCGGGCTCCTGGTCGAGGTGGGGACGTCCATGGCCCGCAACACCCTGCGGGGCCGTCGCCGCACGCCGGTGCTGGCCGACACCCGCGTCCTGCCTTCGTGACCGCGCCGTCTCCCGGATCCGCCCTCGATCCCGGTGACCGGGTGCTGGTCACCGGAGCGGCCGGGTTCATCGGCTCCTCGGTGGCCCGGGAGCTGTCGGGCCGGGGCGCCCGGGTGGTGGCATTGGTCGAGCCCGGCGGCGACCGGGCCAACCTCGAGGGACTCGACGTCGACGTGGTGACCGGGGACCTGCGTGACGCCGATGCCGTGACCAAGGCCACCGACGGTTGCCGGATGGTCTTCCACATCGCCGCCCTCTACCGGTTCTGGGCCAAGGATCCCTACGACTTCTACGACATCAACGTCAACGGGACCCGGCGGGTGCTGGACGCCGCCCGCGCCGCCGGCTGCGAGCGCCTGGTCTACACCTCGACCGTCGGGACCCTGGGACTGCACGGGGCCACCACCGAGGACCCGGTCGACGAGACGTCCTTCGCCCACATCGACCACCTGTTCGGAGGGTACAAGCAGTCGAAGTACGTGGCCGAGCACGAGGTACTCCGGGCCGGAGCGGAGGGGCTGCCGGTGGTGGTGGTCCAGCCGACCACCCCGGTGGGTCCCCGTGACCGGGGCCCCACTCCCACCGGCCGGACGGTGCTGGAGATCCTCAACGGCCGGTTCCCCGGGTACGTGGACACCACGTTGAACATCGTCGACGTGGAGGACGTGGCCCACGGGCACGTCCTGGCCGCCGAGCGGGGCGGCGTGGGACGGAGCTACATCCTCGGAGGGGAGAACCTCACCCTCCGGCAGGTGCTGGAGACGCTGGCCGCCGCCACCGGGGTCACCCCTTCCACCCGAGCGTTCCCCGGCAGCTTCGCCCTGGTGGCCGGCCACCTCTCGGGCCTGATCGAGGGTCGTCTGCTGCGCAGGGAGCCGACCATCCCGCTGGAAGCGGCCAAGATGTCGACCACCCACATGTCCTTCGACGACAGTCGGGCCCGAACCGAGCTGGGCTACACCTCCCGGCCGGCGGTCGAGGCGCTGACCCGGGCGGCCCACTGGTTCGTCGAGGCCGGCTACGTGAAACCCGAGCGGGCCGCCGTGTTCGTCTGGGCCGACTGATCGGTTGCGCGGCCGGGCGGGGGAGAAACGGCGGCCTGGCTAGGGTGACACCATGCGCCTGGTGATCGGCTCCGACCATGCCGGATTCGAATTGAAGCAACGGGTGGTGCGGCACCTGGACGAGGCCGGCCACCAGGTCGAGGACGTCGGGACCTTCTCGGAGGAGCCTGTCGACTATCCGCCCATCTGCGCCGACGTGGCTCGCCGGGTGGTGCGGGGCGGAGGCGACCTCGGCATGGTCATCGGCGGGAGCGGCCAGGGCGAGGCCATCGCCGCCAACAAGGTCCACGGGGCCCGGGCCGCCCTGTGCCATGACGAGTACACGGCCCGCCTGGCCCGGCGGCACAACGATGCCAATGTGCTGTCGGTGGGGGCCCGGATCGTCGCCACCGAGCTGGCTCTCGACATCCTCGACGTGTTCCTGGCCACCGGATTCGAGGGCGGTCGTCATGTGGCCCGCATCGAGGAGCTGGCGGCCATCGAGGCCGAGGAGGCGCGGAGCCGGCACGGCGATCGACGGCCCTCCGAACCAGCCACGGTGAGCGCCCGGGGCAGTCGGGCGGCGCCCGGGCCGGCGGATCCGGCACCGGTGCGGTACGTGGCCGACGCCGTGGTGCCGTGCGACCGGCCCGGAGTGGTGTTCCGGCCCGGGGTGGTCGAGGTGGCCGGTGACACGGTCACCCATGTGGGCCCGGCCGCTTCGTCGGCCGGCGACGGCGCCGGTGCGCGAGGTCCGGGTGGACGGCGTGCTCCTGCCCGGTCTGGTCAACGCCCACTGCCACTCGCCCATGACCCTGTTCCGCGGCTCGGGGGAGAACCTGCCCCTCCACCGGTGGCTCAACGAGGTCCTGTGGCCCCAGGAGGCCCATCTGACCGAGGATGACGTCTACTGGGGGATGACCCTGGCCGAGGCCGAACTGCTGTGCTTCGGGGTCACCACGACCTGCGAGGCCTACTTCTTCGAGGACGCGCTGGCCGATGCCGTGATCGACGCCGGGGCGCGGGCCGTCATCACCGCCGGGAGTCCTGCAGCTGCCCGGTCAGCCCGCTGACGAGCACTGGTGGGTCCGGCGCACCGACCAGATCGTCGACTTCCACGCCCGGAGACACGGTGAGCTCGGCCGCCTCGAGGTCGGCTTCGCCCCGCACGCCGCCTACACCGTGCCGTTGCCCGGGCTGGTCCACGTGGCCGAGGCCGCCCGGGAGCTCGACGCCCTGTTCCACATCCATCTGGCCGAGACCGAGGAGGAGTGCCGCCGGTTCGCCGACGAGCACGGGGACTCGACCCCGGCCGTCCTGGCCCGGGCCGGGGTGTTGGACGGACGGGTCCTGGCCGCCCACAGCATCTGGCTGTCCCCGGCCGACATCGACTGCTACCGGCAGTTCGACGTGGCCGTGGCCCACTGTCCCCAGAGCAACGCCAAACTGGCCTCGGGGGTGGCGCCCCTGGTGGAGCTCCTGGCCCGAGGGATCCGGGTGGGGCTGGGGACCGACGGTCCGGCCTCCAACAACGACCTCGACCTGTGGGAGGAGATCCGTCTGGCCGCCATGCTGGCCCGGATCCGGGAGCACGATGCCGGCGCCCTGCCCGCCGCCGTCCGCGCTGGACCTGGCCACCCGGGGGGCGGGCGGTGCGCTGGGCCGGCCCGACCTCGGCGTGCTGGCGCCCGGCGGGCGTGCCGACATGGTGGCGGTGCGCCTCGACGACCCGGCGTTCGTGCCCCTGCTGGAGGACGGACCGCATGATCGAGCACCTGGTGTGGTCGGCCTCCAGCCGGCTGGTCACCGACGTGTGGGTGGCCGGGGTGCCGGTGGTGGCCGCCGGGGAGTGCCTCACCGTGGACGTCGAGCGGGCCCGCCACGAGGTGGAGGCCCGGGCCCGGTCCAGGCTGCCGCCTGCTCGGTGCGTCTGACCGTGGTCCGCCGTCGGACCGGGCCGGCACGGCCCGACTCAGAGGGTGGCCAGGTAGGCGTCCATCCTGTCGAAGCTGGACTCCATGCCCGCCTGGGCCTCGGTGAGTCCGGAACATCTCGGGCACGTTGGTCTGGTGGGTGGTCGTCTCGCACCGACCGTCACCGAGGTCCTTGAAGATGATGGAGGTGGTCATCCCGCCTTCGACATCCTGCTCGCTCCAGACCAGCTTCTCCGGTGGATCGATCTCGACGTAGACCCCGCGGGTCGGGTACTCGGCGCCGTCGGCGTCGTTGACCATGATGGTCTCGAAGACGCCACCGGGGCGGAGGTCGATGGTGATGTTGTCGATCGGTGTGCTCACGCCCGGTCGGGCCCCAGAAGTGGGTGAGGTGCTCCGCCGTGGTCATGCATTCGAACACCAGCTCGCGCGGTGCGTTCCAGGTCCGGACGTAGGTGAGCTCGCCGAGCTGCGGGTGGGTGTCGGTCATGACGGTTGCTCCTTGTGGATCGTCGAGTCGGTGGGTGGATCAGCCGTTGGATGTCGCCACGCCGGGCCGTCCGGCCGCGGGGCCTGGCGCTGGAGGTCCAGCAGGTGCGCTTCGAGTTGGTCGAAGCGCTCACCCCAGACCTGCCGGTGGCGCTCGATCCACTCGACGGCGTTGTCGAGTGGCTCGGCCTCGAAGCGGCAGGGCCGGAACTGGGCGTCGACGCCGACGGGTGATCAGGCCGGCCCGCTCCAGCACCTTCAGGTGCCTCGAGACGGCCTGCAGGCTGACGTCGAACGGGGCGGACAGCTCGTTCACGGTGGCCTCGCCGTCGGCCAGATCGGCTCAGGATGGCCCGACGGGTGGGATCGGCCAGGGCGGCGAACGTCGTGCTGAGCGGGTCGGTGGTCTGCATATTCAATGAGTTGGTTACTTAACGATTATGTTGATTATGGGGCGGTCGTGGCTCCCTGTCAAGGGCTCCCCCCGGACGGGGCCGGTCCGGGTCCCGGGCCGATGGTAGGAAGGTCCGGTGGACGGGAACGGTGCGGAGGATGTGGCGGCGCACCGGGCCCACACCCGCCAGGCCTACGACCGGCTGGCCCCGGTGTGGTCGTCGACCACCGACGACGGCCCGTTCAACGGAGGTCTCGAACGCCCGGCGCTGCGTTCGCTGGTGCCGACGCCCCTGACGGGGGCCAGGGTGCTCGACGCCGGGTGCGGGTCGGGGGCCCAGTGCGAGTGGCTGTTGGCTCAGGGGGCCGACGTGGTGGGTGTGGACCTGAGCCCGGCCATGGTGGCCGAGGCCCGCCGCCGCTGTGACGATCGGGGGACCTTCCTGGTCGCCGACCTGGGCCAGCCGCTGGACCTCATGGCCGGCAGCCTCGACGGGATCACCTGCTCCCTGGTCCTGCACTACCTGGAGGACTGGAGCGAGGCCATGCGCTCGTTCGCCACCGTGCTGCGGCCCGGGGGCTGGATGGTGGTCTCGCTCCACCACCCCTTCGGCCCGCCGCTGCCCGGTGAGCGGGGTGGCTACTTCGACACCGAACTGGTGAGCGACACCTGGCAGAAGGGGGAGGTGACCGTCACCCAGCGCTTCTGGAAGCGGCCCGCTGGCCGCCGACGTGGACCAGTTCGCCGACGCCGGCTTCGTCATCGAGCGGGTGGTGGAGCCCCAGCCGTCGCCCGAGGCCCTGGAGCGGTTCCCCGAGGCCCTGGGCCCGGTGGTCGGCGTCCCGTGGTTCATCGTCTACCGGCTCCGGCTCGCCGCCCCGGGTAGACCTTCAGCCCTGGGGCGTGTGGTGCTGCTCGGCGTACCGGGCTGCCGCGGTGGCGAACCGTCGGATCAGCCGACCCACCACCAGCACCATCAGGTGGCCGGTGCCGGGAATCTTCTCGTCGAACGTGGCCGACCAGGTGATCACGGTGCCGGCCCCGTCGGGCGTGCACGTCACGTCGGCCCGGTAGTGGCGGACCGGGAACCCCTTCACGATGGCGTACCCCAGATGGTGGGGAGGGTCGTAGGCCACGACCTCCTCGGTGGAGCCGATGCCGTGGCTGGTGAACCGGCGCAGGGCGCCGACCCCGTCGGGCACCGGAGCACCGTCCCGCACCAGTTCGGACCGGTCGAGGAACGACCACTCCTTCCACCGGCGGGCCTCGCCGATGAGGGGCCAGACCTCCTCCACCGGTGCCGACGACCGGGCCCGGGCCTCGAAGGACCACCGCCCCCGCGGTCCGGCCGACGGCGGCCCGGCGGGGTCGGTCATCCCTCGACGTGGGCCTTCAGCGCCTCGAGCGACTGCTGGTACAGGCCGAGCCATCAGGTCGGCCATCTCGTCGGGCTGGGCCTCGACCGCCCAGGTGACGTGGGACGTGTCCCCCGTCGGGGTGACGGTGATGACGGCCTGGTGGCTCTCGACCGGCGCCCCGTCGGCGATGGCGTAGGCGAGGGACCGGCCGGCGTCGTCCCGGGCCACCAGCCGCTCGGTGATGGTCATCCCCATCGTGGTCGATGATCCGGTCGTCGCCCTCCACCCGGCACGAGCTCGATGCCCGGCATCCACGAGGCGATGCCCCCGAAGTCACCGACCACCTTCCACACCTGGTCCGCCGAGGCGTCGATGTCGATGGCTGCTGTCCCTGATCCCATGGTTCTCCCCGGTTGTTGGGCGGGCCGCGGCCGGCCGGTGCGGCTGCCCCGGCGTACACGGCCTGCACGGCGTGGCCCCGATGGTAGGCGCGGCCGGTGCCGGGGTGCACCGCTAGCCTCGGCGCCGTGACCGACTCCCGCGCCGGTGCCGTCGCCGCCCTCTTCGTCCCCGACGGGGACCGCCTGGTGCCCACCGACCGCTCCCGGGGACCCTGGTCCATCACCGCCCTCCACGGAGGACCGGTGGCCGCGCTGGTGGCCCGGGCGGCCGAGGCCGTCGACGGTGACCGGGACCTGCAGTTGACGCGTATCACCCTGGAGCTCCTCCGGCCCGTGCCACTCACGCCCCTCCGGGTCACCAGTGCGGTGGTGCGACCGGGCCGGAAGGTCCAGCTCATCGACACCGTGGTCGAGGCCGAGGGCGTCGAGGTGGCGTGGTCGCGGGCCCTGCGCATCCGTGCGGACCGGGGCCAGTCCCCCCTTCGTCCGACGGTGCCCGAGGACGACGCCCCCGAGCCACCCGAAGCGGGTAGGGCGCGGCCGGGCCTCCCCGGCGAGTACCGCGCCTTCCACAGCGAGGGCGTGGCCATGCGGTTTGTCCGCGGCACCTTCGAGCGTCCGGGCCCGGCGACGGTGTGGATCCGTCTGCAGGTCCCGGTGGTGCTGGGCGAGGAGCCCTCCCCGTGGCAACGGGTGGCCGCCGCCGCCGACTTCGGCAACGGGGTGGGGGCCGAGCTTTCCTTCGGGTCGAACCTGTTCATCAACCCGGACCTCACCGTGTCGGTCCACCGACCCCCGGTCGGGGAGTGGGTGTGCCTCGACGCCCGCACCCGGTTCGGGACACCGGGTATCGGCTTCGCCGAATCGGAGCTGTGGGACGGGAACGGCCGCATCGGTCGGGCCGTCCAGAGCCTTCTGGTGGAGGCGGGTCGATGACCGGGCCGGCCGGGGCCGACCCCTCGGTCGCCGACCTGCTGATGGCCCGGGCCGAGGACGATCACCCTGGGCTCCGCTTCGAGGACGCGTCGTGGACCTGGCGCCAGGTGGTGGCCGCCAGCGCCGAACGTGCCTCCCTCATCCGTTCGTTGGCCGAGGGCCGCGAGGGGTCCGTGGGCGATGACGCCGACGAGACCGCCGGTCCGCTCCACATCGGGGTGCTCCTCGGCAACGTCCCCGAGTACCTCTTCTGGCTGGGTGGTGCGGCCCTGGCCGGGGCCGTGGTCGTCGGGATCAACTCCACCCGGCGGGGGGACGCCCTGGCCGGCGACGTCCGGCGCACCGACTGCCGCCTCATGGTGACCGATGCCGCCGGCGCCGCCCTGCTCGACGGCCTCGATCTCGGCATGGCCCCCGACCGTGTCCTGCGCATCGACCTCCCCGAGTTCGCCGATCGTCTGGCTGCCTTCCGGGGCGCCGACCCCCGGGCCGTCGCCGCGGCGTCGGCCCCCGTGGCCATCGACCTCTTCCTGCTGCTGTTCACCTCCGGGACCACGGGGGCGCCAAAGGCGGTGCGCTGCACCCAGGGGCGCCTGGCCTCCATCGGCGCCCGGGCCGCCGAGGGCTACGGCTTCGAGCGAGACGACGTGGCCTACTGCACCATGCCCCTGTTCCACGGCAACGCCCTCATGGCCCTGTGGGCCCCGTCGCTGGTCGTCGGGGCCACCGTGGCCTTGGCCCGCCGGTTCTCGGCCTCGGGTTTCGGGGTGGACGTCCGCCGCTTCGGCGCCACCACCTTCACCTACGTGGGCAAGGCGCTGGCCTACGTGCTGGCCACGCCGGCCGCCCCCGACGACGCCGCCACCACCCTGCGCCGGGGCTTCGGGACCGAGGCCTCGCTGGCCGACCTGGCCGCCTTCGAGCGGCGCTTCGGCTGCGTGCTCACCGAGGGGTACGGCTCGAGCGAGGGCGGGGTGGCCATCACCCGTTCTCCGGACACGCCGGTCGGGGCCCTCGGACGCCCCTACGAGGACGTGGCCGTCGTCGACCCGGACACCTTGGAGGAGTGCCCCCCGGCCGAGTTCGACGCCACCGGCCGCCTGGCCAACGGCACCGAGGCGATCGGTGAGATCGTCAACCGCAGCGGTCACGCCGGCTTCGAGGGCTACTACGGCGACGAGGAGTCCACCGCGGCGCGGACCCGGAACGGCTGGTACTGGACCGGGGACCTGGCCTACCGGGACGGGGACGGGTTCTTCTACTTCGCCGGCCGCCGGGGCGACTGGATGCGGGTCGACTCGGAGAACCTGACCGCCGGCCCCATCGAGCGGGTGCTCGTCCGCTACGACCCGGCGGCCACCGTGGCCGTGTACTCGGTCCCCGACCCCCGTTCGGGGGACCAGGTCATGGCGGCCCTCGAGCTGCTTCCGGGCCAGGTCTTCGAGCCGGCCCACTTCTCCGCCTTCCTGGCCGCCCAGCCCGACCTCGGGACCAAGTGGGTCCCGGCCTTCGTGCGGGTCACCGGGGCCCTGCCCCAGACGGCCAGCGGCCGGGTGACCAAGGATCCCCTGCGGGACGACGGATGGTGGCACGGCGGCGACCCCGTGTTCCGGCGCCGGGGAACCACCCTCGACTACCTCGCCTTGGACCGGGAGGCCCGCCAGTCCCTCCGGGCCGAGTTCGGACGGCACGGCCGGGAGCACCTTGTCGGGGGATGAGCCCTCGGGCGGTGCGGTGGGGCCCACCCGCCGCGGCTGGGTCCGCCTGACCGGTGGGGTGACCAGGTTCGTCGACCGGGTCGACCGCTTCCAGCAGCGCCGGTCGGCAACCGCCGTCCCCTGCGCGGTGGTCCGTAAGTACTCCGACGACCGCGCCGGGCAACTGGCCGCCCAGATCTCCCATGCCGCCTTCCTGGCCGTGTTCCCCATGCTGCTGGTGCTGCTGACCCTGGTCGGTGTGGTCCTGCACGGCCACCCGGGCCTGCAGGACGACATCATCAACTCCGCCCTCCGTCAGTTCCCCGTGCTGGGCTCCGACCTGAAGAAGAACGTCCACCAGCTGTCCGCTACCAATCTGGTGGCCCTGGTCATCGGGACCCTGTGGCTGCTCTACGGCTCCCTGCGCCTGAGCCGCGCCTCGCAGATCATGATGGCCAAGGTCTGGGCCATCGACCGCGACGACCTGCCCGACTTCTGGCACTGGATTCCACGGGCCGCCGGCTTCCTGGTGGTCCTGGGCGTGGGCTTCATCGCCGGAGGGGCCCTGGCCGGGCTGGGCGCCTTCGGCCGCTTGGGGGCCTTCTCCGCCTGGATCGGACTGGCCCTCTCCTTGGTGGTCAACATCCTCATGTACTGGGGGGCGTTCGCCATCGTCGTGCACATCCCGCGCGGTGAGCGGGCCGTGTGGCCCGGCGCCGTCATCGGCGGCGTGGGGTGGACGCTGCTGCAGTTCGCCGGGGCCCTGCTGGTCAGCCACCAGCTGCGCCACCTGTCCAATCTCTACGGGACGTTCGCCACCGTCCTCGGCCTCATCTGGTGGATCGCCCTCGGGGCCATGATCACCGTCTACGCCGCCGAAGCCAACGTGGTGCTGACCCGCCACCTCTGGCCCCGACCCATCCGGCGGGTGCGGGGCGGCGACGAGCCCGCGGTCTCCGGTGAGCCGGAGGCCACGGCGACCGTGGCGGCTTCGCCGCCCCTCCACCGCACCGGCTGAGGGACCGCCCGGCTCAGCGCTCGATCTTGGCCGTCGGTCCCGCCGGGGCCTCTCCGGGCCCTCCTGGGGGATCGGCCCCACCGGCCCCACCTTTGGGGACCTTGATGGTCAGGGTCGGCATGGGTGGCGCCTTGGCCGGGATGATGAAGGCCAGGAGTCCGCCGGCCAGGGCCATGACCGAGGCGATCAGGAACCCCCGCGAGTAGCCGGCCGTCATGGCGATCCGCTGGGCCTCCGGGGTGGCGGCGCGGCCGTCCAGCAGTGAGGCGATGCGCGTGGCGGCCACGGTGGACAGGACGGCCAGACCCAGGGACGCTCCGATCTGGCGGCTGGAGTTGACCAGACCCGAGGCCAGCCCGGCCTCCCTCGGGGCCACCCCACCGGTGGCCGAGAGGGCGATGGGGGTGAAGGCCAGTCCCATGCCGAAGGTGGCCAGGATCCCACCGCCGCAGGCGCCCGTCCAGTACGTGTCCCCGGCCCGGATGAACGACAGCCAGTAGAGGCCGGCGGCGCTGCACAGTGCCCCGGCCATGAGCACGTTGCGGGGACCGAGCCTGGGGGCCAGGCGGCCGGCGATGGTCGCCCCGATGGCAATGGCCGCCGTCTGGGGCAGGAAGGTCAGGCCGGTCACGACGGGGTCGTAGCCGAGGACCTGTTGGAGGTACAGCGAGAGGAAGAACCACATGGCGAACATGGCGCAACCGAAGCAGAACATCACCAGGTTGGCCCCGGTGACCGCCCGGGACCGGAAGAGCCGGAGCGGGACCAGTGGGCTGGTGGCCACCCGGGCCTCGATGACGGCGAAGGTGGCCAGCAGCACGAAGGCGATGGCCCCGGTGACGAATGTCGAGCGGGACGTCCACGCCACCTCGTCGGTGTGCACGATGGTGTACACCAGCATCATCAGGCCGGCGGTCACCGTCACCGATCCGGCCACGTCCAGGCGCTGGCGGGCCCCCTCGGAGCGGGACTCGGTCAGGTACACCCGGGCGAACACGAACAGCACCACGCCGATGGGGACGTTGACGAAGAGGATCCAGCGCCAGGACAGGTACTGGGTGAGAAACCCTCCGAACAGGGCGCCGGCCGCCCCACCCCCGGCGGCCACCGCGCTCCACACCCCGAGGGCCTTGGCCCTGGCCCGCTGCTCGGTGAAGGTGATGGTGAGGATGGTGAGGGTGGCCGGGGACAGCACGGCCGCCCCCACGCCCTGCAGGGCGCGGGCGGCGATGAGCGTGGCCTGGTTCCCGGCGAAACCCCCGAGCAGGCTGGCCCCGGTGAACAGGACGAGACCGATCAGAAAGACGCGGCGTCGGCCGAAGATGTCGGCCAGGCGGCCCCCCAGGAGGAGGAGGCCTCCGAAGGTCAGCGAGTACGCCGTGACCACCCACTGCAGGTTGGCGGCGCTGAAGCCCAGGTCCCGCTGGATGGACGGCAGGGCCACGTTCACGATGGAGATGTCCAGCACCACCATGAACTGGGCCAGGCACACGATGGCCAGGATGATCCGGTCGGTCGTGGCCAGGGCCGCCGTCTCCTCCGCCGACGCGGCGCCGTCGCCGTGAGGCTGGGGCGGGTTCACGGGGACATCACCGGGGCGGGATCAGGGTGACGGGGTCAATGGGAGAGCCAGGCCTCGGGGTCGGTGGTCAGCTTGTGCACCTCCGGAGGGAGCACGCCCGAGACGATGTCGGCGATGGTCACCTGTTCCAGGACGGCCCGGAGGCTGGCCCGCACGGCCACCCACACCTCCTGGAGCCGTTCGGCCGAGCCTTCGTAGGTGGCGGCCTCGGGCCTCAGGCCCCGTACCTCGGCCAAGGGGCCGTCGAGGGGGCGGATCACCTCGGCGACGGTGATCTCGGACGGGGGTCGAGCCAGCCGGTAGCCACCTTCGGCCCCGCGCTGGCTGAGCAGGAGCCCGGCCCGGCGCATGTCGTTCAGGATGCTCTCGAGGAACTTGGCCGGCAGACTCTGGGAGCGGGCCAGTGTCTCGGCCGTCACGGCGTGCCCGTCGGCGTCGGCCAGCGTGCACAGGGCCCGCACGGCGTAGTCCACCTTGGCCGAGATGTACATGGGGGGATTCTGTCAGAGGATCACCCGGTCCGTGCCCGATGGTCGCCGCAGGCGGGAGCGCTGTGCCCCGGGGAGGTCGTTCCCCGTCCCCCGGGAGGACACCGACGGGGGGAGCCGGTGTCCTCGGACGGGGAGGACGGGGGTATGCCGGCGGGGTCGGGGAGGTCCGGGTCAAGGCTCAGGCCCCTGGGGGGTGGGGCCGAGCGATCGTCGGTCCTACCCCGCCCCCGCGGCAACAGCTTGGGCCCAGGTGTAGCTGAGCGTGGGCAGCGGTCCCGTGGCCAGCACGAGGAGCTCGGCGTCGGACTCCCAGCCGGTCTGGGTGGTGCCGTAGGCCTCGCCCGCGCCCATGAGGAGGGTGCCGCCGAACTCCTTTTGGTAGTCGGCCAGGGAGAGGATGTTCTCCCGGTGGCCCCAGCAGCCGGGCTGGCCGGCGGCGGTGCAGTCGATGTTGCCGCTGCCCACTCCGTCGTCGTACATCCAGAAGTAGTTGGAGCCGAGGGGATTGCCGTTCTCGGCCCAGTTGCTGGCCCAGGCGACCAGGTGCAGACCGGCCGGGACCTGGGTGGGATCCGGGTCGGTGTTGGCCTGGGCCCCGCCGAGGGCGTCGCTGCTGAACGTGTCGACCAGGCCGACGAAGGGGGGGAGGCCCCGGTCGACCCGTTCGATGTCGGTGATCACGAACAACTGCTGGGCCGGGGTGAGGGCGTTGAAGTTCTGGGGCAGGGCCATGGCCCCCAGCCCCTCGCCGGCCCGGGCGTTGGTGGTGGCCTGGATGACCTTGGACAGGCAGGAGGAGCTGGTGGTGTGCGGGTAGCAGGCGTTGAGGAAGTTGGGCGACGGGGGCACGTTGGTCTGGGGGTTGCTCAGGGCCGGGCTGGTGGCCGGGGCCGGACTGACCAGGGATCCGAGGAACGGCGCAGCACCGAAGCTGAAGAGCCCACCGTCGGAGGCCACCATCCAGTAGCCGGTACCGGCCCGGTGCAGGGACAGGGTGACCACGCGGGCGTTGAGGGGAGAGCCGCCCATCGAACCGAGGAACGGGGCGTCGCCGAAGGCGAAGATGCCGCCGTCGGAGGCCACCATCCAGTAGCCCTGGCCGGTGGTGTCGGCGGCCATGCCCACGATGGGCTGGTTGAGGTGGATGTTGCCGGTGGAGCCGTGGAAGGCGGCATCGCCGAAGGCGAAGATGCCGCCGTCGGAGGCCACCAGCCAGTAGCCCTGGCCGGTGGTATCGGCGGCCATGCCCACGATGGGCTGGTTGAGGTGGATGTTGCCGGTGGAGCCGTGGAAGGCGGCGTCCCCGAAGCTGAAGATGCCGCCGTCGGAGGCCACCAGCCAGTAGCCCTGGCCGTCATGGGTGGAGGCCATGCCCACGATGGGCTGGTTGAGGTGGAGGTTGCCGGTGGAGCCGTGGAAGGCGGCGTCGCCGAAGGCGAAGATGCCGCCGTCGGAGGCCACCAGCCAGTAGCCCTGGCCGTCGGGGGTGGCGGCCATGTCGACGATGGGCCGGTTGAGGTGGAGGTTGCCGGTGGAGCCGTAGAAGGCGGCGTCCCCGAAGCTGAACACGCCTCCGTCCGTGGCCACCTGCCAGTAGCCGCGGCCGGTGGGGGTGGAGGCCATGCCCACGATGGGCTGGTTGCTGGCGGCATCGCTGTGGAGGGGTCCGGGAGTCACCCGTGGGTGCCCACCGTTGGCCGATCCGGTCGAACCCGCGGGGCCGGACAGCCCGGCTCCGGTGAGGGCCAGGACGGCCACCACGAGGGACGAGGCCACCACCGCCACGGGAGTCGTGCGCCGACTGAGGGACCGGACCATGCCGCCCCGGAGCACGCTTCGAGCAGCCAGTGCCGCGGCTGCGGCGATCGCCACCGTCGTCCAGGTCTGCGTGATCATGCCCCGGTTGATCCGCTGCGGCTAGGTCATGGCACACCAGAGACCCGAGCGGACCGCCCCCACCTCCTCGGGGTGGGTATCGGCCCGTTGTCCCGGTCGCTTGAGGGGAGATTGCCACCGGGTCCGCCCCCTTCGGCCCCGGCTCGTGCCGACCGCGACCCGGCGCTCCCGCCGGTCCGGCGGGCCCCGACCGGCCGCGGCCGTCTAACCCTGGAGCCGCTCGATCAGACGTTGACGGTGCACCGGCCACTCCCGGTCCAACATGGAGTAGACGGCGCTGTCCCGCACACCCCCGTCGGCGGCGGGGCGCTCGGACCGGATGACCCCGTCGAGGGTGCAGCCCAGGCGTTCGATGGCCCGGCGCGACCGCTGGTTGCGGGCATCGGTCTGGATCCGTACCACCCGGACCTCCCAGTGGTCGAAGGCGTACCCCATCATGAGCAGCTTGGCCTCGCTGTTGACCGGGGTCCGCTGGGCCGAGGGCTGGAGCCAGGTGTACCCGATGCAGGCCACGTCCGGTCGGCCCCGCCGCACACTGGCATCGGTCCCCGGGGAGTGGGCGGCCCAGTTCCAGGTGGCCAGGTCGTAGAAGCGGGTCGAGCCCACGATGCGTTGCTCGGCCACGCTCCAGGTGACGAACGGCTGGTGGAGGCCGGCCTCCCGCTTGGCCAAGGCCTTCTCCACATACGCCGTCATGCCGGGGCGGTCCCCCGGGATCGGGGTGAAGCCGAAGGTGGACCGGTCCCCTTGGGCCGCGGCCAGCAGGTCCTCGATGTGCTCGGGGCCCATGGGCAGGAGACGGACGAACCGTCCCTCGAGGGTGATGCGCTCGGTCATGGGCCCCATTGTGGTCGCCTACTTGAGCAGCTTGGACATCCGCCGGTCGGCCAGGGGCTTCCCCCCGGTCTGGCAGGTGGGGCAGTACTGGAGGGACTTGGTGGCGAACGACACCTCGGCGGATGGTGTCCCCACAGGTCGGGCAGGCCTGGCCGGTCCGGCCGTGCACGGCCATGGCCCGCTTCTTGTCCCCCTTGAGCTCGGACAGCTCGACGCCCGAGGACCGCACCACGGCCTCGGACAGCACGCCGGTGACGGCGTCGTGGAGGCGGGCCACCTCGTCGGGGTTCAGGCGGCCCGAGTTCTTGTACGGCGACAGCTGGGCCCGGTGCAGGGCCTCGTCGGAGTAGGCGTTGCCCACCCCGGCGATCAGCGACTGGGTGGTCAGGGCGGTCTTCAGGGTGGACGAGGCCGAGGCGAGGAGGTCCGCCGAGCCGCTCCACGGTGAACTCAGGGCTCAGCGGGTCGACGCCGAGCTCGGCCACGGGCACGACCGCCCCGGGGTCGTCGACCACCCACAGGGCCAGGCGCTTCTCCGTCCCCATCTCGGTGACGTCGAACCCGGCCCCGTCGTCCAGGCCCACCCGGAGGGCGATGGGACTCCGGCCCGGCTTGAGGGCGGTGGCGGGCAGGGCCTCATACCAGCGGATCCAGCCGCCGCGGGCCAGATGGGCCACCAACCACAGGCCTTGGGCGTCGACGCAGACGAACTTGCCCCGCCGCTCCACGCCGTCGACGGTCCGGCCCACCAGGTCGTCCAGCGGTGGCACCACCGTCTTCAGCGCGGCGAACGAGGTCAGCCGGCACCGGTCGATGCGTCGTCCGGTCATGCGTCGGGACAGGCCGGCGGTCAGGGCTTCCACCTCGGGGAGTTCGGGCACGGGTCAATTGTGGACCCTCGGCGCCCGTAGTATCTCCTCCACCCTCCACCGGGCCGATACGAGCCTGCCAGGCCCGCCCGACCCGACCCCATCCGAAGGGACGTATCCGTTGTTCCGCCCGGTTCCCCCCGAAGCCGACTTCACCGCCCTCGAGACCGAGGAGCTGGCTCGCTGGTCGGAGCATGACGTCTTCGAGCGCTCGGTCGCCCTCCGCCAGGGGGCGGAGCCGTGGGTGTTCTACGAAGGTCCCCCCACGGCCAACGGGCGCCCCGGCCTGCACCACGTGTGGGCCCGGGTGTACAAGGACCTGTTCTGTCGCTACCGGACCATGCGGGGCTATGCCGTGCCCCGGAGGGCCGGGTGGGACACCCACGGCCTCCCGGTGGAGGTCGAGGTGGAGAAGCAGTTGGGCATCACCACGAAGCGGCAGATCGAGGACCAGGTGGGCATCGCCGAGTTCACCAGGCTGTGCCGTCAGTCGGTGCGCAACTACGTCGACGAGTGGAAGTCCCTCACCGAGCGGATCGGTTTCTGGGTGGACATCGATGCCGCCTACTGGACCTTCTCGCCCGAGTACGTGGAATCGGTGTGGTGGAACCTGAAGAGCCTCTGGGACCAGGGCCTCCTCTATGAGGACATCAAAGTGGTGCCCTACTGCCCGCGGTGCGGCACCGCCCTGTCCAGTCATGAGCTGGGCCAGCCGGACGTGTACCAGCCGGTGACCGACGAATCGGCCTACGTGCGCTTCCCCCTGACGGACGAGGGGGAGGCCGCGGCGGCGCTCCGGTCACAGCTGGGCACCGACACGCTGGCCGGACTGTCCCTGGTGGCGTGGACCACGACACCGTGGACCCTGCTGTCCAACACCGGGGCCGCCGTCGGACCGGGGCTCGAGTACGCCGTCGTGGCCCGGGGCGACACCGCCGGTGGCGCCGCCGCCGGGGACATCGTGGCCACCGACCTGGTGGCCGCGGTGTTCGGCGAAGGTGCGGCCGCCGGCCCCCGCATCGCCGGCCGCCACCTGGTGGGGCTGCACTACGACCGACCATTCGACGACCTGGTCCCCACGCCCGGATCGCCGGGAGGTGGGGGAGCGGGCTGGCGCGTGGTGGCGGGCGAGTTCGTGGAGGCCGACGAGGGCACCGGGATCGTCCACCTGGCCCCGGCCTTCGGTGAGGTCGATCGCCAGGTCGGACGCCAGAACGGTCTCCCCACGCTCAATCCGGTGGGCCCCGACGGCCGGTTCACCGCGAGCGGTGGCCTGGTTGGAGGGCGAGTCCGTGCGCGATACCAACGCCACGGTCAACGACCGCCTCGACCACGCCGGCCTCCTGGTCAGGAGGGAGCCGTACCTCCACTCCTACCCCCACTGCTGGCGGTGTGGCACGGCCCTCATCTACTGGGGCAAGCCCAGTTGGTACGTCCGGACCTCGGAACGGCAGGCCGACCTGGAGGCCCAGAACCAGACCATCGGCTGGCACCCCGGGCACATCCGCGACGGCCGTATGGGTGAGTGGCTGGCCAACAACGTGGACTGGGCCCTGTCCCGTGACCGGTACTGGGGGACCCCCCTCCCCATCTGGCGGTGCGGGGAGGGGCACATCCGGTGTGTGGGGTCGCTGGCCGAACTCTCGGCGCTGGCCGGCCGTGACGTCTCCGGGGTGGACCCCCATCGTCCGGCCATCGACGAGGTGACCATCCCCTGCGGCGACTGTGGGGACGGCCGCGCCGAGATGCGACGGGTGGAGCCGGTCATCGACGCCTGGTTCGACTCGGGCTCCATGCCCACCGCCCAGTGGGGCTTTCCCGGGGCTCCGGGATCCGAGGAGCACTTCGTGTTCCCGGCCGACTTCATCTGCGAGGCCATCGATCAGACCCGGGGCTGGTTCTACTCCCTGCTGGCCGTGAACACCCTGGTGCGCGGGGCCACCCCCTACCGGAATGTCCTGTGCCTGGGGCACATCGTGGACGCCGACGGCCGCAAGATGTCCAAGTCGGTGGGGAACGTCATCGATCCCTGGGAGATCCTCTCTAGCCGTGGAGCCGATCCCCTGCGGTGGTGGATGTTCTCCCAGGGGTCCCCGTGGACACCGACCCGGGTCAGCTTCGAGGTCATCGACGCCTCCATGCGGGACACCCTGCTCACGCTGTGGAACACCTGGTCGTTCTTCACCACCTACGCCTCGCTCAACGAGTTCGACCCCGCCGACCCCGCCATCCCCGCACCCGCCGACCGCTCGGTGCTGGACCGCTGGATGCGGTCCCGTCTGGCCGCCACCGTGGCCACGGCCACCGAGTCCCTGGACGGCTACGAGCCCTTCCCGGCGGCCACCGCCATCGCCGAGCTGGTGGACGACATCTCCAATTGGTACGTGCGGCGCAGCCGGCGCCGGTTCTGGCGCACCGACCCGGACGCCGATCCGGCCGACTCACTGGGCGCCCAGGCCACCCTGCACGAGGTCCTGGTGACCTTGGCCCGCGTGCTGGCCCCGATGTGTCCGTTCGTGGCCGATCGGATGTGGCGCGACCTCACCGCGGCGGACGAGCGCGACTCGGTCCATCTGGCCGACTGGCCCGCACTCGATCCGGGGTCCGTAGATCCGGCGCTGGACCAGGGCATGGCTCTGGCCCGCCGACTCTCGTCGCTGGGCCGCGCCGCCCGGTGCCGAAGCCGGGATCAAGGTCCGTCAACCCTTGTCCCGGGCCCTGGTCTATCTGCCTCCGGGCAGCCCCGTGCCCCCGTCCGGCGTGGTCGAGGACGAGCTCAATGTGGATGTGGTGGAGGTGACCAGCGAGCTCGGCGACGTCCTGGCCTACGAGCTGGTTCCCAACTACAAGCTCCTCGGTCCCCGGCTGAAGGACCGGGTCCAGGCCCTGCGGGCGGCCATGGGAACGGTGGACGGCCTGACCGCGGCCGCCGACCTGGCCGCCGGGCGGCCGGTGGTGGTGGACCTGGAGGGCGGCCCTGTCGAACTGGTCGGGGAGGAGATCGAGCTGCGGGTCCAGGCCCAGTCCGGGTTCGCCGTGTCCCGGGACGGGGCCGAGGTGGTGGCCCTCGACCTGGCCCTCGACGACGACCTCCGCCGGCGCGGCCTGGTCCGCGAGGTGATCCGCCATGTCCAGGACGTGCGCAAGGCCACCGGCCTGGAGGTGTCCGACTGGATCCACCTCTCCCTGGAGGGCCTCGACGACCTGGAGCCCATGTTCGGGTCCATAGCCACCGAGGTGCTGGCCCGCTCCGTCTCGGCTTCCCGACCCGGTGACCCCGAGGCCGGCCCCGGCACCACGCTCGACATCGACGCCGGCGACACGGTGCGGGAGGCCAGGGCATGGGTGGTGCGGGCGTGACCCGGTCGGCCGGCGCCGAACCGGCCGACGCCACCGATCCCGCCGGCGAGCAGTTGGTGCTGGCCATCGACCTCGGCACCGGCGGGCCCAAGGTGGCCGTGGTGGCCGCCAGCGGGCGCATCGTGGCCCACGCCACCGAGCCCGTCGCCCTCCACCTGCTGGAGGGGGGCGGGGCCGAGCAGGACCCGTCCGAGTGGTGGACGGCCATCGTGGCCGCGGCGCGCCGGGCCGTGGCCCAGGCCGCGGCGGCGCCCGCCTCCTTCATCGGGGTCGGGTGCACGGCCCAGTGGTCGGGCACGGTGGCCGTCGGCCCCGACGGGGAGCCCCTCCGGCCGGCCATCATCTGGATGGACTCCCGGGGGAACCAGGCCATCCGCAAGGTGGCCGGTGGACCGGTCAACGTCCTCGGCTACGACCCCCGCAAACTCGTCCGGTGGGTGCAGGTCACCGGCGGGGCCCCGGGTCTCTCGGGCAAGGACCCGGTGGCCCACATCCTGTTCATCCGGGACGCCTTCCCCGACGTCTACCGGGCCACGGCCACCTTCCTCGAGCCCTGCGACTACCTCAACCTCAAGCTCACCGGCGTCACCTCGGCCTCGTTCGACTCCATCGGCGCCCACTGGATCACCGACAACCGCGCCATCGACGCCGTGGACTACGACCAGCGGCTGCTGGAACTCACCGGCCTGGACCGGGCCAAGCTGCCCGACCTGGTGGCCCCGGGCACCATCATGGGCACGCTCACCGCCGGAGCGGCCGCCGACCTCGGTGTCGCCGCCGGTCTGCCGGTGTCGGTCGGTTCGGGTGACGTGCACTCGGCGGTGTTCGGGTCGGGGGCGGTGGATGACTATGCCGCGCACCTCTACATCGGCACCTCGTCGTGGATCTCGGGGCACGTCCCCTTCAAGAAGACCGCCCCCACCTCCAACGTGGCCTCCATCCCCGCCGCCCTGGCCGGGCGCTACCTCATCGTCGACGAGCACGAGACGGCAGGGGCCTGCCTCACCTTCCTGCGCGACAACCTGGGGTTCGCCGACGACTTCGAGTCCATGAACGCCATGGTCGACACGGTGGCGCCGGGCAGCGGCCGGGTACTGTTCACCCCGTGGCTCAACGGTGAGCGCTCTCCGGTCGATGACCACACCATCCGGGGCGGCTTCCACAATCTCTCCCTGGCCACCACCCGGGCCCAGATGGTCCGAGCCGTCTACGAGGGGGTGGCCCTCAACTCGAGGTGGCTGCTCGAGGCCGTGGAGAAGTTCGCCGACCGCCGCCTCGATTCCCTGGCCTTCATCGGCGGCGGTGCCAACTCCGACCAGTGGGCCCAGATCCATGCCGACGTGCTGGGCCGGGAGATCCGTCAGGTGGCGGATCCGGTTCTGGCCAACGTCCGGGGTGCCGCCCTCATCACGCTGATGGCTCTGGGCCGGGTCCGCCTGGCCGACATCCCGGCCATGGTGGAGATCCGGCGCACCTTCACCCCCGACCGGTCAACGGCGGCCGAGTACGACGTCCTCTTCGCCGAGTTCGTGGCGCTCTACAAGCAGACCAAAGGCATCTTCAAGAGGCTCAACCGATTCTGAGACGGCCGGTGCGGAGGGTGACCGGTCCGCGGCCCCATGGCGTCGGCGCCGGTCGACCGGATGGAGCCTGACTCAGTCGGCCGTCGGGGTCGTGCCGACGAACAGCAGGTCGAAGGCCAGGGTGTGCAGGGCCGTCCCGGAGGAAGACCAGCCACTGCGGCGGTCGATCCAGTACCCGATGGCCGGGAAGACCCGGCGAGCCCGGCTACCGGGCAGGCGAAGCACATGGAACACCAGCGCGGCGTAGTACTCGGCCAGATAGCCCAGGGCCTCGAACGTGCCACCGAACACGTGGACCTCGCCGTTCTCGAAGCAGACCGAGCCGAGCGTGTCGAGGCCCTGGGCCGTGAAGCGCCAGTAATCGTTGTGATCATGCCGGGGAACGGCGGAGGGGACGGAGAAGATCGCCGTTCCTCCCGGCTTGAGGACCCGGGCGATCTCCCGGAGGACGGCGGCCGGCTCGGGCACATGCTCCAGCAACTCCAGCGAGAGGACGATGTCCACCGATCCGTCGGACAGCGGAAGATCCGTGGCACTGGAGGCGAAGTCCACATTGGGAAGATCCCGGAGGTCGGTGGCCAGGAACCGCCCGGGGCAGACCGACTCGAACTGGCGCATCATGCCGCAGCCCACATTGACCACCAGGGCGTCGGCCGGGAGTCGGGCCAGCTGTCCCTTGATGAACTCGTCGCGACGGGAGATGGCGTTGGTCCAGTTGCTGGCCGGGGGGGCAGTCACACCGTTTCCGCCCGTCGCACCGGGCGTCACCTCGACACGCATGGGTGTGGACACCAGGATTCCCCCCTTTTGGACTCGACGCTCCGACGGGAACAATCCCGGGCGCGCCTGCATCGTATCCCCGGGCGCCACCGGCCCGTCCCCGGAAGGACGGGCCGGCTCCCGGCTACGGGGCGGTGCTCCCTCGTCGTTCGAGGTCCCGGTTGGCCGCGCTGACCACGGCGTGGAGCGAGGCGTCGAGGATGCTGGAGTCCATGCCCACGCCCCACCAGGTCGAGCCATCGGGGCCTTCGGCCTCGATGTAGGCCACGGCCGACGCCTCGCTGCCCGAGGTCAGGGCGTGCTGGCTGTAGTCCTTCACTTCGAAGTCGACGCCCAGGTCGGTGCGCAACGCCCCGAGGAGGGCGTCGATGGGGCCGTTGCCCTGGCCCATGACCGTGCGGGGCTGGCCGCCCACCAGCAGCTGGGCGGTCACCGTGGTGCGCTGGCCCCCGGTGGCGACCTCGCTGCCGATGAGGCGCATGGCGGCGTCCTCGGGCAGGTAGGTGCGGGAAAAGACGTCCCACATCTCGCCGGGCCGGATCACCGTCCCGCTGTCCTCGGTGACGGCCTGGACCTCTTTGGAGAATTCCACCTGGAGCCGACGGGGGAGGTCCAAGCCGTGCTCGGTGTCCATCACGTAGGCCACGCCGCCTTTGCCGGATTGGCTGTTCACCTGGATGATGGCTTCGTAGGTGCGCCCCGTGTGGCTGGGGTCGATGGGAAGGTACGGGACCTCCCACAGCGGGTAGTCGTGGCCCAAGGCGGCAAAGCCCTTCTTGATGGCGTCCTGGTGCGATCCCGAGAACGCCGTGTACACCAGGTCGCCGGCGTAGGGATGACGGGGGTGGACGGGCATGCGCGTGGCGTACTCGGCGACCCGCCGGATGCGGTCGATGTCACTGAAGTCGAGGGCCGGGTCGACACCCTGGGAGAAGAGGTTCATGGCCAGGGTGACGACATCCACGTTGCCGGTCCGTTCCCCATTCCCGAACAGCGTCCCCTCTACCCGGTCGGCCCCGGCCTGCACGGCCAACTCGGCGGCGGCCACCGCCGTGCCCCGGTCGTTGTGGGGGTGGAGGCTGAGGATGATCGAGTCCCGGTGGGAGACGGTTCGACCGAACCACTCGATCACGTCGGCGTAGACGTGGGGGCCGTACATCTCGACGGTGTTGGGCAGGTTGATGATGATGGGCCGTTCCGGGCTGGGCTGGATGACCTCCATCACCGCCTCGCAGATCTCCACGGCGAACTCCGGTTCGGTCCCGGTGAAGCTCTCGGGGGAGTACTCGTAGCGGACGTCGGTTCCGGGCAGGGACGACTCGAACTTCTTGCACAGCCCGGCGGCGTTGACGGCGATCTCGATGATGCCGGCCCGGTCCAGACCGAACACCACACGGCGCTGCAGCTCGGACGTGGAGTTGTAGAAGTGGACGATGGCCCGGGGGGCGCCGACCAGTGACTCGAAGGTGCGTTCGATCAGCTCCTCGCGGCACTGCACCAGGACCTGGATGGTGACGTCGTCGGGGATCAGCCCCTCGTCGATGATCTGCCGCTGGAAGTCGAAGTCGGTCTGGGAGGCCGAGGGGAAGCCGACCTCGATCTCCTTGAACCCCACGGCCACCAGCGTCTCGAACAGTCGCAGCTTGCGCTCGGAATCCATGGGGTCGACCAGGGCCTGGTTGCCGTCGCGCAGGTCCACGCTGGCCCAGCGGGGCGCCCGGGTGATGTCCCGGTCGGGCCAGGTCCGGTCGGCCAGGCTCAGCGGCCGGTAGGGGCGGTAGAGGTGGAAGGGCATGGGGGAGACGTCACAGGGCATGGCCAGCCGATGGTGCTGGTGGTCCGGAGGGGCCGAGTTGGCGGGGCCGTCGGTGGGGCTGTTCACGGTGCTGCTCCCTTTGCTGGGTGGGTCGGTGTGGATGGCTGCGGGTCGGGGACGGGGCCCGGTGGAGGCTCCCTGGCCAACAAAAAACCCCCTGGCCGCTCGGGCTCAGGAGGTTGCGGGCGAACGCGTTGTGGCGCTCGCCGTCAGGTAAGGAGGAGGTCCGAGGTGGTCACCGGGTTCATGATCAATCCATGGTGGCAGGCAGCCCGCGATCCGTCAAGGACCGGTGGGCGTGGCCACGGACGGCGCCGGGTCGGCCAGGGCCCGGGCCTCGTGCAGCACGGCCGCCCGGTGGGCCAGGAGCGAGTCCACCAGCGCGCGCCGGTCCCGGGCCAGCCGGAGGCCCTGGCGGGCGCCGCCCATCCGGCGGATCCGTTCGGCCATCCGCACGGCCACGTAGCCACAGGCCGGGGCACCGGCGGCGGCCACCATGCCGGCGGCCGGGCCCCGTGACCGACCGACCACCACGCCGAGCAGGGTGTAGGTGCCCAGGTAGAGGAAGAACGAGCCGAGCAGTTTGACCGTGGCCCGGATGCTCCGGTTGGCCGGCACGGAGGCAGCCACGGACACCACGCCGTAGGGAACGGCGTGGACGACGGCGCCCACCAGGGCGACGGGGGCGGCCAGCCCCACTTTGGCCAGGGCCCGGAGGTAGTCCGAACGCAGGGTTCCCGACCGGTAGCTGGCTGCCACCTGGGCATCCGCCAACCCACTGACGTCCAGATACCGCCGGTACCGGCGGTAGGCGAGGCGCAGGGGATCCAGGGCGGCCACCGGCCCGTCACCGGTGGGTCCGACGGCCCACCCCTTCAGGACGCGCTGTCGGTCGGCCAGGGTGGCGTCGGCCGGGAGGACGGTCACCGACCGGGCGACGATGTCGGCGATGGCGTTCAGCTCCTCGGCGTCCTCCCACTCGGCCAGCTCCGGTCCGGTGCGCCGGATCCGCTCGGCCAGATCCTCGGTCAGGGCGCGGACGGCCTGGCGGGGATCGAGGGCGGCCTGGCCACGCCAGTCGTCGACCGGTCGCGGCCGTCCCACCCGGACCAGGGCCCGCGACCGGAAGCGCTGTTTGTCGTCGTAGACCAGGGCCACGGCCACCGTGTTCACGTGGCGGACTCCGTGGTCGGCGGCCGCCAGGGCGATGCGGGCGGCACCGGTGCGGAGCGGCTGCAGCGTGGAACGATCGTGGCTGACCCCTTCGGGAAAGACGGCCAGGAGCCCGCCGTGGGCCAGCACGTCGTCGGAGGCGGCGAACGCCGCGGCGTTGCCGTCGGAGGCACCGCCGTCCTCGGCGCGGTGGACCGGCACCACGCCGGCCAGGTGGAGGAAGGGCCAGAGCAATGGATTGTGAAAGAGCGTGGACTTCCCGAGGAAGCGGGGATAGCGATCCAGGGAGGCGAGGAGGAGGAGTCCGTCGACCAGACCGTTCCTGTGGTCGGCCACCAGCACGGTGGGCTGACCGGTGTCGAGCCGTTCGGCGTGCTCGACCTCGACGGTGCGGAAGAAGGTGCGTACGAGGACGCGGGCCAGTCCGACCATGACCACCTGGCCGGGTCGACGGGGACGGTGCTCCACCGGCGTGGAGCGGGCGCGGCCCTGGTCGGCGGGCGGACGCGCCGGTGCGTCGGGACTACTCACACCGGGTATTCGCTGCCGCCCCTCCGGTTGGACGTGCCGGGCCGCGGCATCCTCGGATTCAGATGCGCTCGAAGTTCCGGGCCAGCTCCCAGTCGGTGACGGCCCGGTTGGCCGCCGCCCACTCCTGTCGCGCCGTGTTCAGCAGGTGGTGGTGGACCTCGGGACCGAACGCCTCGGCGGCCACCTCGCTGTCGGCCAGCCGGTCGATGGCCTCGGCCAGCGTGGTGGGGATGCGAGGGAGCCCCGGTGTGCTGTAGGCGTTGCCGGTGAAGGCCGCCGGCAGGTCCAGCTGGTGTTCGATGCCCCACAGCCCGCCGGCGATGGCCGCGGCCAGCGCCAGGTAGGGGTTGACGTCGGCTCCGGGGATCCGACTCTCCACCCGGCGGCCGGCCCCGTGGCCCACGGCCCGGAATCCGCAGGTCCGGTTGTCCTCGCCCCACACCCGGGCCGTCGGGGCCCACGAGTCGGGCACGTACCGGCGATAGGAGTTCACGTACGGGGCGAAGCACCAGGCCAGCTGGTCGGCGGCGAACAGCTGGCCGGCCACGAACTGGGCTCCGACCGTCGAGAAGCCGGATGGGGAGTCCTGGCCTTCGGCCGGGGCCATCAGGGGGGTGTCGTCGTCGGCGTCCCACAGGCTGGTGTGGATGTGGCAGGAGGACCCGGCACTGGCCATCGTCCACTTGGCCATGAAGGTGGCGGCCCGTCCGAATCCCGAGGCGATCTCCTTCACCCCGTTCTTGAACACCAGGTGGCGGTCGGCGACCTCCAGGGCGCCCCCGTAGGTGATGTTGATCTCGTGCTGGCCGATGCCGGCCTCGCCTTTGGAGAATTCGATGGGGATACCGGCCTCGACCATCTGGCTGCGGATCTTCCCGATGATGTACTCCTCACGGGAGGTCTGGAGCAGCTGGTAGTCCTCGATGGTGTCGGCGTGCGGAGCCAGGCCCTGCCAGTGCTTGCCGGCGGCCTCGGCGAAGGAGTCGAGGAACAGGTAGAACTCGAGCTCGGTGGCGCACTTGACCTCCAGGCCGTGGCTGGCCGCCCGCTCGAGCTGGCGCCGGAGGATCCGACGGGGGGACACCTCGACCGGCTCGCCCTCCACGGTCAGCAGGTCGCACAGCACCAGGGCGCTGCCCGGCAGCCACGGCAGGGGACGGACCGTCTGGGGGTCGACGACGGCATTGAGGTCGCCATAGCCGGTCTCCCAGTTGGCGAACTCGTACCCGGGCAGGGGCTCCATGTCGACGTCGCAGGCCATCAGGTAGTCGCAGACCTCGATCCCGTGGTGCAGCACGTGGTCGAGGAAGAAGGATCCGGTGACCCGCTTCCCGACCGGCCGGCCCTGTAGGTCGGGGAAGGCCACCACGACGGTGTCGATGTCGCCCGACTGGATGTGGTGGGGGAGAGTCTCGAGGGTCAGCATGGATGCACTCTGGTCCAGCGGACCGCTTCCGTCCAGCGCTACTCGGGGGTCACGTAGGCCGCGGTGATGCCGCCGTCGACCACGAGGGCCGAGCCGGTGACGAACGAGGCATCGTCCGACGCCAGGAACAGGGCGGCCTTGGCGATCTCCTCGGGCCGCCCGAACCGGCCGATGGGTATGTGCACCAGTCGGCGCTGGCGCCGCTCAGGATCGGAGAGGAGCTCGGCCAACAGCGGTGTCTCGATGGGTCCCGGGCAGATGGAGTTGGCCCGGATGCCCCGCCGGGCGTACTCCACCGCCAGCTCGCGGGTCATGGCCAGCACCCCGCCCTTGGAGGCGGTGTAGGCCATCTGGGCGGTCGCCGCCCCCACCAGGGCCACGAACGACGCCACGTTCACGATGGAGCCGCCCCCGGAGTCGAGCATGGCCGGCACCCCGGCCCGGCACCCCAGCCACACCCCCTTCAGGTTGACCTCCATCACCTTCTCCCAGGTGGCCGGCGGGGTGTCGAGGATGCCGCCGTCGTCGTCGGGGAAGATCCCGGCGTTGTTGAACAGCACGTGAAGGCCCCCGTAGGTGCGGACGGCGGTGGCCACCATGGCCCCGACCTGGTCCTCGTCCGACACGTCCACCGTCACCGCCGTGGCCGCACCCCCGGCGGCCACGATGGCGGCCACGGCCGATTCGGCCTGGTCGGCCACCACGTCGGCCACCACCACCTGGGCGCCCTCGGCGGCGAAGAGCGAGGCCGCCACCCGCCCGATGCCGCTGCCCGCCCCCGTGATCACGGCGACCTTGCCGTCCAGTCGTGCCATCTCCGTCTCCCTTTCGGGCCGCGGTGCCCGTCCTTCGATCTTCGGCGAACGCGTGGGCCCCGGGCCCCGCCGGTCCGCCCTCGTCAGCGAACCTTACCGGCGGCCCGGTGGGGGCGGTGGGATACTGAACGCCGTGCCCACCGTCGGTTCCCGGCCCCTCATCGGGGTGACCATGTACCGCCAGACCACGTCATGGTGGGCCTGGCAGCGCGATGCCGCGCTGGTGCCGGGAACGTACCTGGACGTGATCGAGCGTGCCGGGGGTGAGGCCCTGCTCCTCCCACCTGCCGGTGACGGGGCCCCTCCGGTCGGGGCCGACCGCGCCGAGCGGGTGGTGGCCGCCCTCGACGGCCTGGTACTCATCGGTGGCGGCGATCTCGACGCCTCCCTCTACGGCGTCGAACCCGATCCCCGCAACGGTGGCACCAACATCCGGCGCGACGAACTCGAACGGGGCCTTCTGGCCGCGGCCCTGGCCGTCGACGTCCCGGTCCTGGCCGTGTGCCGGGGTATGCAGCTCCTCAACGTGTGCCTGGGCGGCGACCTGGTCCAACAGTTGCCCGACCGACTCGGATCGGCCAACCACCAGCCGCGACCCGGCGCCTTCGGACGCGTGTCGGTGCTCACCGAGGAGGGCAGTGCTGTGCGGGGCCTCTTCGGAACGCGGACCGAGGTCCTGTGCAGTCACCACCAGGCCGTCGACCGCCTGGGAGGCGGCCTGGTGGTCACGGCCCGGAGCGAGGACGGGGTGGTCGAGGCCGTCGAGCTACCCGGCCACCGGTTCGTCCTCGGGGTGCAGTGGCACCCCGAGGAGAACGGCGACGGCCGGCTGTTCGAGGCGCTGGTGGCCTCCGCCAGGGACCGCCTCGAGGAATCGACCACCCGGGAGCACGCGTGACCGGCACGACCAGCAGGGAGCATTCATGAGCGACACGACCACCGTGGTCAATCCGGCCACCGAGAGGGCCCTGGCCGAGCTACCCCGGAGCGACGCCGAGGAGACCGACGCCGCCGTCTCCCGCTCCGCGGCCGCCGGCCCGGCGTGGCGGGCCGTGGCCCCCGCCGACCGGGCCCGCCTGCTCCGGAGGTTCGCCGCCCAGGTGGAGGAGCATGCCGAGGAGCTGGCCCAGTTGGAGACGGCCAACGTGGGGAAGGCCATCGTCGACAGTCGCGACGAGGTGGGCATGGTCGCCGAGGTGCTCTACTTCTATGCCGGCGCCGTGGACAAGCACCGGGGGGCCACCGTTCCCGTGGCCGGCGGCGTGGACATGACCTTCCACGAGCCACTGGGCGTGGTGGCGGCCATCGTCCCGTGGAACTTCCCCATCGCCATCACGTCGTGGAAGGTCGGACCGGCCCTGGCCACCGGAAACACCATCGTGGTGAAGCCGGCCGAGATCACTCCGCTGACCGCGCTCCGGCTGGCCGAACTGGCCCTGGAGGCCGGACTGCCCGAGAACGTCCTGCAGGTCGTGGTGGGCCAGGGGTCCGTCGTCGGCACCCGGCTCGTCGAACACCCTGACGTGGCCAAGGTGGCCTTCACCGGATCGACCGAGGTGGGTCGGGACGTCATGAGCCGGGCCTCGGGGACCATCAAGCGGGTCACGCTGGAGTTGGGAGGGAAGTCGGCCTCGGTGATCTTCGCCGACGCCGACATCGAACGGGCCGCCGCCGCCACCCCGGGGGGCGTCTTCGCCAACGCCGGCCAGGACTGTTGCGCCCGCAGCCGGGTGCTGGTGCAGCGTTCGGTCCTCGACCGGTACCTCGCCTTGCTGTCCGACGCCGTTGAGCAGTGGCGCGTCGGGGATCCCACCGATCCGACGGTGCAGATGGGGCCCCTGGTCACGGCGGCCCACCGAAGGTGGTCGCCGGCTACCTGGCCCCGGGCATGGGGGCCCCGGGGGCCGAACCGGTCGAGACGTTCGCCACCGGCGCCGTGCCCGACGGTCCCGGATTCTGGTTCCCTCCCACGGTGGTGGCTCCGGCCGACCCCGGATGGCGCATGGCCCGGGAGGAGATCTTCGGTCCGGTGGTGGCCGTGATCCCCTTCGAGGACGAGGAGGACGCCGTGCGACTGGCCAACGACACGCCGTACGGACTGTCCGGATCCATCTGGACGCGGCGACGGGGCCAGGGCCCTGCGGATGGCCCGGGCCATCCAGTCGGGCAACCTCTCGGTGAACTCGCACAGTTCGGTGCGGGTCCAGACCAGTTTCGGCGGTATGAAGCAGTCCGGGTTCGGGCGGGAGCTCGGCCTCGAGGCCCTGGCCTCCTACAGCGACGTGAAGAACGTCTTCGTCTCGACGGATGGCTGACCTCACGCGCCCTGCGCCCCGACCGGCACGGGCCCGGAGCGAGGTGCGCCCCGGTGCTCACGTCGTGCGCCCGGCCGGAGCCCGTTCGGCCCCGGTCGAGAAGCCGACGCCGTGAGGATCCTTGTCGTCGCCACGTTCTTCCCCTGGCCCTCCACGAACGGCGGCCACATCCGCATGGCCACCTCCATCGAGGCCCTGAGCCAGCTGGGGGCGGTGGATCTGTTCTCCTTCTACGACCAGCGCCTCTACCGGCAACCCGGATCCCGGCCTGAGGTTCCGGCCGAGGTCGACGTGGCCAGGCTGGCCACGGCGCCCTACCCCCAGATCGGCCCACCGACCAGGTGGCGCCCGGCCTGGCTGGCCCGGGGGGGGACACCCCTGGAGGTGGTCATGCGTCGTCGTGACCCCCTGCCCCGGCGGACGTTCGACGCCTGGATCGACCCGCCCTACGACCTGGTGTGGTTCGCCACCGCACCGACCTACGAGTGGTTGGGCCGACCCACCCTCGGCACCACCGTGGTCGACCTCGACGGGCTCGAGGGTCCGAGGGAACGACAACGGGCCCGCATGATCGGCGCGGCCCCGGGCGCCCAGGGTGCCTCCGGCGTCGTCCGGAGGATCTCGGCGTTGGCACAGGCCCGACTGAATGCCCGTGACTGGGACGCCTTCGAGCGGTCGGTGGCCGGCGCCGTCGACCGGATCGTGCTGTGCTCCGAGGACGACGTTCGCCGCTCCGGCCTACCCAATGCCGTCGCCGTACCCAACACGTACCGGCGACCGGAACGCCCGGTCGGCCGGGCCGCGGTGGGTCGCCCACCGTCGCTTCTGTTTCAGGGAACGTTCGACTACGGGCCCAATCTTGACGGAGCCGAATGGCTCACCCGGGAGATCGCACCGAGGATCCGGGCCCTGACCCCGGACACACGGATCAGGCTGGTCGGCCGGACGTCGGCCGGTGTGGACCGGCTCCACCGGCCCCCGGAGGTCACCGTGGTCGGACCGGTGCCGCAGATGGAGACCGAACTGGCCCGGGCCGACGTGGCCGTGGTGCCGCTCCGCTACGGCAGCGGTACCCGGATCAAGATCATCGAGTCGCTCGCCCACCGGATACCGGTGGTGTCCACCACCGTGGGCGCCGAAGGCCTCGGTGCCGACGACGGGGTGCACCTGCTGCTAGCCGACGACGCCGACTCGTTCGCCGTGGCCTGTCGGCGACTGCTCACTGAGCCCGACCTCCGGCGGTCCCTCGTCGAGGCCGGTGAAGCGCTGTACCTGCGACGCTTCGAACGGAGGGCGGCCGGGGAGGCCATCCGATCCGTGGTCGCCGGACTGCAGGGTGAACCCTCCCCCCGGTAGCGCCGGGCGACCCCCCGACCGGGGGCCGGCCGGCCCCCGGCGCCGGGAGGACCTGGTGGTCGTCATCACCGGGGCCAGCCGCGGGCTCGGTGCCGGCATGGCGCAGGCCATGGCCGCCCAGGGGATCCGTCTGGGATTGTGCGCCCGGACCCGGCCGCCGGCGCCGGTGGGCGAGTCGTCGGCACTGGTCACCTCCTCGGTCGATGTCACCGACGCCGCGGCGGTGGACCGGTTCGGCGGCGACGTGGTGGACCGATTCGGACGCATCGACCTGTGGATCAACAATGCCGGCCTCCTGGCCCCGATCGGCCCCGTGGCCGACGCCGATCCCGAGCAACTCCGGTCCAACATCGAGGTCAACGTGCTCGGCGTCCTGTACGGGAGTGCCACCTTCGCCCGCCATGTGCGCAGCCGGGCCGGAGGTGGCGTCCTGGTCAACCTGTCGTCGGGAGCGGCCACCCGTCCCTACGTCGGGTGGGCCGCCTACGGGGGGGCCAAGGCGGCGGTCGACATGATCACCGAGGTGATGGCCAGAGAGGAACGGCTCGCCGGGCTTCGCTGCTACGCCTTGTCGCCCGGTCTCGTCGACACCGACATGCAGGCGCTCATCCGCTCCACCTCCGAGAACGAGTTCCCCGCCGTCCGGCGGTTCCGTCAGGTCCACGAGGACGACGGCTTCAACTCACCGGCGTGGGTGGCGCGGTGGATCCTCGAGCGGCTCGTCGACCTCAGCCCTTCACCAGAGATCGGCGGGGGCCCCGGTCAGGAGTTCAGTGTGCGCCTCCGGGTACCCGACGAGTCCTGAGTCACCCCCCGGACGGTGGTCGCCGGTGCGCAAAGACCGGCGAGAACCCTGATGCAGTAATTTCGTGCCATGTCCACCACCACCGTCTCGCCTTCGGCGTCGGCAACCGCCTCCGACCATCGGCCCTCCCGCCCGGCCGAGGACAGCGGCCTGGCCCGGCTCGCCGGGTGGTGCCACGACCACCGGTGGACGGTGCTCATCGTCTGGCTGGTGGCCCTGGTCGGGGCCAACGTCGGCGCCCAGGCCGCGGGCAGCGCCTTCTCCAACAACCTCACCGGAGGGGCCCAACCGGTCCAGCAGATCCTCAACCAGGCCTTCCCCAACCAGGCCGGCAGCCCGGCCCAGGTGGTCATCACCTCCGCCGGGCCCATCCGGGCGGCCGGGATAGAGGCCCGCACCGCCCAACTGGTGGCCGCCCTCCGTCCCCTGGCTCACGTGTCCGAAGTGGTCAACCCGTTCACGGCAGCCGGGGCCCACCAGATCTCCGCTGACGGGCACATCGCCTACGTGCAGGTGGTCTTTGACCAGCAGGCCGGCGACCTCCCGTCAGCCGCCATCAAGAAGGTCATCGCCACGTCGCAGTCCTTCGCCGCACCGGGCTACCACGTGGCTCTCGGGGGCCAGGCCATCAGCCTGGTGGCCGGAGCCGCCCCGGGCCCGGCCGAGGGGATCGGCATCCTGGCGGCCATGGTCATCATGCTGTTGGCCTTCGGGTCGGTGGTGGCCATGGGCCTCCCCATCATCACCGCACTGTTCGGCATCGCCATCGCCTTCGCCGTCCTCGACCTGCTGTCCCACATCATGACCACTCCGGTCTTCGCCCCCGAGATGATGGCCATGATCGGGCTGGGCGTGGGTATCGACTACGCCCTGTTCGTGGTGACCCGGTACCGTCAGGGCCTGGCCGAGGGGCGCGATCCTCGCCAGGCCACCGCCGTGTCCCTGGCCACCTCGGGTCGGGCGGTGGTCTTCGCCGGCACCACGGTCATCCTCTCCCTGGTCGGCCTGTTCATCCTCCAGCTACCGTTCATGCGTGGACTGGCCGTCGGGGCCATCGCCGCCGTGGTCCTGGTCATGCTGGCGGCCATCACGCTCCTCCCGGCCATGCTGGGGTTCTCGGGACGGGCCATCGACAGACTCCACGTGCCGGGCCTGTTGCAGAGTGCCGACCCTGCTCCGCGGGGATTCTGGTATCGCTGGAGTCGGAGCGTGCAGCGCCATCCCGTCGTTGCCGGTGTCGCCGCCCTGGCCGTCCTCGTCCTGTTGGCCCTGCCCTTCTTCTCCATGCGCCTGGCCTTCACCGACGCCGGGAACGACCCGGTCTCGACCACCACCCGCCAGGCCTTCGACGCCCTGGCCACCGGGTTCGGCCCGGGCTTCAACGGCCCGTTGATCATCGCCGCCACCGTGCCGCCGGGCGAGAAGTCCGCCGTCGAATCGCTGCAGGGGAGGGTGGTCACCACACCCGGGGTGGCCTTTGCCACACCGGCCCAGTTCAGTGCTTCGGGCCGGAAGGCCGTCATCATCGCCTACCCGACCACGTCGCCCCAGTCGGCGGCGACCGAGGCCATCGTCCACACCCTGCGCCACGACGTCATCCCCTCGGCCACGGCGGGGACGGGCGTGGTCGGCTACGTAGGAGGGGAGACGGCCGGCTCGGTGGACGCGTCGGCGTACCTGTCGTCCCGGCTGGTCTGGGTCATCGCCGCCGTCCTGTTGTTGGCCTTCCTCCTGTTGATGGCGGTGTTCCGATCGCTGGCCATTCCGCTGAAGGCGGTGGTGGTCAACATGCTGTCGGTGGCTGCGGCCTACGGGGTCATCGTGGCCGTGTTCCAGTGGGGCTGGCTCGGGGGGGTCATCGGGATCGGGGCCACCGGCCCCATCGACCCGTGGATCCCCCTCATGATGTTCACCATTCTCTTCGGCCTGTCCATGGACTACGAGGTGTTCCTCCTGTCGAGGATCCGCGAGGAGTGGCGACGCTCGCGGGGACAACTCGAGCGCCGTGGCCGACGGGCTGGCCAAGACGGCCCGGGTCATCACCGCCGCCGCCGCCATCATGGTCTGCGTGTTCGGGTCGTTCGTGATCGGCGACCCCCTCCATGTCCTCAAGGTGTTCGGGCTGGGCCTGGCCGCCGCCATTTTCATCGACGCCACGCTGGTGCGCATGGTCTTGGTTCCGGCCGTCATGGAACTGCTGGGCACGGCCAACTGGTGGCTGCCGTCGTGGTTGGACAGGATCGTCCCCCACCTCGGGGTGGAGGTTGACGTGGCCACGACGGCTACGCCTGGCACCGTCGGCGGGTAACGTCAGCGGCATGTCAGATCGTTCTCGCAAGATTGCGAAACCAGCGGCGGCGTTCGGGGTGCTCGCCACCATGGCCAGTATCTGGTGGTTCGCCCTCCGACCCCGGCGCAAGCACAAGGGCGACGGAGTAGCCCCACCCGGATGTCGCCGTACCGGGGGTGACCGGACCCCCGGCCCGGACCCGGAGCGGCCCACCGATCCGACGGTCGACTCGGGGGGCGGAAATCGGTCGACCGATAGCCTCGGCCCGTGCCCCTGGCCTCGCTGCGCCCGCTCCGATCGCGGAACTTCGCCCTCATATGGTCGGCCGCCCTGGTGTCCAACATCGGCTCGTGGATGCAGACCGTGGCCCTCGGCGTGCTCGTGTTCGCCCGGACCGACCAACCGGCCTGGACCGGCCTGGTGGCGGCCGCGGCCTTCATCCCCATCGGGCTTCTGGCCCCGTTGGGAGGAGCGCTGGCCGACCGGCTGGACCGCCGGCGATGGCTGATCGTCACCACCCTGGCCGAGATGACCTTCGCCACCGTCCTGGCCGTCTTGGCCGCCACCGGCCACGATCCTCCGGTCGTGCTGGTCGTCTTGGCCTTCCTCGGCGGCGCCTCGGGCGCCATCGGGTTCCCGGCCTTCCAGGCCATGGTTCCCGACCTCGTGCCCACCGAGGACCTCCTCGGGGCCGTCTCCCTGTCGTCGGCCCAGTTCAACCTGGGCCGGGTCATCGGACCGGCGCTGGCCGGCCTCGCCCTGCTGACCCACGACTACGGCCTGGTGTTCGGGATCAACGCCGCCTCCTTCGCCGCCGTGGTCGTGGCCCTGATGATGGTCCGGCTGCCCAAGCCCCTGGCATCGTCCGAGTCGCTGAGCATGGCGGCGCGGCTGGCCGCCGGGGCCCGGGCCGCGGCCGCCGAGCCGGGGTGTCGGGCCGCCATCCAGTTGATCGCCGTCGTGGCCCTCCTGGCCTCACCGTTCATCGCGCTCGTCCCGGCCATGTCCGCGGTGCTCGACCGCGGCGGGGTGAGCACCTCGGTGGGGACGGCCATCCTGGTCACCGCCCAGGGTGTCGGTGCCGTGGCCGGAGCTCTCGTCCTCCCGACGGTGGCCGAACGGGTCGGTCGGCGGACCATGCTCCGGGCCGCGCTCTTCGTGCTGCCCGTGCTGCTCGTGCTGTACGGCCTGGCCCCGTCCCTGTGGGTGTCGGCCGTGGCCTTCCTCGCCGTGGGCGCCGGCTACATCGCCGTGCTCTCGGGGCTCAACACCGTGGTCCAGCTCCGGGCCCCGGCCGCCGTGCGCGGCCGGGTCCTGTCCATCTACATGATGGGCCTGGGCATCGTCTATCCCATCGGAGCGGTTCTCCAGGGGGGGATCGCCAACCACACCGGCGTGCGGACGGTCACGGTGGCCGGCGCGGTGATCATGATGGCCACCATGGCGGCCATCGCCGTCTTCCACCCGGCCACCTTCACCGCCCTCGGGGACGCTCCGGTCGGGGAAGGGCCGGTCTCGGACCAGGCCTCCACCGTCAGGTCACCGGCCTCGCTCTATCCCACCGAGGAGCTCCCGTGACCGGCGAGCGTGGGACCACCGTCGAGGTGGTGACGGCCGCCGAGGCCGAACCGGCCCAGCGCCGGGCGGCCGGCGCCCTCCTGGCCGCCGGTCTCGGCCCCGGGGACAGAGTGGCCTTCAGCCTTCCCTCGTCAGCCGCCCTCCTCTGTGCCGTACTCGGAGCACTGCGCGTCGGGGTGGTCCCCGTGCTCCTCAACGCCACCCTGCTCGATGATGAGCGCCACGCCCTGGTGGCCGACGCCCAGCCCCAGCTGGCGGTGTCCGACGGCGACGGTCTGGCCGCTCTGGACGCCGGCCCCCCGGCCGAGCTGGCGCCCTACCCGCTGGCCCGCCCCATGCACTACACCTCGGGCACCACCGGGCGGAGCAAAGGCGTCTGGTCGGGGTTGTGGACCCCCGAGCGGGCCGCCGCGGCCTTCGCCGACGAGGCCGACCTGTGGTCGTTCGGCCCCGACGACGTCCACCTGGTGTGCTCGCCCATGTACCACTCGGTGTCGGTCCGGTTCGCCGGTGGGACGCTCCTGCGAGGCGGCACGTGCATCGTGCTCAGCCGCTTCGACGGCGAGGTGGCCCGGGACGCGCTGCACGGCGGGCACGGCCCCACCCCGACCACCACCTTCATGGCCCCGGCGGCCCTGGGCCGCCTGTTGGCCACCGTCGAGGGCACTGAGGCGCGCTTCGGTGCCCTGAGACTGCTGGTCCATGCCGGTTCGGCCTGCCCTCCGACCCTCAAGCGGTCGGCCCTGGCGCGGGTGGGCCCCGGGGTGCTGTGGGAGTTCTACGGTTCGACCGAGGGCCAGTTCACCGTGTGCTCGCCCGAGGAGTGGTCGGCACGCCCAGGGACCGTCGGCCGGGCCCGGCCCGGTCGGGTCCTCTCCGTGGACGACGACGGGACCATCTGGTGCCGGCCGCCGGGCTTCGCCCGGTTCCGCTACTGGGGTGACGAGGCCAAGACCGGCGCCGCATGGAGGGATGGTGCCTTCACCGTCGGCGACCTCGGCAGGATCGACGCCGACGGCTACCTGTTCCTTGACGGACGCCGTGATGATCTCATCATCACCGGTGGGGTCAACGTCTACCCGGCCGAGGTGGAGGCGGCTCTGTCCGAGGTGGACGGTGTGGCCGAGATCGCAGTGTACGGAACGGACGACGACCACTGGGGCCAGCGGGTCTGCGCCGCGGTGGTGAGGAGGTCGGGCGCGAGCTCGGGGCCGGGGAGCGGCCGGGCCGGCGACGCCGCCCTGGTGGCCGCCGTGGCCGACCATGCCGAGGCCCGGCTGGCGGCCTACAAGCGACCCAAACAGTACGTGGTGGTCGACGCCCTGCCCCGGACGGCCACCGGCAAGGTGCAACGCCACCTGATCCCGGGCCTCCCCCGGCCAACGACTGAGCCGGGCTGAGCATCCGGCGGGTCGACCGGGAGCCGTACGGGTGTCGCCTGGAGGCAGAGTGGCGCCGGCCGGTGGACGATACTGGGCCGATGAGCCCCGTCGTCGCCGGCCCCCCCATCGCTACCGTCAATCCCGCCACCGGCCAGCTGGTGGAGGCATTCGAGCCCTACGACACGGCCGGGGTTGAGCGGCGCCTGGCCGCCGCCGCCGCCGCCGCTCCGCGGTGGGCCCGGAGCACCTTCGAGGAGCGGTCCCGACTGCTCATCACGGTGGCCGAGCTCCTGGAGGGGGAGGTTCCGGACATCGCCCATGTGGTGACGACCGAGATGGGCAAACCGTTCGCCCAGGCCAAGGGGGAGGTGGCCAAGTGCGCCAGCGGATTCCGGTGGTTCGCCGAGCACGCCGAGGCCATGCTCACCGACGAGGAGGTCCCGGTGGACGCGTCGCTGGGACTGATCACCTACCAGCCCCTCGGAGCGGTCCTGGCCATCATGCCCTGGAACTTCCCCCTGTGGCAGGTGGTGCGCTTCCTGGCCCCGGCCCTCATGGCGGGCAATGTGGGTCTGTTGAAGCACGCCCCGAGCGTGCCCCGCTGCGCCCTGCTGCTCGAGGACCTGCTGCGCCGGTCCGGGGCCCCCGACGGTGTCTTCCAGACCCTGCTGGTGGGCACCGAGCAGGTGCCGGCCATCATCGCCGACCCCAGGGTGGCGGCGGTCACCCTCACCGGCAGCGTGGGGGCCGGCCGCGCCGTGGCCGCCCAGGCCGGGGCGGTGGGGAAGAAGGTCGTCCTCGAGCTCGGCGGGAGCGACCCCTTCATCGTCCTGCCGTCGGCCGACCTCGACCGGGCGGTCTCGGTGGGTGTCGGAGCCCGGATACAGAACGCCGGCCAGTCATGCATCGCGGCCAAGCGTTTCATCGTCCATCGTGACGTGGCCGAGGCGTTCACCGAGGGTTTCGTGGCCGGCATGGACGCCCTCTCGGTCGGGGACCCCTTCGACCCGGCCACCGAGGTCGGTCCGCTGGTCAACGGGGCGGCCCTCGACACCATCGCCGCCCAGGTGGAGGACGCCCGGGCCCACGGGGCCGCCATTCTGTGCGGCGGTGAGCGGGTGGTCGGACCGGAGGGCCCCGAGCATCCGGGCTTCTTCTACCGCCCGACGGTCATCTCCCACATCACCCCGGCCATGCGGGTGGCCACCGAGGAGGTGTTCGGACCGGTGGCCCTGCTCTACACCGCGGCCGACGCCGACGAGGCCCTGGCCCTGGCCAACGGGACCGAGTTCGGGCTGGGCTCGAGTGTGTGGACCAACGATCCCGACGAGCAGCAGCGCTTCGTCACCGAACTGCAGGCCGGCCAGGTCTTCGTCAACGGCATGGTGGTGTCCATGCCCGAGCTCCCCTTCGGGGGGATCAAGAGCTCGGGGGTCGGTCGTGAGCTGGCCTCGTTCGGTCTGCACGAGTTCTGCAACGTGAAGACCGTCTGGGTGGCCTGATGGCCCGGCCCCGACGGCTCCCCCGGGGAGGCATACCGGGTGGGCCGGACCGCCATTCGTCCCGGGTCTATCTCGACCACACGGCCACCACCCCCATGGTGCCCGAGGCCGTCGAGGCCATGCTGCCGTACCTGACCGAGACGTTCGGCAATGCGTCGGGCGGCCATCTCGAGTCCCGCCTGGCTCGGCGGGCCGTCGACCAGGCCCGTGAGCAGGTGGCCGCCTCCTTCGGGGTGGACTTCGGCGACGTGATCTTCACGGGCGGCGGTACCGAGGCCGACAATCTGGCCGTGGTGGCCGGATGGGAGAGTCGTACCGGTGGTGGTCACCCACTGCCCGTCCTGGTCTGTGCCGCCATGGAGCACCACGCCGTCCTCACCACCTGCCGCGCCGTGGCACGTCGTACCGGTGCGGAGCTCCGCGAGGTGGCCACCGGAACGAACGGCCTCGTCGATCTCGACGCCCTGGCCGAGGCATGCACCCCCGAGGTGGGACTGGTATCGGTCATGGCGGTGAACAACGAGATCGGGACCGTGCAGCCCCTCGGGCCGGTGGCCCGCCTGGTGCGCTCGGCGTCCCCCCAGGCCGTCCTCCACACCGACGCCGTCCAGGCGGTGCCCTGGCTGGACACCGTTCCACTGGTCGGGTGGGCCGACCTGGTGTCCATCAGCGGCCACAAGTTCGGGGGCCCGAAGGGGGTCGGCGCCCTCCTGTTGGCTCCGGGCGTGGCCATCGGGGCCCACATCCACGGGGGCGGCCAGGAGCGCGAGCGCCGGAGCGGCACGCACAATGTGGCCGGAATCGTGGCCATGGCCACGGCCCTCGGCGTGACGGAGTCGGTCCGGCCGGCCACGGTGGCCCGGGTGGCCCGCCTCCGCGACCGGTTGGGGGACGGGATCCTGTCCGCCGTGGCCGGCTCCACCGAGACCGGGGAACGGCCCGACCGGGTGGCCGGCTCGCTGCACCTCCGATTCGCCGGCGTGGAGGCCGAGGCCCTGGTGGTCGTGCTGGACCAGCTCGGTGTGTCGGTGTCGGCCGGGGCGGCCTGCTCCAGCGGTGCCGTGGAGACCAGCCACGTGCTCACCTCGATGGGGCTGTCCCCCGAGGAGGCCGCCGGTGGCATCCGGATGTCCCTGGGCCCCACCACGACCGAGGGCGACATCGACGCCGCAGTGGCCGTGGTGCCGGGTGCCGTCGCCCAGCTGCGAGACTGAATCCATGTACGTGCTGGTGGCCATGTCGGGGGGTGTGGACTCGTCGGTGGCGGCCGCGCTCTTGGCCGACCGGCTGGGTCGCCACCAGGTAGTGGGGGCCACCCTCAAACTGTGGGGCGGTCCCTCGGACTCGGGTTGCTGCTCGGTGGCCGACGTGGACGACGCCCGACGGGTCGCCGATCAGCTCGGTCTGGTCCATCACGTCTTCAACTTCGCCGCCACCTTCGAGGAGCGGGTGGTGGATCCCTACGTCCGGGGCCATGCCGAGGGCCGCACGCCCAACCCGTGCATCGAGTGCAACCGGCACGTGAAGTTCGACCGTCTCCTGGAACGGGCCACCGACCTGGGTTTCGACGCGGTGGCCACCGGCCATCACGCCCGCCGGACGGTGACGGCGGACGGACGGTTCCGGCTGTGCCGTGGCGCGGATCGGGACAAGGACCAGTCCTATGTGCTGGCCATGCTGGGCCAGGACCAGCTGGTCCGGTCACTGTTCCCGGTGGGCGAGATGGACAAGGCCGGAGTGCGGGCCGAGGCGCATCGGCTGGGCCTGCCCACGGCAGACAAACCTGACAGTCAGGACGTCTGCTTCATCCGTTCCGATGAGGGCCGGTCGGGCTTCCTGGGCCGTCGGGTCGACCTCCATCCGGGACGCCTCATCGACCACGCCACCGGCGAAGACCTCGGAGCGGTCGATGCCGTGGAGCTGGTGACCGTGGGTCAGCGGCGGGGCATGGGCCACGGCGGTGACGGGCGGCGCCGGTTCGTGACGGCGGTGGATGTGCCGGCCCGTCGGGTGACCGTCGGACCTCCCGAGGCGGCCCTGGCCGCCGACGTCTCGCTGCACACGGTCACCTGGGTCGACGGCGATCCCACCGTCGGAGGGACGACCAGCTCGGCGGTGATCGCCCAGTGCAGTGCCCACGGGGTCCCGGTCGAGGCCGAGATGTCCCCGACCGAGGGAGGCCTCGAGGTGCGGTTCGCCTCGCCGCAGCGGCGCATCGCCCCCGGGCAGACCGTGGCCCTCTACGACCCGTCGCGCCCCGACGAGGTGGTCGGCTCGGGCGTCGCCCGGTGAGCGCCGGGCGGTCGTCCTCCCCGGGGGGCGGGAACGACGACCCGGTGGCCCGGGCCGAGGAGCTCCGGTCCCTGATCTCGTACCACAACGACCGCTACCACGGCCTCGACGCCCCCGAGATCGCCGACGCCGAGTACGACGCCCTGGTGCAGGAGCTGCGGGCCATCGAAGCCGACCACCCGGACCTGGCGCTGGCCGAGTCGCCCACCACCACGGTCGGGACCACCCCGTCCCCGCTGTTCGCCGAGGTGGCCCACCGCGTCCCCATGATGAGCCTGGACAACGCCTTCAGTCCCGCCGAGCTCGAGGCCTGGGCCGGCCGGCTGGCCAAGCAGATCCCCGAAGACACGGCCTACGTCTGCGAGTTGAAGATCGATGGTCTGGCCATCTCCCTCACCTACCGCCAGGGCCGCTTTGTCCAGGCCGCCACCCGGGGGGACGGGCGCACGGGGGAGGACGTCACCGCCAATGTGGCCACCATCGAGGACATCCCCGAGCACCTCGCCACCACCGGGCCCCCGCCCGCCCTCATCGAGGTGCGGGGCGAGGTCTACATGCGCAAGAGCGCCTTCGAGGAGCTGAACCGGCGCCAGGCCGAAACGGGCGACCGGCTCTTCGTCAACCCGCGGAACTCGGCGGCCGGGTCCCTGCGTCAGAAGGACTCCTCCATCACCGCCGGTCGGGCCCTCTCCTTCTGGGCCTACCAGGTGGGGGAGTTGCAGCAGGGGCCGGGGTCGGACCCCGACGAGGGATCCTCCCTCCCCGGGGTGTTGGCCACCACCCACGCCGACACCTTGGCCTGGTTGGACGCAGCCGGATTCCCGGTCAACCCGGAGCGGTCCCTGGTCCACGGCCTCGACGAGGTCCTCGCCTTCTGCCGGCGGTGGGAGGTGGGTCGCCACGACCTGGACTACGACATCGACGGGGTGGTCGTGAAGGTCGACGACCTCGAGCTGCAACGCCGACTGGGCGCGACATCGAGGGCACCGCGGTGGGCCATCGCCTACAAGTTCCCGCCCGAGGAGCGGACCACGACCCTGTTGCGCATCGAGGTCTCCATCGGTCGGACGGGCAAGGCCACGCCCTTTGCCGTGCTCGACCCGGTGTTCGTCGGGGGTTCCACGGTCTCCCTGGCCACCCTGCACAATGAGGACCAGGTGGTGCTGAAGGACGTGCGCGCCGGAGACACGGTGGTGGTGCGCAAAGCGGGGGACGTGATCCCCGAGGTGGTGGGTCCGGTCCTGGTGAAGGGCAAGCGACGGAAAGCGAAATGGACGTTCCCGACGCACTGCCCCAGCTGTGCCGCCCCGCTGGTGCGGCTGCCCGGAGAGAGCGACACCTTCTGCACCAACCTCGACTGTCCCGGCCAGCGGGTCCAACGTATCGCCCACTTCGCCTCGCGTTCGGCCATGGATATCGAAGGGCTCGGCGAGCAACGGGTCCAGCTCTTGGCAGACCACGGGCTGCTCAACGACGTGGCCGATCTCTACGCCTTCACGCCCGACACCTTCGCCGGCCTCGAGGGCTTCGCCGAGCTCTCGATCGCCAACCTGCTGCGGGCCATCGACGACTCCCGGGCCCGTCCCCTGCACCGGGTCCTGGTCGGGCTGGGCATCCGCCACCTCGGGCAGGTCGGCTCCCTGGCCCTGGCCCGGGCCCTCGGCGACATCGATGCCATCCTGGCCGCCGACGAGGAGCGCTTGGCCGCCGTGGACGGGGTCGGGCCGGTGATCGCCGCCAGCGTGGTCGCCTGGCTGGCCTCGGACGTCAACCGCCTGGTGGTCGAACGCCTGCGTGGGGCCGGGCTCACCCTCGAGGAGCCCGGCCGGGACGCCGGGGACCAGCCGGAGGTGCCCCAGACGCTCGAAGGCCGTCCGGTGGTGGTCACCGGAACCCTGGCCGACTTCACCCGGGAGCAGGCCGAGGCGGCCATCCTGGCCCGGGGGGGCACATCACCCGGCACCGTGTCGAAGAAGACCTTCGCCCTCGTGGTGGGGGAGTCGCCTGGTGCCTCCAAGGTCACCAAGGCCGAACAACTCGGCGTGCGCGTGGTCGACGGCACGCAGTTCGAGATGCTGCTCGAACGGGGCGAGCCACCGGTCTGATCGGATCCCTCGATCGTGGGCCATCCCGACGACGTCCGCTCGTCATGCTGGCCGGGACGCCGCCGTGGGCCATCCGGCTGGATTGCCCTACGGCAGCACCCGGCTGCGGGAGCGGTGGAGTCGTCCATCGACGTGCGGGCCGCCATGGGGGTGCTGTGGATCGGAGGGCCGATGCTGCCCCACAGCCAACCGGCCCATCGACGACCCCGCCGGGTGGAGCGCGCGGGACCGGAGCGGACGACTGACCCGTTCCCCCCGTGGCTTCATAATTGGCTGCCAGCGGCCGGGCCTCATCATTGCCAGCCAGCGGCCGGGCCTCATCATTGCCAGCCAGCGGCCGGCCCTCATAATTTCCAGCCAGCGGCCGGTCCTCCCTGGGACACCCCGATGCGCCGTCGGCCACCGGCCGGCCCGGCGCACCCGCGGGCGATGCCTCCTTCGACCTCGGTCCTTCGGCCCGTGGCCCCGGATCCCGTCGACCCTCCACCGTTTTCCCGCCCAGGCTCGGTAGCCTGTCCGGAGAATCATGCCGAGTATCACCGACTCCATCGGGCGTGTCCTCGGCGACCGCTACCGACTGGTCACCGCCCTGGGGACAGGTGCGTCCGCGCACGTGTACCTGGCCGACGACGTCTCGCTCCACCGCCGGGTGGCCATCAAGGTCCTCCACCCCGCACTGGCCGGTGACGCCAACTTCTTGAAGCGCTTCCGGGCCGAGGCCCGGGCCGTGGCCGCCCTCAACCATCCCAACATCCTCCAGGTCTACGACTGGGGCGAGGAGAACGACGAGCCCTACCTGGTGCTCGAGTACCTGGCCGGCGGGAGTCTCCGCCAGGTCTACGACACCGGGGCCCTGCTCACGCCGGAGCAGGCGGTGGCCATCGGACTCGAGGCGGCGGCGGGCCTCGACTACGCCCACCGCCGCGGGCTGATCCACCGGGACATCAAGCCCGCCAATCTGCTCTTCGACGCCGACCGCCGACTCCGGATCGCCGACTTCGGGCTGGCCCGGGCCCTGGCCGAGGCGGCATGGACCGAGCCGGACGGCGCCATCCTGGGCACGGCCCGCTACGCCGCCCCCGAGCAGGTCGAGGGGTGGGTGCTCGACGGCAAGGCCGACGTCTACGCCCTGGCCCTCGTGCTGTACGAGGGGGTCACCGGTGAGACCCCCTTCATCGGTGACACCACCATCGCCACCCTGATGGCCCGGGTGGGGGCCCTGCTGCCCGAGCACGACGCCTTGGGCCCGCTCAACGACGTCCTGGTGTGGGCGGCGGCCCCCGAGCCGTCGGAGCGCCTCGACGCCGCCCAGTTCGGCCTCCGCCTGGAGGAACTGGTGGCCGCGCTGCCCGAGCCCCGGCCCATCCCCCTCGTCGATGCCGTACCGTCCGGGGAGGTCGACGACCTGGACAAGGTGATGGTCCGTCCCGTCCGGCGGGCGCGGCCCGACGGCGTGATCCCGGACGCCACCGAGCTGGGGGTGCCTGGCGTGGTCGGCGTCACCGCGGCAACCGGGGCGGCTCCGTCCCTCAAGAAGCAGAAGAAGCAGCTGAAGCGGTCGACGGGTGGCCGTCCCAGCGCCTCGACCGGCGGCATCCGTCCCCGGCGGCGGCGGTGGCCCTGGGTGGCGGCCATCGGAGTGGCCGTGGCCGCGCTCCTGGCCGGCAGCGTCCTGCTGGCCATCCAGGCCAAACTGTTCACGCCCAGCCACCCCGTGCCGTCGCTGGTGGGCAAGACCGTGCCTCAGGCCCGCCTGGCGGTCCAGGCCGACAAGTTCTCCGTCCGCACCACCGGTCACGCCTCCAGCATCACGGTCGGATCGGGCCTCATCCTCTCCCAGCAGCCCACCCCGCGCTCGGGGGGCCATGTGGCCACGGCCAAGCAGGGGTCGACCATCGGCGTGGTCGTGTCCACCGGACCTCCGCCGGTGGCCATCCCCGCCCTGTCCTCGTTCACCTCCTGCGCCGACGCCGTGGCCGCGCTGAAGGCCGTCCACCTGGTCGGCGTGTGCCCGGCCGCGGCCCAGCAGTACAGCTCGACCGTGGTGGCCGGAGCCGTGCTCGGCAGTACCCCGACGGGATCCGCCCCCTACGGATCGACGGTGACCATCTCCACCTCGAAGGGCCACGCCCCGGTGGCCATCCCCACCGTCACCGGCTCGACCTCCTCGTACACGACCGCCGCCGCCGCCCTGACCGCCGCCGGCTTCGTGCCCAGCCAGAACAACGAGTACAGCTCGACGGTGCCCACCGGACAGGTCATCGGCACCAGCCCCGACCCGTCGACCGGCCCCCAGCCCTTCGGCTCCAAGGTCAGCGTGAACATCTCCCTCGGACCCCAACCGGTGATCATCCCCAATGTCGACGGCCAGTCGGTGAGCGCGGCCACCAGTGCCCTCAGCGCCCTGGGACTCAAGGTGTCCGGCCCCTACGGCCCACCCGGGGCGACCACGGTGCTGTCCACCGACCCGGCGTCGGGGACCTCGGTGCAGCCCGGCACCACGGTCAACATCTACACCCTGTGAGCCCGACCGCTCCGGACTGCGAACTGTGCGAGGCGGCCCGGATCACCGAGTGGTTCCACGAGGACGACATCTGCTGGGTGGCGGCCTGCGAGGTGTGCGACGTGCCCATGGTGGTGTGGAAGCAGCACGGGAACGAGCCCCCCGAGGCCGAGGTCGAGCACATGCTCGGCCAGTTGGGGCGGGTGGCCGACGAGCGCTTGGGGGCCGGCGTGTGGTCCTTCGACCGGGTCATGCGCCAGATCCCGGACCACTTCCACGCCCACGCCCGTGACCCGGACTGGTGGTTCCGCCGGTTCGGGCGCCGGTGACCGAGTCGTGGGCCGCATGGCCGACGTGGCCGACCGGGTCGCCGGGGTGAGCCCCACCCCGTGATCAAGTACCTGGGTTCGAAACGTCGGCTGATCCCCGCCCTCACCGAGCTGGCCCGGGCGTCGGGGGCCCGGACCGGCCTCGACCTGTTCTGCGGGACCACCCGGGTGGCCCAGGCGTGGAAGGGCCTGGGCCTGGAGATCACGGCGGTGGACAGCGCCCGGGTGGCCCATGTGCTGGCCCGGTGCTACGTGGCCACCGACCCCGGCGCCCGCCCCGGGATGGCCGAGGACTGGCCGAAGCGGTGGAACGCCTCAACCGGGTGGAAGGGCGCCCGGGCTACGTGACGTCCACGTTCTGCGTGGCGTCGCGGTACTTCCGCCCGGAGAACGGGGCCCGCATCGACGCCGTCCGGGACACCATCGAGTCCGAGTACGCCGGCACGCACCTGTGGCCGGTGCTGGTGACCAGCCTGCTCGAGGCGGCCGACCGGGTCGACTCCACCACCGGCCTCCAGATGGCCTACCTGAAGCAGTGGGCGGCCCGGTCCTACCGGCCCCTGGCCCTGCGGGTCCCCGAACTGCTGGCCGGGCCGGGCCGGGCCGTGCAGGGGGACGCCCTGTCCCTGGTGGGGTCGGCGGAGCTCGGGGAGGTCGACCTGGCCTATCTCGATCCGCCCTACAACCAGCACCGCTACGACTCGAACTACCACGTGTGGGAGACCATCGTGGCCTGGGACGAACCCTCCTTCTACGGCGTGGCCTGCAAGCGCGACGACCTCCGGGACCCGGAACGACGGAGTGCGTTCAACGGTCGTCGGACCATGCCCGGAGCGCTGGAGCGGGTGGTGGAGGAGGTCCGGGCCGACGTGGTGGTCCTCTCCTACAACAACGAGTCGTGGCTGAGCTTCGACGAGCTCCACTCGCTCTGTGCCGGGCGGGGCCACGTGGCGGTGCTGGCCTTCGACTCGGCCCGGTACGTGGGGGCGAGGATCGGCATCCACAACCCGGCCGGCCGGAAGGTGGGCACCGTCTCCCATCTGCGCAACACCGAGTACATGCTGGTGGCCGGCGACAAGGGCCGGGTGCGCCGCATGGTCGGCGCCGTGACCGAGGCGGGCCTCGGCCACCTGGTCGACCGCCCGGTCCCCGTGATCACCCCGTCGGGGGAGCATTCCCTGCCGGTTTGACCGGGTGGCGGGGCCCCTGCCAACGTGTTCCGACGCCGGCCGGAGGCCACTCCCGGCGCCCGGCCACGAGCAGCGCAGCACCGGAGGGGGACCGACCGCATGGGAGCACTCGACGGACGCATGGCCATCATCACCGGGGCCGGGCGCGGCATCGGACGGGAGCACGCCCTGCTCTTCGCCTCCGAGGGGGCCAAGGTGGTGGTCAACGATCTGGGCGGCGCGGTGGACGGCTCGGGGGACGACCGGTCGCCGGCCCAGCAGGTGGTGGACGAGATCACCGCCGCCGGGGGCCAGGCGGTGGCCAACGCCGACGACGTGTGCGACTGGGAGGGCGGCAAGCGGCTGATCGAGACCGCCATCGAGGCCTTCGGCGACCTCCACGTCCTGGTCAACAACGCCGGCATCCTGCGGGACCGGGTCCTCGTCAACATGTCCGAGGCGGACTGGGACTCGGTGATCCACGTCCACCTGAAGGGCCACTTCGTGCCCACCCGGCACGCCGCCGCCTACTGGCGGGAGCAGACCAAGGCGGGCAAGGAGGTCAAGGCGTCGGTGGTCAACACCTCGTCGACCTCGGGGCTGCTGGGCAACCCGGGCCAGTCCAACTACGGGGCGGCCAAGGCCGGCATCGCCGCCTTCACCGTCATCTCCGCCGAGGAGCTGGTCCGCTACGGCGTCCGGGTCAACGCCATCGCCCCGGCCGCCCGCACCCGGATGACCGAGCAGACCCCCGGGCTGTCCGACATCGTCCGGGCCCCGGCCGACGCCGCCGTGTTCGACAGCTGGGACCCGGCCAACGTCTCGCCCCTGGTGGCCTACCTGGCCACCGAGTCCTGTCCGGCCACCGGCAGGGTCTTCTTCGTCCAGGGTGGTCAGGTCCGCCTCTTCCAGCCCTGGACCATGACCGAGTCCATCGACCAGGACGACCGCTGGACGGTGGCCGAGCTGCAGGCGGAGATGCACCGGCTCGGAGGCTGAGGCGTGTCCCCGGTCCGGGGGTCCGACCGCCCCGGAGGAGACCAGGCCTTCGAGCCCGACGAGGTCCGGTCGGCCGAGGCGCTGCTCAGCGGGACCGGCGCCGGCGCCGAGGGCGGCATCGTCGTCCCCTGGCCCATCCTGTTCCGCCACCGGGTCCACCGGCGCCTGTCCCGCTCGGACCGCTACCAGTGGTGGGTGCTCTGGACCGTCCTGGCCGGCCTGCTGTCGGTCAACATCACCTTCACCGTCTTCGTGGTGGCCCTGCCCCAGGTGGCCCACCAGCTCCACACCTCGGTGTCCACCCTGACCTGGACGTCCACCGGGCCCCTGCTGGCCTTCGGCGTGGCCGCCCCGGTCCTGGGCAAGCTCGGCGACCTGCGGGGCTACCGCCGGCTGTACCTCTGGGGCCTGTCCGGCGCCGCGGTCAGCGTGGTGCTGACGGCCTCGGCCCCGACGGCCGGTGTGCTGATCGCCGCCCGGCTGTTCGACGGGGTCCAGGGGGCGGCCACCGGGGCGGCATCCATGGCCCTGGTGCTCCAGGCCTTCTCCCACGAGGACCGGGTCAAGGCCATGGGCTGGTGGGCCCTGGTCGGCGCCGGTGGTCCGGTCCTCGGGGTCACCATCGGGGCGCCCATCATCCAGTACTTCGGATGGCGGGCGCTGTTCTGGGGGGAGCTGCCCCTCATGGCCGTGGCCGCCGTGCTGGCCGTCGTCGTGCTGCCCGCCCGGGACCGGCCCGAGGAACCGTCCGACCGGGCCGACGGGGCCGACGGGGCCGGGGCCGGCCCCGAGGGCGACGAGCCGGCGCCGAGGGCGCCAGCCAGCCCGTGGCGGCAGCTGGACTGGACGGGATCATGGACCCTGGCCCTCTCGGTCACGGCCGGCCTGCTGGCCCTCAACGAGGCTCCCTCGTGGGGGTTCACCGCACCGGCCACCCTGGCCGTGTTCGCCGTGTGCCTGGCCGCCGGGGCGTTCTTCGTGGCCCACGAGCGGCGGGCTCCGAGGCCCCTCATCCCTCTGCGCTACTTCCGGATGCGCAACTTCGTGTTCCCCCTCGGGCGCCCGGACCTTCGTCAACTTCTCCTACATGGGCGGGTTCTTCCTCTTCCCCATCCTGATGGAGGGGGTCTACGGCTACAGCGAGACCCGGGCCGGGCTGGTGTCCACGGCCCGCCCGCTGCTGTTCTCCCTCGTGGCGCCGGCGGCCGGCTACGCCGCCGTCAAGGTGGGGGAGCGGCTGCTTGGTCATGGCTGGGGCTCTGGCCCTCACCGTGTCCATGCTGCATGTTCACCCAGCTCGGGGCCGACCCGTCGCTGGTGGTCATCCTCGTCGCCCTGGCCCTGTCCGGGGTGGGCAACGGGCTGTCCACCCCGTCCACGGTGTCCTCGGCCTCCAACGAGGTGGCGCCCGACGAGCTCGGGGTGATGAGCGCGGCCCAGCAGCTCATCACCCAGATCGGGATCGTGGCCGGCATCCAGGTCATGGTCACCGTCCAGGCCTCGGCCCACGGTGGGGTGGGCTCGCTGGCCTCGTTCCACCGGGCCTACGCCGTCGGGGCCATCGGTGCCGTCCTGGCCGGGGTGTGCGGCTTCTTCATGCGCAACACGCCGCGTGGTGGGCCGCACCGACCCGGTGCCGGACCTCCCGGTGGCCTGAGCCGGGACCGGCCCACCGTCGGACGCGGCCGGACCGATCGGCCGATCAGCTGGTGATGGCCAGGATGCGGGCGGCGATCTCGGCGGCCGCCGGGTCAGGGGTGGCCGTCTGGAGGGCCATCAGCTTGGCGATGTCCCCCTCCACCTTGATCTTCCCCGACATGAAGGCCTGGAGCCCGGCCTGGGGGTTGCCCTCGACCAGGATGGCCTTGGCCACGTCGTAGTCGAGGGAGACCTTCAGGTCGACGGGCTCGATATGGCCGGTGTCGAGGACCAGCTCGCCCGAGGACGTGTCCACGTGGGCCAGCACCGTGCCCTCGCCGAAGGGCACGGCCCCGATGATCAGGTTCATCCGGATGGAGTGGTCGATGGTGGCCCCCTTGCCGTCGAACTCCGCCCGGATGGAACGCGCCTCGTCCAGCCATTCGTCGCTCAGGAACTGATAGGTGGCCATCGGTCTCCAACTCCTTGCCCGCAGTGTGGTCTGGCCGACCACACTAACCCGACCCCCGGCCGCCTCCCGGGGCGGTCGGGGGTCGGGGCAGGGTGGCCGGTGGGGTCCGGTGCGGCCGGTAGCATCCGGTTCGATGACTGCTCCGATCCTCCCCGGTGCCGAGCCGTGGTCCGCCGCCGGCGGTGCCCACGGCGTGCTCGTCCTGCACGGGTTCACCGGCAACCCCCAGTCCATGCGGCCCCTGGCCGAGGCGTGCGCCACGGCAGGCTTCACCGTGGAGCTGCCCCTGCTCCCCGGGCACGGCACGGCCCTCGACGACATGCTGCCCACCCGGTGGGAGGACTGGTCCGGGCCGCCGAAGCCGAGTACCAGGCGCTGGCCGCCCGGTGCGAGCAGGTGGTGGTGACCGGGCTGTCCATGGGAGGCACCCTGACCTGCTGGTTGGCCGAGCTCCACCCCGAGATCGCCGGCATCGCCGTGGTCAATCCCCTGATCCAGGCTCCTGACCAGGAGTCCCGCCAGGGCATCGCCGCCCTGGTCGAGGCGGGGACCGAGGTACTCGACGGCATCGGCTCGGACATCAAGAAGGAGGGCATGGTCGAGGCCGCCTATCCGGGCACCCCGCTGGCCGCCGTTCTCTCCCTGTTCGACGGGGCCGACAACGTGCGGGCCGGTCTGGGGGACATCCACTGCCCGACCCTGCTGCTGTCCAGCCGGGAGGACCACGTGGTGGAGCCGGTCTCCGGTGATGTCCTGGCCGGCTCGGTGGGCGGCCCCCTCGAGCGGGTCCATCTCGAGAACAGCTACCACGTGGCCACCCTGGACTGGGATGCACCCGCTCATCGAGAAGTCCGTGGTCGACTTCGCCGTCCGGGTCACGGGCGGCCACCCGCCCGGGCGCCCGTTGATGCGGAAACCCCTCCGATGAGCACCCCCGAGCGGATCACCCGGGCCGATGTGGCCCATGTGGCCGAGCTGGCCCGGCTGGAGCTGACCGATGACGAGCTGGACCTGTTCACGGTCCAGCTGGCCCAGGTGCTCGACCATGCCGCCGACGTCGCCTCGCTGGACCTGGACGGGGTGAAGCCCACGGCCCACGCCATGGCCGTCACCAACGTGCTGCGACCCGACGAGGTGCGGCCGTGCCTCGACCGGGACGAGGTCCTGGGCCAGGCCCCCTCGGTGGAGGACCACCGGTTCCGGGTGCCCCGCATCCTGGGAGAGGCCCCGTGAACGCCCCCCGTCCCTCGACCTTCCTGGCCAACGCCGTCCGCTCGGGGGCCCGCTCGGCCGTGGACGTGGTGGAGGAGCACCTGGCCGCCATCGAGGCCGGGGACGGTGAGATCCACGCCTTCAACCTGGTCATCGCGGACGAGGCCCGGGCCCAGGCGGCCGAGGTGGACCGCTCCGTGGCCGACGGGGAGGACCCCGGACTCCTGGCCGGGGTGCCGGTGGCCCTGAAGGACAACCTGTGCACCCGGGGTGTGCCCACCACCTGCTCGTCCCGGATCCTCGAGGGCTGGCGTCCCCCCTACGACGCCACGGTGGTGACCCGGCTGCGGCGGGCCGGGGCGGTGGTGGTGGGCAAGACCAACATGGACGAGTTCGCCATGGGCTCCTCCACCGAGACCTCGGCCTTCGGACCCACCCGCAACCCCCACGATCTCGGGCGTGTCCCCGGGGGCTCGTCGGGAGGGTCGGCAGCGGCGGTGGCCGCCGGCTTCGTGCCCCTGGCCCTCGGTTCGGACACCGGGGGGTCGATCCGCCAGCCGGCCGCCCTGTGCGGGGTGGTGGGCATGAAGCCCACCTACGGCACGGTGTCCCGGTACGGGCTGGTGGCCTTCGCCAGCTCGCTCGACCAGATCGGCCCGTTCGCCACCACGGTGGCCGACGCCGCCCTCCTGTTCGACGTGATCGGAGGCCACGACCCGGCCGACTCGACCTCGCTCAACCGTCCCACGCCGAGGGTCCTCTCGGTCCTGGACGACGGCGTGGCCGGCCTGACCGTGGGGGTGCTGAGCCAGCTGCTCGAGGGGGCCGACCCCGACGTGGTGGCCCGGGTCCACCAGGCGGCCGAGGCCCTGGCCGCGGCCGGAGCCCGGGTGGAGGAGGCCTCGGTGCCCGAGGTGACCCTCGGGCTCTCGGCCTACTACCTCATCGCCCCCGGCGAGGCGTCCTCCAACCTGGCCCGCTACGACGGCGTGCGCTACGGCCTGCGCCGGGAGGCCGAGGACACCGTGGCCATGAACACCGCCACCCGCTCGGCCGGCTTCGGGGACGAGGTCAAGCGACGGATCATGCTGGGCACCTACGTGCTCTCCGCCGGCTACATGGACGCCTATTACAACCAGGCCCTCCGGGTGCGCACCACCATCATCGAGGGGTTCGACGCGGCCTACCGGCGGTGCGACGTCCTCCTGGGCCCGACCGCCCCCACCACCGCCTTCGCCCTGGGGGCCAAGACCGGGGACCCGCTCACCATGTACCTGTCGGACGTCTGCACCATCCCGAGCAATCTGGCCGGCCACCCGGCCATCAGCGTCCCGTTCGGAGCCGGGGACGACGGGCTCCCCGTCGGGGTCCAGCTCCTCGGGCCGGCCCTGTCCGAGGGGACCCTGTTCAAGGTGGCCGCCGTGGTCGAGGCGGCGGCCCCCACCCTCGTGCCCCCGCGGCGGGCCCAGGGGGTGCCGGCGTGAAGCCGGGGTGGGAGATGGTGGTGGGCCTCGAGGTCCACTGCGAGCTGAAGACGGCCACCAAGCTGTTCTGCGGCTGCCCCAACATGTTCGGCGACCAGCCCAACACCAACGTGTGCCCGGTCTGCCTGGGCCTGCCCGGGTCGTTGCCGGTCATCAACCAGCGGGCCGTGGAGCTGGCCATGGCCATCGGGACGGCCCTGCACTGCGAGATCCTGCCCTCCACCTTCCACCGGAAGAACTACTTCTATCCCGACCAGGCCAAGGACTACCAGATCAGCCAGTACGACGAGCCCATCAACGTGAACGGCCACCTGGAACTGCCCGACGGCACCGTGGTGGGGATCGAGCGGGCCCACATGGAAGAGGACACGGGCAAGACCACCCACGCCGGGGCGTCGGGCCGGATCCACGGTGCCGACTACTCACTGGTCGACTACAACCGCTCGGGGGTGCCGCTGGTGGAGATCGTCAGCCGTCCCGACATGCGGTCCTCCGCCCAGGCCCGGGCCTACGCCACCGAGCTGCGGGGGGTGCTCGTGGCCTCGGGGGCGTCCGACGGGAAGATGGAGGAGGGATCGATGCGGGTGGACGCCAACGTCTCGGTACGCCGCTCCTCGGACGACCCCTTCGGGACCCGATGCGAGATCAAGAACCTGAACTCGGTGCGATCGCTGGGCCGGGCCATCGAGTACGAGGCCGACCGTCAGATCGCCCTCCTCGAGTCCGGTGAATCGGTGGTCCAGCAGACCCGTCACTGGGACGAGGACGCCGGCCGCACCCAGACCCTCCGCTCCAAGGAGGACGCCTACGACTACCGCTACTTCCTGGAGCCCGACCTCGTCCCCCTGGTCCCCGACGCCGAGTGGATCACCGCGGTGGCCGACACCATGGGGCCCATGCCCGCCGTCCGCCGGTCCCGCCTGGTGGAGCTGCTGGCCGAGGGGGGCGGCGCCTCCGAAGCCCAGGTGGACCAGGTGGCCACGGTGGTGGATCTGGGCCTCGACGGGCTGGTCATCGGGGCGGCCGCCGCCGGTGTGGCACCGGCCCTGGCCCTGGCCCGGACGTCCAACGAGGCGGCCAACGACGCCGAGGCGGCGCACGGCCTCGTCCTCGAGTCGTATGTGGCCCTCCTGACCATGGAGTCCGACGGCACGCTCACCGCCACCCAGTCCAAGGTGGTGCTGGCCGAGATGCTGGCCCAGGGGGGCGAGCCGGCGGCCATCGCCTCGGCCAAGGGGTTCGAGGCCATGTCCGAGGACTCGCTGACCGCCGTGGTGAACGAGGTGGTGGTGGCCCACCCCGAGGAGTGGGGCCGCTACTGCGGTGATGACGAGACGGACCGGAAGCGGATGCAGGGGTTCCTCACCGGCGCGGTCATGAAGTCGACGCGCGGCCAGGCCGACGCCAGGGCCGTGCAGGCCGAGCTGGACCGGCTACGGGCCTGAGTGGGGATTCTGGCCGACGGGCAGGCTGGCAGGTAGCCCGCCGGCGGCCAGATACGCTCCGCCGGTGGTGAACCCGATACGGGTGATATCGACCTGGCGGGGAGGGTCACCGGGCAGCTGCATCTCCGGGGTGTAGAGCAACCACACCCCGGACTGGTCGTGGTAGAGCGAGGCTTCACCGGGACCCTGGCCCTGGGCATTGGAGCTGAGGAGAGGCGTGTTCGAGTAGTCGGCGCAAGGACCGGAGGGTCCGGCGCACCACGCCACCCCGACGCCGTAGACCGGTTGGTTGAACCAGTTGCCCGTGTAGGCCAGCCAGTAGACGCCGTTGACCTTGACCATGTCTGGGGCCTCGACGATCGATCCCTGCCAGGGCTCGTCCGGGCCCATCAGGTCGGACGCCGTGCCGACCAGGCCGAGCCCGTCAGGAGTGAGCTGCTGGGACCACAGGGTGGTGGGCGTGGACCGGCCATGGGCGTTCTGGTCCGACTTGAACAGCATCCAGTTCGTGCCGTCACTATCGGTGAAGACCCGGGGGTCGATGGAGCCGGACAGGCCCGATTGGCAGATGAAGGGTCGGGGCTGGGCGGTGAACGGACCGACGGGCGTCGACCCGGTGGCGGCTCCGATGCACTGTTCGTCCAAGGCCTGCAGATACCCGGTGAAGTACATGACGTAGACCGAGCCGAATCTGTGGATATCGGGGGCCCAGGTGAATGGGGCGGCGGCCCACGATGGCAGGACCGGCAAGGCGTCGACGGGCCGGGTCCAGGTCTGGAAGTTGGTGGTCGAAGTGACGGGCACGTTGAGGATGGCCAGGGAGGTCGTGCTGCTCGTATACAGGTAGTACCGCCCGTTGGCGCGGTAGAGGAAGGGATCGGACCGGTCCTGCTGGGGGGCTATCTGTTGACCGGGCGCCCCGGGGTCCGTGGCCGGTGGGGGGGGCGTGGTGGTGTTGGAGGTGGAGTCGGCCAGTGACGACCCCTGCCCGATCGCTGAAGCCGACGCCGGAGGGGGAGGTTGCGTCGGGGCGGAGGCGGCATCCCGCCAGGGCTGCTGGGACACGACGAGGATGACCGTCGCCACCACGGTCACGGCGACGACCGTGGCCAGCGTCGGCACCCGCCGCCGCTTCTGCTCGGCCGCGTCGTTCTCGGGTCCGGTCAGGGACCTCTCGGGCTCCGGCGCCGGATGTGGGACAGCGGGTGGCGCTGTGGTCACTGATCCAGAGCGGGTGATCGACACGGCGCCTGCCGGCCTGGTCTCCTCGGTTACCTCGACCGGTGCTTCAGTAACCACTGGGGGTGACGGGGGCGAGGTTGGCGCAGTTGTCGACGCCGTGGTGTCCGGTGCCTTTGCCGGTCGGGTACCCGGATCCCGCTGGGGAGTGGGCGAGGCCGATTCCGCCTCGGCCGGTTCGCTTGGAGGCGACGCCGCCGCACTCCGCGGCGCCGGGCTCGCGGCTAGGGCCACGGCCGATGGTGGCGCGTCGGTTCCCGGTGGCGTCGACGGAGGGGGCTCCGAGTTGGTTGGTGCCACGAGGGTCCGGTGTAGGTCGCTCGTCGGCTGCGTCGCTGTCGTTCGTGATGAAGGAAGCGGAGGCGGCAATTCTGTTGTGGACGACTTCCCGACAGGTGACTGGATTCGGTCGGCGGGTTGCCTCTGTGGTTCACGGGCCGCAGATGCCGTGACCGAACTCGGGGGCGGGACCTCTGGAGATGTGCGTTTGACGGTGGACGTATCGGATCCGGATCGAGAGGGAGTCAAGGCCACGGGCATGGAGCGCCCGACAGGGGGACTGACCACCGATCCCGGCTCGGCGACGGGCTCAGTCTCGGTTCCGTTCGCCAACCTGAAGCCATTCTTCGCCGGCTTCACTGCCTTCGCCGGCTTCACTGCCTTCGCCGGCTTCACTGCCTTCGCCGGCTTCATCGCCTTGGGGGGCTTCGGCGGCTTCACTGCCTTTGGCGGCTTAGGCGCCTTGGGGGGCTTCGCCGGCTTCACTGCTTTCGGCGGCTTCACTGCCTTCGGCGGCTTAGGCGCCTTGGGGGGCTTCGGCGGCTTCACTGCCTTGGGGGGCTTCGGCGGCTTCATGGGTTTCGGGGGCTTCACGGCTTTCGGGGGCTTCACGGCTTTCGGGGGCCTCGGCTGTTTGGCGGGCCGTAACCGCCTCACCACGCTGACGATGCTGGCCGGCGCTGATTGATCCAGGCGGTTGTCCGATGGCTCGCCAGCATCGGCGGCCACCGGTGGAGCTAGGGGCGGCGCAGCGCTCTGCGGCGTCGCCTTTGGCGCGAGCAGATCGTAGACACTGCTCTCCTCTGTAGTCCCCCCACCCCGATGCATTGCCCGACAACGCTACCTTCTTCGGATTGCCTTGGGGAAGAGCAGTGGACATCTTCCCCGAACCTGGGGACAGAGCGAGAAATATGGAGGAAAAGGTAGGGATTTCCTTGGATGCTCTTGACCCTGGTCAGGGACTCGTTCACCATGACATTTGTTGGTGGCCGAAGCTCCGCCGGAGACCGGGGAGGTCGGAAGAACGAGTCGAAAGACTCGGTCCGAAGATCAACCACAGGACCGGTGGAACCGTAGGTGGCCGACGAGGTGGTCCGGGGACGGATCGAGGTACCTTCGGGTGCTGCGGTTCGGTGCTTGGTGCAAGGTCGTCCGACACGGCCGGGTACCGGTGAGGCCGGGCAACCGTGAACGTGGCCCCGAGGAGCTCGGGCGGTTTCGACCGTTCGGTTACTCGGGGCTGCGTCGCGTCCGGCCATACGCTCACGGGTCGCCGCGCCTGCAGCCCGCTGTTCGGTGTCCCCGTGGTCTGCGGATCTGAGGCGCGAAGTCAGCGCGCTCCCTCGGCCATTTCTGAGGGGGCACTTCCCTTCGTTGAATTACCAGTGTGGGCGAATCGTCCGAGGTTCGCCGTGCCGCGCTCGGCAACAACAGGAATGGGTGTCGGCTCGTCGGTGTCCCGATGCTCAGCATCCGGCCGCAAATGTGCAGCCGACGAATTCCAGATTGCCGGGGCCGAACGCAGGATGGTCCGCGGGATCGCAGTGCCGCCCGCGCAATGACCCCCGCTCTGGACGGAGGCAAGTCCGGCCGGACGCCGTGCTCGGCCATCGGGAGTCAGGGTGGCGACATCAGGGCGGAGGCACCACCAAATTTCTGCTCCGACCAACGGGGCGTCGACGAGTGGCCGTTGCCCGCCCGATCACGCAACGGAGAAGGCAGGTGGCGTTCCGCCAAGTAGTGGGGATTGAGCATCCATTCCTCGGCGGCGGTGCTCCCCGCATCGAGGCCGGGAACGAGGAAATTCTCGACACACTTCCTTTGGTGAGGACCCACGATCAGGGGAACCCCCAACCCGAGGAGAGGACCCGTGGCGGACTGGCCCGTCTCGCCGAGTTGGGCCGGACAAATCTCGTTCCCTACCTGGATAAACGGTAGGCGTTGGCAGTCTGGCCCATGGTGGCCAGGACGATCGCCGCGGGTGGCTGGTTGGGACATTTTCCCCCCGAATCGGGACCCTTGACAAAAGCCCAGCAAACACTTGTCCGAGCGTCTATGGTGATGACGCCATGGGGGCTGGGCCTATCGGGACCACCCCCGTCCAAATGAAGGGGGAATTACCTTAATGCGACGAATATTCATGACGTTTGCTGCCATGCTTATTCCGGTGGCGGGTCTGACACTTGGGCTTGCGGCCGGCACGGCATCGGCGGGAACAGGAAAGATCGTGTGCACCACTATCACCGGAAACGTGCTGGGAATATCACCATCAGTGGGTGCACCGGGGGTAACACTGGAGGGAGCGCTGCGCCGGCAGTGCGCTCTCCCTTGCAGTTTGGTGGGACCACTAACTGGGTCTCGGGTTCGACCACTACGGTGGGCGCTCCGACGACGACCTTCATCAAGGCCACAAAGTGCCCTGGCTACGTGAAGCCCCCGAAGGGGACCACTCCACCGAGCCCAGCGCCCTTCGGTCGTCTCGGCAGTGACCGCAGACACCGGTGATGGGATGCTTCTGCCGGCCACATCGACAGGCGAGGTGTGCATAGCCACGACCGGCCGCCATCAGCGATGCTGAAGAAGTTCGTGTACTCGTGGACGTCGAGCAGTATTTCATGCACCACGATTTCCGGAAATGCAGCCACGACCCTCACCGTTAGTGGCTGCACCGGGGGAGACACAGTAGGGGGCTCGACGAGCTTCCCTGGCATTGCGGCTCTGGCGACAGGCGGAAGCTATCCCCTGGTCGAGCGGTTGCAAGCACCACGATCGGCACTCCTTCACTTGTCACCTCGGTAGGAAAAACCTGTCCTGGGTATCTGAAGGAGGCGCTATCGAACCCCATCGGAGGAGAAGTTCACTGCTGCGGTGACGAATGACACCGGCGATGGCCTGAAGCTGCCGGGTTCGGCCAAGGGTGAGGTGTGCGTCGGAACGGACGGCACGATCATCGGCTCTGAAGCCGCTCGCTGCCAAGTAGTCCGTCGTACCAGTCACCCGGCGGCCCACATGGGCCCGCCGGATTGACAGCAATCGGAATGGAGCCCCGCCTCGTCAGAGGCGGGGCTCCTTCTGTGATGGAGCCTTGCTGTGTTGGAGGCGGGTGCACTCCCGCACGGCACGAAGGAACGGACTCCCGAGAAGGCCACCAGTGGACCGGTGGTCCCTGGACGCAGCGGTCGCCGTCTCAGGACGCAGGGCCCCCGAGCGCGAACCGCAGGCTCGAGCACCTTCCTTCCGGGCGGATTCTCGGCCCGTAGGGGTGCCGCCTGTCTTATTCCTCGTCAAGGAGCCGACGGGCTGGTCTGCGCTCGGCGCCGCTACCAGCGGAACGGCGTCAGCGCCCCCTCGATAGCCCGCACGAAGTGGACCGGCGACCCTCTGATCCTCGTCCCGACGCAAACCGTGAGGTTCAGCGGTTGCTACGGGCGACTCTCCATGGGGCTGGTTCCTCCGGCCTGATCGAGAGGAACTCAACATCAGTGTCGCGGCGGCGGCCAACCCGGTTGGTCAGTGGAGGTCGGTGTGGACGGACGGCAGCCGGACAGGACTCTCCATCCGACAGGGATCGTCGTCGTCGTTACACCGTTCACACTCGAGCTCCAGCGTGCTGTGGGAGATGGCGAAAGGAGCGGCGATGGTCCTCTTGACCTGGTCGCCCACCACCTGCGCCTCCTCCAGCGTGGGGTGACCGGTGAGCACCAGATGGGCCGAGAGGACCCGAAGTTCGCTGGAGAGGCTCCAGACGTGAAGATCGTGGACTTCGCCGACACCCGCCACTGAGGTCATGGTGGCGGTCAGATAGTCGATGTCCAGGTCTGACGGGGTCGATTCGAGCAGGACGGCGATGCTGCTCCGGAAGATTCGCGATGCCTGGAACACGATGATTCCGGCCACCACCAAGGCCGACACCGGATCGAGCCAGGTGGCGGAGGGGACCACGAGCATCACCACCGCGGCCAGTACGACCGCCAACGAAGCCAGAGCGTCTCCCGCCATGTGCAGCAGGGCCGATCGCATGTTGAGATCGGTCGAACCATCCCGGAGGAGCAGTGCCGCCACACCGTTGCCTATCAGCGCCACCGATGCCACCACGATGACCAGGCCGGCCCGGACCGGCTCGGGATGACCGAGCCGGTGGACGCTGTCAATGACGATGAGCACGGTGACCACGCCGATGAGGCTGGCATTGGCTAGCGCGGCAAGAATGGTGGCTCGGTGGTTCCCGTACGAACGGGCCCGACTGGGGGGACGCAGGACCAGCCTCACCGCCACCAGGGAGAGCACCAGGGTCCCCACATCAGCCAGGTTGTGACCGGCGTCAGCCAAGAGCCCCGTGGAGTGGGCGACGACCCCGAACCCGATCTGGACGACGACCAGCAGGCCGTTGAGGGCCAGGGCGACGCCGAGTCTCCGAGTTCTGTCCATGAGTGCTCCGACGAACAGCGTACCAATGACCGTGCTCCAGCCCGGCATGCCGGCCTGGTGGCGGAGGTGCGGGCCGGTAGTCTCCGGTCATGAGCGATCCGCCGTCCACCGTGCGGAGAAAGGTGGTGCTGAGCCTGCTGGCCACGGCATTCATCGTTGCCATCCTCATGGTGGTGGCCACCGCCCGCCTGTTCGTTTGGCCGCCCACCGACGAACCGGCCAAGGCTGATGCCGTGGTGGCCCTGGGTGGCGATCCGGGCCAGGAGCGGGCCAAGTCAGCGATGCACCTCGCTCAGGAGGGCTACGCGCCGGTGGTGGTGATCTCGCTCGGGGGCAAGAAGGCGGTGCCGTGTCCACCCGGCGTGCCGGGGGTGGAGCGCATCTGCTTCCGGGCCAATCCTCTCGATACGAGGGGCGAGGCCGAGTACGTTGCCCGCCTGGCCAACCGGCGGCACTGGAGGCGGATCATCGTGGTCTCCGAGCGGAGCCAGGCCACGCGGGCTCGGATGCTGTTCGAGCGGTGTACCGGGATCCAGTTGCTGATGGTCCCCGTCACCGATCCACGGGTGCGTCTTCCCTACGACGTGGTCTATGAGTGGGCGGCGTTGGTGAAGGCGCTGGTCCTGGTGCGATCTTGTTGAGGGGGCTAAAGGCCACTGAGTACAAGATCGACGTGCCACAAGGGGTGCGCGGGATGTGCGTCCTGACCCGGCACCGGCCGGCTCCGGCCAAGTAGTGTCCCTGGCGTGGTGCGAGATGGTGTGAAAGGGCGATGGGCGTCCAGGGCGTGGACTCACTCCCCACCCGGCGTCGCCGCCTTGACCGAGTGATCTGATGATCTATGTCGCCACCGTGCATTGGCGCTCCTCTCAATGGATCGCTCCGCAGCTCGACTACCTTCGCCGACATATTCGCTCGCCCTACCGTGTGTTCGCCGTGCTCAACGGTATCGACGACCCTGAGCTGTGGCGGCGCTTCGACTACGCCGACGATGTGGTGGGCAGCCACGGCGTGAAGCTCAATGCTCTGGCGCGGGTGGTCAGCGAGCAGGCCGACCCCGGGGACATCATCATCTTCCTCGACAGCGATGCGTTTCCCGTCAGACCACTGGACGATTGGCTCCAGCACACGTTGGCGTCACACCCGCTCGTGGCCATCCAGCGTCGCGAGAACTTTGGCGACCTCCGACCTCACCCCAGCTTCTGTGCCACGACGGTCGACCTGTGGAACGGGATAGGCGGGGACTGGGACCGCGAAGCGTGGACGACGCCGAGCGGTGCTGTGCTCGAGGATGCCGGCACGCGGGTGCTACGGAGTCTCGAGGAAGCCCGACTCCCCTGGCTGCCCCTCACCCGTTCGAACACCCACGACGCCCATCCCCTGTGGTTCGGCGTGTACGGGCACTACGTCTACCACCATGGAGCAGGCTCGCGGCCAAAGTGGAGTGTCCTCGACGACCAGAAGGTGTTCAGCAGCGCCTCGATATCCGGCCCCAGCCTCGGATCGTTGGCCACGAAGGTGGCGCGGAACCCCCGACGCCTCTTCGAGGTTCGACCGCGTGACCTGCGCGTGCTCTCGGCCGCGTCTACGCACACGATGAGCCAGGTCCACCGGCGGTGGATGATGCACGCCGTGAACCGCCAGTCCGACCGGGTCTTCGCCCGATTGACGGTCGACCCTTCCTTCTTCAGGGAATTCGACGATGCCCCGGTCGATCCGGTGTGACCTTCACCGCTCGGACTGCCCGACTCCGGCCCGGCCTCCCGGCCCTCAGGCCGATCGAGCGTCTTCTGATCCCGCGGGCTTCCACGTCACCGAATCGGCTGGTTCGGGATCGGTTCCGTCGTGGATGAGACCGCTTCCGTTGGCCAAGGCCACCGCGGCCAGTTGGGATCGAACGCCCAGCTTCCGCAGGATCGAACGGATGTGTGACCGGACGGTGGCCAATGACACCACGAGCTCCAGCGAAATGTCCCGGGGTGACGTCCCCGTGGTGAGATAGAACAGCACCCTGCGTTCGCTTGAGGTCAGTCGCAACAATGCTTGCAGATGGGGAGGAATGCGACCGCCGGGTTGCTCCCATGCCCCTCGTCCGGTGGCCGTGGTGTTCCGACTACGCCGGGCCAGAGTGGCCGGCAATTCGTTGAGGTCGAAGAGTACGGACGCGCCTTTGACGACGCAGTTGGCGAGGGCACCCGCACCTGCGCCCACGCTGACGGCGATGACATCGATGCCGGCGTTGCCGTAGGCCTCGGCCACCAGGGCTGGGAGGCACCAGGTGCTCGAAGACCAGGGGGTGGGCTGGCCGGTCGGATCGTTGCCCACCAGCAGGACGACCACATCGATCGGTATGCCTTCGATGGCGACCGGGGGAATGTCCCCGGTCGGCAGCGGGATGGCCCGCGTCGTGAACCCGAGGCGTTCCGCCACGGAGCAGGTGGCCAGGGTGGCGATCCCCGGTGTGCCGGTGGACTGAGGATCACACTCCACCACCAGGATCATCCCGCACGGTGACGCTTCGACCGCCATCTGATCACCACGGCGGGTTCCCTGGGCCGCATCCGTCCGGCGGGAGTTGCCGAGGACGGTTCGGTGGCGCAGATGGGGGAAGACATTCCCCGTCTTCAGCCGATCGACGCCCCCGTGTTGATCCCCTCGATCCTGGCCGTTACCGCGGCCGAGTTCGGACCCGAGGAGGCGGTCCACGGTGACCACCGTGGTGGCGTCGAACAAGGCCGTGGAGCGGCGGTCGCCTCCGTCCACCCCGAGGGGGACGGTCGATCCGGAGGTCGCCGATGACCGTGGCCGGGCCTGATCACTGTCGCCGCCCCCCTGGCGCATCAACAGCCCGAGGCTGACCGCCCGGGCCAGGCGCTGTCCCAAGACCTTCGGCGCAACGGCATCGGCATCGGGTCCGAAGGCCACAGCCAGATGGAACCGTCCGTAGGGACAGAGGCGATCGTCGGGGCGAACCGTCTGCTCGATGCTGTGAACGGCCCACGCATGCAGCAAGGGGGAAAGTGGTGGCTGGTTCGAATCGCCGTCCGAGCGGTAGGGCCGCAACTCGATGCGCGCCACAGTACGGGGACCGGCCGGATCGACTGCGCCGGCGTCCACTGAACTGTGCGGTGTGCTGACTGACATGTTCCCCCGTGCGCCGGCCGTCGTCGGCGCGGCACATTGCCGTCGCCCAACGGTGCGACCCCTGCTGCCAGGCATTCTATCGGTCGGGCGCCGTTAGGAAAAGGAGAGTCTCATCATTGTTGATGAGACTCTGTTCTCGCTGGTGATCCCACCGCAGGTGGACGTGGGCCTACGGCGGACAGCTACGGCCCGGTCCGGCCTGTTCCCCTGTGGCCCGGTCGCCTCGCCGGGTCACGTGGAGAGCACCGTCGAGGAGCAGGACTGCGCCGACCCCGAGAACCAGTCCAGCCAGCGCGTCGCTGGGATAGTGCCAGCGCAGCCCCACGACAGCCACCACCATGAGGCCGATGAGCACGACGCCGGCGGTGATGGTGAGGGCCCGGTAGCGCGAGGGCACGGCCAGGACCCATGCGGTCATGACCGCGGCCAGGTCGGCGACGTTGCCCGACGGGTAGGAGAGCGCTCCTTCGAAATCTCTTCCCACCAGGGGTTTGAAGGTGTATTCCACCAGCACCGCCACCATGACCGGGCCCAGCACGCACGCCAGGGCGCGATGCCGATCGCGGCCCAGCACCAGGAGGGCCGCAGCCACGGTGGCCAGGATCAGGACCACGGGGGTCCCCAGTTTGGTGACCTGGATGAGGTTGTCCGATCCTCTCGCTGGGGGGATGACGCGAAATCCCAGCCGGTCGAGCGGAGTGGCTCCCGGATGGTGGGCCACCAGCAGGGCCGCCACCACCGAGATAGCGACCAGGCCCAGTCCGACGAGGAACTCCTTGGTGAACGGGGAGGCCGTGCTCGCCGGGACGACCTCCGGACTATCTCGGGAGTCGAACGTCAGGAGGACTCCGAGAGCCAGGAGACGGTGGCGGTCAAGCCCTCTTCGAGACTGATGGGTTCGATGGCCGGGAACAATCGTCGGAGGAGCTGCTGGTCGGCCTGTGAGTCGCGGACATCGCCGTCTCGGGGATCGGTATGGCGGCGGGGTAGCGACCGACCCATGATCTTCTCGAGGAGGCCGATGACATCGAGGAGCGACACCCTGGTGCCGAAGGCCAGGTTGACCGGTCCGGGGTTCGTCACACCACGGGCCACGGCGTCAGCGAGCACCGCCACCACGGTGCCCACGTAGGTGAAGTCACGCGTCTGCTGGCCGTCGCCATGCACAGTGAGCGGATCGCCACGCAACGCCGCCTCGACAAACGTCGGTACGACGGCGGCATAGGCGTGGCCGGCCGACTGCAGAGGTCCGAAGACATTGAAGAACCGGAAGGCCAAGACCGGCAGGTTGAAGGAACGGCCGTAGGCCAGGGTGGCGGCCTCGGCCGCCAGTTTCCCGGCCGCATAGGGGCTTACCGGCATGGTGGCCATGCCCTCGTGCTTGGGAAGCTCGGGATTGGCCCCATAGACCGACGATGAGGACGCCATGATGACCTGCAGTCGCCCGTGGCGACGGGCTGCTTCCAGAACCTCCATGGTCCCGGTGGCATTGGTCAGGTGGCTGGCCATGGGGTCGGCCAGCGAGCGTGGAACCGATGGCCGGGCGGCGAGGTGAACCACGGCGTCGGCGCCAACGAACACCGAATCGAGCAGTGTGGCATCAAGGATCGAGCCTTCGATGAGGTCGAACCCGACGACATTGTGCCGGTAGCCCGTGGACAGGTCGTCCAGGGCCACCACCTCGTCCACTCCAGGCTGGGTGATCAGGAGCCGACACAGGTTGGCACCGATGAACCCTGCCCCACCGGTGACGACGACCTTCATCGGCGATCGGTGCCGTGTCCGACGGGGACGCCACCCTCAGGCAGTCGTCCTGACGCCTTCGCCATTGGGTGCACCGGCGAAGACTACAGCCGTTCCACGGTCGGTCCGGTCAGGCGATTACGGGTGTCCAGCACATAGGAGGCGTGGCTTCGGATCAGTTCGTAGTCGAAGGCATCGTGATCGGTCACGATCACGATGCCGTCTGCTGCGGTCAGCTCTGCTGCGGTCAGCTCAACGAGCGGATACGACGTGCCGGCGTCGGCCAAGTGGGGATCGACCACCCGAATGTCAGCGCCCAACGACGTGAGCAGGTGGGCAATGGCCATTCCCGGCGCCTCACGGGCGTCGCCTGTGTTGCGCTTGTAGGTCATGCCCACCAGGAGAATCCGAGATCCGTTGATGGCCCGGCCCATCCGATTGAACGCCAGTAGCAATCGCCGGACAACGTAGTCAGGCATGTGCTCATTGACGTCGTTGGCCAGTTCCACGAACCGAAACGGCTGGCCCAGACTGCGCCGCACTTTCCACGAGAGGTAGCTCGGGTCAATGGGGAGACAGTGGCCTCCGACACCGGGGCCTGGGGTGAAGCGGAGGTAGCCGAAGGGCTTGGTGGATGCGGCGTCGATGGCTTCCCAGACGTCGATGTCCAGCTCCGCGGCGAACATGGCGAGCTCGTTGACCAGCGCGATGTTGACGTGCCGGAACGTGTTCTCGAGCAGCTTGGTGAGCTCGGCCTCGCGGGTGCCCGACACCTCCACGGTGCGTTCGACGATGGATCCGTAGAAGTCTCGTACGGCTCGGCGTGATGCCTCGTCGATGCCGGAGATCACCTTGGGGGTGTTCTGCAGCGTCCACGTGGGGTTCCCGGGATCGATCCTCTCGGGGCTGTACCCCAGGTGGAAGTCTCGACCGGCCACCAACCCCGACCCGGCCTCCAGCAACGGAGCTACGAGCTCCTCGGTGGTTCCTGGGTAACTGGTCGATTCCAGCACCACGGTCGAGCCCGGGCCAAGGTACCGACCCACGGTGGAGGCGGCGTCCTCCACGAACGAGAGGTTGGGGGTCCCGTCGTGCAGCGGAGTCGGGACGTCAATGACGGCAATGTCGAATCCGGCGATGCGCTCGCTGTCGTCGGTGGGCAGGTACCGGCCTGTGGCCAGCGCACGCTGGAGGGCATGGTCGGAGATGTCCTCGACGAAGGACGATCCCGCCGACAGTGATTTGATGCGCTGGGTATCCACGTCGAAGCCGACCACGTCGTAGCCGACATCGACGGCGCGCAAGGCCAACGGGAGTCCCACGTACCCCTGACCTATGACGACGAGCCGTTTCGGCCCGTCGCTCGGGCTCACCCGCGGACGCCCTGTGGTGGACTCATGCCGGGACGTGCTCGGAACTCGAGGCGGATGTTCCGTTCGAGCGGTGGGCATGGGCCGAGGCGGCCGCGTGGCCGTGTGGACTTTCGATCCGGTTGTCGCGTGCATCGGCGGGTTCACCACTGTCAGTGGTAATTCCGGCCTCCATGGTCGTTGCCTCGTCTGACGCGCTGGATGAGACGGTGGAGAACAGCAACGCCCTCACCGCATCGCCATCCCTCCGAGCGGCCGCCTCGCGGAGGCCCCCGAGGGTGGCATCGAGCTCATCGGCCGCCGAGGTGGTGGGTATCAGCTGGTTGATATAGGGATGGTAGGTGGTCAGCACCTCCTCCTCGGGGGAGCGGAGGACTTCATCGAGCTTTTCTCCCGGTCGGATGCCGACGATCTCGATAGGTATGTCCACACCGACCTGGTAGCCGGACAGGCGAATCATGCGTTCGGCGAGATCGACGATGCGGACGGGGTCGCCCATCTCCAGCATGAAGATCTCGCCGCCGCCGTCCGAGAGCACGGAAGACTCCAGAACGAGCTGCACGGCCTCCTCCACGCTCATGAAGAACCGGGTCATCCGAGCATCGGTCACGGTGACCGGTCCACCATCGGCGATCTGTCGGGCGAAGGTCGGGATCACGCTGCCTCGGCTACCGAGGACATTGCCGAAACGAACGGTGCAGTACGAGGCGCCGTAGGGGGCTCTGGACAGTACGATTTGTTCGGCTAGGCGCTTGGAGGCCCCCATCACGCTGGATGGGCGAACGGCCTTGTCCGAGGAGATCTGGACGAACCGCTGGACTCCGACCGCGTTGGATGCGTCCACGACGTTCAGGGTCCCGAAGACGTTGGTGCTCGCCGCGGCAATGGGATGATTCTCGAGCACGGGCACGTGTTTGTGGGCGGCGGCGTGGAACACCACTTCGGGGCGGTACCTGTTGAAGACGTCGTTGAGGTCGGACCGATCGGTGATGTCGACCAGTGCCTGCTCGCACGGTCCCCGCACCGTAGAGGCCGCATCGTGAAGATGGGTCTCATCATGGTCGAGGAGCACTAACAGGGCGGGTTCGAGTTCAGCCACCTGTCGGCAGATTTCAGAACCAATCGATCCACCCGCCCCGGTGACGAGGACCCGTTTACCCTGCAAGGAGCGGCTGACCGTGGCCAAGTCGATTGGAACGGGCTTTCGGCCCAGGAGGTCCTCAATCCGGGGCTCCCGGGCCAGCCGCAGCGGGGTCATGGCGCCCGACCGGTTGACCAAGTTGCTGACTCCCGGCAAGACCTTCATGGTCAATTCGGCCTGTTCGCAGGCCTGCAGCACCCGTTCCACAGTTTCGGGGGGTGGGTTGGGTATGGCCAGCAACACCTGCTGGAGGGTGTAGCGGCTGGCCGCGGCGGGAATATCGTCGATCGATCCGATCACGGGAACCCCGACCATGGAGAGACCGTGGGCACGAGCATCATCATCAAACACGGCCACGGGAACCAGCCCCGCTCCGGGGCTGCGCAGCATCTCGCGGATTGCCGCAGCGCCAGCGTCGCGGCTGCCGACGACGGCCACCCGCAGACCGACCCGACGCGACCCCCGCTGCCAGGCGAAGAGCCGCGAATGAAATCGAAGGAGACCCATCCCCATGGTGGCGAACATGCAGCCGACGACAATCACGGTGACGGGCACCATCCTGATTCTCGCCATGCGCTCGAGGGGGTAAGCCAGGAGCAACAGGCAGAGGGTGGTCGCGGCGGAGAGCACGAGTTGCCGGGCCTCCTCAGCGCCGGCGTGACGCCACATGCGCCCGTAGAGACCGAACACGTGGTTAGCCCCGAGGGTAATGACTAGCGCCAGACCGAAAAAGGCGGCGAAGTGAGGCCAATAGAGGCCCGGGGCCTTATCGCGGAAGTAGGTCACCTCGGCGAAGCCATAGCCGACGAACACGCAGAGGATATCGAACAGCATAAAGATGAGCCGGGACCGAACGTGGCTGGCCCGGACGGCGACGTTCGGCTTACCTACCTCCGCCGTCGGGTCAAGTTCCTCGCGTGGCGGCTCCCCGTCCCGCTCCTCCGACACTGCCTCATCCATCCTTAGCCCCCTGGTCAACCTGGTAAGGCGTCAGCCAACGGTGCGCACCAACTCATCGCCTATGCCCTCTTGCGGGTTCCGTTGGCTCCATCCAGCCGGAACGCACGCCTAACCTTCGCTCCAGTTCCGAGTCCCTCACTTGCGGGACCCATGAACCTGTCGCCTTACAATTGTCACACCAAGCAATTGTCACGCCCAGCTACTGTCCCGGCTCATACTGCCACTCCCCCAAGTGAGCCGCGCTGTGCGTCGGCACCAGTGATCAACCTTCCCCAGTCGATCGATGCACACCCTACCCGTCCAGGGCGGGCACCGCCGAGGCTACAGAACGGGCCATGATCCGACCATCCCCAATATTGAGGGTCGACGGGTGGAGTTCGAACTTTGGAGGCACACATTGCGGACCTCCCAGGCACAGGGACCGGGCATCAGGACCCGGGTGGGGGTGCCGGACCAGCCAAATCGGCGTGCTTTTCGCCCACCGCTCGGCCAAATCGGCGGCGGTACGGTCGAATCCGACCAGTCAATGTTGGGGATGTCCGACGGTGAGATATGCGGTATATGATCTGCTGTCTACGTAGGGCAGGGGAGTAGGAGAACCATGGAGCCAATCGACTATGCCGGGGCGCTCCGGCGCAGTTGGCGATTGCTGATATTGCTGGCGGTAGTGGGAGCGATCATCGCTGTCCTGCTCCCCGTATCCAAGGCCCACCCGAGCAAGCAGAGCTCGGAGGTCAAGTGGGAGTCGAGCGCCCTGGTCGGCTCGGCTCCCGGCGGCGGGGGGATCGCCGGCGGGGTGACCAGTGAACAGATCCTGTTCTTCGCCCAGAGCCTCGCCCTGCAGAATCTGGCCGTGCGTACGGCGAAACAGGAAATTCCTCAGTTCAAGTACCCCTTGTACTTCTCGGCCTCCCTCACGACGGCCCACACGACGAATCAACCGACGACGTCTTCGTCCACCCTTCCGATCAAAAGGGGCCAGAACACCCTGGTTCTCCTCACCGCCCGTGGGAAGACGGCGGACGACGCCGTCAACTTGGCCAACAGCTACGCCGGGTCGCTCCAGTACTACATGGTTGCCGTGGCCGCGGCTCACCCGAAGTCGACGAACACCAAAGGCACGGTGACCCCCTATACGGGGTACCAAATTCAGCAGTACGCCGAAAGTGCCACACGCGTCGGCGGGACGAAGAGCAGTCTGACGTCGAGTCGAAAGGTGCGGCTGCTCGCCGGGTTGGTCATAGGGGCTCTCATCGGAGCGGCCATCGTGTTGCTGCGGGAGCTTCTCGACAAGCATCTCCGGACCGCAGCACGGACCGAGGCCAACTTTGGGTTCCCCGTCGTGGCGGAGATTCCCGTCGGAGAGAGGCCGGCCGGCGGAGTGCCACTCGGACCGGTCCCCATGGTCGATGTCGTGAGACAGCCCGATTCGCCGGGTGCCGAGGCATTCCGGAAGTTGCGCATGTCGGTGATGTTCGAGGCCTTGGCTCCACTACCCGTCCCCGAAGACCCACTCGGCGGGGCCTACGGTCCGCTCAGTCCCGTCGCCCCACCAACCGGGGGGCCCCAGCAGGTAGAGGGGACCGGCCGTCGGGCGATTGTGCTGGTGGCGTCGGCCGGGTCGGAGCCTTCCCGACCGCACGTGGCGGCGAATCTGGCGGCCATCTACGCCGAGGCGGGCCAGCAGGTGATCGTGATCAGCACGGGCAACGTGGAGAGCGGTAGCCCCGTAGCCCTCGACGGATCGAATGCCAATGAGATCCGGACCGAGGACGTGGTGAGCCGGCTGGAGCCCTCGAAGCTGGCCAACGTGTACCGGCTTCCCCTTGACTCGTTCATCGGCAACAGCGGCCAGCTGGTCATGCGGGCTCCCTCACTTCTTGCTGCGGCATCCCGCCTGGTGGACCTGGTCATCGTCGAGACGCCGTCGCTGCTTGCCGTGCACCACGCCGAGGCCTTGTCCCATGCCGTTGACGCGGTCCTCATCGTGGCCGAATGTCGGGTCACCACGTTCGACGATGCTCGTAAGGCGGGCGAGCGCATGAGACGGATCGAGGCACCGGTACTAGGTGTCGTGCTGACGAATGTCAACGTTCCCCGGAACGATATTCGTCAGATGGTGCCGCGGCACCAAGGCGAACAGGCGAGCCAAGCCACACCGGAGCCCGCCCTGGTTGTCAGCGGTGGGTCCGGGGAACCACAGGAACCGGCGACACCGCCGCAGGCCTGACCTCGAACTGATCGGCTGTTCCATGCTCATCGCGGCTCAAGTCGCCAGCAACCCGATCGTGGCCCTCTTCGTGGCCGGGATTCTCTTCGGACTGGGCCGCATGATCCTTCAGCGGGTGGCCGTCGCAGAAGCCAGTCCGTGGTTAGTCCGGATCATGACCATCGGCTTGGTACTGCACCTTCTGGCCGCCCCAGCCCAGATCTTTGTGGTCGATCACTTCTACCACGGGATCGCCGACTGGATCCGGTACACCCATCAGGGCTCCATTCTGGGTGCCAACTTCCGGCACTTCGATTTCACCACTTCCGGCGCCAATGTCCGTCAGATCGTCAACGACGGATCGGTGAGTATCGCCACCGGCATCGTCATGGCCATCGTGGGCATCAACGAGCTGGCCACATTCCTGGTGTTCAGCTGGTTGTCGTTCATTGGGGCCATCTTCTTCTACCGGGCCTTTAGCCTCACCTTCCGCGGAGCCAATGACCGACGCTACGCACTGATGCTGTTTCTGCTGCCTTCGCTGATCTTCTGGACTGCGGACGTCAGCAAGGAGGCAATCATGATGTTCGCGCTCGGGCTCACCGCCTACGGTGCGTCGAAAATTCTGGCACGCCGCAAGGGCGGGTTTGTGCTGGTGGTGCCGGGCGTGGCCATCGGCGTCCTGATCCGGCCCAACGAGCTGTTGCTGATCTTGGCTGGATTCGCCGTGGCGATGATGGTCCCCACTGCCGCGGTCCGCAAGAACCTCGGAGGGTCGCGGCGAATACTCAGTCTCCTGTTGCTGGCTTCCCTCTTGGCGCTGTCGGCCATCTTGACGCTTCGGTACCTCCACGGCGGTGCGGGCGGGAAACTCTCCTTGCAGCAGACGAATTCCAACAATCAAGGCTCGGGCCTCGGATTCGGCAGTAGCGGTGTTCCCTATTCGACCAACATCGCGACCTTTCCCAGGGATATCTACGAGGTGCTGTTCAATCCGCTCCTCTTCAATGCCCACGGATTCGGTGAGCTGGTGGCGGCCCTCGAGAATTCAGCGATTGTCGTGCTGATCTTGATTTCGCTCCGCAACCTCCGGATGGTGCTCAGGGCTTCCTTTGCCCGTCCTTACGTCATGCTCTGTCTGACCTACACCTTGGCCTTCCTCTACACCTTTGCCGCCCTAGGGAACCTCGGTCTCATCGAACGGGAACGGGTGATGATGCTGCCGTTCTTCCTTGTTTTGCTGTGCATCCCACGCACACCCAAGGTCCAACGAACTCGCTTCGAGTGGGAGTTGCGGAGACGTTCGCGCCTGCTTATCCGTCAGGCCGCCGAGAAGCGCAACGCCCGTCAGAGGTTGGTGCGGAACGCCGCCTCGGATTGATCACCGCCCGTGGATACGCGGCGGGCGCACCGGGGGTTGTGTGGAGGCGGACAACAGCCCAGGGGCGAACCGATGGCTTTCGGTCCCCTGGGAGTTTCTTCTCGTAACGCTTCCAACGGTCCTTGTGCGCTCGTAGCGCTGGGAGCTGGGCAGTCTCGAGATCCCGAGGCGATGGAGAATGTTCCAGACCCCTGACGGGCTGATCGTGATGTCGTGGTAACGCTTCAGGTACATCAAGATCTTTTGGGGCCCGAAGTGGTAGTTCTCCCGCAAGTAGACGATCTTGCCCACTGCCTCGGTCTTCGTCGCTCTTGGGCTGTTGAGAGGTCGGGAGGAGCCATCTCGCAGCCCTTCCTCACCGAGCTCCACATATCGACGGAGCCACTTGTAAAAACAGGGCCGGCTGATGCCGTAGTAGCGGCAAGTCATGGCCACGTTTCCTGTGACTACTTCCGCATGCCGGATCATTGCCAGGCGATGTCGGACCTTTCTCTGCTGCTCTCGTTCGTCCATCAGGATTTCCTCTCATACGGAGATCACCGATGGAAACAACCTCTGTCAGTTTCATAGCTAGCGGTCGAAGGTGTAGGACGAGAGCACGTCGTATTGCTCGATAAGCCGTTCGACCGCCGCCCGCTCGCTCATCGACCACTCGACCGAGTGACGGGTCTGCTTGGTGCCCGCCCACACGATATCGGCGCAGGCCTCGAGATAGGCGGGCTCCGCCTCCACCCCGACGAACTGACAGAGACGCGTCAACTCCGGGACCGTATGGCCAGCGAAGTCTTCATAGCGAATATCGACGAGTTCGTCGGGTGCCAACATCGGACGGACCGCTTTCACCGCCTGACAGATGTCCTCGTACCACCGGGTGGCTTCGGTGAGTGACATGTTGTGGCGTCGGGCCTCGGTGGCGATGTTGTCGAAGGGGTTCCGGGTGACATGGATGACGCGCAGGGGAACCTGCACCACGCGGCGGATGCGGTCGAGCAATTGTGGTCGTTGGGCGATCTGCAGCACCGAGGACCGGGCACGCTTGTCACCGATGACACGGAGTCGCTCGAACCGCCCTTGGAACTGACCGGGGACTTCGTACTGATAGCCGGACCAGGTTCGACCGATCGAGCCGAACTGTTGGTCCCGCTCCAGAAGCAGCGAGAAGAGTTGGGAGCGAGTGAACCCGTGCCGCACATACCGGGCGGCGTCGAGCTCATGGGCGATCACCATGTCGGGGTGGGCATTGAGCAACGTGGCCACCAGTGTGTGACCGCTGCGGGCATAGCCGATAAAGAAGCAGAAGCGGTCCACTTCGGAGAAGTCCGGACCGTGCCAGCTGCGGAGCGCCGACGACGTGAAGAGCGTGACCCACTGCCTACGGGTACGAGGATCGGGCAGCCCGTCCAACGTCGGAGGTGATCCCCCGCCGGCCGGTGCCGGAGAGACGCTCGAGGACCGGTCGGCGCTCCGGGCGATCGCCCGAGGTCGACGGCCACTACCCGAGCGGCCCGTAGTCGTTCCGTCGAGGAGGGGCTGGAGGATGGTCATCCAGCGCTGGCCCACCGCAGCAAGGCTGAAGGTGTCTTCACAGCGGAAGCGGGCAGCCCTTCCCATGGATGATCGGAGCAGCGGGTCCCGGAGAAGCCGCCCGGTAGCCGCCACCATCGCCTCCACGTCGTCGACCGGGACGATGAAACCTGTCACACCGTCGTCGACGACCGAGCGAGCGCCTGGTACCTCGGTGGCCACGACCGGGATCCCGCTCAGTCCCGCCTCGATGAGCACCCCCGGCATGCCCTCACCGGCCGGTCGACTGGGGAACACCATGACGTCCGCCTTCCGTAACTGGTCGGCGACGTCCGAACGGGAACCGAGCATCTCCACGTGGTTGACGGCGGCGGGGACGCCCAGGCTTTGGTGCAACGGGCCGTCCCCGATCAGGGTGGCGCCGAACTCGAGGTCGTCGGTCCGCAACCCGGCCACCACGTCGATGAACCGGTCGGGCCCCTTGCCCTCGGTCAGGGCTCCGACGAAGGCGATCCTCGGAGGTCCCGACGCTGCGCTTTCCTCCCGGGGGTGGAACTCGTCCGGGTTCCGGCCATTCGGTGTCACCGTCACCCGGTGGGACGGGACTCCGAACATGGCGATGCATTCGTCATGAACTTCCTGGCCCTCGGCGGCAATGGCGTCGGACTGGGACATCAGGAAGCGCCAGAGCCGACGCTGCATTCCGTTGGCCGAGCCCGAGTAGGTGCCGATGGCGTAGTAGACGATCGGTCTCCTGCGGCCGATCATGGCCGTGACCAGGTATTTCAACGGCTCGCTTCCGTGGGCCACGACCAACTCGGGGTCCATGCGGGCCAAGACGCTGCGGAGGCTGAGGACCAGTCGGGGATCGAAACCGACCGCCGGTGAGTCACCACCGGGATGGTCGAGGGAAGCGTCGACCGCCACTTCAGGGGCGCCGGCGAAGAGGGCCAGGACGCGGTGATTGCGGATCCCGGGTACGTCGAGATGGTCGGCCAGGGCTCGGGCCTCGCGTTGGGCACCACGCGCTCGGGGCGTCGGGATGACGTGCAGCACCAGCGAACCGCCGGTCGGTGTCAACCCATCGGTCTCACGCTCGGTCACGGGCAGCCCCCCTGCTGCGGCCGGTCACTCCGGCGTCGAGACCCTACCAGCCGGGTAGGAAGGGCCACCTCCGCTACCATCCACTCTGTCCGGTCCTCCCCGCAGGCGCACCTACGCGGGGGCCGTCCCAGAGGGCTCCGGTGGAGAGGTGATGATGAGGACCCTGGTGATTGCCGGAGACTATCCGTGGCCCGAGAACACCGGACCCCGCATGCGACTGGCCATGGTGCTACGCGGCCTGCGTCGGTGCGGACCGGTAGAGCTGGTCTCGGTGGTCTCTCGAGACCGTTCCGACTTCGATCCACCCGATGACTCGTTGGGTCTGGCCCGGGTAGCCCGGATCGGATTCGACAATCGAGCGCCGACCGGAGCCGCCCTGATGGCAACACTCGGTCGTCCGTCCATGCCGCTCGGCCTGCCCTGGACGGACCGACGGCGAGTACAGCGTCACCTCGCCCGCTTTGCCGCCGGTCGGTACGACCTGGTGTGGTTCTTTGGGGCCCGGCCCTGGGTCCTGGCGGGCGGGCTGACCTCCGCCCCCGGTGTGCTCGATCTCGATGATCTCGAGGATCAGAAGATCGCCGCGCGCCTCTCGGTCCCACGCCCCCGGCTGTCGGACTGGCCGGGCAGGTTGCGACGCGTTGGCGGCACCCTGGTGGCCGAGGACGAGATCCGTCGGTGGCGTCGCCTGCATCGTCGGGCCGGAGCCCGTACGGCCGCCATCGTGGTCTGCAGCCCGCTCGACGCCGATCGGGCCACGGCCCAGGGCCTGCCCCGGGTGGCGGTCATTCCCAACGGCTACCGATGCGTCGGTGATCCCGTCGGACGCTCGACGGTCGGCTCGCCACCGTGCCTGTTGTTCCAGGGGCTGCTCAGCTACCCGCCCAACATCGAGGCGGCGTACCTCCTGGCCAGGGAGGTCGCGCCCGGAGTGCGGGCTCAGCTCCCCGACGCCCGGATCCGACTGGTGGGGGATCACCACCCGGAATTGATGGAGCTGGACGATCCACCCCGAGTCCATGTGGTGGGCCGGGTCCCCGATATCACCACCGAGTTGGCCCGGGCCGATGTCGTGGTGGTGCCGGTACGCTACGGCAGCGGCACGAGGATCAAGATCCTCGAGGCATTCCGCCACCGAATTCCTGTGGTGTCGACGACGCTCGGTGCCGAAGGGATCGGGGCCGAGGACGGCGTCCACCTCCTCATCGGCGACTCGGTGGCGGAGTTGATCGATGCCTGCGTTCGCCTGCTCCGCGACAGCGCACTGCGGGAGGCCGTGACGAGCCGGGCCTTCGAGCTGTACTCCGAGCGTTTCCGCTCCGACGTCGTTGAGGAAGCCGTCGAGCAACTGGCCCTGGACGCGGCCCACGGTCACCCTTCGCTCGGAGGCGGGCAGCCCAACAACTTCGGTGAGGAGAAGCATCGGTAACATTGGCCGCCATGGAAGTCCTGGCGCTGTACCTTCCCCAGTTCCACCCCATCCCGGAGAACGATCGGTGGTGGGGTCCGGGCTTCACCGAGTGGTCCAACGTCGTCAGGGCCCGGCCCTTGTTCCGGGGCCACGTGCAACCCCATCTGCCTACGGAATTGGGCTTCTACGACCTGAGGGTCCCCGAGGTCCGGGAAGCGCAGGCCGAGCTGGCGCGGGGCCACGGAGTCACCGGATTCTGTTACTGGCACTACTGGTTCGGCGGTCACCGCCTCCTCCAACGGCCCTTCGACGAGGTGCTGGCCTCCGGCGCGCCGGACTTCCCCTTCTGCGTGGCCTGGGCCAACCAGAGCTGGTCCGGAACGTGGCACGGGGCACCGGATCGGATGCTGATGGAGCAGACCTACCCCGGACCGGAAGACGATCGTGCCCATTTCGACTATCTGCGGACCGCCTTCGAGGATCCCCGCTACGTCCGCATCGGGGGCCGCCCGGTCCTGTTCATCTACCAGGCCGGCAATCTGCCCGAGCCGGCCCGCTTCGTCGAGACCTGGCAGAAGATGGCTCACGACGCCGGGCTGGGCGGTCTCTACCTGGTGGCCTTCCTCGGCGAACACGAGTACCGGTCGCAGGTGGCCGACGGGTTCGATGCCGCCGTGTACTTCGAGTTCCCCTTCGGTAAGCACCTCTCTACCCGGGTACGCGAACGGATGCGATCACGTGGTCTCGTCCACAGCCCCAAGCGCTATCCCTATGCCGCAACCGCCGCCCGTTCGCCCGGCGACCTCGGAGGCCGCGTGTTCCCGAGCGTCTACCCGAATTGGGACAATACGCCCCGGATGGGTCGGGACGGGCTGGTGGCGACCGGATCGACCCCTGAGCGCTTCGGTGCCCATGTCCGCCAGGCCGTTGCCTTGGCGGCGCACCACCCGAAGGGTGAACAGCTCGTGATGATCAAGTCGTGGAACGAATGGGCGGAGGGCAACTATCTGGAGCCCGACGACGAGTTTGGGAGGGGTCGGCTCGTGGCTCTGGCCACGGCACTGTCCGCCGTCCCGGGCCCGGTCGGATAATTTCTGCCCGGCTGGTCACGGTCGGTCGAGCACCCGACGGTAGACGTCTTCGATCTCGCGGCTGGATCGCGCCACATCGAACACCTCGCTGTCGATCAGGGCCTGCGCTCCCAGCCGGCGGCGAAGATCGGAATCCGACCCGAGCCGCTCGAGGGCATTGGCCAGAGCTACCGGGTCATCGGGTGGCACAACCAGGCCGTTCACGCCATCAGCGATGACCTCGGGCACTCCACCCACGGCGGTGGCCACGATGGCCGCGCCCACGCTCATCGCCTCCATCAAGGCCACGGGTAAGCCCTCCTGTCGTGAGGGGAGTACGAAGATGTCGGCGGCAGCGATCAAGCGCAGGGCATCCGGGCGGTGACCGAGAAAGCGGAATCGGTCGTCCAGACCAAGTTGGTGTTGCTGTTCCGTCAGGACGTCCTTCAATACACCCTGTCCGGCGGCGGCGAACTGCAGAGCCAGGCCGCGACGGTCGGTCTCGTGGGCTGCGTCGAGCAGGACGTCGTACCCTTTCTCGGAACGGAGGTTGGCGACGGTCACCACCAACACTTCCCCTGCGCCGATCCCCAACTCGGCCCTCACCTCTCGTCGGGACCGTTCGCCGTCCGTGGCACGGGAGGTCGACAGATCGACCCCGTGCACCACGACCTGGGCTCGACGTCGGAGGGCGCGAGGTAGGGCTTCGTACGCGGCAGGCGAGACGGCGATCAAGCCCCGATCCAGGGTAATGGTGGTGCGATTGAGGAGCCTGACCGGGGCGACGACCTTGTTCCATAGGCTGTGCTCGGTATAGAGGGTCACCGGCTGCCGGCTCCTGGGCAACGAGGCCACCACGAGACGGCCCAGTGCCGCGGTGTAGGGCAGGTGGAAGTGCAGGATGTCGAACTCGCCCGACAGGAGCAACCGCCGGAGGGCGGCCAGCCACCGGAGGTCGAGATTGCCGGTCGCTCCGAGGTTGTGCACCGGTGTGCCGTGCGAACCCAGCACCGAAGCGAACGCATCTTCCGTAGTCAGCGTGTAGGCCACCTCGTAGTGGAAGCAGTCGTGGTCACCGGCGGCCAGCGTGTCTACCAGAAGGCGTTCGGCTCCCCCGTGGCCCAGGCTCTTGATGGCCAGCAGCACCCGTATCCGAGAACTCGTACTGGGCGTCCACCCTGCTTGTCCCGGCACGGGGCGATGATAGCGGCGCCGCAGGCCCGGACACTTCTCCCGACGCTCGAAGCGCGATATCATTGACCCGGTAAACGCCGAACCATCGGATTGGCCTGGTAGAGGCAGAGGCATCGGCTCGGAGTCAGGGGCCCAGGGGGGTAGTGTCGGCCGATGACAGTTGGTGACGGCAAGTTCGGGGACACGCTGGTAGAGCCCGATATCTCGCTGATCCCTGAGGATCCGCGCGACGAGATCCTTTACCAGCACAAGGTCAACTATCTCGAAGCCGTGCGGACTCTCTGGGCGCACCGCGAGATCATCTACACCCTTGCCGAACGGGACTTCCGCGCCCAATACAAGCAGGCTTCGCTCGGAGTGCTCTGGGCCGTGCTGAGCCCAGTGGCGACCCTGGTCATCTTCGTAGTCGTGTTCTCACGGGTGAAGTCGTTCGGCAGCGAGGGACTCCCGTACGCCCTCTACGCCTTCGTCGGCATTCTCATTTGGAGTTTCTTCGCATCATCGTTGGGCAACGGAGGCCAGTCCTTGTTGAGCAACAAGGCGCTGCTGGCCAAGACCCAGTTCCCCCGCGAATGCTTTCCCCTGGAAACCATGGGGGTGAACGGTCTGAACACCATGTTGTCGTGGATTCCCCTGGCCATCTTGTTCGTCATCTTCGGTCGGGCGCCGACATGGGCCACCGTCTTCGTTCCCCTCTTCATGTTGATCGAAGTGGTGTTCGCCGCCGGCATCACGCTGGGAGTGTCGTCGATCATCATCCAGATGCGCGACCTGATGCAGGTCCTTCCCATTGTCACCTCCCTCGGTCTGTTCGCCACCCCTGTGATCTGGCCCTTTTCGGAGATCCCCACCAGCTACCACCTGTTCGGGGGCCAACACGTCCGTTACAGCGATATCGGTGGCCACGTGATCCACTCCCATTTCGTCGGAGGGATCACCGTGAACCTGCAAATGGTGTACGGATTCTTCAATCCGTTGGGACCGATCATCAACGGCGCTCGCGAGACCATGCTGCTCGGACACGCACCCCAGTGGAACCTGGTGGGCATCGCCTCGCTGGGTGCACTGGCCTACCTGCTCCTTGGCTATCGGATCTTCAAGCGGTTGGAGGTGAACTTTGCCGACATTGCCTGAAGGCTCCATCGTGGTGGACGAAGTCTGGAAGAAGTTCCGGGCGGACAAGACGGTGCCGAAGTTCTACGACCAGATGAAGCGGTTCGGGAAGTCAATCGGAACAGGTGCCCGGCACGACTATCGGTGGGTCCTGAAGGACATCTCACTCGAAGTGCCGCCCGGGGGCACTATGGCACTCATCGGCATCAATGGCTCGGGCAAGACCACCTTGCTCAAGATCATCAGTCAGGTGACCTACCAGTCGGCTGGCCTGTGCTCCGTTCAAGGGCGGATCGGGGCATTGCTCAGTGTCACCAGTGGGATCCATCCGGAACTCACCGGCCGGGAGAATATCTACCTGTACGGCGCGGTGATGGGCATGGGACGTCAGACCATCAAGCAGAAATTCGACGAGATCGTCGATTTCGCCGGCTTGAATGACGCCGTCAACCGACAGGTCAAGTTCTACTCCATGGGCATGATGATGCGGCTGGGTTTCTCCATCGCCGCATTCCTCGAGCCTGACGTGCTCCTGGTCGACGAGGTCCTCTCCGTGGGGGACGCCAACTTCCAGCAGAAGTGCCTGAAGCGCATCGGTGAGATTGTCCGGTCGGGTACCACCTTGTTGTATGTCTCCCATGACCTGGCATCGGTCGAGGCGTCCTGCGATAAGGCGGTGTGGTTGGCGGACGCCTGCGTCCAGGCGTCCGGGCCCGTCCGGGAGGTCGTCGGGAAGTACCGGGCCGCCGTGGAGCAGAACGCGGCGATGGTGACGTCCAGCGAGGGTGTCGTCGAGGTGCTCAAGGTCGAAATCGAGGCCGCCGACGGTGGTCAGGTGCGCTCGGAGTGTGACCTCGACGTGCGCTTGACCCTCAGCTCCCCCGAGCCGATCGACGCCAACTTCTTCATCGGTGTGTCCCAGGGCAGCGCCTTTCCGATGTTCATCGTCAAGTACGACGGCACGTTTCCCGCTGGCGACTTCGAGCTGAAGTGCACCCTGCACCACATCCCGTTGGCCAAGGGGCGCTACTCACTGTGGCCCGCCATGTCTGGCCATGCGGGAGGAAAGGGAAAGCCCCTTCTGCCGTGGCGGCCGGTGATGTCGTTCGACGTGATGGGACCCGACTCGTTCAACCTGCCCGAGGGGGTCATGGTCATGTCTCCGGTCTTCGTGGGAGCTGACTGGGAGGTCAACTGACGTCACCACGCGGGAGGGACCGACGGTCACCGGCCTGCGCAGAGTTGATGTCGGCCGGTCAGGGAAAGAAGACGCCTTCGCGGATCGAGCCGATCAGTCGTCCCGATCGCATACCGGCGGCGCGGGCCCACTCGGTCCGAGGGGTCCCCGGCCGGGCGAGGCGGGGGGAGTGCACGATCAACCAGAGCCACGACTTGGCCGCCCCAGTGAGATTGCGCCGAGCCCCGGTCGCACGGTGTCGTCGGTACAGGGCCGGGCCGCTGCGGCCGTAGGCGGCGGCCTGCCAGAAAACCTGGATTGGTTCGGAGCGCTCGCGCTTGGATACCACGGCTCCAAACTCGATCACGAAGCGAAATCCCTGGAGCTGTAGTCGCCAGCAGAGATCGATGTCCTCGCCGATCTTCAGCTCCTCGGCAAACCCCCCAACCGATTCGAAGGCCTCCCGCCGGACGGCGAGATTGGCACCCAGACCGGCCGGCAGGAATCCGAGCTGACGCATGGATGCTGGTTTGGGGGGCGAGGCTCGCAGACCATTCAGCGACCAGAAGTCGAAGACGCCAGCAACCACGTCGACCTCCTCGAGCGCCTTGATGCAGCTGGCCAGCCACCCCGGTCGGACGATGTCATCGGCATCGCAGAAGGCCAACCGGTCACCTCGCGCCGTTCGCACCCCGATGTTGCGGGCCGCCGGTGCGCCGTGAACTGCTGAGGCGTCAACCCAGTGGACGTTGGGGTGTCGCTCTGCCCATTGCCGACCGACTGAGCGACTGGTGTCGGTGGAGCCGTTGTCGGCGATGATCAGTTCCCACTCCTCGGAGCACTGCTGATCGGTCAACGCCCGCAGCTGGCCCTCCAGCCAGGGCATGCCGTTGCGCACCGGCACGATGACGCTGATCACTGGCCGAGTTCCCGTCGTGCCACGAGCGCCGACTCGTCGCAGTGCCCGGCCCTCACGATGGTGCCTGTGCGAGCGGTCCGAGCCACGGCGATCTGCCTCCATCCCCAATTCCGCCCCGATGTGGTGCGATCCCGAGGTCCTACAGCCGAGGCATAGGACCATGGCGACCTTACGCATTAGCCTAGTCCTGTGAGGGTGCCATGAGTCCAGAGTGTGCTGAAACGAAAGGGGTCCGGCCCCAACGGCCGCCGGCGGCCGTGACCGCGGTGGTGCTCACTCACAAGCGACCAGGCTTGGCCGGCGATGTCGTCCGGTCCCTATTGGGAGTGGAGGGAGTGTCCCCCGAGCGTGTGGTCGTGGTGGTCAACGGCGAAGGCGGCTTGGACGATCCAGATCTCGAATCGAAGGTCAGGATGGTTCGATTGACTCGCAATACGGGGCCGGCCGGTGGATTCCGGGCGGGCTTGATCGAGGCGTGCGGGGATCCGACCACCGAGTGGATCTACCTCTGTGAGGACGATGTTGGACTCTTCGATCTCCCCGCCCCCCGGCTCACCGATCTGATGGATCGGATCGGTGCGCTCGAGGCGAACCGCCGTCCCGTGGGAGCGGTCGTGGCCTACGGGCGGAGATTCGTCGGCCGGGGGGCCCATACGCTCAACGTCGTTCCGCCCGAGGGATCCACCGGTGATCTCACCACCGTGGACGTGGCCTGCTGGGGTGCCACGCTGGTCTCGCGTCGGGTGGTGGACGCCGGGGTGTTACCCGACTGCGAATGGTTCTTCGGTCTGGAGGATTTCGATTTCTTCTGTCGGGTACGCGAGGCCGGATTCGAGGTGTACGTCGATGATCTCGCCGCCCGTCGGGTGGCATCCCAGCAGACCGACGGGGGGCGGGAGCAGGCCATCGGTCTGCGTCGTCCTACGGACAAGGCGGAGCCGTGGCGGGCCTATTACCACACCCGCAACTCCTTCGCCCTGGCTCGTGCCCATGGTCGTCCCAATTGGCATGCCTGGCACCTGGCGTACTCGCTGCGACGGCTCCAAAAGGTCGGGAGCTGGGCCGAAGCGTTGGCTATCGTACGCGGCCTGTGGGACGGGGTTCTCGGACGTATGGGGGAGCACGACCAGTACGGTCGAGCGGTCGGGGAGTTCGGCCCAGGGACCGGGTCGGGACGTCCATCGGCGTCGGCCAACTAGGCGAAGTGTCAACCAGAGCCCCCTATCCCGGGCTCTGGAGGAGGTCACCCGGCAAGGCCGGGAGCCGGGCGTCGAGCAGGACCAGGTGCAGGAGTGGAAGCCCTCAGCGATAGTTACAGTCACGATCGAGGGTGGCCGAACGTGCAGGCAGCTCCCGGGAGTCACAGCACCCGGATCTCTGCGACGCCGAGCGTCTCTGCTGTCCGCGTCATGCCATCGTTGAGGCTTGACACCAGTCCGACCACCGCCGATGATTTCGTGATGGTCGATCCGGGGGGCACGGAAGTCCGCGGCCGTGCGGCCCCTCGTCGATCCGTGCGAACGGAGATGCGCGCCCATGTGCGGTGTGGCCGGGCTATTTAATCCGCGGCCGTCCGGTCCGGCAGAGGAGCTCCGGCACCAGGTAGAGGACATGACGGCCACCCTGGTCCATCGGGGGCCGGATGCCGAGGGCTACTGGTCCGACCCCGAACAGGGAGTCTTCCTCGGCCACCGCCGGCTATCGGTGCTCGGGTTGGGGAGCGAGGGTGATCAGCCGATGCACTCCGGTGACGGCAGATGGGTGGTGTCCTTCAACGGGGAGATCTACAACCATCGCACCCTCCGGCCGCGGCTGGCCGGTGAGGGGGTGATCTTCCGAGGTGGATCGGACACCGAGGTATTGGTGGCCGCCGTGCAGCAGTGGGGTCTCCTGGCAGCACTCGATGCCTGTGAGGGAATGTTCGCCCTGGCCCTCTGGGATCGCCGCCACCAGGCCCTGCACCTGGTGCGAGACCGCTTCGGAGAAAAGCCGCTCTACTACGGTTGGGTCGGCGACACGTTGGCCTTTGCCTCGGAACTGAAGGCCCTGCGCACGCTGCCGAGATTCAACACCGACATCGATCGTGACGCGGTGGCCCTGCTCCTCCGCCACAACTGTGTCCCCGCCCCCCACACGATCTATCGTGACGTGGCCAAGCTCCTTCCGGGCCAGATGGTGACCTTCGGAACCGAGGCCCGGTCGGGGCAACGGCCGACGGCCCGAACCTACTGGTCGGCCCGGGAAGCGGTTGACGCGGCGCGTCGGAGGATCCTGGTCGACCCACCAGAGGTCCTGGCCGATCAGCTGGAGGCCGCCCTGTCCGATTCGGTCGCCGCACGGATGGTGGCCGACGTGCCGGTGGGTGCCTTTCTGTCCGGTGGCATTGACTCCAGTGTGGTGGTCGCGCTCATGCAGCAGCACGCGACACGACCGGTGCGGACCTTCACCGTGGGATTCGCCGACCGTGCCTTCGACGAGTCGGCGGAAGCCGCGGCGGTCGCCGCCCACCTGGGCACCGACCACACGCCCCTGGAACTCACCGATGCCGACGCGGCTCAGGTGATCCCGACTCTGCCGGACATCTGGGACGAGCCCTTCGGCGATGTGTCGGAGATCCCCATGCACCTGGTCAGTCAGTTGGCGCGCACCCAGGTGACGGTCAGCCTCTCGGGAGACGGCGGAGACGAGCTGTTCGCCGGGTACAACCGACATGCCTGGCTCGACCGATTGTGGCGACGTACATCGATGGTTCCTGTTCCGATCCGCCAGCTGGCCGGATCGACGCTGCAGGCTCTTCCTCCGGGACTGGTGAACGGAGCTGCCCGGGCCACGCGCCTGATGCCTCCCCGGATGCGCATCAGGAATCCGGCATCCAAGGTGGCCAAGGTGGCCAAGGTGTTGAAGGCCTCGGGACCAGAGGATGCCTATCTGTCCTTGGTCTCCTACTGGGACGATGCCGAGGCGATGGTGATCGGTGCTGGTCCGGTGGCCTCGATGGCCTCCCGACCGTCGGAGTGGCCCGAGCTCGACGGCATCACCGAACAGATGCTGTGGTTGGATCTCGTTGGCTACCTTCCCGACGACATCTTGACCAAATTGGACCGGGCCGCCATGGCCACCTCGCTGGAGACCAGGGTCCCGTTCCTCGACCGAGATGTGTTCGATCTGGCGTGGAGACTCCCACTCTCGGTCAAGCTACGAGGTGACACCACCAAATGGCTGCTCCGCCAGGTCCTGTACCGGCACGTGCCCGCCGAACTAGTCGAACGACCGAAGATGGGTTTCGGGTTCCCCATCGGGGCCATGCTCCGGGGCTCACTCCGTCCATGGGCCGAGGAGCTGCTGAGTGAATCGCGTTTACGGAGTCAGGGCCTGCTGGAACCTGAACCGATACGAAGAGCATGGCACCAGCACCTGAATGGCCAGCGCGATCTGGCCCACGAACTCTGGGACGTGCTTGCCCTCCAGGCGTGGTTGGAGCGCTGGGTTCCCGACCAGAGTGGGTGAGCGAGGCCCTGAACGAGATTTCCTAGGGCTCACTGGCCTGGCTTCTGGGTCGGTCGCCAGTCGCACCATGTGGTGCCACCTGGCCGCAAGCGTCCACGGGAGATTGCTTGTTGAACCGAGTGGGGTGGCCATTCCCTGAGGTTTCGCTCGCTCAATCGGGACGCGCCATTCAGATCTCGTCAGAGGGCTGTCGGGTCTCCGGCCGGCTGACCGAACGGGCTTCGCCGTTGTCCACTCCGGGGCAAACCGATCAGAGAGAAATGCTGGGGCCGCTGCCTCCCGCCGGTCTCGGTCCCGCGACGGAGATGTGGTCCGTAATCACACCCCAACCATCGACTCCCTGCCGAATCCGCCTCGGGGAGCGGGTCAGCATTCAGCTGTTAGCGACATGCCGCTCGTCACTGCATGATCCTTCGGCGGTTGGATACGCCTGGCTCCACCAATGGAGTCCGGCAGGCTTCCAAGGACACAGCCGGGCAGCGTCAGGTTATATATAGTCTGGGTGCTCGGGGCCACCGATTGACCGTGCGGGGTCCCGCGCCTGCAGTTGCCGAACAGGGCTCGAGAGGGGGAGTGGTGATTGCGCCGATGGCCCATGCGGTAGACCCCACGCCTCGGGTTGCCCGACGCGGGTGCCGAGTGGTCACGACATCACTGACGGCGCGACTCCTCCTGGCCAACCAGCTTCGGTCCCTGGAGGATGTCGATTGGACGGTGATCAGCGGCGACGCCTTCGACGACGCGCCTGAAGGCATCGAGGTAGAGGTGATTCCCATCCGACGCGAGTTCGCTCCGTCCGACCTGGGGTCCTTCGTGCGGTTGTGGGCCTCGTTGCGACGTCACCGGTTCGACTTCGTCCAGACACACACCCCCAAGGCGTCATTCTTGGGGCTTCCCGCGGCACGCCTGGCGGGATCTACGGCTATCTATACCATCCACGGTGCCTTGTATTTCGAAGGTAACTCCCGGAAAGCCAATCTCCTGGGATGGTGCTTCGAGCGATGGTGTTGCACCTGGGCCCATCACGTACTGGTGCAGAGCCGGGAGGATGAGCAGGTCCTGCCACGGGTGAAAATCTGCTCCCGACGCAAGTTGCGCTATCTCGGCAACGGCATCGACATGGACCGCTTTCTGACAACGGTGCCCCCCCTGCTGCACTCGGGACGCCCGATCGTCATCATGATCAGCCGGCTAGTTCGCGAGAAGGGCTGCGTCGACTTCATCGCCCTGGCCGCTTCGCTGCACGGTCAAGCTGACTTTGTGCACGTGGGTCCCGTCGAGCATGACCAGAGCGACGCGCTGTCGCAGTCGGAGATCGACGAGGCAGCAACATCTGACACGGTGTCGTTCGTCGGTGCCGTCGAGGATGTGCGGCCCTACGTGGCCTCGGCGACCATGGTCGTGCTGCCCTCCTATCGGGAAGGGATCCCCCGTGCGGCCATGGAGGCTGCGGCCATGGGGAAACCCGTGGTTGCCTACGACATACGAGGGGTACGGGAGGTCATCGATCCGCAGCTGGGACTGCTCGTGCCCCGAGGTGATCGGCTGGCCCTGACCGATCTGGTGGAGGCCATGGTGAAGGATCCGGACCGATGTGCGGAACTCGGGAAGCTGTGTCAGGGGTGGGTCGTGGACCGATTTTCCGAGGACCTGGTCGTCGAGCGCCTCCGCACGGTCTACAGCTCATTGGCCGGGCAGGCGACATGACGGCCGAGGTCTGCCTGACCGTCGATGTCGAGGACTGGTACGACGGTATGGACGTGCTGGGTGAACACCTGCGCCGCCCTGACGATGCCACGAGCGGATTGACGGGCCTGGCCTCCCTGCTCGAGGCGGCAGACGGCCGCGCCGTCGTCACCCTCTACGTCGTGGGCAACTATGCCCAGACCATACGGGCCGAGCTGGTCGAGCTGGCTGCCCAAGGCCACGAGATCGCCAGCCACGGGCCCGATCACGGCCGCCTCCCCGAGAATCCTTCGCTTCTGGTCGATTGGCTGAGACGGGGGCGCAATGAGGTGGAGGATCTTGTGCAGGTTCCGGTGCGGGGCTTCCGTTCCCCGCGGTTCGACATCCCGCCGACGATAGGCCTGGCCCGCTACCGGGACCTGGTGGCCGAGGCCGGCTTCGAGTACGTCTCCGACACCAGTCGCCTGGGAGATTCGTCGCCCGTCCGAGAGCTCCCCGTCCTGGACCTTCACGGTGTCCCTATCGGCGGAGGCAGCTATCAGCGGCTGTTCCCGACATCAGTAACCTCAACAGTGGTCGATCGGGCCACGGGGCCGGCCGTGCTCTACTACCATTCGTACGATTTCGGTGCCACGCTCCCGAGTACTGCGTCTGTTCGCTCGCTGGCGATGGCCAAACAATTAGTCGGTCGGGGGAGAGTGCACAAAATCTTCTCCCAGTTGCTCGGCCGCTACGGAAGCAAGGCGTGTGCCCATGCCGGACGGTGATTTCGAGAGCTACTTCCAGCAGCGAGCCCGCCGGTTCGCCGCCTTCTACTCCAGCGAGCCGGTGGCGAGGGTGCTCGGTCGGGGCCCGATGTTCGACCGGTTGCGGCTGGCCGTGGATATCGCTTCGTCCTTCTCACCCAGACGGGTACTCGATGTCGGGTGTGGAAGCGGGCCGCTCTTTGCGCCGTTGGCCAACCAAGGTATTCACGTCACCGGTATTGATCCTGCCGAGGCCATGGTGGCCTTGGCCCGGCAACAGGCCTCCTCCTATCCGGGGCTTGTCGAGGTCGAGCAGCGGAGTTGGGAGCAGCTCACCGAGGTGGATGCCTACGACGTGGCCATCGCCCTGGGAGTGTTCGATTACGTGGGCCAATCGGCCAAGCTTCTCGAACTCATGGGTCGTGCCGCTCCTCACGTCGTCGGATCGTTCCCGTCGCCGGGAATCCGACTCAGTCTCCGCAAACGGCGTTACGGTGCTCAGGGTGTGACGGTCCACGGTTACCGGGACGCTGACTTCGACCGGTTGGCCAGCCGCTCCGGATTGGAGGTCGTGGAGATGTTCCCGCTGGGCCGGGCTGGTAACGTCGTGCAGTTTCGCCGGGCTCTCCCCGACCAGAGTTCCTCCGGCGGACCGAAGCCCTCCGGATCCTGAACGGCCCGGAGGGTACCGATCCCTCTGGCGCCGACCGAGTGGTCGCCCAGCCAGCTACTGTCCGTCGAACCCGGAGCGGACGAAGTCCTCGTCAGTCCACGTGGTGATGGGAAACCACGCCAGTACCCGACGGAGCGTAGCCAGCTGTTCGTCGTCGAGGCGCCGCTGCCACGAGTCAGAGAGCTCCGAGGCCACCCGGTTGACGGTGAAGCCAGATCCGGGAACGTTGTGACCCTCGAGAAATTGCTCGGTTGCCTCCCCCCATTCGAGGCCGAGCTCGGTGTAGAGCTGCCGGAACTCACCCGAGGGGTCGAGGCAGAGTCGCTCGTGGGTTCGGAGGTGCCATTCGGGGTGGCGAGAACTCGCATCTTCGAGAGCGGCTACGAGGAGCCCGATCCTCCAACTCATGCGTTCGACGGGGTCGGGGCCAGGGAGCGGGACGCCCCAAGGCTTCAGGTAACGGGACCGGATCTCGGGACGGGTCTCGAGGGTCGAGTTGCGTGCGTCCTTCAGATTGAGCTCCATCCAACTGGCCAGGACGTTCGCGGGATGTCGGAGCAGGAGCAGCATCTCGACATCGAATGTGGACGCCAACCACTCTGTGGCCAGCTGGGCGTGGATGGACTTGACGACCAACCGAGTCGAGGAGTCGTGACCGTTGGCCTTTTGGCGTCGAGGGTCCCTACCCACCATGGCCGCCAGCCAGGTCACTGGATCGGGTCGTCCTTCGTGGATCCGGTTCAACGATCCTGGGCCCAACATGTGGCGTGCCAACCGTGAACGCCGGTCCTCATGGGCGCCACAGAGGATCCAGTCCCAGAGCCTCCGGTAGGCGGCGTTCTCGTCGCCGGGATGGAGCACGGGGTAGCGACCGACTTCCCGTTTGGCGTGGATGGAGGCCGGGTACTTGTCCTCGTTGTCCGGTTCCAGGATTCTGGTTGTACCCGGCGCACTCCCGAGCGCTCGCAGGGTCCAAGTCGTGCCGGAACGTGGCAGGCCCACGATGACGATCGGACGTTGGACGCTCATCGGGAAACCCGCCGCCGGCGACACGCGTCGGCCGCCCGACCTTCCACGCCTTCCGACCTTCGGTTCCCGAATTGGGCAAGGACCCGATGGTAGTAATGCCAAGGGAATGTGGGCATCGTCGTGAGGCGGTGGTCAAGAAATCTCACCCCGCTCATCGCGGAACCGGATCCGGTCCCCGTCACCCGTGCCTCACCATGCGGGTCGTGGTCGCCGAACACGATCGAGCTGCTATCGGTTGAGACATCGTCCGTGATTCCCAACTCGATCGGGTCGTGCACCGTGTCAACTCGGACCGTGCTGCTAGCTCCCGTCGATCGGGGCGTCGGTGGGTCGACATGACTACGCTCAGGAGATGGGTACTCAGCAGTGGCTCCCGACGAGAAGCGCGGTGTACTCCACTTGGCCACGCCCTCAATCGTCCATCCCCCTCACAAGGACTCATAGTAACGCACGCCGTTCGTCCCTCATTGCTTGTCGGGCCTTTTCCCCTGTGGCAAGGTGAGGCCATGCGCCCACCCAGCGTGGCCCGGGCCGCCTTCCGGAGGCTCTCTCCGAGGACACGGAGGGCGGTACTCCACCGGTTCGGTTACTTCGCACCATGGGAGGACGGATTCGACTTCACCCCTCCTCCGCTGCGACCTGGCGAGGTGCCGGGGTCGCCAGATTTCGTGGGCATAGGTGTGCAAAAGGGTGGTACCAGTTGGTGGTTCGAATTGATCGCCGACCACCCCGGTGTCTCCGTTCGAGATGACATCCACAAGGAGCGCCACTACTTCTCGCACTACGGTACCGAGCCCTTCGGGGCCTCCGACGTCCAGCGGTACCACGGATGGTTTCCGCGAGTGCCCGGTACGATTGCCGGCGAGTGGACGCCCGACTACCTCGGGTACGCATGGGTTCCCCCATTGCTGTTCCAGGCCGCACCCGATGCGAAGCTTCTCGTCCTCCTTCGTGATCCCGTCGAGCGATTCCGCTCCGGCCTCTCGTTTCGGTTGAGCCAGGGTGCGGAGAACACCGAGGCCACGGTGGCTGACGCCGTCCGCCAGGGGTTCTACACCCGGTCCCTTCGCCGGTGGCTCACCTACTTCGCTCCCGAGCAGTTGTTGGTGCTCCAGTACGAGCAGTGCGTCCGTGATCCAGAGAGGCAGTTGGCCTTGACCTACCGATTCCTGGGCCTACCGGACCATCAACCCGGCGATCTACGGCGACCGATCAACGTGTCGGGAGAGAAGCTCCCGATCGATGAGGAGGCTCGCCAGCGGTTGACGAGTCTCTACCGGCCGGACGTGACCGAACTCCTTTCGCTGTTCCCCGCTCTCGATTCCTCGCTGTGGCCAAACTTTGGCGACCACGGTGAGTGAAGCCATCGTCACTGCTGCGTCGGCCGGACGCACATGGTGACGTGGCGACCTTCGCTGGCCGAAGCTCTGCACCGACTGTCACCCCGGGTGCACAGCCTGCTTCCTCCGGAGCAACGTACGGACCTGCGACACCGGCTGGATCGCTTCTACGGCTGGGAGGAGGGTTTCGATCTCTCGCCTCCGACACTGGGCGAGGGCGAGCTCCCGGGACCGCCTGACTTCGTGGGGGTAGGAGCGATGATGACCGGCTGGCGTTGGTGGTACTCGTTGATCGCCGACCACCCGAGCGTGTGGGGTCGGGCCAACGTGCCGGTTGCGGGCCATTTCCTGTCGCACTTCGGTACCGCTCCTTTCGGCGCCGAAGAGATTCAGAAGTACCACGCCTGGTTTCCTCGCCGGGAGGGAACCATCACCGGCGAGTGGGGAGCCAGCTATTCGTCCGACCCGTGGGTGGCACCGTTGCTGGCCCGGTCCGCTCCCCACGCCCGCCTGCTCCTCCTGGTCCGGGATCCGGTCGAGAGGCTCCGGTTGGGTCTGGCGGCCACCAGCGACAATCGGAGGCCCAACGTGGGGGCCCACACCGCCGACGCCGTCGATCGGGGGTACTACGGCGCTCAGCTAAGGCGCCTGCTGGAGTTCTTCCCGCCAGAGCAAGTATTGACGCTCCAGGTCGAGCAAATTCGGGCTGACGTCAGCGAGGGGATAGCCAAGACATACCGATTCCTCGGGCTCGACGATTCGTACCATCCGACTTCGGCTCGGCGCCCGCCCTTTGGGATGGCCTCGGCCACGGTGATTGAAGACGAGAACGTGGAGCGCCGTCTGACCGACCTCTACGTCGAAGACGTGGCTGTCCTCCGCGCGCTGGTCCCCGATCTCGATCTCAGCCTGTGGCCGCATTTCGCTCACCTGGAGGAGGGTCGTTCGGAGCCCGACCCGGGATGACCGCCGGGCCGCTCGGTCCATCGCCGTGGCCCTGCACCCCAGGCCTAGGGGTTCGCCAGTGGCAATTGACCGATGGGTCGGCTGACGAAGGTGTTGTAGAGCGGGTGGGCGAAGTCGTGCGTGACGTAGACCTGGTGGTGCCAGGTGGACAGGGCGCGTGTCGAGAGGTTGTAGGCCGGCGTGATCTTCTGACTTTGATGAGATTCGTTGAACTCTCGGATGGCCAGGCGTTCTCCGGTGTACTCATTGAACAGGGAGATCTCGTTCCCGATAATGTCATCGAAATACGTGAAGATCCTGGGGAGTCGCCGCGTCTGCTCGATGTCGAAGAGCTTGAGGGCGGCGGAGGTGGACGAGTACAGGTCCAAGTCCTGCAGTACCGCACCAACCGGGGCCGGGTCGTAGTCGGCGATGAACTTGGGCAGGGTGTCTTCGATGTTCCCGAGCACGAGCGTGGCCGATTGAAGCCGGCTTCGAAGTGCCTCCGCATCCATGTCGTAGAACCCGGCCTTCCAGTGGTACGGAAGGTCTCGATAGTCAGTCGGCGGGGGAAGGCCTCGGCCCGTGTCGAACCCAAAGACGTCGATCGTCACGCCGAGCGCCTCAGACCATCGTTGGGCGTGTCGTTCCAGTGCCATGAGGCCGTTGCCTCCGGCGACACCGAACTCGAGGACGCTGATGCGGGACAGTCCCAGCCGTTTGGCCAGTCGTGCCGCGCCACGGACACAGTAGGCGTAAGCCGGTCGATCGACCGCTCCGATGTCGACCCGCCACTCGTAGCTGCCGATCTGCCTCGTCCGGACGACATCGAGCGTCCAATCGCGGAGTCGGTACGGATTCACGGCCAACCCGATGACCCGCTGTCTGAGCTTGTCCACGCCGGCGATCATCTTGCCGTCCCCGCGTCACGAACAGTGGGGAAACGGTGCTCGCCAACCGGTCGTGTCCAGTCCGAATCCTGTTCCATGTGGACGAGCCTACAGGATGGCATGTCGGCAGAAAGTGCCCCCGACCTGGATGAACAGGTGACCGGACCCGGAGCCAACCCGGATCGGGGGCCGGCACGGCGAGGACGTCACCGTCCGAATCCGCCAGGCTCCCGAGCCAGTACCCGGAACCCCATCGGCACGGTCCGGCACCTCCTCGGGCCGTTCACCCCGGCTGGTGAACGGATCCCGGTGCTCTGGAGTGTGGCGCGGGCAGTGCTCGCCGGCGCGTTGACAGTGAGTCGGCGGCGATCGTACTGTCTTGCAGGGTGGAGCCAGGGACGTCGGGGGGCCTTGTGAAGATGCCGCAGGGGGAGGGGTTGGCGTCGCCTGATCCGACTGTCGAATCCGAGAATGCCCCTCAGGTCAAGCTGGTCGTATGGGACCTGGACGGCACCTTGTGGTCTGGCACGCTCAGCGAAGGGCCGGTTGAGCTCAGCCCATCACGGATCGAACTGATTCGGACCCTGAACCGCCGGGGAATCGCCAACTCGATCTGCTCGAAGAACGACGAGGACGACGTGCGAACGTACCTTGAGCGCGCAGGACTGTGGTCGGAGTTCGTCTTCGTCAGCGTCGATTGGTCATCGAAGGGATCTCGTGTCGCTCAGATTGTCGAGGACATCCAACTTCGCCCGGAGAATGTTCTGTTCATCGATGATCTGGTCCTCAACCGTGAGGAGGTGCGCGCTTCGGTACCCGGCATTCAGACGGCCGGGCCTGAGATCATCGGCCGCCTGCTGTCCCTGCCGGCGCTGAAGGGAAAGGACGACAGTGGACTGTCCAGGCTCCGTCAGTACCGGGTGCTGGAGCAAAAGCGCTCCGACCGCGCCAAGTCGACTACCACGAACGAAGAATTCCTGCGGTCCTGTGACATCCGGGTGGGCGTCTATCCCGCGGGGGAGGAAGAATCCGATCGACTGTTCGAACTGGTCAACCGAACAAACCAACTGAATTTCACCAAGCGGAGACCGACCGAGAGCGAGTTCGTGGCGCTGCTCAGGGATCCTCGGCGTCGGGCGGGCTACATCCGGGTGAAGGACCGATACGGTGACTACGGCATCTGCGGATTCTTCTCCTTGTCCGAAGCCGGCGATGTCCTGACCGATTTTCTCTTCTCCTGCCGGGTCCTCAATATGGGAGTCGAACAGTGGCTCTACGAGCACCTGGGGCGGCCGGCGTTGTCCGTAGTCGGCGACGTGGCCTCGACCGCGGCCGGTTCGGTCGATTGGATCACCGAAGATGCGGACCACGTCGATCCGTCCCCTGGGCAGGAATCCTCCGCCGAGGTCGGTGCGTCCGCGGTCACGACCGCACCGCGCCGGGATCGGGTCCTGATGGTCGGGGGATGCGATCTGATGACGACCGCCCTGTTCCTGGGTGGAGCGATCGAGACGGATTTCCACCGCACCACCCCGAGTGGTGTGCTCGTCCACAATGAGCACACCGATCTCCTCCGTCAGGCGTCAGTCGGTCTCTCCGAACAGCAGCGTGCCGTGGTTGACCAGTTGCCCTTTCTCGATCAGCAGGTGTTCGACCCACCAGTTCTCCGGGGCCAGTACGACGTGCTCGTGTACAGCCTGTTGATGGATCTCACCCAAGATCGCTATCGCCATCGCTCCTCCGGACTGGTCGTGCCGTGGCATCAGCTCGATGTGGATGCCACGGACCCCGCCTCCTGGCCGTCCGTCGAGGCGAGGTTCGAGCACGAAAGCATCAACGACGAGTTCCTTTCCTGGTTTGCCGGCGAGTTCGAGCGTATTGGGGCGCTGACCCCGGAGGAGTTCCAGGACAATGTCCGCTGGCTGGCTTCGTCGATTCCCGGCGACGCCCGCCTAATTCTCCTCAACGGCGCGGAGGTTCCGGTCGACTACCCGGGTGAACCGCTGCGCCATCTCCGCCACCAGGAGATGAACGAGGCCTTAAGGCTGGTGGTTATGGAGCTCCCCAACGCCACGATCTGTGATGTGCGGAAGTTCGTCGTCAGCGAAGCAGACCTGAGCCGGGATATTCGGCACTATCGCCGGTATGTCTATCTGCACATCGCGGAAGAGATCAGACTGTCGGCGGCGACGTCCAGCCTGGAAGTCGTGCGACCCAAGCCGAAAGGGCGAACACTGCGGATGATGAGGAGAGCGGCGGGCCGGGTTCGCCGCCGACTCCGGCCTGTCCGAGCCTGAGTCGGGCGGCGTCCACCACCTCGGCAACGAGCAAGGCAGAGGTGGGCGGCCGGCGCCGCCGGCCCGGCCTTCCCCAAGCGCCCTTCGTGGAAGCGGTTTACGCGGCCAGTGGCGGGATCGAAATGCTCCCGAGTGCTTCCTTGGGGCAACCTGCTCGGCGGTCCAGCCGTTGTCGAGTACTCCATGTCGAACGTAGAAACCACTGCGACGCCGTCGACGGTAGTCGTAGTACGGTACTCGCTGATGTGCACGGGAGGGGAGAGCTAGTGCGGGTTCGTGGAGCTGTTCGGTCGTGACACTCGCATCCCGTGCCAGGTCGACCTTCTTGGTGCTTCCGGGTCCTATCCAGAGCTTCGTTCTTCGACGGACGGGTCACGTCCCGGCTTGGGCCGACGGTCAGGCTCCCGCGGCACCGTTGTGTCCGGATGGAATGACCACCGGGCCTCCCGATGTCGTGGGCGTCGGTTTCTCGAAGGCCGGAACCTCCTGGTGGTTCAGCTTGATCTCGGCCCACCCCGGATTCCACCCTCCCGTCCAGAAGGAGCTGCTGTTCTTCAATCGGCACTTCTTCCAGCGCCTGCGGGACGGGAGCCTGACCGACGACCAGCTCTGCACCTATCACCAGTGGTTCCCCCGGCCGACTGGACGGATCACCGGCGAGTGGACTCCTTCCTACGTGTTCTGGTACCAGCTGGCGCCGCTCCTTCGTCGGGCAGCTCCGGCAGCCAAGATCCTGGTGCTGGTGCGGGATCCTGTCGAGCGCTACCAGTCGGACATCTCCCGACGGATGCCGCGCCAACGCCTCAAGATGTTGCGGTTCCGTTCGATGACCAACGGCATGTATTCGGCCAAATTGGAGCCGTGGATCCGGGTGTTCCCGTCCTCGGACGTCCTCGTCCTGCAGTACGAGGCCTGTGTCCGAGAGCCCGAGGAGCAGCTGGACGCCACGTACCGGTTCCTGGGCCTCGACCCCTCCTTCCGCCCACCCGGACTACGTCGGCCGGTGAACAAGACCAAGGTCAAGCGAACGATGGCCCCCGACTTCCGGAGGATGCTCACCGAACAGTACGAACCGGACGTGGTCCGGCTGGCTGAGCGCTATCCGCAGATCGACCTTCGCCTATGGCCCAACTTTTCCCACCTGGCTTCCTCGCCGGACGGCTCCGACTGACCCCCGGCAACGGCCGTGCCCGAGGCGCGGCTCAACGGCTCGGGGATCGGCGGTCGCTGACGGCGGTTCAGGCCTTGACGCCGTATGCGCCGAGGTGAGGACCTGTCTTCATCCACCTGATGGGGGCACTAAGGTGCACCTGATGGTGACTTGCTGGGGGGACGAGGGCGCGCCGGGGGAAGCACGGCCGTGATTCCAGGGCCGATCGTGGAACGCCTGCGCTGCCCGGAGTGCAGCCGGACCGTGGAGCTCTCTGATGACGGTCAGGAAATCGTGTGCGGTGCCGGGCATCGTCGGGCACTGTCCCACGGCTATCTGGACTGCTCAGTCGGAGAGCCGGTCGATGGCACGACCGACCGAACATTCGCCAGCTTCGGCTTCGAATGGAACAACTTCGACGACGTGCGGGACGAGGATGAGAAGTTCGCAGAGACCTACTTCCGCGACATCGATCTCGATGAGCTCGGAGGACTGGTCGGTCTGGATGCGGGCTGCGGGAAGGGACGCTACACGCGGTTCCTGGCCGAACATCTGGGGGCGTTGGCCGCGCTCGACGGATCGTCCGCGGTGGAGGCGGCGAGCCGGAACCTCGCTGGCTTCCCCTCCGTTCTCGTGGTGAAGTCGGATCTGCGCCATGCTCCCTTCGCGCCGGAAAGCTTCGATTTCATCGCCAGTCTCGGTGTGCTGCACCACCTGGACGATCCACAGGCCGGGTTCAGCCGGTTGTCCGAACTGCTGGCCCCGGGCGGGCGAATCCTGGTGTACCTCTACAGTCGTCCTCCCACCTTCGGGATCCGGGCCGCGGCACTCCAGACGGCCTCCCTGGTGCGCCGTCTGACGGTGCGGATGTCCCTTCCCACGCTGAAGGCGGTCAGCGCCCCTATCGCCTTCCTCTTGTATTGCGGCGTTGTCGCTCCCGGTGCCTACGGGGATCGACGCGGTGTCGCGGCACTGTCGGGCCTTCCGATGGACGCCTACCGGGGAAAGCCCTTGCGGAGCCTCGTGCTCGACACGTTCGACCGTCTCAGCGCACCGGTCGAGCATCGCTATGTGTGGGAGGAGCTGGCCCCGTGGTTTCGGGATGCGGGCCTGATCGTGGACGCAGCCCGTGACGAGACGGGTTGGTTCGTACTGGCCCACCGGCCCTGAACCTGATGAGTGACGACGTGGGGGACCCGGAGCGGCGCATCATGGCTGTCGTGCTCACCCACAACGCGCCCGAGTCCCTGGAGCGGTGCCTTCGGGCCATTGCCGGACAGACGGCTCCACCCGAGGCGGTGCTGATCGTCGACAACGCCAGTGCGCCCCCGGTGGCCATCGGCGGACCGAACGGACCCTTCCCGTCGGTGCGTGTCGTGCGATCGGAGATCAATACGGGGCCGGCCGGCGGCTATGCCCAGGCCCTCGGCGAGTTCATCACCTCCGAGTTCCGGCATGCTTGGGTTCTGGATGACGACATGCGTCCGGAGCCCACATGCCTCGAGCGGCTGTGGGCTGTGGCCCGAGAGGACCCGGATTCGGCCTTCGTCTTCCCCCGATCCCGTCAGACCGACGGCTCCATCGGGGTGTGGCCGTCCTGGTGCGGCTTCGTCGTGGCCCGGGAGATCATCATGGAGGTCGGACTCCCGATGAGTGAGCTCTTCTGGTGGGCAGAAGACACCGAGTACCTGCAATGGAGGATCCCCTCCGCTGGCTACCCCGCCCGCGTGGTCAACGATGCCGTCGTCAACCACGACGCAGTTCGGCAAGGGGTCGGAGTCCCGCTGTGGAAGTACTACTACGAGTCCAGAAACATGCTCTACGTGCATCTGCACGTCAAACACCGAATCGGCCGATATCCCCGCAGCGTGTCGAAGCTGTTCGCCCGGGCTCTCCTGCGCGAGGAGGACGGACGCCTACGCCGGCTGGCCGTGATGGCTCGCGGTCTGTCCGACGGTGCCCGTGGCCGGTTGGGTATCCGCTACCCGGTGGAGCCTATGCAGGAGCACGCCGCCGGATCCTGACCGCATCGGTGGCCGGCGAGGCCGTCACGGAACCGTAGGCACAAGGGCTTCATGACCGGCGACGGAGGCCAGGGCGGCCTCGACGGTATCCACCTCCCGGGTGAGGTCCAGCCGATCCACCACGGCCTGTCGACAGCGCTCGCCGAGATCGGATTCGGTCGACCGCCAGGCGTGCAGTTCCCTGACCCGCCCGGCCAGGGCATCGGGGTCGCCCGCCGGTACCAGGAATCTCGTCAACCAGTTGGTGAGGATCTCGGGATTACCCCCCACGTCGGAGGCCACCACGGGGATTCCGCAGGCCAGGGGCTCGATGACTGAGCGGGAGAAAGGCTCGGACCAGATGCTCGGCGCCACTGCCACGTCCGCCGTCTGGATGAGCGGCAGGACATCGCGTTGGGGACCGAGCCACACGACGTCCAGTGGCCCGCTGAGCCCGATGAGTTCGGATCGGTAGCGCTCGAACTCGTCGTTCTCGATCCCCACCGAGGGCCCGCCGACCACGAGGAGACGAAAGTCCGGGTGGCTGGCGGCGATGCTCCTTCCCGCCCGCATCAGCACGTCGAGGCCCTTCTCCGGACTGATCCGTCCGGCGTAGATGCCCAGGAAGGTGTCGGGATCGATCCCCAGGGCCTGTCGGGTGGCCGCCCGTCGGTCGGCCTGGGCAGGTACGTAATAGTCCATGTCGATACCGGTGTGCACCACGATGACGCCGTCGGCCGGCAAACCGGTGTTGCGCCACAGTGTGGCGGTGTCGTAGGACACCGAGAGGGTCAAGGCCACATGCGACAGGCTGCGCCGCACCACGAACGGCAGTTGATTGGGTTGGGGCAGACAGAGGTGGAGCACCACGGCCGCTCGCACCAGCCTCCCCACAGCTGCGGCAAACGGAAGGTCCAGATAGCGGAACACGTAGATCACGTCGGGGTTCAGGGCGCGGGCAGCTCTGGCGGCGTTGACGACTGCGACCGATGTTCGGAACGGCTCCTGACTTCGAGGCAGCGTCCCACCGACCTTGACCATGGACGTGGCAAATCCCCTCCAGTCAGCGGTGAAGTCGCCGGCCGCCGAGTAGATGAGGTCGATGCGGTGGCCTCGTTCGGCCAGCGCCCTACACATGGTGAGCTGGGTCCGTTCGAGGCCGCCCCGTGCTCCGAGATGGTTGGCGACCGCCAGGATCCGCACCGGGTCAGTCTGGCACAGACCTGCCTAGGGAATTTTCGACGATCCGTCGCTGATGGCCTTCCGTCGGCCGCCCGTGGGCCTCCCGCCGCGGCGCCGCCGGGATCATCGTTGGTCCCGGCGTCCACCCCGGTTCTCGACGTAGGCCACCGAGGACCGCAGGGGCTTGGTGATCCGCCAACTGGTCGATGTGTGGACGTTGATCAGCTTCTGATTGGCCTCGGCCACATCCGATCGGGCCTGTTCCAGTTGACCGGCAAGTCGGTCCGTGGCCCGGTGAAGTTCTTCGATCGCCTCGAGCGATGCTGTGTGTGCTTTGCGCTCGTCGAACAGGTCGTGCTCTACGGTTCTCAGCTCGGTGTAGACCGACGCCAGCGTGGCCCGCATGGTCCAGAATCGTTGATTGGCCTCCTCGACCATACGCTCCAGGCGGCCCAGCGTCCGTCGGGTGTCGATGACGGCTGTGGTCCAGGATGACTCGAAGGTCGCCGGAACATGAGGGAACGGGCGACAGGCTCCGCTTGTCTCTCGGAGACGGGCAAGGAGTTGCACCTGCTCCCCGGTGACCAGCGCTTCGTCGGCGGGGGTGAACCTGTCGGGCTGGTGCTTGAGGTCGCCAGCGATGGACGCGGCGGCGCCCTTCTGGTCCCACTGGCCGGCGATGCTTTCCAACTGGGGTAGGGAGTCCAGCCATGCTGCGGTTTGATCGACGAAGCCGGAGGGGTCGGCGACCACGGCGTCGAAGCCGATGCTGAAGGTGTCGATTCCCTCGAGGCTCTCGAGGGCCACGCGGTTGTACCGCTCCCAGAGGGCCAGTCCCGTCACCAGGGGTAGCCCGTCACGCCGCTGCAGGGAGTGAGCCACGGCGAGCGGGGTCCGCCACACGAACACCGCGGCTGTCGGGCCCGGCAGAATTGTCCTCCAGTAGGGGAGCAGGAGGCACAGCCTGGGGTCCTTCCAGACGGACGGGCCCGGCCGGGGATAGGCCGAAGCCATCGTCTGTTCCGCCTCACCGCCACCGAAGATCGCCGCGCTGTGGACCCAGTGTCGTGGGAGGTCCGGGGGAGCGTCCCAACGGCCTCCCAGCCGGTGGAGCAGCTGCTCGTTGAACAGACCCAGCGACAGGCTCTCCCAGTGTTCGGGGTTGCTCTCGGCCCACTCCATGCGGTCGCCGGTATGCCCTGACGCGAGCCCCAGGGCTGCCAGGGCTCCCGTGACGGCCGATGTTCCGCTCCGGTGCATGCCGACCACCACCACCCACGGCCCCGCGGGCATGGTCGTCACGGACCGCTCAACGCAACCGCCGGTACGCCTTTTGGAACAATTCCCCAGTACGCGGGGACCGGTAGGCAACGTTGAGCGCCCGCTGTTTCCACCACGGGAGCGAACTACCGGCTGGCAAGGGGGGCAGGTACGTCACGTTGCGACGGCTCTGCTCGCTGGCCAGGAGCCCGACCGAGATCAGGTAGTCGTAGACCGGTCGGGGGTCGACATGCTGGGCCGGCTCCCCGTCCCCGTTCTCACTGCCGACGGCCTGGAGGAACGACGACGCCGGGGTGGTCACGGGCATCGGTTTCAGGGCCCAGACGAACTGTTGGACCATGGTGTTCGGGTTGTAGGTCTCGGAGAGTGTGTGCAGCGCACCGATCATCTCGACCGGAAGCCCGTCGTTGATCGCGGGGTCGAACTGGTCGGTGTGGATGGTCTCGAAGTTGGCCTGCTCGACCACCCTCCAGCCACTCCGTTCGAACATGCGCTTCAGAGTCGTCTCGGTGAAGAACCGAAGGTGCGTACTGTCGAGCATCCCGGTCTCAGTGGGAGTCCACTGGCCGCACAGGAGGCGGAGCCCCATGTCGAAGTGAGCCGCATTGGGCACCGACACCACCAGGGGCGCCTCTCCGTGCTTGAGCGACCATGCCGACAGGGTGGCCAGCAGCTGTTGGGGCTGGGTGAGGTGCTCGATCACGTCGAGGATCATGAGGGCCCCGACGTCACCGAGCTTGTCGAGGGTCGATTCCAGCTCATCGAGGTCGGTGAGGTCGCACTGGGTGGCCGCGATCCCGGCCTCGTGCATCAGCTCCACCGCCACCGGGTGGAGTTCGAGCCCGTGGTACGAGAGTCCGGCCTCACGGATGGCATGGCTCACCACGGCCGTGCCTGCCCCGAGATCGACCACCGTGGATTCGGGGTCGTGGACGAGCGTCCGAACCAACCCGGCCGCGTGCCCGATGGCGCTGTCGTGCTGGAACGGGTACACGTAATCGAAGTCCAGCTCGGGCGTCGTGCCCTTGTCCTCGGCTGCCAGCAGTTCTCCGGGCCGGAGGGACTGGGCGGGGGTGGAGTCGACCAGGACGGCCCGGCTCGCCTCGAGGAAGGCACGACCGTAGCGCTCGTCGGGTTCCAGGTGGTTGCCCTCGGCCCACTCGTTCCACGCCACCACGAAGATGTAGTTCTCTTCCGGTCGAACGGTGTCGACCGACGCCACGACGTGACGGAGCCAGCGTTCGTAGGCCTCGGGCGTGGCCCCCTCGTAGATGGTGGCTCCGTACGGGCGGCGGGCCGTGTTGTCCCACCCCACCATGACCGAGGGGAACCGCTTCCACGGCGGCTCTGGCTTCCACAGCTCGGCCGTGTACGCCGACTCGTAGTCGAAGATGCGGTGGCCGCGGGTGCCCTCGATGGGTCGGTAGAGCTGCTCTCCGGAGTGGGGGATGAATCCCACGCTGGCATCGAGTCCGAAGGCCTCGGGCCCGCCGGGTGGCGGTCCCCAGCTCTCCACCCAACAGAGGTAGAGGTCCGGGAAGCCGAGCTTCTGGGCCTCCCTCCGCCAGATGTCGGCGGTCCGCTTGGGGTCGGGGAGTTGCTGCGCCCGATAGATGAGCATCAGGGGGCGGCCGTCGATCTTGATGTAGCGGTCGTCGGCGAAGGCACCGGCCAGCCACCGGATATGGGCCAGGTCGTCGGCATCACTGAACTCCTGGGGCATCAGGACCCGGCCGGTGCTGGCGTCCCAGTTTCGGGTCCACTCCTCGTTGGCCCAGCACAGGGCGAAGGGCGTATCCGGTGAGCCTGAGGAGAGCACCTCGTCGAATGGCCGTTCGAGGAGCCGCTTCCCATGGAACCAATAGTGGTAGTAGACGAAGCCCGAGATGCCGTGGCTGCTGGCCAGATCGGCCTGGGCCTGGCGGACCTCGGGGAGACGGAGGTCGTAGTAGCCGAGGTCGCTCGGCACGTGGGGTTGATAGTGGCCCGGGTAGAGGGGTCGGGCCCGGTTGACGTTGGTCCACTCGGTGAACCCGCGACCCCACCACTCGTCGTTCTCCGGGATGGGGTGGAATTGCGGCAGATAGAAGGCCAAGGCCTTCGGCGTGTTCTTCGTCACCCTGTCGGCTGCCCCCTCTGCTGCCATGGACATGATGATACGGCAGGCCATGGGCTCGCACGCAAGGCCTTCGGGCCGAGCTGGGTCATGTGGGGGGACGCGGCCGGTGGGGAACCGACAGGATGGCCTCGACGATCCTGGCCTGGTCGCCCTGGGACAGCGCAGAACCGGTGGGAAGGCACAGGCCGCGTTCGAAGATGCCGGCGCACACCTGTCCTCCCACGGTGGGTGCTCCTGCGAACACCGGCTGTAGGTGGAGGGGCTTCCACGTCGGTCGTGACTCGATGTCGTGCGCCTCGAGGGCCGTCCGGATCTGCTCGCGATCGGCTCCGAACTCGAGGGGGTCCACCTCGATGCAGGTGAGCCACCAATTCGGTTCGCCGTAGTCGGCGACGGGCATGAAGCGGATGCCCGGTACGTCGGCCAGGGCGTGGCGGTACCCCTGGTCGATGGCTCGTCGGCGGGCGATGCGGCTGTCCAGCCCCCGCAGTTGGGCCCGGCCCAGGGCGGCCAGGAGATTGCTCAGGCGGTAGTTGAAGCCGAGGACCGAGTGCTCGTAGTGCGGGAACGGATCGCGAGCCTGGGTGGCCAGATGGCGAGCCCGGGTGGCCAGGTCGCCCGAATCGGACACCAGCATGCCGCCCCCGCTGGTGGTGATGATCTTGTTGCCGTTGAACGAGAAGACCCCGGCGCGACCGAAGGATCCGGCCGGGCGTCCCCGGTAGGTGGCACCGAGGGCCTCGGCGGCGTCCTCGATCAGCGGGATCCCGTACTCATCGCACAGTCCGGTCAAGGCGTCGTAGTCGGCCGACTGACCGTACAGGTCCACGGTCACCAGGGCTCGCGGGAGCCGACCGGACCGGGCCCGTGAGGCCAGGGTCTCGGCCACCAGGGCAGGATCGAGGGTCCAGTTGTCGGAGGTGCAGTCCACAAAGATCGGGGTGGCGCCGAGGTAGGTGGCCACCGAGGCGGTGGCCACGAAGGTGAACGAGGGTATGAGCACCTCGTCACCCGGCCCCACTCCCTCCATGAGGAGGGCCAGGTGGAGGGCAGCGGTCCCGCTGGACAGCCCTACGGCATGACCGGTGCCGGATCGTTCGGCCACCTCCTGTTCGAAGGCGTCGAGATCGGGACCCACGGGGGCGATCCAGTTGGAGTCGAAGGCGTCGAGCAGCATGCGCCGCTCCTCCTTGCCCACCTCGGGGGGGGACAGGTAGATGCGGCTCATGCCCGGACGCCGTGGTCAGGGGTGAGGGCCCCGGTGCCCAGGGCCCCGGCCACCATGAGCACCACCGCGGCCACATCGGCCACCACGGCCGCGGTGAGGGAGCCAACGTGCACGGCGATGACGGCGGCCACAGCCAGCACTGCGGCCATGCCGATGTAGACCCCACTGGCGGCCAGCACAGGCCAGCCGCGCCCGACCAGCCGATCGTAGGGGTGACCGCGGTCACCGGCCAGCAGCGAACGGTGGCTCCGGGCCCGGCGCACGACGGCGAAGGCCACCTCGCCCGCAGGTACTGCCACCATGGCCAGCGTGGCCAGGCCCACCGGGGTGGCCACGCCCGGCGCCCACGCCGAGGCAACCAGGATGGTCAGGGTCGTACCCAGGAGATAGGAGCCGCCGTCCCCGAGGTACACCCGGGCCGGTGGTCGGTTGAAGAACCCGAAGGCCACCAGCGAGGCGGCCAGGGACAGGGCCAGGTCGCGGCCGGCGCCATGGAGGATGATGGCGAAACCCACGGCGGACACAGCAACCACCCCGGTGGCCAGCAGGTCGAGTCCGTCGATGAGGTTGACCCCATTGACGACCACTACCGTGACGACCACGATGGCCACCGCTCCGAACGCGCCCTCGAGGTGCACGGGGACCGTGGCGGCCACGGTGGCGCCGATGGCCAGTTGCCCGAGGAGCCGGAAGGTCGGGGACAGATCGGACCGGTCGTCGGCCACCCCGAGCACCACGGCGATGCCCAGAGGGATGATCACCGAGGGCCGGCCGAGTGCGGCACCGATGACCACGCCAGCGAACACGGCTACTCCGCCCAGGTAGGGCACCGGTGACTGCTGGGGCTTGAGAGCGCCAGGGTGATCCACCACCCCGAGACGGCGGGCGGCCACGATGACCAACGGGGTGGCCACCAGTGTGGCCGCGGCCGCGGCCAGCACGATCAGGAGACCGCTCATGGCGCCAAGTCGGGGGCCGGCCGGGTGCCGGAACCGGATGCTTCCCACTGCATGAGGAGTGACTCGACGCCGGGGTGAAGCTCGAAGCGCTCGACGGCGACGAAGCCGGTGCGTTGGTACAGGGCCACCGCTTCCCGGTTGTCGGCGCCCACCACGACGTGGGCGGCGTGGGTGTGGCGGCGCTCCACTTCGGCCTGGAACGCCAGGACCAGCGTCCGTCCTCGGCCCTGACCCTGGAACTGGTGGTCCACAGCCATGGCCAGCAGCTCGGCCCCCCGACCGGTACCCGTGCCGCCCGAAGATCCGTGCCGGAGGGTCTCGACCACCCGCCGCCAGTTAACCACCAGGTGACCCAGGGCCGGTAGCGCGGCCACCACGCCGTCCCGCCGGAGGAACGACCGGTAGAGGCCGGGAACGTCGGTCGAGCCGGCCACGAATCCCACTGTGGCCTGCCCGCCCTCGCCCGGGCCGTCGCCGACGACGATGAGGAACGAGCACGGGTCGAGGCAGATCCGTCGGTACAGGCGTTCGAGGAACCGTGGTCCGAGCAGCGAGAGGAATCCCCGGGTGATCTGCTCGGCGTGGAGCCGGGCCGCCGTCCCGGCGTCGGACGTGGTCCCTGGCCGTGGGGGCCACGGGAGCGCGGGCTCACCGGCGCCGATCACGGGCATGCGGTCGGGGTCATGGGGCGGGACTCCGTCCTGGGGCACCACCTGCCCTCCTCCGTTCGGCCCCATCGTCATCTCCCCCGAGCTCGAGCGGCAGGTCCGGATCGCCGGCTGCCGACCGTCACACCTGGTCGACCAGTGTACGGCCTGTTCCCCTGAACGGGGGCAGAGGCTAGATTCTTCGGTCATGGAACGGGGTGGGGGCTCGGGGGCATCGGGTCAGTATCAGTTGACGCAGCTGCAGAGCATCGAGGCTCAGTCGATCCACATCATCCGAGAGGTGGCCGCCGAGTTCGAGCGTCCCGTCCTGTTGTTCTCAGGGGGCAAGGACTCCGTGGTGATGCTGCACCTGGCACAAAAGGCCTTCTGGCCAGGTCGTATTCCCTTCCCGGTCATGCACATCGACACCGGGCACAACTTCCCCGAGGTGCTCGAGTTCCGTGACCGGTTCGCCGACCAGCTCGCCGTGAATCTGATGGTGGCCTCGGTGCAGGAGACGATCGACGCCGGTCGCGCCACCGAGGAGATCGGACCCGATCCTTCGCGCAACCGGCTCCAGACCCGGACCCTGCTTGACGCCATCACCGAGCACCGCTTCGACGCCGTCTTCGGCGGTGCCCGCCGGGACGAGGAGAAGGCCCGGGCCAAGGAGCGGGTGTTCTCGTTCCGGGACGAGTTCGGGCAGTGGGATCCGAAGAACCAGCGACCGGAGCTGTGGTCCCTCTACAACGGCCGGCACCGGGCCGGCGAGCACATCCGGGTGTTTCCCCTTTCCGACTGGACCGAGTTGGACATCTGGCAGTACATCGCCGACCAGGATGTGAGCCTGCCGACCATCTACTATGCCCACCGACGGCAGGTCTTCAGGCGTGACGGCATGCTGCTGTCCGTCGGCCCCTATGTGTCTCCCCGCGAGGACGAAGAGGTATTCGAGGCATCGGTGCGCTACCGCACGGTCGGGGACATGACCGTGACCGGGGCCGTGCAGTCGTCGGCCGACTGCGCCGAGGACATCGTGGCGGAGGTGGCGGCGTCGCGGCTGACCGAGCGTGGGGCCACCCGGGCGGACGACCGTGTCAGCGAGGCCTCCATGGAGGACCGCAAACGCGAGGGCTACTTCTGATGGAACTGCTGCGTCTGGCCACGGCCGGTTCGGTGGACGACGGCAAGAGCACGCTCATCGGCCGCCTGCTCTACGACTCCAAGGCCATCTTCGAGGATCAATTGGAGTCGGTGGAGCGGGTCAGCAGGCAGCGCGGTGACGAGTACACAGATCTCGCCCTGCTCACCGACGGCTTGCGGGCTGAACGTGAACAGGGGATCACCATCGACGTGGCCTACCGCTACTTCGCCACGCCGGCCCGTAAATTCATCATCGCTGACACCCCTGGGCACATCCAGTACACCCGCAACATGGTGACCGGGAACTCCACCGCCGACCTCACCATCGTGCTGGTCGATGCCCGTAAGGGCATCGTCGAGCAGACCCGCCGACACGCTTTCCTGGCCTCGCTGCTCCGGGTGCCCCACCTGCTGTTATGCGTCAACAAAATGGACCTGGTGGGCTACGACCGTGAGGTCTTCGAATCCATCCGGGAGGAGTTTGCCGCCTTCGCCAGCCGGCTCGATGTCTCCGACCTGAGTTTCATCCCCATCTCGGCACTGCAGGGTGACAACGTGGTCCAGCGGTCGGCCAATATGCCCTGGTACGAAGGAGCGTCCCTCCTCCATCATCTCGAGCAGGTCTACATCTCGTCGGACCGGAACCTCATCGACCCCCGCCTCCCTGTCCAGTGGGTCATCCGGCCGCAGGCCACCAGTCAACCCGACTACCGCGGGTATGCAGGCCGCGTGGCCGGCGGGGTGTTCCGGCCGGGGGACGAAGTCATGGTGCTCCCGTCGGGGCTCACGACCACGGTGGCCGGCATCGACACCTTCGAGGGGCCGATCGACGAGGCGTTTCCTCCCATGTCGGTGACCATCAGGCTGTCCGACGATGTGGACGTATCGCGCGGCGACCTCATCTGCCGCCCGATGAATCAGCCCACCGTGGGGCAGGACCTCGACGCCATGGTGGCGTGGATGACCGAACGGCCGCTCAAGCCCGGGGACTTCCTGGCCCTGAAGCACACCACGCGCTGGGTGCGGGCTGTCAGTACGCGACGTCCACTACCGACTAGACGTGAACACGCTCCACCGCGACGAGTCGGCAACGTCACTGGGACTGAACGATGTCGGGCGGGTGACGTTGCGGGTGACACAGCCGCTCTTTTACGATAGCTATCGCCGCAACCGGCAGACGGGTTCGTTCATCCTGGCGGCCGAGGACACCAATGTGACGGTGGGAGCCGGCATGCTGCACGGACCCGACTGAGGTCGAGGTGGACGAGCCGAACATCGCCAACGTGACGTGGCACGCGTCGCAGGTCACCCGCTCCGATCGTGCCTCGTGCACGACGACCCGGGGGGCGACGGTATGGCTCACCGGGCTGTCGGGCTCGGGAAAGTCGACGGTGGCTGCGGCTGTCGAGCGCCTCCTGGTGGAGCAAGGTCGTTCCGCCTACCGACTCGATGGTGACAACATGCGCACCGGACTGAACAGTGATCTGGGGTTCGGCCGTGAATCCCGCATGGAGAACGCCCGTCGGGCCGCAGAGGTGTCGGTGATGTTCGCCGATGCGGGGGCCGTGGCCCTCGTCGCCCTCATCAGCCCCTATGCCGAGTCCCGGCAGCTCGCCCGCCAGCTGCACGAGCGCGCCGGGCTTCCGTTCGTTGAGGTGTACCTTGCGACGCCGGTCGATCTGTGCTCCCGGCGAGACCCGAAGGGCCTCTACGCCAAGGCCTCGACCGGTGAGATTGCCTCCTTCACCGGGATCGACGACCCCTATGAGGTTCCCACCGCCCCCGAACTGGTCATCGAGCCGGGCACGCCGCTAGCCGACGCCGTCGACCTGGTGCTGTCGACTTTGGCCCGGATCGAAGACGCTCCCTCTCCCCGCTAGCGGCTACAAGCCAGTGGCTGGGTTCGGTGGTCATGGTCTTCGGCCACGGAGAGTCATCGACCAGTGCGTTTCCGTGACGGAATCGAGGCCTTTCGTAGGCGGAGAGTCAGCACTCGACCCCGGAGCGAGGTTGAGTACGCAACATCCGTTGACGTACGGGTACAATTCGGAAGTCTGCAGCATGACCTTGAACTTCGCCCGGGGGGGTTTCGATGACGTAAGCGCGTCGCGAGGAGTTCGGGGAGTGTGGGCGCTGAGGGGGCGGCTTCTAGTGAGGGAAGTGGATGAGGGAGCGTGGCAGGAGTACCAATCGTCGGGTAGCGGTGGTGGCTGCTATCTCGGTCGCGCTCGGAGTCACCTTGATCAACATGGGCATGGCTTCGGCCGCCTCACGGCCGAGTGCCTTCCCCATCATCAAGTTCATTCCCTCGGCCAATGAGGTAACGCTGCTGATCCCGACGCCACCCTGTCGCAACTCCCCGCCGGGATGTGTGTGGAAGCTGTCGGTGAACGAGCCATTCGAACCAGGCGCTCCGCTCTTGGGTGTGGCCACCGGTACGTCAGGTCTGTTGGTCGTCAGCTATGGGACGTCGGTCTGCGGCGTGATCCAGGGCGATGCCAGTTTTGAACTCCAGGCGGATGTGAGTATGGGAGGGCAGAACTTCCGCTACAAGGTGGGTCATCGGATGACCATCAACTGCGGCAGTACGACGACCACCTCCCGTCCCGGCGGCGGCGGCTCGACCACCACAACTTCGACCACCCGTCCTGGCGGTGGCTCGACCACGACTACCACCCGACCCGGCGGGGGCTCGACCACTACCACCACCACCCGTCCCGGAGGCGGCGGTGGAGGAGGCGGGGGTGGCGGAGGAGGCGGCGGCACTACCACTACCACCACCAAGCCTGGCGGCACTAGCAGCACCACCAAGCCGCCCCGAACCAAGCCGGTGAGGCCCACCAAGCCGGTGAAGGCTGTGAAGACCGCGGAGGTGAATACCGTTACGACAAGTGCGCCTCTTCCTGTCGCCGGTGCCACATCGTCCTCGTCTACGACCGATCCCACGAGTCACGCAGGGACCGCTACGCTCCCCTTCACCGGACTCGACGTCAGGCCTCTTGGCTTCATGGGCATTGCCTTTGTGCTGTTGGGTCTAATGCTCCTTGCCACTGTGGAGGCTCGTCGGCGGGCCCTTCGCCGCTTGCGGCATGCTGCGCTGATCCAGGCGGAGCGGGCGTCGCGGGCGTCCCGGTGGTTCTTGGGGAATTGAGCAGCAAACTCACGCGCCCCGGGCCGGGACGTCGGCTCGGAGTTCCGGTCTAGTCCCCGAGCATCCGGGCGGCGTGTTGACTAGTGTGTCCAACCATGAAATGGATATGGGTGATTCTGCTGGTCATCGTGGGGGCCCTGGCGACGTATGTCGCTATCGAGTACTTGACGGTTTCGATTCACGCCCTACCCAGCTACATACCGGGACGCAAACTGACGGTGCACGGGTACCCAGCCAGGGGCCACTACCACAAGAGGGGGGCCATAGCGGCCTTCATCGCGTTGGTGGCCTTCGTGGCTGCGGGGTACCTGGCGTATCGGAACGTCCGTGCCGACAAGGCGCAACCGGCGCAGGGTGCGGCGGTCGACTCGCTGCTCTAGGCGCGGGCATCCGGCACGGGCCGGATGTGAGTCTCGGCTACCAGATGGTTCAGGCTGAGGCGCGCAGCGCGAGTAAGAGCATGTCCAGGCCTCCCCGGACCACCGACCCGGACCAGGTCGCCGTGAGCGGTCCGGCGGCTGTGTCGAGCATCATCAGAGCGTTGGCTCCGGTGGTGTCGGACAGGATCTGGTGCCAATCGGCCGACCCCGGCCCCTGGGGAAGCACGAAGATCGAGGTCCGATAGGCCAGGGCCATGTCACCGGCCGCCAACGGTGTACTGATCGACAGGGGGGGTACGTCGCTGCCGAAGGTCCGCCGCTCCACGCCGCTCACGAGAAGATTGGCGGGGAGGTTGGCGAATTCCAGCAGCAGACACGACAATTGCTGGCTGTCATTCGAGAACGTGGCGGTGAGCTCGGTGGGCCCTCCGACTGCCGAAGGGCACATCCAACACGAGATGTTGATCCCGGTGTGATCGTCGGGCCCCGACTCGGCCAGGCGGTGCCAGTGCCCGCCGGCGGAGTCGGTGACGTGCTGGATCGAGCCGCACTGGATGGCCGGGTTGTAGATCGATCCGTTCATGAAGGCCACCAGGGTGTTCCCGCGGGTCGGGTTGACCGGGTACGGCTGTGAGGTCCAGACAGCATGGCCGGCCCCCGCGGGGAGGATGGCCGAGTCGGTGTAGGAGGACTGCACCAGTCGCCGGTTGGTGGCCGGGACGCCCTTGGGTACGAAGGTGGCCACGATGCCCACACCTTTCGTCCCTCCGGTCAGTCCAGTCCATCGGGCTCGCAGGGGCCGACCGGTATTGGCGGTCCCGGTATCGACGGTGTCCGCCACCCAGCACCGTTGCGTGGTGTCGGCCAGTCGACGGTTCCACCCCGGCGGCACGGTGGCTGCCGACATGTCCCCCATGACCACGCTGATGGCCAACTCGTGGTCAGCGGCCAGGGCGAAGTTGGTGGTGGAGGCGACCGATGCACCGGAGATCCGAGCTTGGCCGATCTGGTCGCACAGTTCGAAGCCACTAGCACCGGCGTACTCCAAGAGCTGCATGTTCATGCCGGTGATCCCCGGAAGCGGGGGATAGCCCAGTCCGATGGCCCGTACGGTGGGTCGGTTCCCCCCGCCGGCCGATTCGCAATACCAGAGGTCCAGCCCGAAATGATCGTCGGTGAAGAACTCCACCGCCTGTCGCCAGTGATTGCCGGCATCGTCGGCCACCTGGCCGATGGTGGGTGCCAGCGTGGAGGCCGATGACCGGCTCACCACTGCCACCAGCAGGCTGCCCGGCTGCACCTTCGCTCGGTAACGCACCGCGATGGTGCGACCCTGGGTGACCCGCACCCCCTCGGTTGACTGGAGCAGCGAGAAGCCCGTGGTCGGGCTGGCACATGCGTCAAGCAGTCCGGCACCGGCCAGGACGACTCCGCCGAAGAGCAGTTGCCGTCGTGTGATGTCCATGCTGCCCTCCTCGCCCCGATTGCCAGGTGCACACCGTCCCGGCCCCGATGCGGCCACGATGGTAGATGATGCGGCGCCGACCCCCACCCGCGGGCTGACGCTGGGAGCACGATTCTTGGCCCCGTGACCTGGGGGCCAGACGCACGTTGGTTATACTCCGCGCAGCTCACGGCGTGGGGGAGGGACCGGTCTTGATGGGAGACCCAGCCAGGGTCGGAGAAGGGGCACCCCTGGGTACTCCGGCCACAGGACCGTCCGGCCGCATGGTCTGGTGGCATGGGGCCAGCGTGGTCTGGCTCCTGGCCGTGGCCCTGGTCGTCCTGGTGCCTGCATTGCGCCACGGGGCCTCCTTCGGCTCCTACGACGTGTTGTCCCAATTCGGGGTGTTGCGGCAGTCGGGCGTCGTGGTTCACAACCTGCAGGCCGGGGACCAGTCGGATCAGATCATCCCGTGGACGACCCTGGCATGGACCCAGGTCCACCAGGGCCATCTGCCGCTGTGGAACCCTTATGAGGCACTGGGCATGCCCCTGGCCTTCAACTGGCAGACGGTGGCCTTCAGCGTCCCGGCTCTGGTCAGCTACCTGTTCCCACTCCATCTGGCCTACACGGTCCAGGTCGTCCTGACCCTGGTGATCGCCGGAACCGGCGCCTACGTCCTCGGCCGTGTCCTCCGCCTGGGTTTGTTGGCCTCGTTGTTCGGAGCAACCGTGTTCGAACTGAGCGGGCCGATGCTGGGCTGGCTGGGCTGGCCTCACGCCGCCGTGCTGTCGTGGTCGGGCTGGCTGCTCTCCTCCGTCGTCCTGGTGCTCCGGGGCGGGCACCGGATCCGCCACATCGCCGGCATGGCCCTGGTCATCGCGGCCATGGTGTACGCCGGACAGGCCGAAGTGCTGGTTCTCGTGGCTCTGGCCGCCACCGTCTTTGCTGCGGTGCTGCTGGTGCGGCGGGCCCCATGGTCAGGTGGGTCCGGGCCGGTGCTCGCACCGGCGCTGGATCTGGTGTTCGCCGCCTTGGCCGGCGGGGCCCTTGGTGCCCCGCTCCTCCTTCCTGGCCTGCAGGTCATCCGCGGGTCCGAGCGTGGCGCACCCGGTGGGGATCCCGGGGAGATCCTGAAGGGGAACCCGGCCTTGCCCGTGCACAACTTGACCCACCTGGCCTTCCAAGGCTTCGACGGCCTTCCCATCGCCGGTAGTCACTGGTTCGGCTACGTGGGCGGCTATTCAGAGACGGCCACCTATGTCGGGGTGATCGTATTGGTCCTGGCCGTCCTCGCTGTGCGCACTCGCTTCCACCGCCCCGAGGTGCTGGCCCTGGCCATCATGACCGCGGTCCTCGGCGCCGTGGCCTTTGTCCCCCCGGCGGTGGCGGTGCTGGGCCGACTCCCTTTGGTGGGCACGCTGCTGTGGCAGCGGGGCATCCTTCCCATGACCTTCGGCCTGGCCGTGCTGTCCGCCGTGGGCATGGACGTGCTGATCCACGAGCATCGCCAGCTGGTCGTTCGCCGCTGGGCCCTCGGTGGGTTCCTCGCCGCCGCCGGAGGGGTCCTCGTGGTGTGGACGGTGGGGCGCGGTCATCTGAGCCCCTCGGATGCCACCATCCGCAACCGGAGCTTCGGGTGGCCCGTCGTCCAGATTGTGCTGGGACTGCTGATCACCGGAATCCTGGTGTGGGTGGACAGGGATGGCGACTCGCGGCCTGCCGCACGGTGGCGTCGCCAGGCCGGCTATGGGGCGGCCGGTGTGCTCATGGTCTGCGAGACCCTATTTCTCGTGATGTCCGGCGCCTCGTTATGGACAGCTACCTCGACACCGTTCTCCCCCACTGCGGCGGAGGTGTCCTTGAAGCAGGCGGTGGGATCGTCGGTGGTCGGGTTGGGGACCTCCACGTGCTTCTTCCCTCCTGGCCTGGGATTTCCCGAGAACGCCCAGGTGCCCTACGGCATCCAGGAGCTCGCCCTGTATGACCCCATGATCCCGAGTTCCTACTACTCGTCCTGGCGCGCGGTCTCGTCGACCTCTCCCGGACTGGTCAGCGACTCGGTGTACTGCCCCGGACTGAGCTCCGCCCGGCTGGCCCGGCTCTACGGGGTGCGGTACGTGGTCGACCGCCAGGGAAGCCCCGGGCCAGCCGGCGGTGTCTTCGTCCGCACGGTGGGTGACGAGAGCCTCTACCGGATTCCCGGGGCCAGTGCGGCCACATTGGTGCCGGTGTCGCCTTCGGGGGAGGACCCGCCCGATGACGCTGTGGGCACCCCGGTGGCGGTCACCCATCCCAACCCGGCATCCTGGTCTCTGACGACCGGGGCCCACCATGCGCAGATCCTCCGACTTCGGCTCACCGACGTACCCGGTTGGCATGCCACCGTGGACGGGAAGGCCGTGCCGCTGCGGCCGTTCGCCGACGTCATGATGCAGCTCGACGTTCCGGCCGGCCGACACGTCGTGCGGCTGGACTACTGGCCGGGAGCGTTCACCGCCGGCCTCGTTCTGGCCGCCGGTGCCGCGGCCGCATTGGTGGGCGCCGGGTTCATCGGAATGGCTCTCCGACGCCGCCATCGCCACCCGAGCGACCGTGGTCAGCCACTCTCCGATTGAGGTCGACGGGGCGGTGACGGTACCGGTTCGGACTGGAGCGAGGGGGTCGTGGCCGGTTGGCCGCTCTCGGCGACCAGGCCGTTCCCGTGCCCGGGCGCTCCGTCCACCGGGGGTGGATCCGAGGCCGGGTCGCGAACGTGCACGGTGTTCATGTCCGGGTGTCGCCTGCTCTCGAGGCGCTTGCTCCACCGCATCAATGGGCGTTCGAGCAGGAACCACGACGCGATCGTCAGTCCGAGGGTCACGACAATGGCCACCACCACCCGCACCACGTCGTTCCAGTGGGGGTCGAAATATCGTATGGCGAAGAAGACCGGGAGGTGCCAGAGGTAGAAGGCGTAGCTGACCACGCCCAGGGCCACGAACGGCTTGAGCTCGAACAGGTGACGCCCTCCCCACCGGCCGCTGAGGAGCGCCAGAATGAGCACGGCACAGGCTAGGTCGATGGCCAGGAATCCTCCCCAGTAGACGAACGGGCCTTCCTGGGTGGCGAAGGGCAGGCAGGCCAGGAGGAACGCTGCGGCAATCCAGCCTGCGATGGTCAGCCCTCGCTTGGGCTCCCTGCCGCGGACCCAGATATGGGCCAGGAGCGCGCCCCACAGAATGGAGTCGGCCCGGGTGTCGGTGCGGTAGAAGAGCGACCACCACCGGTGGGTGTCCTGGTAGAGGATGTACCGGCGTACGGCGATGAAGGCGATGAGCGAGAGCAGGATGATCACTACGGTTCGCAGTCGCATGCGGATGGTCAACAGGGCGATGGTCAACCACGGCCAGATCAGGTAGAACTGCTCCTCGAACGAGAGGGACCATAGGTGCTGGTAGCCCGAGGCCAGCTTGGGAGTCAGCGGCCCGGCCGCAGAAGCCGAGTAGTAGTTCGAGAAGTAGAACAGCACCGAGAAAATGGACGGCCACTCCGTGTGCAGCCACTGGTGGCTGGCCCAGGCGAACAGGGCATTGGCCACCACTACGACGTACAGGGCCGGTAAGAGGCGGAGGGCCCGACGCCGATAGAAGGGCAGGGCGCCGATCTTGCCGTACTTGGCTTGTTCGCGTAGCAGGAGCGCGGTGATGAGGAAGCCACTCAGAACGAAGAAGGAGTTGAGGGACACGGTGGCTCCGGGGATGACCAGGAGAGTGGGAATGGGGAGGATCACGTCCATGTGGGCCACGAACACGATGAGGACGGCCACACCCCGCAGGCCGTCGAATCCGGGCACCTGACCGAAGCTGCGGGCCGGGGGCGATGATTCGACTGGATCGTGACGAGTCGGTTCGTCCACGTCCGAGATCTCATCCATCGTCGTCGGTCCCCCCGTTGGCACGCACCGCGCTACCGAGGAAGACTTTACAACCCGATCCTGATGCCCACCGTGCCACAAGCCGGTGCCCACCGGCGTTCGGGCGGCACCGCCGGATTTGGGGTGAACGTGTGCTGTCTCGAGGCATGGAAACCGACCCCAACACCCCCTTCGGGCTGGCGAGCCGGATAACCGAGCCGTCGGCCGGCCGATTGCCGCCCCGGCGTTTGGCCATGGTGACGGGGATCATCGAATGTTCCTTCCGCCTAGCTGGCTCGGAGCAGGATCGAGGACTCCGAGCAGTACCACGGCATACCCTAATTTGACGCTATCCGCCCCCCAGGCGTGCAAGCCACCAGGTCGCGGCCATCGACCTGGCGCCACCCTCTCGTTGTGCTGAAAGGTGCGAACTCCGATGGGACATAATGGGCGCGATGAGCGAGGAATCTCCGCCTACGGCGCTTGCCCTCACTCGGACGGACACGTCGCCTCCCGGCACGAACGCCACTCCCGGCGGAGCGGAAACGCTCCCGTCCTCTCCCGGGGGCAAGCCGTTCTCCCTCGGGAACCAACCTGCCCTCACCGGCGTACGGGCACTGTTGATGATTCCGGTCGTGCTTTATCATGCAAGCCTGACCGCCCTTCAGGGCGCATGGTTTCCGCTCCAGGTCTTCTTCGTACTCAGCGGTTTTCTCATCACCACCATGTTGGCCACAGAGCACCAGAGAACGGGCCAGATCAGTCTGGGCAAGTTCTACTCGCGTCGATCCGTCCGACTGCTACCTCCGTTGGCGCTCACCATCGCCTTGATCGGGGTCTACGCCTCGGTCGTCTACGTGTCGGATGCATCGCAGCGGGTGTGGGGCGACAGTGCCGCCGCCTTGTTCTACTCGGACTACCGCCAGGCCTTCGAGCACAATCCGCTGTACTCGGGATTTCTCACCCAGTGCTGGTCCCTGGCCGTCGAAGAGCAGTTCTACCTGATCTGGGCGGCGTTGTTGCTGGTTGCCCTCGAAATTCGGGCGCCGGAAGCTGGCCTACGGGCTGGCGTGCACCGGCATCCTCATCTCCGTCGTCGACCGCATGCACCTTGTGCTCGCCGCTCCCGTGTGGAACCTCCACGTTGCCGACCGGGCCTACTACGCCTTCGACACCAGGGCCGACGCCCTCTTCCTCGGATGCCTCTTGGGTCTCATCGCCAGCGGTGGGCACCTCGAGGACTGGAAACCACGGACCAAACGGATTCTCACTATCGGCGCCGCGGCATCGGTGGTCATCACCGTGTGGATCCTGTTCATGGTCAACGTGGGATCGCGGTCGCTTCCCCTCGTCTGGTTGCCCGTCGGTGAGATCGCCGCGGCGGTCGTCATTGTCTACTTTGTGGTCAAACCCCAGGGTCTGGGCACCCGGATCATCGGATTGTCGGCACTTGTACTGATCGGCAACATGACGTACACCATCTATCTGGTGCACTGGCCGGTGTTCCAGGCCATCAGCCCGTCAACCGTTCAATGGCCGTTCTGGTTGGTGGAAGTGGTCCGGATGGCAATCGTCATCCCGATCACCCTGGCCAGTTGGTATCTGATCGAGAAGCCACTGATGAAGTGGCGTCGACGGACGCTGGACCCGGGACACACCGCCACCCCGACCCCGCCGCCCGCCTGAGCTCAGCCCAGGGCCTCCGTCCGGAAGAGGCGCCGGGTGGCCACGGTTGGGTGACCTCCAGCCGATAGTGTGCCTCCTCGGACCGGGATCCGGAGCCGGGGTCGGCACGACGTGAATGGTGGTCAGGACGCACGATGGCTGACGGGCAGGTGGGCGACGGCGGACAGCCGGTTCCTCGGTGGCGCCGGGTGTGGCCTCACCTCGTTGGCGTCGCCTGGGTCGTGGGGGCGGCACTCGCCCTACTGGCGCCCGCCCTTCACCACGGCCTCTGGCTCGGCTCGTACGACCTGCTGTCCCGCTCCGGCCTGACCGTGGCGCCAGGACTGACTGTCCGCAACTCGGGCAATGGGGATCAGATCGCAGAAATGATCCCGTGGACGGCGCAGGCGTGGACCCAGGTCCACGCCGGCCATCTTCCCCTCTGGAATCCACAGAGCGGTCTGGGCATGCCCCTGGCCTTCAACTGGCAGTCGGCCGTATTCAGCCTCCCCGCCCTACTGAGCTACGCCGTCCCCCTGCACCTCGCCTACACCGTCCAGGTGGTGGTGACCTTGCTCGTCGCCGGCACCGGCGCCTATGCCTTGGCCCGCGTTCTCCGGCTCGGTGTGCTGGCCTGCGCCACGGCCGGAACGGCCTTCGAACTGAGCGGCTCCTTCGTGGGTTGGCTGGGCTGGCCCCACGCCGCTGTCATGTCCTGGGCCGGATGGTTGCTCGCCCTGGCCGTTCTGGTGGTGCGCGGACATCATCGGGCCCGCGACGTCACGGCCCTCGCCGTGGTGGTGGCCCTGATGCTCTATGCCGGGGAGCCGGAGATCGCCGTGATCGTGATCGTGGCCCTCGGGGTGATGGTGACGTGCCTGCTCATCATCCGAAGGCCACGAACGGGGGGGTGGGGGCGGCGCTGGCGGCATCCAGCCACCGATCTGACGGTGGCACTGGCGGCGGGGGCGGCCCTCGCTGCCCCGCTTCTCCTCCCCGGGATGCAGGTGCTGGCCCGCTCTACCCGAAGCAGTGGACGGCTGCTGGACCAGACCGAGGTAGGTCGGGCTCTTCCACCCCACGATCTGGTGCACCTCCTGGTACCGGGTTACAACGGTCTCCCGGTGACTGGTAGCCAGGTCTTCGGTGATGCCGTGTACACCGACACGCTGGCCTATGTCGGAGTCATCGTCGTGGCCTTGGCCGTCCTCGGTGTGATCCGTCGGCGTCGCCAACCGGAGGTCCTGTCGCTGACGGTCCTCGGTGTGGTCACCGCCGTGGTCCTCTACCTTCCGCCCGTACAGGCCGTGTTCGATCATCTCCCCCTGGTGAGCACCATCGACTGGCACCGGGCCCTCATGGTGCTCGACCTGTGCCTCGCTGTCCTCGCCGGCGTGGGCATGGAGGTGCTGGTCCGTGAGGCGTCCGAGCGGAGAACTCAGCGGGTGCTGGGTGTGGTGTTTGCCGGTGCGCTGCTCCTGCTCGGGGTGCTGCGCCTGTTCGGCTCATCCGGGTTGGATGCCGGGGAGGCTGCCGTGCGCCGCGCCAGTCTGGACTGGCCCCTGGTCACCAGTGTGGCAGGGTTGCTGGCCGTGGTCGGATTGGCCGGATGGACGAGGTTCCATCACTCGCCTCCGGACCGGCGACCGCGCCGGCTGTCGCCCGGCCTGGTGGTCGGCTCGATCCTGTTGGCCATCGAGACGGCGTTCCTGGTGGCCTCGGGTGCTCCGCTGCTGTCGTCGTCTCCTACCGGACCACCGGTGTCGTCGGCCGTGACCGCCCTCCAGCGGGTGGTGGGGACCTCGACGGTCGGCTTCGGGGGCCTCAGCTGCTACGCCGGTCCGGGACTGAGCGGGCTAGGGATCCTCCCCGAGGCCAACATCCTCTACGACCTCCACGAGTTCGACGTCTACGATCCGGTCCTCCCGCGTGGCTATCCCGAGGCCTGGTCGGAGGTGAGCAGATCGCCGGCCGGAGTCCCCATCTTCAACTCGTTCTGTCCCGGCATCACGACGGCCGCTGAAGCTCGACGGTTCGGTGTGTCGTTCGTGCTCGTCCCGACCGGGACCACTGGTCCGGTCGGAACTGCACTTGTGCGGAAGGTGGGGAACGAGGACCTGTATCGTGTGCCGGGATCCGGCGCCGCCGAGCTCGCTCCGGTGGCGGCGGGGACCGCGCCGTCGACGGCCGTCGACGGCGGTAAGCAGGTGGACGTCACCCACCCGACCCCCGCGAGCTGGCGACTGACCACCGACAGCCCGGTGTCGTCGACCCTTGTTCTGCACCTCACCGACGAACCCGGATGGCACGCCACCATCGACGGACGGCCGCTGGCTCTCGACTCCTACGCCGGGGTGATGCTTCGGGCCCGGGTCCCCGCCGGCCGGCACCTCATCGAGCTGCACTACTGGCCCGTCCTCTTCAGTGTGGGCCTGGTGGTGGCGGCCGTGGCACTCGTGGGCCTGGTCCTGCTGGCATTCGGTCGGCGAGGCTGGCGTGCTGCCATCCGGGCCCGGGCATCCCGGTGAGGCCCGTTCCCCCCGATTCACCGGTGCCCCGTCCGACGCAATGGCAGCATCGGACGGGCCACGTCAGGGCGTTGTGGCGACGGGGGATGACGGGTCGGGGGGCGTCCGCGTCCGACGTCGGAACTCCGACACCACGATGGCCAGGAGGAGCCCCACCGCACTGCAACCGGCCAGGATGAGACCGGCGGTGAATGTGGACGGCCAGTAGTCGACCACGACGGTGTGACGACCAGGGGGAATGCGGGCCTGAAGCATGACGCCCGAGTAACGCTCGAGGTCCAGTGTTCGACCGTCGATCGTGGCATGCCAGCCGGCGACGTCGGTCAAGTGGAGTCGGAGGACATGGGGAGTGGTGGTGTGGGTGACCATGCGCCAGGTGGACGGGCGGGGGTGTTGGACGGCCACTGGTGCGCCCGGAGCGTCGTCTGGAGGTGTGGATCCGTCCGGGGCCGCCGGTACCAGCACCGCGGCGGAAGCCCCGGGAACCCGGTACAGTTCCTCGTCGCCGATGGCACCGACGTGCTGGGTCCCGGGCGGACCGGACATACCGTGGCTCTCCAGGATGTACGCCACTCCGAACCGCCGAGCGTCCCGCAAGGAGCTGACGGCAGGGCAGAACTGGTAGAAGTACGGATTCCCGCCCTCCGAGCCGGTCAGGCTCTTCCAGGCCGAGTAGTAGGAGCTCGGGGCGAGCGGATCGTAGAGGGCCAACTCGTGCACCCCGAAGGCCACATTGGCTTCAGGCACGACGCCCAGCTGGTCCGTTCCCAGGTACGTGGAGGAGATGCACTGCTCGGACCCCAGACCGACCAGCGAGTCGCCGACCACGTGCTTCAGCGCCGCGACGGCGGGGGTCGGCCCCAGGGGCCGCGTGTTCGAGGACGTGATGGGCGCGCCGGCGGCCACGAGGAATGCCGTCTCGACCACGAGCAGCGTCACCAACGCGGCACGGACGGCGGACACGGGTGTACCCCCGCCGCTCCGTCGGACAGCACGGGCCAGACCTCCGACGACGGCCATACCGGCTACGACACCGACGGCGGGCCAGACAAAGCTCTCCTGCCTGATGCGGGTATCGGTTGCCGGCAAGTGCCCACGACCGACGAGCCAGATCACCACCAGCAACAGCCCCAGGACGGCGAAGGATCCGAGCGCCCAACGGCGTACGGCGGGATCGGCGTGACGACGGGCCAGCGTGTCGAGACCGAGACCCGACAGTGCAGCCAGCCCGAAGGCCAGGGGGATGAGGGCGCGGGTCAGGATGATGGTTCCCACCACGGGTCGTCCACTGAGCAGCGAAGGGACGCCGGGAACCAACACCAGGGCCGCCATCAGGAGGCTTCCGACGGCCAGTCCCAGCACCTCGGGTCGTCGCCACTGGAACCGGAGGCAGAGCGCACCCATGGCGAGCACGATCACCCCCACATAGCCGGCCGTCCACTGGTAGGAGAGGGTTCCGAAGAAATGGCTGCCGCTTACGGGGAGACCGTCGAACCCTTGGAACACCAGTTGCAGCACCGAGTGGTCCGGAGTGGTGAGGTTGTCGTAGTTGCCGCTCGAGGTGCGGCCCGACTGGGCGATGAGCTGGAACCCGGGCAGCAGGAGCGGCGCGGCCAGTGCAGCTCCTGAGCCTCCGGCCAGAATCAGGTCGGTGACGGGACGACGGATGGCCCCCGAGCCGTGGAAGCGGGGGATCCGTGCGGCGAGGACGACGGCAGCGAAGATGATCAGGGTGCCGAACAGCAGGAAGGCCGTCTCGGGGTGACCGGCATAGACGGTGAAGGCGATCACCACGGCCAGCCCGCCGACGTCAAGGGCCCGGCGGCGACCCCTCAGGACCAGGAGTGTGGCGGCGAAGAGCCATCCGGCCCACGACCCCACGGACGTGGCCGACCATCCGAGGAGTGCCATCATCGGACCGCTGAGGACGAATACCGTTCCCACGAACGCCGAGGCGATCACGCCGAGGCGGAGGAGCCGGGCGAACACGTAGCCACCAGTACCGGCCACCACCAGGGTGACCAGGACTCCGGCGGTGTAGGCCAACCGCAGGGGCACCAGATAGCCCACCAGGGCGGGGAGTCCGAACGGGGCGGACTCCCAGTTGAAGGCCAGGGGGAGGCCCAGCCCGCTGTCGGGGTTCCACAGCGGCAGGTGTCCCTGGTGGACCTGCAGCCAGACCTGCTGGGTGGACGGCACGAACAGGCTGATCTGATCGCGGAGCGAGGGGTTGTGGACGACGGTCCCCGGGATGCTGCTCAACCCGAGGTGTCCCAGGATGTCGAACGGCCCGAGGTACGACCCGTGGCCCAGGGCGGGGGTGAGGACGGCGAGCGACGCAGCCACCACCCACGCCACGCCGGCCACGTCGGACCACCGCCTCCGTCCGGCGTCGCTCACCGGGGCGTTCCCGGAGCGATGGTCGGCCTTCACTGGCCCCGACATCTGGTAATCATGCCCTTCGTCCCGTCCTGTCGACTGGTGCAACGTAGCGCAGAGGTCGTGCCTGCGAAGGTGCGGCGGAGGGCCGGGTGGTTTGATTTCTTGGGTCGCGCTCGACCCGAGCGACCGCTTTCGGAAACGTCGGCGGGATTCGGGCAGCGGACCGATCGCCACGTCCACGCGGCCCGAGCGGAGGCCACCAGGTAATCGAGCTCCGGGTCAAGGCTGTCCGAAGCGTGACCACCCTGGCCTGTCCGGTCAGCTCTGGCTGCATCAGGCCGCCGTGGCGGCGGAACCGCACCGCTCGCGTCGTCGACGATTGTCGATGAGCAGCGCAGCGACGAGGACCGAGGCGCTGCAGGCCGCGGCGATCAGGCCCCACGTGAAGGTTGCGGGGGCATAGTCGACCACGATGACGTGATGTCCCGGTGGAACCCTCATCTGAAGCATCACTCCCGAGAACCGCTGGAGCCTCTGCGGATGGCCGTCGATGGTTGCATGCCAACCCGGTACGTCCGTAATGCGTAGTCGGAGCACCTGAGGAGTCGTTGAGTCCGTTCTGAGGGCCCACGTGGCCGGGCTCGGGTGGTGAACCGAGATGGGGATCCCGGGAACGCTGTTGGCGGGCAAGCTGGATGGCGAGGGAGCGCGGACGAGAGTGGCGGGTGCCGCCCCTGGAATTCGGTACAGCCATTCGTCGGCGAACGAACCGACAAAGGTGCTCCCGCTGGGTCCGGGCGTGTTACTGGGCTCCAAGACATAGTGGATGCCGAAGAGCCGTGCCACCGCCACGGAGCTGACTGCTGGGCAGAAGTGCTCCAAGAACGGGAGGCCCCCCGGCTTGCCGGTAAGTGCACGCCAACTGGTGAACAGGCTGGACGGAGCGATCGGGTCGTAAATGGCGAACTCATGGATCTGGAAGGCAACGTTGGTGTCGGGAATGATGCCGAGTCCGGGCGTGCCGTAGATCGTGGATGCGATGCACGAGTCGGTGCCAAACCCAACGACGGAGGACCCAACTGCTCGTTGGAACGCCGACACGGTGGGCGTTGGCGTGAGGGCCTTGGGACTCGACGACCACAACGGTGCACCCGCAGCGACTAGGAAGGCAGTCTCGACGGCGAGGAGTATGGTGGCAGCGATATAGGGAAGTTGCCGGCTCCCGACTTTCCGGTGGACGCTGGTGGCCACCCATGCGACAACGGCGCCACCCACTGCCGTAGCCACTACCGGCCAGACGAAGCTCTCCACCGCGTGACCGCGCTTGTGCCGGTGGCAAGTGGCCGCGACCCAAGATCCAGAACCCGATGAGCACCAAGGCCGCAACGGCGAATCCCCCACCAGCCCATCTGAGCACGCGGCTCGACCTGAAATTACGGACGAACGCATCAAGTCCGACGCCGGCCAGGCATGCGAGACCGAAGGCCAGAGGCACCCCTGCTGTCGCTAGTTGAATCGAACCGACAAGAGGCACGCCCTTCACCGAGGCGACTACGCCAGGAACGAAGCACAGCACGGAGATCACGATGCAGATTCCACAGAGCCCGATCACCTCGGGCCGCTTCCACCTGGTCCCAATGGCCAGAGCGCACAACACCACGGCGATAACTCCGAAATAGGAAGCGGTCGCCTGATAGACGATCGGTCCAAAGTATCCGGAACCGCTGATCGGTAGGCCATCGAAGCCTTGGAACAGGAAGTGGCCAAAGTACGTCGAGGCGTTCACGGAGCCGAAGGTTCCGATGTTGGCCGTCAGGCGGCTGGACTCGTTGGCCAATTGGAGACCGGGGAGGACAAGTGGTCCAGCCAGAGCCACGCCGGCCACAGAGGCGATGGACAAGTCCATCAGTGTCCGCAGGGTGGGCCTCCAATGCCTCATGGTGGCGTCTCCCAGCAGCGCTGCGAGGACAAATATGAGAAGTGACACTAAGAGCAGGAAGAGAAGTTCGGGGTAGCCGGAGTAAATGGCCATGGCCAAGATCAACGCGAAGGCGGCGACGGCGCGGACGCGGTTCCGGCCGCGGATGACCATTAACGCCGCAGCGAAGAGCCAGCCTGTCCACGATCCGACGGAGATGGCGGGCCACCCGAGAATCGACGCCATGGGGCCGCTGAGAATGAAGACCGAGCCCGCCAGGGCGGACGCAATCACTCCGAGTCGGATCATTCTGGCAAATACGTACGCCCCGGTGCCAGCGATCACGGAGGTGACGATGATTCCGACCGTGTAGGCGTATTGCAGGGGGAAGAGGTACCCGACCAGTGCGGGAAGCCCAAACGGTGCCGACTGCCAGTTGAAGGCAAGAGGTAGGCCCAGGCCGCTGTACTGATTCCAGAGGGGTAGATGGCCTTGATGCACCAACGTCCAAGCCTGATTGGTCCAGGGGATGAACAGCGCGATCTGGTCGCTCAACGCCGGATTGTGGACAGAAGCACCACGCGTCTGAGTGATCCCGTACTTCGACAGCACGTCGTAAGGACCAAGATGAAGTCCGTGGTGAAGTGCGGGTACCACCACGGCGATGGAGGCAACGATCACCCAGGCAACGCCCGCCAGGTCAGGCAGCCAGGCCCGCCGATGTGGCCCTCGATCGCTCACGGGTTCAGGTCCCGCCCCCTCGTGCGAGATCTGCACGCTCTCGCCCCCTCGTTCCGCGCTGGCCATTGAAAAGCTAGCGCACCGTGCCGGCAGCCCAGCGGCGCTGGCCGGATCGAACCCGCCGGCAGTGGCCGACAGGCATGCGGCCGGGTGAGTTCGTCCCCAAACGGTCGACGGCCCTACCGAGTACTGGCCATCGGACATTGGCGCTCCCTCCGCCTCCGGCCAGTGGCCTGTTCCGGGCCAGGGCGAGATGGGCCCGTTGGCCACCCGCCCCCCGCCTTAGTGGCCGGTAGGGGACGCAGGTGGGTGCTGTGGCCAGCTGTTCCACAGCGAGAACTGTCCCGACGTGACGTCGGGGGGGCCGAGGGCGGCACGGAAGAGCTTCATGACCGGACCGCTCCCTGACTGCGACCGGTCGACGATGACCAGGCGGACGTGATAGTTGGACAGTGTCGTCCGGGTGGTGGACACCAGTGCCGGGGTCAACGGCAACGGAGGCCCGTAGGGGCTCAATCCGGCCTGGCCGGCCAGGAACTGCTGTAGGCCCGAGGGACTCATGACCGTCGGAATGGTCGCCATCACTCCGTCGGGGCGGGTGGCGTGGGCATCGCCTCCCAGCAGGCGAAAGCGGTAACCACTTCTCAACTGCCATCCCAGGGGTTGCAGGGTATAGGCGGTCAAGACGGTGGAGTACGGGTAGGTGATGGCGATGGGGTCGCCCGCCGGAATGGCGGCACGCACCGCGGCTGGCAGTGTCGACTCCTGTTGCGTCGGGTACGGCCATCGGGGTAGCTGCGTGATGACGAGTACTGCGAGCACCACAGCGGCGAACACCCGGCCAGTCAGCCATGGTGGACGCGCCGGGCGGCGATGGATGTCGTCCAGGCCGAAGGCGATCATTGCTGCCAGGAAGGCGAACACTTCCAGGGAGAATCGTGATGGTAGGAGATCCCCAATCAAGGGGATGTGGCTGAGTAGGAGGAACGGTAGGGGAACGTTGGTGTTGCGCGCGTCGACAACCAGATAGGGGCCGAGAGAGAGCACCGTGGTGACGAGGAACAGCACGGTCGCCAACTGCATCCGAGGGCTGCGTCGAGATCGCCACACGAGAATGCCCGAGAGGACGAGGATCCCGGCCCCGATGTACCCATTGAACTCAGTCTGGTTGCTCCCGATCAGGATGTAGCCGATTCTCGTCGGATTGGGTCCCAACATGAGATGGTTTCCCAACGCCCGCATTCCCATTGACACCTGCTGCAATGGTCCGGGCACGACCAGATTGAACAGGTCGTTGTGGAAAGAATTGATCAGCGGAAACGGGCGACCGTGTGAATGCTGCGGGCCCGCCACCAGCATCCAAATCGGGTAGGCCAACAGGACCACTGAAACCGAGAGGGCGATCAACAGGGATCGACTCATGGTGCGGACCATCTCGGCGGTGCTCCGCGGATGGCGCAGGGCCACGCAGGCGAGGGCAATGATCGCAGTGATCACCACGGCAACAAGTAGCTCTTGTGATATGAGGTACTGGGCGGCGAGGAGTAGCCCGAGCTGGATGCCGAGTCGTCGAGGCGACCCCTGGCGTTGCAGGATGGACACGAGGGTCAGGGCAATGAGCGGCGGAATGGGGGCGAAGGCGAATTCCACATGATCGGTTCCCTGGCCGACCATGTATGGCGAATAGCCATAGAGCAGCCCACCAATCGCCGCCCCGGGAAGCCACACGTCCCACTTTCGCAACACCAGGAACGCCGCCGTGGCGGAGGCCGGCATGGCCAATACCATCAGGACATTCGTCGTGACCAGCGGACCAAAGGCCACCGTCAGTGGCGCACCGATCAGCCCGAGCAGTGGGCTGGCAGTGTTTTGGGCCAGGTTGACGCCTCTCGGGACGAACATTGCATTGGTGAAGAATGGGTTCAGTCCATGGGCGATGGCGTGGGGGACCCAGCCGATGAACCAGACCGACTGTAGGTAGTCTGTCGTCTGGCCGAACAGCCGATCCGAGATGCCCGGGAGCGCGGTCCAATAGGCACTGACCCCGAGCACCAGGTAGATCGCCACCACACCCGCCGGCCGCAGGGCACCCAGCAATGTACGGGGTACGCGTACGGTGTCAGTTGCGGTCATGGGCATCCATTCGGAATCGGCGCCCCAGATCGTACCGATGACGTCCGGGGCTCGATCGGCACGGTCCCGCTCAACCACACGATCCAGTACCCGTACCACGCCACGGTGACCGTGACCACGGCCAGGAGGAGTCCCGGATTGATCGGAGGGATCCATCGGCCGGGCACGTGGTCCAGCGGATTGATGGACACACCCAGCCCTACCGTGTACCGCCGGAGGGCCCAGTAGAAGTCGCCGAGTTGGACGAACGCCACACTGGCGCTGATGGTGGCGACAAGGCGTGTCGTCATGGAGCGGCTGTGCAGTTCGAATCGTCCCCTCGGTGTGGCACCGTGGCGGCGGCCGGCAACGGCGCCGGACACCAGGGCGATGCCGACATACAGGGGGAAACCGTCCCGGGCTTGCCACACGATTCCGTCGCGGTGGGCCTGGGACACCATCAGGGCCGCCGGCAGGACGACCGCAGCCGCCGACAGGCCGATGATGACCGCGGCATGGCGTCGATGCCCGGTGAGCACGCCCACCGCCACGACGGTGAGAGCGATGGCGGCCCACACCACAGTCACCGGCAGCGGGGGGCGGGTAAACCCCCAGCCGAAGGTACCGATCCCCTCCTGGAGGATGACGTACGTCTTTCCGAGGACTTGGGTCAGCACACTCCACTCCGAGGCCGAGGAGGCGACCGGTTGTCCGATCGGGTACACGTCGAGAGCGTGGGCCCAGGCGACGTAGGCCACTGCCGCCGCTCCCGCCACGCCCACGGCCAGCCCAGCCCACCGCACGGAGGTGGACCGGGCCAATGTCCGTGCCGATGATGGAGTCAGCACGAACAGACTGGCCAGGATGACGGCCAACCACAGGGGAGACAGGCCGCGGAGGAGCACCATAACGACGGCGGCCAGAGCAGTGCCCGCGACCAGTGCAGGGGGCGGGTCGTCGCTGCGGTCGAGGGTCAGGATCAACCCCCCGGTCCACACGCAGATGGCGGTGGTCATCTCGAGTCCGCTGGGGTTCACTACGGAACCGAAGATGAACACCGACGGAGTTGCGCCGACGGCGATGGCGGCGGGGAGGAGCCTCGACCGGGACCACAGGGAGGACAGGGCGAAGGCCAGGCCGAGGAACAGGGCTGACAGGAACCCGCTGACCAGACGCATGGCGTAGTCGGCACTGCCCGTGTGCGATGCGAGGGACGGCACACCGACGAGGGCATAGTAGAGGGGTGGGTAGCGGCCGACATAGGTGGTGGCCGGAACCGGACGCCCCGAACCGTGGAAGCCGCGGGCACAGCCGGCCGGCACCACCACCAGCGAGCTGTAGCAGGCGTAGTCCAGGTAGTTGGCGAAGCTGTCCGGCACGGTGACCACGGTGAGGGCCTTGTCACACTTCGCCGGTCCCGAGACGTAGTTGCAGTAGATCAGCACCCCGCGGTTGGACGAAGTGAGTCGTGAGACGTCTGTCGGGGTGAGGGCCGGGCCCACTATCTGGCCCCGGACCACAGAGGCCGCCTTGATCAGCTGGGCCGACTCGTCGTTGGAGGATCCGAGGGGTTGGGCGAACGACCACGCGCCGAAGAGACAGAAGAGCACCGCGGTCGAGGCGACCCACCTGACTATCAGGGGATGTCGGGCTCGTCGACGGCCGCCTGACCTCGGCGTTGCGCTCCCAGACTCAGTGGCTGGGACAGTGGGCCGAGCGGGTACGGCCAAGTCCTCGGCGTTCTCCGTCATCGGTGTTCAGGCGGTTACCGTGGCAGCCAGAAAGAGCGATGTCCCGGTCTTCCAGTGCGATCGCCACGTCAGCGGGAGCGATCCGAGGCCGTAAAGAAGGTCGTTCACCACGCCCGGGAGCACCGGAAAACTGCTGCCATCGTCGCTTGTCGGTGCTCTCCCGGGCCGGCCCAGTCGACTCCTTATCATGGCCAACGGAACCAATTCAGGAAAGAGGAAACTCATCTCCTGGACGCGGATGCGGTAGACCATCCAGACAGGCGGACAGTGTCGACTTGTCGTAGCGGCGCTGGTGGCCGAGCGCATCGTCCCACGATGACCAGAGCCGCGGTAGGGCCGGCACCGTCAGGAGCAGAACGGCCCCCGGCGCCATGGAGGTCACCAGCTCCCGGATGAAGGCGTGGTCATCGGCAATGTGCTCCAACACGTCCAGAACCGTGACGAACTGACATGACCGGTAGTCCGTCTGGTTCGAGGCATCGGCTTCGGATCCGAACCGATCGGCCAGGTAGTGGCGGAGGGACTCGATCGGTTCGACGAACCGGTAGGTGGCTTCGGGAAATTCTCGAGCCAGGAAGTTACCCACCAGACCGGCACCTGCGCCGATATCGATGAGTTCGAACGGTCGGCCATTCGGCAAATAGGTTCGGACGAGCGACCAGCGCAGTCGGTGCCAGAAGAACCGGTCCGAACGGTCAATCTGCTGACGCAGATGAGCTTCGAGACTGTCGTTCATTCCACTCCTCCAGGTTGGCCAGCGAGATCCCTCTCGAGTGCGAGAAGACGGCAAAGAGTACGACGAAGTTACCCAGGGCGATGAACGACAGGACGAGGAGACCCAACAGCGTGGTGCTGGCCCAACCGGGGATGCCGGCATCCGTGAACACCCGAATGGCCACCACGACCAGGGAAAGAAGAATGCCGGCACTGAACAGCGCCGAGAAGGCAGTCAGTGCTCGTACGGCGATGCGATCAGTGAACGGCATGAGCATCCGCACGCCATGCATGAAGAGCCGGAGCATGTTCATGCGTGACTTCCCCGCATAGCGGACACCTCGTGGGCAGGGAATGGAAGTGACGGGCACGTCCAGGCTCACGAGCGTGGACGAATAGCAGAGATCGAAGTAGGGATGGGTGAGCATGCGCTTGGCCAGCCATCCGCGATAGGCGGCGTAGTTTCCGCTCCGCACCGTGGTGCCGGTCAGCGTGTGGAACATGGCGCGGAAACAGAGATACAGCACGCGGAATTTGAGCGATTCGCTACGCTTGGTGCGGCGGGCCACCACGAGCATTCCCTGCTGGTGCGGGTGGTCGACGAGAGGTCCCACCAGGAGGGGAAGGTCCTCGGGACGGTCCTCGCCGTCCGAGTCCATGGTCACGATGAGGTCGCTGTCTTCCATATCCCGGAGGGTGAGCCGAAGGCCGTAGACCAGAGCCCGCTGATGCCCCAGGTTGAACGGGGGGGCGACGATCCGGATGTCGGGCATGCTGCGGAGTGCCTCGATCTCGGGGTCGAATCCGGCGGTGTCGTCGATGAGGACGAACGTCACGTCGCGCCCGGCCAGTCGCGTATCAGTCCGAACCTCATCGAGGATCCGGCTCCGGAGCATGGTGAACGAGGCCACGTCCCGATAGCTGGGACAGACGATCCACAGCCTCCCGTCACTCAAGTTCCCACCCCCCGTCCCCGGTCGGTTCAGTGTAGATGACCCCACAGCCTGGGGAAAGGCTAGACCCGCCCGGCCTCTCGGCGTAGCCCTCGACTAGGGTTTTGCCCCACGGCAGCGCTCTGATGGCAGAATGACGCCGGCTGGCAACACGATTCCGATCGGTGCTTCACGGGTGGGGGGATGGATGACGCAATCGGCGACGGCCCTGGCCCTGGAACCATCTCGCTGGCGTCGAGCTCGCCCCGACGTGGTCGGTGTGGCGTGGCTCGTCCTCGTGGCCGTCGTCTTTCTGGGGCCGGCCTTCTGGCACGGCTCCCACATCGGCACCTACGACATCCTGAACAATCTGGGACTGTCGAAACACCACCCCGGATTCCCGCACAATCCGGTGAACAGCGACCAGATCGATGCCATGATCCCCTGGTCCCACCTGGTGTGGACCGAAGTACACCAGGGTCACCTTCCCCTGTGGAACCCGTACGCCGGACTCGGCCTGCCGCTGGCCTTCAATTGGCAGTCGGCCCCCCTGGGCCTTCCGGCGCTGGTCGGCTATCTGTTCCCCGTTCAGTACGCCTACGACATCGGTCAGCTGGTCACGCTGGTGGTGGCCGGGACGGGTGTGTACCTCCTGACCAGGCTCTTCGGGCTGGGTGTCCTGGCCGCCGCCTTCGGGGCCACCGTCTTCGAACTCAGTGGGCCGCTCACGGGATGGCTGGGCTTTCCCCATGGCGCGGTCATGTCCTGTGGCGGCTGGTTGATGGCTGCCGCCGTGTTGGTCGTCCGACCGACTCACCGCGTAGGCGCCATCGTCTTCTTCGCCGTGGTTCTGGCTTTTACCGTCTACTCCGGGCAGCCCGAGGTGCTGGCGGTGTTCGGACTGGCCGTGGCGCTATTCGTCGGGGTGATCCTGGTGTTGCGTCTCCCGCTGATCGGCGGGAGCGGGGGCATCCTGCGTCCCATCGGGGACCTGGTCGTGGCCACGGTCGCCGGTGTGGCCTTGTCGGCCCCGCTGGCCCTGCCGGGATTCCAGGCCGTCGGTCGGTCGACCCGGAATGGTCTCGGAGCGGTACGACCCCTCCAGCCGCACTACCTCATGTACTTCATCGCTCAGGGGTTCGACGGACTTCCCTTGGCGTACAGCCGGGTCTTCGGAGGCTCGTTCTTCTACGAGGAGACGGCGGCCTTTGTGGGCATCATCGCCGTCGTGCTGGCCCTCATAGGTCTCAGTACACGCATCCGCAGACCGGAGGTCATTGCCTTGGCCGTGGTGACAGCGGTGATGGTGGCCATCGCCTTCGTTCCCCCGGTCAACTCGTTCATGGACGGACTGCCGGCGCTGGGCAAGGTGAGTTGGGACCGGACCCTCATGGCGATAGCGCTCGGAGCCGCCGGCCTCTCGGCCTTCGGGTTGGATGCCCTGGTCCGCCAGCACACAGACCGAAAGGTGCTCCGATGGTCCGGAGCCTGGTTCGGAGCGGCGGGCATCGTGTTGGCTGTGGTCTTCGTGGTGGGCCGGGGGGATCTGCCGTCGGCCGAGGCCTCCATCCGGGTCACCAGCTTCTTCGGGCCGGCCTTCGGCATTGTCGCCGGCCTGGTGGTGGTGATGGCTCTGGCCTGGTACAACCGCCGGGCACGCACCAGCGAACGGTTCACACCCGCACACGCCGGCACCATCGCCGGTCTGGCGCTGCTGGCCTGTGAGACCGTGTTCCTCCTGTCCTCGGGCATGCCGATCCTGTCGTCCAGCGCCGCCTACCTCCCGCCCACTCCGGCCGAGGTGGCCCTGAAGCAGGCCGTGGGGAACTCGCTGGTCGGATTCGGTCCTTCCCCCTGTGGCCAGCTTGGTGAGGACCCTTCGCTCAACGATGTCTACGGCGTCTACGAGTTCGACGCCTACGACCCCATCATCCCGGGCAGCTACTACACGTCGTGGGTGCACAACACCCACACTGGGGTGGCTCTGCAGGCGTACAACGAGTTCTGCCCGGAGATCACCACCCTCAGTGAGGCTCGTCTGTACGGGGTCAGTTATGTGCTCGAGCACTCAGGGACCCCGGGCCCGACGGGCTCGACGTTCGTGCGGACCGTGGGCGACGAGTCCCTCTACAGCATCCCGCACTCCGGAATCGCCACCGTGACCGCCCTCGGCCACGGTGGCGCCCTTCCCCCGGTTGAGGCCATGGGTACGCCAGTCCCGACGTCCCGCCCCGGCCCGGCCTCCCTGCGCGTGACCGTCTCGGCTCCGACTCCCCAGGTGCTGCGCGTCCGGCTCAGTGATCTACCGGGGTGGCACGCCACCATCGACGGGCGACCGCTCCCACTCGAGTCCTACGCCGGCATGATGCTCCAGGCCCGGGTGCCTTCCGGTCACCACACGATCGTCTTCCGCTACTGGCCCGCCACCCTCACCGTCGGCCTCATCATGGCCCTACTCAGCGCGGCGGGATTGGCCACGGCGCTGGTGGTGGCCCACGTCCACAAGAGGCGGCGATCGTTGCCAAACGGTCCAGCCCTCCCGGACGAGTCGGGCCCAGACGTACCCACCAGTCCCGTGAACGCGGAGGCCACGGCTGCCGCGGCGATCCCGTCATGAGCCTGAGACCGCCCGCGTGATGGAACCCAGGGCGCCGGAGGCAGTGCAGCAATCGGCGACCCCACCGGTGTCGACCGAGGGCCGTTGGGTCGACCGGATCGATCCGCGGGTCGTCAAGGTCCTGACCGTCGCCGGATTCACCGTCCCCGTCCTTGCCTACCTCTACCTGTTGGTCCGCTACAGCGTCAATACGATCTCCTTCGACCAGTGGGACGACATCCCGGTGATCCACCGGTCCTATGTCCATCTCCTGGACTGGAGCTCGCTGTGGAGCCCCCACAACGAGAATCGCATCTTCTTTCCCAACCTCATCGTGGTGGGGCTGGCCCACACCGTCCACTTCAACGTACAGGTCGAGGAGTACCTGGGCGCGGGAATGCTCTTCGTGGCCACGTTCCTGATCATGCTGACCCACAAGCGGCGCTCGCCGGGGACGCCCTGGCTCTACTACTGCCCCGTCGCCATCCTGACCCTCTCCTTCGTGCAGTGGGAGAACACCCTGTGGGGGTTCCAGATGGCGTGGTACCTGGTGTACCTGTGCATGGCCCTGGCCCTCTTCCTCCTGGACCAGGAGACGGTGCACTGGTGGACGGTGGCGCTCGCCATCGCCGCCGCCGTGGTCGGCAGCTTCTCTTCCCTCCAGGGACTGATCATCTGGCCCGTCGGTCTGGTGCTCCTGTATCACCGCCGCCGGAGCATGGTCATCGTCGGGTCGTGGTTGGCCAGTGCCGTGGCGACGACGGCGCTCTACTTCCGCAACTTCCACGGGGCAGCGGGGCCGACCCCGACCTTGGCCTTGAAACATCTCTGGGTGGCCTTCCAATTTCTCCTCTACGCAGTGGGCGAGGTGGTCGGCCTGCCGAATTCCGAGCACCAGACGTTCAACCGGGCGGTCCTGGTGTTTGGACTGGTCATCGTGGTGGTGGCCCTCATCGCCGTCGGCTGGTACGGCATACGACGGGACGAGCACGGGGCGGCCCCAGTCGGTGTGGCCCTGATCTGCTTCGGCCTGCTGTTCGCCGTCATGGTCACGCAGGGACGCCTCGCCTTTGGACCCTTCGGAGCGGGCCAGTCCCGCTACGCCACCTTCGACCTACTGATTTTGGTGGGGGTGTACCTGACGTTCCTCGAGCGGCCACCGAGGTTCGGGAGATCGTCCCCTCCGACGATGGTGGCGACGCCCGAGCCGATGATCGGCGGCCTCATTGCGTCGCCGGTGGCCACCGCTCCGCGGTCATCGGGGGTCGGCGCCCGAGTCACCCTCCGTTGCCTTCGGTGGGTGGTGGCGGTGGCCATCATCGTGCAGGTCGGGGTGGGAACGCATGAGGCTCTGCCTCGGGTCAAGGCCAACTACGTAACGCAGGTCGACCAGGCGGCCATCATACGGAACATCGACCACACTCCGGATGTCGTCGTACAGAACCGCTTGTACTATGCCCGGACGGCTCACTGGCTGCGCATGCAGGTCCAGGTACTCAGGGAACACCACCTGAGCCTGTTCGACGACGGGAGTGGTAGCCCGTGACTGAGAAGGAACAGCCTGTGATGGAGGTGGAACACGGAGTGAGGGTGTGGTCGACGCACGGGCCGCCATCGGACGCCACGTGACAGACTGAAGCGCGGGGTGGAGGGGTGCCGGGTCAGGACACCTTGCCATGCTCATCGAGGACGGGGACCGATCTGTGGAGCAGGAGACCGAGTTCGACACAGTTCCGTTGGACGAGCCGGAGGCCGTCCAGGGTGCCCCGGGCGGCGTTGCCGGCCCTGAAGTCGACGCCCCCGGGGATACCGCGGCGGACGCCACGGGTCCCGTCTCACCCGTTGATCCCCCCGTGCGCCAGCCCCGGCACTTCTCCAACTTCGATGGCCTTCGGGCCATCGCCGCCGTGTCCGTGCTGCTGCTCCACACCGCCTGGATCTCGGGCTTCACCTCCCGCTCCGAACTGGGTGCCTACACCAGCCGACTGGAGATCGGCGTGTCGGTGTTCTTCCTCATCTCCGGCTTTCTCCTCTATCGGCCCTTCGCTGCCTCCCATCTGGCGGGCCATCCGCCACCCAACCCCCGGCGGTTCTGGGAGCGGCGGCTGCTGCGCATCGTCCCGGCCTACTGGCTGGCCCTCACGGTGTTGGCTTACGTGTTCCATGCCATCTCCCTGGGTCCGGGGTGGCAGGGCGTCGTCATCCACTACTTCTTCCTGCAGATCTACTTCCCGGCTGGGTTCGCCACAGGTATCACCCAGGCCTGGTCGCTGTGCACCGAGATGGCCTTCTACCTTTTCCTGCCGCTTTACGCCGGGCTGGTGGGTCTTCGCCGCCGGTCGCCGACCAACCAACTGGTCCGGGAACTGGCCGGTGTGGTCGTCCTCTACGGGATCAGCCTGGGATTCCGGTGGTGGGCCCTCAACCTTCCGCTGATCACCATCAGGAACGGAAGATACGTTGCCTTGTGCAACCCACACTGTCTGACCGACCCCACCTACGCCACACTCCTGCCCACCTGGCTGCCTTCGTACCTCGACCTGTTCGCCTTGGGCATGTTGTTGGCCATCGTGAGCGCGTGGTTGGTGGAGCGAGAGCCGCGGTGGCTGCGTAGCCGGTTCATGCCGTGGGTCAGCTGGGCTGGAGCCGCTCTGACGTTCGTCGCCGTGTCCCACGCCGTGACCAACCACAACATCCTCGACTTCACGACGGTCCGGGTGGACATGGAGAAACAGGCCCTGTATGGACTGTTCGCCCTTCTGCTCCTCCTGCCGGCCGTATTCGGACCGCAGGACCGGGGCCTCATACGGAGGCTCCTTCAGTCCTGGCCCTTCGTCAGTCTCGGAGTCATCTCCTATGGGATCTACCTCTGGCATCTCGATCTGGTCAATAAGGTCCTCGATTGGACGCGTTGGACGCCTGGCGCCGAACCGTTCTGGTGGCTGGCCGGCGCCACCCTGGCGGTGTCGATCGCTTTCGCCTCGGCCAGCTATTTCGGCGTTGAACGGCCGATTCTCCGTCGGAAGAGCCGGATCAGCTGGTGGAGCCGGACCCCGTCTCCGCCGGCCGCACCGAGTCCGGTCCCGACCGGGGCCACCGGTGCCGACCCCGATGCCGGCACGGTGACCTCATCGTGATGCTCAACTCCAGCGGTCGCCCGTGGCTGTAGTGAACCGGTCAGCGTAGAGGTGTCAAGGCGGCGCACCGGCAGTTGTGCCGCCCGGCGAGGGCGAGGAGGTATGCGGAGCCTTCGGGACTGTGGGCTTTGGGAGCGGTCGGCCTCAGGCCGGGCCGAGAGGGTCAGCGGGATCATCCCCGTCCACCGGCCAGTAGAGTTCGACGCTCGTGCCCCAGACGTAGCGGAGCTCACCATCGAGGAGTTGGCGTTGGCTGTCGTGGGCCCTGATGGCGGCAACCTTGGTCGACGCCGACCCAGGGGCTCGGAGCAGGAGGGCCGGTCTCCCGGCCAATCCGACGATCGATCGGACGAGCTGCGCCACCGAGGACACGGCGGTGACCCGGGCCGGCCGACCGTTGGGCCACAGGCCCTCTCCGGGGTAGACGCGGTAGGTGAAGACATCGGGAGGCGGGCCCATGGTGCGGGCACCGGGCCGGTCCCCGACTCGACCGTCGCGGTCACCGGGGCCATAGGTTTGGGCCACGGCTCGCCGGGTGGCCCGGGCCAAGGCGCGGTGGTCGGGATGAGGGTCACCGGGTCTCGTGACGAACACCTGCGCCGGATGCAGGCTGCAAAGGAGGTCAGCGACCCGATCCGCAACCTCGACCTCGTGATCGCCTAGTTCGCCGTCGCGGAAGCCGAGTTCGAAGCGAGACGAGCGGGCTACCCCCAGGGCGTCGAGGGCGCCGTGCCATTCGCCACGGCGGATCTCGACGATGTCGTCTGGTGCCGGTTCCGCCCTCGGCGAGTACCACCCACCGCGTCCATCGGTGGCCACGGCCACGGCGATGGGGATACTACGGCGCGCCTTCTCCGCCATGAGCAGGCCGCAGCCGATGGTCTCATCGTCGGGATGCGGCGACAGGACCAATGCGGACCCGGACACCAGAGAGTCGGTGGCGGTCGGCGCGGCGATGGTCTGCGCCCATCCCCAGGCCGCACCGATGGGCGGTCGGGACAGGCCGCCACGGCGCGGCCGATCGATACCGGTGCGGTCATGCCGTGTTCGGGGCCGACCGGTGACCCGGGTGAGGGCCCCGGCGGCGAATCGGAGCGGGAGGCCCGGATCCCCGCGCCTCCGCCCGACGTCGCCGGCTAGGAGCTCACCGGCCAGCAGCATGGCGGGCGCAACTCTCGTGGGCTGGGCCAGCGCGGCAACCACCTGCCTCCTCCCGGTCGTCCGCTTCCGACTGACCAGGTCGATCAACAGCTCGTGGTGGGCGACACAGGCCGCGGTCATGGACGAGCGGTGTTTGTCGAGAAAGCGCTGATGACTCTGGTCGTGACCCGCGTCCCCCCGGGTGACCCGCTCCCCGCCGTGCTGGACGTATCGGTAGAGGGCCGTGGGCACCAGCGTCATGGGGGCGAGGTCGGCGCACCTCAGCCAGAGGTCCCAGTCCTCCGAGGTGTAGAGCGTGGTGTCGAACTGAAGGGCGTCACCAACCACCGAGCGGCGGACCACTCCGGAGAGGATGGACGGCACATTGATCCATCGCATGACCGAAGGGCCGCACTGGGCAGGAACTCGGAACGTCACACAACGACCGGTCTGCTCGTGCAGTACCTGGTGCCAGCCGTAGACCACGCTGGTCGACGGTCCCGATGCGGCCACCGCCACGCCGGCCGCCCCCGGGAGCCACACGTCGTCGTCATCACAGAACGCCACCAACTCGCCACTGGCCGCGGCCAGCCCGGCATTTCGTGCCGCGGCGGAGCCCAGAGCCTGATCGTGACGCACCACGATCAGGCGCCGATCCTGCGCCGTGAGCTCATCGAGTGTCGAAGCGGTCGAAACGGTCGATCCGTCGTCGACCACGATCAGCTCGATGGATGGGTACTCCTGGCTCAAGATGGAACGCACTGCGTCACGCAGCCGTTCGGGCCGATCGTGTGTCGGAAGCACGACGCTGAGTAGTTCGGTCACCCGGTCCCATCCCCCTCTGCCCTGTGCCGGCCGGTGTCCAGAGGACGTCGGACACGCCGAACCTGGGATCGATCATCCCCGAGTCGCTCGATGCTATCCGACCGACGCCGTGGAACGGTGGCCCGAGGCGTGCTGCTATCTAGGCCTCCACGCTCGTCGGTGGCTCGATGTCCCGGACCGGCGGAGGGGCCAGGTCCGTCAACCGGGCCTCCTCGACCACCTGGTTGACCCGATCGATCTGTCCGTCGATCGACGGCACACCGGTCTTGGTGAGTTTGCCCCGGTGGTCCACCTGTTGGTGGTAGTGGATCATGGCCGGCACGGGGGCATCCGCCCGGATGCGGGATGCATCGTGGACCGGCGTGTTCCACCGAATCTCGAGCAGGAGGGCATCGAGACCCACATCGGCCAGCCCGAGAGCCATGGCCACCTGGTCCACGTAGACCGTCCACTCCTCGAGCAGCTCGGCACGATCCAGCAACCACCGGGCCCAACTGGCCCATGCCGTCGCCACCCGGGCCAGTTGCTTCCCCGGGACGAGGTAGAGCCCGCCGTTGAAATTGCCGGCCACCGTGGACTCTTCCCCGGCCAGGGGGACCCGGGCCGGTCGGCGCAGATGAGCGGCGTCGAAGATGGCTTCCACGACCTCGGGTGGGGGCACCGGGGCGTCGACGGGCTTGCCCGCCACGGCAGCGTCGGGCACGGCCAGCCGGCGGGGGTCCTCCAGAAAGGCCACGTCGGTATCGGAGAGCACGGCCACGCCGTCGACCCCCACCTTGGCCAGGGCCAGCGCCGCGGCGACCTTGTTGCAGTGCGGTGAGCGGGGGTCGAACCGGCCCACCCCGACGATGGCGACCCCGCGGCCCCGCAGATAGTCCAGTGCTTCCGTGGACGTGGGGCCGACCACGTGCACCACCAGGTCGCCCGGTTCGACCCCCGCCAGCTCGGTCAAGGAGGTGAACCATCGGAGGGCTTCGAGCTGGAAGCGGGGGTGGTCGTCGATGACACAGGAGAAGCAGCCGGCGCCCGGCGCATCGGTCGGCCGGGTCCGGCCGACCGATCGGTCAGCCATGGCGCTCAGCGTTTCCCTACCAGGCTGCGGCAGAGACCGACAGAGGGAGGAGTGCCTTGGTTCACCTGCTGGGAGACGGATACCACGGGTGTGGGCACGGTGGTGGGAGTGACGGCGACCACCGCTGGACCGGTACCGCCCAGATAGTGGTCCAGCATCTTCTCGCCGTACCAGACGATGTTGATGGACTTGAGGTTGGGATCGGTGGTCACGGTTATCTCGTAGAGCTGGTGGATCAACGTGTCGGTGAAGCGCCATCCCCGCTCCTGCGGCCAGCTGATGGTGGTGCCCGAGTGTTCGATGTAGATCCGGGCGAACTTGGGCCCGTCCGGCTTCATGACCAGGCGGGCGGCGCCGTAAGTCATCAGGGTCACCGGTCGGGTGAAGTGCTGCCAGGTCTGGTTGAAGGTGAAGCCGATGGTCTGGGTGAACGCGGGGCTCTGCTCGACCGGTTTCCAGGTGTAGTGCTCGATCTGCTGGCCGGGGACGTCCTTCATGTGGTTGCCCGTGGACAGGTAGAGCCCCGAACAGTGGTTGACAGCGAACAACTGTCCGGCCGGCGCCCAGTAGGGGAGGACGGGTCCGGTTCGTACCGAGCTGCCCAGATAACCGAGGGACAGGGCGCGCTGCGCCGATACGAACCGTACGTTCTGGGTGATCGACCACTGGGCCACGGGCCACACGGAGATGGCCAGATTGGCCACGATGCCGTAGACGGTCATCAGCACGATCACCCCCAGCACCCGCCGTCGGGTGGTGCGGCTCCGGCGGTCGAGGCGACGCCAGATGTCGATGAGGCCGATGGCCCCGGCGATGATGAGCAACGGCATGAAGTCGGCCATGTAGCGCTCGGAGATGTAGCCCCACAACAGGACGCCGGCCGTGGCCGCCGCCGCGGCCAGCATGATGATCCGGGTCAGTCGGACCTGCCCCACCGTCTTGCGCCGGAAGGCGGTGACCGCCCCCCAGCAGCTGAGCAGGAAGAGCAGCGGCATGGTGGCCGGGATGCTGGCCGTGGGATAGGTCTGATCGAGGACGGCGCCGGCCAGGGGCGCGGCCGGGGACGTGGGGGGAGTGACGAAGGGGAACAGCGAGGTGAGGTGCAGGCCGAACGGCTGCAGATAGGCCCACAAGGTGCTGGGGAGGAAGGCGAAGCTGAAGGCCTTGCCGCCGTTGGCGGCCAGGAAGTAGCGACGGTGGGCATTGACGGTGGCCCATACCTGGTCGGCCATGGGCAGACCGATGGGGATGCCGAACTTCCCGTAGGTGAAGGCGCAGCTGGCCAGGAAGGGCACCACGGCCACCGCGGCGAGGGGAAGGGCCCACCGGCGGTGCTCTCGGCCCCCTCGGCCGAGGGCGAACCACAGGGCCACCAGTCCTGCGGCGATGATGCAGGCGTACCCGGTCGGCGTCCGGTTGAGGCTGGTACACAGAACCAGCACCCCACTGGCCATGACCCGACCCCAACTGGGACGCTCCAGCACGCCCAGCAAGGCGAAGAGGCTGCCCACGGTGAGGGGGACGCTCCAGGCGAAGTCCTCGTTGTAGATGAAGGGGGTGGCCGACAGGTACACGATCACCGAGCCGCCCAGAATGGTGGCCATCAGGGCGCCGTAGGAAGCCGCCTCGGCCCGGCCCAGTACCGCCTCGCCCCGCATGAGGATCCGGAGTCGCCACATCATCAGCGAGCCGAACAGGGCGGTGCACAGCCAGGCCAACAGGATGGAGGGCCCGGTCATCTCACCGTCCAGACGGTGGGTCAGCAGGAGGACGGGCATGCGGATGAGCGACGGAAAGATGCCGAAGTAGGTGTACTGCCGGCCGTCGTGGACGAAGGCCTCGATTCCCATCTTGCCGGCCGGGATATTGAGGCGGCCGTCGAACATGGCCCGGGCCTGCATGTCGTAGAAATTGTCGTAGGGGACCCCCCGGAGGGTGTCGACGGTCCCGTTCCAGAGGTCCCACAGGACCCAGAGCATGGGCAGGGCGACGACGGCCGTCCCCACCACCACGGCGATGGTGAACCGGCGCCGGCTGATCTCGGCCGGGGTGCGCGGCCGTCGGCCCCGCCGCTCCTCGTCCGGACGGGGTCCGACGTCAGGCTCGGGCTCGGACGGCCCGCGCTCGAGGGTAGCCGTGTCCGCCACTAGGCCCTGGGGCCTTTCCGGTGCAGTCGGTCGCGGAAGGCCAGCAGCCGGCTGGCCGCCCGGTCGCTGACCCCGAGCCGTCGTTTGGCCCAGTCGTAGCCGCGCAGCATCTGTGTATCGGCGCGGATCATCACCGAGTGGATCCCGTCCCCGGGTCGGGGCCGGTACTCGGTGGAGCGCACGACCGGATTGACCTCCTCGGTGAAGTAGTAGAGGGCCAGGGAGCGACGGGCCACTCCCTCGGGACAGGTCATGGGCTCGGGATGGCCGTGGAACGAGGTGGCGTCGGTGGTGAAGATGAGCACCCGGTTGGCCACCGGCGCAACCCTCTCAACGCACACCTTCATGTCCGCGCTCCACAGTTCGAGATCCCCGCCGTACTCGGGCTTCCACTCGTCGTTCAGGTACAACAGGATGTTGGCCCGACGCTGCCATGTCCGGTTGTGGGGGTGGACGGTGTAGTCGGCGTGGATGTTGAGGAATCCACCGGTGCTGGACTGATGGAGGCCGCCTCCCTCGAGGGACGGGTCGGCGATGAGGTTGTCCACCCCGATGAGCCGGCCGACGAAGGCCACGAAGCGGGGGGAGTTGAGCTGGGCGAGGATCTCCTGCAGGGTCGGCCCCCACGTCGACGGTTCGGTGTGGGAGAACTTTCTCTCGTTGGTGTGCAGGTAGTTGTTCCATCGTCGGGGGTCGAGGTGAGGGAATTCCTCGATGGCCCGGGCCAGCGCCCCGGGCTCGAGGAAGTCCTCCAGCACGATGTGGGGGTACGGCGACGCCGTGCGGTACTGCGAACTCCACTCTTCGACATGGGCTTCCAGACGCGACATATCCAAGACCGGCAGATGGGTGTCGCTGGATGTGTCCGCGGTCATGTCGACGGTGTCCCGCCTTCACGGTTCATGCCGGACCACCGGGCGCGTCGACCGTCCCCGACCCTCGCGTCCGATGCCGATGACCGCGACGCCGCCCGATACTGCTTCTGGCACTGGTTCACTGGCTCACACACCCCCCTGGGCCCGCCGACCTCCGACAGTGGCCGCAAGCGGGCCAGAGCTTACCTCGTCGGGCCTGGCCGCTCGCCTCGCCAAAATTGATGGGGGGGAGTCGATCGGAGACGAGCCGTTGGCTTCTCGGGCCACTCCCATCAACCCTCGGCTCCCACCTCGGCGTCGGCGATCTGGGCGAACAGTCGATTGAGGATCAGGAACTTCAGGAACCACAGAATCCCGAAGGACGCCACGTTGGCGCCCACGACGAGGACGGTCCGGGCTAGGTGCTGCAGGTGGTGGGAGTCGGCGACGTTGTGAGCCACCGTGGTCATCACCAGGGCGAATCCGATGCCCGTGAAGGACATGACAAAGAAGGGAACGATCTCGCGCCACAAGTGGGACCTCCCAGTCTTTCCCCAGACCCAGCGCCGGTTCAGGATGTAGGACGGGATCCCCGCCATCACGTTGGCGAACAGGGCACTGATGGCTTCGGTCCACAGCCCGAGCACGCCGAAGACCAGGGTCAGGATGACCAGCGAGGTCAGTGCCGAAATCACCGACACCATGGAGTACTTGATCACCTTGAGGCCTTCTGGGGTGTGACAGAACCGCCAGATACGAGCCACAGCCTTCATCATGGGCGAGAGGCTAGTGGCCGCTGAACCGACGGCGTCGGTCCCGCGGCCGGATCAGCTCCGGGTGGCATGCCACACGGTGGAGGCCGGGCGGCGAGGCGAGGCGTCGGGGTGCCTTGGCTACACTTCTCCCGAATGGGGGAACCAACAGGGGGCTCGTCCGGGGTGGCGTCGCTTGACGTGGACCCCGAGGTCGTCCGTCCGGGCCGCGAGCTGTCCGTGGACGATGCCGGGTACCACGCCGATCTGGCGACGTCGGGGTCCGAGTCCGGTCGGCGGAGGTTCACGGCGGCGGCGATCGTCGGATTGGCTGTTGTCACGGTCCCGTACGTCTGGTTGCTGTGGTCGTCGTGGGGGCCGGTCGACCCGCTCCGTCCCTCCAACTATCAGGACAACTTCTACGACCTCCAGACCCGAGCCATGTTCCACGGGCACCTGTGGCTGGCCAACGGGGCCCTGGGCATCGAAGGGTTCATCCACGGAGGCCACACCTACACCTACTTCGGGCTCTTCCCTTCGATCATCCGGATGCCGATCCTGGCGGTCACGGGCAGTCTGGACGGTCGGCTCACCGCGTCCTCCATGGTGGCGGCGTGGCTGCTGACCGGTCTGTTCACCATGCTGCTGCTGTGGCGGGTGCGTGTGGTGGTTCGGGGATCGGCGGACATGGGATGGGCCGAGGCCACGGCCTACGGGGTTCTGACGGCCACCATCATGGGCGGCACCGTCTGGATGCTCCTGGGCGCCACGCCCTTCGTCTTCAACGAGGACATCACGTGGAGCGTCTGCCTCACCACGGGCGCCCTCTTCGCCTTGCTGGGTGTGGTCGAGCGCCCCACCCGGGGCCGGGTACTGGCCAGCGGTGTGCTCATCCTGTGCGCCAACCTCGATCGGGCCACCACCGGGTGGGCCTGTGCCCTGGCCGCAGGGTTGATCGCCGTGTGGTTCGCCCTGGGCCGGGGCGGAACGGAGAACCGCCGATGGTTCCTGCCCGTCCTGGCCGTCGGACTTGTCCCCCTGATCATCAGCTGTGCCGTCAACTACTCGAAATTCGGCGTGCTGGTTCGGGGTATCCAACTTCGAGCAGGTGTGGACGCACGTCAACGCCTACCGACGCCGGTTCCTGGCCGCCAACCACAACGCGGAGGAGGGGTTGATCTTCGTCCCCACCAACCTGGCCACCTACTTCCGACCCGACGGTCTGCGACTGACGTCCGTGTTCCCGTTCCTCACCCTTCCTGCCCGCCCGCCCACCGCACTGGGCGGTGTCCTCTTCGACCGCCTGTACCGAACGGCCAGCCTCCCGTCCTCCACGCCCCTGCTCTTCCTGTTGAGCATCTGGGGCCTGGTCACCGCGTTCCGCCCTCGCCCGGTGGGCCGAGTAGCCATCACGCGCATCCTGCTCCTGGCCGCCGGCGGCGCCGGCGCCGCCCTCATGCTGTGGGGCTATATCGCCCCCCGGTACCTGGCTGACTTCTCTCCCCTGCTGGCCCTGGCCAGTGCGGTGGCCATGGCCGACATCTGGCGCCGGCTGGACGGTCGCTCCCCGCGGGTTCGGCGGGCTGTCGTGGCCACCGTCGCTGCCCTGGCCGCCTTCAGCATCGCCGCCAACATCGGTCTGGCGGTCACGCCCAACGAGGAGTGGGGCACTGTCCAGACGCTCCACTACGTGGAGACTCAGCACGCCATCAGTGACCTGACCGGTCATCCGCTGGACGGCCGAGTGGTGCGGGGGAGCACCCTCCCGACCTACGGGCCGGCCGACCAGCTCTACGTGGTGGGCGACTGTGATGGCCTCTACATCTCCAACGGCGAGAACTACTCGACCGTGCCCACCGCACAGACCGACCGGACCACGTGGATGGCTGTGGAGCGGGGCCACCGCTTCCAGCACACCTTCCGCCTGACCGTGGGGCCACTGGCCCAGGGCACGGCGACGGTGCCGTTAGTCCGTATGGGGGGCGAGACGGTCTCGGTCACGGCCGTGGCCACGGACCGGCCCGACGAGGTGGTCATGACCTTCGGCATCTACGGGAGCCAGTCGCCCAATCTCGGCGCCTCCGGCGGGCAACGGGCCGGCACGGTCCATGCGGTGACCGTCATCACCGATCCGGCCAAGCATCTGGTCGAGGTGGACATGGACGGTAACGTCGAACTGGTGAGGAACGTGGCCGTGGGCACGCCCATCGTCGGGCTCCCCTCCGGGCACTCCGGGGGTCGGTCGCCCACGCTTACCGCGGTGAACACCACCCGGTCATCGCCACAGCCGACGTTGTGCCAGAGCCTCCTCAAGTAGCTGGGGTCCGGCTGGCCAGGGCCGCCCGATCGACCGCTCACCCCGGCGGTTTCTGACCCCGGAAGTCGATGATGCCGCCTTCGTCGAAGGCCCAGGCCACCGACTCGAAGGGCAGTGCGGCCACCAGCAGGGCCGAGTAGACCGGTGTCTTCCCGTTGTGCATCGGGGGATGCCAGCCCCGGCGGACCAGGGAGTTCTGCAGCGAGATGGTGGTCTGGATGTGGGGAGCGGAGCGGATGGTGACGTCCACCAGGCCGATCCCGGCGAGTAGGTCGGCCAGTCCCGATCGTGACGGGATCTGGAGATGGCGCGGATAGTGGTAGCCGCCCCAGTTGTGGCCGAAGATGCCGTGCTCCCACGAGCTGACCGTGGGCAGCTGCCCGATGACAAAGCCACCAGGCCGCAGCAGTTCGAACGACCGCTCCACCATCGTGCGGGGATCGACCACGTGTTCGAGGACATGGTTCATGGACACGACGTCGTACCTGCCGATGTGAGCGGTCAGGTCAGCGGTCTCGAGCGTGCCCTCCAGCACGTCATAGCCCCGGTCCCGCCCCTGGGCGGCGATGTCGGGCTGGATCTCGATGCCGGCGCATTCGAGGTCGAGGTAGCGGCGGAGCTCGTCGAAGTGCCGGCAGTCACCGGTACCCACGTCGAACAGCCGGCCCGGCCGATGTCCGATCAGCTTCCCGTAGAACCGGGCCCGAGTACGGGCCCGGGCCTGGACCAGGAGGCGGGCCACGGCGCCATGGTTCTCGTTGTACGCGTGGTAGTCGCTCGGGATAGAAGGGGGAAGCTCGGCCTCGGTGGGTCGCGGGTTGAGGAACTCGGAGTCGCAGTGGGCGCATTTCTCCACGGCGAAGTCCCGGAGCGGCTCGACGAAATATTCCAGGTCGACGACATCGGTCCGGTACGTCCAGGTGTTCTCCGAGCCGCAGATCGGGCACCGGGTCATCACCGGCTCGTCGGCGGCCGACTCCTCCCGAGCAGGCCCAGGCACCGCCGCATCGCCCGGTGAAGACTCCATATGCTGGTCCTTTGTCCGATTGATCCCTTGCCGATGGGTACTGTACAGTCAGCCTGGGGAGGGTCTCGAACGATGGTGGTGCAAGGCAGGGGCGAAGCATCAGCCAGCAACGAGCGGGTCTGGCGGGCAGCAGTTCGACGCTCTGGTCAGCGCCGACGAACCTGCGCTCCCTGAGCCAGCAGTCGCTGGCCGACACCATCGGTGCCGTCACCGTGCTGTGGCTCGAGGTCGCGGTCCTCCTGGCTGCGGCCAACCTGTTGCCCCGCCTTCCGCTGGCCTGGGCGGTGCCGACCGGCATCGTGGTGGTGGTGTTGATGGGGCTGCGGATGAACGCCTTCGGCGTCATTCTCCACGAGGGGTCCCACGGGCTGCTGGCCAGGTCCCGCATCCTCAACGACCGGCTCTGCAACTGGGCAGTGGCCTTCTGGACCATCAACTCGGTGGAGGAGTACCGCCCGACCCACCGTCTCCACCACCGGTATCTGGGCCAGGAGCGGGACCCGGACCGCAACTTCTATCTGGTGCCGGCCCGACGGGGTGCGCTCACCGGCCGACTGCTCCAGGACCTGGGCGGGATCACGGCCTTCCGTCGGGCCACCACGCGGATCTCGGGAACGTCCCAGGAGTCCGGGGCGCCGGCCAGCCTGCTGACCCGACCCCAGCTCCTCATCGGCAAATTCGTCACCCAGGTGATCGTGCTCGGTCAGTTCGTTCTCTTCCAGGGCTGGGTCAGGGGTGCGGCGTTCTACGCCGTGTTCTGGCTGGTTCCCATCGTCTGCATGTACCCGATGATCCTCCGGTTGAAAACCATCACTGAGCACTTCGACCCGGGCCTGCGCGATCCGGTGATGGTGCGGTGGACGGCACGAACCAGTTGTGCCGGTTGGCTGCAGAACCACTGGGTGGGTGCTCGCATGGAATACCACTTCGAGCACCATGTCGTCCCCACCATCCCCTACCGGGGATTGAAGCGTCTGCACGCCCAGCTGAGTGAGACCGACCTGTTCACCCGCAACGGTGAGTTGATGTCCGATGGCTACGTTCGCTTCTTGACCCGAGCCGTGCTGGGCAGCTTCGGCGAGGTGCATCCGGCGGAGGCCGACTGAGCCAGTCCCGGGCCCCGGCTCAGGCGGCCGGGGAGTCTCGGCCGGTCAGCGCCACAGCTGACTGGGTCGGATGCCCCAGGCCACCTGCCGAGCCAGCTCGGCGCTGACCACGGGGAGGTCGGCCGCGTGGGTGACCCCGATGAGCTTGGCGTCGGTCGTCACCACCCGAACCGGCTGCCCGATCCCCGCCGCCACCATGGAGGCCACCACTTCGGGCAGGAGAACCTCGGCCTTGGGTAGGTCTCCACCGGCGGCCACCGAGGCCACCAGGGCCTCCTCGTCGAGCCCGGACGAGTCCATGGCTGCGTCAAAGACCTTCCAGATCTCCGAGGTGAATCCCCAGAGGTTGACCGACGCCGGTAGGCCACCGTCGAGGGACGAGGGCTCGAGGCCGTCGTCGGAGGTGAGAGCGGCGTCCGGACCGTGGCGGGTCACGCCCCGGCGCTCGGTGAGGCCCACCAGGTGGCCGCGGTCGTCCACCACGCAGATCCCCCGGGTGACCGGATCGTCGGTGGCCACGGTGGAGCGGAGTTCGAAGCCGATGAGGGCATGCTCGACACCGCCTTCGTCGAGATGGCCGGCCAACAGCCCCATGGCCGACTCACCGTAGACGTCGTCGGCATTGGCCACGCCGAACGACTGGTCGGCATCGAGGGCGCCTCGGGCGGCCAACACGGCATGGACCGTTCCGAGCGGCAGGCGCTGTTCCACGAAGTCGACCTCCACGGCACCGGGCCAGCACTGCGCCACGTGGTACCGGATGGCCGGTCCCGTTTCCGGATGGAGGACCAACACCACCTGGCCGAAGCCGGAGGCCAGCGCGTCGCTGACCAGAAGGTCGATGACGGCCTCGCCGTTGGGCCCGATGGGAGCCAACGGTTTGCACCCCCCGTACCGGCGGGCCATGCCGGCGGCCAGCACTACCAATGACGGCGGCACGCCGTTGCTCACCCGCCCCAGCGCAGCACGGCACTGGCCCACGTCATGCCGCCACCGAATCCGGTGAGCAGGACATGGTCACCCTGGTGGAGGCGGTCGGTCTCCAGGGCGTCGACCAGGGCCAGGGGAATGGAAGCGGACGAGGTGTTCCCATAGCGGTCGATGACCACCACGGCCTTCTCCTCGGGGATACCCAGCCGTTGGGCGGCGGCATTGATGATCCGCAGATTGGCCTGGTGGGGAACCATCAGGTCGATGTCGTCCACGGTCAGGCCGGCCTCGGCGATGGCCTGCTCGGCCGACTCCACCACCACCCGCACGGCCTTGCGGAAGATCTCCTTGCCGTCCATGTAGAGGAAGCCGCCGTGGTCGCACTTGAGGAGGTGGCGCAACGAACCGTCGGCCCCCAGCACCCAGGAGAGCAGCTGCCCCGGCCCGTCGACCGCCTCGAGCACCACGGCCCCGGCCCCGTCGCCGACCAGCACGGCCACGCCACGCTCGTCCCAGTCGGTGATGCGACTGAGGGTCTCCGAACCGATGACCAGCAACCGCTCGGCCCCGATGGCCAGCATCCCGTGGGCCACGGTCAGGGCGTAGACGAAGCCCGAGCACGCGGCGTTGACGTCGAACGCCCCACCGGGTACCCCGATGCCGTCCTGCACCGTGGCCGACGTGCCCGGGACGATCTGGTCGGGTGTGGTCGTGGCCAGGATCACGGCGTCGATCTCGTCCGGCCGGCGCCCGGCCTTCTCCAGGGCGGCCAGGCCGGCCTCGATGGCCAGCTGGGAGGTGGTTCCGCCGATCCGGCGCTCCCGGATGCCGGTCCTCTCGCGGATCCAGGCGTCGTTGGTGTCCATGGTCACCGACAGATCGTCGTTGGTCACCACCTTGTCGGGCACCGAGATGCCCCAGCCGGTCACGATGCCGCCTCGCGTGGTGTTCATGGAGGTCCTCACTGCTCAGCCTGCTTCAAGTACGTGGATTCCTATGAAGGCCGCATCGGCCCGGCCGGACTCGGTACCGATCATGCCACCGGTATTGGCCGCCACCGCCAATCGGGCCCCCTCGACCTGACGGGGGCCGGCACCGCCGCGGAGCTGAGCGGTGAGCTCGACCACCTGGGCGATGCCGGTGGCTCCGAGTGGGTGACCCCGGGCGACCAGGCCACCGCTGGTGTTGACGGTCACGCCCCTGCCGCCGATGGCGGTCTCCCCGGCCAGCGTGGCCGGCCCGGCGTCCCCCGGCTTGTAGAAGCCCAGGGACTCGAGGGCGTAGAGCTCCTCGGGGCTGGTGGCATCGTGCAGCTCGACCACGTCCACGTCGGCCGGGTCGATGCCGGCGTCGTCCCATGCCGCCGCACCGGTCTCGGTCATCCGCTCGTGGTAGTCGATGTCGCCGTTCCCCGATCGGATGGTGGTGGAACGGATGCGAGGGGCCCCCGCCCGGGCGGTGGCCGACAGGACGACAGCGGCAGCACCGTCGGTGAACGATGAGCACATCAGTCGGGTGAGGGGCCACACGATGGACGGAGAGGCCAGGACCTCCTCCATGGTGACCTCGGTCTGGAACTGGGCGTTGGGGTTGAGGGACCCGTGCCGACGGGCCTTGACCGTGGCCGCCGCGAACTGCTCCACGGTCGCCCCCCGCTCCTCCATCAGGTCGATGGCCCAGGCGGCGTTGAGGGCCATCAGGACCGATCCCGACGGGTTCTCGCGCTCCAAGTGCATCTGGATCCGGTCGGCCCGGGGCACCCCGTCCTCGATGCCGGCCAGGGTCTCCCCCCGGTCACCGGTCCACATCTTCTCGACCCCTACGGCCAGCACCGTCCCAGTCCCCCCCAAGGTGGCCAGGGTGGCCAGGTGCAGGGCCGAGGAGCCACCGGCACAGGAGTTGTCCACGTTGATGATCCCGGCGTTGCGCAGGCCGGCCCGCTGGAGGAACGTCTGGCCCCGGATGCACCCCTGGTCCAGGAGGCGCCCGGCCGTAGCGTTGCCGAAGACCACCAGGTTGACGTGGGCCGGATCCACGTGGGCGTCGGCCAGAGCGTCGGCCACCACCTGGTGGGCCATCTCGACGGCCGTGCGGTCCTTCTGGTTCATGGGGGAGATCCCGGTACCCACGATGTGTGCTGTTGTGTCCACGGTGACCCTCTTATCCTTCGTGCCCTCGGGTGGGTGTGTCGGTCGCCGGCAGGGCGGCGATCAGGCGCTCGAACTGTGCGATCGGGTGGTCGGCGGTGACGTACACCACCACGTGCTCGGCCCCCGAGGCACGGAACGAGGTCACGACGTCGGCCACGTCGGCGGCGGTGCCGTGGACCAGGTGTCGTTCGAAGGCTCGGGCCGGGATGCCGTACAGCGAGGACATCCAGTCGGCACCCCGCCGTCGGGCCACCTGGGGATCGTCGTCGATGCTGATGAACAGGACCATGGACGGGACGACGGATCCGGCCGGCCGACCGGCCCGGTCCACCTCCTTGGCCAGTCGGTCCACGGCGTCGCCGTACTCGGTGGGACTGAGGAACAGAGGCATCCATCCGTCGGCCAGGGTGGCCGCCCTCCGCAGGGCAGCCTCGGAGGAACCACCGGCCCACACCGGGATCGGCGGGGGCGCGGGCAGCTGCCGGTAGCGGGCCGCCCCGGCGTCCTCGGTGTCGCCCCGGAGGACCCCCGCACCCGACGCCCACGATCGCCGCAACTCGGTGATGCCGGCGTCGAGCAGTCGGCCCCTGGTGTGGTAGTCCACTCCGGTCTGGTCGTACTCGCCGGGATGGCTGCCCACCCCCACCCCGAGGATCAACCTTCCCCCGGAGAGGATCTGTAGGGAGGCAGCCTGCTTGGCCACGGCCGGGCTCTGGCGCAGGGGGAGCTGGATGACGCAGGTGCCGAGCCGTACCCGCTCGGTGGCCGTGGCCGCCACGGTCAGGGCCACCAGGCACTCGAGGGAGGGCCCGTGCCAGAAGAGGTGGTCACAGGCCCACAGCGCGTCGGCCCCCGCCTGCTCGGCCGCCCGGGCCGTGGCGGCCAGATCGGCGGCGGGGTCGGGGTGTGGCGCAGGATCGGACGGGCCTGCCCACGGGGGAACCGTGTCCTGTACGAAGGTCGGCAGGATCAGTCCGATCGGCCCCGGGCCAGTGGTGGATCGCTCCAAGGGCACAAGGCATCGTATCCTCCGCCGTTCCGACAAGCGATCACCGTGGTCAGGGGGGTGGCCCCGAAAAGGCCCGGTGGGCGCCGATGTACCGGGGAGGGCGCCGGCACGGCAGACTGGGGGCGGACGAGGTGTCGAACCGGTGCCCAGGGGTTCCGGTGCCGAGGAGAGGATGCGCAGTGGATTCCGAGCGGGAACAGACCGGTGCCGACGAGGACGGCGGTGGCGCAGGGGTGGAGGCCGAGGTGACCGATGTCGAACGCGGCGAGCGGTTGGCCCAGCTCAACAGTCTGATCGAGCTCATGCGACCGGCGGTGCAGGCCGACGGGGGCGATCTCGCCCTCCTCTTTGCCGATGTGGTGACCGGGGTGGTCGAGGTCCAGCTCCAGGGAGCGTGCAGCTCCTGTGCCGTCAGCGCGTCCACGCTGCAGGGGGGCGTCGACCGGATCCTCCGCGACCGCCTCCCCTGGATCACCGAGGTGCGCGGTGGGGTCGACGAGTCGGTGGACCCCTTCGAGAGCCAGGCCCAGGGTCGTGGGGGCTACGTCCCGAGCCTCTAAAGGTAACGGCCCTGTTTCCCGATGAGTGAGTGGGATGGGACGTGCCGACCAGGTCAACCGGTGACCCAGGTATGGTCCGTCGGCCCCAAGGGCTAGCCACTGCTCCAGTTCGCCACTCTCCGCGGTCATCCGGATCGTCCGGGCGAACGTCGTGGAATGATGTGATCTCGCCATGACCAGCTTATTGACCTCAGGGGGCCACACCGAGGCCGGTACCACGGCCCCCAGCGACGACGGGTTCGGCCACCTGGAGCCCTCCTTGCCGGTGACCCCGATCCAGCCCGATTCCTCGGGTCTGCGGCGGTTCCCGGCGCTGGACGGAATGCGGGCCTTCGCCGTCATGGCGGTGATGCTCTTCCACTTCGGAGTACCGGGGATCAGCGGCGGCCTGCTCGGCGTCGACGTGTTCTTCGTCCTGTCCGGCTTCCTCATCACGACGCTCCTGTGCCGCGAGCTGTCCCGGACGGCCACGATCCGTCTGGGCCGCTTCTGGGCCCAGCGGGCCCGCCGGCTCCTCCCCGCGCTCCTCCTCCTCCTGGTGGGTGTGGCCGCCTACGCCGTGGCCTTCCGCAGCACCATCGACGTCGGGGCGCTGCGGAGTGACGCCGTGTCCACGCTGTTGTACGTGGCCAACTGGCATTTCATCGTCTCCAACCAGGGCTACTTCATCCAGGCTGCCGCCCCGTCCCCGTTGCTGCACACGTGGTCACTGGCCGTGGAGGAGCAGTACTACCTGATCTGGCCGCTGGTCGCCCTGTTCGTCGTGCGGCGCTGGGGCATCGGCAAGCTGGCCGTGACGGCCGCTGTCGGCGCCGCGGCCTCGGCCGTGTTGATGCTGGCCATGGCGAGCACCGGCTTCTCCCTCGACCGCCTCTACTACGGCACCGACACCCGGGTCCAGGCGCTGCTGGTGGGCTCGTTCCTCGGCGCCGTGGGCTCGCATGCCGGTGAGAACTTCGCCATCATCCCGGCTCGCTGGGCGCGCATTCCCCACAGCCGCTACCTCTGGGTCGTTCCCGGGATCGTCGGATCGGTGTTCCTGCTGTGGGCCTGGCACGCCCTCAGCGGGCAGGATCCCTTCCTGTACCACGGGGGGTTCCTCCTGGTGTCCGTGGCCGCCGCCGGCGTCATCGTGACCTGCGTCACCATGCCGGGGTCGGCGCTGCCGAGAGCGCTCTCGGTCGGGCCCCTGGTGTTCGTGGGGAGGATCTCCTACGGGCTGTACCTCTACCACTGGCCCCTGTTCTTGGTCATCGACCACGCCCACACCGGTCTGCTCGGGCTCCCGCTCCTGGCCGTCCGCCTGGTGACCACGTTCGCCGTGGCCACCGTCTCGTGGTACCTGGTCGAAGAGCCCATCCGCACCGGGAAGGCCTTCCGGGGGCGACGGGGCCTGGCCGTGACCGGGGCCGTGACCCTCGTCACCGCGGCGGTGGTTCTGATGGCCACGCTGACTCCGGCCAACTCCTCGGCGGCGGTCCCCGTCCGTCCCGCGCCCCTGCCCGTGGGGGCCGGTCACCACGGGTCGGCGGGAGCGGCACCGGTGACGCCCACCACCGCACCGGTCAGTTTCCTGCTGGTCGGCGACTCGGTGGCCCTGACCCTCGGCCTCGGGCTGTCGTACCAGTCGGCCAGCCGCTACAACGTCACGGTGTGGGACGAGGGAGCCCTGGGCTGCGATCTCGACGACGTGGACGTGCTCCAGTCGGGGGCCGTCACCCCGGCCACGCCGGGCTGTCCGGACTGGAGGACGACCTGGCCCGAGGAGGTGTCCTTCCTCCGCCCGGCCGTGGTCGGCCTGCTCATCGGGCGGTGGGAGGTCACCGATCACTTCTACAACGGCCAGTGGGTGCACGTGGGTGAGCCGGCGTGGGACGCCCACCTGGTCGCCGAGATCAACCAGGCCGTGGATCTCTTCTCCGCCCGCGGCGCCCGGGTCGTGCTGTTCACCATGCCCTACGTCGATCCGTCCCAGGAGGCCGCCGACGGCCAGCCCTTCGTCGAGAACGACCCGGCCCGGGCCGACGCCTTCAACCAACTGCTCCGGGAGGTGGCGAAGCAGCGGAGCAATGTGGTGACCCTGGTCGACCTGAACAAGATGCTGGACCCGAACGGCTCGTATGCCGCGGTCATCGACGGGGTCCCGGTCCGTGACTCCGACGGGATCCACATCAGCACTCCGGGAGGGGAGTGGCTCCGGCCCCACATCCTGCCCACCATCGCCGCGCTGGGATGCGCGCCCACCACCCCGACGCCCCGGCGCTCCGGCTCGGCCGGAGCCGCCACGGCAACATCGAGCTCCGCCGGTTGTATTAGTTAGCCGAACTAACTATAGTGGGTGTGTGCCGTCGACCACCTCACCGCCCACCGTCCCAGCCTCTCTGGCCCGCCCCGGGGCCGTCGACGCTTCGGCCATCGACGCCGACGAGACGGAGATGGCCTCCCGCCTGAGACTGGCCGTGACCCGCCTGCACCGACGGCTCCGCCAGCAGTCGGCCGGTGGCCTCACCCAGTCCCAGGCCTCGGCCCTGGCCAGCGTGGGACAGCTCGGATCGCCCACGCTGGGGGCGCTGGCGGCACGCGAGTCGGTGCAGCCCCCCTCGATGACCCGCATCGTGGCCGCCCTGGAGGAGTTGGGTCTGGTCACCCGCCTGGTCGACGCCGCCGACCGGCGGGTGGCCCGGGTGGCCCTGACCGACGTGGGCGCCGAGGTCCTCGAGAGGAGCCGGTCCCTGAAGAACGCCTTCCTGGCCGGACAGCTGCATCGGCTGACCGCCGAGGAGCGTGGCCAGCTCGGTGAGTTGACCGGCCTGCTCGAACGTCTCGTGGCCCAGGACGAGCCATGAGCGCCCTGCGCGCCGCGGCCCACCAGACCTTCAGCTCGCTGCGCATCCGCAACTACCGGCTGTACTTCACGGCCCAGCTCATCTCGGTATCCGGTACGTGGATGCAGACCGTGGCCCAGTCGTGGCTGGTGCTCCACCTCACCGGGAGCGGTGTCGATCTCGGGATCGTGGTCGGCCTGCAGTTCCTGCCCATGCTGCTCTTCGGCCCGGTCGGCGGGCTGGTGGCCGACCGGATCAACAAGCGCCGGCTCCTCTACGCCACCCAGGCGGCCGGCGGGGTGCTGGCCCTGGTGCTGGGCCTCCTGGTGGTCAGCCACGAGGTCCAGCTGTGGCAGGTCTATGTCCTGGCGGCCATGCTCGGCGTGGTCAACGTCTTCGACAACCCGGCCCGCCAGACCTTCATCATCGAGATGGTGGGGCGCGACGACCTCCCCAACGCCGTCAGCCTGAACACCGTGGTGATGAACGCCTCCCGGGTGGTGGGCCCGGCCATCGGTGGAGTGGTCATCACGCTGGTCGGATTGGGCGTCTGCTTCTTCATCAACGCCGCCTCCTACATCGCCGTGATCATCGGCCTCACCATGATGCGGTCGGCCGACCTGCACCCGACCGGGACCGTGGAGCGAGCCAAGGGGCAGATCAGGGAGGGCTTCCGTTACGTCTGGCGCACCCCGAGCCTGCGCAACACGCTCATCGCCGTGGCCGTCATCGGGATCTTCGCCTACAACTTCACCGTGACCTTGGCCCTGTTGGCCAAGGACACCTTCCACGGAGGAGCCGGTACGTACTCCGTCCTGACGGCCTGCATGGGAGTCGGGGCCGTGGCCGGAGGGCTCCTCGCCGCCCACCGGGCCCGGCCCACGCCCCGTCTGCTCCAGGTCCTGGCCCTGGTCTTCGGCGGCCTCCTGGGGGCGGTGGCCCTGGCTCCGACGCTGGCCACCGCGGCCGTACTCATCGTCTTCATGGGCGCGGCCTCCATCGGCTTCATCGCCACGGCCAACGCCTCCCTGCAACTGGGGGCGGAGCCGGCCATGCGGGGCCGGGTCATGGCCCTCTACGCCATGGCGTTCCTGGGCACCACCCCGATCGGTGCCCCCTTGGTGGGCGCCATCGCCCAGTGGACCAGTCCTCGCGTCTCCCTGCTGGTGGGAGCCGTGGCCACCATCCTGTCGGCGGGTATTCTCATGTGGCGGCACCAGACCGGCGTCCGGCGCGGCGCGGCGGCGGTGGACGACGCCGCGGCCCGGGCCCTCGAGGCCCAGGCCGTGGAGGACGTCGAGTCACGGGTGGCGTGAGGGCGCGACGGCATGGTCCGCCGGCCGGACTCCCGTCGTCCGTCCGGTTCCGGATCAGCCGGCCGCCGCCGGCTTGGGCTCCTTGGGCAGCCCCAGCACCCGCTCGCCGACGATGTTGCGCTGGATCTCCGCCGTGCCCCCCCAGATGGTCTCCGAACGGCTGAAGAAGAACGAGGCCTGCAGGTCGCTGACCGGGTAGTCGTCGCGACCCCGCTTCACCCGTACGTCGACCACGTCGGTCGGGTCGCCGGTGAGGATCTGGCCCTCGAGGCCCAGGATGTCGAGGGCCAGCTCCATCGTCTCTTGGTGGTGCTCGGACCAGAACATCTTGTTGCAGGCCCCGAGGGCGGCCATGTGGTGGGTGCCGTTCAGGGCGTCGGTGAGGGACCGGTAGCCGTTGATCTCCATGATCTTGACCTTGGTCCACGCCCGCGCCAGTCGCTGGCGGATCAGGGGGTCCTTGCTCCGCCCGTTCTTCTGGGCCGCGGCGATGATCTGGTCGAGCTCCCGCAGGAAGCGACGGTGCCCGGTGGTGGCCGAGGAGCCCCGTTCGAAACCGAGCGTGGTCATGGCCACCTTCCACCCGTTGTTGACCCCGCCCACCACGTTCTCCTTGGGGCAGCGGGCGTTGGTGAAGAAGACCTCGTTGAACTCGCCGCTGCCGTCCACCTGCTCGATGGGCCGGACCTCGATACCGTCCTGTCGCATGGGCACCAGCAGGTAGGAGATGCCGGCGTGCTTCGGGGCGTCGGGATCGGTGCGGGCCAGCAGGAAGATGTAGTCGGCGTACTGGGCCTGGGTGGTCCACACCTTCTGGCCGTTGATGACCCACTCGTCCCCGTCGAGCTCGGCCCGGGTCTTGAGCGACGCCAGGTCACTGCCGGCGTCGGGCTCGGAGAATCCCTGGCACCAGGCGATGGTGCCGTTCAGGATGCCGGGGATGAACTGCTGCTTCTGCTCCTCGGTGGCCCACTGCAGGATGGTCGGGCCGACCAGCGTGTCGCCGAAGAAGTCGGCCCGCAGCGGGGCCTCGGCCCGGGCGAACTCCTCGTTGAGGACCACCGACTCCATGAGGGAGAGGCCCTTGCCGCCGTACTCCTTGGGCCAGGAGGCGCAGATCCAGCCTCCGGCGAACAGTTGCTTGGTCCATTCCTGGTTGAAGGCCTTCTTCTCCTCCTTGGCCATGGAGAACCCCGGGGTGCCCCAACCGTCGGGCAGGTTGTCGACCAGCCACTGGCGGATCTCGGCACGGAACGGCTCGGTGTCGGCGGGATAGCTCAGGTCCATGGTCGGAGATTACCGCCCGGTCATCGGGGTCGGGCAGGGCGTCGGGCACGCGGTACCGCCCCGGTCCCGGGGCCCCGGCCGTCCCGGGGGGAGGCGGGCCCGGGTGGCGTGCGGCGCCCCGACCCGGAGGCCCGTCTACGCTGTGGAGGCCATGAGCACGCAGACCACCGAAACCGGCCCGGGACTGGAGATCCTCCATCTGTCGAGCGTGATCAAGCGGCCGCTGGTGGATTCCGCCGGTGACCGGTTGGGCAAGGTCCAGGACCTGATCGTGCGGGCCGGCGAGTCCCCTCACCCCCCGGTGGTCGGTCTGGTGGTCGACATCGGCGGCCGCGACCTGTTCGTGCCCATCCGGAAGGTCGCCGCCTTCGAGCCGGGCCGGGTCCTGTTCGAAGGACGCCGGGTAGATCTCCGGCGGTTCGAGCGGCGCCCCGGCGAGCTGCTGTTGGCCCGGGACCTGCTGGCCCATCATCTGATCAACTTCGTGGGGGGTCGGCTCATCCGGGCCAACGAGATCGAGCTGGCCAAGGTCAACGGGACCTGGGAGGTGGTGGCCGTCGATCCGTCGCCCCGCCCGGTTCTGAGTCGCCTGGTCCCCGGTCACCACCGCCGCGAGGCCAAGCCCGGGACCATCGTGGACTGGGCCAGCATCGAGCCGTTCGTGGCCCACGTGCCCACCTCCCGGCTGCGCATCCCGTACCGGAAGCTGGCCAAGCTGCATCCCGCCCAGATCGCCGATCTGGTCGAGGCGGCCTCCCACGACGAGGGCGAGGAGATCATCGAAGCGGTCGGAGCCGACCGCGAACTGGAAGCTGACGTCTTCGAGGAGCTCGACACCGAGCACCAGCTGGAGTTCGTCAAGAGCCGGTCGGACGAGGAGGCGGCCCGTCTGCTGTCGTCCATGGCCCCCGACGATGCCGCCGACCTGATCACCGAGGTGGACCAGGAGCGTCGTCTGCCCATCCTCAACCTCCTGCCCGAACCCCAGCAACGCAAGGTCCGCTCGCTGCTCAGCTACAACCCCGAGACCGCCGGGGGTCTGATGAGCCCCGACTTCCTCAGTGCCCCGGCCACCATGCCCGTCAGCGCCGTCCTCGACCAGGTCCGGACCAGCACGGCACCGCCGGAGGCCCTCAACGTGGTCTTCGCCGTGGACGGCGACGGGCACCTGGTGGGGTCGGCCTCCACGGTCCGGCTGGTGCAGGCCGACCCCGCCGTTCCCTTCGCCTCCATCGTGGAGGCCGACCCGGCCCACGTGCACCCCGACTGGGATCTCGGGGCCATGGTCCGCACCATGTCCGACTTCAACCTGATCGTGGCCCCGGTGATGGATCCGGAGCACGGTGAGATCCTGGGCGTGGTCACCGTCGACGATGTGCTCGAGCTGCTCCTCCCGACGGGCTGGCGACGCGACTTCGGTCGTACGGCGGTGGAGGAGTGACGGTGTTCCGACAGCGAAAACCCCAGTCCGCCACGGAGCGCGGCAAGCGGGCGTCCGAAGGGCCCTAAGGCCATGCGGCCGCACCCCAGGGCCTGACGACCCGGAGGGCGACCGCCACGGCGGCCCGTGATGACCGCTCCCCACCTCGACCACCCACCCCGGTCCGAGGCCTCCCCGGGTCCCCTGGTCCGGATCCGATGCCGTTGGGCAGGGCAGGACGCCCCGCCCCCAACCCCCACCCTCGCTCCCAACCGTCGCCCTCCGGCGGCCGGTCCCCGTGTCCGGCGCGCCGTGAGATCGGCCGCACGACACAGGCATGGCCCGAAGGAGGTGAACCATGGCCGGACACGACGACGCGCCCACCGACAGCACCCTCGGCGACCACGCGCCCGGGGACTCCGCCGTCCTCGACGCGGCTCACGTCGGGGACATCCAGGGTGCGTTCGGGACCATCCGCCAGCACGACCTGGACAGCCGGCGCTCGTGGCGGGCCCGCATCCTCACCCTGCTGGCCATCATGGGACCGGGCCTCATCGTCATGGTGGGCGACAACGATGCCGGAGGAGTATCCACCTACAGCCAGGCCGGCCAGAACTTCGGGCTGACGCTGCTGTGGGTGCTGCCCGTGCTGATCCCGGTCCTGGTGGTGAACCAGGAGATGGTGGTGCGGCTGGGCGCAGTCACCGGCGTCGGCCACGCCCGTCTGATCAACGAGCGCTTCGGACGGTTCTGGGGGGCGTTCTCCGTCGGGGACCTCTTCATACTCAACTTCCTGACCATCGCCACCGAGTTCATCGGGGTCAGCCTGGCCCTCCACTACTTCGGCATCAGCCAGTACCTCTCGGTGCCCATCGCCGCCGTGCTGCTCATCGCCATGACCGCCACCGGGAGCTTCCGTCGCTGGGAGCGGTTCATGTTCGTCTTCATCGCGGTGAACTTCCTGGTCATCCCCTTGGCCTTCCTCAGCCACCCGGCCGCCGGTCCGTTCTTCAAGGGTTTCGTCACCCCCGGCGTGGAGGGGGGATTCACCTCCACCTCGGTCCTGCTGATCATCGCCATCGTGGGCACCACCGTGGCCCCGTGGCAGCTCTTCTTCCAGCAGTCCAACATCGTGGACAAGCGGATCACCCCCCGCTGGATCAACTATGAGCGAGCCGACACCGTCATCGGCTCGCTCATCACCGTCTTCGCCGCCGCCATCATGATGGCCGTGGTGGCCTCGGCGTTCACCGGCACCCCCCTGCACGGCCACTTCACCAACGCCGGTGGGGTGGCCAGCGGCCTCCAGCACTACGTGGGTCGGGCTGCCGGGGCCCTCTTCGCCATCATCTTGCTGAACGCCTCGATCATCGGGGCGGCCTCGGTCACCCTGGCCACCTCGTACGCCTTCGGCGACGCCTTCGGCGCCCACCACTCCCTGCACCGGAGCTGGAGGGAGGCCAAGTTCTTCTACGGCGCCTTCACCGGGATGGTGGTCCTGGCGGCCGGCATCGTCATCATCCCCGGGGCCCCACTCGGCCTCATCACCACCAGCGTCCAGGCGCTGGCTGGTGTCCTCCTGCCCAGCGCCACCGTGTTCCTCCTCATGCTGTGCAACGACAAGCAGGTGCTGGGCCCATGGATCAACCGCCCGTGGCTCAACGTGCTGTCCACGGTCATCGTCTCCGTCCTGTTGATGATGTCGCTGATCCTGATGGTGACCACCGTCTTCTCCCACATCGACGTGAACCAGGTGGCCGTGGTCCTCGGGTGCGTGCTGGTGGTGGCCTGGGCGGTCGGCGGGATCCTCTACGCCCGGGCCCTCCGACGGAAGCCACCCGAGCCGGTGACCCCGATGGCCATACGGGCCACCTGGCGGATGCCGGCGCTCAACCTGCTCGAGCGCCCTCCCTGGTCGCGGGGGCGCCTGGTCTCCATGTACCTGCTGCGCGGCTATCTCGTCCTGGCCGTCTTGTTGTTGCTGGTCAAGGCCATCCAGCTCGGGGTGCAGACGTGACCGCCCCGCCGGAAGGGCCGCGAATCCCTGGTCGGGGCCCCCAGGCCCCCACCGAGGCCCCGTGGGCCGGGCAAAAGCCCAGCTGTGGTGTTTACCCCATGGTCAGTTTGCGCCGAACTACCTGGCCGGGGGAGTATTTGGCTTCTATGTGCCTGCCCGCTCCGGATGTCCATGCCTAGTTTCGGGCTCAAACGACACAAGATCAAGGGTCCCAAGTATCCACCGCCAACCCCCGAGCGCATCGCCCCCCGGCCTCCGGCTCCCGGTGGTCTGCGCATCGCCTTCCTGGTCTACCGGGGGAACCCCCGCTGCGGGGGACAGGGCGTCTACACCCGCCACCTGACCCGCGAGCTCATGGAGCTGGGCCACTCCGTGGAGGTGTTCGCCGGCCAGCCGTGGCCCGAGGTGGACGAGGGCGTGGGCTTCACCCCGGTGCCCAGCCTCGACCTCTACCGCGATCCCGATCCGTTCCGGATCCCCCGGCCGCGCGAGTTCCGCAACTCCCACCCCACCTCGGTCGCCGCCCTCGAGTTCGGGGTCATGTGCACGGCCGGCTTCCCCGAGCCGTGGACCTTCAGCATCCGGGCCCGCCGCCTGTTGGCCGCCCGACGGGGCGAGTTCGACCTGGTCCATGACAACCAGTGCCTGGGCAACGGAATCCTCGGGATGATGGAGGACGGCTGGCCGCTGCTGACCACCCTGCACCACCCGATCACCGTCGACCGGCAGCTGGCCCTCAGCCATGCCACCAACCCCTGGCAGCAGTTCACTCAGCGCCGCTGGTTCGGATTTCTGCGCATGCAGGTCGACGTGGCCCGGTCGCTGCCCCGGGTGGTCACGGTGTCCGAGTCGTCGAAGGTGGACATCGCCGCCCAGATGGGCGTGGACATCGACCGGATGACCGTCGTCCCGGTGGGTGTCGACCACACGGTGTTCCGACCGCAAGCTGACGTCGACCCCGTTCCCGGCCGCATCATGGTCACGTCCTCGTCGGACGTGCCCATGAAGGGCCTGGTGCCGTTGCTCGAGGCTGCGGCCAAGCTGCGCACCGAGCGTGACATCGAGCTCGTGGTGATCGGCAACCCCCGCCCCGACGGACGGGTGGCCAAGGCCATCGAGCGGCTCGACCTGGCGCCCATCGTGCACTGCGTCTCGGGAATCACCGACGCCGAGCTGGCCCGCAACTACGCCCAGGCCGAAGTGGCCGTGGTGCCCTCCCTGTACGAGGGGTTCTCCCTCCCGGCCATCGAGGCCATGGCCTGTGGGGTCCCGCTGGTGGCCACCACCGGAGGCGCCCTCCCCGAGGTGGTGGGAACCGACGGCGTCACCGGCCTGCTGGTCGCTCCGGACGACCCCGGGGCGCTGGCCGCGGCCATCGCCCGCCTGCTCGACGACGCCGAGCTCCGCCGACGCCTGGGCGCGGCGGGGCGGGAACGGGTGCTCGGCCGATTCACCTGGCAGGTCACCGCGGCCGGAACCGCCGCCCAATACCGGGCCCTGCTCGCCGATGTTGCTTCGCCGCGCCAGACAAGTGCGCGCTGACGTGAACGAACCCATGGAGACCGCATCATGCTGACCGTCGACTACGCCCGCCTGGGCGTGCGCTCCGGTGACCGCCTGCTCGACCTCGGGTGCGGCTTCGGTCGCCACGCCTATCAGGCCGCCCGCCTGGGGGCCCAGGTCGTGGCCTTCGACGCCGGTGCCGACGAGGTACGCAAGGTGCTGGACACCTTCGGGGCCATGGCGGTGGACGGCGAGATCGACCTCGACGCCGTCCAGGTGGGTTCGGTCCAGGGCAATGCCCTGTCCCTGCCGTTCGAGGACGCCTCATTCGACCGGGTGATCGCCTCGGAGGTCCTGGAGCACATCCCCGACGATGAGCAGGCCATGGCCGAGCTGGCCCGGGTGCTCCGTCCCGGCGGGACCATGGCGGTGACCGTGCCCCGGTGCGGACCGGAGTTCGTCAACTGGGCCCTGTCCGACGAGTACCACAACGTCCCCGGCGGCCACGTCCGCATCTACCGGCAGAGCCAGCTGAAGGGTCGTCTGGAGTCCGCCGGCCTGCGGGCCACCGGCAGCCATCACGCCCACGGCCTCCACGCCCCCTACTGGTGGCTCCGGTGTCTGGTGGGGCCGACCAACGACGACCACCCCGCGGTCTCGTCCTATCACCGGCTGCTGGTGTGGGACATCGAGAAGGCACCGAAGGTCACCCGCTACGCCGACCGGGTGCTCAATCCCCTCGTGGGCAAGAGCCTGGTGGTCTACCTGGAGAAGCCCACGGAGCCGGTGAGGATGGCCGTCCCGGTCGATCCGGTGGGGGAGGCCGCGCCGTCCTCGGTCACCGACCGGCCCTCGGTGGTGGGCCACCGGCCCGATGCCTCGGCCGACGCCGGGGCACCCAGCGCGAGCCGCGAGGCCGTGGCGTGAGGTCGATCCCCGAGATCCCCGGAGTCATCAGCGCGGCCCAGATCGAAGCCACCGCCCGGTCCATCGTGTCCCTCCAGCGACCCGACGGGATGATCGAGTGGTTCCCCGGCGGGCACTGCGATCCATGGAACCACGTCGAGGCGGCCATGGCCCTGACGGTGGCCGGCCTGGACGCCGAGGCGGACCGGGCCTACCAGTGGCTGGTCGACACCCAGCTCCCTGACGGCAGCTGGTTCAACTACTACCTGGCCACGGGCATCGAGGATGCCCGCCTCGACACCAACGTGTGTGCCTACCTGGCCACCGGTGCGTGGCACCGCTTCGTGTCCACCGGTGACTTCGACGGACTCGAACGCCTGTGGCCGGCGGTCGAAGCCGGGGTGGACTTCGTCCTCCGTTGGCAGCGGCCCGATGGATCGATCCACTGGTCGCTCGATCCTTCCGGCTTCCTCGAGGAGTACGCCCTGCTCACCGGATCGTCATCGATCTACCACAGCCTGCGCTGTGCCGTGGCCTGTGCCGAGCGTCTGGGTCACGAACGACCCGACTGGGAACTGGCGGCCGGGCGACTGGCCCACGCCGTGGCCCACCAGCCCGAAGCGTTCGCCCCGAAGGAGGAGTTCGCCATGGACTGGTACTACCCGGTCCTGGGCGGGGCGCTGACCGGCGAAGCGGCCCACCGGCGAATGGAGCAGTACTGGTCGAAGTTCGTCATGGAGGGACGAGGGGTCCGCTGTGTGTCCACGGGAGAATGGGTCACGGCGGCCGAGACCGCCGAGTGCGTGCTGGCCCTCGACGTACTGGGCCGGAACGACGCCGCCCTCGAGCTGCTCACCTGGGTCCAGGCCCTGCGCAACGAGGACGGCTCCTACTGGACGGGGATGGTCTATCCCGAGGAGGCCACCTATCCGCCCCTCGAGCGGTCCTCGTATACGGCAGGCGCCATGATCCTGGCGGCCGACGCTCTCAGCCGGACCACACCGGCCTCGGGGATCTTCCGGGGCGAGGGTCTGCCGAGCCATCTCGACCTCACCGAGCCGGCGCCGTACTCACCGATCGAACCTGCTGTGCGGGCCCCGGGAGGCCCCGGCGCCCGCTGAGCCGGATTCATGGCCGCGACAGCCCCTGCCGGTGGCGCCAGGCCGAGTGCTGCAGCACCAGCCGATGACGGTTGATCGAGCTCCACATCGAGCGGCCCGCGACCGTGGCGCTGGACACCCAGGACGTCCTAGGCGTCCACCCGGTCCCTGGTTGGAAGGCGCACCGGGCGCGGGCCGGCCAGCCGGGATTCTTTGATGGCCCGGTCGGTCCCGTTGGCGTCCGGGCCTAATGGGGATCGACCACTCCACTCCTTGAGAGAGTGAAGCTGGCCACCGAGCCGCCAACAGGTGAGCACTGGTTTGGCCCGGGCCTTGAGCCCTAGGTCTAGATCGTGCCCCTGTTGGTCGGTGAGGTCTAGACCCGACGCAGCACCCGGAGGGACCCGCACTCCCCGTCCTCGACGAACTCACCGGATTCGAGGGCGAATCGCCAGATGTCGTAGGGCGGCCGACCACCGTCGGCGGGGTCGGGGAACACGTCGTGAATGGCCAGCCATCCGTCCGCCATCACCAGGGGGGCCCACCCCCGGAAGTCGGCCCACGCCGGCTCCACCCCGTGACCGCCATCGATGAAACAGAAGGCCAACGGGGTGGACCAGTGGGACGCCACGGTGGGCGAGTCCCCGACCAGTCCGATCACCGAGGACTCCAGGTCGGCGCCGGAGACCGTGCGCCGCCAATGGGGAAGGGTATCGATGCGCCCGGTGGTCGGGTCCACCAGGGCGTCGTCGTGGTGCGCCCAACCGATCTGGTTCTCCTCTGATCCGTGGTGGTGATCGAGGCTGAAGACCACCGCCCCGGTCTCCTCGGCCGCCGCCCCGAGGTACACGGTCGACTTGCCGCACCACGCACCGATCTCGACGAGGGTGGCCTGTTCGAACGAGGCACCGGCCCGCAGGGCCGCAAGGTACAGGGCTTCGCCCTCGTCGTCGGGCATGAACCCGGTGGCCAACCGGGCCTTGGCGAACAGCTGCTGGCGCCGCAGCGTGCGTTCCGGGTGGTCGGCGGTCCGAAGGCTGGAAGAGGGAGAATCCATGGCTCAAGCCTCGCGCGGTCCTGAGCCGGCCGACAGTTGAGGTCGCTCACCGCCGGCCGAGGGGGCCGTTCTGGGCGCCGGAGATGGGCCGATCTGCCCGAGCGCTTTCCCTTTCGGGCCAGGGCGAATACCATGGAGGGGCCGTGGGCGCCGTGTCAGGGGGAGGGGTGATGGGATCCATCGAGAAGAAGCGCATCGGCGTGCTCGTCGTGGCCTACAACGCCGCCTCCACCCTGGCCAAGGTGCTGGATCGAATTCCGAAGGAGATCAGGCCCGAGATCGAGGAAGTGATCGTGAGCGACGATCACAGCGACGACTCGACGTATCTGGTCGGACTGGGGTACCAGCAGGTCTCCGATCTTCCCATCACGCTCATCCGCCAGCCCGCCAACTTGGGCTACGGGGGCAATCAGAAGGCCGGCTACGACCTGGCCATCGAGCATGGCCTGGACATCGTGGTGATGCTCCACGGTGACGGCCAGTACGCCCCGGAGTCCCTGCCGGACATCGTGGCCCCGCTGATTGCCGGCGAGGCCGATGCCGTCTTCGGATCACGGATCATGATCAAGGGCGCGGCCCGCAAGGGCGGGATGCCGCTCTACAAGTACGTCGGGAACCGCATCCTGTCCCGATTCGAGAATGCCGCCCTGGGCACCAACCTGTCCGAGTTCCACTCGGGCTACCGCGCCTACTCCGTGAGCGCTCTGAAGCAGATTCCCTTCGAGCGGAATTCGAACGGATTCAACTTCGACACCCAGATCATCATCCAGCTGCACGACGCCGGCATGCGCGTGGCCGAGGTGCCCATCCCCACCTACTACGGCGACGAGATCTGCTACGTGGACGGCATCGGATACGCCGCCGACGTGACCAAGGACGTGGTGGCCTACCGGCTGCAAAAGGCGGGGTTCGGGGACGGGAGCCGCATCGCCCTCAGCGAGGAGTACCAGCTGAAGCCGAGCGAGGACAGCTCGCACGGGAGGATCTCCACGCTGCTGAAGTCCAAGCCGCCGAGCACGGTGCTGGACCTGGGGTGCTCCAGCGGCCTGCTGTCCGCTCGCCTCCGGGAGATGGGCCACCGCGTGACCGGCGTGGACGTGATCGAGATCGCCGGTGTGGCCGACCGGACCGACACCTTTGTCCGGGCCGACCTCAACGAGGGCATCCCCCCCGAGGTAGGCAAGGACTTCGATATCGTGCTGGCCGCCGATGTCCTCGAGCACCTGGTGAATCCCGGCGCCCTGATGAGCCAGATCCGCAATGTCATCGCTCCGGGCGGGGTCGCCCTGTTCTGCGTTCCCAACATCGCCCACTGGTATCCGAGGCTTCGCTCCACGCTCGGGATGTTCGACTACGACCAGCGGGGCATCCTCGACTCCACCCACCTCCGGTTCTTCACCCGCCGAAGTATCCGAAAGCTGGTGGAGCGGCAGGGATTCAAGGTGCAACGCATCGAGTGTGTCGGCCTTCCTCTGGACGCACTGGGGGTGATCGGGACCAAGATCCACGTACTCCGGCTGGTGGACAGTCTCCTGTTGGACCTGTGGCCGACCATGTTCGGATACCAGTTCATCGTCGAGGCCACGCTGGGCGGTTGATCAGGGGGTCCCTTTTGCGTCACCGAGTCCCAGTGGATGGGGGCGGCAGGTAGGCAGGCGCCGAGTGACGATGACCGGGTCTCGAGGGATCGGGGAACGGTGGGCACGGGTGCCGTGTCCAGCACGCCACCCAATCGGCCTGATGCACCCTGGTCCGAGGAGTAGGCTGACGCGGCACAATTTCCGGGCCAGGGTCTACGATGACCGGGGACCACGGGCGGGGAGGGCGACTCGACGCTCCGCCGCCGTGGTGAGAGAGGGAGGGGACCGGGTTGCCGAGTGTTGACACGCTGCCGCCACCGGACGTCGCCACCCCCGATGAGGCGAGGCCGTCGTCATTCCCCTACCGTCGGGTGTCGGACATCGTGGCCATGCTCATCTTCCTGGCCACCTTCGTCGGGTTCGTCTGGTTCATGCACCGGAACGCGGTCAACGCGGTCTATGACGATCAGTGGTCGGACATCAATCTCATCCAGCACGCGGACTCCGGCACGCTGAACTGGTCCCTGTTGTGGGCCCAGCACAACGAGAACAGGGTCCTCTTCCCCAATCTGATCGTCCTCCTGTTGGCCGCCACCACGCATTTCAACATCGTCATCGAGGACTTCCTGAGCGGTCTGCTCCTGATGGCCACCACGGCCCTCCTGATCCTGGCCCACAAGCGGCGCTCGCCTTCGATCCCGTGGATCTTCTACTGCCCAGTGGCCTTGGTGTTCGCGTCGTTCACCAGTCTCGGGCCGGCCCTGTTCGGATTCCTCTTGAGCTGGTATCTGGTCCTGTTCGGCATGGCCCTGGCCCTGTTCCTGCTCGACCGGCCCACGCTGAACCGGTGGGCCCTGGCCGGGGCCATCGCCGCCGCCGTCCTGGGCAGCTTCTCCTCGCTGCAGGGACTGATTATCTGGCCCTCCGGGCTGGTGCTGCTCTATCTCCGCCACCGCTCCGGACGAGCACTGCTGACGTGGATCGGAAGCGCGGTGGTGGCCACCGGCGTGTATCTCTACCATTTCAGTTTCGCCGCCACCGGGGGATCCGAGTCGTCGACGCTCAGCCATCCGGTCGCCACGCTCCGCTTCTTCTTCTCCTCCCTCGGGAACGTGTTCGGCACGGATATCGCCAATACACCCACGGCGGTGAACAACTGGGCCTTGGCCGTCGGTGTCGTCGTATTCGCCATGGCCATCTGGGCCCTGGTACGGGGCTTCCGTCGGGACCGGACCGATGGCAGCCCGATCGGTGTCGCCCTCATCTGTTACGGCCTGTTCTTCGTGGCCTTCATCACCCTCGGGCGCACCCAGCTCGGCCTGTCCAGCGAGGCCCGCTTCTCCGTCTTCGTTCTCACCGTGTGGATCGGCACCTATCTGGCCCTGCTGGAGCCGCGCTCCCCGCTGCTCGATGGGACGCGGGAGATCTGGCTGGCCCGATTCGATCGACTGGCCCATGTCCGGGCCTCCCCCGATGGCCCGGTTCCCGTCCGGGCGGACACCGGACGCCTCAGCCGGGCGTCGGGGGTCACCCTGGTGGTGCAGGTCGGTCTGATCGGTCTGATGGTCCTCCAGCTCGTCGTGGGGAGCAACGGCGCCGTAGCCAACGCCGACGGCTGGCACTTCCAACAGACCGAGGTCGCCGACGTGACCGCCAACATCAACGATGCGTCGGACAGCTTGATCTCCCAGACCCTCGGCACCTATCCACCCTCGTTCGAACGGCAGCTGGCGGTGTTCTCCCGGGCGAAGCACCTGAGCCTCTTCAACACCCCCCTGGCCGACCAACTGCGCCGGCAGGGCATCTTCCCTCAGTATCTGGCCGGCATCGTCCTGCCCAAGGACGGGGCCACCGTGTCGGGACGTGCGCTGCTCGATGCCACGGAGAACCTCGGCGCCGGGGTGACCTCGGTGACCTTCGAGATCACCGGGAACGGGCTACACCCAGCCGTCATCCTCCCGACCACCCAGTCGCTCTGGGGCCACTACGTCTTCTGGGACACGACGCAGGTCCCCGACGGCTGGTACGAGGTGAAGGCCGTGGTGGCCCGCCCCCACAAGGCCGACCTGTCCGCCACTCCCATCTACGTCCTGGTCAGCAACCACTAGACGCCGCCCAGCGGGCACCGGTGGCGTCCGGAACCCCACCTCTGGCGCCCCCGGGCCCGCTCATCCCCGAACCAGCTGCACCAGCGTGTAGACGGCGAAGCCGGCCAGCAACACGCCACCGGCCTTCCGGATCACGGCCAGGGGCAGCACCCGTAGGAGGGCCCGACCACCGAAGGCACCGAGGGCGGCCACGGTGGCCAGCCCGGCGAAGGCCCCGATGAACACCTCGGCCGGTGCCTGGTACTTGGCGGCCAGATTGGCGGTGAGGATCTGGGTCAGGTCGCCGAACTCACCGACGAAGATGACCAGAAACGCCGTGCCCACGGTCTTCATCCCCTGGCGGGCAGAGTCCGCCTCGGCCTCCCCTTCTTCTTCCTCCTCCTTCTCCGGCACGAAGAGGAGGTAGGCGGCCCCGCCGGCGAACAGGACGGCCGTCACCCCCTCGATCCACTGGTGGGGCAGCAGCTGGAGCAGCTGGCCAACGGCCACGGCGATGGTGGCATGGATGCCGAAGGCGATCGTGGCTCCCAGCCACACCAGCACTGGCCGATACCGGCTGCCCATGATGAGCGTGGCGATCATGGTCTTGTCGGGGAGCTCGGCCACGAAGATAATCACGAACACCGTGGCGATGACGCTGAACTGCATCACCTCAGGTTAGGGACTGGGGACCGGTCCGCCAGACCAACGGACGGTGGACCCGTCCCCTCAGGGGTTGTCAGAGGGCGAGGAGGTCCAGCGACCGGGTGAGAGTGTCGGCCAGATCGACACCCTCACGCCGACCGAAGGCCACGTTGACGGCCAACCGCTCCAGGATCTGCTCCACCGTCCTGCCCCCGGCGGCCAGGGGATGGGACTGCACGAACGCCGTCACCCGGTCGGCCAGCTCCGGGGGAGTGCACAGCACCCGGACGCCGTCGAGCATGCGGGGCAGGATGTTGGCGGGGAACATGGCCACCAGGGTGTCCCACTCCTCGGTGATCCGCTCCCAGGCCGCCGGACCGTTGGTCCGGTTGGCCACCAGGGACTGCAGCACGAACGGTGCATTCTGGGTGCGGACCTCGGTGAGGGCCAGGTCGAAGGTGCGTGAGGCCAGGGCGGGATCGGAGAAGGAGGCCAGGGAGTAGAGATACCGGATCTCCTCTTGCGGGGTGGACGGTGACCGGTAGCGGGCCAGGAACGCCTCGAACTCGGCCGTCCCACCGTCGGCGGCCACGATGTCCAGTACCGCCGACTCGGTATCGGGGTGGAGGGGCACCGAGCCGGCCTGGCCGAATCGCCGGGCCGCCTCGGCCTTGACGTCGTCGTCGGCACCGATGGTCCCCAGGGTGCGCAGGACGGCCGCCCGCAGGGAAGGGGTGCGTTCGCCGTCGTCGTCCCGCGGGTCCCACCCGAGATCCCGGGACAGTGGCCCGAGCAGCGTGCGCACGGCCCGGGCCAGCACCGGTCGGTCGGCGTCGGGGACGATGCGGTCGAACAGTCCGAGCGCCCCGAGGACCACGGACCACACGCTCGGGTCGCCTTCGGCCGACGTCACCAGGGCCCGGGCCACGGCCAGCACGTCGGCCAGCGGCGCCTGTCCCGACAGGGCCGCGGCCCACGAGTCGGACACCAGGTTGTAGCGCTCGAGGGGGGCCAACTCGCCCAGATGTTCGGCCAGCTGTCCCACCATCGCCGTGGGGTAGGACACGCGGTAGTAGCCCGAGCCGCCGGCGTTCACCACGATGCCGGCCCCAGCGGCGACCGGCGTCGTGGCCGGTCCGGTCATGAGGACGGGCAGCGGGTCGAAATCGCCCCGCTCGAGGGGGCGGGCCAACACCGGCACCTGCCAGTCCGAGCCGATGGCCCCTCCCGGGTCACCCCGATAGGAGAAGGGCGTCTGGGTCAGGGAGCCGTCCTCCCCCACGCGAACCAGGGGGTAGCCGCCCTGGTTGATCCAGGTGTCCATGATGGTCCGCACCGCCCGCCCGCTGGAGCGCTCGAGGGCGTCCCACAGGTCGGAGGTCTCGGTGTTCCCGTAGCTGTGGGTGGTGAGGTAGTCGTTGATCCCCTCGCGGAACACGTCGGGCCCGATGAACTGCTCGAGCATGCGGAGCACACTGCCGCCCTTCTGGTAGGTCAGGACATCGAACATCCCCTGGGCCTCCTCGGGCCGCCCCACGTGGAACTCCACCGGCCGGGTGGCGTGGAGGCCGTCGACGGCCATGGCCGCCTCCCGTTCCACGCCGAAGCTGACCCAGCGCTGCCACTCGGGCCGGAAGGCGTCCACGGCGAGGACCTCCATGAAGGTGGCGAAGGCCTCGTTGAGCCAGATGCCGTTCCACCACTTCATGGTGACCAGGTCGCCGAACCACATGTGGGCGATCTCGTGGCAGACGACGTCGGCCACCCGCTCCAGCTCCACGCGTGAGGCCTGGGTGGGGTCCACCAGCAGGGCCGACTCTCGGAAGGTCACGCATCCCAGGTTCTCCATGGCCCCGAAGGCGAAGTCGGGGATGGCCACCAGATCGAGTTTGTCGGCCGGGTAGGGGATGCCGAAGTAGTCGGTGAAGAAGGTGAGGGCGTGGGCCCCAACGGTCAGGGCGAACTGGGTCAGGTGCCCCTTGCCCGGGGGATGGACGATGCGGAGGGGGACGCCGTTGACCGGAAGCGGTTCGGTGGCCTCCAGGGGGCCGACGATGAAGGCCACCAGGTAGGTGGACATGGCCATGGTGGGGGCGAAGCGCACCCGCCGTCGGCCGTCGGCCTCCGTACTCTCCTCGACCACCGATCCGTTGGAGTAGGCGGCCAAGGTGGCGTCGACCACCAGGGTCACCTCGAAGGTGGCCTTGAGGGCGGGTTCGTCCCAGCAGGGGAAGGCCCGACGGGCATCGGTCGACTCCATCTGGGTGGTGGCGATGATCTGCTCGGTGCCCGACTCGTCGGTGAAGGTGGAGCGGTAGAAGCCGTGCAGCTTGTCGTTGAGGACGCCGGTGAAGCCCAGGTGCAGCGTGGCCGGACCGGGCATGAGCGGCTCGGGAAAGGTGAGGGTGGCCCGCTCCTCGTCCGGATCGAGGGCGATGGCGGTGGGGGCCAGGGCGTAGCCGGCATCGGGGTTGGCGTCGTTGAGCTCGGCGAAGGTGATGTCCAGTTCGGCGGCGTTGAGGGTGATGGTGGGGGTGGGGGCCTCGATGGTGACGTCGATCTCCACATCGCCGGAGAAGGTGGCCGCGGGAAGGTCGGGGGTGAGGACGAGACGGTAGGCGTGGGGCCGGACGGTGGTGGGGAGCCGGTACTCGACCGGGTCGGCTGCGGGGCCCGTGTCGTGCGAGTCCATGTCGTTTGTCGGAGCGCTCATGTGGGGCAGGCTACCGTCGCGTTGTGCAGCCCGACTCCCAGCCCGACACCCAGCCCGACTCCCAGCCCTCCCGGGCCCCCGAGACCGCCGAAGACCGGGACGGCAGGTCGGCCGGAGGCCCCGCCCGCCCCCGCCTGGACGTGGTGGCCGTGGGCAATGCCCTGGTCGATGTGCTGGGCAGCGCCACCGACGAGGAGTTGGTCGAACTCGACCTGGTCAAGGGGACCATGGTCATCGTGGACCACGACCGCTCCGAGTCCATCTACGCCACCATGGGTCCGACAACGGAGGCCTCGGGAGGATCGGCGGCCAACACCGTGGCCGGCGTGGCCGCCCTCGGCGGGCGGGCCGCCTATCTGGCCCGGGTAGCCGACGACCAGTGGGGCCAGGTGTTCACCCACGACATCCGCTCCATCGGCGTGGCCTTCGACCCGAAGCCGACACCGGCCGTCCCCGGCCAGTCGGTCACCGGGCACTGCCTGGTCCTCATGACCGACGACGCCGAGCGGACCATGGCCACCCATCTCGGTGTGTCGGGAGACTTCGGGGAGGGTGATCTGCACGACGACCACCTCACGTCGGCCCAGGTGGTCTATCTCGAGGGCTATCTCTGGGAGCAGCCGTCGGCCAAGGCCGCCATGCGCCGGGCCATCGACATCGCCCATGGCCACGATGCCGCCGTGGCCCTCACCGTCTCGGACCCCTTCTGCGTGCAGCACCACCGTGACGAGTTCCTGGAACTGCTCACCGGTGACCTCGAGATGCTCTTCGCCAACGAGGAGGAGGTCATGATGCTCTTCGGGTCGCCGGATTTCGACGCCGCGGTGGACGCGGTGACCGAGACGGGGGTGCTGGCTGTGCTGACCCGGGGCTCGGCCGGGTGCGTGGTGGTGACGGCCTCGGGACCGGTGGCCGTACCCGCCGCCCCCGTGGACCGGGTGGTCGACACCACCGGCGCCGGGGACCTGTTCGCCGCCGGCTTCCTCTACGGCATCACCAACGGCCTGGCGCCCGAGGACTCGGCCCGCCTGGGCGGGGTCTGTGCCGCCGAGGTCATCTCGCACGTGGGCGCCCGTCCCCTGGCCGACCTGCGTGCCCTGGCCGTCGACGCCGGTCTGTTCGGCTGACCGCGGTGGCGCCGGGCCGCGCCCGACCGGCCCCTGCGGGTCTGGCCGCCGACCGGTTGGGTCAGGCCGGGGGGGCCGGCGAGGGTCGGAAGGAGAAGGGCAGGTCCCCGATGCGCACCAGCACCGAGGCCACGGACCTGCCCAGGGGGGCCAGGGCGTCGTCCAGGCTGGTCGGGTCGTCGAGCATGGCCTCGTCCAGCTGACAGGACCCCTCGTAGGAGACCTCGATGGCGCACTCGGGCTCGTTCTGTCCGTCGAGGAGCAGCTGCTCGAGCGTGGTCGAGCCCCGGACCAGGGGATCGTCCCCCAGGACGACCAGATGATCGGGGAGGACAGCCAGCAGGGGGGCCACCTCGGGGAGACCGTCGAGGCCCTGGACCCGGAAGGCGATCTCCACCAGCACCTCGGGGAGCTCGTCGGGCTCCTCGCCGATGGCCCAGCTGCGGTAGGAGGTCTGGCTCCAGGTCGGCCAGTCCAGGCTGGTGTCGACACGAATGCGGGCCGGGCGCTCCTCGCCCGGCAGGCTGTAGGACGTCTCGAAGCTCACGTCGCCGAGGAAGACGTCCACCTGGAAGCGCTCCTCGACCGCCTGACGCTGGAGCAGGGCCGTCTCGAAGGAGTGTCGGTGGGACGTGACGAGTTGGGTGAAGATGTGGTCCAGCATGGCGGGGCAGAGGCTACCGTTCTTCCATGCCCGTCTCCGCCGATGTGCTCCGGCCGTCCCCGTGGATGGAGCGGCGGGTCATCGCCTACGCCCACCAGGGGGGAGCCTGGGAGGCGCCGTCGTCCACGCTCCACGCCATCGCCACCGCTCTCGCCGCCGGGGCCACCGGGATCGAGCTGGATGTCCACGCCACGGCCGACGGCCGGCTGGTGGTCACCCACGACCCCACGGTCGACCGCACCACCGACCGTGCCGGGGCCATCGCCGATCTGACCTGGGACGAGCTGGCCCGGATGGACAACGCCTATTGGTGGACTCCCGGGGCCGATGTGTCACCGGGGCTCGGGCCCGACGCGTATCCCTTCCGGGGGCGGGCCCCGAAGGACCACCGGTTCGGGATCGCCCTCTTGGAGGAGGTGCTCGAGGAGTTCCCCGGGGTGGTGCTCAACCTCGACATCAAGCAGACCGCCCCCGTCGTCACCCCTTACGAGGAGGCCCTGGCCGCCCTGCTCCGGCGTTTCAACCGGGTCGACGACGTGATCGTGGCCTCGTTCCTCGACCCGGCCACCGAGGCCTTCTCCACCTTCGCCCCGGAGGTACCCACCTCCGCCGGCACCGCGGCGGTGGCCGCCTTCTATCAGGCGGTGCAGGCCGGCGAGACCCCGGCACCGCTGGTCCACGTGGCCCTCCAGGTGCCGGCCCGCTTCGGGGACATGACGCTGGTCGATCGCCGCTTCGTCGAGGTGGCCCATGAGCAGGGCCTGGCCGTCCACGTCTGGACCGTCGAGGAGGAGGACGAGATGCGCGACCTGTGCGCCCTCGGGGTGGACGGCATCTTCACCGACCGACCGACCGCCCTCGTCGGTGTGCTCGACGAGCTCGGCTGCTCATGGCGTCCCGGGGGTTGAGGGCGACGCTCGAGCCGGCCCCGGCGGTGCACGGATGCCACGTCGGGGCGCGACCGCAACAGGGTTCGACGGTGGGGACCCGACCGTCCGAAGGCGGAGCGGGGACACGACATGGGGCCACAGCGGCGGACCGGGGGACTCACCGCCCGGTGATCGGGAGGATCACCGCGGGAGGGTCAGCCTCGTCCGCAGTTCGGCTTCTTGCCGTGGTTGGCCTTCTTCTTGGCCCGGAGCTTGCGCTTGTTGGTTCGTTTGGACACAGTTGGGAAAGGCTAGTCGCTCGAGGCTCCGGGCACCCAACGGGGGCCGCCCGATGAGCTGGCTGCTGCGACAGGGCGATGTTCTGGCCGCCGCCGAGGTGGCCGAGACGTTCGCCCAGCGGAACCGGGGACTGCTGGGCCGGACCAGCTTCGAGGGGGCCATGGTCCTGCCCCGAACCCGATCCGTGCACACCTTCGGGATGCGGTTCGCCATCGACATCGCCGTGTGCGACAAGGACATGGTGGTCCTGGGGGTGACCACGCTGCGCCCGTGGCGGTTGAGCCTGCCCCGACGGGGAGGCCGGTCGGTGGTCGAGGCCCAGGCCGGAGCGTTCGAGCGTTGGGGCCTCCGGGTCGGGGACCGATTGGAGCTGAGGGGATGACCGGGCCCGGCGCCGATGACCCCGACATCGACCCGGACATCCTGGAGGAGTTGGAGTCCTGGACCTCTCCCGAGGAGGGGGAGTCCGACCCGGACGCCCCAGGTCCGGGTGGGCCGAGGCCATCCGGAGGGCCCGTCCAGGCCGGAGGCGGGCCCCCCGGCCACCTGGTCGTGGTCGGGACCCCCATCGGCAACCTCGGCGATCTCTCGCCCCGGGCGGTGGCCGCCCTCGCCGCGGCCGACGTCATCTACTGCGAGGACACCCGCCATTCGCGCAAGCTGCTGAGTCATGCGGGCATCGTCGGTGCGACGCTGCGCTCCCTCCACGAGCACAACGAGGAGGGTCGCATCGACGAGGTGGTCCGGGCCGTGGTCGAGGGTCGGACGGTGGCCGTGGTCTCCGATGCCGGCATGCCCGGGGTCTCCGATCCCGGGGCCCGGGTGGTGCGGGCCGTGGCGGCCGCCGGGTTGGCCGTGACCGTCGTCCCCGGTCCCTCGGCCGTGCTCACCGCACTGGTGGGCAGCGGACTGGCCACCGACCGCTTCTGCTTCGAGGGCTTCCTGCCGAGGTCGGGGAAGGAGCGCCGCGCCGCCGTGGCGCTGGTGGCCTCCGAAACCCGGACGACGTTGGTCTTCGAGGCCCCCGGACGGGTGGCCGCCACCCTCTCGGACCTGGTGGAGGCGTGCGGTCCCGAACGTCCCGTGGCGGTGGCCCGGGAGCTGACCAAGCTGCACGAGGAGTTCTTCCGGGGATCCCTGGCCGAGGCGGCGTCGTGGGCCGCGGCCCACCCGGTCCGGGGGGAGGTCGTCCTGGTGGTGGGGGGCGCACCCGTGGTCGAGGACCCCGGGGTGGGCGACGACGTCCTCTCGGCGGTCCTGGCCGAACGACTCGGGGCCGGGGAGCGGACCCGGGGCGTGGTCGATGACGTCGCCGCCACGTTCGGCGTGCCCCGCCGGCGGGTCTACGAACTGGCCCTGGCCGTCCGGCCCGACGTGGAGGCCGCCCATCCCGGGGGCCGGGGGGCGGCGCCGCCGGCCTGACGTAACGGACCGGCCGCCCGGGAGGACCTGAGGGGGCATGCGGAGCTGCCGCCACGCAGGGAGGACCACCATGTTCGGACGTGCCCGGAAGGACACCACCCAGGCCCCGGGGATCGCCCCTGACGACATCCCGACCGGATGGGACCGGGCTACCTTCGCCGCCGGTTGCTTCTGGGGGGTCGAGGACTTCTTCCGGGCCGTGCCGGGCGTGGTGGAGGCCATCGTCGGGTACGAGGGTGGCCCGGTGGACCGGCCCACCTACGAGCAGGTCTGTTCCGGCACCACCGGCCATGCCGAGGCCGTTCTGGTGACCTTCGACCCCGGACCGTGTGTCCTTCGACACGTTGCTGGAGGCGTTCTGGCGTCACCATGACCCGACCACCCTGAACCGTCAGGGCCCCGACCGGGGCACCCAGTATCGCTCGGCCATCTTCGTCCGCGATGAGGTCCAGGCCGTGACGGCCCGCGCCTCGCTCGATCGGTACCAGGCGCGTTTCCGGCGCCCCATCGTCACCGAGGTGACCCCGGCCGCCACGTTCTGGCCGGCCGAGGAGTACCACCAACGGTTCACGGAGAAGACCGGTCGGGGCGGGTGCCATCGGGCCAACTGGTAGCTCCCGCCGGCGCAGGTGGGACCATCGGCCCGGCCCAGGCGGCCGGCGCTGATCGGGCCGTCGATGGGCGACGCTCCGGCGTCGTCGGGGATCAGGATGAGCCGGTCAGCTCCGCCATTCGGTGATGGCCCGCCGGACGTAGGGCCGGAGGGGGAGGTCCAGGACCTCGTCGAGCGGCACCCAGCGGGCGATGTCCGAGGAGCCCCCCACCTCGTTCCGCAGATCCCCGGAGTAGCCGGTGACGCCGTAGATGATGCGCAGGGTGTGGAGGCTGGTGGCGGCGCGGTCGGGGAGGGGGAAGACGTCGGAGATGATCCCGAGGAGGGGCCCCGGGATGATGTCGAGGCCGGTCTCTTCGCGGAACTCCCGTCGGAGCCCGTCGACCGGGTCTTCGCCGTGGTCGAGACCGCCGCCGGGAAGGAACCACTGTCCGGCCACGGTCAGATAGGGCGCCGCCCGGACCAGCAGGATCTCGCCGCCGGCCCCGCCCTCGCAGAGGCCGTAGACGGCCACCCGCTGTTGGCGGGCCCCCGGCTCGGGGGAGGCCGATGCCGGGGCGGACTCGGGGGGCGTCATCCGACGCATCCTAGAAGTGGGCGCGGTCGGGGTCGTGCCCGGTTCCCGAGCCTCGTGCGACCACGTGGGCCGTGAGGCGTGCCTCCCGGGTGGGTCGGCCGGGTGTGCCGGCGGGTGGTGCCCCGGTCGGTACGCTACCGGGCAGTGTCCCGCTACTACATCACCACGCCCATCTACTACGTGAAGGACGCGCCCCACGTGGGGCACGCCTACACCACGGTCAATGCCGACGCCCTGGCCCGGTGGCACCGGCTGAGGGGGGACGAGGTCTTCTTCCTCACCGGGACCGACGAGCACGGTCAAAAGGTGGCCCGCGCCGCCGAGGAGCAGGGGCTCACGCCGGGGGAGTGGACCGACCAGCTGGCCCCGCGCTTCGCCGCCGCGTGGTCGGAGCTCGGCATCAGCAACGACGACTTCATCCGAACCACCGAGCCCCGCCACCGCCAGGCCGTGCAGCAGTTCCTCGGCACCATCAACGACAACGGCTACATCTTCAAGGACACCTACCGTGGCCTCTACTGCGTGTCCTGCGAGCAGTACTACGGGGAGGACGAGCTGATCGATGGGGGCCTGTGCCCCATTCACCGCACCCCGGTGGAGCACCTGGAGGAGGAGAACTACTTCTTCCGCCTGAGCGCGTTCGAGCAGCGCCTCATCGAGTGGTATGAGGCGAATCCGACGGCCGTGGTGCCCGAGTCCAAGCGGAACGAGGCGCTCAGCTTCATCAAGGGCGGCCTCCGGGACATCTCCATCACCCGGACCTCCATCGATTGGGGCGTGCGGGTCCCGTGGGACGAGGGCCACGTCTTCTACGTCTGGTACGACGCGCTGATCAACTACCTGACGGCCATCGGCTACGGCAGTGACCCCGGACGGTTCGAGCGGTGGTGGCCGGCGGTCCACCACCTCATCGGCAAGGAGATCATCCGGTTCCACTGTGTGTGGTGGCCGGCCATGTGCATGGCCGCCGGGATCGACCCTCCGGCCCACGTCCAGGTGCACGGGTGGCTCCTGCTGGGGGGCGAGAAGATGTCCAATTCCAGCGTCAACCAGATCACCCCGGCCGAACTGATCGGCGAGTACGGGGTGGACCCGGTCCGCTACCACCTCCTCCGGGACATCCCTCTGGGCAGCGACGGCGAGTTCTCGGCCGAGGGCATCACCGCCCGCTACAACACCGATCTGGCCAACAACCTGGGCAACCTGCTGTCCCGGGTGGCCACGGTGGTCGGCTCCAAGTGCGGCGGGGTGGGTCCGGCGCCCCGACCCGACAGCCGACTGGCCGGAGTGGCCGCCCAGGTCCTGGTGGAAGCCACCGAAGCGTGGGACGCGGGCCAACCCAACCTGGCCCTGGAAGCCACCTGGCGGCTGATCCGCGAGACCAACGCCGAGCTGGAGCAGGCGGAGCCGTGGAAGGCCGAGCCGGGTCCCGAGGTCGACGCCGTGCTCGGGAGTGCCCTGGAGGTCCTCCGCATCGTCTCCCTTCTGGTGGTGCCGGCCATCCCGGCCACGGCCGGGGCCATCTGGGCCCGGATCGGGCTCCCGGGATCGCCGGCCGAGGCGCGTCTCCCGGGGGCGGCCGACTGGGGCGGGTACCCGGGCGGGACCGCGGTGGAGAAGGGCGCACCCCTCTTCCCCCGGCGCAAGGGCTGAGCGGGGGCCGGGTGGACGACGCCGTCGTCGAGTGGTTCGACTCCCACTGCCATCTCCAGGACGAGTTCACCGAGTCGGACCAGGCCGACCGCATCGATGCCACCGGCCCCCACGCCACCCGGCTGGCCGCCACCATGGCCCGGGCCTCGGAGGCCGGGGTGACCCGGATGATCTGTGTCGGGACCGGTGCCGGCTCGTCGGCCGAGGCCGTGGCCCTGGCCCGGTCCATGCGCCAGCCCGGTTCGGCCGCCGTGGCCGAGGGCGTCGAGCTGTGGGCCACGGTCGGCCTCCATCCCCACGACGCCCGGGACGGGGTGGACTCGCTGGACGCCCTCCTGGCCGCGGAGTTGGCGGGCCCGGTGGCTTCGGCGGACCCCGGGGAGCCGGTGGTGGTGGGGATCGGCGAGTGCGGCCTCGACTACCACTACGACCATTCGCCCCGTCCCGTGCAACGGGAGGCCTTCGCCCTCCAGATCGAGTTGGCCCACCGCCACGGGTTGACCCTGGTGGTCCACACCCGTGAGGCCTGGGACGACACCCTCGACGTCCTCGGTGCCTCGGGGGTCCCGGAGCGGACCGTCATCCACTGCTTCACGGGTGGGCCCGAGGAGGCCCGCCGCTGCCTCGACCTCGGGGCCTGGCTGTCCTTCAGCGGGGTGGTCACCTTCAAGAACGCCGGCGATGTCCGCCAGGCTGCCGACCTCTGCCCGTGGGACCGGCTCCTCATCGAGACCGACTCGCCCTTCCTGACCCCGGTTCCCCACCGAGGAACCCTCAACGAGCCATCGAGGGTTCCTCTGGTCGGAGCAACGATTGCCCAGGTCAAAGGGGTTGAGACCTTGCACGTGGCCGCCGTGACCACCGGCAACGCCCGGGCCGCCTTCCGTCTCTGAGGCGGGTGGCCGGGGAGGGGCACCGGACCCCCCGGCGGGCCGACCGGAACCCGGCGTACCGGGGCCCCGAAGGCGGCATGGCCTCCGTCGGGTTTGATTCCTCGGCCGCGGCCTGTCTAACCTCTGGCCTGCGGCCGCCGATACAGCGGTCGTTTTGCATTTCGTTCCCAGTGCGGTTGTCGGACGCATTGCGAGGGTCGATGGAGGAGTCGGCCCCAACCATCCTCGGAGGGGGATGGATCCGCACCCGAAGGGCCCGGCCCCGGAGGTGCGGCACAACGCGGTCGCATAAGGAGAGTGGAGTCCTGAGGACGAGAATGGAACACGGTGGCCGGCCCGGGGCCGCGCTCCTCCTCTGTGGAGCGCTGCTGATCGTGCCGCTGGTCCTCTTGCAGAGCGACTCGGGCGCCTCGGCCCCGCCGCCCGGTGGACGACCGGCATCAGGGGTGCTGGCCTCCTCGGCCCCACCGCCCGGCGGCCCCTCGTGGCGACTGGCCTCGCAGACCAAGACGTCCACCGCCCCGGCCCCGGCGGGTGCCTCCGCCCCCGCCACCACCGCGGTCACCCCGACGCCCCCGACGACGGCCCCGGCCGCCGCCCCGGCGACGGCGCAGGCCACGCTGCCGGCCGCCGACGTGGTCGAGCGCTCCGTCCCGGTCACCGTCCCGACCACGACCCCGCCGCCGACCACCACGACGCTGCCGGCCCCGGCGACCAGCCAGTCGGTCCACTACGGCCAGGTGACCTACTACGCCCATCCCGCGGGCACCTGCGCCAGCCCCTATCTGGCCTTCGGCACGGTGGTCCGGGTGACCAATCCGGCCAACGGGGCCTCGGTCAGCTGTCTGGTCAACGACCGGGAGGCCGACACCGCCCGCTCGATCGACCTGGCCACGGCCACCTTCGCCGAGCTGGCCCCGCTCTCGCAGGGGGTCATCAACGCCGAGCTGAGCTGGTGACCGACTGACTGCCCCGATGGGTGGCGCCCCGGGAGGGTCGGTGTCACCGGTGGATGGTCCGGCCGCCACCCGACTGCCGGCGGCCGGTGGGGGGAGCCGGCGCCCGAAGGTGAGACACTGAGCCGGTGACCCACGGGCGAGCGGAGATCCACGAGCTGCTGCTGGCCCACGACCTCCACCCCAGCCGGGCCCTGGGCCAGAACTTCGTGGCCGACGGCAACACCGTGCGCCGGATCGTCAAGTTGGCCGGGATCACCGAGGGTCAGCGGGTGGTGGAGATCGGGGCCGGGCTGGGATCCCTCACGCTGGCCCTGGTCGAGGGGGGTGCCCTGGTCACCGCCGTCGAGGTCGACCGCCATGTGCTGCCGGTGCTCCGGGCTCAGGTCGAGCCTCTGGGCGTCCGGGTGGTGGGGGCCGATGCCCTGACCCTGGACTGGTCCGAGCTGCTGGGCGGTGACCCACCGGGGCCGACGTCCGACGCCCCCTGGTCCCTGGTGGCCAACCTTCCCTACAACGTGGCCGTGCCCCTGGTGATCCGGGTCCTGGAAGAGGCCCCCCAGGTCTCCTCGCTCCTGGTCATGGTGCAACGCGAGGTGGGGGAGCGCCTGGCCGCCAGGGCCGGGGACGAGGCCTACGGGGCGGTGTCGGTGAAGGTGGCCTACTGGGCCTCCGCCGCCCTGGTGGGCCGGGTCTCCGCCTCGGTCTTCATCCCCCGGCCCAACGTGGAGTCGGTGCTGGTGCGGCTGGACCGTTGGGATCCGGCCCACAGCCCCGGCCGGGCTCCCGACCGGGGAGGGCCGGGCCACGCCGGCTACGACCGGCTCTTCGCCGTGGTGCGGGGTGGCTTCGCCCACCGGAGGAAGATGCTGCGCCGGTCGCTCGGGGAGCTGGTCCGACCCGAGGCCTTCGAGGCCACCGGTATCCCGCCCACGGCCCGGGCCGAGGAGCTGGATCTGGACCAGTGGAAGCGCCTGGCCGCCTGGCCGCCGCCGAGCCCGGCGGCAGCCCATCCGGTGAACGCGGTGGAGGCGCCGGGGGCGGTCCCGGGTGGCGGAGCCCCCGAGGGGGGACCGTGACCGACGGGCGGGACGGAGTGGTCGGACTCGATCAGGACGCCACCCTTAGCGAGCTCACCGCGGCGGCCAAACTCACGGTCTCGCTCCGGGTGGTGGGCCGGCGACCCGATGGCTTCCATCTGCTCGAGTCGGAGATGGTGACCCTGGATCTGGCGGACCGCCTGGTCGTCGGAGCGGGCGACGGCCTCACCGTCGAGGAGGCGTTCGACCGGTCGGACGAGGGGCCCGGGCCGTGGCGGACCGGCGGGATCGACACGGGATCGGACAACCTGGTCGCCCGGGCCCTCCGAGGGGTGGGGCGGACGGCCTCGGTGGCCCTGACCAAGCGGATCCCCCCCGGTGCCGGCCTGGGTGGGGGGTCGGCCGATGCCGCGGCCATCCTCCGGTGGTCGGGGAGCACGGATCTGGCCCTGGCCGCCGAACTGGGGTCGGATGTCCCGTTCTGCCTGAGGGGAGGCCGGGCCCTCGTGCGGGGGGTGGGCGAGGACGTTACGCCGCTTCCCTTCCAGGAGCGGGCCTTCACGCTGTTCCTGCTGCCCTTCGGCATGGACACCGGCGCCGTCTACGCCTCGTGGGACCGACTCCACCCCGGAGGCGATGGGTCGGGACCGGTCGGAGGGGCCCGAGCCCGGTCTCACGCCGCAGGTCCGCCGGCACAGGGCCTCAACGACCTGGAGGGGGCGGCCCTCGACGTGGAGCCGCGCCTGGCCCGGTGGAGGGACCACCTGGCCACCACGACCGGGCGCCGGCCGTGGCTGGCCGGTAGCGGGTCGACCTGGTTCATGGAGGGGACGCCGGAGGAACTCGGGCTCGCCGACCAGCCGGCCCTGCACCTGGGATCCGAGCGGGCCCTGGTCGTCCCGGTGCGGACGACGCCCGCCTTCGGCTGAGGGCGCGACGCCTCCCTAGGGCAGAGCAGGAGGAACGTGGTAGGTGACCGACTCGCTCAGGCGAGGCGGTCCGGGGGACTCGGGCTTACTTGCCCGCCGCCCGCCGCTGCCAACGGGTGGCCTTCAGCATCTTCTTGTGCTTCTTCTTGCGCATGCGCTTGCGGCGCTTCTTGATCAGGGATCCCATGTCGACCGGCACCCTAGTCGACCAGGGGATTTCACGCCATGCACCGTCCTGGTCCGCCCGTCAGTCCCCGGGCACGTCCTCGTCATCGGCGGGCGGTGGGACCTCGGGCAGGACGAACCGGAACACCGCACCCCCGCCTTCGGCCTGGTAGACGTTGACGCTCCCGCCCTCGTCTCTGGCCACCTGGGCCACGATGGCCAGGCCCAGGCCCGATCCCGGGCGACCCCGCGCCCCGGGGGCCCGGTAGAAGCGGTCGAAGATGTGGTCGACGTCGCTGGCATCCACCCCCGGACCGTGGTCCCGCACGATCAGCGTGCCCTGCGAGCAGGCCACCTCGATGACGCCCCCGTCGGGGCTCCACTTGAGGGCGTTGTCCAACAGGTTGTCGACCGCCCGTTCGATCCGGGACGACGATCCCGACACCCAGGTCGGGGCGACCCGGGCATCGAAGGCCACCCCGCGGCTCCGACCGTGGGTGGTGGCCACGTCGACGGCCTCGAGGACGATCAGGTCCAGCCGGACGGGCGCCGCGGTGAGCTGGGGCTGCTCCCCTCGGGCCAGCTCGGCCATGTCGCCCACCAGGGCGGTGAGCTCGTCCATCTGGGTGACCACATCGCTGATGAGCACCTGGCGCTCGGCCGGCTCCAGCTCCTCGAGGCGGCGGGCCACCTCCATGTTGGTCCGCAGGCTGGTCAGCGGGGTGCGCATCTCGTGGGAGGCGTCCAGGACCAGTTGGCGCTGACTCTCCCGGGAGGTGTCCAGCGCCTCCAGCAGACGGTTGAAGGCCCGTCGCAGGCGACCGAGTTCGTCGGGTCCTCCGGGATCCAGCCGCTTCGACATGTCGGTGGTCTCGGCCAGATCCTCCACGGTGTCGGTCAGGTTGTTGAGGGGACGCAGGGCGGTGCGTCCAACGGCCAGGCCCAGCATCACGGCGATGGCCACGCCCCCGATGACGATGATCCACAGGGCGTAGGCCAGGTGTCTCAGCTCCTGGTTCACCCCGGTGAGCGGGGTGGTGATCTGGAGCGCCCCACCGGCGATCAGGCCGACCGGGAGGCCCGCCCCTCCCCGGTAGGTGAATCCCGGCGGGAGGGCGGCCACCACCTCGCGGGCGTCCAGGCCGCCCACGGTGGTGGAGAAGTAGATGTTCTGGGCCTGCCCGCCGCTGCCGGCCACCGAGTGGACGGCGGGGGTGACGGGGAGCACGGCGGGGCCGTCCACGATGAGGGTCTTGCCGTTGGGGTCGACGACCTGGATGCACTGGCCGTTGGCCGTGGCGCAGGTGTTCTGGATGGGCAGCAGCGTCTGGCTGGTCACGTACTGCCGGGCCAGCGCGTCCAGGTTGGCGTCGGCCGAACCCACCAGTGAGTTGTAGGCCACCAGGTAGGTGGCGATCGAGCCCAGGATCACCACCACCAGCACGGCGGCCGTGGTGGCCAGCACCAGCCGTCCCCGGAAGGTCACCTCGTCCCGCCCGTTCCCGGGTTCACGGCCTAGGGCTCGCGCAGGACGTAGCCGACCCCGCGGGCGGTGTGGATGAGGCGCGGCTCGCCGTCGGCCTCGGTCTTGCGTCGGAGGTAGCCCACGTAGACGGCCAGGGAGTTGGTGCCGGAGTCGAAGGTGTAGCCCCACACCCGGTCGAGGATGAGCTCGCGGGTCAGCACCTGGCGGGGATGGCGCAGCAGGAGCTCGAGGAGATCGAACTCGATCCGGGTGAGGGTGAACGGGCGGTCGCCGCGGTGAGCCTCCCGGGTCACCGGGTCGAGGTGGAGGTCGACGAAGCGGAGCTCCTCGTCGGCGTCCTCGGGTCGGCGCCGCAGGAGGGCCCGGAGGCGGGCCAGCAGTTCGGCGAGGGCGAACGGCTTGACCAGGTAGTCGTCGGCCCCGGCATCGAGCCCCTGGACCCGGTCGTTGATGGCATCTCGGGCCGTCAACATCAGGACCGGGGTGTCGTCACCGGCGGCCCGGAGGCGGCGGCACACGTCCAGGCCGTCGATGGTCGGCAGTCCGATGTCGAGGATCAGCGCATCCGGGGGGCGGACGGCAATCTCCTCCAGGGCCCGGGGACCGTCAGGGGCCAGGGAGACCTCATAGCCCTCCAGCCGGAGTGCACGGTTGAGGGCCCCGCTGACCGCGGGATCGTCATCGACGACGAGGACTCTCATCGGGCCGGGAGCCTAGTGCGGTCGTGCCCGAGTGCCGTGGCACGCTGGCCGGTTGCCGCCCGGCCGGCCATGAGCGCCCGGCCGGTCACGGTGCCCGCCCGGTGGTCGTGGGCCATGGGGCACCGACGTCGGGGAGTACCCTGGAGTGGTCGCCACGGTGCGGTGGGCGACCCCTTCCGAGGTAGTTCAATTGGCAGAACGCTGGCCTTTGGAGCCAGATGTTGGAGGTTCGAGCCCTCCCCTCGGAGCGTCCCGGATGGACCGTGCGGTGGGTCAGGCCCGCGCTGGTGACTGCTGTCTGCCCATGAACCGCAATTTGAGGGTGGGGCCTACCAACATGGGAGGATTGTGCAACGGAGTCTGGGAGGCTGGTGCGCCATTCGTCTGGCCACAAGAGAGGGGTGATGGTGCTGATGAGCAGGGGCCTTGCATTCCGCCTGGTGATTGGGTGCTCGCTGCTCGTTGGAGCAGTCGGGACTCTCGTCGCTCCACCGACTGCTACGGCGTCCCAGTCACGCACCTGGACCGTCCTTCCGAGTCCCAATGGGGCAGGGGCCGAGTTCAATGGTCTCAATTCTGTCTCGTGCATCTCATCGTCGGCGTGCATGGCCGTCGGGTACACCTCCTACCAGATCGGGTCTTCGGAGTTCTACCAACTGATCGAACAATGGAACGGGGTGAGGTGGTCATTTTCCAGTGGGGTTGGTAGCGACGCTGGCTTTGGCATCGGCCTCCAGGGTGTGTCGTGCACGTCGACGACGTTCTGTGTGGCCGTGGGGTCTGCGTACACTGTGCCCGAACCGTCCGCCAGGTACTACAACCCGGTGATCGAACAGTGGAATGGGACCGATTGGAGCATCGTTCCAAGTCCCACGGTCGCTGGCAATGACGGTGGGCTCGACGGGGTGTCGTGTGTCTCGTCCGTGGCCTGCACCGCAGTCGGTTCTGCCAATAACCAGGGTCAGGTTCTCATCGAGTCCTGGAACGGTACCGGCTGGTCCGTCTCACCCAGCCCGAATATTGCCGGTCAGCTAGGAAGTGTGTCGTGCGCCTCATCATCGGCCTGTACCGCGGTTGGTACTGGCAACGGTGCAGCACTCGCTGAGACCCTCAACGGTGGTAGCTGGTCGATGACTCCGACCCCGATCGGGAACCCGAGAGCCGTCTCCTGCAGCTCGGCGACGAGCTGCACCGCCGTTGGTGGGAACGGTAACCAGACGCTCATCGAGTCCTGGAACGGGTCAACGTGGGCCACTGTCCCGAGTCCGGTCCTGACGGGGAGCCTTGGAGCGATCTCCTGCACAGGTCCATCGGGGTGCACGGCCGTCGGGGGCGCCGGCTCGTCGACGTTCACGCAGATCATCGAGTCATCGACTGGCGCTGTGTGGTCCGTCGAGACCGGCCCGAGCGTTGACGGCGTCCCGGACGGCGTGTCCTGTGTGTCGACCTCCGATTGCGTGGCGGTGGGTGCCACCTACCCGTCGTATGGCACATCGGACACTCTTGTCGAGCAGACATTCTTGGGTACCGACGGCTACTGGTTGGTGGCGAGTGACGGCGGCGCCTTCGCCTTCGGCGACGCCAGGTTCTACGGGTCCATGGGCGGACGAGCTCTGAATCGACCCATCGTCGGGATCGCCCCGACGGCGGACGGTATGGGCTACTGGGAAGTGGCCTCCGACGGAGGCATCTTCAGCTTCGGCGATGCCGCGTTCTACGGATCCATGGGTGGTCAAGTCCTCAATCGACCGGTGGTAGGAATCGCGGCAACGCCTGATGGCCAGGGCTACTGGTTGGTGGCGAGTGACGGCGGCGCCTTCGCCTTCGGCGACGCCAGGTTCTACGGGTCCATGGGCGGACGAGCTCTGAATCGACCCATCGTCGGGATCGCCCCGACGGCGGACGGTATGGGCTACTGGGAAGTGGCCTCCGACGGCGGCATCTTCAGCTTCGGCGATGCCGCGTTCTACGGATCCATGGGTGGTCAAGTCCTCAATCGACCGGTGGTAGGAATCGCGGCAACGCCTGATGGCCAGGGCTACTGGTTGGTGGCGAGTGACGGCGGCGCCTTCGCCTTCGGCGACGCCAGGTTCTACGGGTCCATGGGCGGACGAGCTCTGAATCGACCCATCGTCGGGATCGCCCCGACGGCGGACGGTATGGGCTACTGGGAAGTGGCCTCCGACGGCGGCATCTTCAGCTTCGGCGATGCCGCGTTCTACGGATCCATGGGTGGTCAAGCCCTCAATCAGCCGGTCGTGGGAATCGCCAACTATCCCTAGGGGTCGGTGGTCTATGACGCCCGTCCCCGCATGGACGGAAACGAGTTGCTGGGAGCGGGGGGTATCCCTTGCCATTGCCCGGGCCTCCCTCTGGTGACGCTGATCCCTTCCGCCTGAACCGTGATCGGCTCCAGAGTGGGTTGGCAATGCGGCTGCCGGAGTCCACGCCCTTGACCCCGAGAAGGCGGCGGACCAAATCCGCCGAGGTTGGCACCCGGACTCCCAAGAGACCTCATGGGCCCGACGAGCGTGCCCAGAACGCCCAGGACTCGGATCCGCTCATGGAGCACCGGATGCTTGCTCTTGCGATGGCCGGACTCCGCTCAGTTCCTACGCGCTGGACTTGCGGGCCCGGCTCCGTTGGCGTCCACGGGTGGCCCCGTCGAGCACCACCTTGCGCAGTCGCACCGACTCCGGGGTCACCTCCACGCACTCGTCGTCGGAGATGAACTCGAGCGCCTGCTCCAGCGAGAGGAGCAGGGGAGGCGTGAGGCGGATGGCCTCGTCGGCCGAGGCCGAGCGGATGTTGGTCTGCTTCTTCTCCTTGGTCGGGTTGACGTCCATCTCCTCGTCCCGGGCGTTCTCCCCGACCACCATCCCCTCGTAGACCTCGGTGCCCGGACCGACCAGGAGGATGCCCCGCTCCTGGAGGCTCATCAAGGTGTAGCCGGTGGTCATGCCCCGGCGGTCGGCCACCATCGAGCCGTTGCGCTTGGTCTTCAGCTCGCCGTGCCACGGCTCCCACCCGTCGAAGACGTGGTGGAGCATTCCCGTGCCCCTGGTCTCGGTCATGAACTCGGTCCGGAACCCGACCAGGCCCCGCGCCGGGACCCGGTAGTCCATCCGGACCCACCCCGTCCCGTGGTTGACCATCTCGATGAGGGTCCCCTTGCGCAGGGCCATCAGCTGGGTGACCACGCCCAGGTAGTCGTCGGGGACATCGATGGCCACCCGCTCCATGGGTTCGTTGAGCTTGCCGTCGATCTCCCGGGTCACCACCTGGGGCTTCCCCACGGTGAGCTCGAACCCCTCCCGGCGCATGGTCTCCACCAGCACGGCCAGCTGCAGCTCGCCCCGGCCCTGGACCTCCCAGGTATCGGGCCGCTCGGTGGGCAGCACCCGCAGCGACACGTTGCCCACCAGCTCGGCGTCGAGCCGGTTGAGGATCTGGCGGGCGGTCAGCTTGGACCCGTCCGCCCCGGCCAGAGGGGAGGTGTTGATCCCGATGGTCATGGCCAGGCTGGGCTCGTCGACGGTGATCACCGGTAGGGGTCGGGGGTCGTCGGGGTCGGCCAGGGTCTCGCCGATGGTGATCTCGGCCATGCCGGCCACGGCGGCGATCTCCCCCGGACCGGCCTCGGCCGCGTCCACCTGGTCCAGGGCGTCGGTGATGTAGAGCTCGGTGATCTTGGTCCGCTCGATGGTGCCGTCGATCTTGCACCAGGCCACCGTGGACCCCTTGCGGAGGGTGCCGTTGTGGACGCGGCAGATGGCCAGGCGACCCAGGTACGGGGAGGCGGCGAGGTTGGACACGATGGCCTGCAGGGGGATGTCGGGGTCGAAGTGGGGCGCCGGGATGCGGTCCACGATGGCGGCGAACAGCGGCTCGAGGTCGGTGCCCTCCACCCCCTGCTCCGTGGCCGCCCACCCGGCTCGGGCGTTGGAGAAGAGGATGGGGAAGTCGATCTGGTGCTCGTCGGCGTCGAGGTCGAGGAAGAGCTCCTCCACCTCGTGGACCACCTCGTCGATGCGGGCGTCGGGACGGTCGACCTTGTTGATCACCAGCACCACCGGCAGCCGGGCCTCCAACGCCTTGCGCAGGACGAACCGGGTCTGGGGCAGGGGCCCCTCGGAGGCGTCGACCAGCAGCAGGACGCCGTCGACCATGGTCAGGCCCCGCTCCACCTCGCCGCCGAAGTCGGCGTGGCCCGGAGTGTCGATGATGTTGATCTTGACCCCGTTGTGGATCACCGCCGTGTTCTTGGCCAGGATGGTGATGCCCTTCTCCCGCTCCAGATCGCCCGAGTCCATGACCCGCTCGTTGACGGACTGGTTGTCCCGGAAGGCCCCCGACTGCCACAGCATGGCGTCCACCAGCGTAGTCTTGCCGTGGTCGACGTGGGCCACGATGGCCACGTTGCGGATGTCGTCTCGGGTCTCAACGGGCATAAGAGACCGAGGCTACCTGCCCGAGGGGCGCGATCAGACCGCGGTGACTGCGTCCTGGGCGGTCGCGATCGCCGCCGCGGGCTGCGTACGAGGGTTGGGAAGGCTAGGAGGCGGCGACGCAGGCGGTCCCGGCGTTGCCCCCCGTGGACGGCCAGGGCCAGGTGGGCTGGGTGGTCACCGGCGTGCGCTGGGCCGGGGGCATCTCCGGACAGGTCCCGGTGTAGCTCTCGGCCGACGAGTCGAGTGACCACGACGGTGTCCCCGGTGTCAGATAGTACGGCGGACCGTAGAGGGGGAGCCTCGGATCCCAGAGGTAGTACTTGAGGAAGCCGGTCTGGGATTGACCGAAGGTTCCCACCGGACCTCGGGCGTTCTGTTGGATCGAACCGTAGATGTTGAGTTCCCCCTCGTTGCCGGTGGTGTCGTAGTTGTTGACCACGAACGATTCGTTGAGGGCCAGAATGGTGGCATCGATGGTGAGACCCTGGCTGTGACCCCCGTGGGCGCCGGTGGTCGTGGCCGGGTCACACAACGGCGGGACCCAGGTGGTGCCGTTGCAGTCGGGCAGGGGCGTGCCCCGGAGACTCTGCTGTGCGCTGTTGTTGTAGAGGGGGCGATTGACCTCGACGTACTTGTTGGCGATCAGCCCCAACGTGTCGTTGGCCGGCCCACTGACCGCGTCGTTGTAGCCACAGACACTCTCCGAGGCGGTGCCGGCCCACGTGCAGTCGTTGTAGGAGATCGGCCCGTCGATGATCACGTCGTTCCATGCCGCCACGGTCAGGTGCCCGGAGAGCGAGCCGTAGACGAAGGCATCCCCCTCGGTGTCCGGCGTCGCGCTCTGGCTGTAGTAGCAGTTGGAGCAGTTGCTCTTCACCTGGGAGGTGCCGCCGGTGTTGGGGTCGAACGGATTGGCCCCGGCGTGGGCGGTTTTGGCGGCATCGGCATAGAGCACGCCGTTGGTCGGCAGGGCCTGTGCGCCCTGGGTCGTACTGGTCGGGCAGTTCTGATCCCCGATCGACGAGTTGTTCTCGGTGTCCATGCCCGGATAGCCGGCCGTATCGGGGCTGTTGACGGTCATCTGACCGACGCCGCCCGATACGGACAGCGTCACCGTGGTGGGTCCTTCGTAGTAGCAGCCACCCTGCTTGGCCGTGGCCGCCAGCTGGCTGTTGTCCGTCGGGAGGGGTTCGGGGGCGTGGTTGAAGCCACTGCCCGCGTGGGTGTAGGAGATCGACGAGGCCAACGACGTACAGGACGGAGCGTCGTCCTTGCCACTGCCGTCGTCAACGAACAGGCAGTTGGGATCGGCCGTGTTCACGGTGCCGGTGAAGGTCGGCGTACCCGAGATGTACAGCGAGTCGTTGGAGTACACCGGGCCGTACAGGGCGTCGCCGGTGATGAACACCACGTCGGCGCAGGGGGTGTTCCCGACGTTCCCGTTGGTGATGTTGCGGTAGTTGGGGTTGTTGGTGGGGTAGTTGTAGAAGTAGTTGCAGTCCGCCGCGGTGCCCACCGGGAACTCGGAGGACTCGTAGTTGGACCACCACACCCCGTTGAGGAAGCCGTTCTGCGGCGTGAATTTGGCCACCGTGGAGTACGTCACGTTCTTGCCGGGGAATCCGGCCGCCCCGACGATCTGGACCTCGAGGTAGGTGATGGCCTTGGTGGTGGCGTCGAGGACCTGCTGGGGGTTGTCGAACTTGTAGTACTCGGGGATGACGCCATTGCCGGTGTCGGTCCCCGGCACGATGCTCCAGGTCTGGTAGCTCAGTCCCGCGCACTGGGGATTACCCGTGGCCGGTGGACCGGCGGAGTAGTTACTGGTGGAGTTGCAGGCGGCCAGGTACGGGTTGGCGTTGATGGCATTCTGGTACGCGTTCAGCCCCGAGGCCAGCGCCCGGTAGGCGTAGCGCTGGATGGAGGCCTGCTTGAGGATGGGGGCGTTGTTCACGATCGAGTTGATCATCACGCCACCGAACGTCACCAGCATGACGGTGAGGGCCACGACGACCACGAGGGCCGCCTGGCCGCCATCGGATCGGCCGTGTCGGGCCGCGTAGTGCGAAGCCGCGGATCGACGAGGGGGGCGGGAGGGGGTTGACATGGGCACCTATCCGACCAGCGGGCTGTAGAGGAATGAATCGGAGGAGAGGCGGTAGACGACGAACGAGTTCTCCTGGACCGCGGTACCGGGGACGTCGACCTGCAGGTCCACCGCCACACTCTGGACGTCATCGGCCGGACAGTTGGAGCTGGTCGGGTTCCCGTTGGTGAGGGTGGGCGCGTTGCACGTGGAGAAGGCCGGCAGTATCCCTGTCGAGACGTTCGGTGTGCCGCCCGCTCCGGCCGTGTAGGTCGTCGAGTACTGGTTCAGGGTGTTGTAGGTGAAAATTGTCGGTTGGGTGGCGTTGGTCAGATAGGTCTGTCCGTTGACCACCCCGATGACGTCGACCAGTACCTTGCCCGATGTCGACCACGTGCAGACGGCGGTCGAGATCACCGTGAACGGGCATGCCGGCGTGGACGTGGTGCATCCGGGCAGCACGTTGTTGGCCGGCGGGTTGGGGCACGCCGGATACTGGGTCACCGTGAACGTCGAGGAGTAGAACTTGCACCCGGCGCACTTGGTCGGGGTCGAATTGGCCATGACGATCTTGGCCGGTCCGTTGGCGTCGCCGACGTTGGCGAAGAAGGTGGTCGAGTACGTGCCCACGCTCCCGGTGAGAAACGGCGGGCACGGGATGTTGGCACCGGAGCACGTGTTGGCCACCGCGGGGGCCGGTTCGACCTCACTGCGGATGAGCCGCTGGATGATCATCGAGCTGGGGAGGAGCTGGTCGGTGGCCTGGTAGGAGGACACCACGTTGGTCCCGGCACTCACGTAGGTGGTCAGGGTGGTTCCGACCAGGGTGAGCAGCACGATGAGGGCGGCGAAGGCCACGAGGAGCTCGACCAAACTGAGACCTTGATCGTCGAGTCCCTGCAGGCGTGCCACTCGGTTCGCCCGGGCCGTTTCCACCATCCGCCGGGCCAAGGGCATCCGCCCCCGGTCACCCCGTCGAGTCCGGAAGTCGGGGCTCATGTGACGCTCACCTGCACCGGTCCGGGGAAGAGCACCGTGGCGCCATTGGCCACGACGGAGCTGCCCCCCACGGTCACGGGGATGGACACCGCGGGACTCGCGCCGGTGACCTTGAGGGTGTAGCTGCCGTAGGGAACCTCGGTCCTGCTGAGGCCGTCCGGTCCTGCTGAGGGCAGCGTGTATACCGCTCCGCTGCAGCCGCCCGACGAGGCCGTCAGCTGGAATGTGGCCCCCGCGTAGGGGAGGCCTAGGGATGCCCCCGACAGGTGGAGGGCCTGGACCGAGAGCAGTCCGAGCGGGACCACGGTCGACGGGGTGCCGGTCAACGGCCCTCCCGGCACGGTGCTGGCCTGGTTCACGTTGAAGCTGCCGGCACCGAGCTCCGAGGCGGAGCACCCGGCGAAGACGCCGTAGCCGTTGATGAAGGGGTAGAGGTCGGGGAGCTGGGTGACGTTGGTCGCCGCTCCCGGAGTGACGACGTTGGCGAACGACGAGGGCAGGAGGTTGGTGTTGTTGATCTCGACCGGGACCCCCTGGACGGCACTACCGGACAGGCCGGTGGGCGTCTGGTCGGCCCACGCCCCGGCCGGCCCGTTGCTCGACGTGAGGACGACGGCACCCGACTCGTTGGCCCCCACGGCCGAGCAGTAGATCGGACTGCCCGAGGTGGTGCAGTCGACGTCGCTGAGGTAGAGCGCCGGGTTGGCCTGCGGTATGCCCACGGAGGCCCAGTTGGCGGTGGCCGTCCCCCCGCTGCTGGCCAGGAGGAACGCCGAGGGCTGGAGCGTGCTGTTGGTCCCCACCGCGGTGATGGCACACGACGTCCCCGACCAGCAGGTGAGCTGGGAGAGCTGAGAGAGGCTGTTGCCCACGCCCACCGAGGGGACGGTCACGTTGGTCCAGGTGTCCGCCGTGGTCGCCCCGGTCATGGCCCCCGACTGGATGGCCGGTGCCGTGGCCGTGGACCCGAGCAGGACACAGGTGGACGTGGTGGGGCACGTCAGTTGGGACACCGAGGTGAGGGCTCCGCTCGCCGCCGCCGGGAGGGTGTCGTTGGCGAAGGTGGCGGACGGCGTGATGGCGCCGTACATGACCAGGGGTCCGGTGGATCCGCTACCGATCTTGCCCGTACCCGTGAGGAGGCATTTGGCTCCCGGTTGGGGCAGGCAGGTGAGGCCGGTGATCGAGTTCACGGTGGTCAGGGCGGGGAGCGAATCAGCCGTCCAGGCCATGGGGGAGAGCCCCAGCCCGAGGAGCGCGTTGCCGGAGACGACGATTGGTCCCGAGGGGTTCGTCCCGACGATCCCGGTGCCGATGGCCAGGCAGTTGGTGTCCGAGGGGCAGGACAGCGAGGTGAGGGAGGACAGGGTGAAGCCGGTGCCGGTACTCAGCGACCAGGTGCCGCCGAAGCCACCGGAGACGACCACGGGTGTTCCCGAGCTGGTTCCCAGGGCGGCACAGCCGGTACCCCCCGTCGGACAAACCAGGGAGGTGAGACCGGTGATGCCGGCCGGGAGGCTGACGGCGGACCACGAATCCACTCCGGTCGGCAAGATGGTGTCGGACAGCACGGCCGCCCCGGTGGGGGTGGTTCCGATGGCCACGCAGTTGACGGCCGACGGGCAGACAATCTGCGAGAGCGACGTCACTCCGGTGAGCGCCGTCCCGGTGGCCGCGGTGGTGAGGGAGGGCGTGGTCGGGTTGGCGTCGACGATCACCGGGGTCGTCGTGCCCCCAGACACCAGATAGCCGACGCCCTCGCACTCGACCGTCCCGGCGCAGGCGATCGAGGCGATCCGGGTGGCCGGGGCGGGCAGGGTGACGGTCGACCAGGTGGCTTGGTTCGACCAGGTCAGATCGGCCCCGGTGGCGGTCTCACCGGTCGATACACAGGTGATCTGCCCGACGCCGGGGCAGGCCACCCCGTCCTCGACGGCGGTGGATGACGGGTAGGCGAGATTCACCGCGCTTCCCTGGTCGTAACCGGGGAAGTTGGTGGCCGGCAGCTTGGTGACCGCGCCGATGCTGACCGTGACGCCCGTCTGCTGCTCGGTGGTGGGTTGTTGGAGCACGTGGTTGGTCACCGTGCCGCCGGCGTTGGCCACGAACGACGGTGCCCCGTACGTGGACCCGGCCGGCGTGCCACTCGAGGCGTTGCCGACGCTCACCGTGTAGGAGGTGCCGGTCGACGTGGGCAGAACCTGGGCGAAGGCGCAACCGTAACTGTCGGGGTAGATGGTGAGGTTTTGCAGGCCGGAGCCGACCCCAGTGATGGTCACCGGAGGGGCCTGGACCCGCTCACTCCAGGGGTTGCCCTGGCTGTCGTTGGCCGAGCTGTCGCCGGTCATCTGCAAGGCGATGAAGCCGAGGGTCTGGATGCCCGACGGGGGGTAGTTGACGATGATGCTGTCCTGCACGTTGTTCACGTCGGCGTTGGGGCCCCACGACACCGTCACCCGGAGCTTGAGTAGCTGGGGGGTTCCGGACTGGCACAGATTGGGCTTGGAACTGCCCCCGGCGTTCTGCACGGTCGTCCACTCGTACTCGGCATTGAGGAGATAGCTCTGCCCACCCCGGGTCTCGGTCACCGAGGGCTGGGTCACCGGGCACCCAGCGTTCACGATGGTGCCGGTCCCCGAGTTGATGGGGATGGTGAGGGTGGTGGCGGTCATGGCCGTGTAGGTGATCAGATGCAGCCCGGTCGTCGTGGCGATCAGGGCCTGGGCCGGAGCGGCGGCGAAGCCGGTAGTGGAGGTCACCTTGAGGACCGTCTGGGTGGCCAAGGTGGAGCCGATGGTCGTTCCCGTGGGGGTGGTACTCGGCGCTGCCGTCCCGATGGGGGCAGAACTCTGGTCCACGTTGACTTCGCCGTAGCAGTTGACCGGCGGGGTGACGTTGGACAGGATCTCGGTCCACTTCTCGGCGATGGACAGGGCGGTCTGCTGGTTGGCGGACTGGCCCGCCTGGACGAGCGCTGTGGTGAACAGGTAGGAGAGCGGGATCAGGGCGATCATGAGGACGACGAAGGCCACCATCACCTCGACCAGGGTGACGCCCTCGTCGTCGCGCCGGTGGCGCGCCGAGCGTTGTACAGCTTGACGAAGCGAGGAGAAGTGACCCACAGGCCTTAGTTGTCGGCCCGTTCGGCCGCGTTCTATAGCGAATCCGTCGATTCCGACCCGGCCGGCGCGGCGCGCCCGGCCCGTCGACGGAAGTTCTTGAGACTGCCCCTGCCCAGGTGTCGGTTTCATAACGCTGAGTGGCAGGATATGTGGCTCGCCACCACGTTCCTAGACGTGATTCCACCTAGACCAGGGGCTATGGAGCGGCTACGTCCCTGGTCGGAGCGGTACGGGGGTCAATTTCGACCACTCAGCGTGACGGCAATTGGGGGGCAGTCCGACCCACCAGCCCCAGTGGGTTCCCGCCTACCGGGCGACGAACCGCCGGATGGGAGCCGATGAGCCGAGGGTGGCCACCGACGTGCCGGGTGTGGTGGTGGTCTGGCCCGGAGTGACCACCGAGGCCCCGGGAATGGTGACCGCCGCCGAGGCGGAGAAGGTGAGGGCGAAGCCGTTGGACCCCGCCATCGACGCCGCAGCCAGGACCTGACCGTGCATGACCGATGCGTTGGCGGCCGTGAAGGTCCCCAGGGTGTACATCAGCGTGCTCAGGCTCCCGGCGAACGTGGTGGTGTTGCTGAGGGCGATGGTGCCGGTCTGCGGGGCGGGGACGATGATCGACAGGTTGTGGGGAGCGGCACTGGACGAGGTGAAGGTGTTGGTCGCCGAGGTCTGGAGGCCGGCCAGCACGACGGCCACGTCGACCTGTTGGCTGTAGGTGGCCGTGCCGTTGGGGCCGTAGAGGTTGGGGGTGCACTGCGGGGCATCGATCACCGTGGGAACGGTGGCGTTGTTCACATCGACATTGAACTGGCTGGGGCTGGCCTGGTAGTTGTTGGCCGCCAGGTACTGGGTGGTGAAGTAGGTGGAGCAGCCCATGGTGGGGTTGAGGGCCCCACCGTTGATGGACTCGCCGGCCGACGTCACCGACACGTAGTTGATGTACTCCGACGCCTGCCACGACGCCTGGGAGGGATCGGTGAGGGTGGGGAAGGCCGGCTGGGTGGGGAAGGTCTGGGTCAGGAGCGACGAGTTGTTGGGGGTCACCGTGCCGTTGACCGTCCCGTACCAGGTGGTGGTGCCGTTGTTGTAGTTGATGGCCCCCGAGGCGTTGGCGTTCCCGACGATGGTGGTGCCGCTGTAGGTGGTGATGGACCCGTTGGTGGCCACCGCGTTGCCGCCCACCCGGACCGAGTTGCTCAGGGTGATGCCGTTGGTCGAGTACGACCAGAGGTCACCGCCGATGGCCACACCGTTGCTCAGGTTGATGCCGGCGTTGGAGTACAGGCTGCCCGAGATGGCGCACGAGTTGGCGAAGTTCCCCTGGGCGCTGGTGGAGTAGCTGTAGATGCTGCCCTGCACGACGACGTTGTTGGGACAGGCCACCCCACCCCCGGCGATGATGTTGGCCGGCGAGGTGGACGCGGAGGTGGTGGCGGACACGTTGCCGGACAGGGACACCGCGCCCTGGGAGTAGATGGCCGCCCCGAAGGCGGGGAGCAGCGTGGTGGTGCCGGGGAGGGTGGTGGACTGGCCGGCGGTCACCGTCAGGGTCGGAGGGGTGAGGTTCAGCACCTCGACCAGCTTGAGCGCCGACCCGTTCAGGTAGGTGCCCGTCGAGGTGACCACGGCGAGGGCCGGCCAGGTCGGACTGGTGGCCGCCCAGGTGGCGGGGCAGCCGCTGAACGAGGTGGCCATGGAGGTCTCGTAGACCACGGCGACGCTGTAGGCCGGCATCGTCCCGGGGACGTTGGTCAGAGTGCACGGTAGCGAGGCGCGGAGCAGAGCGCCCGACGCGTTGACCACGTTGCCCTTGAGGTCGTTGCCCGTCGGCGTGGTGGACAGCACGGTGCCGATCTGCGACACGGTCACGTTCAGGCCGGTCTCCGAGGCCAGGCGGGACTGGACGGTGTTGGCGTAGGTGGCGGTCACCGCCTGGTTGACGGTGCTGGTCTGGATGACCATGGCCGCCAGGGCCAGGACCACCGCGGCGATCACCATGACGATGACCAGGATGTAGCCACCCTCGTCCTCGTGGCCCGCCGGGCCTGTCGTGCCGCGCCGGGTGGCGTAGGTCCGGGTGGCGGCGGGCCGGGTCATCGGGATCCGGCCGGGCCAGGTTCGACCGATTCGGGTGGTGTGCGTTCCCACGGTCAGCAACTCCCGGCGGCCAGCACCGAGGTCAGCACGCTGACCGATGTCTGCAGGAACACGTACTGGGTGGCGCCGTTGGTGTATCGGGGGGCGTTGACCGCGGTGCCGGTGGACCCCTTCAGATACAGCTGGATGTTCACCAGGGAGGTGGTCTGCGGGCTGCTGGCCGAGATCGGCGTGGTGGCCATGCTGAACACCGGATAGAGGGTGCTGTTCACGTTGGCCACCGGGCCGGCCACCGCCACCGCCACCGGGGTCGTGCTGGCCGAGGTCCACGTGGTGGGCCAGGTCAACTGGGTGAGCGTGCTGGTCGTCGGGTCGACCGTCCACTGGAACCACTGGCACGAGCCGTAGACGTCGCTCAGGGCCCGCAGGGTGTTTCCCGAGGTCGTTCCGCCGCTCGGGCATGTGGTGGACACGGCCAACTGGCCGGCCGACGGGAAGCAGACGTTGTTGGCGTTGGTCGACCCGATGTCGGTGGTGAGCTGTTGCATGGCGTTCCGGGCCTCGGCGTTGGCGTTCGACGAGCTGTTGGTGGCCGAGGTGACCGAGGTCACGGTGGCCAGCACCGGGAAGATCAGGGCCAGCACCACCGCCATCACCGTCAACGTGACCATGATCTCCACCAGGGTGTACCCGGAGTCGTTCGTGGTAGTTCTGTCCGACTCCCCCGGCCGAGGCCCGGTGCCGCGTCTCATGAGTACGCCACCTTCATCTGGCTGGACACCGACGCCATGGTGGTCGAGGTGACGGCCGACTTCCACGAGACGGTGATGGTGACGGCCAGGAGCTTGGTGGAGGTCACGGGCACGTAGCTGGTGGAGACGGCGTAGTTGGTCGACTGGGTGTTGGGGTTGTTGATGACCGAGGAGCCGGTCATGCCGCTGACGTAGGTCTCCGCCGCGGCCAGCCCCACCTGGTTGGGGACATTGTTCTGCAGTTGGGTGTCGACCATCTGCACGATGCCGGCGGCCGTGCTGCGCTGTTTGGCCAGCTCGGCCGATGAGAGGGAACTGACGATCAGCCACCCGATGCTGGCGAAGATCACCGCCAGCACGGTCATGGCCACCATGACCTCGATGAGACCGAAGCCCCTATCGCCGTGATCGGCGACCCCGTGTCCCGGTCGGGCCAACGACAACACGGAGACCCTCGGACCTCTTGGCATCACGGCGCCCCGTTCCCAGCTTGTCTGTCGTGCCCGGGGGCACGACCCGGGGGCGGAAGGAGCTCTCGGGACCGTCTGAAAATTTCAGGGGCCGTTTACCCAATTGATCGGCATGAACGGCCGATACCTTGATGGGAAAGACCAAACCAGGCACGCCGGAGGCCGACCGGGGCGCCGCGGTTCCTCCGAAGGGCCCGGAACGACGACGCGGGCTTCCCCGACCGCTCCGGCCGTTCAGTACGACTTGGGCAGTCCGAGGGAGTGCTGGGCCACGAAGTTGAGGATCATCTCGCGGCTGACCGGGGCGATGCGCAGGAGCCGGGCCATTCCCCACAGGTCGGCCAGGCCGTACTCCGAGGACATGCCGTTGCCCCCGTGGGTCTGGATGGCCTGGTCCAGCGTGGCCAGCGCGGCCTCGGCGGCGGCGTACTTGGCCATGTTGGCCGCCTCGCCGGCCGAGGCGCTCTCGCCGTCGTGATCGCACAGCCACGCCGCCTTGTCGGTCATCAGCCGGGCCAACTCGACCTCGATCTTGGCCTGGGCCAGTGGGTGGGCGATGCCCTGATGGCGACCGATCGGCGTGCCCCACACCTCCCGGCCCTTGGCGTACTCGGCGGCCTTGGCCAGCGCGTAGCGCGAGATCCCGTTGGCGGTGGCGGCCGACAGGATCCGCTCGGGGTTGAGGCCGAAGAACACCTGGCGCAGCCCGTCGCCCTCGGCTCCGATCAGCCGGTCCGACTCCACCTGGACGTTGTCGAAGAACAGGGTGTACTGCTTCTCCGGGGCGACGATCTCCACCGGCAGCACCTGCTTGTCCAGCCCCGGGGTGTCGGTGTCCACCACGAAGAGGGAGAGGCGGCCCCTCCCGGTGTCCGGGTCCACGCCGGAGCGGGTGACCACCAGGATGGCCTGGCACTCGTCGACGCCCGAGATGTAGTACTTCGAGCCGTTGAGCCGGTAGATGTCCCCGTCCTTGGTTGCCGTGAGGGACAGGTTGTGCGAGTTCGAGCCGGCATCGGGCTCGGTGATGGCGAAGGCCATCTTGAGCTCCCCGGTGGCGAATCCGGGGAGCCACCGCTGCTTCTGGGCCTCGGTGCCGAACTTGCCGATGATGGTGGCGCAGATGGCCGGCGACACCACGATGACCAACAGCGGGCAGCCCGCCGCGGCCAGCTCCTCCTGCACGGCGGCCAGCTCGGTGATCCCGCCGCCGCCGCCGCCGTACTCCTCGGGGACGTTCACCCCGAGGAAGCCGGCATCACCCACCGCGCTCCACAGCTCGTCGGTGCGCTGGTCGGCGTGGGCCTTGGCCACGTAGTACTCGTGACCGAATTTGGAGGCGATGGAGCCGACGGCCTCCCGGAGCATCTGCAGTTCGTCGGATTCGATGAAGTCCATGGAGTTGCTCCTCGTGGTGGCGTCGGGCTCGGGCGGCCGGGCCGGTAGGGCGGCCGGATGGCGGGCGGGCCGGTCCCCGGCGGTTCAGGCCTGATCGGGTAGCAGCCCGACCGGGATGTCGACCACCCGGGACCGCAGGTACTCACCCAATCCCTTGGCCTGGGGATCGGGTCTGGTGGAAGAGGCTACGCCCTCGCCGAGCAGCCCCACGACCACGAAGTTGAGGGCCGACAGGTTGGGGAAGCCGTAGCGGCGGATCTCGAGGTCGTCGGCCTCGGGCACCAGGGCCCGGAACCGCTCGAGGGTCAGATACGACTCCAGCCACTGCCAGGCCGCCGGGGAGCGCGCCCACAGTCCGACGTTGGCGTTGCCACCCTTGTCGCCGGACCGGGCCCCGATGAGGACGCCGAGGGGGAGGCGGACGGTGGCGCCGGGGTCCGTGGGGGGAACGGGGTCGGGGGGAGGGGGGGCCGGGCTGGCCGGTGCCTCCCGTCCCGGCGCCGTCCCGGCCAGGTAGGCCGTGTGGGGCACCGGTATCCGGCGACCGTCGGCGTGGACCGTCTCGGGCACCACCAGCCCGGCCGGCACCAGGGCGGGCCAGTACACGCCGAAGACGGTGCCAGGACCGGGAGGTGCCGTGAGGTGGAGGCCGGGGTAGCCGGCCAGGGCCAGCTCGGTGGCCGCGCCGGAGAAGCTGCGGCCCACCCGCTCGGCCTCGGCGTCCTTCACCGTGACCCGGAGCTGGGCCGTGGCCTCCACGTTCAGGTCGGCATCGGGCTTGTCCGAGCGGATGAGGCGGGCGTCGAACTCGGCGAACCGGTCGAAGGCCCCGTCCCCACCCAGGGCCAGCTCCAACGAACGGAGGGTCACGGCGGCCTTGGCCTCGATGTCCAGCCCGGTGAGCACGAAGGTCATGGCGTTGCGCCACCCGCCCAGCAGGTTGAGACAGACCTTCACGTCGGGAGGGGCGGGAAGGCCCCGGGCACCCGAGATGCGCACGCGGTCGGGAGCCTGCTGCTCGACGGCGAGGGTGTCGAAGCGGGCCACCACGTCGGTATTGGGGTACTCCGGGCCGGCGATCTCGTAGAGCAGCTGGGCCGTCACCGTGCCCACCGACACCTCGCCGCCCGTGCCCTCGTGCTTGGTGATGACCGACGACCCGTCCTCGGCCACTTCGGCCAGCGGGAAGCCGGGGTACTCCACGCCGTCGACCTCGGTGAAGAAGGCGTAGTTGCCCCCGGTGGCCTGGGGGCCGCACTCGATGACGTGGCCGGCCACCACCGCCCCGGCCAGCCGGTCCCACTCCGTCGGGCCCCACCCGTGGTGCCAGGCCGCCGGGCCCACCACGAGGGAGGCGTCGGTGATCCGGGGGCAGACCACCACGTCGGCTCCGCCGTTCAGCGCCTCCACGATGGGCCACGCCCCGAGGTAGGCGTTGGCCGAGATGACCTGGCCCGAGGCGTCGGCCAGCGGTCGACCGGTGTCCAGGTGGTTCAGCCGGTGGCCGTCCCGCGCCAACTCGGGGAGGCGGGGGAGGAGGTCGTCCCCCTCCACGTGGGCCACCTGCACGGAGAGCCCCAGTCGCTCGGACAACGTCCGCACCTGGTCGGCGAGGCCGGCGGGATTGAGTCCCCCGGCGTTGGTCACCACCTTGATGCCCCGGTCGGCACAGGTCCCGAGCACCTCTTCCATCTGGGTGAGGAAGGTGTGGGCCCATCCCCGGGACGGGTCCCGCTGGCGTCCCTTCCACAGGATGAGCATGGTCAGCTCGGCCAGCCAGTCTCCGGTCAGCACATCGATGGGACCGCCCTCGACCATCTCCCGTGCCGCGGCGAGGCGGTCGCCGTAGAACCCCGAGCAGTTGGCGATGCGCAGGGGTGAGGCCATCAGGGGGAGTCCGGGCCCGCTTCGGGTTCGTCGGGATCACCGTCGGGGTGGACGACCACCAGCACCCGACCCGTCTCCACCTGATCGCCCTCGACCACGGTCACCGCGGTCACCGTGCCGGCGGTGGGGGCGTGCACGGCGTGCTCCATCTTCATGGCCTCCAGCACCACCAGCAGCTGGCCGGCCGAGACGGCGTCGCCCTCGGCCACCGTGACCCGGACCACGCCCCCGGGCATCGGGGCCAGGGCCGATCCCGCGTCCACCTGGTCCACGGCCCCCGGGAACCGGTCCACCTCCACGAGGGACGAGCTGCCGTCGGGGCCGTCCACGCAGGCCACGGTGCCGAACTGCTCGACCCGGTACCGACGGGTCACGCCCTCGGTGGTCAGCACGACGGCGTCCGGGGTCGCCGCCACGCCGTCCACGTCCACCGGCTCTCCGTCCACGGTCACCTCGGCCAGCACCGTCCCGAACCGGTCGAACCGGTAGCCCACGGTGATGACCTCGTCGCCGTGGGCGTAGGCCACCTCCTGGGGGGCCGAGGGGTTGTTCCGGAACCCCGACGGCACCTCTCGCTGCACGGTGGCCAGGGCCCGTCGGCCGGCCTGGGCCATCAGGGCGGCGGCCAGGGCATGGCGGCGCACCGCCTCGGGCAGGGTCAGGGGGGCGGCCAGGACCTTGAGGCTGTGACGGTCGAGGAACCCGGTGTCGGTCTCCCCGGTCAGGAATCCGACATGGCGAAGGGTGTGGACCAGCAGGTCGCGGTTGGTGGTGACCCCGTGGATGCGGGCCCGGGCCAGCGAGGCGGCCAGCGTGGAGGCGGCCTCGAGGCGGGTGGGGGCGTGGACGATGACCTTGGCCAGCAGGGGGTCGTAGTGGGGGCTGACCACACTGCCCGACTCCACCCCGCTGTCCACCCGGATCACGCTGTCCAGCTGGGCCGTGCTGTCGACGGGCACGGCCCGGTCCAGCTGCTCCGAGACGCCGCCGCCCACGTCGAAGCGGTGGAGGGTGCCGGTCGAGGGCAGCCAGTCCCGGGCCGGGTCCTCGGCGTAGAGGCGGGCCTCGATGGCATGCCCCTGCGGGCCGAGGGCCACGGCGTCGTCGACCTCGGCGGGCATGGGCACCCCGCTGGCCAGCAGGAGCTGCAGGCGGACCAGGTCCAGGCCGGTGACGGCCTCGGTGACCGGGTGCTCCACCTGGAGCCGCGTGTTCATCTCCAAGAAGAAGGGTTCGCCCTCGTGGTCGAGCACGAACTCCACCGTCCCGGCGTTGACGTAGCCCACCGCCTCCGCGGCGGCCACCGCCGCCTCCTCCAGGCGGGCCCGCAGGGCGGGGGTGACCACCGGCGAGGGCGCCTCCTCGACGATCTTCTGGTGTCGACGCTGGATGCTGCACTCCCGCTCGAACAGGGCGACGGTTCGGCCGTAGGCGTCGGCCAGGACCTGGACCTCGATGTGACGGGGATCGCGGATGTACCGCTCGAGGAAGACGGTGCCGTCGCCGAACGCCGCCTCGGCCTCGCGTCGGGCACTCTCCACGGCCTGGCGCAGGCTGACCGGTCCGCCCACCACGCGCATGCCCCGGCCGCCGCCGCCGGCCGAGGCCTTGACCAGCAGCGGCCACCCCAGGGCCTCGATCTCGTCGTCGTCGGGGAGCTGCTCGCCGTGGTCGCCGTGGACCACCGGGAGCGAGGGGAGGGTGGGCACGCCGGCGGCCCGCATGAGCTCCTTCGACCCGACCTTGGATCCCATGGCGTCGATGGCCGCCGGGGGCGGTCCCACCCAGAGGAACCCCGCCCCCACCACCACGCGGGCGAAGTCCCCCGACTCGGACAGGAACCCGTAGCCGGGGTGGATGGCGTCGGCGCCAGCCCGGGAGGCGGCATCGAGGATCAGGGCGGAGCGCAGGTAGGTGTCGGCCGGGACATCCCCGGGGAGCCGCACGGCCATGTCCGCCTCGGTGGTGTGCGGGCTGTCGGCGTCGGCGTCCGAGTACACGGCCACGGTGGCGATGCCCATGGCCCTCGCCGTGCGCATGATCCGTCGGGCGATCTCGCCCCGGTTGGCCACCAGGAGGGTGCGGATGGGGGTGATGGCGGGCGAGGGGACGGTCATGGGGCGGACGTCGGGTCCGGGTGGGGGGTCACGGCCGGAACACGCCGTAGCCACGCGTGCCGGTGATGGGTTGATTGTCGATGACCGAGAGGCACATCCCGAGCACGGTCCGGGTGTCCCTCGGGTCGATGATGCCGTCGTCGTACAGGCGGCCGGACAGGAACAGGGGCAGCGACTCCGCCTCGATCTGGGCCTCCACCATGGCCCGCATGGTGGCGTCGGCCTCCTCGTCGAAGGCCACCCCCTTGGAGGCCGCCGACTGCCGGCCGACGATGGACAGCACCCCGGCCAGCTGGGCCGGACCCATCACCGCGGACCGGGCGTTGGGCCAGGAGAAGAGGAACCGCGGGTCGTAGGCCCGACCGCACATCCCGTAGTTGCCCGCCCCGTAGGACGCTCCGATGTTGAGGGTGAGGTGGGGGACGGACGAGTTGGACACGGCGTTGATCATCATGGCCCCGTGCTTGATGATCCCCTGTTGCTCGTACTCCTTGCCCACCATGTAGCCGGTGGTGTTCTGGAGGAAGACCAGGGGCACGTCGATCTGGTTGGCCAGCTGGATGAACTGGGTGGCCTTGTGGGCCTCCTCGGAGAACAGCACCCCCCGGTGGTTGGCCAGGATCCCCACCGGGAACCCGTGGATGGACGCCCACCCGGTGACCAGACTGGAGCCGTAGAGGGCCTTGAACTCGTCGAATCGGGACCCGTCCACCACCCGGGCCAGGACCTCGCGGGGGTCGAAGGGCACCTTGGGGTCGGCCGAGGCGATGCCCAGGAGCTCGGCGGGGTCGTGGACCGGCTCGTCCGCCGGCTGGGTGGGGCCGGCCCCCCGCTTGGTGTGGTTGAGCCGGCTCACGATCTGGCGCCCCAGGCGGATGGCGTCGACCTCGTCGGTGGCCAGATAGTCGGCCAGGCCCGAGATGCGGGCGTGCATCGACGCCCCGCCGAGCTCCTCGTCGGTGGCCTCCTCGCCCGTGGCCATCTTGACCAGTGGTGGCCCGCCGAGGAAGACCTTGGAACGCTGTTCGATCATGACGATGTAGTCACTCATCCCGGGGACGTAGGCGCCCCCGGCGGTGGAGTTGCCGAAGACCAGAGCCACCGTCGGCACCGCGGCGGCCGAGCTCCGGGTCAGGTCCCGGAAGGCCCGCCCCCCGGGAATGAACAGCTCGGCCTGGGCCGGGAGGTCGGCCCCGCCCGACTCCACCAGGTTGATGACCGGTAGCCGGTTCTGGATGGCGATGTCCGAGGCGCGGGCACCTTTGCGGAAGGAGTAGGGGTTCATGGCCCCGCCCCGGACGGTGGGGTCGTGGGCGCTGATGAGACACTCGACACCCTCCACCACGCCGATGCCGACGATGGAGGACGCACCGACGTGGTAGTCCGTGCCCCAGGCGGCCAGGGCACACAGTTCGAGGAAGGCCGAGTCCCGGTCGAGGAGGAGCTCGATGCGCTCGCGGGCCAGGAGTTTGTCCCGCTCCCGGTGGCGGGCGACATAGCGCTCCCCTCCGCCGGCCCGGGCCTCGGCCAGCTGCGCGTCGACCTCGAGGACCGCCTCGGTGAGGGCGCGGGCATTGGCCCGGAAGGTGTCCGAGTTCGGGTCGATGGTGGTGGCGAGGACGGGCATGGGCGGCGGGTGGGGCTGGTGGTTGGGCGCTCGAGTGGAGGTGGAAGGGAGCCGGTGGACGTGGCGTTCCGGGGGCCATGTCGCATCGGACGGTCCGACGTGGGAAGAATAGGCCCATGACCTGTGCACCGCGTGACGGAAGCGATCGGCGTTCCGGGGCCGCCGGGAACGGGGCCGGCCCATGGTGATTCGCACCTACCCCCAGGTGCCCGCCGACCAGTGGGAGGACGACGCGCCAGGCGGCTCCGGCTCATCGGGGTCGGCGCCCGGGCGCCAGCTGTCGGCGGTGGTGCTGGCGGCCGGGGAGGGCACCCGCATGCGCTCCGCCCGTCCCAAGCCCCTGCACCGTCTGTGCGGGCGCCCCATGGTGCTCCACGTCCTCGATGCCCTGGCCCAGCTGTCGGTGACCCGGGTGGTGGTGGTGGTCGGGCACCGGGCCGAGTGGGTGACCAAGACCCTCGTCGAACACGCCCCGCCGGGGATGTCCATCGAGTTCGTGGAGCAGGTGGAGCAGCGGGGAACGGGGGACGCCATGGCGGTGGCCCTGACCGGACTGCCCGACGACGACGGGAGCGACGACGGCGACGTGGTGGTCCTCCCGGGGGACACACCCCTGCTCCGGCCGGCCACCCTGGCCGCCCTGGTGCACCAGCACCGGGCCTCGGACGCCGCCGCCACCCTCCTGACCACGGAGCTGCACGATCCCACCGGCTACGGCCGGGTGGTGCGGGGCCGGGACAACTCGGTGGCCCGGGTGGTGGAGCACGTCGACGCCACCGACGAGGAGCTCGAGGTGCAGGAGGTCAACACCTCCATCTACTGCTTCCGCCGGAGCGTGCTCGCCCCCTCACTGCGCCGGCTGAGCCCGGCCAACGCCCAGGGGGAGTACTACCTGACCGATGTGGTCGGTGTCCTGTACGAGGCCGGCCACAAGGTGGGGTCGGTGGTGGTCGAGGACACCATGGAGGTGGCCGGGGTCAACGACCGGGCCCAGTTGGCCGTCGCCGAGGCCGAGCTCCGTGACCGGATCAACGAGCGGTGGATGCGACGGGGCGTCACGATGTGGGACCCGGAGCGGACCTATATCGACGTCGACGTGGTGCTGGAGCCCGACGTGGTGCTGCTGCCCGGTGTCATCCTGCAGGGCTCCTGTGTGATCGGCACCCACGCCGAGATCGGCCCCGAGGCCCACCTGGTCGACACCGTCGTGGGGGAGGGTGCCCGCGTGGCCTCCAGCGTGTGCCGGCGGGCGGTCATCGGGGCCGACTCCCGCATCGGCCCCTTCGCCGTGCTGGACGAGGGTACCGAGGTGCCGCCGGGCGGGGCGGTCGGCCGGGACGGGCCGGTCGGTGGTGACGGTGTGGGCCGTCCGGGCGCCATTCCGGCCGCCCGGTCGGGTGATGGGGCGGGCGGAGGGGAGTAGCGTCGTGGGTATGGAATTCACCCCCCGCCGCCGCCTCGAACTGGTGTCGGGCCGCTCGCACCCCGAGCTGGCCCGGGACGTCGCCGCGCAGCTGGGGGTGACGCTGGGCGAGGCCAATCTCCGCGAATTCGCCAACGGCGAGATCCACTGCCGGTTCGACACCTCGATCCGGGGCAGTGACGTCTTCATCATCCAGACCCACTGCGGCCCGGTCAACGACTCCCTGATGGAGCACCTGATCATGATCGACGCGGCCAAGCGCGCCTCGGCCAAGCGGATCACCGCGGTGTGTCCGTACTATGGCTACTCCCGCCAGGATCGCAAGGCCTCGGGCCGCGAGCCCATCACGGCCAAGCTGGTGGCCGACATGCTGTCGGTGGCCGGTGCCGACCGCGTGGTCAGCGTGGATCTCCACTCCGGGCAGATCCAGGGGTTCTTCAACGTCCCCTTCGACCATCTGACGGCGGCGCCGGTGCTGGTCGACTACCTGCGCACCCAGCGCAACGACGACCTGGTGGTGGTGGCACCCGACGCCGGCCGGGTGAAGGTGGCCGAGCGGTTCAGCCAGCACTTGACCGCCGACCTGGCCGTGGTGCACAAGCGCCGACTCCGGGGCGAGGCCAACCAGGTGGAGGCCCTCCACGTGGTGGGCGACGTGCAGGGCCGTCAGTGCGTGCTCATCGACGACATGATCGACACGGCGGGGACCATCGTGGCCGCCGCCGACCTCCTGGTCGAGCGGGGTGCGGCCGAGGTGTGGTGCATGGCCACCCACGCCGTGCTCTCCGACCCGGCCGTGGACCGGCTCAAGAACTCGGCCCTGACCAAGGTGGTGGTGACCGACACCCTCCCGGTTCCCCAGGACCGGCGGTTCGACAAGCTGGAGGTGCTGTCGGTGGCCAAGCTCATCTCGGACGCCATCGACGCGGTGTTCGAGGACACCTCGGTCTCGGAGATCTTCGGCGGGGAGAACCTGGCCTGACCGCTCTCCGGCTGTGGGGTGGGCCCCGGGCGTGGACGCGACGGTCGGCCCGACGGTGATCCGCTCGGTGATGTTCGACTTCGGGGGCGTGATCACCTCGAGCCCGTTCGAGGCCTTCGCCCGCTACGAGCGGGAGAACGGCCTGCCGGACGGTTTCATCCGCCTGGTCAACTCGACCGACCCCGACACCAACGCCTGGTCCCACCTCGAGCGTGGCCAGCTCGACGTGGCCGGGTTCGCCGCCACCTTCGAGGAGGAGGCCCGCCGTCTGGGCCACCGGGTGGACGGTCGGGCCGTGCTCGGGATGCTGAGCGGCGACATCCGCCCGGCCATGGTCGAGGCGGTGCGCCGGTGCGGCGAACACTTCACCACGGCCTGCGTGACCAACAACTTCGCCATGGAAGACGTGGCCACACCGAGGGAGGTGCTGGCCATCTTCGAACTGTTCGACGTGGTGGTGGAGTCGCGGGTGGTCGGGATACGCAAGCCCGAACCCCGCTTCTATGAGCTGGCGTGCGAGTTGGCGAACGTCGCGCCCCACGAGGTGGTGTACCTCGATGATCTCGGCATCAACCTCAAACCTGCTCGGGCCATGGGTATGCACACCATCAAGGTCACCGATCCGGACCAGGCTCTGCACGAGCTGTGGCGGGCCACGGGACTGCGGTTGGGCGATGAGGGCGCGTCCCCCGGCTGATCGTCGGTGTCGGGCCTCCGGGCCTCCGGCTACCCCAGGGCCTCCGGCACTCGGCCGGACCCTGACCCGGAGCAGTCGCCGTCCGCCTGGGCATGCCCGGTTCCGATCGGGAACGTCAATCCGGTGCACCAGTCGCTCAAAAGACACAGAACACCACGAAGGTGGGCCAGGCCGATGCTGGGATCCGGTGGAGCGGGTTTGGGCGAGGAGGACCGGGGAACGATACAGAGGCGTCGGCCCCGGAATCGAGGTTCCGCCGCCCTGTTCCGGGGCCGACGCCCATGACCGGAACTCACGCCGGAGTCCGGGTTGGTGACCGGGGCGGCGGCCGGGACGGTTCCGGGACGGTTCCGGCGGGCACCGGGGTCAGCACCCCCTGTGGCCGTTCCGCTGTGGGCTCGTCTAGCATGGTGGGCCGTCAGCAGCGGACCCCGGTCACGGTGATCGGAACGGATAGTCGTTCCTGTTCGTTCCGTCCGGCGCTGCGCCTGTATTCGCATCTCCCGAGGAGTTCCCGCATGCCCGAAGTTACGCTCACCGCCGAAGCCGGACGCGCCACCGGATCGAGCTCGACCCGTCGGCTGCGGTCCGAGGGCAAGATACCCGGTGTCGTCTACGGCCACGGATCCGACCCCATCCCGGTGGCCGTCGTGGCCCGGGAGTTCCAGGTGGCCCTCTCCGGCGAGGCCGGCCTCAACACCCTCCTCTCCCTCGAGGTCGGTGGGAGCAACTTCCTCACGTTGGCCCGCGACATCCAGCACCACCCGTTCAAGAACGTGGTCACCCACGTGGACTTCCAGATCGTGCGCCGGGACGAGGTGATCTCCGCCGAGATCCCCATCAACCTGATCGGCGAGGCCATCGAGGTCCAGCACGGCGACGGCATCGTCGACCAGCAGCTGTTCGCCCTGCAGATCAAGGCCAAGCCGGCCGACATCCCGCCCTCGGTGGATCTCGACATCTCTGAGTTGACCATCGGTGCCTCCCTCCACGTCTCGGACATCACCATCCCCAGGGGCGTGGAGCTGGAGACCGACGTGGAGGCCACCGTGGTCGCCGGTCAGCCCCCCCGGGTCCAGACCAGCGACGACGCCGAGGCCGAAGCGGCCGCCGAGGCCGCCGGCGAGGCGGCGGGCGACGCCGGCGAGGCCGCCGACGCCGGTTCCGGCTCCGACGCCTCCGAGTCCTCGGAGGGCTAGGCCCTGCTCCGCCGAAGGGGAGCACCGTCCGAACCGCGGAGGGGCACCCCGGCCGACTTCCTGGTCGTGGGTCTGGGCAATCCGGGCATCGAATTCGTCAACACCCGTCACAACGCCGGGGCCGAGGTGGTGGGCGCCCTGGCCGAGCGGCACCAGGGCCGTCTGCGGTCGGAGAAGGGCCTGCACGCCCAGATGTGCGAGGTGCGGATGGGCGGCCGACGCATCCTGTTGGCCGTCCCCACCACGTTCATGAATGAGTCCGGCCAGGCGGTGGCGCCCCTGGTGCGCCGGGCCGGCCTCGGTCAGGCCCCGGACAGGGGCGATGGCGGCCCGGGTGGCTCGGGTGGAACCGATGACGGCGCGCCGGCCGAGCGGCTGATCGTGGTCCACGACGAGCTGGACCTGCCGTCGGGCCGCGTCAAGATCAAGGCCGGCGGGGGCAATGCCGGAAACAACGGCCTCAAGTCCATCGAGAGCCACCTCCACACCAACCGGTATCTGCGGGTGCGGGTGGGGATCGGCAAGCCCCCCGGTCGCCAGTCCGGTGCCGACTACGTGCTGAAGCGCCCCGGCGTGGCCGAGCGGGCCGTCCTGGATGTGGCCATCGAGGAGGCCGCCGACGCGGTGGAGGCCATCATCACCGAGGGCCTGGCCTCGGCCATGAACCAGGTCAACTCGTGACGGAGGATCATCGGTTCCCTGAGACATCCGGTGAGCGGCATCGCTCCGGTTCGTCGGGCCACGGCCGTCATGGGACACGGAGCCAGGGCGATTTGCTCCGACCGGACGACCATCGGTGCCGCGCAACCTCACCGACCCGGGCGATCCGGGTGGATAGCCAGACCAGGCCGATCGGGTGCGCCCAGTACGATCATGTGCTGTGCCCGATCACGATGGCGACGAGGATCATGACGTCGTCATCGCCGTGGAGGGGCTGACCAAGTCCTACGGGACCTTCGTCGCCGTGCGGGGCATCGACTTCGAAGTGCGCCGGGGTGAGGTCCTGGCCCTGCTCGGGCCGAACGGTGCCGGGAAGACCACGTCCGTGGAGATCCTCGAGGGATACCGCAGGCGGGACGCCGGCACGGTCTCGGTGCTGGGCGTGGATCCCGAGCGCCGGCCGCGGAGCCTGCGGGCCAAGGTGGGCATCGTCCTCCAGGAGTGCGCCGTCGACCCGTATCTGACCGTGGCCGAGGCGGTGACCCAACGGGCCGGGCTCTACCCGACCCCCCGCCCGGTGGGGGAGGTCATCGGACTGGTGGGACTGGAGGCCAAGGCCCGCTCGCGGGTCAAGACGCTGTCGGGAGGCCAGCAGCGGCGGCTGGACCTGGGTCTCGCTCTGGTCGGCGATCCCGAGCTCATCTTTCTGGACGAGCCCACCACCGGCTTCGACCCCTCGGCCCGCCGCGAGGCCTGGGACGTGGTGCGGGGACTGTGCGCCGAGGGCCGCACGGTGGTGCTCACCACCCACTACATGGACGAGGCCCAGGCCCTGGCCGACACCGTGGTGGTCATCGCCGCCGGTCAGGTGGTGGCATCGGGCTCACCCGACACGCTCGGGGGACGCGACCACGGGGAGACCACCGTGCGCTTCGTGCTGCCCCCGGGGTGCGGTGTCGGTGACGTGCCGTTGCCCCAGGGGGTCGTGCCCGAGGTGCGCGGGGAGTTCGTGGAGTTCCGGATTGCCGAGCCGACGGCGGCGGTCCACACCCTCACCGGATGGGCGATCGAGCGGGGTGAGCTGTTGGACGGCCTGGCCGTCAGTCGACCCAGCCTCGAGGACGTCTACCTCTCGCTGACCGGGGGAGCCGAGAGCGGCGGGACTGCGGCGGCGGGCCAGGCCACCGGCGGTGCAGCCGGTTCGGGGAACTCCGGGTCCAGCGCCCCGTCCCGGGGAGCGAACCCGTGAACGACCTGATGGTGGCCAAGGATCAGGTCCGCTACGAACAGCTGGCCTACTGGCGGAACCCCATGGCCGCCGTGTTCACCTTCATGTTCCCGGTGGTGTTCCTCATCGTGGTGGGCACCTCGGCCGGCAGCTCCCGGGTGCCGGGCACCACCCTCCGCTACGACCAGTACACCGTGGTGGCCATGCTGGTGTTCGGCCTCATCGCCGCCTGCTACACCAACCTGGCCATGGCCATCAGCCTCCGTCGGGACTCGGGGGTCCTGAAGCGGATGCGGGGCACGCCCATCTCCATCGGCTCGTACTTCGGCGGGCTGATCGGCAGCGTGCTGATCAACGTGGCCCTCCTGGCCGTGGTCGTGGTGGGGATCGGCATGGCCTTCTACCACCTGCACTTCCCGTATCACCTGGCCGCGGTGGTGGTGACCCTGCTCGTGGGCATCGTGACGTTCTGCGCCCTGGGTCTGGCGGTCACGGTCATCGTGCCCAACGCCGACGCCGCCCCCGCCGTCGTGAACGGGATCTACTTCCCCATCGTGTTCATCTCGGGCGTCTTCTACCCACTGTCCGACGGATCGGTGCTGTCGAGGATCGCCGACTGGTTTCCCGTGCGCCACCTCATCCTGGCGCTGGTGCGAGCGTTCGAGGGAGGCCCTGGTTCCGGACTGCAGATCCACGACCTCGTCGTGATGCTCATCTGGGCCGCCGCCGCCATGGCCTTCACCGCCCGACGGTTCCGCTGGGAGCCCAAGCACAAATAGGTACCTGACCCAGGAGGGGGCACCACGGTCGAGTGTGACCATGCTCCATTCCACGCCGTTCCACTCCGTCCGCCCATCCGTCCTGAAGCTCCGCTCCCAGGATCGGAGAATCGATGCCGGTCGGAGGTGGGAGCGGGGAGGTATCCGCTGAGGTGACGAGTTTCAACGATGGAGGCCGCATTGGATCTCGGCGCTAGTCGCTCTGATCGCCGGCGACGTCCGGCAGCCGCGCCAGTCCTCGTGACACTAGATCGCGTACGTCGCAACTCACCAACTGACCGTTGGCTCCTTGAGCCCCCGCCACATAGGCGGCGTCGTAGACCGAGATGCCATGATCCTCGGCAATGGTCAGGGCCCGAAGAAGCAGCGGGGCCTCGGCCCGAATCAACCCTCCGTCGTCGGCCACGGCAGCAACCCGTAGCCCGAGTCGACGTGCCGCCGACGGGTCCCGCCATGCCCGCAACGCGACATTGGTGACTTCGTAGAAGGCGAGATCGAGCGTTGCCAACTGGTCACCACTCCCAAGCAATCGCCGGGCTGCGTGGTGATGGACATCATCGGGATCCTCACACGCCAGGATGACGTTGGCGTCCAGAAACCACAGCTTCAAGGGTCTGGGCGATTGGCCTTGATCAGGTCAGCGACATCGCCGCCGTGACCTCTCAGGGGCCCGTCCATCCGATCGATCTGGGCCATGCGAGCGGCCCGGTCGTTGCTTCGGGTGCGCAACGCCTCCTCGGCCAGAGCTCGCAAATAGCCGCTCCGGGTGGTCCCCCGGTGCACGGCTTCGACATCCACCGCACGGAGCAGGTCGTCGGGAAGTGACACCATCACCTTCGCCATTTCTACAGTATACCCGGTACTGCTTTGAAGGATTCGCCCAGCCACTGGTCGTGATTCCCATCCCGTTGGGCCCCCGGCGCCCCCGTTGGGACCAAGAATCCCACTCTCCAATGTCAGTGGTATGATGAAATCATGAGTGGGACATACAACGTAACAATGGGAGATCGGGGTCGTCTGGTGGTTCCCGCTGACCTGCGGGCCCGGGTCGGTTGGGCCGAAGGGACGCCGCTCGTGGTGGTGGAGACGCCGACCGGCGTGGCGTTTCTGACCCGCCAGCAGGTGAGGACGATGGTGCGGGCCGATCTCTCGGGGCTGGACCTGGTGGGAGAGCTGCTGGCCGAGCGACGGCATGAGGCAGCCACCGACGATCGACCCGTATGAATCTGTTCGACGCATCGGCCCTTCTGGCCTTTCTCCAGGATGAGGAGGGCGCCGGCGTCGTGGAGCGGGCCTTGGAAACCGGTGGCATCTGTGGGGCGGCCAACTGGTCCGAGGTGGCACAGAAGGTGCAGGCTCACGGGAGGGACTGGGAGCTGGCTCGGGCCCTCCTCACCAGCTACGACCTCCGGGTCGAACCGGTCGGTGCCGCCGACGCCGAAGGGGCGGCGCAGCTGTGGCGGACCGGCAGCGGGCTCTCCCTCGGCGATCGCCTGTGTCTGACCCTCGGGCAGCGACTCGACGCCATCGTCTGGACGGCGGACACCACGTGGGGAACGAACGACCCGATCCGTCAGATCCGCTGAACCGGCGGCCCCGCGAGCGCGCCCTCCCACCGGCTCGGGTCGTCGGCCCCGGTACCCTGAACGGGTGAGCCTCCGCTCGCTTCCTGCCCTGCTTCGCCACGAGCCCGCCATGACGCGGGTCATCGGCGCGTCCAACGCCACCCTGGCCGTGGCCACCCCGGCCCAGGCCTTCGTGCTGGCCGGCCTGGTGCGCCTCGGTTCCCGTCGCCCGGTGCTGGTCATCACCCCGACCGGGGCCTCGGCCGAGCAGCTGGCCCATGACCTCGAGGCCTTCAGCCCGGGAGGTGGTTCGGGGAGGGTGGAGGTCTTCCCGGCCTGGGAGACCCTGCCCTTCGAACGGGTCAGTCCCGACGTCTCGACCATGGGTCACCGCCTCCGCCTCCTGTGGCAGCTGAGCGGGGGGGCCGAGGGCAGCGAGGACGGAGTCGGCGACAACCGTCCCGGCCCCGACATCGTGGTGGCCCCGATCAAGGCCGTCCTGCAACGACTGGGTCCGTTCCGGACGGCGGCCCGACCCGTGGTGGTGGCCAAGGGCGACCGCATCGACGTGCAGGCGCTGGTGGGCGATCTGGTGGCCATGGGCTACCGGCGTGAGTCCATCGTCGAACACCGGGGCGAACTGGCCGTCCGGGGAGGGATCGTCGACGTCTTCCCGTCCACGGCCGACGAGCCCGTGCGTATCGACCTGTGGGGTGATGAGGTCGACCGGCTGACCCGCTTCGACGTGTCCGATCAGCGCTCCATGGAGGACCTCGGGACGGTCGAGCTCTTCGGCTGCCGCGAGCTGGTCACCGACGGGGCCATGCGGGACCGGGCCGCCGCGCTCGTGGGGTCCCAACCCTGGGGCCGTCACCAGTGGGACCGGCTGGCCGACGGCGACCAATTCGACGGCATGGAGTCGTGGCTGCCCTGGCTGATGGAGGACGAGGAGCTCATCTGCGACCTGCTGGGGGAGGACGCCCTGGTGGTGCTGGTCGAGCCCCGGCGGGTGCGGGACCGGGCCGGCGAGTTGCTGGAGGAGGAGGCGGCCCTGGCCGATGCCCTGGCCTCCACCTGGGGCCTCGAGCGGGGTGACGACGCGCCCCGGCTGCATGTTCCCTTCGACCGCCTCCTCACCGGAACTCGGGCCGGTGTGGTCTCCCTCGTGCCCACGGCCGAGGGTCCCGACATCCCCCTGGTCGAGTCCCGGGGCTGGGAGCCCATCCTGGGCGACGGGGCCCGCCTGGCCGCCCAGGTGGCCAGCCTGATCGGGGCCGGCTACTCGGTGGTCCTGTGCTCGTCGACGGCCGGGGGGGCCGAGCGCCTGTCGGGCATCCTGGCCGACGAGAAGCTGGTGGTGCCGGTGGTGGCCGAGCCGGCTCCCGGCGCGGCGAAGGGCCCCGGCCGGGCGCCGGCCACGAGCCCGGCCGCCGACCTGGCCTCCCCGGGGGCCCGGATCGTGGTGGCCTCCGTCGATCGCGGCTTCGTGCTCCCCGCGGCCAAGGTGGCGGTGCTGACCGAGTCGGACGTGACCGGCCGCCGCCGACCCCACCGCCAGGCCCGCACCCGGGCCCGTCCGGTGGACGGCTTCTTCGACGACCTGGCCCCGGGCAGCTATGTCGTGCACCGCCAGCACGGCGTGGCCACCTACGGGGGCATGGTCACCCGCACCATGGGGGGCGCCACCCGCGACTACCTGCTCCTCGAGTACCGCGGCGGGGACCGGCTGTACCTGCCCACCGACCAGATCGAGCTCCTCACCCCCTACGCCGGGGGCGACTCGCCGTCGGTCAGCCGACTGGGCGGCTCGGAATGGCAACGGGCCCGCTCCAAGGCCCGGGCCGCCGTGCACGAGATCGCCGAGGAGCTGGTGGCCCTGTACCGTCGCCGGCTGCAGGTCACCGGGCACGCCTTCGGGCCCGACACCCCGTGGCAGGCCGAGCTGGAGTCCTCGTTCCCGTTCATCGAGACCGCCGACCAGCTGCGGGCCATCGAGGACGTGAAGGCCGACATGGAGCGGCCCCAGCCCATGGACCGGTTGGTCTGCGGCGACGTGGGCTTCGGCAAGACCGAGGTGGCCATCCGGGCCGCCTTCAAGGCCATCCAGGACGGGTACCAGGCCGCCGTGCTGGTGCCCACCACGCTGCTGGCCAGTCAGCACGCCCAGACCTTCGCCGAGCGGTATGCGCCGTTCCCCGTCAAGGTGGAGCTGCTCAGCCGGTTCCTGACCAACGCCCAGGCCCGAGCGGTCCTGGCCGGCCTGGCCGACGGGTCGGTGGACCTGGTGGTGGGGACCCACCGGTTGCTCGGGGGGGACGTCACCTTCAAGAAGCTGGGTCTGCTGGTGGTGGACGAGGAGCAGCGCTTCGGGGTCTCGCACAAGGAGTCCATCAAGGCCATGGCCGACGGCGTGGACGTGCTGACCCTGACGGCCAGCCCCATCCCCCGGACCCTGGAGATGGCCCTCACCGGCATCCGCGACCTGTCCATGGTCAACACCCCGCCGGCGGCCCGCCGCCCCATCCTCACCCACGTCGGCGAGTTCGAGGAGGCGGCGGCCTCCGAGGCCATCCGCCGGGAGCTCCTCCGGGAGGGCCAGGTGTTCTACGTCCACAACCGGGTCCAGGACATCGAGGCCGTGGCCCGGCGGGTCGAGGGGATGGCGCCCGAGGCCCGGGTGGCCGTGGCCCACGGCCAGATGGACGAGGGCACCCTGGAGAAGGTGGTCCTCGACTTCTGGGAGGGCGCCTACGACGTGCTGGTGTGCACCACCATCATCGAGTCCGGTATCGACATGCCCACGGTCAACACCCTGGTGGTGGACCGGGCCGACCTGTTGGGCCTGGGCCAGCTCCACCAGCTGCGGGGACGGGTGGGCCGGGCCGGCCAGCGGGCCTACGCCTACCTGTTCCATCCGGTGGACCGGGTCCTCTCCGAGCAGGCCTACGAGCGGTTGCGGACCATCGGGGACCACACCGAGCTGGGCTCCGGGTTCAAGATCGCCCTGCGCGACCTGCAGATCCGGGGGGCGGGGAACCTGCTGGGCCGGGACCAGTCCGGCCATATCGCGGCCATCGGCTACGACCTCTACGTGCAGATGGTCTCCGAGGCCGTCTCCGAGCTGAAGGGCGAGCCCCGACCCCAGCCGGTGGACCTCAAGCTGGACCTGCCCGACGCCGCCCATCTGCCCGCCACCTACGTGGAGGCCGAGGACGTCCGGCTCGAGGCCTACCGCCGCCTCACCGCGGTGCGGACCGACGAGCAGATCGAGGATGTGCGCACCGAGTGGGAGGACCGGTTCGGGCCCTTGCCGCAACCGGCGGGGGCGCTGCTCGACGTGGCCCGGCTCCGCGTCGAGTGCCTCCGGCTCGGGATCACCGATGTGGCGGTCAACGCCCCCCGCGGGGGCATGGGCCGGAGCACCGACCGGGCCAACGTGAAGCTCTCGCCCATCACCCTGCCCGCCTCGGCCGAGGTGCGGCTGCGGCGCCTGGCCCCCGGCGCCACCTACCAGGCCGACCAGCACCGCCTGTTGATGCCGGTGGCGGTGCCCCAGGGGGGCAACGGCTATGCCCCGGGTCTGGTGGCGCTGCTGGCCGAGCTGGTGCCCGCGGACTGAGGGCCCGCCGGCTGAGCCAGCGGGCGACGGGCCCGCTGATGACCGTCGGGCCGATCACGGGGGCTATTCGGCGCGGAGCATGAGCGCCGTCGGGGTACGGGCGGCGATCCGCCCCGGGAAGGTGGCCACCACGTTGGCCAGCACCAGCGCCCCGACGGCGATGAGCACCACCACCAGGGCGGGAACGCTGGGCGCGGCCACCGCGTCGATCTGGTGGGCGAACAGGTCCCACAGGGTCCGGCCGAGGATGACGCCCAGGGGGATGCCCACCACCATGCCCACGGCCACGGCAAAGGTCGACTGCCAGCGGACGATGGAGGCCAGCTGCCGGCCAGTCAGGCCGAGGGTCTTGAGGAGGGCCAGGTCCCGTCGGCGTCGCCGGACCGAGGCCACCAGGGTCAGGCCCAAGGCCACCACCGCTCCGAGGGCCAGGGCCAGGCCGAGGTAGGCCGGGAGGTGGCCGACGGATCCGTAGTCGACGATCTCGGCCGGTCGCAGGACGCCCACCACGCCTCCGGCCTGCTGGTCGCCGCCGGGGTCGGCGTTGATGGTGCCGTTGACCTTGCGCAGCGAGAGCAGGGCCGCCGTGGGGTCGGAGCCGGGGCGGATGCGCACGAAGACGGCGTTGGGCCCGGGAACAGGTGACCCCTGGAGATTGAGGGTGGCGGTGGAGAACAGCGACGACGAGAGCAGGGCCCCGGTGCCCATCTCGGAATGCGCACCACCTCCGCTGCCGACGGTCGGCATGGTGGCCGTGCCCACGATGGTCAGCGTGTGGGCGGCCCCGCTCCGGTTGGCCAGGACCACCGTGTCCCCGACGCTCTTGTGCAGCTGACGGAGGGTGGCCGCACCCAGGACGACCTGATCGGGTGCTTCGAGCCCGTGTCCGGACAGGAGGGGTGGTGCCACCACCGGATGGGGCCTGGTGGCCAGGGCGGGCACCGGGAGGCCGTCGAGATGGACGGAGACGAAGTTCACCCCGGTCCAGGCGGCGACGTGCGGGTCGTGGTCGAGCAGGGTGGCGATCTGGCGGGCCGGGAGGTCCTCGGCCCCGGAGTAGCCCGACAGCATCTCGTAGTTCCAGTTCCACCCGTAGAGGGAGGGATGGGAGACGAGGTTGGTCAGGCTGGTGCCGAAGGTGAAGGTGGCGGTGAGGATGAGCCCGGCCAGCACCGTGCCCACGATGGCCGACCGGACGGGCACGGCATTGCGCCCGGTGCCGGGCTCGACGGCGAAGCGCAGACCGGTCACCGCCGGCACCGAGAGGCCGGCGTTGGCCGCAGCACCCACGACGTTGGACTCGCGGGTCCTGGGCTGCCGGCGCCTCCCGGCTCGTTCGGGCGCCTCCCGGACCGCTGATGCCGTCACGATGGCGCCGAGTCCCACCATGAGGACCAGGGCGCCGAGGCCGAGCACCGGCCAGTCGGCGGTGAACCCGCGGCTCGGATAGACCGATCGGACCGGACCGATGGGGCCGACGGGGGAGAGCAGGATGGCCACGCCCACGGCCAGCACGGTGCCCGCCACCGTGGCGGCCAGCACGCCGGACAGGGCGTCACCGAGGGTCATGGCCGGCGACGACCCGAGGGAGCGGAGCACGGCCCGTTCGGCGGCGCCCAGGCGGAGCTGGCGGAGGAGGGACTGCGCCCCGATGAGCAGGGCGGCCAGTCCGGCCAACACGCCGAACACCTCGAGGGCCAGGGCCAGGGGCCCGAGAGTGCGGTGGGCCGTGGCCACGTGGACCGAGGTCAAGGCGGAGCCGGTGGCGACGCTCAACCCCTTCGGAATCAAGCGGGAGGCCTGGGCCACGACGGTGGGCACGTTGGCGGTTCCTCCCTTGACCTGGAGGTCCACCCCGGAGAACGTCGAGTACTCGGCGTCCAGCTGACGGGTCAGGGCCCGGGAGAAGAGCACCTCCCCGCCCCCCAGCGAGTCGACCTGGTCCTGGACGATCTGGTCACTGGTCTCGATGAGACCGACCACGGTGAGCTTGGCCACACGGAAGTCGGTGCCGCTGTAGTTGTCCTCGGCCTGGGCATCGGTCTGGAAGCCGATCGCCACCTTCGATCCGAGGTGGAGGCCGAGGTCGTGGGCGGCCTGCTCGTTGATGACCGCCTCGCCGGCCCGGTTCGGATCGGCCAGCCGTCCGGCGAGCACCTCGGGCCGATCCAGCGTGGTCCCGAGGCCGTCGGGGCTGCCCTCCAGGGCGGGCGGCGACTCACCGGGGAGGAAGTGGGCGTGGATGCCTGTGGCGAAGACCTCGTTCCCGTTGAACCCCACGAAGGTGCCGGCCTGTCGGACCAGGGGCAGATGGTCGATCCGGCTGATCACACCGGGGTCGTAGCCGCTGGACTGCCCGAGCTCCGGATTGGCGAATCCGGTGAACAGCTGGACGTCGGCGGGGTTGGTGCTGGCCAGGTAGGTGGTGAAGGAGGAGCCGGTGCGCCGCCCCGCCGCCACCGAGGCCATGGCCAGTCCCCCGATGAGGCCCACCAGGAGCACGACGGACAGGTACCCGGACCAGCGCTGGGCCAAGGTGGCGCGGAAGCGGTAGCCGGTTAGGCGGACCGTCCCGCTCGTCATGCGTTGTCCGGCCTCGACGAGGGGCGTGCCACCCATTTCTCGGGCCACCACGCTCGGTGAGCTGCCGCTGTCCGCCGCACAGGTCGATTGTGGACCCTGGCGGACACCGAGACCAGGGAGGTAGCCGGACAGGACCGGTCGTGCTAGTACCCATGGGTCCGCCCCTCCACCCGGAGCGGGGTCCGTGGCGGGGCCAGGGCTCTTCGGCCACCCGATAACATCCCGGCCGTGAAGCGCCAACTCTCCGGGGCCGTCGTGGCCCTTGCCGTGGTGGCCACCGGGGTGCTGACCTCGGCCTGCGACGTGACCCCCCCGGCGGCGTCGGCCAACGGCACCACCATCTCCACCGCCACGCTGAACAACCAGCTCCGCACCCTGCAGACCACCGCCGCTGGGAGCTGCCTCCTGCAGTTGGAGAACGCCCAGCTGGCCTCCACCTCGGGGGAGGGTGCCGGTGGGCCCGGGACGTACTCCATGACCTTCGCCAACGCCATCCTGAACAACCAGGTGGGGGACTTGTTGGCCGTGCAGTACGCCGACTCCAAGGGCATCACCATCTCGTCCACCGATCTGGCCGTGGCCATGTCCGACTTCGAGTCCACCCTCGACGGGGAGATCAGTGCAGCCGTCCAGCAGGCGTCCCAGGCGGGGACCTTCTCGTTCTGCCAGGACGCCACCGGCTCCAGCATCACCGGCAAGGCGCTCCTCACCGCTCTGCCCAGCCCGATCCGGTTGGCCCAGGTCCGGAACCAGGCGGTCGACGAGAGGCTGCTGGCCCGGGGGGCCGACCTGTCCGATGCCGCCGTGGCCGACTACTACAACGCCAATCTGGGCCAGTTCACCACGGCGTGCGTGAGCCTGATCGCCACGGACACCCAGGCCCACGCCGATCAACTGGTGGCCCAGCTCAACGCCGGGGAGACGTTCGCCAGTGTGGCCAAGGCCAACTCGCTGGACACCCAGACGGCGGCCAACGGCGGCGCCCTGGGCTGCAACTACACCCAGGCCCAAGTCGAGCAAGCCCTGTCGGTCCCGTCGGTCACCGTGGGCCAGCCCATCGCCCCCGTGCAGGACCCCAGCAACGGCCAGTGGATCATCTACGAGGTGACCAGCCAGACCGTCGCCCCCCTGGCCCAGGCGGCCCCGGTGGCCCGGCACGAGCTCCTGCAGTCCACGGCCAACGTGAACCGGGTCAGTCGGGAGATCGTGCGGTTCGCCCGGTCCTCGGACGTCTCGGTCAACCCTCAGTACGGAACCTGGCTCGGCCTACGGATCGTGCCCCCCGTGTCCCCTCCGTCGGAGTTCCTCCTGGGCGCGGTGGCGGGACAGACCCCCCTGGTGAAGCGCACGTCCGGCGGGGCGTGACCCGGCCTCGGCCGCTCGACGGTGACACCGGCCCGTGACGCCGGCTGAGGTCGGGACGCCGCCCCACCGGGCGAGGCCACCTCGGGGAGCGCGGCCCCGGATCGACGTGGTGGGCCTGGGTCCCGCCGGTCCCGAACTCGTCACCACCGAGGCCGGTCGCCTGATGGACGGGGCGGCGGCCCTGTTCCTCCGCACCCGACGGCATCCTGCGGCCGCCCTCCATCCCGACGCCCCGAGCTTCGACCACCACTACGAGACAGCCGACACCTTCGACGCCGTCTACCGCGCCGTAGTGGAGGACCTGGTGGCCGCGGCCGAGGACGTGGCCCCCGCCGGCTCCGTGGTCTACGCCGTCCCCGGCTCGCCCACCGTGGCCGAAGCCACGGTGGGTCTCCTACGCCGACACCCGTCGGTGGCCGACGGCTCGGTCGCCCTGGTCGTGCACCCGGCGGTGTCCTTTCTCGACCTGGTCTTCGAGCGCCTCGGGGTCGATCCGGTCACGTCCGGCGTCCGGATCGTCGACGGCGAGACCTTCGCCGTCGACGCCGCCGGGGAGCGCGGGCCCCTGCTGGTGGCCCAGTGCTGGAGCACGGCCGTGCTCTCCCACATCAAGCTGTCGGTGGAGTCGGCCCCCGACGAGCCGGTCACCGTCCTGCACCATCTGGGCCTGGCCGACGAGCACATCGAGGAGGTGGCCTGGGACGACCTGGACCGGGGGGTGGCGCCCGACCATCTGACGTCGTTGTGGATCCCCCGGCTGGCCGCCCCGGTGGCCGCCGAGCTGGTGCGGTTGGACGAACTGGTCCACATCCTCCGGGAGCGGTGCCCGTGGGACCGACGCCAGACCCACGGTTCACTGGCCCGTCACCTCCAAGAGGAGTCCTACGAGGTGCTGGAGGCCATCGATGCCCTGGCCGCGGTCGACGCCGCGGACGCCGACCCGCCGGCGCCGGTGGAAGGGGCTACCGGCCCCGGCCCCGAGGAGCGCGCTGTGGCCCACCTCGAGGAGGAGCTCGGTGATCTGCTCTTCCAGGTGTACTTCCACGCCACGCTGGCCGCCGAGGCCGGTCGGTTCACGTTGGCCGACGTGGCCCGGGGGGTGCACGACAAGCTGGTCTCCCGCCACCCCCACGTGTTCGGCGATGTCACCGCCGACACCCCGGAGCAGGTGGCCACCAACTGGGAGGCGTTGAAGTTGGCGGAGAAGGGTCGCGCCAGTGTGACCGAGGGCATCCCTGTGGCTCTGCCGGCCCTGGCCCTGGCGGCCAAGCTGCAGCGGAAGGCCCTGGCCGTGGGCATGGTGCTCCCCGGGGTGGCCGAGGAGGCGGCCCGGGTGGCCGAGGGGGTGGGCCGGCTGTCGTCGGGAGGGGACGGTCGAACGTCCGTGGTCACCGACGGGACGGGAGCCGGTGCGCTGATCGAGGAGCACCTCGGGGACCTGCTCTTCGCCCTGGCCAGCGTGGCCCGCCAGCTCGGCGTGGATCCAGAGACGGCCTTGCGGGCGCGGGCGGGCCGATTCCGTTCCTCGGTGGAGGCCATCGGCTGAGCCCGTCGGCGGGCGTCCGCCGTCCTCCTCCCAGCTGATCCCCCAGCCCGGTGATCGCCGTATGCCCTGGTCTGCGGGGTCGTGGATGGTAACTTTTCCCACACCAGCGACAGGAGTGACTACGCACAGTGAGCTTCATCGAACAGGTCATCGGCCGCGAGGTTCTCGACTCGCGCGGCAACCCCACCGTCGAGGTCGAAGTGGTCCTCGATTCGGGAGCTGTCGGACGCGCCATCGTGCCCTCCGGTGCGTCCACGGGGTCGTTCGAGGCCGCCGAGTTACGTGACGGCGGCGACCGCTACGGGGGCAAAGGCGTGCTCCAGGCGGTAGCCAATGTCAACGGCGAAATGGCCGAGATCCTGAACGGGGTCGACGCTCTCGACCAGCGGGGGGTGGATCTGGCCCTGATCGACGCCGACGGCACACCCAACAAATCCCGGCTGGGAGCCAACGCCATCCTCGGGGTGTCGTTGGCCACGGCCAAGGCGGCCGCCGACGAGTTGGGACTGCCGCTGTTCCGCTATGTGGGCGGAAGCGACGCCCATGTGCTGCCGGTCCCGATGATGAACGTGGTCAACGGGGGGGTCCACGCCGACAACTCCATCGACCTCCAGGAGTTCATGATCATGCCGGTGGGTGCGGCCTCGTTCTCCGAGGCCCTGCGGTGGGGCGTCGAGACCTACCACTCGCTGGCCTCCGTGCTGAAGGCCCGGGGCCTGTCCACCACCGTGGGCGACGAGGGGGGCTTCGCCCCCAACCTCCCTTCGAACGAGGAGGCGGTGAAGATCCTGGTCGAGGCCATCGAAGCCACCGGCCGGGCACCGGGCCAGGACATCGCCATCGCCATGGATCCGGCCACCAGCGAGCTCTACCAGGACGGCAACTACGTCCTGGCCGGTGAGGGCCGCACCTTGTCGTCAGAGGCCATGGTCGAGTACTGGGTGGACCTGGTGGGCCGCTACCCGATCGTGTCCATCGAAGACGGCATGGCCGAGGACGACTGGGACGGCTGGGCCGCGCTGACCGGGGCCTTGGGCGCCAGGGTCCAGCTGGTCGGGGACGACCTCTTCGTCACCAACGAGGAGCGGCTGCGACGGGGCATCGACGCGGCGACGGCCAACGCCGTGCTGGTCAAGGTCAACCAGATCGGCTCCCTCACCGAGACGCTGGGCACCATGGCCCTGGCCACCCGGTCCGGCTACTCGTGCGTCATGTCCCACCGGTCGGGGGAGACCGAGGACACCACCATCGCCGACCTGGCCGTGGCCACCAACTGTGGGCAGATCAAGACCGGTGCCCCGGCCCGTTCCGATCGGGTGGCCAAGTACAACCAACTGTTGCGGATCGAAGAGATGCTGGGTGAGTCGGCGGCGTTCCGAGGCGGCGAGGCCCTGTCCTCATGGAGCCCGACGACGTGACCTCGCGGCAGCACGCCCGGTCGCGGAAGGCCAAGGCCCCCGCTCCGCCCCGGACCTACAACGCGGCGACCGGCCTCACCGGGTCCACGCCCGAGGAGCTGGCCCAGCGGGCAGCCATCACCGCCGCGGCACTGGCCGCGGCCGAGCGGTCTGAGGCCAGAGGGGCCAAGCTGACGAAGCTGACCAAGCTGGTCGCACCGTCCCCGGCGGCCCGATCGACCCGGCCGGCGCGGTCGACCCAGCCGAGGAAAGACCCAGCCATCCCTCGGCCGTCGGAACCGGCACCACCGCTTCCACCCTCGGGGCCGATGGCCGGATCCAGGGCCGGACGGCCGGCATCCCCAACGCGGGGCCCCGAGGCAGAGGTGAAGCCCGAGGCCCCGGGTGCGCCGATGCCCGCGCTCTCACCCAGGCCCCCGAGGGGGTTCGGTGGCGTCGTGCCCTGGTCGGCGAAGCGCGCCGATCGACCACCGCGGGTGTTCAGGCTCCCCGACGGGGGCGCCTCGTCCGAGCCGCCCACCGGGACCTCGGCTGCCGTGGTCGGCCTGGTCGACGGCGTGACCATCGCCCAGGCCCTGAAAGCGGAGGGGGTCCCGTCCGACCGGGCGGACCGGCACACCAGCGCCGCTTCGAGCAACGCCGCATCGGCGGGCGTGGTCCATCCGAACGTTGTGCGGGGACCACGGCGAGGACGGCGATGGCTGGGACGGACGTCGGATCAGACCGACGTGTCCACCCGTCGTCCGATTGCCCCGCCACGACCGACGGGAGCATCGTCGTCGCCGTCCTCCCCTGAGGCCACCTCGTCGTCCTGGGTCCGGGGAATCCCTCTGGTCGGCCGCAAGGATGGGCCGGCGAGCTCCGACCCCCCGCCGGCGGGTCGGAGGTCCCTTCGGAGGCTGCTGCCCCGGAAGGTCCGGGTCGGACGGGCCCCCTCGGACAAGAAGAAGGCCGAGAGCCGGCGGGCCCGGAAGAAGCGGGCCAGACAGAAGACTCCGGCCACGCCGCTCGAGCGTCGCCGCCGGATTCCGGTGGCCTTGGCCGGGGCATTCGCCCTGGCCGTGCTGGCCACCAACTTCCCCCTCTCGTCCATCTTGGGCCAGCACCGAGCCCTCTCCGCGGCCAGCGCCCAGCTCAGTCAGGTCCAGCACCAGAACCAGGCGCTCACCGAACAGGAGCAGGCGTTGAAGTCCAATGTGGCCATCAACGAGCTGGCGCGCGGCGATCTCCAGATGGTGAGCCCGGGGCAGACGCTCTACGACGTGTTGCCTCCCAGCAGCAAGACCGCCACCACCACGCCGGGATCACCGACGTACGGTGACCCCGGTAGCCAGGCGCTGGTGGCCCCGGACAATGCGCCCGATCTCTCGCCCCAGCAGGTGCTGCCCACGCCGATCCCGGCCACGGCGGCAGCCTCCTCGGCCTCGGGCACGAGTGCCGCAGGGACGGACGTGTCGAGGGCGGCCCCACCGTCCACCCCGTCGTCCTACTGGGGCCGCGTGGCCGACACCCTCGAATTCTGGCGGTGACCCACGACCCGATGACCGGGTCCGACGGAGGAGACGATGCGGTCACGGCCGGTCGGTCCGGGAACCGAGCCCGCCAAGCGGACGCGGCGGATGATCTCGATGCGGTAGCCGAGTTGCTCGGCCGGCGGCCGGCGGGGGAGTTCGAGGTGGTGGTCCGGGCCGACGACGGCCGGCCGGCGGTCATCGCCAACGCCCCGTTCCTGCACGACGGAACGCCCATGCCCACCCGCTACTGGCTGGTCGACCCCACGCTGCGGGACGAGGTGAGCCGACTGGAGTCGACCGGTGGTGTCCGACAGGCCGAGGCCGCCATCTCCATGGACCGGATCGAGGCGGCTCATGCCACCTACGCCGAGGAGCGGGACGCTCTCATCGACCCCGGCCACCGGGGCCCGAGGCCGACCGGAGGCGTGGGAGGCACCCGTCGTGGGGTCAAGTGCCTCCATGCCCATCTGGCCTGGTGGCTGACCGGGGCCGACGATCCGGTGGGGGCCTGGACCGCCCAGCGGATCGGTCTCCATCCAACGTGACCCCGCGGGCGTGATCTGATCGGGCAAGGGTGGTTCTCCCAGGTCCGCCGTGATAGCAAGGTGAAATGGACCGAGGAGGAGCCGTCGCCGCCATCGACTGCGGCACGAACTCCACCCGGCTCCTGGTCGTGGATGGTGACGGGTCTCCGCTCGTACGGCTGATGCAGATCACCCGGTTGGGGGCCGGGGTCGATGCCACCGGCCGATTGGCCCCCGAATCCGTCCAGCGTTGCCTCTCCGTCCTGAGGGAGTTCCGGCAGGTCATGGACAAGCTCTCCGTGGTCCGTGGCCGCCTGGCCGCCACCTCGGCCGCCCGGGACGCGTCGAACGGCCCCGAGTTCCTCGCCGCCGCCGGCGAGGTGACGGGGATCGAGCCGGAGCTGCTGGCCGGGACCGAGGAGGGTCGGCTGTCCATGGCCGGGGCACTGTCGGACCTCGGGTCCGAGGAGGGGCCTTTCCTGATCCTGGACATCGGCGGAGGTTCGACGGAGCTCGTGGCGGGCACCGGTCCCGACGATCCGGAGCTCTCCGTGGTCTCCCTGCAGGTCGGGTGCGTTCGGATCACGGAGCGGTTCTTGACCTCGGACCCGCCGACGGCGCTCCAACTGGAAGAGGGCGAGGCCATGGTCAACGAGCTGTTGGACCAGGCCATCGCCGATCACCCTCGCTTTCTGGCCGCCCACCGGCTGGTCGGGCTGGCCGGTTCGGTCACCACCTTGGCCTCACTCCACCTCGGCATGGAGCACTACGACCGCGATCGGATCCACCACGCCCGGCTAAGCGTCGGCGACGTCTACGACTGGTACCGCACCTTGGCCTCCGAGGTCATCGCCGCCCGGCTGGACCGGGCCGGGATGGTGCCGGGCCGGGAGGACGTCATCGTGGGTGGGGCGCTGATCCTGGAAGCGGTCATGACCCGGTTCGGGTTCGACGAGTGTCTGGTGTCGGAGGCGGACATCCTGGACGGGATGGCGGTCGGCCTGCTGCGCTGAGCCCACGGTCGGGGCCGAGCTACCCGGTCGAGGCCGAGCTACCCGGTCGGGGTGGGCGTCGCCGGGGAGGCGAGTCCGCAGGCCGTGGTCACCCGCTGGATGAACCGGTCGGTCGAGCCGAACTCCGCCTCGGCGTAGGAGCGTCCCTGGACGCTGAATGCCGCCCGGTGGGATGGATCGAACAGGGCTTCGACCGACCAAGCCAGTTCGGCCGGGTCGGCGAACCACAGCCCCGCCCCACCCGCTTCGGCATGCTCGTGGGCCGTGCTGTCCACCGGAACGACGATGGGGGTGCCGTAGAGCAGGGACTCGACGCACCGGCGGGCGAAGAGGCAGCCCGGGCGCAGATCGACGGTGCACCGGGCCCAGGCCATGAGGCGGGCCACGTCGCTCGATCGCTCGACGGACTCGGTCCGTTTCACGCGCCCGCCCCGCCATACGCAGAAGGCGTCGGTGTGGAGGAGGGCCACCACCCGGTCGGGAAAGCGCACCCGCAGGAGCTGACCGAGTTCGGCGGCAGGGTGGGGATCGTGTTCTCCCACCCCGGTGTGGACCACGACGTACTCGGACTCACCGACCAGCGGATCGGGCTCGCTCAAGGCGCTGGGATGGGCCGCCAGGGGCGCCCCGACGGTGTGGATCCGCTCACTGGGTAGGGGGAGCCCGGCGACGGCGGAGCGCCCGCCTTCGGTGACCGTGAGCACGGCCGGCGACCGTTCGAGCAGACGGTTCGCCGCACCCGGTTCGCCGACCGCCCAGCCGGCGGCCGGGGCGAGGACGGTGATGGGTAGGTCCGCGTCGGTGCCGAACCACGGCCCGGCCGCCGGGAGCTCGGCCAGGCCGCCGAGCTGCGACCAGGTGCGGGCCGCCACCACCAGGTGGTCGACATGAGAGGGACCCACCGGGTCCCCGTGGCCCGCCGGAGTGGCGGGGTCCACCCGGTGCACGGTGAAGACGCTGTCGGTGGTGGTACCGGGCCGGGGACCGTCGGGCGTCACCACATGGACGTCGGCCACGCAGGCCAACGCCCCGGCCACCTGCCTGGTCATCCACCCCGGTTCGGAACTCGACCCCCAGAGGTCGGTGAGGATGACGACGGTCGGACCGGTGGGTGGCCGCAGTCCGAAGGAGGGGACCGTCACCCCGTCCCCGCCACCACGGGCGCGACGGCCCAGCGTCCCGCACTCACGAGGCGGATGACGCGTCCCCCCGGTTCGTCGTCGCCCGCGCCGTTGTCGCCCGCCGCCGGCGGCTCCAGGTGCAGCCACAGGGCCAGCTTGGCCTGGTTCTCGGCCTCGGCGACCTGGCGGTCGATCACCGCGTCGGCGAGCTCACGACACCGCTGGTCGAGTTCATGGCAACGACGGTCGAGGTCGTCGATGACCTGAACGGCCCGGGCGAGAAACTCCTGCTCGCGTTGGAGGTAGGGACCGAGGACCCGGTAGGTGAGCCGACCGAACAGCGTCGACGCCCGTCCGCGTAGGCCGCCTTCCGCAGGGTCGGGGCCGGAGGCGTCGGCGAGGGCCCAGTGCTCATGGAGATAGTCGAGCGAGGATCGGTCGAGCGGTGCCCGCCCGCCACCGCTGTCCCAGGGTTCCTCGGGGGGTAGCGGTCCCCAGCGGAGGACCTGGTGCTCGGCCCGCATGCGCTCGAGGACCTGCTTCGGGTCCAGTGCGGCTTGTCCCACGTGGTCGTGCTCCTCGTCTCGGTCGGGTCGACTCCGCCAATGCTACGGCGTGGCGAGGATGGATCCGGGCCCGAACGGGGTCGGATCGGCCGTGGACCAGCGCCGATCGGCAGTCCGACCAAGGCCATGGGGGCTGAAACCCCCATGGTAACGTCGCTCGGATCGTGGCTCCTCTGTCGCATCCGGGCCGGGACGACGGTCGGGCGTCCGACCCGGAGCCGACTCCGGTGAGGGAGCCGGTGGTGCCTCCGCTCGAGTGGATGGAGGGGGACGCCGACGTCTCGGACGGTCCCGGAGACGGATGGGGACCCGATGCCGCCGCTTCGCCCCTGACCTACTGGCACTGGCGGGAGCAGCGTCGACTGGTCGCTGCGGCCGCCCATGCACCTCCCCGTCCGCCAGGGCCACCCGTCCTGAGCGTGGTGGTGCCCATGCACCGGTCGGCGCCCGAACACCTGGCCCAGAGTGTGCGCTCCGTGATCGGCCAGACCTCTCCGTACTGGGAACTGTGGCTGTGCGACCCAGGGACCGGTGGTCCCTCGCCGGCCGACCGGCCGACCGGCGGTGCCGACCACGTGGCGGATACCGACTCGCGGATCCGGGTGGTATCGGCTCTCGATGGCGGGGCCCCCGACGCCCTCAACCGGGCGCTCGCCTCAGCCACGGGGCAGTTCGTCGTCCTCCTCGACGCCGGCGATGTGCTCGAGCCCACGGCTCTGGCGGAGTTCGCCGGGAACCTGGCGGCCGAGGGCGATGTGGATGTCCTCTACGCCGACGAGGACCGCTTCGTCGACCTGGCCTACCCCGTCCAGCCCCACTTCAAGCCGGACTGGGATCCCGATCTGCTGCTCTCGGTCCCCTATCTGGGTCACCCGGTGGCCATCCGCACCCAACTGCTCCGGGCCATCGGGGGGTACCGACCTGAGTTCGAAGGGGGTCACGAGTACGACGTGATGCTTCGGGCCACCGAACGGGCGCGCCGGGTCGGCCATCTGCCCCAGGTGCTCTATCACCGCCGGATCGTGGAGGACGGGCCACGCCGGTCGGCCGAGGACCGGGAGTCGGAGGATCGGACAGGTCGCCGGGTCCTGGAGTCGGCCTTGGAGCGACGAGGTGTCGAAGGCCGCGTCGAGGCGGGGCCGTTCCGGGGAGCCCACCACGTGCGTCGGAGCGTGACCGGCGCGCCGACGGTCAGCGTGATCATCCCCTTCCGGGACCAGGCCGCCCTCACCGTGGCGTGCCTGGACTCGCTGGGGAGGGCGCCGGGCCACGCCATCGAGGAGATCGTGCTCATCGACAACGGGAGCATCGAGCCCGAGACCCAGGCCCTCCGTCGCCGCATCGACGGCCCGGGTCCCGTCCGGGTGCTCGACTACCCGGCACCGTTCAACTGGGCGGCCATCAACAACCTGGCGGCGGGCACGTGCCACACGGACATGCTGCTGTTCATGAACAACGACATCGAGGCCACATCACCGGATTGGCTGTCCGCCCTGGTGGAGTTGGCCCAGCGCCCCGAGGTGGGTGGGGTGGCACCCCGTTTGGTCTATCCCGACGGCAAGGTGCAGCATGCCGGGGTGGTCCTCGGGTTGGGGGGCATCGCCATGCATCTGTTCAGTGGTCTGCCTTCTGGCCGCACCGGTTACTTCGGATGGGACCGGCTGGTCCGCCGCTACAGCGCCCTGACCGGGGCCTGTCTGCTGGTTCGGCGCCGGGTCTTCGAGGAGGTGGGGGGTTTCGACGAGGCCCTCCCCGTGGCCTTCAACGACATCGACCTCTGTATCCGCCTGGGCCGGGCCGGGTACCGGCTGCTCTACACCCCCCACGCCGAGCTGACCCACTACGAGTCCGTGAGCCGAGGTCGATCGGGATTCACCGCCGATTTCGCCACGTTCCTCTCCCTCTGGTGGGACCACCTGCGACGTGACGATCCGGCCTACAACCCCAATCTCGGGAGGTTCGCCCCGTGGTGCCCGGTGCGGATGCCCGGGGAGGACGAGCGCTGGTTGACCGAGGTGGGATCGGTGCTTCCGACCCGGGGGGGGATGGAGAACGCCACCCGTGGCCATGTGCCCACGTGAAGCACCTATCCGGCGCCGACGTTCGTGCGATCGTCCCGGTCGGTGCCGGGGATCGTTGTAGGGGGGGGCGATAGTTGAGTAACCTGACCACGGTGGAGCTTCGGTGGAAGAGCGACGTCACCGTCCTGGGGGGCTGCGGACACGTGGGGCTACCCCTGGGCTTGGCCTTCGCCGACGCCGGTCTCACGCGTCGCCCTGTTCGACATCAACCTCGACGGCCGTGGACCGGGTCCGATCGGGGCAAGATGCCCCATCTGGAGCCGGGCGCACCCGAGGTGCTGGCCCGAACCCTGGCCGACGGTACGCTGACGGCCTCGGCCGAGCCGTCGACCGTCGGCGCCAGCGAGCACCTGGTGGTCGTGGTCGGGCACCCCGGTCGACGAACACCTCAATCCCGACCCCCAGGCCGTGGTCAGCGCCATCGAGGCGGTCTCCGACGGACCTGGTCGACGGGCAGCTCCTCATTCTGCGGAGCACCGTGTTCCCCGGGGTCACCCGGCTGGTCGAGCGCCTGATCGAGCGGCTGGGCAAGTCCATCGACGTGGCCTTCTGCCCGGAGCGCATCGCCGAGGGCCGGGCCATGGAGGAGCTGCACACGCTGCCCCAGATCGTGGCGGCCCGGACCGACCGGGCCTTCGAGCGGGCTGCCGCCGCTCTTCCGTCACCTGACCGAGAGCATCGTCCGGGTGGAGCCCGAAGAGGCCGAGCTGGCCAAGCTGTTCACCAACTCGTATCGCTACATCAAGTTCGCCGCCGCCAACCAGCTGTACATGATGGCCAACGACTTCGGACTCGACTACGAGCGGATCCGCAGTGCGGTCATCGAGGACTATCCGCGGGCCGCCGACCTGCCCGGCCCGGGATTCGCCGCCGGACCGTGCCTGCTGAAGGACACCATGCAGCTGGCCGCCTTCAACAACAACAACTTCGCCCTGGGCCAGGCCAGCATGCAGATCAACGAGGGTCTGCCGCTCTACCTGGTCTCGCGGATGGCCGCCCGCTACGACCTCGACGCCATGACCGTCGGGCATCCTGGGCATGGCCTTCAAAGGCGAGTCGGACGACAACCGCTCGAGCCTCTCCTACAAGCTGAAGCGGGTCCTGAAGGTGCGGGCCGAGGAGGTCCTGACCACCGATCCGTACGTCACCGTGGACGATCGCCTGTGCTCCGCTGGACCAGGTCCTGGACCGGGCGGACCTGATCGTGATCGGCGCCCCCCACCGCGGCGTATGCCGACATCGCCATCACCCAGCCGGTGGTGGACATCTGGAACCTCCGGGGCGACGGGGTGGTGGTGTGAAGCCCCGGGTGTCCATCGTCATCCCGGCCTACAACGAGGGAGTCGGCCATCGAGGACGTGCTGGGCCGGTTGGTCGAGGCGGTGCGAGCTGCCCAACGAGATCGTCGTGGTGGTCGATGCGCCCGACGACACGCACCGTCCCCTACGTGGAGAAGTACACCGGTCAAGAATCCGCGACATCCGGGTGCTGGTCAACGACGTCGAGCCCGGGCCGGCCCAGGCCATCCGCTACGGGATCGACCGGGCTGTGGCCGACGTGGTGGTGGTGACCATGGCCGACGGCTGCGACGATCCCCAGCAGATCGACCAGATGGTGCGACTGGTCGAGCGGGGCGTGGTCATCGCCGCCGCCTCGCGGTACTCGCGCGGTGGCCAGCAGGTCGGGGGCCCGTTCCTCAAGAGCCTGCTGTCCCGAGCTGGCCGGCCTGTCCCTGTGGGCCCTGGCCCGGGTGGGGACCCGGGACGCCACCAACTCGTTCAAGGCCTACAACGCCGACTTCGTCCGCACGGTGGGGATCACCTCCGGTGCCGGCTTCGAGATCGGCATCGAGCTGGTGGCCAAGGCCCGGCGGGCCCGGCTGCCGGTGGCCGAGGTGCCGACCATCTGGCTGGAGCGCAACCAGGGCGTGTCAAACTTCAAGGTCGTGAGCTGGCTCCCGCACTATCTGCGGTGGTGGCGGTTCGCCTTCGGGCCCCGCCTTGCCCGTCGACGAGGTCCGGGCTGTCGCCAATCGGAGAGGAATGTCAATGAGCAACGTACTGGTGACCGGTTCGGCCGGATTCATCGGCGGCTACGTGGTCAAGGAGCTGCTCGACCGCGGCCACAGCGTGGTCGGCATCGACAACTACTCCAAGTACGGACCGGTCACGGCGGTCCTACGACGACCATCCCCGCTACCGGTTCATCGAGGCCGACGCCCGCGACGTCGACCTCATGACCAACGAGCTCGCGGACTGCGACCACTTCATCGCCGGCGCCGCCCTGATCGGCGGCATCTCCTACTTCCACACCTACGCCTACGACCTGCTGGCCACCAACGAGCGGATCACCGCCTCGTCGTGCGACGCGGCCATCAAGGCCCACGCAGGACGGCCGGCTGCAGAAGGTCACCTACCTCAGCTCGTCGATGGTGTTCGAGTCGGCGGACTCCTGGCCGTCCTACGAGGGCCAGGAGCGCGAGATCCCGCCGCCGATCTCGTCCTACGGGTTCCAGAAGCTGGCCGTCGAGTACTTCGCCAAGGCCGCCTTCGACCAGTACGGACTGCCGTACACCATCATCCGCCCGTTCAACTGCGTGGGGACCGGCGAGCGCCGGGCCCTCGGCGACGTCGAGATCCTGAGCGGCAACGTCAGCCTGGCCATGAGCCACGTCGTGCCCGACCTCGTCCAGAAGGTGCTGAAGGGCCAGGACCCCCTGCACGTCCTGGGCGACGGCACCCAGATCCGGCACTACACCTACGGCGCCGACCTGGCCGAGGGCATCGTGACGGCCATGGAGCACCCCGACGCCCTCAACGAGGACTTCAACCTCTCGACGGCGGAGTCGACCACGGTGCTCGAGCTGGCCCAGGCCATCTGGACGGCCATCAAGGGCCCCGAGGTCCCGTTCCACTGGGTCTCGGACCCGCCGTTCGAGCACGACGTGAAGCCGGCGGGTGCCCGTCGACGGAGAAGGCCAAGCGGGTCCTCGGCTTCGAGGCGACCACCAGCCTCGAGAAGATCCTGCAGGACGTGGTGCCCTGGATCGAGAAGGCCGTCGCCGACGGCACCATCTGAGTCAAGCAAAGAGACAGGTTCCTGCCGGCCTGGCCGTGAGCCGCCTTGGATCCCGTTCTCGGGCTGGAGACCCTTCCGATCCGTGGTCTCCCCGCGATGTTGCTAATGAGGGAATCGGGCAGTCGGATCGGGGTGCGGCTCAGAGAATGAACATGAGCGCTCGATGGATCTCATCTTCGGTGGAACATCGGCTCGCCGTTACGTCGGTCACGACGATCGTTGCGGCCCACGGGAACTGAGCCAGCTTGCTCTCGCCCTTCTTCGTGACCGACAGACGAAGGTGCGGCTCACTCAATCATGATGCAGTCACGACGACGTACCTTGATTGCTGGCCGCCTCGGGAAGAACGATCTGGACGCCGGTCACGCAAAGCCCAGAATGGGGCGGTATTCCCCACGAGACCGAGGACATCGGGACCGGCGGGAAGTCTGTCAGAACGGTTCCCTTTCCGGGGGCGAATCGCACAGATGAACCCCCCGATTCAGTCGCAGTCAACCCCGTGGAACCTTGGTACGTGATGATGGCAAACCAACGCTGAGCTCCGAGAGCGTGATCCAAAGGGAGGGTGATGCCCGCGGCGCTGTTCGCAGCCGTCACGCATGCCTGCGTTGAACCAGATGGCAGAACACCCGAGGCTTGCGTGACAGGTGTCGCCGGTACCACCGAACCATCAGTGCGAATAATAAATCCCGTCCCGCCAAAGGAATTGAAGCGGAGTTGCGGATGCAGGGCGCCGACGGTCACCGAGGCCACATCATCCGGATAGAAGATGGGATCTACCACGGTCGAACTTACCTCCGTGTCCCAGAGATACGGATGTCGAGTGGAAGCTGCTACACGACCCCAGCTCATTGCAAACGTTGCAAAGAATTGGCGAGTGGTGTGGTTCATTTGCATGACGGTATTTCGCTGCTGATCGACATAGAGTTCGCTTCCATAACCCACCATCACTAAGCAGACCATGAGAGTGCCGAGTATTTTCGCCGATCTTGTCCACCTCGTACGCACCGTAACGCGGGCTGCATGCGAGTACTCGTGTTCACCGCTATTTTCCAACCCGTGATCTAGAAACGGACGGTTGCGAACTCTAAGCAAAGCAAGCCCCAGTGCGATTGACAGGAAGTACGCGTCGAGAGTTACGTAACGCACGTCGCCTGCGGCCCCCGGACCGAACTGGCTCACACGGGTCAGTCCCACGACGAAGGCCAACGCGAGGAAAGTGCTACCGAATAGGATCCACGCCCTTCCTGCTTCCCATCGACGATACAACATTGCTGCTATCGCGACCAGACTGACCATCAGTCCCGCAGTATCAAGGACGACCCGTTCGAGGTGGGTAGGGAGAACCCATGCATCGATCCCATACACGAGGGGAATGAACGTCTGACTCCAGGACAGCCAGACGAATTGGAGAGTCTGGACGGGACTTGCCAGAGGTGGCGTTGTGTACAAGGCACTGTGACTAAATCGCCACCCCAAATCCAAGGCGACGGGGATTCCGAAACACAGCCATGCTGGCCACGCAGCGATCACTGTCTTGGCGGCCCCCCTGAGGCCCCGCCCAATTGGCCAGATGAGCACAGTCATCACAACAATAAATAGTGCCGACACCACGACGCCGTCATAAAAGGCGAGGCCAACGGTCAGACAGGCACCGCCCAAAAGGGCGTAGCGAATCCGCCCAGTAGTGACATATCGGACTTGACAGTCGATGGCGAGCAAAGTCGCCGGGATCGCGACCAGCTGCTGCAGACCACTAGCCCACCACACCAAAGAAGGAACGAGACTGAACGATGCACCTGCTAGGGCCACTAGTGGCACGCTCAGCCAGGTCGGACCGAAAATTGTCGTCAGCAGGCGGTAGAGCAGAACGAGGGACAACGCGAAGAGCAAAACGTCGGCCGCCTCAATAATCGGCCATCGATACGGAAGGTTGGACGCTACTAAATAGTTGACCACGTTGTAGCCGGGAATGAAGTGACCAAATACGGGTTGCTCCAGCAGTTTTCTGCCAAACCCGAGCTGCCGGTCGACGGCAAAGTCGACAAAGTCGTCCTGAAAGAAGTATCCCCGCCAGGCAGTCCAGAGGACGTAGAGGGACTCGATGACGACGACCGTGGTGACTGCCCAGACGAGACCTCGGGTTGTCGCTGGGCGGATTTCAGAGGCCGGTCCCGTTGGGCCCTTTGGCCGTGCGTCGACGGACACAGTTCCGCTCACCATTGCGCAAAAGCTAGTAGGGGATCTGTCAGCTTCGAGGGATAGACCTCGCTGGCCATTGCAACTCTGTCCTTCTCGCGTCTGGTCTCGTCCGGCCGATGGAAGTCTCTCGCCGCCCGGTCAGGACTCTAGATGCGATCACCGGAGTTTGTCCGTCAGGGTCAACGAGTTCGGATTCGGGGGAAGTCCATAGAGCAGGTCATTTCGGACTCAAGGCATGGGGAACGAGTCTTGAATAGTCCGTAGGATCCACATGGAGGCGGCAAAGACAATCTGAGTAACTCGGGATGGATCAGCGCAACTTGCTAGCGACGCAAATGCTTGACCTTCCGTACTTTTGGGGACAGTATCGTTCGATGTTGTCCCCAAGCGATCTCCCATTCCCCCCTTACGAGATTGCGACTCGTACGGGCAGCATCGAAAATGCGGTTCAGTTCTGGTCTGAGTGGGATGAGATTGGCAATGCTCACCGCCAAATCATCAGTTCGTTTATTCCTGCCGACTGGTCACGTCCCGGCCGGAAGACTTTGGACTTTGGTTGCGGTTCGGGTCGAACCTTGCGCCATTTTGCTGACGAGGCCAGCAATTGGCAGATGTGGGGTTGCGATCTCCACGCTGAAAGTATTGAGTGGCTCAGTCAGAATCTGGATCCTCCCTATCATTTCTTTGTTGTTGGGGACCAACCACATATCCCACAGCCAGATGACTATTTTGATTTGATTTGGGCCTTTTCTGTCTTCACCCATATCGCCGACGATTGGAGCGGTTGGTTACTTGAACTCCATCGCACTCTCAAGCCAGACGGTCTGGCCCTAGTCAGCTTTTTGGGCAAGCACATGATTGGCCCGGTTATCGGCGAGGAGTGGGATCCGAACCACATTGGAATGAATTGCTCGAGAGTCTCCCAGAGTTGGGACATCGGGGGTCCCACGGTGTTCCACTCGGAGTGGTGGATCCGGGCTCATTGGGGTCGAGCTTTCGAGATCGTCAGGTTGGAGGATGACCAGCCGGGTGGGCACGGGTTCGTCCTCCTGCGAAAGCGGGACATAGCCGTTACCCGGTCGGAGCTTGAGGCTATAGATACTGATGAGCCGCGAGAGATTTCCGCCCTTCAGTACAATATTGTTCAGTTGCACGCTGAGGAATCCCGCCTACGTCAGACGCTTGAGGCGGAGAGGGCCATTCGTATTGATGCGGAAACCACCAAGGACTGATTGGTCGAGCGGCTGATAAATCACAGGGTCCACTTGAAGGTTCGGCATCATCCGGTCCACGGGACGCTGGCCGATCGAGACCATCGAATCAGCGCCGGCACCTGGTCACCTGGGATTGTCGGAAGGTGGCCATTGTCCGATATGACCGAGCACGGGACCATCGAGCACCACCCCAGACCGGCGCGGCCTTTGCCTCGGTTCGTGGTCCCAGGACGCGTAGTTCCCCGCTAATGTTCGACTCCGTGGAGGGTTCGACCGATGTCTTGTGGCTCGACGACCACAATTGCACCGACTCCTCCGAAGATGGCGCTCACCCCAAAATCCTGGTTGTAACGGCAACGTGATGCGGCGGAACCGCGTCCCGCAGGAATCCGCCATCGGGCGGCGCGTAGGCATATTGGGAGCAGGACGTCAGGCAGTGGAAGCAGCCGGGTACTGCAAGGAGGCCGGTTTAGAGCCCGCCTTCTTCGTCGAGGAAGGACCGCCCAACTACGAGCGAGCGCACGACGACTACGGTGCTGCGATCTACCAATTTGTGGATAACATCGCCACTCTCGAAGACGTACCTGTCGTCGCATCAGTGGGGGATCCCGGTGTTCGTCGCCGACTCGTCGACCTATGGCCGGGTGACGAATATTTCACCCTTCTTTCTGACCGCGCCTGGGTCTCTGCAGACACTGCGATCGCGGAAGGATCCTTGGTCGCCCCCATGGCCGCCATAAACCGGTTTTGTACTCTTGGGAAACACGTGCTTATTAACGTCGGTGCCATCATTAGCCATGACGTCGTTGTGGGGGATTTTTCAACAATTGGTCCCGGCTGTTCGGTGGGCGGACTCGTCTCGATCGGTGAAGGTGCCTTTCTTGGAATCGGGTCGACCGTTCGCGACCACGTCACGATCGGCGACGGCGCTTTTGTTGCGGCGGGGGCCGTGGTCGTGGAGAACGTCGAAAATAGTCAGACCGTGATGGGAGTCCCAGCAAAACCTCACGAAGGTGGGCCCAAATCTTGGTAGGGCGAATTCCGTTTCTCTCGCCAACATTTCCAGACGTGAAAGATCTCGCTGCGGACTACTCAGCCATCGTCCAGAGGCGAATCTTCTCGAACGGAGGTCCGGCTGAGCAAATGCTGGCGAATTCGCTTGCGGATTGGGTTGGAAATGAGGTTGGCGTTTCGATCGTATCGAGTGCAACGGCCGGGATCCAACTTGCAATAGGAGCCACCTTCAACACCGAAAGGGTCTACGTCCTGGTGGCTTCGTTCACATTCGCTGCTGGTCCACTCGCCGTCCGGTCGTGCGGATACGCTCCTGCCTTTCTCGATGTTGATCCGGTGTCCTGGCACCCGCACCTTGGCGATGCTGAGCGATTTCTCAAGGCCAATGCTGACGTCACGGCTGGGATTCTGCTGACCAACTCATTCGGCGTGGCAAATGACGAGATCGAGGCCTGGGAGCTGCTCGCTGACAAATACGGGCTTGCGTTGGTGATCGATTCCGCTGCCGGCTTTGGCTCTGAATACTCATCAGCCGAGCGACTGGGCGCCCGCGGTACCAGCGAGGTGTTCTCCTTCCACGCGACTAAGACGATGGCAGTTGGCGAAGGAGGCGCAATCACGGCACGCGATCCTGAGCTGATCAAGCGCTTTGATCGGATCAAGAATTTCGGATTTGACGCAGCCCGAAATGCAGTCGAGCTCGGAACCAACGCAAAGCTATCTGAATTGAGTTGCGCCATCGGGCTGCGACAGTTGTCAGCACTTCCCAATCGTCTGGCACAGCGCAGAGAGATTCTCAGCCAGTATCAAAAGGGGCTTTGTCCTCTTGGTGTGGAATTTCAACCCCTGTCTCATTTGTCTGCGTTGCCGTTCGTGTCGGCGCTAATGCCGTCAACCGGTGTGCGCGATGCCACTCTGGCGGCCCTCGAATTGGCGAAGGTAGGAGCTTGTGCTTACTACAATCCTCCCGTTCATCGACAGACTGTATTTGCTGATGCCAGGATCGCGAGTCCGACCTTGTCAACGACGCTCGACGTAGCATCCAGAATTGTGTCCCTTCCGATAAGCGACGATCTGACATCCACGGAGGTGGCTCACATTGTCCGAGCGTGCAAAGAGGCAACGGTGTGCTAGAGCAGTTCAACCCACGACGAGTTAAGGAAAGACTTCGCACTCTCATTCGTGAGTCAGCAGCCGAGGGGATCATCCCACGTGCAGACTCAATTGAGCGGGAGATCCATACGCTGCGTGTCGAGTTGGGGCGACTACAGCAGAGCCAGGAAGAGTCGGATGGGCGGCTCGATATGGTCAGAGAAATTGTTTCGACGCAACTGGACGACGTGGCACTTCTGCGTCGACAACTTCGCAGAGCTCGCCAGAGCGCCGAGTACGCTCAGGCCTTCGCGATCGACGAGCCCTTGGTATCCGTGCGGATCGCGACGTACAACAACCCTCAGCTACTCATCGATCGAGCCATCTCGTCCGTCTTGGCCCAGACCTATGACCGGTTGGAAGTCGTCGTGGTTGGGGATGCTTGCACCGACGACACCGAGAAGCGTGTCGCGGCTGTGGGCGATCCACGAATCAGGTTCTTCAACCTACCGGCACGCCTGCCATATCCAGACGACCAGCGAAACCGGTGGTTGGTCGCCGGCTCCCCAGCCATGAACTTTGGCGCTCAACTCGCCCAAGGCCAGTGGATTGCTCCACTCGACCACGACGACGAGTTTGTGCCCAATCACATTGAAGCGCTGTTGGTGGCGTCGTGTCGTCGAGACCTCGAATTGACCTACGGTAGGTTGTTAGCGATCACTCCCGAGGGGCACGACAACTACGAAATTAACGGCGTTTCCTTCACGCCTTCATGAGTTTGGGTTTCAAGCGGCAATTTCATCCGACGGCGTTGCGATTCTTCGAGTACAACCCCAAGTCCTGGATGCTTAATGAACCCGGAGACTGGAATCTCTGTCGACGAATGCTGGAAGCTGGCGTCCGCATGGGCTCGATTGACCAGATCGTTACCCACTACTATCCCGCACAGTTGAAGACGGCATCTGATGCTCCTGTTGGGGACGATGCATGAGCGGGTATCCTTTTCGATTGGCCGATCCTGATGACCAGGGACGGGCTCCGGTCCCACCAGGTCCTGCAAATCGAATCTCCATTCCGGTTCGGCGCCTCATGGCGCGGGCCGGAAGCCGTCGCCGGTTGGCCGTCGTCGACTCGCATTTTCCGTGGGTGGTTAGCGGGTTTCGGTATCACGAAGGCGAGGAGCTACTCCGACAGCGACCCGATACGCTCTTCTTCTCCTTGTACCGGATGACTGACCCCTTTCCAACGTGCTGTATTCACTTGCCGAGTTTCCGACACGAGCCCCTGCAGCTGGGGTAACGGACGAATGCATGTGTTTTTCAACTGGGCAGCAGGAATTCTCGGCGTCGCTGGTCCCGATGGGGTCGCCGGGCTAGACAATGCCAGAGAAGACATTTGCTCTTGCCCATCATGAATCGATGGAGGATGAAGGCCCACGTCACCATTTATCCAGGCGGCGGCCTGTTTCCCGACACTCCCAGATCGGCCGTGGAAGAGGTCGCGGTGGCGGAGCGCAACTGTTTTCACATCGATGGCTGAGCTACAGCGAACGTTGCCTGATGCAGTTCCCACGACCGTGCCTATCCCTGGCGACTTCTACAAGTTCCGGAGTCGTCGGCTCACAGGAAGGCTGCGCTTAGTTTTCGTCGGTGACGATCGCCCGCGGAAAGGACTTGTGACTCTTCTTGAGGCTTTGGAAGAGACAGGTCTCCGCTACGAACTGGACGTAGTGGGGCCCCACGAAAGGCATCTCGTTCGTTTGGAGGCTCTCGGCGCGTGTCTCTCATGGTTGGCTTGGACCCGACGCACTCCTCGAGGTGCTTCAGAGGTGCGATGTCATTGTGGCGCCGGCCACTGCCGATCGACTCGAGGACGGCTATGGCGATACTGGAATAGTTGACGGCTTTCCGACCACGGCCGCCCGCGTGGCGATGTTGACGGGTTGCTGTCTGGTGGGCTCGAACCCTGCTGGCGATACGTCGCTGCTCGAGCCGGGACTCCACTACCTGGAGTTTCCGGAGCGAGATCCAATCGGTTTGGCTCGGGCCCTCCGGCAGATCTCGGCCGACGACCCACTTCGTGACCGGATTGCTACAGCGGGAGCCGAAAGGCTGCGTTCGCAGTGTGACGTGGGCCGAGTCGTTGCCTCCAAGCTCTGGCACATGGGTTTGGCACCAACTGTGTCTGCGGACGAGTAGGCGGTCCACACTCGCCGGTGGTCACGAAGTGCAGGGTGGTTGGAAAAGTCGCAGTCCCTAGCGTCAGTCTCGGCATCGGCGGAGCCTTAGAGGCGCCGCGGCGACGGGCTGCTACCGCTCGGGGCGGAGGATCAGATTGACCTGGCCGTTGGGCCCGGCCGAATCACAGTGGGCGACGACTTCACCCACTGCGCAATTGCCGATGCCCCAACTGTCTTGCACGGCGATGTCGAATCCCAGCGCTTCATAGCCCCGGATCACCTCAGCGGGTTCGAGGGCCCGCTCACGCAGGGCGGTGGGCCAGAACTCGACTACCAGCACGATTCCGGCCGATTGGCGCACGATACGCTGTAGCCCGAGCACCACCTCGGACTCGTATCCCTGCACGCCGATCTTCACCACGTCGAACGTGCGCCCGGCGAACAGCTCGTCTCCTTGGACCACCGGCACGACGAGGTCATAGCGCTCGTCGGCCCGAAGCTGTCCAAGCCTCGTATCGCCCGGATTGTGGGGTGCAGAGCTCATGGGCAGCATCCGTTGCTCGTCGCCCAGGGCTACCTTCCATCGGCGGGCGGGGGCGTCGTTGGCCCACAGATTGGCTTCCAGGAGGGAGTAGATCACCGGATGGGGCTCGACGGAGTCCACCGTCACCCCAGGTTCCACCCGATGGGCGAAGATGCTGAAGTAGCCGGCGTTGGCGCCGACGTCCAAGAACCGGCAGCCCGGCCGGATGAGGGTGCGGAGGAGGTCGGCCGTGGATTCGTTCCATCGGCCGCGCTCCACCATGTAGGGGCGCATGACCTCGTCACTGGTCAGCATCCACAACGGTCCGAGATCGGTGGCCACCTGCTCGAACGGTCCCCCCTCGAGCACCGGGAAGTGCAGGCCGGAGGGATTGGGTCCCTCGCTGGGTGACGCGGCGGATGGCCTTCGTACCCGCTGCTGCGACTTGAGCCGGAAGCCCCCTCGACTCGGCGCTAGAAGACACGTTCACGGTACGGCGGCTGGTGCACCAGATGGATCTGATCAGCGTCCAGGTTCTGCAGGAGCCGATCGGATTCGAAACCCCGGCTGAAGATCCGGATCTCCCGGGGGGCCTGGCCGACGATGGCCTCGACGGTGGGCACGACGCCTCCTTCGCCGACATCGAACGACGTCTCGAATCCGGCGTAGGACGCATTGATGGCGGCGCCGTTCTCGTCGGGCTCGATGACGAAACGAACCCGATCGACGTCACCGGGCCGATTGGCCAGCCTGCTCACCTCCAGCTGGTAGCCGAGCGTGCGCGCTGCGGTGAGGATGATCCTGCGTAGGCCCCGCTCCTGCAGGCCGGCGGGAATGCTGGAAGCCACGAAGGCCATGAGTTGGGACCGGTAGAGCGGGTAACGCTCGTCGATGATGGCCTGGTGGGCGTTGACGATGGGGTCGCCCTGACCGATCATCCCCTCCGCTTTGGTGATGCCGCTGCCCGCGTGGTACACGAAGCACGAAGGGGCGAGCACCGACTGGAATCCCTCTAGGTGACTGCGAAGGCACCAATCGATCTCCTCGGAGTACCCCCGGCCGAATACGGGATCCATGAGGCCTACCCTCTTGATGGCCGCCGCCGACATGGCCATGCAGAACCCCACTCCGGAAGGCACGGGAATGGCCTGCCCGTCGAATTCGATGTCGGTCTGCTCGGAGATCCAGTTGATCAGCTCCGGCCGGGCTCCGAGCCGGTCGGCATCGTGGTTGGGGAGTGAGTAGATGCTCACGCTGTTCGACCAGGCGGTGGTGGAGGAGATCGTGGGGTCCTCGATGAGAGGCCGCACCAGCGTGGGGATCAGGTTGCTGGGGGACCACGGTATCCGAGTTGAGGAGGATGACGGCGTCGTAGCCACCGTCGATGCAGCGGAGCAGCCCGAGATTCATGTTGCGGGGGATCCCCAGGTTCCGGGGAGTCCGGTAGTACTGGATTCCCAGCTCCTGGGCGAGATCGGCGCAGCGCTCGCTCCAACCCGGCTTCGGACTGGCGTCGTCCAACACCAGCACGTCCACGTCATGGATACCCGGGTCGATGGTGGCCAGGGACCGCATGCACGGGTCGACAAACTCCTCGCCGTTGTAGACCAACAGGGCGACGAGTACCCGCCAGGCCTCGCTCTTAGAGGCGGAGGGCATTGCGGATATTCCAGATCAGAGTGGCGATGCGGAAGGCGCCAGAACCCCGCATGGCCTCCTCTTCGGCCCGATACTGGTGATGCTCGATACGCATGCGCTCCAGCTCGCCTCGGAGCACGGTGATCTGCTGTCGGGCATCGACCAGCCGCTCGGTGAGGTCGATGACCCGGGCCGTGGCCGCCTCGGTGTCGGTAAGTGCCTGGTTCAGGGAGATCCTGTCGAGTCGCAGTTCCAGATCCGGGATGTCCGCCGTCCTATCGTCGATGAGCTTCGCCGATGTTCTCCCGGTCCTGGGAGCCCGCTTCGTGGTCCGGGCCTGGCCGGCTTCGGATGTGTGTACGCCGACCTCAGTCTCGCTCATCTGGTCTCCTTGTGGGTTCTCGGCATCGGCTAGGTGACTCGGGGGGGCATGGCCAATACCCGGTAATAGAGAGCGATGAGATCCTCGCTGGTCGCCGCCCAAGTATAGGTCGTACCAGCAGCCAAACACGCTTCAATCTGGGCCTTGGCCAGGGAGGGATCGCTGAGGAGCCGCTCGGCCGACGAAGCCATGGTAGAAGGTAGCCAGTCCTCGGCCGAGACAGGGATTTCCGGCGCCAATTCGTGGAGGGGTCCGAAGCTTGCGAACAGGGACGGCGTCCCGAATCGGGCCGCCTCGTAGGGGACCAGCCCGAATCCCTCGGCCGAGGTCGGGTAGAGCACCAGGTCGGCGTGGCGCATGAGCCAGTTGCGCTCGGCCGAGGTCACGTCGGGAAGGGTGTAGACGTCGCGGTCCAGGATGACCTGCTCTTTGATCCTGGCCTTGGTCTCCGACAGCCGGGACGAGCCGTCGGCCACCGTGGCACCGGCCATCACCAGGGCATGGGGCCATCCCCGCCGACGGAGTTCGGCCACCGTGGAGAGGGCCAGATCGCGGTTCTTGTGGGTGTAGTCGGTGCCGAGGCACAGGATGAACTGGCCCTCGATGAACCCCCGGGCCACCAATTCGTCGGGAATCGTTGCGGCCTCGTCGCCCCGAAGATGCTCGGTGCCGAACGGGATCGCCTCGAGCCGGTCGGGATCGATGGGCAGACGCTCCAACTCGACCTGGCGCTTCACGTCTTCGGAGATGGTAGTGAGGGCATCTGCCTCGGCGGCGCCCCGGCGGATGGCCTTTCGGTAGCGAGACCATGCGTCGAAGTCGACGTGATACGAGCCGATCCGGTAGGCGATCAGGTCGAGGTAGGTGACGACAACACGGTTGGCCACCGACCTCCAGTGGTCGACCGAGAACCACAGATCCGGTTGGACCATCCGGTGGGCGATGTCGCAGCGCCCGAGGAGGGACAACTGGTCGAAGGGCACCACCTCGGCCCGGACTTTCGGCGCATCCAATATCTCGCGGGCATAGTCCGGAATCGGTGCGGTCAGGGCCACGACCACCTCTCGCACCTCTGCTCGCCTCCGCAGGGCGTCGATGGTGGCCAGGGTGGAGACCTGGGTCCCCATCTCGTGAGGACCCAGGTAGGAACCGTCGACGACGATGCGCAGTCCCTGCACCTTGGCCTGTGCCAGATGCAGGGAGAGCCCGACCGGGGAGAAGTCTGTGAGGCCCTCCTCGTTGACGAAGGCCACCTCCATCGGATACTCGAGGTGCAGGATGTGCCGCTCCCGTCGGGTGCATGTCGTCGACCGTCTCGGGGTCCCAGGGCGATGACACGGGGCTCCGGTGACGCCCGTAGAAGGTCGTTTCGTCGAGGACGTGGATGAAGCCGCGGCTTCTGCTGCGTGCGCAGAACTCGGCGATCGAGTAGTCGAGGCTGGTGGCCTCAGGCTGCGTGACCAGCCCGCCGTTCGCCCCCAGAGCGGCGGCAGACAGCAGGACGGCCGCACCCTTTGCCGCGGGAATCGGCGTCGGCGTGAGTTCCGGCCCGCGGCTGCGTAGGAGTCGCGTGACCGAGATGGCGTCGTGGCCTTCTGGTGGTCTCGCCGACGGACGGTTACGGACGGGAAAACTGATGAGCCCGGCGTCGTTGGAAAAGAACGAAACTGTAGCGATCCGAATATCCCCGCCGATGAGTTCCAGCGCCCGATCGAGGAAGCTCTCCGGAAGGGTGACGGCGTCCGAAATGGCGAGCACCGGGGACCGTTGGTCCAGCCATACCTGATTGACGAGCTCCGCACCCGTCTCCGCCTCGACGCACTTGCAGCCGGCTTCGGCAAAGGACAGCGAGTGACTGGGCCGAGGGCCCGCCGGCTACGACCTCGATTCCCGCCATGTGCAGGGAGAGGGCCGAGGTGAGCAGGTGCTGCCAATCGGCCGGGGGCACAAAGATGGCCGCGACGACCCCGGGTACGTGGCGCTGGGCCTGGCCGATCGCGTCGTCGGGACGATCGGACCCTTCTGGGGAGCTCTCCACGAGGGTGACGATAGTCGTTCAGATGGCCATTCTGAAGACAGCGCCGGCCATGGGCGGAGGGGCGCAGGCGGCGGCGTGTCTCGGCGGCCGAGCCGGTCCGGATGGCCCGTCGGACAGAACAGGGGAGGCCGCTTAGAATGGCACAGCGAGCAGCTTGACTCCGCCGATGGCGAGGTCGGAGAGCGGCACGTCGGTCAACTCTGCCGGCAGATGGAAGCTCTGGTGGATGAGTTCGACCTTGGCCACCCGGAGGCGGGCCTGACCCAGCACCCGATGGAGGCCGTCGAACGTCATCCGATTGAGATACACGTCCGGGATGTCCTCCCCGGTGATCAGATGCTCGAAGGACGGACGGGCCCACCCGTGGTCTCCGTGTTCGGAGAAGTAGAACGGGAAGAGTTGGATCATGGCCACGCCCCCCGGTGCCAAGAGCCGCCGTATTTCCCTGGCCATGGCCAGAGGCTCACTGATGTGCTCGAACGCCGACCAGGACACGACGAAGTCGAATGCTCCGGTGGCCGCAGGGATGGCATCGAACCCGTTGACAGCGAAGCGGAGCTCCTCGGGCCATTGACCGATGTTGTGCTCCTTGGCCAGACCCAAGAGGTAGTCGGTGTCGACGGGATTGAGGTCGTACCCGACCAGGAGCGACGGTTTGGCCAGGTTGAAGAGCCCGAGGGCGATGATGCCGTCGCCGGTGCCGACGTCGGCCACCCGCTTCCCCTCCATGGACAGGCCGTCACCGGCCAGAAAATCGACAACCTGCTGTGCGGCGGAGAAGTAATGGTCTTCGAACCACGTGGGATTGTCCGGATTCTCGTCCGTCTGGCTCATCCTCATCGACCAGAGACTAGACGCTGGCCGTGTCGTCTCTCCGCCCGCGTCACCGGACCTCGGTCCTCACGGTGGGGGAGCGCGCCGGCCGGCGAACCTGGGGACGGCGAGCGACGCGCACAATGCGATGAGGCCGACGAGGGCGACGAGGACGGCCCAGCCCTCGTGGGGGGGCAGGTAGGTGAAACGGACTGTCGAGGTGCCGGGGCCCAGGCTCACCTGCTGGAAGAGCCCGGTCGGCCGGTCGTACCGGTCGGATCGCACCGGAGTCCCACGTCCGTCGACCGTGGCGCTCCAGCCCGGCATGAAGAGCACCCTCCGGACCAGGACGGTGGGTCGGGAGCAGCGCACCGTGGCCGTATCCCACCCGGAACCCTCGACCGTGCACCCAGGGGGTGGCGGCGCGCCGGGCTGACCGGAACCTCCGGCCCCTCCGACCGCCCGGAGGGAGAACACCCGGGCCGCTGCGGGAAGTTCCCAGATCTCGGCGAAGCCGTCCCGGTAGACGAGCCGCGGGCCGGCCGGCCAGGTCGAGGATCCCGGGGCGGGGAAGGGTTGGCCCTGCACGTCGCGTCCGTCGGCGTCCTCCACCACGTAGCGGACCCCGATGGCCTCGTAGGCGCCGAGGTGGGTGCTCAGTTCCTGGGCCGCGGTGGGCCCGGCCGGGTTGATGCGCCCCCCACCCGAGAACACCCCGGGGAGGGCGTTGGGGTCGAGACGGCTGGCGATCTCCGAGTTGTAGGCCTTGGGCACCGGGAGATCGTTGATGTTGGCCTGGGCGATACCGAAGAACGAGCCGTAGTTCGGCTGGATGGGTCCGAGGGTGAGGAACCGGTACCCGCCCAGGTGGCCCTGGAGCCACCGGACCGAACCGGTCTGCAGGGTGGCCGGTGCCGGCGCCGAGAGATAGGTGAACCCCACGAGCAGCACCGACTCCATCCCCACCACGGCGGCCATGACCAGGCGACCTCGGCGGCGGGTCCGGTCGGACGCCGAACCGCGGGGGGTCGGCCCCGGAGGTTCCGGGACCGGTTCCGGCGAGCCCGAACCGGACGAGCGGAACGAACGGGGCGCTCGCGGCGGACTGCCGGCCAGGAGGCCCCCGACGGTGAGCACGGCCAGGGCGAGGACGGCAGCCACCAGGCTCACCAGGGGGTAGAGGTACCGGTGGCCGGGATGGGTCCCGCCCACTCCCACGGCGTCGGCCAGGAGGGGCCACGTCGTGGCCGCGGCCCAGACGGCCAGGGCGGCCGTGACGGACACCGCGGCCACGAGCACCCGCCGCCGGGTGAGGTGACGGGAGATGTCGTCCAGTCCCAGCGCGGCCAGGGCCACCACGGCCAGCTCCCAGGTCGGATCGGCGTAGCGGAAGAAGGCGGTGAGGCGCAGGCCGGGGAGTGCGCCCATCAGATGGACGACGGGAGGGAACCCGAAGGTCCGGAGCAGGCCGACCAGGATCCAGGCCCCGAGGCCGAGGCGCAGGCCACGGAGGCGCCGGCCCACCAGGCCCACCAGTCCGGCGGCGATGACGGTGGCGGAGAGGAATCCGCCTACGCCGCCCCACAGGGCCGAGATGGCGTCGGGGCCGCCCGGGGCGGACTGGAAGCCGAAGATGGGACCGAGCGAGTAGGGCAGGACCAGCTGCGACAGTCCGGTGGGGGACAGGGAGGCGCCGGCCAGCCCCCCGGTGTGGGCCCCGACGTAGGCGTAGGGGAGGTAGTCGGCGAAGGCTACGAGGAGGGGAGCAGCCAGGGCCACGCCGACGGCGACTCCTCCGGCCAGCCGCGCCAACGCCGCTCGCCACACCCCGCGGCCCGAACCGGCCAGGCGCAGCACCGCCCACCAGGCCACGAACAGCCCGTCGATGAAGGTGGTCTCGGGGAAGCCGGCCAGGATGGACAGGGCCAGGGCCACGGCCAGCACCCGCCACCCGCCCCGCCGGCCGTCCCGGGCCGACTCGATGGCGCGCTCCACACCGATCAGGCACAGGGGCAACAGGGCCACCGGTCGGATGGGGGCGTGGGCCAGCCAGGCGAACGTGCCGCACAGCCCGAAGGCCACCCCGGCGGCGGTGGAGAGCGTACGACCCACACCCAGCCGCCGGACGAGGAAGTACGTGGACCAGCCGGTGACCAGCTCCACGCCCAACTGGATGAACAGGACGCCCTGGTGGAAGACGAGCAGGACGGTGGGGGGGAAGAACGCCCCGCTCTGCATCTCGCCGGCCAGGGGGCTGCCCACTCCCTCGTACGGGTTCCACCACGGGATGTGGCCGTGGAGCCAGTCGAGGGCGGCCAGATGGCCGAGGGCCTGCATGGTGAATCCGGCGTTGCCGTCGATGTAGGGGAGCCCGGGGAGCCATCCGGACGTGGGCGGAGTGAGGGCGGCGTTGAGGACCAGGGGATTGGTCGTGACCAGGTGGACCAGGACCGGTGCGTTGGCCACCACCACGGCGCCGAGGATGCACACCAGCGGCACCAGGTGGGGGGAACGGCCGAGCCCTACGCTCCGAGTCGCCCGATCCGCTGAGATGGTCACCGGTGCCACTTTCTGCCATGGCCCGACGAGGAGGTCGTTCCCGTCGTGCGTCCCGGCGAGTATAGGAGTGACGTTCCCCGGACCGGGGGGCGCTCGGCGGGCTCCCTGCGCTCGAGCCGGTGGTGGGCGGGCCGTCGTCGACGGTGGCGGTCGGGGCACCCGGTTCCGTCGCCGGTCCACTACGGAGCGGCACATCGGCTGGCGTCCCCCCGGGGTCTGTGGTTTACCATTCGAGAGTGACCTCTCCGAGTTGCGTGGGTGCTCGTTGCGGGGGAAGGTGCGTCCATCTTCCCCGTACCTCCGCGCCCGGCGGCATCGACCCGGTGAGGGGACCGGCGGCCCCTGGGGCGTGGGTCCGCGGGGAGGCGGTCCCATGGTGAAGACCCCCAGCCTTCGGGCACCGGTGGTGCGTTCGCTCGAGCTTTCCGGGTGGCGGATCCGGCTGGCCACCCTGGTCGAGGGGGACTACGAGGCGTGGCTGGCCGTGCGCACGCGCTGTCGGTCGTGGCTGGTTCCCTGGGAGCCGCGGTCGAAGGGCGCCCCCCATGCACCCGAGGACGCCGCCAGCTTCTCGGCCCGCTGCGGGATGCGCGAGCGGGAGCGCCAACTGGGGAGCGGGTTCGGATTCGGGATCTTCTTCGAGGGCCGCTTCTGCGGCGAGATCACCCTCTCCTCCATCCAGCGCGGTCCGTTCCAGAACGGGGCCATCGGCTACTGGATCGACGAGGAGATGGCGGGGTCCGGTCTCATCCCCGAGGCGGTGGTGGTGGTGCTGCAGTTCGCCTTCGAGACCCTGCGGCTCCACCGCATCGAGGTGGCCATCATCCCCCGCAACATGGCCAGCCGGAGGGTGATGGAGAAGCTGGGTCTGCGCAGTGAGGGCGTGGCGTTGGGCTATCTCGAGATCAACGGCGAGTGGGAGGACCACGTCCGGTACGCCATGACCTTCGAGGAGTGGAGGGCCCGAGGGCCCGAGATGAAGGCCACCTGGCTGAAGCGGAACTGAACCGGCGGGAGTCGGCCCGTCCGGTCGGTGGCACCCACGGGTGGGCCACCGCGGTGGCTACCCGTCGATGCCGCGCACCACGGCGGGGGAGTGCCGGAAGAACTGTTCCACGTCCTGCTCGTACCGGTATTCGGGGTCTCCGGTGCCCGTGGCCCGCCGCAGGTTGTTGGCCCGGGCGAAGCTCTCCACCGCCCCGGCACTGGTGTAGCGGTACTCGAATCCGGTGGCCCCCAGCTTGGTGGTGTCCACCCCCCTCCCGTAGCGGATGAGGCCCTCCATCTCGGGGGGGAACTGGACGATGCCGGCCCGCCGGAGCGGCGCCACGAAGGACCGGGGCTTGAACGGGGGCAGCGGGAGGAGGAAGGCCCCCCCGATGGAGGCCACCTCGCTCCACGGGAGCTTGCCCCATCCGGCCACGTTGAACACCCCGGGAATGCGGTGCTCGGTGACGTACTCCAGAGCCCGGACCACGTCATCCTCCTCGACGAACTGCACCAGGGGGTCGAAGCCGGCGATGCTGGGCAGCAGCCGACGCCGCAGGTTGTGGCTCACCGGCGTGATGATGTCGGTGCCCAGCACGTTGGCGAAGCGCAGCACCGACACCACCAGGTGGGGGTTGTCATCGGTGAAGTCCCGGACCAGTGATTCCACCTCCAGCAGTGAGCGCTCCAGCCGCGTCCGCACCGGTCCGGTGCGCTTGTCCTCCTCCCGGAACCACGTGGGGTCGGTCTCGGCTGCGCCGTAGACGTGGGTGGACGACTTCACCACCACCTGGCGCACCGAGGAACCGGCCGTGCCCGCGGCGGCCAGGAGGTTGAGGGTGCCGATGACATTGATCTCGTGGAGGGTCCGGCTGGGGACGTTGACCGAGTTGGTCTCGAGGAAGGTGTGGACGATGGTGTCCACCTGGGTGGCCCGGACGATCCGGTTGAGGATGGAGTACTTCTGGTCCGACCGGACGAACTCGGTCCGCTCCAGGGGCACCCGGGGCTCGTTGGCCCCCAGCCCGAGGATCATCTCGACACCGGGTTCGGCCTCCAGGGCCTGGGCCATGCGGCCCCCCCAGAAGGTGTCCAACCCGGTGATCAGCACGCGCCGTCCCATGCGGTCAGCCGAACCAGACGCTGCGGCGGGTCCGCAGCATGTCGTGGAGCGAGTCCTGCATGCGGGCCCGGATCGCTTCGGCCTCGTCCATCACCCGGCTCCGGGAGTAGCGGTCCTGGCCCGGTTCCACATCGAAGGTCACCGGATCGAGGACCCGGAGCTTGAACTTGGACGGGAAGTAGGTCACGTAGCCGAGCGGTCCGAGGAGGAGCGCGTTGGCCGTCACCGGGAAGTAGGGAAGATTCAACAGCTTGGCCACGGTGGGCACACGGAAGAGTATGGGCATCGACTCCTCGGCCCCGACCACGGCGATGGGGATGACGGGCACGCCGGCCCGCATGGCGATCTCCACGAATCCCCCCCGGCCGAAGCGGCGCAGCCGGTAGCGGTCGGTGTAGGTCTTGGAGGTGGCCTTGGTCCCCTCGGGGAACACCAGGGCCAGCTGCTGCTGGTCGTGGAGGAGCCGGTAGGCGTTGTCGGGGTGGGCGGGCACGCCCCCGGTCCGCGACCACATGGTGCCGACCACCGGGAGCGTCCGGAAGAAGTAGTCGGCCAGGCCGTAGACCGGCCGTCCGAGCTCCTCCTCGACGCCGTGCATGATGGCCGGCGCGTCGGAGGGGATGGCTCCGGCGTGGTTGGCGATGAGGAGGGCCCCACCGTGGAGGGGGATCTTCTCCAACCCCTCCCACTCCACCCGGAACCAGTACTTGTAGATCGGGTTGTAGAGCCGTCGCACCACGGAGCGCATGTGCTCGGACCGCCCCCACTCGTCCACGTCCGAACGACGGGGATCGGGCGGAAGGTCGGCGTCGGGCTCGACGCGGGCCACCGGGAGGATGGACACGGATGCCGGCGGCGCGAGGTCGCCTGCGGCCCCCTCGGGCCCGGGATCGGCCAGCGGGCGGTCCGGCTCCCTCCGCACCTCGGCCCCCATCAGGTCCGGCCGCTCGTCCCGGGCCTCCGGGGCGGAGGGTGTCCCGGAGGCATCGTCCCCGGTGGTGTCGTCGAGGCGGGTGTGGTGGTCGGGGAGGTCCGCCGGTTGGTCGGTTCCACGGTCGGCCCGCCTGGCCGTCCGGGTCCGATCCGCTGGGTCCGCGCTCACCTAGGCCATGGTACTGCCGACGACCTCAGCCCATCCCCGAGGGGTCCGTCGCCGCCTGGAGTCGGCCGGACAGGGTCCCCAGCGCGGCCAGCCCGTCGAGGGTGAGGGACCGGCGCGACACCTCGGCGGAGGGGAATTCGGCCCGGAGGCCCGAGAACACCGTGGCCACCTCGACCGGCTCCACCAGGGGCAGCAGCACCGTCATCGACCGACCCCGCCGCACCAGCGGCACGGGCGCTCCGTCTAGGGAGTCGGCCACCACCTTGCCCAGCCGCTCGGCCCATGGGTCGCCCTCGCATGTGGGCCCCGCCGGATCCGACCCGGTGCCCCCCGGGCCCTCCTGCACGGTGATGGCCGGGACCGGGGGGGTGGTCAGGAACCCGTAGCGCGACCGGTAGACGTCGGCCAGCATGGTCACCGAGTCGTGGAGCGGGTGCACGGTGCTGCCGGGCACGTTCTTCCAGTGGACGGGGATCTCGGTGATGCGCAGCCCCAGTCGCCGGGCCCGGGCCAGCACCTCGACGTCGAAGGCGAACCGGTCGATGCCCACCAGGTGGAAGAGGAGCCGGGCCGCCGGGGTGCGGAAGGCCTTGAAGCCGCACTGGGTGTCCTGCAGGTCGAGCCCGCTGCCGGTGGTGACCAGGCGGTTGAACAGACGCCCCATCACCGCCCGCATGGCGTAGGTGCCGTCCACCATGGAATGGGCCAGAGCCCGCGAGCCGATGGCCGCCTCGCTGTATCCGAGGGCGTCCAGGAGCGACGGCACAGCCCGTGGGTCGATGGCCATGTCGGCGTCCATGTAGGCCACATAGGGCCCGCGGGCCAGGGCCACCCCGGTCCGCACGGCGGCTCCCTTCCCGCCGTTGGCCGCCAGGCTGATCACCCGGTGGTGGGGGAGGGAGGCCAGCAGGCGCCGGCCCACCACGGCGGTCTCGTCGGTGCTGCCGTCGTCGATGAGGACCACCTCGGTCTCCTCGAGGTCCACGGCTCCTTCGGCCACGGCGGTGTCGAAGCGTCGCATGCCGGCGGGCAGGCGGGCGGCCTCGTTGAAGGCGGGGACGATGATGGTCAGTCGCGGTGCCATGAGCAGGTCCCGACCCTATGCCGCCGTCGGCACCGGTACGAGGCGCCCGTCCGTGCACCTGCGCCCCGGCCCGACTGCGGCCCCGGCGCCGGTGACTACGGTCGGGCGGCCCCCACGATGCCCTGGTACCAGATGGGGTCGTAGGTCACGAACGTACCGGTGTGCGCGGCCTGGATGATGGTCCCCATCCCGTAGGGGGTGGGCTGACCGTCGAGATACGGCCCCACGTACATGACCACATGGTCGATGCCGGTGCCGTCGAGGTCGTAGAAGATGAGGTCACCGGGCTGGAGGGCGTTGAGGGCCACGTGGGGGAACATGGCGTACTGGTCGGCGGCCGAATGGTCCATGGACACCCCGGCCTGGGACCAGGCCAGCATGGTGAGGCCCGAGCAGTCCAGTCCGGCCGTGCTGGCCCCGGCCCAGACGTAGGGGACACCCATGTACTTGATGGCCCCGTGCACAGCGGCCAGTCCGGCTGCCTGGGCGTTGCCACTGGCCGAGACGGCGACGGCGCCCGGCCCCGGCGAGCCCCCGGACGCCGTCGCCGTGCCGGCGGCGTTGGTGGCCTGATTGGCCGCGGTGGTGGCGTTGACCGCCGCCGCGCTGCCCCCGCCGAGGGTGGTGGCCACCTGCGCGGCCTGGGAGGCCTGGGCTGCAGCGGCCTGGGCCGCGGCCGGCGAGGAAGCCGCCGAGGCCGCCTGGGCCGCCGCCTGGGCCTGGGCTGCGGCCTGCTGGGCGATCTGGGCGGCCAGGCTCCCCTTGACCTGGGCCAGCGTGGCCTCGGACTGGTTGGCGATGGCCTCTGCCCCCTGGCGGGCCGTGTTGACCTGGGCCAGTTGGGCCGTCTCGGCCTGCTGCTCGCCCAACAGCTTGGTCTGGGTGGCGGTCAGCTTCTTCTGGCCGGCGGCCACGCGGGCCACGTCGGCCGTCACCGTGGAGGAGCCCAGCTGCTGGTAGTAGTCGCGGGTCTGGGTGGCGTTGGTGGGGGCGGCGAAGAGCGAGGCCAACCCACTGCCGGACGAGTCATTCATGTAGGCCTGCACGGCGTCCTGGCGCAGATGGGCCCGCTCGGTGGCCAGGCGGGCCTTGGCCGCGTTGATCGAGGTCGTCGTGGTCTTGAGCGAGCTCTGGGTCGTGGTCAGGTTGACCTGGGCCTGGTTGTACTCCTCGTCGGCCTGGTCCAGGACCGCCTGCTGCTGGGAGATCTGGGCCTCGAGGGTGCTCACCTGGGCCTCGGCCGCATTGATGGAGGACTGGGCGGAGGAGGTCGTGGTGCTGGTGGACGACGAGGACGACGACGTGGAGGTCGTGGTCGTCGTCGACGAGGTCGACGGACTGGCCCCGGCCACCGAGGGTGATCCGAAGGCCAGGACGGCGAGGGCGCACGCCACGACGACGGTGAGCACCGTGACGCGGAAGCGGATGCGCCTGGGCGACGGGATCTCGGTCGCCGATTGCCCCTGTTGCACTACGGACACTCCTTGCCCACTCGCAGGTCCGGCCGGCCGGGGGACGTCGGGCGTTCCCGTCCGTCCCCGTGGTCGAATCAGTCCACTGATCTGTGATTCCTGCCCCATCACCTACGCTCCAGTGGCGTCAGCACGCGGACGTACGGCCCGGTGTCGTCTGCTCTGGTGACCTTCGCTGCTCGATGCAACTCAGTAAGTTGCATGTTGTATCGGCACCTTGGCCGGAGAACTGGAGGGCCCAATCGTGGACGGCGTGATCGAGGTCCAGGGTGGCCGGGTGCGTGGTGTCCACCGTCACGACCACTGGTCGTTCTCGGGCATCCCCTACGCCGCCTCGCCGGCCGGCCCGGCCCGGTTCCGCCCCCCGGGCCCTCCCGAGCCGTGGACCGGGGTCCGTCCCGCGGACCGGTTCGGCGCGGTGGCCCCCCAGGCGCCGAGCCTCATCGACGTCTCCCTCGGGGGGAGGCCGGAGGAGCAGTCCGAGGACTGCCTCCGCCTCAACATCTGGACCCCGGCGCTCGATGGCGCCCGGCGCCCGGTCATGGTGTGGATCCACGGCGGGTCGTTCGTCGGCGGGTCCGGCTCGGGCGGTCTGTACCGGGGTGGCACCCTGGCCCGGGAGGGCGACGTGGTGGTCGTCACCCTCAACTACCGGCTCGGCCTGTTGGGCTTCCTGGCCCACCCGGCCCTGGCCTCCGACGAGGCGTCGTGGTTGGACGGCGAGGAGTGGACGGGCTTCGGCAACTGGGGACTGGCCGATCAGGTGGCGGCGCTTCGCTGGGTGCGCGACCACATCGCCGACTTCGGGGGTGACCCGGACAACGTCACCCTGTTCGGTGAGTCGGCCGGCGGGATGAGTGTCAGCGCCCTGCTGGCCGTGCCCGCGGCCCGGGGCCTGTTCCACCGGGCCATCGTGGAGAGCGGTGGCCCTTACGCCTACACACCTGACCGGGCCGCTTCCGTGGCGGAGCAGCTGGCCGGCCATCTCGGCGTGCCGCTGACCCGCGCCGCCCTGGAGCAGGTGCCGGCCGGGGCCCTGGTGCAAGCGGTGGTGGACTTCGACCAGAGGGGAGGGCGGCGGGACGCCAGCGGTCTGCTCATGATGCCGGTGGTCGACGGCGGACTCCTACCGACGGACCCCACCGCCGCGGTGGCCGCCGGCTCGGTGGCCGACGTGCCCCTGCTCATCGGGACCAACCGCGACGAGATGACCTTCTTCACCTTCGGGAACCCGGCCCTCAACGCGCTGGACCTCGACGGACTGCGTCATTGGATGCGACGGCTCACGCCCGACCCCGAGGCCATCGAGGCGGTCATCGACGCCGTCACCGGGGCCCGGGCCGCCCGGGGTGAGCCGGTGACGCCGCGGGATCTGTGGGTGGCCATCGCCACCGAGTACGTCTTCCGGATCCCCTCGGTCCGACTGGCCGACGCCCACCGGGCGGCGGCCGGGCCCGGTGTGGGGACGTACGTCTACCTGTTCACCTGGAGCTCACCCATGCTCGACGGCTATCTGGGCTCCTGTCACGCCCTGGAGATCCCCTTCGTCTTCGGCACGGTGCAAAACCCGGCCATCCAGGGGTTCTCCGGAGGGGGAGCGGACGCCCTGGCGCTGTCGGCGTCCATACGACAGGCCTGGGCCGCCTTCGCCCGCACCGGCTCGCCAGGGTCCTACTCCTCGTGGGACCCCGGGCTCCGCCCCACGGCCATCCTCGGCCCGTGGCCCGGCCGTTCAGGCCACCAGCACCGGGTGGACGGGCCCCGAAGCGAGGAATGGGAGGCCGTGGCCTCGGTGATCCGGCCCCCCGTGGCCCCCTGACCCAACAAGCGGTGGCGACCTGCGCCAGCGCCTCACCGGCCGGGGACCACCTCGAACCGTTGCCTTCCCCGCAGACGGTAGACGTGGAAGTCGGAGTCGAGGGTGAAGATCCTCCGCTGACCCGTCTCCTCCGCTAGGGCCACCAAGGTGGCATCGGCAAGGTCCATGGGTCGATCGGCGTACTGGTCCATGAGACGGGCGCTGCGGTCGACGGCGACCGGGGAGAGATCGGCCACCACGAGCCTGTCCGTGCGTACCAACCGCCACAGGGCCCGCTGACCGGTGATCCCCCCAGCCCGTCCCACCAGATCCATGGCCTCGGTGAACGCCGACCATGTCGTCAGGAGAGGCAGTTCGATGGCGTCCAGAGCGGCCACGCATGCGCCGTGATCGGGTTCGTCGGCGTCGATGATGGCGATCAGCGGTCCGGCGTCGGTGAGTGTCACCGCGCAGCGTGACGCTCGGCCAGGGCATTGGCAAACGCCTGTCCGGAATCTCGGGCCCGTCCGCCACCACCGTGCACGACGCCGGCAACATCGGCGAACTGTTCGCTCGGCCGTCCGGCGAGCGTCTCATCGGCGCGGTCCTCGGCGGCGTGTCGGATGAACTCGGATACCGACTCACCGTGGACGGCCGCCGCCCGTCGGAGTTTTTCGTCCAACTCGGGATCGAGGCGCAGACTTCTCACCGAAGGAGCGTATCACGCAGTATGAATATCGTAGTACAGGAGGCGCCGTCAGGTGCCCACTCGCCGCTGAAGGCCACCGGCGGGCCAACCGGGGACCCGCGTAGTCCTTGGTCTGGGTCAGCTACGCCACGGCTTGTCCATCGTCTCAACGTCGGTCCCGGACGGCGGCTGGCGACTGCCGAGAAACGCCACCACGGGGGGACCGCGCCGGGAAGGCCGGCGGATCGAGGGCCGACGGTGGCCGACCACCTAATGTCTGGGGTCAGGCTTCACCGTGCGAGGGAGGATCCACTACCGACTGCGGTCCGAGCTGCGGCAACGAGTTGCGGGGACGTAGCCCAATTGGCAGAGGCAGGGCGCTTAAACCGCCTCCAGTGAGGGTTCGAGTCCCTCCGTCCCCACTCCCTTGCTTTCCCTTCTCCGTCCCCATCCACGTCTGTGAACTGGATGTTCGCTCCACCGATCCGACTAGCCCGCAACGTGAAGTGGACAAATGAGACCCGGCACATCGCCGGCCAGTCACGGCTGGCAGGCACCTACCACTTGGGCGGTCCCGCCCTGGGCCGTGGCCACGAAGGTTCCGATACCCGAGACGGTGACCGGCGTTCCCCCCGGTGCCGTCACCGGGGTGGGGCCGGAGGGGGTGGTGACGGACAGCGTCCCCGCCCCGGCGGTGAAGGTGAGCGTGGAGCTGATACCTGACGTCGTTCCGCACACCGCGGTGGTGCGGGTGGTGGTCACCGTGTCATGGATGTGGTCAGCCACCTCGGTGGCCAGCGCGGACGGGCACTGCCACGATCCTGCGGCGTCGTCCTGGAAGCCCATCCAGTGCACCACGAGGCAGGACGCCACGGCATCGGTCGGCGACCAGGACGTTGTGCCCGCCACAGCCGCCACCTGACTCACCAGCGTGGGTAGGGCGCTGTACGCGGTCTCGGCGTTGGCCAGCTCGTGGGCCACGAGAGCCAACGAAGGAGCGCCGGCGAAGACCGTCGTCTCCACCCCCGAGGCCCAGTAGGTGCAGCCCGTGGCCACGCCGGGACCAGCGATCGGACCACAATGCGTCGTGGGATCTCCCATGGTCCAGCTCCAGCTCGGGCCGGGGTCGATCCCTGCCGCCTCGACCCGGGCGATGGACGAGGCGATCGTGGGTTCCGCTCCTGCGGCCCCATCCGGCACGGTCGTGGTTGTGGTCGGCATCGTCGACGGGGCCGAGGCAGGGGCGGTCGGCACCGGGACACTCGGTGGGGGCCCATCGGCTCGGAGCGGCGGGGTAGGGGCCGGGAGGGCGGGCGTCGACTGTGAGGCGGCGTGGGCGGGCGCGTCGCCTCCCGGCAGGCCGACGATGCACGCCGCGGCCACCGCGGCCGCCACCCCCACGATCACCCCCGTCGAACGGAAGCGCCGACGTCGTCGGGGCCTGCCGGAGACCTTCACCGGCGCGGTACCCGAGCGGACATCCCGGCCAGCCGGAGGACCCACGGTTTCAACCATGTGTTGAAGTCTAGGGTCTCAACACATGGTTGTCAACACATGGTTGAAACCGCGGCGATCACTGGCTACAGTGGGGAGATGATCCAGGATGTGGAGTCGTTGGCCGACCGGTTCACCAAGATGGGCCGGCACGAATCCTCTGAGGGCTTGGGCGACGAGCGTGAGGCGGCGCTGGCCGAGCTCCGCTTCGCCGACGCCATGCGGCGGTCGGCCGAACGCCTCAGTCAGAGGTCGGCGGAGTTGGCCCGGTTGCGGGGGGCCAGTTGGCGCGAGATCGGCGAGGCCGTGGGGGGCATCACCCCCCAGGGCGCCGAGCACCGGTTCAGCGCCGCGGCCAAGCAGCGACGGTCGAAGGCGTCGAAGGCGGAATGGGCGTCGAAGGAGCGCCGGAAGGTCCCGAGGACCGGGTCGTCTCGAGACCGTGACCTGGCCGAGCCGGAGCGGAGCTGAGCGGTTTGGGTCAGGAAGAAGGAGCGGTGCCGGGAGTCACTGCTCCGGGCCGGATGACCTTGGTCAGGGAGCTGTACACCACGATGTTGGACAGGTAGCTCCCCGTCTGGTGGTCGAACGCTCCTCCGCAGGTCACCAGCTGCAGGGCGCTCGACCCGTTGGAGCCGTAGACACGCTGGGACGGAAACTGCGCCTTGGTGTACTGCACCACCGCGTTGACCGTGAACTGGCTGACCGTGCCGTTGGCCAGCTCCACGTCCAGTTGGTCGCCTGCGGTCAACGTGCGCAGGTTGAAGAACACCCCCGGTCCCTGGAAGCTGTCGACATGCCCCAAGATGACCGCTGAGCCGATCTGGCCCGGGGTCGGACCGAGACGGAACCAGCCCGTCTGCTGACTGGTGGTGGGCACCTGCACGGTGCCGTCGAGATTGAGCCCGAGCGAGCCGACCGGCACCAGGACGCCGAGAGCGGGGATGCGCAGTGCCACCGGTACGGAGCGCTGGGTGTGCCGCGGCTTGGCCACGCGGGCTCGGGGGACGGTCACCCGGACCGCCGACTGGACGGCCGCCGCCGAGGGGGAGGGAGCCGGCAGGGCCCGGTCACCCCCGCGGAGCCCGACGGTCAGGAGCCCGCCTCCCACCACGAGGAGCCCGGCGGCCGCCCACCGCCAGCCCGTCGACCCGATCGTCCGGGTCGGCGCCGGGCCCACGGTCACGGCTGCGCTGGCTGTCCGCGGCGGAGGGTGCGCCGGCGCCGGGAGGCCATGGTGCATGCCCCGCCCGAAGCGGCCAGGGCGAGGGCGCCCAGGGCGATCAGACCGCCGTCCCGGGCGTGGGCCGCTCCGCCGAAGCCGGTGTGGGGGAATCCCGCCGGCACCACGGCCCGCGGGGTACCGGCGCCAGCCGCCGCTCCCGTGCCAGTGGACCCGGCACCGCCGGCACCGACGGTGCTGGTGCTGGTGATGTTCCCCGACGTGCCGCCCGTGCCGCCTGTGCCGCCCGTGCCGCTGGCCGACGTGCAGCCGCTCGGCACGGTGATGGTGTTGGCCTGGAGCGTCACGTCACCGTTGCGGGCCAGCACCCGGCCCTGCACGGTGGCTCCGGTGGACAGCGTGGCCGACGTGAGGGCCATGATGGTGCCCACGAAGGTGCTGGAGGAGCCCAGGCTGGCCGAGCTGTTGACCACCCAGAACACGTTGCAGGCATTGGCGCCGTTCTCGAGCTGCACCACGCTGCCCGACCCCGTGACCAAGTCGGACGAGGCCTGGAAGACGAAGACGGCGTTGGCGTCGCCCTGGCCGTTGAGCACTAAGGGGCTGGCTGCGGTGATGTTGGCCGTGGAGGCGTGTCCGAAGGCGTAGGCGCCCGGGACCAATGTCTGTCCGCCGAGCTGGTTGTCACCGGCGGTGAATGTGTTCACCGGGGACTGTCCGGCCGCGGCACCGAAGGCGGTGGTCAGATCGTTCTGCGCCGTGGTCAGCAGGGCAGGGTTGTTCACGTTTCCCGCCGGCCCCGTACCGTCCACCGAGTAGATGGTGCCGGTGACCTCGGCCTGGGTCAGGCCGGCATAGTTGGTGCCCGCTGCCGGGCTGAGTCCGACATTGCCGGTGATCGATGAGGCGGGTACATCGGTGACCGCCGTGCCGGCCAGGACGGCGAACGGAGCGGCCGTCCCCAACTGGACGGTCTGGGCCGCCGCGGCCGGGGGCACGAGGGCCGAGCTGATGACTACCAGGGCCAGGAGAGGAGCCCCGCAGACGGCGGCGATCGGCCACCGGTGACCGGCGCCTCGGGCCATGCCCCCGGGCTTCGGTGGGCGTTTACCGTGCATCGGCGGCGCGGCGGAATTGCGGACGGAGGTGAACCGGGAAGCAAACACAGAAGCCCCTTCATGCAACACCGAAATAGATTTCCGAGGTTCGCGGACGTTCGGCTTGCCATCCCAGACTACCTTAGTAATCTAATACTAGCAATAGATTTCTATAATAATCAGGAGGGTGGGCCGGTGGCCAACTGGATGTTTCTCAGCAATCACGGGCGGGCACTGCTGTGTATCGCCCACGATCCGGAGATCCGGTTGCGCGACATCGCTGCCGAGCTGGACATCACCGAGCGCCGGGCCTATGCGTTGGTCTGTGACCTGACCGACGGTGGCTACGTGCTGAAGGAGCGTGACGGTCGTCGCAACCGCTACCGGATCCAGGAGCACCTTCCACTGCCCGAGGCGGGCGACCGGGAGCTGGCCATCGGGGAGGTCCTGGGTGTGCTCACCGGCCGGTGACCGGGCCGTCGCCCGTGCTCGTTCGGCCTCCGGCGCGTTCATCGGACGCACCGGTCCATGCGCCGGCGTTCAGAGGGCGGCGTTCACCAGGTCGTCCGGGGACGGCATGCTCCTCGGCCGGCCGAAGAAGTACCCCTGACAGAAGTCGCTGCCCAGGTCGGCGACGACCTCGTACTGGTGGCGGGTCTCCACGCCTTCGCTCACCACGGCCAGATCCAACAGGTGGGCCAGCTCGATGGTCTTGGCCACGATCGCCCGGCTCGACCGGTCCCGGGCGATGTCGGTGATGAAGGACCGGTCGATCTTGACCACGTCCACCGGGAAGCGCTTGAGATAGCTCAGCGACGAATAGCCGGTGCCGAAATCGTCGAGGGCCAGCAGCAGGCCCAGGTGCTTCAGTTGATGGAGGACGATGTGGGCCCGCTGCGTATCTCGGAGTAACGCGCCCTCGGTGATCTCCAAGGTCACCCGGGTGGGGTCGGAACCGGTGTCGGACAGGATGGTGCTGACCATGGCCACGAAGTCGGGAGCCATGAGTTGGAAGGCGGACACGTTGACTGACAGGAGCGGTCCGTGGTCCGAGAGCCCGACGCTCAACCGGTCCACGCAGGCCTGCTCGAGCACCCAGCGTCCGATCTCGATGATGAGGCCCGACTGTTCGGCCAGGGGGATCATGGTGGTGGGTTCGACCTGACCCCGCTCGGGATGGTCCCACCGGAGCAGGGCCTCCACGCCCACGACGACGGCGTCGACCGTGCGGACAATGGGTTGGTACTCGATCCGGAGCTCGCCCCGCTCCTCGGCTTTGGCCAGGGCGATGCGCAGGTCCATGTGCTGCTCGGCCTCGTGCTTGGGACGCAGGTCGATGATCTGGTGGTTGGCCCCTCCCTTGGCCTTCACCTGGCGCATGGCCAGGGCGGCGGCGTGGAGCAGTTGCTCGGGATCGTGGTGGGTCTGCCCGGCGAAGGCGATGCCGACGCTGGCCGAGATCTCCACCATGCCCTCGGTGAGCGCGAAGGGCATGCCCAGCATGTCGACGATGCGGGAGGCCACGATCTCGACCTGGTCCATCTCGTCGAGCTCCTCGCACAAGATGACGAACTCGTCCCCGGTGACCCGGGCGATGGTGTCCGCCGGCCGCACCGCGCCACCGATCCGCACCGCCGCCGCCACCAGGAGCTCATCGCCCATCGGATGTCCGTAGGTGTCGTTGACCGCCTTGAAGCAGTCGAGATCAATGTGGAGCACGGCCACCAGCTTCCTCGACCGGCCGCTCCGCACGATGGCATGGTCGATACGCTCCAGCAGGAGGATACGGTTCGGCAGGCCGGTCAGCGCGTCGTGCACCGAACGTTCATGGGCTCGCATGGAGGTGTCCACCAGATCGGCTCTGGCTTGGGCATTGACCAGGTAGGCCGCCGTGACATCGGCCAGGGTCTGGGCCGACTCCGACTCCGCAGCGTTCAGTTCACCGGGCGCGTCCCGGTAGAGGTCGAGAGCGCCGAGGCAGCTCGCACCGTGACACAGGGGAAAGGTGAAGACCGCCCGGAGGCCGATGGCCACGGCGCGTGTTCCGAACTCAGGGAAGCGGTCATCACGGCGGAGATCGCCGACCAGCACCGGGGACCGTGTCCGATAGGCCGCCAGACACGGTCCCTCCCCCAGCTCGGTCTGCAACTCCTCGAAGGCCAGCGCTGACGGGTCGGTGGCAGCCACGTAGCGGGGTGCCGAAGGAGGCTCGATGAGCGTGACACCGGCTCCCGAGATGGGCAGGACGTCGACGATCCGGTGGACCAGGTGCTCCAGAATGGACTGGATGGGAAAGTCGGTGAGCATGGTCCGGGCGAACTCGCTCAACACGCTGGACAGCTCGTGGTCGGTCGTGGTCATCGGCTGCCCGTCATCGGGCCTGCGGATGGTGGGCAGCACAAGGTCGAGTGCATGCGCTCTCCGCCCCTGAACTCGCCGAGCCCCCTCACTGTAGAAGGCTCTCGTAGCGTACTCCTCCCCGAGGCCGGGCGCGCCGGCGACCGGGCCCGCTCCGTCCCCTGCCGGTCGATGATGTTGCAGCGGAGTGCATCCGCCCAGGGAGCAGCGCCCTCCGCCGGGCCGGCCTGTCTCAGGCCACGTGGAGGTCGGGCTGGGGGGCGTGGGTCCGCAGCAGGTGGAGGAGGGCGTCGGGGTCCTGCGGCCGGCCGAACAGGTAGCCCTGACCGATGTCGACGGCCTCGGCCCGGAGGAGTGACCGCTGTGCCTCGGTCTCGATTCCCTCGGCCACCGTGGCCAGCCCGAGGACCTTGCCCAGCTGGACGAGCGTGTGCACGAGGGCGGCTGATTCGGGGGACTCGACCATGGAGGCCACGAAACTCTGGTCGATCTTGAGCACGTCGATGGGGAACTGGCGGAGATAGGCCAGCGAGGAGTACCCCGTCCCGAAGTCATCGATGGCGATACGCACCCCTAGGGACTTGAGACGGCGGAGCCGGGTCATGCTGGCCTCGACGTTGCCCATCAACGCCGTCTCGGTGAGCTCGAGGATCAGCAGGTGGGGGTCGAGACCCGAGTCGGCCAGGGCCCGGCTGACGTCGGCGACGATCCGGTCGCGTTCGAGCTGCCGGGCCGAGATGTTGACCGACACCACCAACGGATGGCCCTGTCGTGACCAGGCGACGCTTTGGCGGCACGCCTCATCGAGCACCCAGGCCCCTACCGGGATGATCAGGCCACTCGACTCGAGGGTGGGTATGAACTCGTCGGGCATGACCGTGCCCCGTTCCGGATGCCGCCAGCGGAGGAGAGCCTCCACCCCGGTGAACGAACCGGTGGCCAGATTCACCGTGGGCTGGTAGACGAGGAAGAACTGGCGGGCGCCGAGAGCGGTGTGGAGGTCTACCTCCAGGTGCCGATGATCGTCGACCGCCTCCCTCATGGCGGGAGCGAAGGCCATGGACCGTGCCTTTCCGTTGGCCTTGGCCGCATAGAGGGCGATGTCGGCGTCCTGGAGCAGCCGGCCCGGCGACGGGCGGTCTCCCTCGGCATAGCCGACACTGGCCGTGACGGAGAGCGGCACCTCACTCCCCGGGACCTCGAAGCTGGCGGAGAGAACGTCGAGCACGCGATCGGCCACCACCTGGGCTCCCTCGGCCAGGGAGGCGCCTTCGGCCAGCACCACGAACTCGTCCCCCCCGAGCCGACCGACGGAGTCTCCCCGCCGGAGGGCACTGGTTAACCGGGCTCCCACGGCCATGAGCAACTCGTCTCCCACAGCGTGTCCGAGCGTGTCGTTGATGTCCTTGAAGTCATCCAGATCGATGAACAACGCGGCCACGGCAATGCCCTCCCGGCGACTGCGGGAGAGCATCTGATCCAGACGGTCGAGGATGAGGGCCCGATTGGGGAGGCCGGTCAGCGGATCGTGGAGCGCCTGATGACGCAGCTCGTCGGTCCGCTCCCGGACGAGGCTCAGCGCCCGTGTGCGACCGGTGGCCAACACGAAGATCACCAGTCCGAGCAGCAGGCTGATCAGGATGCCTCCGAGCAGCACGGCCAGCGCGTTGGTGTTGCCGATGATGCCGCTTCCGGGGGTCACCCGCGCAACATGGACATGCCATCCGTTGTGCAGATCGACGGTCTGGGTCTGGGCACCGGTTGGCGCCGTCCCTGCAGTGAACTTCACCGCACCCGAACCAGTTCCGTAGTGCAGGGCCACGGCGGTATGGGGATGTCCGGCCAACGCGGTGGTCAGAAGAACATGGGGGGCCACCTGGGTGCCCACCCATCCGAGGAACGCGCTGCGTCGGCCAGCCACCGTCGGGGGCACCACGCCTCGTTCATAGATCGCGGTGCCCACGGCGAGATCGACCGTCGTTCCGGTCCCGTAGGGCAGGTAGGCGCTCTGACCGGAGTCCCGGGACTTCAGGAAGCTCGAACCCAGGGCGGTACCGCACAGGTCGAGGGCCGGAGGTGTGGCACTGACTCCGCTCGGTGACGAGGCCAGGGTGGCGAAGCAGTAGTAGGGCCGAGGACCCGGTGGGCTCACCTGGAACGAGCCGGTCGGCGCCCCCGTGGCGGCCTCGGACCGGAGAGCGAACTGGGAGAGTTGCGAGGCCGGTACCAGCACGACATCCCCAATGCCGATGAGCTCAGGAAAACGCGTGAACAGACGGTCTGAGGAAACCCACTGGAGAAATTGGGCCTCCGTCGCCCCAGGATTGTTGATGATGAATGCCCCGGTGTTCACGGCCAGGTCCTGTTCCCGTTGAATGGCCAGCTTCAGGGTTGAAGCGATCTCCACCGCGGTGGTCAGGGATGCGGCATGGGACTTCTGGCTGGTATCGCGGGCCACGGCCTGCGATCCGACGATCGAGCAGCAAACACCCGCCGCTACGACGAGGAGTGCCCCGACCATCCAGCCGCGTTGCCGAAGTCTCACACCGGAGGGTGACGTCACGGTGTTGGGACCTCGTGCTGCGTCGACGGTGTCGTGGACCGGTCATGGCCGGACCGGCCAGAGGCGGGAGCAGGAGACCACAGAGTCGGCCAGGCAAACCGCGGGCTGCCGGGGGATGCCGATGATGCGTGGTCCATGCGCATGGCCATGACAGTGCCTCCTTTGCGACTCCCAAAACGGCTGACGACGTTGGAGTTCGAAATTCGGGCTGGCAACGCAATCCCACAACCAGGACTTATGTCATTCAGGAAGACCGAGTCTGGTACCAGTGATCTATCGACCGATCGCCGTCCTCACTTGAGCGGGCCCAGGGGACCGGCCCCGGAATGAAGAGCCTCGCCCGACCGTCCGACCTCTCGGCCCGGCCTGTCGGGAGGCCGACCGGGTCTGGGGTCCGGGCGGTCGCCGGGCCCCGCCTCCTGTGGCATGCCCCCAGGGCGACAGCTGCACCGGGGAGGGCCACCGGCGGTGCCTGGCGCTCATCCGAGCTCCGGCCGCTCCAGGAACTCCACCAGTCGGTCGCGACGCCGCCGTATCATCCGGAGCCCGTGGCGGTGCCCGAGGAAGAAGGCTGCGGCCGACAGCGCGGCGGTGACGACCACCCCGATGGCCAGGTCGGGGTCGGGGATCCGGCCCTGCCACCGGCCGGTGGTGACGGCCCAGGCGGCGAAGGCCGGCGCGGCCAGTATGCCGGTGATGGTCGGCACCAGGACGTAGGGGAGGAGGCACAAGGTGGCCCAACGCACCACCATCCGGCTCCACGGCCGTCGGTGTCGCCATCGCTCGGCCAGCGGGAGGGTGTGGTACGGGAAGGAGATGCCCAGCCAGCCGGCGATCCCGAGGCTCCCGATGGGCACCACGATGATGCCGATGATGGTGACCACGGTGGTGGTCCAGCGCTCCCGGTCGATGCCGATCCCGATGGCCACCAGTACGCAGACCGGGGTCACCAGCAGCCAGAGCACGGAGTTCTTGGCGTAGATGAGTCGGCGCAGTGCGTCGGGGTCGTCGATGGCCGCCACCATCCTCGCGGCGTCGGAACCGAGAATATTCGTGGCTGGCACATCGGCCAGCATCCAGGTGGCCATCACCACCGGGAAGGCCAGGGCCCCGTGCAAGCTGAACAAGAGGTCCTGCAGAGGCAAGGGCAGCCACAGCCAGGCCACCGTGACCAGTGCGGCATTGAGCGCCACCACCAGTGGTGCTTCGTACGGCGCGGTGAAGGCCCGTCGCAACTCGGCCCGGAAGGCCGCCGGGTAACTCGTGGGCAGGGTGGAGGCCAGGAGGGCCCGGTCGCCCCGCGGCGCCGCTCCGCCAGCCACGCCCTCAGTCATGCCCGTCAAGCTACGCGGCCCCGGCGCGGTCGGGGCCGATGCCGCCCCACCGGTTCTTCGCCGTCGGCGACCCCACCGGTTCTTCGCTGTCAGTGACCCCGGCGGTCCTACCGGTTCGGTTCCGGGGGGCGGCAGCCGGACCTACGCTGTCCGGTGGGGGCGGTGCCCGAGCGGCTGGCCGTGACGCCGGACGCTACGGGCGATGAGCGGAACCGGAGGGTGCAGTGGTCGAGGACATCCAGGACAGCCGTCGGACGGAGCCGCCGTACGTGCTGGACGAGCGGGCCATGCTCGAGGGGTGGTTGGAGTTCCACCGCACCACGCTGCTCTTCAAATGCGAGGGCCTCGACGACGCCCAGAGGAAGGCCCGCCCCGTGCCCACATCGCTCCTCTCCTTACACGGCCTGGTCCGGCACATGGCCGAGGTGGAGCGCAACTGGTTCCGCCGTGCTCTGCTCGACGACCCCACCGCTCCCTCCCTCTGGTCCGACTCGGCCCTGGACGACAGCGAGTTGGTACCTCTGGACGAGGCCGACTGGGACTCCGACCTGGCAGCATGGCAGGCCGAGTGCCGGGCCTCCCGCCAGAGCGCCGCCGGCCACTCTCTGGACGACACCGGGGTGCGGCAGGGGGAGCCCTGCTCGCTGCGGTGGATCTTCAACCACATGATCGAGGAGTACGCCCGCCACAACGGGCACGCCGATCTCCTCCGGGAGTTGGTGGATGGCTCCGTCGGCTGGTGAGATCCCGGGCCGGTCCTCCTCACCTCCCGCCCGACTGACCGTGGGCCGCAGGGCCGGCCCGCATCAACTCAGGGAACGATGGCCTCGGTCAGCGGACGTTGGCGCGCCCGGGAACCGGCGCGCGAGATCCACACGGGTTCGCCGGGGGACAGTTCGAGTTCAGCGGCGGCACCCCGGCTCAGCTGCACCCAGGTCGGTTCGCCCCGCTCCATGGTGAGGTCCACCCGCACCTCGAATCCGAGATGGGTGACGCGTTCCACCAATCCGGCGTGATCGCCGGCCCCGGGGTTTCGGTGGATGACCAGGTCGTGGGGACGGACCCACGACCCGTCGAGCTGGGTGGCCGGGCCCAGGAACTTCATCACGAACTCGTTGCTGGGGTGGTCGTACATCTCGGCCGGGTGGCCGATCTGCTCCAGCCGTCCCTCATTGATGATGGCCAGGTGGTCGGCGACCTCCATGGCCTCCTCTTGGTCGTGGGTGACCAGCACCGTGGTGACGGAGATCTTGGTGTGCAACTCCCGCAGCCAGACCCGAAGCTCCTGGCGGACCTGGGCGTCGAGCGCACCGAAGGGCTCATCCAACAGTAGGAGCTGGGGCTCGATGGCCAGGGCCCGGGCCAGGGCCATGCGCTGGCGCTGGCCTCCGGAGAGCTGCGACGGGTACCGGTCGGCCAGGTGGTCGATCTTGACCAGGTCCAAGAGCTCGTCGACCTTGGCGCGGATCTCGGCCTTGGGTCGCTTGCGGACCTCGAGGCCGAAGGCCACGTTCTTGCGCACCGTGAGGTGACGGAACGGCGCGTAGTGCTGGAAGCAGAAGCCGATGCCCCGGTCGCGCACCGGCACGCCCGGTCACGTCCTCCCCGTCGAACTCGACGGTCCCCGAGTCGGGCACCTCCAATCCCGCCACCACCCGGAGCAGCGTGGATTTGCCGCCCCCGCTCGGACCCAACAGGGCGGTGAGGGAACCATCGGGGACCTCGAGACTCACGTCGTCGAGAGCAACGGCACTTCCGAATCGCTTGGAGACGGATCGGATCGTGATCGCCATCGGGGGTTCCTCCTCTCGGTCGTCGGTTCTCTGCGGTCGGCCCCAACCAAGCCGAGTACGCCCAAGGCCACCAGCGCCAGGATGACTGCGCCAGCGTAGGCGGCTACGAGGTCGAGGTTGTCCACGCCGTCCAGGATGAACAGCGGCATGGTCTCGGTGCGACCGGCCACCAGTCCGGACACCACCGCCACTGCCCCGAACTCCCCGATCACCCGGGCCGTGGTCAGGGTCACGCCGTAGGCCAGGCTGCGCCGGATGGATGGGAGGGTGATCCGTCGGAAGATGGTGAAGGGGGAGGCCCCGAGGGTGGTGGCGGCCTGTTCCTGCTCGGTGCCGATCTCCTGGAGGACAGGCAGCACTTCGCGGACCACATAGGGCAGGGCCACGGTGGCTGAGGCCATGATGATGCCCGGCAGCGAGTAGATGATGTGGATGCCGTGGGCGTCCAGCCAATTGCCGAACCACCCGGTCTTGCCGTAGACGAGGACGAGGGCGATGCCCACCACCACCGGCGACACGGCCAGAGGCAGGTCGACGAAGGCGTCGAGGAGCCAGGCCCCGGGGAACCGGTGCCGGGCCAGAATGAGGGCCACCCCTACGCCGAACGCGGTGTCCAGGGGCACGGCGATGAGCACCACCAGGAAGGTCAGCCACAGGGCATGGAGGCCGTCAGGCGTGGTGACGGCGTGCCAGGCCGCCCAGAAACCGTGCTGAAAGGCCCGGTAGAAGATGGACCCCACCGGGAGGACGACCAGCAGGCCCAGGTACCCGAGGGCGATGATCCGAAGGGGCCAGCGCCACCGGCCGGTCACGATGCCCCCCGGGTCATATGGCCTCACTGACATCGAACCGGCGGCGCAGGAGCCCGATGAGCAGCAGGACGGCGAGGGCGATGGCCACCAGCACCACCGACACGGCCGCCGCCGCTCCCAGCTGGTCGCTCTGGGAGAGGCTGAAGATCCACGAGGAGGACACCTCGGTCTTGAACGGGACGTTGCCCGAGATCAGTACCACCGACCCGTACTCGCCGATGGCCCGGGCGAAGGCCAGGCCGGCCCCGGCCAGCATGGCCGGGGCCAGGCTGGGCAGGATGATCCGCCACAGGACCCGACCCGAGGAAGCCCCGAGCGAGGCGGCGGCCTCTTCGGTCTCTCGGTCCAACTCGGCCAGCACCGGCTGGACCGACCGCACCGAGAAGGGCAGCGTCACGAAGGCCAGGGCGAACAGGATGCCCCACCGGGTGTCAGCCACGTCGAGGTGGAAGGGACTGGTCGGCCCGTACAGCGTGAGCAGGGTGAGGCCGGCCACGATGGTGGGAAGGGCGAACGGCAGGTCGATGACGGCGTTCACCAGCTGCTTTCCGCGGAAGTCGTCCCGGACCAGCACCCAGGCGATGATCAGGCCGGCTACGGCGTTGAAGGCCGCCACGGCCAACGATGACACCAGGGTCAGCTTGAAGGCCGCCACGGCCTCGGGCTGGCTGACCGCTGACCAGAAGGCACTCCAGCCTCCACTGAAGGCGTGGGCCACCAGAGCGGCCAGCGGGAGCACCACCAACAGGCTCAGATAGGTGACCGCCAGGGTGGGCCCGGCGATCCGTCCTACGGCCCGACGACCATGATGCTGGTGACGCGGCGAGGCTCCCGCCCCGACGAGGGTGGCGGGAGCCGGGAGCCGCTCGGCCTCAGCTACTGGAGGTGGAGACACCCAGTCCCTGCTCGATCTTGGCCACCACACCGGTGCTGGGGGTGAAGAAGATCGTGTTGACCTTGGCCCACCCGCCCAGGCTGTCGATGGTGAAGAGGGTCTTGGGCTTCGGGAACTTGAACTGGGCCGCCACGTTGGGCAGCACCGGACGGTAGCCCTGCTGGCCCCAGACCTTCTGGCCGGCCGGCGAGAGCAGGTAGGCCACGAAGGCCTTGGCCGCCGAGGGGTTGGTGGCCTTCAACGACACGGCGATGGGGTTCTGGATCAGGATGGTCTGCGGCGGGGTGATGATGGTGATGGGCTCCCCCTGTTTCGCGGCATAGAGGGCGTCGTCCTCGTAGTCGAGCAGGACGTCGCCCTCGCCGGACAGGAAGGTCTGCAGGGCGGTCGAGGCGCTGGACGGCTGGGCCACGGTGTTCTTCAGCAGCTTGGTGAGGTAGGCCGTGGCCTGGGCCTTGTTCTTGCCCTGGTTGAGCTGGGCGCCGTAGGCGGCCATCAGGTTCCACTTGGCGCTACCCGAGCTGAAGGGGTTGGGGGTGATGACCCCGACTCCACTCTGGATCAGGCTGGCCCAGTTGGTGATGTGCTTGGGATTGCCCTTCCGGACGACGAACGAGACGATGGAGTTGGTCACCATGCCCTTGGTGGGAGTGGCGCTCCACCTGGGGGAGACGATGCCCGCCTTCACCAACTTGGTCATGTCGGGAGTCAAGGAGAAGTTGACCACGTCCGCGGGGAGGCCACTGGCCACGGCGGTCGACTGGGAGCCGGAGGCTCCGAACGACTGGGAGAAGGTCACGGCGGACCCGGCCGAGGAGGCGTTGAACGCCTTGATGAGGGCGGCATAGGCCGGCTTGGGGGTGGAGTACGCCACCAGGGCCACCGGACCGGTGGCTGCTCCGGCGGTGGCGGGGATGGCCGCTCCGACGGCCAGGGTCAGTCCCAGGACAGCGGCGCCACCTCCGAGGCGGAGCTGGCGGGACGATCGGGGACGGGAGGAGTTTCGCACGGGGCACATTCCAGACCAATCCGTCCTAATTTGTCAAGTCAGTAGGGATGGTAGGAATACGGATCGGTTGGTGCCGGGATCTCGCGGGGCCTGGCCACCCAGATCACCATCGGCGGGACCGCGGTGGGGCTGGTGGCAGGGCGATCCCTCCGGGCCCCCCTTCTGTTCTCGGCCGTGACGGGCACGCTTCCCGACGGTGACGGACAGATCGCACTCGGATCGTCCACCATGAGCCAGGTTCACGCCCGGGTGGGGTCCACGATCGAGGCGACCGTGCTGGCGCCGTCAGGCACCAAACGGACGGTGCCCCTCCGCGTGGTGTCCCAAGTGGCCTTCCCGGTACTGGGCGGAGCCGTGGGGCTGGGCAGCGGCGCGCTGATGACCATCTCGGGGCTGGTGTCCGCGGCGGGTCCCCCGAACCCGGAACAGGCGAGCTGCCGCCAGGGGATACTGGCCGACCAGAACGGCGGGATCCTGATCGCCGTGGCCGCCGGGACCCGGGGACGCGCCGATGTGACCCGCTACCTCGGCACCTTCGGGTCCGTCACCGCCCTACCCATCACGCCCACGTCGTTGATCAACTTCGGTGAGGCTGTCAACTTCCCCCTCAGCTTCGGGGCACTACTGGCCCTATTCGGGGCGGCCACGCTGGCCCACCTTCTCGTGGTCAGCGTGTCCCGCCGACGTCGGGAGATCGGCCTGCTGAAGGTGCTGGGCTTCGTGAACGGACAGGTGGTGGCGCCCGTGGGCTGGGAGGCCACGACGGTGGCGCTGGTTGGCATCGTCGTCGGCATTCCGCTGGGCATCATCGCCGGCCGGGCCACCTGGAACCTGTTCGCCGCCCACCTCGGGGTAGTCCCCGTCTCCGTGGTGCCGGTCGGTCTGGTGGCGGCCCTGGTGGTCGGTGTGCTGGTGGCGGCCAATCTGCTGGCCCTCGCTCCGGCCCTCGTGGCCGCTCGCTCGAAGCCCGGGCGGCTCCTGCGAACCCAGTGATCCGCGGTACCGACGGCCCGGGTCCTGACCGCCGTGATCCAGGGACTCGCTCGATCACCCGGTGGGGCGACCGCTCACGGTTGCCGGAGGGTACGGGCCTGTTGGATGTGGCTCATGCGTACCTGGGCCACCAGCCAATTGTCGGAGCGGGTCAGCTCCCGCTCGGCCGGTCGGTGGTGGTGGCCGGAAGGGGCGTCGGTGCGAGCGCCGCACCTCCGACAGACGGGCATCCGCCCGTTGGTCTCGGGGGCGTGATGCTCATCCAGTCGGCTTCCTACCTCTGATGCCTCGGGTGTGGCCATGGTGCTCCGATCGCCCGACCACGGCCCGTCGGGCCGCGCCGGGCCTCTGGGATCGCCGCTAGCGGGTCAGCCCTTTCCGGGTCTGCTCCTTCTCCTTCTTGGCCTGTCGCTTCTCTTTGAGCGACTTGCCGGACTTCTTGGAGGCGGTCTTGCGGGGTGACTTGTCTGTCATGGATCCCCCTTCCCTGGGTTGAGCGTACTCCTCCTGGCCACCGACATCGACCGGTCGCTCGGCGAGATGCCGTCGCTGGTGCCTGGTCGAATCGGGGTACGCCGCATGTGGTGGCCGCCGAGGGACGCGGGTAGCTCGATCCGCTCAGTGCGCCGCGGACCATCGGGGAGAGCGACCGGCGCCTCCTCTCACTCGGGGTCCACGCGGGCGAGGTCGAAGGAGGGGACCACGTCAACGTCCGGGCCGTGGGGTACGCCACCGGTCGGCAACCGGTGGTTTCATCGCCACAACCATGACGGGGCAGACACGGCCATCAGAGATCCGCCGATCTCACGCGTGACCATCGTCCCGGGGGATTCCCTCTAGCCGCCACCCGGAGAGTCGAAGAAGCTCCGCAACCACGGAGATGCGACGGCGATCACCAATGCGGTGTACTGATTCCGAGGCGAGTGGGGACTCACGACCACCTCGACCGGACGAAGGCCTCCACCTTGGGCCGCTCGATACCAGCCACACGTCAATCGGAATCGGGCCAGCGGTTGACCGGATCCACCCGTCTGCACCATCGGCATGACCACTTTTGCCCTGTATTTGCTTCCCCGGACCGGGAATGCGTAGTCCGTCTCCCCCACAGAGAGGACAGTCGTCGCCCGCCCGGCATAGTGCGACCCCGTCCAGCTGAGTACGACTGACCCCGCGGAGTCCACCGATTGACCCCGCGGAGTCCACCAGCTCCCACCCGTCCAGTCGATCGTAGATGTAGCTCCTTCTCTTGTGTTTGTAGACGGGACGCATCTCACAGTTCTGAGGCGAAGATTTCTTACCCCGCAACGGCCAAGGGCTCGAGCGTCACGGAATAGCCCATCTTGCGAAGCTGGTCGAGAGCCCGGTTCTTTGCCTTTTCAGGGTTGAGACGAGTGAAGTAGTCGCCGCCGGGATCGCCGTAGGGGGTGTCGGTGGTGATCATGTGCCAGATGGCCACGAGCATGGCGTGCTCCAGAGCAACCAGTGCCTTGATCGGGCCCCGCCGGGAGGCGATTCGCCGGAACTTGGCGGCCAGATAGGTGTCCTTGCTCCGAGAGGCCGACATGGCGGCGATGCCCAGGGCTCCCTTCAGGTAGGGATTGCCCGGCCTGGTCTCCGTGGACTTGATCCGCCCGGCGGACTCGTTGGAGCCCGGGCACGTCCCGGCCCACGAGGCCAGGTGCCCGGCGGTCGGGAACCGGCTCATGTCGCCTCCGGTCTCGGCGATGATCACGTCGGCCACCAGGGTGGAGACCCCGGGGATGGTGACGAGGAGGTCCCTCACGTGACGAAAGGGCTCCACCACCACCTCGATCCGTCCGGTCAGTTCGTCGATGGCCCGAGTGTGGTTGTCGATCAGGTCGAGGTGGAGTTGGGCCAAGAATCCGTGGTGTTCGCTGAACCGGCCGGTCAGGGCCTCGGTGAGCTCAGGGATCTTGGACCGGAGCCGGCGTTTGGCCAGCTCGGCCAGGGCCACCGGGTCACGCTGTCCGTCGATCAGAGAGGCCAGCATGGCCCGGCCCGAGACCCCGGTGATGTCGGTGGCCACCGACGACAACTTGATGCCGGCGTCCTCCAGCAGCTTCTCCAGCCGCTGGATCTCCATGGCCCGGGCCCGCACCAAGGTGGTCCGCGTCCGGGTCAGGTCCCGGAGCTGGCGGATCGGCTCGGGTGGGACGAACGAGCCCCGGACCAGCCCATGGGCCCCCAGTTGGGCCAACCATGCCGCATCGGAGACATCGGTCTTCCGCCCCGGCAGGTTCTTCACGTGACGGGCGTTCACCAGCATCACCTCGAACGGGCCGTCCTCCAAGAGGTAGTAGAAGGGCTTCCAGTAGTCGCTGGTGGCCTCCATGACCACCAAGGTCACCTGCTCGGCAACCAGGTGATCGCGCAGAGCGAGGATCTGGTTGGTCACCGCGCCCCAGGTCGTGACCACCGATTTCGCCTTGGCCCGGCCCGAACCGGCGATCCGGACGCAGACCTTGGCGTCGCGTTTCGATATATCGACCCCGGCACACCGGGGATGCACCACATCCATCGCTCGCTCCTTCCTCGACATGAGGACCTTGGGTTAGGTGCTCGTCCCGGGGAGGGCAGGAAAATTCAGAAGTCTGACGCTCGTGCTCAAAGGCAACAGTCCACGGTTCCCGTGGAAGCCCTCCACCACCATGCTGACCTACAGGCTCACCGGCACTACAGAGCTATCGGTGTCGAACCGGAACGAGCTCAACCATTGTGCCGAACGGTCTTGATGGTCGCCAGGGGCGCATTCCACAGCACAAGGCCGATCGCTCCGCATCATCTTCGCTCACCCCGGCGAGCCCGAATCTGGGCTCTACCTTGCTGACCTGAGACGGCGATCGTCCTCCGGCGACGCGTTGCCCAGTGGGCGCCATCGGCTGATACCAAAGCCCAGCCGCCCGATATCCCCTTTCGCCACGAGAGACGGGTGCCCGGCAGAGCGGGGAGTGCCAGCCACTCCTGCTCATTCGCTGCGGCCAGACGCCGCCGCGCTTCCCTGGACGTGGGGAGTGGTGGTGTGCGAGGTCGGTCCGCCGAGCCCATCGTCGAATTATCGGTCACGCCACCGTCTCCGGCCAGGAGGTTCAGGGAGCGGCAACCCGTGAGGCTGGCACGTTGGGACAGGCGGGTGCCGTCTAACGCACCCAGTCGTCAACGACGGTGAGGTCCGTGAATTCCGGAGCACCTTCGAAGATCTCCATCATGGTCGCCCTGGCGGCCTGCAGTCCCTCCTGGCGTCGGGGGTCGCTCTCGCGCTCGCGAGCCTTCTCCTCGCTCTCGAAGACAACGAGCGTGATGACTCGACGCGGGTCGTTCGTGTCTCGAGTTGTTGTCGTGTGCAGAAGTCCCGAATCCGGCTGTTCAGCCGCCCGCAACTGAGCGGCCACCTTGGGCAGGTCGCCTTCCCTGCCTGGCTTCAATCGCATGGTGACCAGTTGTGCCCACATCCGACGACCTTTCTCCGATGGTGAGGCGAACACTAATCCGCCGACCGTCGGTGTGCGCCGGCCGGGCCGGCCGACCATGCCATGGGGAAGGTAGGGTCGACCGCCCTATACCGTCAATCGAGACGGTGGTGGTCACCGGCCATCCAACGGATAACGAGGGCCGGGCGCGTGGGCTGAGCCAGACTGAGGCCTGTCGATGCCGGTCGGCTGAGGCAGCGAGGAGACTGATGATGTCGGCAACTCTCAAGCTGACCCACAAGGCCATCGGAGTGGAAGTCCGCCGTGGAACGTACGATGTCGTGGTCGACGGCGGGCGTGTCGGGTCGATCGACATGAACGAGTCGATCGAGCGGCCAGTCGACGTTGGACATCACACCCTGCAGGTCCGCAACGGCCGAAATGTGAGCCGCACCTTGGCCTTCGACGCGGCCGAGGGCCAGGTCGTCGCATTCCGATGCACGGGAAAGAGGTTCTTGCCGATCTTTCTCCTGTCGTTCGTCGTGCCCCGCCTGGCCCTCTCGCTCCGTCCGGAGTAGCAGGGCTCTCAGAATCGAACGGTTCTCCAGCCATGGCCCGGCCCCGAACCACCGGACTGCGGGGTCCTTCGGCCTCGGCTACGTCCAGGCGAAGACCTCGACCCGGTTCTTGCCCTCCTCCTTGGCCCAGTACATGGCGGTGTCGGCCTCCTCCACGGCGTCGGCGGCGCTCATGGTGTCCGGGTGCTCGAAGGCAACGACTGAGGGATAGGTGATGCCCACGCTGGCCGTGACCCGGTGCTCCACCCCCTGCACGATGATGGGAGCCCGGAGGGCCTGGACCACGCGGTCGGCCACCTGCAGGGCCAGGCTCCTGTCGAACGCATGGAGCGGACCGCTGCCCGCCTGGCCGTCGACATCGGCACGGTTCCACGGCTCGATGACGAGGACGAACTCGTCCCCACCCACCCGGGCCACAGTGTCTCCGTCGCGCACGACATCGCGCAACCGCTTGGCGGTCTCGATGAGCACGGCATCCCCGGCGGCGTGACCGGCGGTGTCGTTGACCTGTTTGAATCCGTCGAGATCGCAGAAGAGGACGGCGATCTCACGGCCCTGGCGTTCGGATCGGGAGAGGGCCGTGGTCAGGCGATCCAGGAGCAGCACCCGATTGGGCAGACCGGTGAGGGTGTCGTGGAGGGCGTCGTGGGTCAGTTTGTCCTCAGCGTTCACCATGTCGGTCACGTCGCGGAGGACACCGAGGATCTCGGTGACGGCCCCGGTCTCGTCGCGGCGGAAGGGCACGATCCGGCGACAGTATCGCACCAGGGCGACCCGGCCCGATGCCGTACCGCCACCCCGCCGGCTACGGGGCCAGGGTGGAGCGGGAGGGCCACTCCACCTGTGCGACCTGCCCCCCAATCACCAGGAGATCGACGACCGGCGCCGCATCGGCCCGCTCCGGATCGCTCCCGCGGATCCGGAGCTGGTAGGGCCCGGCCGTCAGGGAGCCGAAGACCCCGGCGTGGGCCACGGTGTCGCGGAGGTCCCGGGGCCGGACGGCGGTGTGCGTCCCGTCCCAGGGCCCGTCGAGGGGACGGATCTCGATCTCCTGGCCCGAGAGCTCCCCGGGAGTGAAGATGATGGCCGCCCCCCGATCGCCTCCTATGTCGAGGACCACGGTGCCCTCGCCACTCGGACCCAACTCCGGCTCGACCATACGGTGCGCCATGACGGCCGGGCCTAGGCGCCCACGGCGAAGCCCGAGGTGGGCACACCGAGGTAGGGGAAGTTGGGGAGGTACTTCTCGGTCCCGAGGGCGGTGAGGTCGGTGGGCCCCGACGTCAGTCCCATGGAGATGGCTCCGGCGGCGGCATCGGGCTTGTAGGCCGGGTCGACCAGGGGCAGTGTGGCCCCGGCGATGGCCCGCAGCTCGATGGTGACCACGTCGTCGAACACCCGGCGGCCGTTGGGGTAGCCCGCCGGGTCCCCACCGATCAGCCCCAGGTTGGAAGGCTTGGCCGTGGCCGGAATGGCCATGTTGAGCCGCAGCATGTCCGCCTGGGTGGCCCCGGTGAAGTTCTGGAAACCAGGAACCACGCCCGTCGGGATGCCGGTCATCAGAATGGCCAGGAGGTCGGCCCGGGGTGCCTTGGTGGCGTTGTAGGCGGCCAGGTTGGGGAAGACGCCGGGGTAGAGGACGGGGAGCAGCCCGGCCAGTTCCGGCGCCGACACGTGGGAGGCGAACTGGCTGTCTCCGAACGGCTGCTCGGCATTCCAATAGTCCTTGGAGGCCATGGGGATGATGACCTCGTTGACCAGTGGGTTGCCCAGTCGGGACACCTGCACGAACGGGCCCGAGTTGACGTTGCCTCCCGGGGTGGACTCGAAGATCCGGGCCTTCTGGCGACTGGCCGTGGTCCACACACCGATGGTGGCGTTGGGGTCGGCGACGCCGAGGGGCTTCTTGCCGGTGACCATCAACTCGTTGATCTCCACCTGGATGGCGATGGTGTGGACGTTCACCCCGGCCGTGGAGTTGACCCCCTTGGCCATCTTGCCCAGACCGGTGTTGGCCAGTCCGAAGGTGGTGTGGTCCTGCTCGAACGGGCGAAGGTCGCCGAGGTCGAAGATGGCGCCGAGGTCGACATAGAAGCCCTCGGCCCGCTGGCCGGCGAAGACCTTCATCCCGTCGTCCAACGGGGTGACCGCCGCACTGGCCAGGCTCACGTAGTTGGGTGTGGAGAGGGGTCCGATGTTGCAGGGGGGACAGGGGACATTGGTGGCGAGCACGTGGCTGCCCGACTTGTCCACCCGGGTCACCGTGTAGGTCTGGCGACGGTTCCAGCTGGCGCTCTGCAGGCTGGTGATGGGCCCGGTGTTGTAGAGGAAGGTGTTGGGGTTGGTGATCTGGCTGGTGAACTGGAACTGGTAGCTGATGTCGACGTCGCCGTCGTGATCGTTGTCGATGTTGATGGCGTACAGCACGTCGTCGCCGAACTCGTAGAAGTTGGGACCGCCGTCGGGAGCCTGCAGGGGCACGTAGTTGGCGATCAGCGTGACGTGATCGGGATGGTCGGGACTGACGAAGGCGTACAGGTCGGTGGAGTCGGCTACGGGGTCCTGGGAGATTTCGGGAGCTTCACGGTGGGACGACACGGGGTTACCTCGGTTTCTGGTTGGTGAGCAGAGTGGGCTTGACGGACAGGTGTTGGTCGGACAGGGACACGGTCGGGCGGTGGGGACGGTGACTCATCGGAGGGCACGGGCCAGTGCCGCGGCCAGCCGCGGATCGAGCACAGTGATCTCCCTGGTCCCGGAGAACAGGCCGATCTCCCCACTGGCCAGGTCGCGCACGTGGGCCACCAGGGGCTCGGTCATGGACAGGGACGACTCGCCCTCGGCCACCGCAGATTCGGCGGCACCGGCGTCGGCCGGACCCTGGGCCTCCACCGCGCCGACCAGTGCGGGAAGGCCGGGCATGGCTGAGATCGCTCCAGCGGCCACGACGGCCGCGGTGCCGCCCTTCAGGAACACGCGACGGGACAGTTCGCTCATGGTGACCTCCGGGGCAGGGACGGTGATGGCTTGTCGTCGCCTACCGTTCGGAGAGGAGCGTGTGGCCGGATGACGCAGTCACGCGAATTTCATCGGCAATGTTGGGGGTCTGGTCAGCTCCCGGACTTGGGTCTGGCGTCGGCGTGCCGAGCGTCCCTTCCGGTAACCCACCCCGGTCGGCCAGTCGGACAACCACGGGTCCGTGCACACGCGGCGTGTCCGCCTACGCCGATTGTCGAACGGCGCCGAGGTGGGCGAAGGGGACGACAGACCGCTACCCCGTGGCCTCATGCCGATCCTACTCTGGTCGGATGGAAGTAGGATGGGGGGGTGCCATCCAAACGCAAGGTCTCGCTCACGCTGGACGACGACCTCGTCGACGAGCTCGAGGAGCTCCCGGGTACCGCTCTGTCCGCCCAGGTGAACGAGGCCATCCGCGTCGAGGTGTCCCGTCGCCGCCGTCAGCGGGCCCTCCGGGACCTCCTCGATCGCTTGGATGCCGAAGACGGTCCATTGACGCCGGAGGACCTCGAGGGTGTGGCGTACTTCGAGCAGCTGTTGGGTGGACGGTGATCCTCGCTCTGGATGCCGAGGCCGTCAACGTACTGGCGGGTCCCGAATCCCCTCGGAAGCGACGGGTCCGGCAGGCCATGCAGGCGGCAGCTCAGGTCGGCCGGGATGTCGTGGTGCCGACCCTGGTCCTGTCCGAACTGCACCGCGGGCCCGGCCGGACATCGCGCGTGGAAGCCCTACTGGCCCGCCACGAAGGAGCCGTCGTGTGTCGCCACACCGACCGAGTGTTGGCCCGGATCGTGGGGGGCGTGCTCCACGCGTCGTCATCCGGTTCCGAGGACATCGTCGACGCCCACGTGGTCGCCGTGGCCGTGGAGGCCGGTGGCGGTGTGGTGCTTACGGGGGACACGGACGATCTCGAGAGACTTGCCGGTCCCTATCGATCGATCGTCGTGGAAGGCCTCACCGGGTCACCCGCCTGACATCGCGCCACCGGCCGCGCCGGCACAAGCTGGCGATGGTCGCCTGCCGCATGTCATCTCGGAATGGCGGCCGGGACGAGCGCTCCGGGCCGCGGCGTACCTAACGCTCCGACCGCGTCGTCCGTGTCCGCCGCACGGTCCGTCTCGACAGGACAGTCTCTTCCGGTCACCGCGGGGCGTCGAAGCCACAGGGCCACCCCGGCCCCGGCCACGGAGAGTCCGGCGGCCACGGCGAGTGCCGGACGGTAGCCCTGGGTGACCGACTGCGGGTCGGACAAGCTGCCCCGCGACGAGAAGACGGCGGTCACCACGGCGATGCCCACCACGGCACCGAACTGTTGGAGGGTGTTGAGAGTGCCGGAGGCCTTGCCCAGCATGGGGGCGGGGACGGCGTTCAGGCCGGCGGCGGTCACGCAGGGCAGCGCCATGGAGATGCCCGTTCCGGCTACGAGAAAGGGGAGTACGTAGGAGCTGTATCCCGAGGCGGAGCCGGCCAGCATCACGATCCAGGCGAAGCCGACGCCTTGCATGAGCAGGCCGGGCACCACGAGGGAGCGGGCCCCGACCCGATCGGAGAGAAGGCCGGCGACAGGGGCCACGAGGAGGGGGGTGGCCGTCCACGGCAGGAACCGGAGCCCCGTGCCCAGCGGGGAGTCCCCGAGGGCGAACTGAAAGTACTGGCTGGTGAGGTAGGCCGCCGAGAAGATGGAGGCGCTCATCAGGAACTGCACGGTCACCGCCGAGGCGAAGGTGGTGCGCCGGAACAGGTCGAGAGGAATCATGGGGTCATCCACCCGCGCCTCCCGCCAGACGAATCCGAGTAGCAGGACGAGGCCGAGTGACAGTCCGGCCAGGTTTTCCCCGCTTCCCCAGCCCCGCTGCCCGCCCTGGACCAGGCCCCAGATGAGGACGGCGATGCCACTCGAGACGAGGACCAACGCTGGGACGTCCAGCCGGCCCCTGGGTCCGAAGCTCTCGGACAAGTGGCGGCGGGCCCCGACGGCGGCGATGACGCCGAGCGGGACGTTGACCCAGAAGATCCAGTGCCAATTCAGCTCCTGGGTCAGTGCGCCGCCGATCAGCGGACCACAGGCCACGGCCAGGCCGGCGATCCCACCCCAGATGCCCACCACCGCACCTCGGCGCTCGGGCGGAAATGCCTCGGTCAACAGGGTGAGGCCGAGGGGCATGACGATGGCAGCTCCCGTGCCCTGCAGGGCACGGCAGGCTACGAGGACGGCCGCCGTCGGGGCCAGGGCGCACGCCGCCGACGACACCGTGAACAGGACCAGACCGGTGACGTAGACCCGTCGGCGACCCAGCCGGTCGCCCAGGGCGGCCGCGGTCAGGATGCCCGCACCGAAGGCGATGGTGTACGCACTGACCGTCCACTGCAGTGTCCCCACCCCACCCCCCAGATCACGGTGGATGGAGGGCAGGGCGGTGACGACGACCAGGGCATCGAGGGTCACCATCAGGTAGGCCACCGACGTCAGGAGCACGGCGAGCACGGAGTTGGTGCCACGGGCTCGTGATGACGCGCCCCGGGGCATCGGTACCGGGAGGAGATTGGTCACTGGGGAGCACCACCCAGCACGGTGATCACTCCGACCTCGACGCCGCCACCCTCGGCCACGCCCGGGCACGCCTCGGCCAGGGCCAACGCCGCATCCAGATCCCGGGCCTCTACGAGTGAGTAGCCGCCGAGGGCGGTGTCCGCCCCGCAGTTCCCGAGCGAGGCCGATTCGAAGACGGGGTTCCCTTGGTCGAGGACGTCGTCGCCGATGCCCTCGAAGAAGGCTGCCCAGGCGGCCAGGGCCTCGGGCCGCCCCGGGCGGTAGTCCCGTGGCATCCGGTAGGAGAAGAGGAAGGTGGTCATGGTGGTGCTCCTTGGGTAGGCCCGGCACGGTGCCGGGACGGTGTCGTAGAGGCAGACACCGTCCACTGCGGGAATTGGGCGGTGACGACCGCCCAATTCCGATCCGGCCCGGTGTCAGTACCGGGGAGGGGCACGGCGGTCTGGAGGACGAGGTGATGCGAGGATGGCGACGTGACTACGGATCTGATGAACCGGGCCCAGGCCGGGGACGAGGTGGCCTTCGGCCAACTGGTGGAGGGCCATCGGAGAGAGCTGCAGGTCCACTGCTACCGGATCCTCGGGTCGGCACAGGATGCCGAGGACGCGCTGCAAGAGACCCTGCTGGCGGCATGGCAGGGCCTCTCCGGATTCGAGGGTCGGGCATCGCTGCGCACCTGGCTCTACCGGATCGCCACCACTCGTTGCCTCAACGCCCTGCGTTCGGCTAGCCGGAGGCCTCCCGTGGACGCTCCCTTCGCCGCCGTCGGTCCCCCCGAGCCCACCCGGATGGGGGAGGTGGTCTGGCTCGAGCCCTATCCTGATGCGCTGCTCGACGGGCTCCCCTCCGTCGACCCCGGGCCCGAGGCCCGATACGCGGCGCGGGAGGCCATCTCGTTGGGATTCGTGACCGCGCTCCAGCACCTTCCCCCGCGCCAGCGGGCGGTGCTGGTCCTGCGGGACGTCCTCGGCTTCCGTTCCCGCGAGGTGGCGACCATGCTGGAGAGCACCGAGGAGTCGGTGGCCAGTGCGCTGAAGCGGGCCCGGGCCACCCTCGGGCAGCGCTTCCCGGCCCATGGGGACGAGCCACCCCCGCCACCGCACTCGGCCGTCGAAGTGGAGCTGGTCGACCGCCTGACCGTGGCCTACGAGTCGGGGGACCTCGACGGCCTGGTGGCCCTGCTGCGCGAGGACGTGCTGTTGACCATGCCGCCGGTGCCCTTGGAGTACGAGGGACGCGAACTGGCCCGGCGGTTCTTCGCCGTGGTGGCCTTCCGACCGGGGCGCCGGTTCCGGCTGGTGCCGACCCGGGCCAACGGCCAACCGGCCTTCGGCATCTACGTGCAGGACGGCCACGCCGACCTGTTTCACGCCACCGGTCTGCTGGTGCTGTCGTTGGCCGGCCGGCAGATCGCCGCCATGACCCGATTCGACAACAGCGTGGTGGACCGGTTCGGGCTACCCCGCACCCTGTCGAGCTGAGCCCCGGGGCGATCCGACCCACCCTCTTGACTGGCCGTCTCCATGAACTATAGTTATCTAGGTGACTAAAGAAGTATTGAGGCAGACCATCAGCTTCCACCTGAGCCCGGACTCCGGCGTGCCCGCCTACCTCCAACTGGTGCAGCAGGTCAGGCAGGCCCTGCGCATGGGGACCCTGGCCGTGGGGGACAAGCTGCCCACGGTGAAGGAGGTGGTGGCCGAGGTGGCCATCAACCCCAACACCGTGATGAAGGCCTACTGGGAGCTCGAGCACGACGGATTGGTCGAGGGTCGCCAGGGGGTCGGCACCTTCGTCACCCGCCGACCGGAGGGACCGCCTCCCGACGTCCAGGCCCGCCTGGCCCGCGGTCTCGAGCGGTGGGTGCTCTCGGCCCGGAGCGAGGGGCTCGACGACGAGTCGATCGAGTCGATGCTGCGAGGGACGCTCCGGAGCCGGCGGGACGAGGCCATCGCATGATGGCCTCCGGTGTCCCGTCCCTCAGGACGAGGGGCCTGGGCAAGCGTTACGGGAGCCAGTGGGCCCTCCAGGAGTGCACGCTCGAGGTGGCCGAAGGTCGGGTCACGGCCCTGGTCGGGCCCAACGGGGCCGGCAAGACGACGCTGCTGCGCCTCCTGGTGGGACTGAGCACCCCCACCGAGGGAGAGGCCGAACTGCTGGGCCGGCGCCCGGAGCAGAGCGAGGACTTCCTGGCCAGCATCGGCTATCTGGCTCAAGACGTCCCCCTGTACCGACGCCTGTCGGCTGACGACCATCTGGCGCTCGGGGCCCACCTCAACCGCCAGTGGGACGCCACCGGGGCGCGGGACCGCCTGGTTCGGCTCCGGATCCCGTTGGACCGGCCGGTGGCCAGCCTCTCCGGTGGCCAACGGGCCCAGGTCGGCCTGGGCCTGGCGCTGGCCAAGCGTCCGCGGGTCCTGCTGCTCGATGAGCCGGTGGCGGCGCTCGACCCCCTGGCCCGACGCGAGTTCCTGGCGTCGCTGACCGAGGCCGTGGCCGACGGGGGCCTGTCGGTCATCCTCTCGTCACACCTGTTGCACGATCTCGAGCGGGTGTGCGACCACGTGATCCTCCTCGCCTCGTCCCGCACCCAACTGTGTGCCGAGATCGACGACGTGCTGGCCACCCACCGCATGCTGGTCGGACCTCGGCGACCGCTGGCCGGTGTCGAGCGCTCCGTCCACGTGATCACGTCCACCCAGACCACCAACCAGACCCGGCTGCTGGCCCGACTGGACGGCCCGGTCCTCGATCCGTCCTGGGAGGTCAGCGAAGTAGGGCTGGAGGAGATCATCCTGGCCTACATGGGCCACGACGAGCGGGAGGCCACCCCGGTGGTCACGCTGACGGGAGGGACTCGGTGAACCAGCTCATCTGGCGGCTCCACCGGAACCAGGTGTACTTCGCCGCCGCGGCGCTGGCGGCGCTGGCCGTGCTGCTGGTGATCACCGGTGCGGTGATGGCCCACGACTACCACCGGTTCCTGGCCACCTGTGGGGCCACCCAGAGCTGCGGTGAGGGCCAGGGCCAGCTGTACGACGGCGACGGCGCCATCTTCGACGTCGTCAATCTGACCATGGTGGTGCCCCTGCTGTTCGGTCTGTTCTGGGGGGCGCCGCTGGTGGCCAAGGAGATGGAGGACGGGACCCACGCCCTGGCCTGGACCCAGGGGGTCACCCGCCGCCACTGGCTGACCACCAACGTGACCTGGGTCCTGCTCGCAGCGGCGGTGTGGGGTGCCACCATGGCCGCCTTGGTCAGTTGGTGGCGGACCCCGGAGAACGCCCTGGGCAGCCGGTTCGACTCCTTCGACGTCCAGGGCCTGGTGCCCGTGGCCTACTCGTTGTTCGCCGTGGCCCTGGGCATCGCCGTCGGATCGCTGTTCCGGCGGGTGCTGCCGGCCATCGCCACCACGCTCGGTGTGTTCGTCGCCGTGCGGGTGGCCATCGGGGTCTACCTCCGGCCCCACTTCATCGCCCCGCTGTCCAGCTCGGCCTCGTTGGCCTCGGGCGGCGCTCCCGCCGGTTCGTGGGTGATCTCGTCGGGCATCGTGGGCCCCCACGGTCAACAGCTCGGTCACGGCATCGCCCTGGCTCAGATGCCGGCCGTCTGCCTGCCGAGCGGCGTGGGGGAGAAGTCAGTCGTGCTCCCGTGCCTGATGGCCCACGGCTTCCGACAGGTGGTCGCCTATCAGCCGGCCGGCCGCTTCTGGGCCTTCCAGGGAATCGAAGGGGCCATCTTCGTGGCCCTGACCGCGGCGCTGCTCGGCCTGGCCTATTGGAGGGTGTTGTCCCGGGACGCCTGAGGGGACCCCGAGCGCGGCCCCTGATGCCCGCATCGGACGCTGGCTACCATCGGCCCAGTCCGATCAGGGGGAACCATGGCACACGACCCGGTAGTGGCCGAGACGATCACCGAGCGGGACAGCCTCGAGCCCCACTTCACGCTGCCCGACCAGGAGGGCCGGGCCGCCGAGGCCCTGGGCCGGTACCGGGGGTCGACCGGCCGGCGGCCCAACATCCTCATGGTCCTCTTCGACGACGTCGGCTGGGGCGACTTCGGCTGCTACGGAGGAGGGGTGGCCGTGGGTGCCCCGACCCCCAACATCGACCGGTTGGCCCGGCGGGGCAAGCTCCTCACCAGCTGCTATTCGGAGCCGTCGTGCACGCCGTCGCGCGCCTCGATCATGACGGGTCGGCTGCCCATGCGCCACGGCCTGCTCCGTCCCCCCATGTACGGCCAGCCCGGCGGGCTCGACGGCGAGCTGACCCTGGCCCAGCTGCTCTCGGCGGCCGGCTACGTCACCCAGGCCGTGGGCAAGTGGCACATCGGGGAGAACATCGAGTCCCAGCCCCAGAACGTGGGCTTCGACGACTTCTACGGCTTCTTATCGGTGTCGGACATGTACACCGAGTGGCGGGACCCCAACTTCTTCCCGGAGATCGTCTACAGCGCCGAGCGCACCGCGTGGGTGGAGAACCTGCCGTTCAACAAGTGCTTCGTGCACGCCACCCGGGGCGGCGAGGCCGAGAACGTGGAGGAGGTCACCGTCCCCGTCCTCTCCCTTCTCGACGAGAAGTGGGCCGGCTACTCCCTCGAGTTCATCCGCCGGATGGGGGAGCCCGCCCGGGGGGAACGGCGGCCCTGGTTCCTCTATCACTGCACCCGCGGCGCGCACTTCGACAACTACCCCCACGAGCGGTTCCTCGGCTCGTCGCCGGCCAGGCACCCCTACAAGGACACCATCATCGAGCTCGACGACATCGTGGGCCGGCTGGTGGCCGAGTTGGAGGCCAGCGGCCAGATGGAGGACACGCTGATCTTCCTCTCGTCGGACAACGGACCCGAGATGGAGACGTGGCCCGACGCCGCCTACTCCCCGTTCCGCAGCGCCAAGGGATCGACCTGGGAGGGAGGCCAGCGGGTCCCGGCCATCGTGACCTGGCCGGGGATGATCGCCCCTGACATCGCCACTGACGGCCTGTTCTCCCAGATGGACCTGTTCAACACCCTGCTCACCCTGGCCGACTCCGCCGGCTCCGTCCCCGAGGACCGCTTCATCGACGGGGTGGACCAGACCTCGTTCCTCCTCGACCCGGCCGGCCAGTCCAACCGCAAGTACCTCTACTACTGGCTGACCAACGTGTTCTCGGCCCTCCGGGTGGGGGAGTGGAAGTTCATGGTCGCCTCCACCTCCGATGACGACCGGGACTGCTTCAACCTGGGCGGCTTCACCGGCGTGACCCAGAAGTACTCCCACGGCCGCCTCTACAACCTGTACCTCGATCCCAAGGAGAGCCACAGCTACATGATCCGGAAGCTGGCCTACATCGACAGCTTCACCAGTGGGATCCGGGACCACTTCATCACCTACGGCCGGTACCCACCCAAGCAACCCATCGCCGCCATGCAGTAGGAGGCACCGGGCCGGGGTGCGTCCCGCAGAGGACATCACGCCGCCGGCCGGAGGGGTTCGGCCCCGACCGGGTGTCGAAGGCTCGGGCGGAGCAGATCCGGTCGATCGCCGTCGAGCGCGTCGGATCACGTGTCGACCTGGTGACCGCCGAAGGCATGGCGGCGATCGACGAGGCGATGCGGTGCACCAGGCCCTTGGAGACAGGCTGTCGGCCCTGCCGTTCCCGGGCACTGCCGGCCGCGCTAGGGGGCTCTGCCCCAGACCCTCGACATGCGCTCCGCCGAAGCCCGCGAGTACGGTTGGCCTGGGCTTCCCCGCTCGATCCGGGGGGCAGGCGGCGCAGGGCGCCGGTAGCCGACAGCAGGTGAACCCATGCTCTACGAGGCCTACCAAGCACAACGGGACCTGACGGCCCCGGCCCGGGCGTTCGCCGGCCTGGCCTCGTGGACGCTGGGTGAGCTGCCCGACTGCCTCACCGAGAACCGGCTGGGTCGCCGCCTGGCCGCCGGCTACGAGATGGTGGGGCGGGCCCGCCTCATCCACGAACGCCCGTCCTTCGGCATCGACCAGGTGATGGTGGGCGGCGAGCTCCTCCCCGTCCGCGAGGAGGTGGCCCTGTCGACCCCGTTCTCCTCCCTGATCCACTTCGCCAAGGACACCGACGAGTACCAGCCCAAGGTGCTGCTGGTCACGGCGCTGGCCGGGCACTTCTCCACGCTGCTCCGCTCCACCGTGCGCTCGCTGAGCGCCGACCACGACGTCTACGTCACCGATTGGCTGAACGCCCGTGACGTGGGGATCGAGCACGGTGGCTTCGGCCTCGACGACTACATCGGCCAGGTGATCTCGTTCCTCGAGTTCATGGGGCCGGGCTCCCATCTGATGGCGGTGTGCCAGCCCTGCCCGGCGTCGTTGGCCGCCGCCTCGGTGATGGCCTCGACCGACAATCCGGCCCAGCCGAGGAGCCTGGTGCTGATGGCCGGACCCGTGGACACCCGGGTCAACCCGACCAAGGTCAACGACCTGGCCCACTCCAAGCCGATCACCTGGTTCGAGGACAACGTGATCACCACGGTGCCCCTCCGCTACCCGGGCGCCCTGCGCCGGGTCTATCCCGGGTTCCTCCAGCTGTCGGGGTTCATGGTCATGAACCTGGAGCGCCACGTGAAGCAGCACATCGAGATGTACAACGACCTGGTGCGGGGCGACTACGAGGAGGCCCGTCAGATCGGGGAGTTCTACGACGAGTACTTCGCCGTGCTGGACATGCCGGCCGAGTTCTACCTCGAGACCATCGACCGGGTCTTCCAGCGCGAGCTGCTGGCCCAGGGGGCGTTCACCTGGCGGGGGAACCCCGTCGAGCCCGGGGCCATCCGTCGCACCGGGCTCCTGACCATCGAGGGGGAGAAGGACGACGTGTGCGGCGTGGGCCAGACCATGGCCGCCCAGGAGCTGTGCTCGGGGATCCGGCCGGCCAAGAAGCGCCACCACCTCCAACCGGGTGTCGGCCACTACGGGGTGTTCAGCGGCAGCCGGTGGGAGACCCAGGTCTACCCCATCGTGCGCAACTTCATCGCCGCCAACGACGTCGCCTGATCCCGACCGTACGTCGGCCGGATGTCCGGGCCGGGCGGGAGCCGGTCAGCGGTGCTCGGGCCGGGTCCCCGTCAGAACTCCATCTCCAGCTCTTCGACGTCGTCGTGCTCGGCCTCGGCCGCCGCCGTCCACTCCACCATGTCGGGCAGGGAGAGGATGGTCCGGCAGTAGGCCGAGGCGATCTCGCCCAGCTTGACGTCGTAGGTGCGGATGCGGGTGCACACGGGGGCGAACATGGCGTCGGCCACCGTCGGGGATCCGCCGAACAGGAAGGGACCTCCCGAGGCGGCCAGGCACTCGTTCCACAGGGACTCGATGCGGTCGATGTCGGCCTGGGCCCCGGACCACACCGGGAATCCCGGGTGACGGCCCTTGATGTTCATGGGGAGGGCCGAGCGCAGGTTGGCGAAGCCGGAGTGGATCTCACCGGACACCGAACGGCACAGGGCCCGGGTGGTCTGGTCCTCGGGGAAGAGGTGCCGCTCGGGGGTCAGCTCGTGCAGGTACTCGGCCATGGCCAGCGTGTCCCACACCACCAGGTCGCCGTGGCTCAGCCGGGGCACCAGGAACGACGGCGAGAGCAGGAGCAGTTCGGCGCGGACGCCGGGGTCCTGGCTGTCCACCGCCTCCACGACGAAGTCGAGGCCGGCGAAGCGGCACAGCAGCCATCCCCGCAACGACCACGCCCCGTAGTTCCGGCTGTTGATGGTGAGGACTGCCTGGGCCATGGATGACTCCTCGGCGCGGGGTTCGGGTGCCACCGGGTCACCGGGCCGACGGGCCCGGGGCGGCACCGCCGTGCTCCCGAGTCAAATTAGGCCACCCGGGCCGGACGCACCAGTAGCCGATGGGGAGCGCCCGATCAGCGGCCGCACCACCCCGACAACGCCGAGCCGCGCCATGCGGTCGGGCGCCGTCGGGGGCCCACGTCGCTACTTCTTGGTCACCACCGTGGCCGGGGGCATGGAGATCTCGGCCAGGCTGGACATGAAGGCGTGCTGGGCCGAGAGGAGCCGATCGGCGAACGAGAAGGTGGACTCCACCGTCTCGGTCGGGGTGGGCAGCTGGTCGGCGAAGGGGATGCGTGAGGTGTCGGGCCGGAAGGTGTCGAAGGCCGACGAGGTGGACTTGAGCGCTCCGAGCGTCCAGTTCTGGGTGGTCTCCACGACCTTCACGACGCCGTCCTGCACCTTTTCGGTCATCTCGAGTGCGTTCATGGGTATCGTCTCCTGTGGTTGTCAAGCGTATGCGTACTTTATCAAGCACCACGCGGAAGTCAAGCACGTCTACTGGGCGAACCGGACCCGCAGGACCTTCTTGTCGAACTTGCCCACGCTGGTCTTGGGCACCTCCTCGATGACCTCGACCCGCTCGGGCAGCTGCCACTTGGCGAAGCCCGACCCGAGCAGATGGTCCCGCACCTGCTCCACCCCGACCTCGGCCCCGGGGGCCACGACCAGGCAGACCAGCGGACGTTCCTGCCACTTGGGGTCGGGGATGGCGATGACCGCGGCCTCGGTGACCCCGTCCATCTGCATGACCGAGGCCTCCATGTCCACCGACGAGATCCACTCGCCACCCGACTTGATGAGGTCCTTGGTGCGGTCGGCGATGACGAAGTAGCCGTCGGGCGAGGCCACGGCCACGTCGCCGGTCTTGAACCAGCCGTCGTCGGTGAAGGCCTCCCGGCCCAGTCCGTGGAGGTAGCTGTCCACCACCCACGGGCCCCGGACGCACAGGTCGCCCATGGAGTCACCGTCGGCGGCGACGGTGGCACCGGTGTCGTCGCGGATGGTGACCTCCACCCCGGGCAGCGGCAGGCCGGCCTGGGTGCGGGCCGCCGTCGTGACCTCGTCGTCGGGCCAGTCCCTCATGCGCTCCTGGGGCCACGCCACCGAGGCCAGCGGGGACGTCTCGGTCATGCCCCAGGCCTGGACGATGCGCACGCCGAACTGGTCGGCGTAGCGCTCGATGAGGGAGCGAGGGGGTTGGGCCCCACCACAGACGATGTGGCGGAGGTCGGGCAGCGAGCCGCCCCGCCGGGCCAGCTCGTCGGCCACCCCGAGCCACACCGAGGGCACCCCGGCGGCCACGGTGACCCGCTCGGCCGACATGAGGTCGAGGAAGTCGGATGGGTCGAGGGCGCCGGCGAAGAAGACCTGCTTGGCCCCCACGGCGGTGGCGGCATAGGGCATGCCCCAGGCGTTGGCGTGGAACATGGGCACCTGGGGGAGCACGGCGTCGCCCGGCCCGATGGACATGGCGGCGTGGCTGGTGCAGGCCAGGGCGTGGAGGAAGGTCGACCGGTGGGTGTAGACGGCGCCTTTGGGCCGACCGGTGGTGCCCGACGTGTAGCAGAGCCCCATGGGCTGACGTTCGTCGATCTCCCGGCGTGGGTACTCGGTGGGCTGGTCGGCCAGCAGGTCCTCGTAGGCGATGGCCCCGGCGATCGACGTCTCGGGCACGGTGTCGCCCAGCACGACGACGTGGTCCAACCGGGGCAGGTGCTGGAGGGCCTCCTCCAGCAGGGGGAGCAGGTCGGGGTCGACCAGCACGGCCCGGTCGCCGGCGTCGCCGATGATGAAGGCCAGGTCCTCACCCGAGAGCCGGAGGTTGAGGGTGTGGAGCACCCGTCCGGTGCACGGCACGGCGAAGTAGGCCTCCAGGTGGCGGGCGCTGTTCCAGGCCAACGTGCCCACGGTGGCCCCCTCGGGGAGGCCCAGTCGGTCGAGGGCGTGCATCAACTGCCGGGCCCGGTCACCGAACTGCCGGTAGGTGTGGCGTTCGACGGTGCCGTCGGGGGAGCGGCTCACCAGTTCGGCGTGGGGTGCGTGCACCGGGGCGTTGTCGAACAGCAGCCAGGCGTTGAGCGGGGTGTCCATCATGGCGCTGACCTCACGGTGCCGATCTCATGGGGCCAGAACGTAGTGGCCCGGTGCCGCGTACTGCACCGGGTGCCGGGCGCTGCCCAGGCCCGAGGGGGCCGGCCGACGGTCGCCCGACCGCTCGGCGACCCAGCGACCCCACGGCTCCCACCACGAGCCGGGAAGGGTGGCCGCCGATTCCAGCCAGCACTCGGGGTCGGGCCCGAGGGCGGGGCCGAGGCACACGCTCATCTTGGGGTTGCCCGGGGGGTTGACCAGGCTCTGGATGTGCCCCGAGGTGGACAGGGCGAACTGGCTGGACCCGCCCAGCAGCTGGGTGGTGGCGTAACAGGCCTTCCACTCGGTCAGGTGGTCGGTGCGGGCGCCCACCACGAACGAGTCGCACGTCACCCGGCCGAGGTCGACCTGGGTGCCGAGCACCGTGACGTCCCCGTTGGCCAGCGAGTTGTTGGCGAACATGTCCAGGAAGTCGAGGTGGAGTCCGGCGGGCAGCCGGGTGGGGTCGGCGTTCCAGGACAGCACGTCGAAGGCCGGGGGCCGGTCACCCAGCAGGTTGGAGCCGACCCAGTAGTTCCAGATGAGGTCGTTGGGCCGGAGCAGGCAGAAGATGGCCTCGGACTCGTGGGCCGGGAGCACCCCCCGCCGTCGGGCCGCGGCCCGGGCATTGCGGACGATGGTGGGGCTGCCGAACATGCCGATCAGGGTGGGCACGGAGAAGTCGAGCAGGGTCACGGCGAAGGTGGCCGAGTGGATGAGGGAGTCGGACAGGGCGGCCAGCCGCCCCAGCAGGGCGGCCGTGGTGATCCCCCCGGCACACAGCGAGATGGTGTTGACCTGGTCGGTGCCGGCGATCTCCGCCGCGGCCCGCAGGGCCTCCTCCACGCCGGCCACGTAGGTGTCGAGGTCCCAGTGGCGATGCTCGATGGTGGGATTGCGCCAGCTGACCACGTACATCTGCAGGCCTTGGTTGAGGGCGTACTCCACCAGGCTGCGACCGGGGGCCAGGTCCATGAAGTAGTACTTGTTGATCTGCGGCGGCACCAGTACCACCGGCGTGGTGTGGACCTGGTCCCGCGTGGGCGAGTACTGGAGCAGTTCGCAGACCTCGTTGCGGAAGACCACCGCTCCGGGGGTGATGCCCACATCGCGACCGACCACATGGGCATCGGGGTCGGCCGTGCGGGGCAGGCCGCGGTGGGTGACGACGTCCCGGGCCATGTTGGCCGCTCCCGAGACCAGGCTCCGGCCCCCGGTCTCGTAGGCGCGGACCATGGCGTCGGGGTTGAGGACGAAAGCGTTGGTGGGGGACAGGGCCGAGGTCACCAAGGTGGTGGCCAGGCGGGCCCGTTGTTTGGTGCGCCAGTCCACCGGGGTCTGCTCCACCAGGGCCAGGGAGGCCCGGGACCAGGCCAGGTAGGACTGGCCGAGACGGCGGAAGGCCGGATTCCTGCTCCAGGCGGCGTTCTTGAACCGCCAGTCCTTGGCCTCGGGGGTGACGTCCGACTTCCCGATGGCGATCCGACCCAGTTCGAGGCCGACGCCGGCCGCGGTCCGGGGGAGACTGGTGGTGACCGTGCGCACACCCACCTGCACCGTGGCGTCGGCCAGTCCCAACGGGTCGATGCGCCCCATGAGGCGACGGGCGACTCCCGCCGGTCCCCGCACTATGGAAGCAGTCAACGTACGCAATGTCGCCTTTGCCCGCTCCTACCTCGTTCTCGAAGCCGAGTCCTCTGGTGGTCTCGAACCCAGTCAATCACAGGCCTTCCTGGTCTGACCGGGGGAATTGGCCGAATTGTGCGAACGGCGTGTGAACAGTTGCCGGACTGGGGACGGTCGGTCGGTCGGTCGGTCGGTACAGTGCAGCATGGCCCCTGTCCGGTTGCCGGCGACTCCGAGCCGGCCATGACCGAAGACGGGACCGGTGATGGGAGCAGCGGTGGTTCGGGCGACCGTCCGGAGGGGCCGTGGGACACCTTCGGCGGCTACCTGCGCAGCCAGCGCCACCTGGCCCAGCTCAGCCTGCGGCAGCTGGCCGACCTGACCAAGGTGTCCAATCCCTACCTGAGCCAGATCGAGCGCGGCCTCCACCAGCCCTCCATCGCCGTGATCAAGTCCCTGGCCCAGGCCCTCAACCTGTCGGTCGGCGACCTGCTGGCCCAGGCCGCCGACATCGTCACCGGTGACGACGCCCCGTCGACCACCGAGGCCTCCATCCGCCGCGACCCCCGGCTCAACGACTCCCAGAAGCGCGCCCTCCTGGCCGTGTACGCCTCCATGGTGTCCGGGTCTGGTCCTCCGGCCGACCCCGGCGCCGGCGAAGGTTCCGGCGACGCCGCCTGACGGACCGGGGCGAGGCGGCCGGGCCGCAAACCCCCTACCGGATCGGGGTGGCCACCCGGACTCCCGGTCCCCGAGGACGGTCCGTCAGGGGACGAGCGCCAGCACGTCGGCCACCGCTCGCCATGTCCTCACTCTTCTTGGCGGCCAACGATGCCTTACCAAGTACCACGACCACCGGAACCGGAGTCACCACTGGGTACCGGTGCTGGGGATCGACGTCCGTCGGTTCTCGGCCCGCCGGGTGCACGGATACAGGGCGGGGCGCCCCTGACCGCTACCGTGAGGTCATCACCCGAGGAACCGACACCAGGAGGGCGCGGTGATCGCCCAGGGCGACGAGTCGGCGCTGGCGCGCCTGGTGGGGACGACCACCTTCGAGCGGGGGAGGGCCTACGCCGAGCACGGGGCGGTCCGCCACTGCACCTGGAACCCCGGTGGCACCCATGTCGTCGGTCAGGTGCAAGGTGGTGCGGCCCGACCCTATGTGGCCTCGGTCCGGTTGACCCGGTCGCCCAACCGTCAGCTGTCGGCCATCGAGGCCACCTGCAGCTGCCCGGTGGGCTACAACTGCAAGCACGCCGTGGCCCTGGTGCTGGCCGACGAACCGGCTGAGGGCGCCTCCCAGGCCCCCACGCTCACCCTGGTGCGAGGGGACGTGGCGCCGACCGCCCGCTCCACCCCGAAGCGCACCGGTCGGACCGGCGCCGGTGGCCGCTCGGCCCACCCCTCGGATCCCGGCGGCCGGGACGGCGTCGCCGGAGGGGCGGACTGGGCCCTCCCCCTCGAGGCCCTGTTGGACGCCGGCGCCGACCCCGACGACCCGGTCGACGACAGCGGCCCGGCCGAGCTGGCCCTCCAGTTCGAGCTGATCGTCACCCCCCAGGCCTCGGGGCGCCGCACCTCGGCGGTGGGGCCGGGCATCAGGATCCGCCCGGTCGTCCCCGGCCAGTCCGGCCGCTGGGTGCGGAGCGGTGTGTCGTGGTCGAGTCTCGAGTACTTCTCCTACGGTCGCCGACGGTCGCCCGGATTCGCCGAGCGGCTGCAGGTGGTCAAAGAGCTCCTGGCCCTGAGCCGGCTGTCCGGAGGACAGAACACCTACAGCTACACCGACGAGGTGGTGCGGCTGGAGGCCATCAACAGCCGCCGCCTGTGGGACCTGCTCGGGGAGGCCCGGGGTCTCGGGATCCCCCTCCTCCAGGCCGGTCGCCAGGCCCAGCCGGTGACCTTCCTGTCCACGGTCGCCGCCGTGACCATCGACGTGACCCGGACCCCGTCGGGGCTCCGGGCCCAGCCCCGCATCGGCACCGACACCGTGGACCTCCCCTTGGAGACGTCCATGCTCATCGGCCGGCCGGCCCACGGCATCGCCTGGTGGGACGAGACGGTGCCCACTCCGGGCACCAAGGCCGACGCCCCGGCCACCGGGCTCGGCCTGGCCGCCCTTGACACGCCGGTCGACGACGACCTCCGGGCCTTCCTCCGGACGGCCACGGTGGATGTGCCCCACCACGACGAGGAGCGCTTCGTGCGCGCCCTGGTGCCCCGCCTCCGCCGCCGGGTGCGGGTGGCCTCGAGTGACCACTCGGTCGAGCTGCCCGAGGCCCGGCCGGCCACCCTCATCCTCTCCCTCCGCCATGACGAGGGCCACCGCCTCCACCTGACCTGGACCATGGGGGGCGAGGGCATCGAGGGGCGCGAGCGCCTGTGGGGAGTGCGGGGGCGGTTTCGAGACCGGGCTGCCGAAGAGGTGGTCATGGAGGCGGTGGTGGACGTCCTTCGGCCCGTGCCCGAGCTGTTCGAACGGTGGCGGGCCGGTGACCGCCTGGCCGCCGAGAGCCACCTCGAGGGCATGGACGTGGTCCGGTTCATCAGCGACCTGCTCCCCCGACTGGAGGCCACCGACGGGGTGACGGTGGAGCACGTCGGAACCCTGCCCGAGTACCGGGAGGCCGTCACCGCGCCGGTGGTCAACCTGGGCGGCCGGGCCACGAAGGACAACGACTGGTTCGACCTGACCATCAGCGTCACCGTGGGCGGGGAGAAGGTGCCCTTCACCGAGCTGTTCGTGGCCCTGGCCGAGGGGCAGGGCCACCTCATCCTCCCCTCGGGGACGTGGTTCTCCCTCGACAGCGAGGAGCTCGGCGAGCTGGCCCGGCTGATCGCCGAGGCCCGGGCCCTGCTCGACACCTCGGACGACGGGATCCGGCTCAGCCGCTTCCAGGCCAGCCTGTGGGAGGACCTCCAGCACCTGGGCGTGGTCACCGCCCAGGCCCGGGCCTGGGAGGAGTCGGTGCGCTCCCTGTCCGAGGCCGCCGACCGGACCGAGTACCCCAGCCCGGCCAGCCTCGAGGCCACCCTCCGGCCCTACCAGCTGGCCGGCTTCAACTGGCTGGCCTACCTCTACGAGCACCGTCTGGGCGGGGTCCTGGCCGACGACATGGGACTGGGCAAGACCCTCGAGGCCCTGGCCCTCATGTGCCACACCAGGGATCGGGGCCTGAGCGACGCCCCCTGGCTGGTGGTGGCCCCGACCAGCGTGGTCGGCAACTGGGCCGCCGAGTGCCGCCGGTTCGCTCCCGGCCTCCAGGTGGTCACGGTCACCGAGACGGAGAAGCGTCGCGGCACGGCACTGGCCCGACACGCCGAGGGTGCCGACCTCGTCGTCACCTCCTACAGCCTGTTCCGCCTGGAGTACTCGGGCTACGCCGACATCGCCTGGACCGGACTCTTCTTGGACGAGGCCCAGTTCGCCAAGAACCGCCAGTCCCAGACCTACCAGCGGGCCAAGCTGCTGCCCGCCCCGTTCAAGGTGTGCATGACCGGGACACCCATCGAGAACAACCTCATGGAGCTGTGGTCGCTGCTGTCCATCGCCGCACCGGGTCTGTTCACCAGCCCCGAGCGGTTCTCCGAGTACTACCGGCTGCCCATCGAGCGGAACGCCGACGCCGAGCGCCTGGCCCAGCTCCGACGTCGGGTCCGACCCCTCATGCTGCGTCGCACCAAAGAACAGGTGGCGAGCGACCTGCCCGACAAGCAGGAGGCCGTGCTCGAGCTCGACCTCAACCCCCGGCACCACCGGATCTACCAGACCCACCTCCAGCGCGAGCGCCAGAAGGTCCTCGGGCTCCTCGGGGACATGAACAAGAACCGCATGGCCATCTTCTCGTCCCTCACCCTGCTCCGCCAGGCCAGCCTGGACGTGTCGCTCATCGACGACGCCTACGACGGGGTCCCGTCCACCAAGCTCGACGCCCTGATGGAGATGTTGGAGGACATCGTGGAGGACGGTCACCGCGTCCTGGTGTTCAGCCAGTTCACCCGGTTCCTCACCCTGGCCCGTCACCGGATCGAGAAGGCCGGCATCGACCTCTGCTATCTCGACGGCAAGACCCGCACGCGGGACCGGGTCATCGCCGAGTTCCGGGACGGGGCCGCCCCGGTGTTCCTCATCAGTCTCAAGGCCGGTGGCTTCGGACTCAACTTGACCGAGGCCGACTACTGCATCCTCCTCGACCCGTGGTGGAATCCGGCGACCGAGGCCCAGGCCGTGGACCGCGTCCACCGCATCGGCCAGACGCGCAAGGTCATGGTCTACCGCCTGGTGGCCAAGGACACCATCGAGGAGAAGGTCATGGCCCTCAAGGCCAAGAAGTCCGCCCTGTTCGCCGACGTGATGGACGCCGGTGGGCTCGAGTCGGGGGCGCTGACCGCCGCCGACATCCGCGGCCTGCTCGACTAAGAGTCGACATGACGACGACGGCGTAGAACCGTGAGGTCAGCAGGTCACCACGCGCACTGCCAACTCCATGGGGATCATTGGCTGTTCCCTTTTACGGGCTTCTTGTGGGTCGAAGGTGTTTGAGCCTCGGTCGTCGTCATAGTCCGAGATGAATTGTACAGAGATGTACAGAGATGTACTATCCCTCTGTGGACCGGAATGTGACCGTCAGCCAGGCTCGTGCCGCGCTTCCCGAGATCGTGCGGCGCGTCACCGGCGGCGAAGAGATCACGATCACCCGCCACGGAAAGGCTGTGGCGGTGGTGGTGCGTCCCGACGCGTTACGGGTGCGACGGGCTGGCTCGGCGTTCGAGAGGGCGGTCGTGATCCGTGAACTTCTGGCCGCAGGCCGGTCCATTCCGGTCGATGCCGCACCTGCGCTCGGCCAAGGAGAGGCCGAGGTCATGATCGACGGCCTTCGAGCCGAGCGGTCCCGGCGCTGATCGCTCTCTGCCGTGGATGCTTTCGACGCCGACGTTCTGATCTACGCCGCCGTCGCCGGTCACGAACTCGGGCGCCGAATCCGGGTCCTCTTCGCCGACCGGCCACGGGGGGAGAGCTTCGCGCCGGTAGGCATCGGGTCGGTGCTGCTGGTCCCCGAGTTGCTGACCGAGCCGATGCGCCGCGGAGCTGACGGCGAACTCTCATCACTTGCCTGGTTGCTCGGGCGGCTTGAGCTGCTTCCCACCGACCAGGCCACTGCAGAGCTGGCCACGTCGCTAGGCGCGACCTATGGGCTGCGTGCTGCTGACGCGGTACACCTGGCCACGGCTGTCGGGGCGGGTGCGGACCGGTTCATCACCAACAACATGGCCGATTTTCCCCGCTCGATCGCCGAGGTGGACGTAACCTACCCCGAGGATCTGGATGACGATCGGGCCGGGGGCCAGTGACCTGAGCCGAAGGGCGGGTCCAGCGTCCAGCTAGTGGAAGGCTCGGGCGTGGAGCCAGGGCGCTCTCGGCAGAGGTGCCTGCGTCAGGCCGGCCAGCGATCGGTGAGGGCCGCCGGCGCCCAGGTCGGCCACACGGGGAACCCGACGACGACGCCCTCGATGAACATGGCCACCCGTCGGGGCCCGTCCCGGTGGGCGTTGTCCCAGAAGGTGGCCGATCCGGCCTTGGGCACGCCCTCGGCCACGATCGGCCACAGGCGGCGGTAGCGCCCGCGGATCTTGTCGTCCGGCACACCGTGTCCGCCGCTGGCCTTCCGGTACTCGACGCGGGCCACGGCCAAGTCGACGGGGACCATGAGCACGTGGAGCGCCACGTAGTAGCCCGCCGTTGCCGCTTCGTCCATCAGCTCGAGCTTGGACGGGTGCGAGAACACGGTTTCGGCGATCAGCGGGCGCCGGAGTTCGATCAGCCGCGACCGGGTGGCGGCGGCGATGGCCGCAGCTTCGTAGGCGTGGGATTCGGGTTCATCGGGCCAGTGGTGGGCGGCGATCTCGTCGGCGTTGACGAAGGCGGCACCCGGGAGGGTCGGCGCCAGGACGAGGCCGACGAACGTCGACTTCCCGGCGCCGTTCGGGCCGACCACCAGGTCGAGACGGCTCACTACGAGCGAGCAGCGATGACCGTCCGCGAGCCGTCGGGGCGGTGCTCCACCAGTGTGCCGTCGTCGGCCAGGGCGACGGTGGTCACGCCCTGGGCCGCCAGACGGGCTCCGAACGAGGTGGCGTCGGCCCGGGCCTGGATGGCCACATCGAGTTCGGCGTTGGCCACCAGGCGCTCACTCTGGTCGAGCTGGCCGAGTTCCAGCGCTCCGGACAACGCGGCCTCGACCCGGCGGCGGGCCGCGGTCTCGTGCATGGAGACGGCCCTACCCACCCGGGCCCAGTGGTCCAGCTGCTGCTTGGCCGAGCGACTCTCGCGCCGGCCCTCCACGGCAGCGGACTCCAGCAGGTCGACGGCGAAGCGGGTCGGTCGGTCAGTGGGCATCGGGGCCTCCAGTGGTCCGTCTCATACTGCTACAAGTGTATCATGATGATACACCACCCAGGTCGGGGGATCGGGTGCGCGGTCTCGAGAAGCCGTGACCGACGGACCATGCCGTGTGGGACACGGATCTGGAGGACGTGAACCACGACCCGTCAGCGGCCCGATCGGAACCCAGCACGTGGCGTTGCGGGGGGTGCGGCACGGGGATAGCGTCCCACCACGCCGAGACGACGGTGGGCCGGGTCCTCGACGATGTCGAGTGCGTGGCCGCGGTCGCCCGGGTGGGGCGGAACCCGAGCCGGTCCGTCCCGGATGTGATCAGAAGGGCGGGACGTGATGCGCCGGAGTGCGGGCAGCGTGGTGGTCGGAGCGGTCGCCGTGGGGGTACTCGTCCTGCTCGCCGGGGCGGCCGTGGCTCCGGTCGCCGGGGCGCCGAACCGCGCCGCGGGACCGGGTTCCGCGCAGCTGACCAGCGTCGCCCAGGGCCCGTCGGCGGTGAAGGTGTTGCCCAACGTGGACAACTTCGCCCTGCCGCCGACCAGGGCCGGTTGCGGAGGTGCCCTCCAACTGCCCGGTGGGGCTTCACGCATACCGATCACCGTGAGCGAGGTCAAGGGGCAGGTCGAGGAGTTGGTGAACGTCTGCGTGGACGGGAAGGGGCCCTTCCCCTTCGAGATCGACACGGGAGCCGGGATCTCGGTGGTCGCCTCGTCCCTGGCGACGCAGCTCGCCCTGCCGGCTCTCGGAGCATCGGCCACCGACGACGGCATCGGATGCTCGTTCACCGTGCAACCGGTGGCCATCGCCGCGTGGTCCGTGGGGGGCGTGAATCTCGCTCCCCAGCCGGTGATCTCCGGCACGCTGCCCGACTTCGGCATCCCCGGCCAGCCCGTCGGGCTGCTGGGCTCTGACGTCCTGCTCCGCTTCGGTGCCGTCCGGATCGACTTCGTGCACAAGTCCATGATCCTGGCGGGGCCCGAAGGGGGCGTGCCGTCCGGAAATGTCACGGCCCACGGGGAGACTGGTCCCTTGCCCACAGGAGCGGTGTTGCCGGGCCGGAGGGGGACGTCCGTGCCCACCACCGTCGTCCTGACTCCCGGAGCCGTAGCCATGGATGTGCGGATCCGCTTCGGCCACGGACCCAGTGGGACGTTCAATGTCGACACCGGGACGACCCAGTCGGAGGTCGACTCAGCGGTGGCCCGGTCCCAGCACCTGGTCCACACCAACCTGGTCCAGACCACGTACAGCTCGTGCGCCACGATCAACGCCCCGCTGGTCCACAGCGGCCCGTGGTCGATTCCCGGCGTCCCCCTGCAGCCCCAGCTGATCGAGTCGTCCCCCTTCGGTCCGGCCACGAACCAGGGCGTGTACGGGACCCTGGGATCCGATCAACTCATCCGCTTCCACTGGGTCGTCTTCGACTACACGGGAGGACGCCTGATCCTGGGGTAGTGGCCGGCACCATGGGGGGTGGCCGGTGCATCGAGGCCGTCCGGAACGGAGTCAGTGGGCGGGCTGGGCCGCGTGGTGCCGGCCTCCGGTGCAGGCTGAGTGTCTCCGTGGCGCCCAGGGCCACCACGGTGGAGTTCCTCGTCCCCGACTCCGAGACCAGAGCCAACTCGCCGAAGTGGCTCCCCGGACCCTCGACCAGCAGCGTGGCCACGTCCCCCCGCGGCGTGGTGACCCGCATGGCCACGTGGCCCCGATCGATCAGGTGCAGGGTGTCACCCGGGTCGCCTTCGTGGAAGATGACCTCGCCCCGTCGGAAGCGCCGCCGCCGGGCCAGGGTGAGCACCTCCCGACGTTCCACTTCGGACAGGGACGGCAGCAGCGGCCACTCCATCAGTTGTTCCATCCTTCCCGGTCCGGGCGCCTCGATCGGGCCGGGGCCGGGACGCTCCCCGGCCGTGTGCATCCTCCACCATCAGAGTCCTCCGTGTCCCTTCCCCAGCCGAGCCGCTCCGCTTCCCTGGTGGGCCGGTCCTTGTGTGCCCCCCGGCCGACGCCGACCGGACGCCACCGGCGCGGTGGGCTGGTTCAGCTCTGGTCCTGGAACCCGCTCGGGTGGAGGGAACGGAACAGGCGGGGCGGGTACCCGGTCAGGACGGAACTGTCCAAGGCCCGGACCGAGGCGCCTCGGGGCAGGTTCAAGAAGGGTCCGAGCTCCCCGAAGTAGCTCCCCGGTCCGACGACGCGCAGCGTCTCCTCCCCGCCGTCCTCCAGCTCGCGGTAGATCTCCAGACGTCCGGAGTTGACCGTGTACACCACATCGCTGGCGTCGCCCTGGCGGAAGAGCACCTCGCCGGCGACCAGGGTGACCTGAACGGGCTCGCGCTGGCCCTCGGGAAGGTGGGGGACGAGTTCGACGACGTGGTCGGCCAGCTGGGTGATCCGCTCGTCATGGGTGGCCACTACGACCGTGCGCCCGGGCGAAGCGATGTCTCGCAGGAGGCGAAGGATCTCCTCGACCTGGATGTAGTCGAGGTGCGCGGTGGGCTCGTCGGCCAGGACCAATGGCGGATCCTGCACCAGAGCCCGGGCGATGGCCACCCGCTGCTGTTGCCCCCCGGACATCTCGCGGGGCCGGTGATGGCCCCGGGCATCCAGTCCGACCTGTTTGAGCAGGAAGTCGGCCCGCTCCCGAGCGGGACCCCTGCGCACCCCGGCCAGTCGCAACGGGACCATCACATTGCCCTGAGCCGTCAGACTCGGGATGAGGTTGAAGGCCTGGAAGATGACGCCGACGCGGTGACGACGGTAGTCGGAGAGATCCGAGCCGGTCAGGCTGGTGACCGTGGTGTCCCCGACCGAGATGGTTCCCGCCGTGGGGGTCAGGAGCCCGGCCAGACAGGACAGAAGCGTGGTCTTTCCGCACCCCGAGGGTCCGAGTAACACGACCAACTGCCCGTCCTCGGCGGTGAAGGAGAAGTCGTGGAGCGGTCGCACCAGGTACCCGCTGGAGTGGAACTCCATGGTGAGATCGGTGGCGGTGAGCGTGGGCACCGTTCAGCCGAAGGCGGCGGCGGGATCGGCCTGGGTGGCCTGCCGCAGGGCCACCAGGCTGGACAGGATGCCGACGACGACGGCGATGACCGGCAGGGCGTAGAAGGCACTGGACGGGATGTCCACCGGTTGATCGAAGATTCCGCCCATGAAGTTGGAGATGATGGCGGCAAACGCCGCGGCGGCCAGGGAGACCAGCACGGCCTGCAGGGCCAGGCTACGTAGAAGCGTCGAGTTCGAGGACCCCAGCGCCTTCAGGACGGCGAAGTCCTGCACCCGTTGGAGGGCCGACACATAGAGGAGGGCGGCGATGATGATGCCGGCGACGAACCACATCAGGATCTTGAAACTGTTGATCGATGACACGGCGGGACCGAGCGAGGCGATGGTGCTGTCCTCGACCTGACCGTTGGTCAGTACCGCGAGCCCGGCCGGGACGGTGGCCGGGACCCCGGTGGTCACGGCCCCCGTGACCAGGGGACGACCACCCAGGCTGACCACCTGGGTGTCGTGCAACGTGAGATAGGCCATCGGACCCCCGCCGAGCAGGGTCCGGTTGGACACCAGGCCGACCACCCGGAACCGGACGTCCCCTATGGACACGTTGCTGCCCAGCGGGATACCGGCCGACGTGTCGACCACCATCTGGCCGTTCCCCGTCACCGTGTGACCCGACACCACGGTGGGAACCCCCAGACCGCCGGGCTGCGCGCCGACCAGGTTGACCGTGGTGGTCTCGTTGCCCATGGCCACGACCTGCTGGGGGACGATGGCGATGGGGTCGGCGTGCACCACGCCGGGCTGCCGCGCGATACGAGCCACATCGGACTGCGGGAAGACTCCCTCCGAGGCGATGCGACCGGACGCTCCGGTGGTGATCACCCAACGATCGGCGCCGATGGCCGACACCGTCCAGTGGGTCTCCGAGATGAAGCCATTGGCCAGGCCCGTGAGGAGCAGGGCGATGGACATCACCAGGCCCGCGCCGACGACAGCGATGAGGAATTGCCGGTACCGATATGCCAAATCCGCCAGGGTGACCGCCACCATCGGGCTGAGCCTATCCTCCTTCCGACATGTCCTGTAGGTGATGGTCACCGGGCCCCGACACAACCGACCCGCGAGATCGGATCGGTCGAAAGCGACCATGGGTCGAGCCGGGGGTGACGATGGTTCTCCGCCTCGGTGATCCGCACCCGGTGATCCGGACCGGATAACGGTGACCGGGTGCAGCGGGCCGCACCAGACGAACACGACGGCCCGACGCCGCGTCCGGGAGCACCGACACCATCGGAGCTGGCTCCCCACAAGCCGCGGCACTCGCAGAGCGGAATCACTCGGGCTACGGTCGCTCCCAGGAGCCGTGACGGAGCGGCCCGGTGACCGTAAGGCGGGTGGGGTATTCATGAGATCGACTGTGCGCGTCAAGGTTCTGACCACGGCGGCGGCCGTGCTGGCCGCCCTCCCGGGCCTCGTCCTGCTGACCCCGGCCGGGGCGGCCCACGCCGGCCCGGCGGTCCAGAGCCGGGTGTCGATCCAGCCCAGCCAGACGCCGGCCTTCGCCGGTGACGCTCCCGACCCCGACGTCCTCTACAACGCCGGCACCTACTACGCCTTCACCACCGGGACCCCGTTGGGCAACCACATCCAGGCCCTGATCGACACCACGGCGAGTCCCGCCTCGGGGTGGCGCTCGTTTACCGGGCAGTCCTTCGGGTCCTCCGCCCTACCGGTCACCCCGGGATGGGAGACGCCTGACACCCAGACCTCCCCGGGGGTCTTCTTCTACGGCGGCCACTGGGTGATGTTCTACGACGCCTCGGTCAACCCCAACCCCAACGACAGCGGGCACAGCTGCCTCTCGGTGGCCACGGCGGCAACCCTCACCCCCAGTGCCCCGGTATTCACCGACACTTCCGCCGGACCCCTCTACTGCGCCCCGGGGGGCGTGCTCGACCCGAGCCCGTTCATCGACCCGGCCACCGGAGCGGCCTACCTGCTGTGGAAGTCCAACGACGGCAGTTCGTCGGCCGCCTCCCAGGTGTTCTCGGTCCAGCTCAACGCCGGCGGGACCGGTTTCCTCGGGACACCCACGGCCATCATCACCGTGGACCAGCCCCTGGTGCCCTGGGAGACCACCTTCGACGATCCCCAGATGGTCTCCGTGGACGGCACCTACAACCTCCTGTTCTCGGTGGGGAACTTCCTGTCCTCCAGCTACGCCCAGGCCCTGACCACCTGCAGCGGTCCCCTCGGACCGTGCGCACAGCCGACGTCGGGACCCTTCCTCACCTCCTACGGGAACGTGGCCGGACCGGCGGGCGGTTCACTGTTCACCGACGCCTCGGGCAACTGGTGGTTGGCCTACGCCGGGTGGCCCAGCACGTGCACCAACTACTCCTGTGGTGCGGTGCGGTCGCTCTATGTGGCCCCGATGGCCCTCGGGAATGGCCTCCACGTGCCGTGCAATCCGCCGCCGGGGTCACCGGCGGGCTACCGGTTCACGGCCAGCGACGGCGGGGTGTTCAGCTTCGGCAACCTCCCCTTCTGCGGATCGACCGGGGGCATCACCATCAACCAGCCCGTGGTGGGCATCGCCGACACCACCGACGGCGGGGGCTACTGGACCGTCGCCCGGGACGGGGGGGTCTTCGCCTTCGGCGACGCCTCCTTCCTCGGCTCGATGGGCGGGAGCCACCTCAACCAGCCCATCGTGGGCATGGCCGCCACCCCGGGCAGCCGGGGCTACTGGCTGGTGGCCTCCGACGGCGGCATCTTCTCCTTCGGGAACGCCTCGTTCCACGGATCGACGGGGTCCATGCACCTCAACCGGCCCATCGTGGGCATGGCCAGCACTCCGGACGGCCAGGGCTACTGGCTGGTGGCCTCCGATGGCGGCATCTTCACCTTCGGTGACGCCGGCTTCCACGGATCGACCGGGGGCATGCACCTCAACCAGCCCATCGTGGGCATGGCGGCCACGGCGTCCGGCCACGGCTACTGGCTGGTGGCCTCCGACGGCGGCATCTTCACCTTCGGCGACGCCGGCTTCCACGGATCGACCGGGGGCATGCACCTCAACCAGCCCATCGTGGGCATGGCCGCCTCCCCCAGTGGGAACGGCTACTGGCTGGTGGCCTCCGACGGCGGCATCTTCGCCTTCGGCGACGCCCCCTTCGACGGTTCGACCGGGGCCATCCACCTCAACCGGCCCATCGTGGGCATGGCGGCCACGGCTCCCGCCGGGTGACCAGGGCGTCGGTGACCACGACTCCGGGAGGCTGGAGCCACGCCGACCTAGCCGTGGGGGAGTGCCGCGCGGTCCCTGGGCCGTCTCACCGGCGCCGGTCGCAGACGCCGCACGCCGCGCCGGCCACCTTGGCCCAGCACGGGTCCGGCTCCGAGGCGTGGGTGGCGCCGTAGCCGACACAGGAGCTCCCTTCGGGTTCCTCGGAACAGAAGGCCACCGTTCCCTCGGCGTGCACCACCAGGCGCCCGGGACAGGTCCGTACCTCTGCGGCCACGGGCGACATCGTAGGCCCGGTCGCGCCCACCATGTAAAGAGGGGTTGACACGGGTCGGCGGCGTCCACACCCGGTGGGCCGTTCGGATCCCGTCCCCGTGGCCCACCGGAGTCAGAGGCGGTGCTGGGCCCGAGCCTCCCGTGCGTCCCGGGCATAGCGAGCGGCCAACTGCCGGGAGAATCCGTACTGTCGGGCCAGTTCGGCCACGGAGACGCCCTGGTCGAGACTCACGGCGAAGACGAACAGCCGGATCTCGTGTCTGGCCTCCTCCACCTGTTTGAGGGCATCGTTCATCACCGACCGGGTCTCGGCCGGGACGGCGGCAGTGAGCGCCGTGGTGGCGTCGGCCCCCTGTTCCAGCAGGCGGATGGATCGCCGGGCCGCCTTCTCCACGAACCGGGTGCTCTGGCGGAGATTCTCCAGGGCCAGGTTCAGGTTCTCGACCAGCCGGACGGCGGTCCTCGAGGTGTTGGTGGCCTGGCTGGCGCGGTCTCCCCCATCGGACATGCCCGGCAGGATAGGGGGTCCCAGGCCGGGCACCCGGTCGCGGGGAGGCCCGATGAGCCGAGCAGTCCGCCGCCGCTCCGGCTGTGCCGCCGGCGGGTCGGAGGGGGGTGCCCGAGGTTCGTCCTGGTCGGAGCAACTGTCAGTCACCGGTCGCCCCCGGGGTCGGCGTCAGCCTCCCGACCGACCGACCGGCGACAACTGACCATGGGGTGGGACACCATATGGTGTATAGTGGTGTAGTGGGAAGGACGCAGATCTACCTGGGCGATGAGGAGCTGGAGCTCCTCGATCGGCAGAGTCGAGCCACCGGCGCATCCCGGTCCGAGCTGATCCGGCGCGCCGTGCGGAGGGCCTTCGGTGAACCAACCAACGCGGAGCGGCTTCGGGCCCTCGAGGTGAGCTCCGGGTCATGGACGGGGCGGACCGCCACCGGAGCGGAGTATGTGGACGCCCGTCGGGGCGACCTCAACCAACGGCTCGGTGACGGTGGCCCGGCGTGAAGGCCCTCGACACCAGCGTCGCCGTCGATCACCTGCGCGGACTTCCCGCGGCCACCGAACTGCTCCGCGGGCTCATCGTTGACGGGGAGCCGTTGGTGGCCAGCGAGGTGGTCCGGTTCGAACTCCTGGCCGGCGTGCGGGACGCCGAGCGGAACGACCTCGAGCTGTTCTTCTCGGTCCTCACCTGGTTGGCCGTCGATGAGACCGTGGCCCGACTGGCCGGAGCACTGGCGCGCCAGTACCGGCGGGCCCACCACGGCATCGACGGTGCCGACTACCTCATAGCCGCCACGGCCATCGTGGTCGAAGCCGAACTGTTGACCATGAATGTCCGCCACTTCCCCATGCTGGCCGGGCTGCAGCCGGCCTACGGACCGCCGCTCAACCGGCCGGGATGAGGTCGGTGCCGATGTCGCGGGCCAAGAAGGCGTAGGTCTGGTCGGCGGGCATGGGCGGCGAGAACAGATACCCCTGGATGTGGGTGCATCCCAGCTGGACCAGGGCGTCCCGTTGGGCGGGGAGCTCCACCCCTTCGGCCGTGGTGTCGAGGTGGAGGGTGGTGGCCAACTGCATGATGGCGTTGACGAAGCCCCGGCCCTGGTCGTCGTGGACCAGGTTGTCGACGAACCGCTTGTCGATCTTCAGGATGTCGATGGGCAGGTCGGCCAGGGCGGCGAACGACGAGTAGCCGGTGCCGAAGTCGTCGATGGCCACCCGGACACCCAGCTCCCGCAGGGCGTCGAGGGTGCCGATGATGTGGCCGGACTCCGAGGCCAGCACGGACTCGGTCACCTCCACGATCAGCGAGCTGGACTCCAGGTCGGCGGCGGCCAGGGCCTCGGTGACGTGCTCGATGAACAGGGGATGGGCCAGCTGGAGGCGGGAGGCGTTGACCGAGATGCTGGGATGCTCGGCCAGTCCGCGGTCCCGCCACCGCTGGGTCTGACGGCAGGCCTCGTCCAGCACGGCGCGGCCCAGTTCGATGATGAGGCCGGACTCCTCGGCCAGCGGGATGAACGTGCTGGGGGAGACGAAGCCCCGGGTGGGGTGGCGCCACCGAGACAGGGCCTCGAAGGAGATGACCTCGCCGGTCCGGGTGTCGATGATGGGCTGGTAGTAGACGGCCAGGCTCCGGTCCCTGATGGCCCCCCGGAGGTCCTGGTCGAGGCTCATCCGCTCGACGGCGGCGGCGTGCATGTCGGCCCGGAACACCCGGTAGCAGCCCTTCCCCTCCCGTTTGGCCTGGTACATGGCGGCGTCGGCGTCGGACAGGAGGCGGTCGGCCTTGGTGTCGCCGACGTCGGTCAGGGCGATGCCCACGCTGGCCCCGATGGCCACCTCCTGGCCGGGGAGCTGCAGGGGTTCGACCAGGGCGTCGAGCACCCGCTGGGCCACGGTGCCGGCCTGGTCGGCCGTCTCCAGGGTGTCGACCAGGATGGCGAACTCGTCGCCGCCCAGCCGGGCGATGGTGTCCGAGCCCCGGAGCTGGGCGCGGAAGCGTTCGGCCACGGCGATGAGCAGGGCGTCGCCCACCAGGTGGCCGAGGCTGTCGTTGACGTTCTTGAACCCGTCGAGGTCCACGATCATCACCCCGACGCATCCGGCGATGCGGGTCCGTCGGCTCAGGGCCTGCTCCAGGCGGTCGTTGAACAGGGCCCGGTTGGACAGTCCGGTGAGGGGATCATGCATGGCCTGGTGGCGGATGGCGTCCTCGGCCCGGAACCGCACGGTGGCGGAGAACACGATGCCGGCCAGGGTCTCGACGAACTGCTTGTCGTGGCTCCGGATGGGCTCGTCCTGGAAGACCTCGATGTGGGCCATCGGGTGGTCGGGATCGCCCACCGGAAGCCGCAGGCGGGGGACCTCTCCGGCGGCCACCAGGCCGTCGACCACGGGTCGTTCCCCGGCCGGCTCCCCGGGACGCTGGTCGTCCCCGGAAGGCTCGACCACCGGGACGATGCGGCAGGAGCGGGGATGCAGGATGGTGGCGATGGCCTCGGTGGCCGAGGTGAGGGCGGCGCCGAGGGTGGTGGCCCGCAGGACGTCCCGACCCAGATCGGAGATGGCCGTCTCCCGCTCCAGCCGGGTCCGGCGCTCGGTCACGTCCCGGGCGTTGATGACCATGGCTTCGACGTCCGGGTCGTCGAACAGGTTGGTGGCCAGGCCCTCCAGCCACACCCACTGTCCCGAACGGCGGAGGACCCGCAGGGAGATCTCGGTGGCCGATCCCGGGGTCTGGGCGGCCTGGACCATGGTGGCCCGCAGGTCCTCCATGTCGTCGGGGTGGATCAGCTGCCCGGTCAGCGATCCGAGCATCTCGTCGGGCTCGTAGCCCAGGACCTTGGTGCACGACGGGCTGGCGTAGGTCACCGACCCGGTGCCGTCCATCGAGAACACCAGATCGGACGAGCTCTGGACCAGGGCCCGGAACCGGCGCTCACCGCTCTCGGTCAGGGAGGCGGCCTTCTCCTTCTCGGTCAGGGCCGACTGGAGGGACCGGTAGGAGAAGGCGATGCCGATGGCCACCAGCACGGCCAGCCCGTGGTCGGCCGGGATGGGCAACATGGAGGGGAACCACCGCAGCGCCACGAACACCTCGCCGGCGGCCAGACAGGCGAAGGTCCACACCAGGACGACCCGTTGGGACGACGATCCGGTGAGGGCCAGGGACTCCTGGCCGACCAGAACCAGCCCGACAGCCAGGGCCGGCCCCCAGCCGGTGGCGTAGATGACCGCGGTGACCAGCACGATCTGGGTGCCGATGCGCGTGTGCAGCCGGAACCGGGTGTGGGAGCGGTCCCACCAGAAGCCCGACGCCGTGGAGGCCAGCTGCCCCAGCACCAAGATGACCGGGATGAGCCAGAGGGGGGAGGGCGACACCAGGTGGAACTGCTGCAGCGAGACGATGGCCACGGCGGCCAGCGGCCCCATGAACAGCATCTCGGCGAAGTGTGTGCCGCGAAACTCACCGGAACGGAGCCGCCGCAGGCTCTGGAAACCCATGGCCCTTCATCGACCAGGTCAGAGGCACTCTTGAGGCGGAGCCTGGGACATGGCCACCGGAGCATCGGCGGGGCGGAGGATGAGGGTCCGGACCCGGCCGGCGGCCGGTGGTGGCATCGAGGGGCCGAACGTCCTCCGGCCGGCGGGGATCCGACGGGGGATCGTGCCTGGGACGGGCCTCGTGAACTCCTTCACGAGCTACCGCCGGGGCGCCCCTGGCGCCGGAGGCCGGGACCCGTCGGCGCCGGACGGGGGCACGGATCCCCCCGGGTATCCCGCTCCGTTCACGGAGGGTGACCGGGGGAGGGGGAGTGGGCACCGTAGAATCCGTCGATGTCGGTCGACGCCACCTACGCGCCGCCCCGGGCGGCCCGCACCGGCTACCGCCACAGCCGGCCCCGGCGCCGGCTTCCCCTGTGGATCGCCGTCGTCCTGTGGATCGTGGTGGCCGCCCTGGGCGTGGTGGCGGCCCTGCGTCTGTTCGCCTGGGACTCGTCGGACCTGTTGGCCATCCTCAACTCCGTCACCGCCTTCATCTACCTGCCGGCCTGGATCGTGGTGGTCGTCGCCGCCCTGGGGAGGCGGTACGTGCTGGCCGCCGCGGCCCTGGTCATCGTGGTCATCCAGGTGGTCCTGGTCCTCCCCGAGCTCACGGCGGCCCAGCCCGTTCCCGCCTGGGCCACCACGGCCCCGTCACTCAAGCTGTTCGACGCCAACGTCTACGTGTCCAACCCGTCCATGGCCGGCTACGCCGAGGAGATCAAGGCCTATCAACCCCAGCTGCTGACCATGGAGGAGGCCAGCCCTCCCGACGTGACCCAGCTGCAGGCCAGCGGAGCCCTGGCCGGCCTGCCCTACACGGTGCAGATTCGGCGGTACGACCCGCACGCCTTCTTCATCGCCTCCCGGTACCCCCTCACCCACGTCTCGGCCTCCTACCTCTTCAATGCGCCCCTCATCATGAAGATGACCCTGCAGCTCCCGACCGGGCCGCGCGCCGTTGTGGGTGGTCCACACCACGGGTCCGGCCCCCGGTCAGTACTCCATCTGGAAGGCCCAGGTGGCCGACATCGACCAGCAGGTGCGCCGACGTGGCCCGGCCGGGCTGCTCCTCGTCGGTGACTTCAACAGCACCTGGGGGAACAAGGGGTTCCGCCAGATCCTGGCCGCCGGGATGACCGACGGGGCCGCCGCCCGGGCCCGCCCCTTCCAGATGACCTGGTCGCAGACCAAGCCCATCATCCCCCCGGTGGTGCGCATCGACCACGTGCTCACCGGGTCCGGGGTGACCGTCACGGCCATCGGCACGGACAACGGCCCCGGCAGCGACCACCGGGACATCCAGGCCACGGTGGCCTTCCGCCCGTAGCCCGAGGCGGCGAGCTCAGGGGTGCCGGAGGGCGGAGGGGATCCGTCCAACCCGAGGCGCCGGCGTGACGGCCGGGGGTGGGCGGTTCATGCCCGCCCGGCCTCCCGTCACAGTCCGAACGCCGCCCGCAGGTCCGGAGCGGTGGCGGCATTCCGGAGCAGGGGAACCCCGGCGTTGTCCTCCAGCCAGCGTGTGAGGGAGTAGTGGTTGAAGGCGCCTGTCACCCTGACCCCGTTGAGGCGGGGGTCGATGGCCACCAACTGGACGAGATTGCCCTGGCTGGAGTCGTCCTCGTCGAAGGTCACCAGGATGGTGAGGTGGCCCGAGACGTAGTCGGGGCCGGCCATGATGACGGGGAGCCACTGCTGGAGCCAGGCATCGGCCTGGGCCGGGGTGCCGTCGTGGGCGTCGTTGTTGAGATTGGGCGTGATCTCTCCGGTCACCGGGAGGTTGCCGCTGGTCACGTCGTTCAGCAGGTTGCCGCTGGTGGTCGTGCCCAGGGGGACGTCATTGGCGTTGCACTCCGCCTGCTCGGTGGGGTCGGCGAAGTAGGGCCACGGACCGTGACGGGCCACATAGCCGCCGCTGCTCGAGGTCTGGCAGTTGGAGGTCATCGACTCCTGGTAGGCCTTGGCCGTCTCCCCGGCGGCGATGGTCTGGCCCCACACGCTCGGGGCGGCCGGCTGGCAGCCCGGGCCCACGGCGCAGTCGGAGCTGATGCCCTGGGTGTCACCGCTCCAGATGGCCACGTAGTTGGGCAGGCTGGGGTGGGTGATGGCGGAGTAGTCGGTGGCTTCCCCGTACCGGGTGGCGTAGCCCGTCAACGTGGGCATCTGGGCCAGCGACTCGGCCTGGCTGTGGTTCTCCTCCATGATCACCAGCACCTTGTGACCCGGGCTGGCCGGGGGTGTCGTGGTGGAGGTGGCCGGGGCGGTGGTGCTGGTGGACGGGACCGTGGTCGAGGGGGCGCTGGTCGTCGAGGTGGTGCTCGGCGGAGGGGTCGACCCGGTCGTCGTGGTGTCGCCCGCACCGGTGGTCGTGGTGTCGCCCGGAAGGGTCGTGGCCGGAGCGGGGGGCGTGTAGACGATGTCCAGCACCGGAGGGTTGTCGGGGAGTCCGTCCAGATGGGCGATGGTCCCGGGCACGGAGTAGGTGACGGCCAGGTCGGTGACGTCGCCGGGGGTCAGGCCGGACAGGGGGACGGTCTGGGTCCCCGTGCTCGTGGGGGGCGTCGTCGAGCCCAGGGGGACGCCGCTGATGGTGGGCCGGCTGTTCCAGGTGACCGACCCCGGATCGAAGGGGGCCACGCCGAACACGCTGAACATCCCGGCGCCGGTGGTGGCCGAGTCGAAGGTGAGGGTGGCCGAATCGACCGTCGACCCGGCCGGGATGGCCGTGGTGAACTGGAGGAGGGCCCGGTAGGAGGTGTGGCTGGCGTTCAGCACGGGACTGTTGTCGAAGTTGGCCGTCCGGCTGTCGGCGGTGACGTAGGCCACCGCCGAGGCGGCCTCGGTGAACTCCGTGGTGCCCGGCGAGGCGGCCGAGACGGCGATCGCCGTGACCGAGCCGATCAGAAAGACGACTGCGGCGAAGAGGTAGAGCGGTTTCCGACGTCTCATGTCATGACTCCATTGGTTGGTCTGTCCGGTGGGGACGTCGCCGTCGTCCCGATGTCACTAGCGGGCCGGGTCGGGCCGGGGTGCCGCGCGCCGGCCTTCGGCTACCAGCACCACCGAGGCGCAGGACTCAGCAGGACCGCGGCCGTCGGGACGGATGGCCCGTCGGGCCGGAACGGTCGTCGGGTGCCCCGAGGGCCTACGTTGCTGCGGTTCGCAGTCACTGCTGCCCCATACCCGATGGGGAGAAACGGTACACCGCGGGGCGGCCCGTGAATCGTCGCCCTCGGCGATCGATCGGTGACCAGGGCACCCACCGCGTCACGCCGAGACGGCCGGCTGGAAGGGGCGCCACCCGGTGGCGCACGGTATTTGATTGACTGGGCCCCGGGGGCGAATTTGGTGGAGGCGTTCCGGGACCCGACGCCGTGTACCGGGCCCGAAAACAGGACAGACGGGGGTCGTGCCCGATGAGCCAGGGGGGAGCCAGGCGGAGAGGTGCGTGGAGTGCGGTGGTGCTGGTGGTGGCCGTGGTCTCCACCGGCTGCAGCAGCGCCAGCTCGAGCCCGACAGCGTCATCGGCACCGGCGGCGACCGCGGGGTCGGGGAGTGCGACGACAGGGTCGGGGAGCACCACGGCGCCCGGCGGGACCGACCGGCCCAGCACCGGGTGTGCCACCTTGACCAAGATGGCTCCGGGCACGGCGACCATCACCCCGACCATCGGGGGGGTCGTGCGGACGGCCGTCGTCCATGTGCCCACCGGCTACGCCACCTCACCGGTGCCCCTGGTGGTCAACATGCACGGCAGCCAGTCGACGGCGACGCAGCAGGAGGCCTTCACGGGCATGGACGCCACGGCGGACGCCGACGGGTTCCTCGTGGTGTACCCCCAGGCCGACATCCCCTCGGGGACGGGCTTCGAGTGGAACGTCCCCGGTCAACCCCTGTTCGGAGGGGCCGCCGTGCCCGCCGGGTCAGCCGATGACGTGGCGTTCATCGAGCAGTTGGTCGACCGTCTCGAGCAGCAGTACTGCATCGACGAGAGCCGTATCTACGCCACCGGGTTCTCGGGCGGGGCCCGCATGGCCAGCCAGCTGGGCTGCGACGCCTCGACCACGTTCGCCGCCATCGCGCCGGTCAGCGGCCTGCGCTTCCCCTCCCCGTGCCCGTCCACCCGCGCCGTCCCGGTGGTGGCCTTCCACGGGACCGCCGACCCGGTCGACCCCTACGCCGGCCACGGCCAGCCGTACTGGACCTACAGCGTGCCGGTGGCGGCCTCGCGCTGGGCGGTCCACAACACCTGTACGCCGGCGGCGGCCATCACCCATCCGGTGCCCACGGTCCAGGTCTCCACCTACCAGCCGTGTGCCGGCGGCTCGGCCGTCCAGCTGTACACCATCACCGGAGAAGGCCATGAGTGGCCGGGGGGACCGCCCCTTCCCCGGGCCCTGACCAGGGTCCTGGGGCCCCAGAGCTCGGCCATCAGCGCCAACGATGTGATGTGGGCGTTCTTCGAGGCCCATCCGCGCCCTTAACTTCGGGGCGGTTCGCGCCGAAGAGCTTCTGACCCCGCGCCGGGGCGCCGAGCCGAGCCCGGATCGTTGCCTAACCCGTGGTCGGGACCGTAAAATCGCTGGTCGAGGAAGGGGGCACCCATGAGCGACATGTCACAGGGGCCAGGGTGGTGGCAGGCATCGGACGGACGGTGGTATCCGCCGGAGCTCCATCCGAGCGTCCGGGAGGCCCAGAGCCCGGCGCCCGTGCCGTCGGTGAGTCCGGCGGGGGAGGCCCTGGCCGGATGGGCGCCGGTGGCCGCCGCCCCCCTGGAGGCTCCTCCGGTGCCGGCCTATCCGTCGGTGGCCGAGTTCGGCAATCCCCACTACGGCTCCGAGCTGGCGGGCAGCCGCCCGCCGTCCATGCCCACCTATCCCCAGGGTTGGCAGCCCATCGTGCCCGCCTCCTCCGGAGGCCGGTTCCGTCGGGGCCTCCGCCTGGTGGGGATCGGCTTCACCATGGCCCGGGACGAGCCCGGCCTGATGATGGTCCCCGTGGTGGCCTTCGTGATCCAGCTCCTGATCTGCGGGGTGGGCTTCCTCATCCTGTGGCCCAGCCTCCGGTCGATGCACACCACCGACGGTCAATCGGCCCACTTCTCGGCCACCCAGTGGTTGGTCGCCGTGGTGGTCGGGGTGCTGGTGATGTTCGTGTCGGTGGTCTCCCACGCCACCATCATCGCCCGGGTCATGGCCCGCTTCCACGGCCAGAGTGTGAGCAACGCCCAGGCGGCCCGGGCCGCCCTGACCAAGAGCCCGCAGCTCTTGGCGTGGGCCTTCATCAACTACGTGGTGATCAGCATCCTCCGCAACATCGGCAACCGGGGGATCCTCGGGTTCCTGGTCGGGGCCCTGCTCCGGGCCGGGTGGATGCTGGCCAGCTTCTTCGTCGTGCCGGTCATCCTGTTCGAGGACAAGGGGGCGGTCGCCGCCATCAAGCGCTCCGTCCAGCTGTGCCGGAGCAAGTGGGGCGAGAACATCGTGGGCAACGGGGCCCTCGGGGTCATCGCCGTGGCGGCCATCCTGGTGGACGTGCTGGTCTCGGTGGTCCTCGGGGCCGTCTTCGCCCCGCTGGGCGCGGTGGTCGGGATCATCGGCCTGGTGGCCATCTTGTTGGTGGTCACGGTGGCCACGGCGGCCTTCAACGCCGCGCTGTACTGGTATGCCGTCACCAACCAGTCGCCGGGGCAGTACTCGGTGGGCGATCTGCAGTCGGCCTACCGGCAGAAGGCCAAGAGGGCCGGCATCTTCGGCATGTGACGGGCGGGCCCGGGGCCACGGCCAGGGCCGGCCCGTGATCACACGGGGAAGCCAACGGGCGTAGGCTCTACGGCGTGCTACACGTGAGCGGGGGTCAGCTGGTCGTACTGCTGGTCCTGTCCGTGGTCTGGGCCTTCCTGGGCTACCGGCTCTCCGAGATGGACCGGAGGAACCTGGGTAGGACGCCGTGGGGGCTCCCCTCGCTGCTGTGGGCCTTCTTCTGGTTCCTGTCCCTCGTCCTCGGTCTCATCCTCTACCTCATCGCCCACTTCGCCGGCCTGCGCCGGGCCCAACGGCAGGGCCCGCTCATGGGCACGCCGGGGTCGGCCCCCCTGCCCCCGATGGCCGAGACCAGTGCGGCCAAACGGGTGCCCACGGCGTCGGACCTCTTCCCGGCCTACCCCCGGCCGGCCAACTCGCAGCCCGAGCAGGTCGAGGTGACGCCCGAGGACGTGGAGGAGGCGTCGTCGTTCCCCAGCCCGGATGCGACGTCGCCCGCCGGAGCGCAGCCATCGTGGCCGCACTCCCCACCGGCCTGGCAGCCCGATCCCAGTGGACGCTTCCACTACCGGTGGTGGGACGGCACCCAGTGGACCAACCAGGTGTCGACGGACGGGCACCATCTGGTGGACACCAATCCGGATCAGCGCATCGGGCCTTACTGAACGACTGAGCGACTGAGCAACTGAGCGACTGAGCGATCAGGGGTCCGCCGGACCGAGGGTCAGGCTACGTCCCGGTCCCGGTGCAGCTTGAGCTTGGTCTTCCGGGCGGCCTGGTGGGCGGGATGGGCCGACTGATGGCGGAGTAGGTCGGATGCGCAGTCGGCGCACAGGCGACCGTAGGAGTGGTCGAGGTGGAGCTGCCTGCGATCGCGGCGTCCCACCTTGGACACCGGTCCCTTCCAGCCACAGCGGTGGCAGGCGCCGTGTCGCTCCTTGTAGAGCCGGCCGGTGCCGTCGTCGGGGCTCATCGACGTGGGGCCCGGTGGTCGAGGTGCTCGCCCATGTGGGTTGTATCGGCAGTGGCCGGGAGAACCTGAACCGACCACCATGGCGGGCCGATCGGCCACGGCCGTCCGGTGGCCGTCGGGACGATGGTTCGTGACCGTGACCTCCCGGGGATGGCCCGACCACGCACGGTACTGCCGTTCCCACCGATGGCAGCAGCCCGGCCCGACGACGGGCGTGGGCCCGGCAATCCCGCTGGACCGCCGCCCGGGGGTCTGGCACACTGCTCGCACGGGGCAGCACAAGCGGATTGGCCCGAGGGCCGAGGGGAAAGGTGGGCAGACGTGACAACGTCTCTTCGTGTCGTGCGGCTGGCGGCGGTCATGGTGGTCTCGCTCGGAGCGCTGATGCTCGGCGGGCAGCTGCTCGGGGTCGCTCCGGCCGGGGCCGACGGCCAGGGGTATGAGGGCGGCAACATCCTCTACGTCTCCAACTCGTCCCAAGGCCACCAGGGGACCAACGCCCACGTCCACGGTGCGTGGGACGGCAACGGCCAGTGGGACGGACACGGCCGGTGGGGCTGCTCCAACGCCCAGTACTCGACCATCCAGTCGGCGGTGACCGCCGCTCCGAACCAGGCCCTGGTGGTGGTCTGCCCCGGAACCTACGCCGAGGACGTCTCGGTGCCCCACCCCGTCCAGTTGGTCGGCCTGCACGCCACGGTGAACGCCGCCGGCCTGGTCAACGGCTTCCTGGTCACCAGCTCGTACGTCAGCATCAAGGGGTTCACGGTCACCGGCGCCCTGGGCGAGGGGATCGTGGCCGAGCCGGCCGGCGTGCTGACCAATCCCCAGCCGCCGACCAGCCCGTCGGGCACCTTCGCCCCCATCCACCACATCTCCGTCGAGAACGATGTGGTCAACGCCAACAACACCGGCGGTGACCCCACCACCCACCAGTGCTCGGAGTCACCGGGGCCGCCGGACTTCCTCTACCCGGGGGACTGCGGGGGCGGCATCCACCTGAACACCGTGGCCCACTCCGAGGTGGAGGGAAACACCGTCACCAACAACGATGACGGCATCCTGATCACCGACGACTACGGCCCGGCCTACGGGAACGAGATCAGCCACAACTACGTGGCCCACAACATCTACGAGTGCGGCATCGTGCTCCCGTCGCACAACCCGTTCTCGGTGGTGGCCACCCAGAACCCGGACCACCTCACCTACACCCTCGGAGCCCTGACCCCGTCGACCGGCGGCGTGTTCGACAACACGGTCGACCACAACACGGTGATCGACAACGGGACCGTGGTCGTGCCCCACTTCGGCGGCAGCGGTTCGGGAATCGGTGTCTTCGCCCCGACGGCCGGAGCCGCCTCCTACAACAACACCATCACCGACAACTTCGTCACCGGCAGCGGGCAGTCCGGCTTCACCATCCACGCCCACTTCCCCGGCGGTGAGTACGTGAGCGGGAACCAGGTCATTGACAACGTGTTCGCCACCAACAACACCGGGGGCGACGGCCTGGACGGGCCGGGCACCGACCCCGACTTCCAGACCACGGCCATCCTGGTGTACTCGGCGGAGCCGGCCACCATCACCATCGCCCACAACCACATCCACGGGAACGCCATCGGGGTCTGGCTGTCGGCCAATATCCAGGCGTCGGGTCTGGCCAGCAACTCCATCAGCGGGGCGACCACCCCGGTCTACGTCTCCCAGGTGCCCTACGCCTTCGCCCAGACCATCGCCGCCACCGCACCCACGGCGACGGTCGGCGTGGCCATCTTCCCCAACAACCTCACCACCCAGTACTACGTGGAGTACGGCCTCACCTCGACCCCGTACTCCATGACCACCACCCCGGTGACCGGACTGACCGGACTGACCCCGGTGGTGGCGGCGGTGAGTCTGACCGGGTTGAGCAGCGGCCAGACCTACCACTACCAGGTGGTGGCCTCCAACAGTGCCGGGACCACCCACGGGGGCGACCAGACGTTCTCGACCCCCTGACCCGACGGCGGCCCGGGCCGACCTGTCCGGCCGGGCCACGAACGGGCCGGAGGACCGGACATGGATGACGCGCCGGAGGACCCGCCCGGGCCTCCGGGGTGGGACGTTGCCGATCCGGAGGGCGGGGCCACGACGGTCACCGCGCCACCGGGCCTCCGAAACCGGTGGGTGGCCGTCTGCGGAGCGGTCTCCCTGGCCGTCGTGACGGTCGCCGTGTTGGGCGTCGCCAGTCCGACCGCTCCGGCCACACGGCCGGCGGCCAGCTCGGCGGCCGGGCCGTCTCCCGTCCACGCTGCGGCCCCGGGAACCGCCACGACCGGCCCACCGGCCACCGGGGGAGAGCCCGCCCCGAGCACCACCACCCCGACCACCGTACCGCCTACAACCGTGCCGCCTACAACCGTGCCGGCTCCTCCTTCAACGGTGGCCCCGCCCTCGACCCTGCCGGCGGCGACGGCACCGGCGGTCCCGGCCAACGATGTCGGAATCCAGGTCACGGGCACGGGGCAGGCTTCGATGACCGTGGTGGACGGAGCCACCCAGTCACAGGTCAACGATGTGACGCTGCCCTGGTCGACCGTCCTGACGGACAGCCCCTCGTCGGTCAACGTCTCGGCCCAGTCGTCCGACGGATCGGAGACGGCCACCATCGCCTGCGAGGTCGAGGGGCCCGGGATCACCCCGACCGCCAACTCGTCGTCCGGTCCGTTCGCCACGGTGAGCTGCGGCACGACCCTCGGTCCGTAAGGCCCGCCAGTGCTGTTTCACCCTCCGGCCGAGGGCCCGGGGCATCAGGTATAATAACGATATGGACATGACTCTCTCACAGGCGGCGGAGTCATTGGGGACGACGGTGCCGAGGGTCACTCGGGCCATCGAGAACCTGCGGATTGCCCCCAGGCGGACGGCTACGAGCGCGCCGCCATCGACGGGCACGGGTGCTCAATTCCGAGCAGGTCACCCGGCTCCGAGAGCATCTCGGAGCCGCCCCAGTGAACGGCGAATTCAGTCGAGAGGAGATGTTCATGCTGTCCGCCCTCGATCTGAGTCCATTTGGTTTTCGTTCAGCCCGAGCTGCAGCATCGGCGGCTGGCGTTAGTGCGACGACAGCGGCCAAGGCTCTGCCGGTGTTAGTGGCCAGCGGATTGGTCACCGAGTCGACCAAGCCGATGCTGGACAGCGGCCGGGTCACACGGGGAACGGTCTATGAGGCGAACCGGACCAGCGACGAGTGGCGTAGTGCATGTGACGATATTCGGTCGACCCACTTGCCGGATTCGAGGAAGAGCACTGAACCGAAATTGGTTCCGAGGAGGTTCTGGCATCTGTTCTGGAACGCCAGTCCATTGAAGCTGCCCATCTCCGAGCACGCAGACTTCATCGCATCTCGGATGCTGCTGAGTCAGAATCCGCAGGCTGTCGCGTGGGCTGCGCTCCATTTGCCGGCTCGCTCGATCGCCAACACGGCCAAGCTCCGCCACGTCTCCGCCGGCGACCGAGCGTGGTTGAAGAACCTAGCTCGCGCCATGTCGAGCAGCGACGTGGCGGACAGTGAAACCAGTTGAATGAAGAACCCGCCCGGCGGGCGGGAGCCGGTTCGCCGACGGCCACCCACATCACCGACCAGGCCGAGTCCGAGGCGGGCTCAGACGATCCCGGTCTGCCGGACGACCTTCTGGCCATGCTGCCTCCGGCCACCGGTGATGCGTGGAGGAAGCTCGCCCCCCTACTTCCTCCCAGCGCCTACCTTGTCGGCGGCACCGCGCTGACGGTCCATCTGCACCATCGAGTCAGTCGCGACCTCGACGTCTTCCTCGAACGCCAGGAAGACCTTCAATCCCTTTGGAGGAGGTTCGAAGGGGCGGGAGAAGCGCTGGCCAGTCAGCAAGACGATGCGACGATCGTTTGCGTGTTCGACAGCACGAGGGTGCAGGTGCTGGACGCTTCCGCCCAGGCAATGGTTGCTCCCACGACGACCGTTGGAGGTATGAGGGTCGCCAGCGTCGAGGACATCATGGCGATGAAGTTGAAGGTCATCATCGACCGAGGAGAGATGCGGGACTACTTCGACATCATGTCCATCGAGACGAAATGCTCACTCTTGGCGGAGACCGGCCTCGCTCTATCGATCGAGCGGTATTCGCCCTCTCAACCGGACCAGTACGTCAACTCCATCGTGAAGTCCCTCGGCTACTTCGGAGACGTCGCCGATGACCCCGAGCTACCAGCGACGAGGGCGGAGATCGAAGAGTACTGGATGCGGAGGCAGCGACCGCTCATGAAGCACATCGCTATGTTCGGTGGCTAGCCAAGGGGCTCGATTGCGGCGGATGGCCCGCTCTCCGGAAGGTTGAGCCGGTAGTTCCCGCCGGACGATGCCGGGTCGATGCCCACGACGGCCGGATCCTCATCGATCCGGCCCCTGAGGTCCTCCTGGAGTGCTGAGGGCCGGTGCCGACACTTGATCCGGTGCGAACCACCCCTCTTCATCTCGACCAAGGATCGGGCAACCACTCGTTAGCTCTGTGGCCCATGGGCGAGCTCGCTCATCTGCGTAAGCCCTTCATCAGCCACCGCAGCTAGCCTTGCTGTTGCCTCTCGCACGGGCAAGGTAGTTCCCTGTTCGACCGGTATGCGCGCCGGGTTCAGCGCGCAGTCATTGGCCCACGTCTGGATGTCGGGCTCGGCGCCGAACGTGCGAGTCGCCACGAATCCGCGGACTTGCATCTGCGCCCATGTGGCTGGGTCGTCGGAGAAGCTGTTGGGTGGGCACAGTCGATTGCGTTCCCGATCGTCGTCGCGGGTTGCCTCCACGAAGCCGGCAAGGGCCGCGGCGAAACAGGGGAAACCCGCCCGGATGGTCTGCAGTCGGATCTTGTCCGATTGCCAGAGGGGGACGATCGGTGGATAACTCAAACCGGACGCCGCGCAGTGGATCACCAGCGAATCCGGGTCCAGGGTGAGGACGCCTCGCTCCAGCACGATCTCGCCCTCGGCCACATGCCGGATATGTCCCAAGCGCACGACGTGTTCGACGGTGCGGAGCAGGTCGAGCTCCCACCGACCGAGCGTCGGCGCCTTGGCCATCGTCGGCACTGCGCCGGTGTCGATCCGGAGCATGACCCCTGCGGCTTCGAGGCGGAGGAACATCTCGTCGAGCGAATCCGCCTCGGTCGCCGCAGTCATCATGTCGGATGCCAGATCCAGCGCCACGACGGGGTCCGGCTGGACCACGGAGCGGTTCAGCATCCACGGCTCCCTTGGTCGGACCCAGGTGATCCGCTCTGGCGGCACGCCTCTCATCAACAGCCACACAACGGCGTCGGTTGCCGTCTTTCCCGATCCGACGATGACGAACCGGGCCGGGGCCTCGGCCAGGCTACCGAGCCGATCAACGGCGACGACCCGGGCACCCTCGGCGACGCCGAAGGGCGGTGCCGAGGTAGCCGGTATCGTCGGTGACAGATAGGTGGCATCGACGACCCGGTGCCGTACCTCGACGCCGACCGTCTCGCCTGACACCAGGGACGTGACGAAATGACCGTCTTGGTCAGCGTGGTACTCGCTCCCGCCGAGGAACGTGACCCTACCGGAGCCCAGAAATCGGCGGTAGAGGATGTCGTCGTAGTAGTTCTGGATCTCGGATCGCCGGGCCCGTTCCTGGAGACCGGCCTCGGGGCCTGCGTCCTGCACGGCACCAATTGCCCAACATCGTCGACGCCACACCGTAGAACTGCGAGGCCTGGTGCAGCTGGACGAAGGGGTAGGCGTCCTGCCAGTGGCCCCCGGCGGCGTGGCGGCGATCCACCAGGGTGACGTGCACGTCGGCATGGTGGATCAACGCATCAGTGAACGCCATCCCCATGGCCCCGGCGCCAATGACCAGGTAGTCGGTGGTCAATGCACGCATGTTCATGAGTGCAGACGGTACATCGCGGTGCTCGTCCGGGTGCTCGTACTACTTCGATAGGGCGGGGCCGGGAATGACCGGCAGCTCGGAGAGTCCACGCAGCACCAGCCCGTCCCCGTGACCCCAGCGCAGCCCGGTACGCCCGGCCGCTAGGCGGAGCCGTGGGAAACGCCGGATGAGCGATCCCAGCGCCAGCTGGCCCTCCAGGCGAGCCAGCGGGGCGCCCAGGCAGTGGTGGATGCCGTGCCCGAATCCCAGGTGACGCCCTTCAGCCCGTTCAAGATCGAGGCCCTCGGGGTTGGCGAAGCGACAGCGGTCATGGTTGGCGGCAGCCAGACAGATGATGACCTGCGCTCCTGGTGGGATCGAATGGCCGCCGATCTCGACTTCCTGGACGGCGTAGCGGAAGGTCGAATGCGGTACCGGGGCGTCATAGCGGAGCAGTTCCTCGACGGCGGCCGGGATCCGTTCCGGATCGTCGCGCAGCAGCTCGAGCTGCTTGGGGTGGTCGAGGAGGGCGACCACGGCATTGCCGATGAACGTCGTGGTGGTGTCGTGACCGGCCACGATGAGCTGAAAGATGGTCGACAGCAGCTCCTGGTTGTCCAGTCGCTCCTCCCCGTCCCGAGCCGCGATCAAGCCACTCACCAGGTCATCGCCGGGCTCATCATGCTTGGCTTCGACCAGCCGGCGCAGCTGCGCCACGACGGCGTCGGACGCCTCCTTGGCCCGGAGGTGGTCGTCTGGCGTCGGTGTGGGAACGAGCATGGCCACGAGACCTTGACCCAGCCCGGTGCGCTCGTCCTCGGGCACGCCAAGCAGTTCGCAGATGACCGTGAAGGGGAGCGGAAAGGCAAATTCGGCCACCAGGTCGGCGGGGGACTCGGGGTCCCGACCGGCCAGGACGTCGAGGAGGTCATCCACGATGGCCTGCACCCGTGGCCGCAGCCCCTCGACTCGGCGCGTCGAGAAGGCCGACGACACCAGACGACGCAACCGGGTGTGGTCCGGCGGGTCCACGGCGAGCATATGTCGGGCGAACTCGCGCCCCGGAAGGCCCTCAGCGACGATCCCGCCGCCCAAGGCCAGCGCGGCGTGCATGTCCTTGGAGAGCAGGGAGTCGTTGAGCGCCCGGCGGGCCTCGTCATGACCCACCACCAGCCACGCATCGTGGCCGTCGGCCAGAGAGACGGGGTGCACCGGGCCCATGTCCCGAACCTCGGCGAAGAGCGGGTAGGGGTCGTCCCGATCGGAGGCGCCCCACGCCTTGAGCGCGGCCTCCACGCCGGTACGTCGTTGATCAGGGGGCCTAGTGGTCATGGACGAACCCCGAGCACAGAATCCGCAGCTCTATGATGTTGCCCTTCTCGGCCCTGAGGTACGCCTGCTGCTCGATGATGAATTCACCGTCGGGGAGCTGTGCCAGGAACCGGTAGCCGACGCGCTCAACAGGGCCGACCGTGGCCGAGTCGAGATCGAGGATCCGGGTGACCGTGCGCTCGGGTGAGAACCAGGTGCCCAAGATCACCTCCTCTACGACCGCCTCTGCGTCGTCGTTCTCCCAGTATCTGGAGGGTGTCAGGGCCTGGAACTGCACGTGGGGCGCCAGCAGGTCCTTGAGAGCACCGGCGTCCTGCGCCGCCACGGCTCGGGCGAAGCGCTCACCGAGCTCAGGGGGCATGGTCTGGTCTCCTCTGTCTCGTTCCACGGTCGATCAGTAGCTGAAGGTGGTGGCGCCGTCGCCGATCCACTCCCACAGCTGGACGGTTCCGCCCAGCTGGGCGTTGGACACGAGCGTGGACTCGTCGAGCCTCCTGGCCTTGAAGCAGATCGGGCAGGTGAGGAGCACCCCCCCAGCAGCGTCGAAGCGCTTCATCAGATCCGGAATGGGTGGACAACCGTCGCACGCCACGCCGAAGGCGACCCCTTGGGTGGCCAGGCGAACCGCCTCCTTGGTCACGAACATGAGGGTGTCCCGGCCCGCTTCGGCGGCGGCCACCGCCACCAGCAGGGCGACCGTCACCTTCTCGGGATCCTCGAGACCGGTGGTGAGGCTGATGGCGGCCCGGCTCATCGGACCAGATCCGCAGTGGTCGGGTCGATGACGCTGCGAACTTCGTGCACCGCGTCAACGGGGAACCCGCCGCAGCGCCCGTGCTGGCGAACGATCTCCTCAGAAGCAGCCAGGTACACACAGGTGATCGTGTCGTCGGTGACGTAGCTGTGGACCCACTGGATGTCGGGTCCGAGGTCTCGAAGCACCTTGTTGGACTCGCTGGCGATGGCCGCCAGGCCGCCGGCGCCCATCTGGCCGGCACCCGGCACGGTGCGTTCGATGAGGTACTTGTGCATGACCTTCCTCCGTTCTCGACGACCGACGGTCGCCTGATAGTCACGGTACGGAACGGGCGGGCGTTCGTCATGAGGTATTCACCCCATAGCCCGTCAGGCGGCGGGATGACGATACGATTCCGTCATGGAGGCCTCGGGCATCCGCCTCTCGGACCTGCTGGTCTCGCTCTCCTTGGCTACCGACCTCGGTTTTGGGCAGCCGCCCGAGCACATGTTGCGCTCGGCGCGGATCGGCATGCGCCTCGGCGAGCGCCTGGGGTTGGACGGGAAGGACCTAGCCACCCTCTACGACGTGGGCATCCTGACCTATGTCGGATGCCCGGTGTACGGCAACGAGCCGGCACTGCTCTTCGGTGACGACATCGACTTCCGGGCCCACGCCATCGAGGTGGACCTCGCCGGATTCCCCGCCATGGTGTTCATGTTGCGTCGGGCCGGGCACGGGACATCGGCCTTCAACCGGGCCCGCCGGGCGGCCACGTTCATGGCCAGCGGCGGTCGCCAGGTGATCCAGCAGATGGCCGACCATTGCTCGGCTGCTGGCGCGCTCGCCACTCGTCTGGGATTGAGCGACGACGTACAGGCCGGCATCGAGCAGGCCTACGCCCGGTGGGACGGGAAGGGGTTTCCCGACGATCTGTCCGGGACGGAATTGTCCCTTGCGGCGCGGGTGTCGCACGTGGCCGAAGCCTGCGAAGTCTTCCAGCGGACCGCCGGCATCGATGCGGCGCTCGATGTCGTCCGCTCGCGGAGCGGCACCCACTTCGACCCGGAGATCGTCAAGCTCACCGTCACCGATCCCGAGTCGCTGTTCGAGGGCATCGACCGAGACACCGTCGATGGGCTTCTGGCCTCCGAGCCGACGGAACGAGGCCCGTTGACCGACGACGAACTGGACCGGACGCTGGAAGCGATCGGCGACTTCTGCGACCTCCGGTGTACCTTCTTCGCCGGACACGCACGCGCCACGGCAGACCTTGTGCGGGGCGCTGCCGAACTGATGCAGATGCCCTCGGCCGAAGCCCGTCTGGCCTACCAGGCCGCGCTGGTCCATGATGTGGGACGGTTCGGTGTGCCGGGTTCTGTGTGGGGAAAGCCCGGGCCGTTGACCCCCAACGACCAGGAGCGGATTCGCCTGCACGTCTATTACGTCGAGCGGATCTTCAACCGGCCCGAGCCGCTGCGCCGTATCGGTCTGCTGGCGTCCACCCACCACGAGCGCATGGACGGCTCTGGCTACCACCGCGGTGTCGGCGGGACGATGCTCTCGTTGGGAGCACGGGTCCTGGCCGTTGCCGACGCCTATAGCGCCATGATGCAACCGCGCCCGTACCGGGAGCCGCTGAGCGAGGCCGAAGCCGTCCGGGAGCTGCGGGCCGATGTCGCAGAGGGCCGTCTCGATCCGGTGGCCACCGACGCCGTCCTGGCCGCGGCCGGACACCGCGTCAGCCGTACACGGGCAGGTGGACCAGCCGGGTTGACGACACGCGAGAGCGAGATCCTGGCTCTCCTCGCCCTGGGGATGCCCAACAAGGCCATCGCCCGCCAGTTGGAGATCAGCCCCAAGACGGTGAGCAACCATATCGAGCACGTCTACAGCAAACTGGGTGTGTCGAACCGGGCCGGCGCGGCCATGTACGCCATGGAGCATGGAATCGTGGGATCTGGGCCCACCCGATCGCCGTGATGGGTGAGGGGCTCATCGCCTCAGTGGCCGCGCTCGCCCTTCGTCGACGCCCCGAGGACCCCTACGCGGCCGTCACATTGGGGGAGGGTCGGAGATGCTAGTGGCAGCCAACGGTTCTGGAGACCGCTGCGTAGGCGGTGAGTAGGTGTCGCCAGAATCAGCATGTGGGTGCTTGGCCAAGCGCTGAGACATCGTGCTGCCCCGGGCAATGAGATAGACCACGACACCGACCCACGGCAGAACAACCACGAAGAGTGTCCATAGCGCCTTCGCCCAACCACTGAGGTCGGCGCTGCGAAAGACATCCCTGATGACGACGATGATGAGCCAGACCCATAGAACGAATACCGAGAATTCCAAGAGCGTCCAGAACAGATCGAGAGCGGGATAGACAGTTGCGGTCATCGGTGTCGGGGCTCCTAGATCGGATCGTGCCACCATTCACACTACGGGAGGTGGGGACACCACTGTTCCCCGGGCAGACTCAGGTTGTGGGAGAACCAGGCGATCAGCGGGGCTCTCACCAATCGGGATGACGACGAACGTGCAGCGATCACGATGTCGACGGTGTGATGTGAATCCGGTCTCTTCCCCGTGCTCCAGGGACACGAAGCACGAGGCGATGGTGAAGCCCAGGTGAGAACCGGTGTCGATTCGGTCCACCTCGCCCTCGGCCCAGAAGAGCCTCTGTGGGCATCGACCTCAGATCGTCTGACGTCCGCAGCGTCGATGCGGCTGAGGGGAGCCCTTGAGATCCTGAGTTGGACCTCAGCCCGGTACGGGCTGAGGTCCAACTTCGGTCAAGGAAAGCGGCTGGTGACACCTAGCCAACGTTCCCGTCATGACTGGTCCGTTGGCCAAGACGCCGGTGCTGGCTACTCTCCCTGGGGTTCGTCCTTCTCAGAGTGGAGCGCATTTCGCCGCTCGTCCAGACGGTCGCTCATGGCCAGGATCTGCTCGTCCCGAGACTGCCCGAACTGGGTGTGGAGCCGATCGTGGAGAGCAGGGAGAGCCGAAAAGTCCTTGGGCCGACCCGCTGCCTCCTTGGACCGGATGATGTCGGCCAGGGATGCCACAGGGACCTCGCCACTCGACACGTGCAGCCGGATCGCACCCCTGATGAGGTCGTCGTACCCTTCTGTACCGCTGGGATGCAGGCTGATATCGAAGTCACCGGATGGGCACGTGAGGTTCCACATCTCGCCCTTAGCCAGTGATCCGGCGTCGTGGGAGAAGGGAAGCCCATCCGGCACCCCCGCAGTCCTGATGCGAGCCCTCAGATCGTCAAGCGCGGCAGAGAGCCTCACCATGTTGTCCTCGCTCGTACTCGGTGTGAAGTCGATGTCCCGAGTCGGAGGAACGGCAGCACGATGCAGCTCTGCGGCGAAGCCCCCCATCAAGACGTAATCGACGTGGCGCTCGTTGAAGGCGTCGACGATCGTTATCGGATCAAAGCCGCCTTCAATCACGCCGATGTAGCCGTCCGAACCCGCCTGCGCTTTGCCGCTGCAACTTCTACCCGATCTCGCGTGACCCGGTCCGACTGGTAGTCGTTCCAGGTTCGTCGATCATCCGGCGACAGGCGCAGCTCACGTTCCGCAAGCACCTCGTCATGATCGTCATGGGGAGTTAATTCCATCCGAAGATCGAATCCTGCCGCTCGGAGCAGCCGGATGAGTGTGGGCAGGGTGGCCTGTCGCTGGTCGCGCTCGTAGGCAGACACCATCGACCGAGGCACGTTCGCACGTTCGGCCAGTTCTGCCTGGCTCAACTTTGCCTTCAAACGGGCATACCGGAGCAGTCCGGCGCCTGGGGTCGGGACTTGGTCATAGACGCTCATGCACACAATTGTAGTCACTCAGAACACAATTGTATTCACTTACTCCAGTAGGCCAGATGTCCCGACCCTCCGAATGGGTCCATCTGACCCCGTAAATGGGTGCAGATCAGCAATGGTCTCAGCCCCGGTACGGGCTGAGATCCAGCTGTGAGGTGCACCGGTCGAACTCGTTCGCGTCAGGCCGGGGTGTCCACCGACAACCAAGGGCCCACCAAGGTCCACCACGATCGCTGCGCGAATCCCTCCGTAGGGTCCGATCAGTTCGGACAGCCGTAGGTCGGATCGCACCCGTACTGCTGGGTGGCGTCGTCGAAGTCGGGGGTTAGCCAGAGCAGACTGCTCTCGGCGCTTTGGACCTTCACCGTATAGGCGTCGGCGGTGGTGTCGTGCCAGACCCCGGAGTCCCAGGACCCGACGCAGCCCCAGAGGTCCCCGGCGGCGTAGGTACCGGTCCCGGTGTCCTTGAGCCAGCTCTCCCAGCCCTCGTAACACCCTCGGAGATAGGCGCCGAGATAGTCCGCGGCCGCCGCCGTCGAGTCACGAGTGAAGGGAAAGGTTCCGTTCTGATTGCCGGCGTAGGCAGGGTACGGCGCCTCCCACGCGGGGTCCTCCCAGGACATCACGCCGAGGATCGAGAACGTCTTCGGGCAGAGGCCGGTCCCCGTGGCCGGATAGCCCCCGTCGGTAGTCCGGGGGTCCTTCTGGTAGTCGTGGAGCTCCGTGGGTAGGAGCGCCAGTCCGGCCAGTCCCGCACAGTAGGTGGCGGAGCTGGCGGTGGAGCTGGAGAAGGCGTCTCCGCAGCCGCGCTGCCAGTAGCACGATCCGTTGCCGCCGCCTGAGGCGGCGTCACCCGGGAAACTGAGCGACTGGAACCACGTCGATTCAATAGCCGCTTCAGACCGGAGGAGGTTGTCGGGCAGGCCCCATTTGCACGCGGCCCACTGCAGGATCTCGTCGGTCGTACCGGTGAATCGCCCGTCGACGCGCTGGAGGAGCCAGGTGTCCCAGAGTGGGTTGTAGGTGCCACCCTGATCCCGGGGTCGGACCGAGAACGCCGCGGCCATGGCGCCCGGCGCCGGTTCCGTGCTGTTCTGCTCCTGGTTCTGCGGCCGAGGCTCCCAGCTCGAGTAGTGAACGGCGGCGGCGCACTGGGCGTCACCGGGCAGCGACGACCACGAGCCCACCGGCTGCAGGCTGAAGTAGCCCGACGGCGCCGGAGGGCTGGTGGAGACGGGCCCGGGGGTCCCCACCGAGGGCGAGGTGGAGTTCGTGGTGGACGACGACCCCGTGGGGGTACTCGCCGGCACCGTGGTGGACGTAGTGGTGGCACCTGTCGGCACGGTGGTGGACGTCGTGGTGGCACCTGTCGGCACCGTGGTGGACGAGTGGTGGCACCTGTCGACACCGTGGTGGTGGTGGTCCCGCTGCACCGGTGCAACGGACGGCAGGTCGGTGTGGCCGAACGGCTGCCGGTGCGGGACGACGCCACGGCGATCGGACGCGTCTGAGCGACGACCTGGATTCCGACGATCATGACCACGCCAATGATCGCCACAGCCCAGGTGCGCGTGACGCTCAGACGCATCACGCGAGCTCTCGGGCCGGTGAGACCATCCGGGGACCCGCCGCTCGTTCATCCGCGGGCCAAGCGGACCGGTCGGGCCGTCGGACGGTCGGTGCCGGAATCTCGACTCCGTCGGCCTCCCGCCCGGGCCACGGGCCCTCGAGGGGTCGAGCTTGTGGCTGGGGCCTCTCGGTTCGCCACCCCACCGAGGTCCGGCGAACTCGACCCGTTCCCTGGCTCGGAGCCCCGAGCTCCGTCCGAGCGGGCAGCGCCGTCCATGTTCGGCGTATCGGCGTGAATCTGCTCCGACTTGAGCAGACATTGATCGCCAGGTTCGGATCCCGCCCGGAATCCGGCCGCCGAGGGTGACTTCGGAGGCGGCCGATTGAACCGAATGACATCAGAGGACCGACGATCACGGTGCGGTCGGGCGCAAGGTCACCCGACTAATAGGAGTGCCGACATCAGCCAGCAGTCACAGCAGTTCTTGTCCGTGGACATGTTGGCGACTCCGCTGATCCGCTCGACCCCCAGGATGCAGATAGTTGGCGGGCCAAGATTGAGACAACCGATGAAATGCTCATCGCGGTGTTGGGGATAGGGCAGATGGCCACCATAGGGATGGCGTGGTTGCGATGGCGGTTGCCCCGGCGACTGAGGCGGTGAACGATGCGGCCACCGGAGGACAGCTCGATCGGGGCCACACCGGCATAGGAGGGGAACTGGTCCCGGTTCAACGGCACCGACACCGTGTTCATCGACCGCCCGTTGAGATCCCTGAGTTGGCCCTCAGCCCCGAAGCTGCTGAGGATGGGGGAGCGGGTGCCGGGTTCTCCCTGGTCAGAGGGGTGAATACCGGAACAGGACCCGGCTGGCCTAGGGGACGTCCTACGGCGAGCTCGCCACGGCTCAGCGGCACCGGAAAGTGCCTTTGACCTGGGTGTTCTCGTCATGGGCGACCCCGGGCGACGCAGCCCAAACCCACGGCTGA
>CAVTTK010000006.1:0-255140 GCA_963737625.1 uncultured Acidimicrobiaceae bacterium
CAGAGCTTGAGGCCACAGTGACGGAGGAATGCGAAGGCCAAGGCGGTCTCGTTGCCGATGCGGCAGAGCCCTTGGTCGACGATCTCTTCGGCCTCGCCGATGGTGTCCAGGCAGAGGTTGGCCAACTCGCCGCCCTTCAGGTTGCCCCAGACCTGTTCGACCGGATTGAGGTCGGGGGCGTAGGCCGGAAGCCGTTCGACCACCAGCCACTTCCGTTGCTTCTTGATGAAGGCCTGCATGGCCCGGCTGCGATGGGACGGAAGTCCGTCCCAGATGAGGGTGACCTTGTCGCCGTCCAGGTGGCGGTGGAGTTCGGTGAGGAACTCCATGAGGGATTCGTCGTTGTAGGCACCGGGCTGCATGCCGAAGACGAGGGAGGCGTCGGTGCCGTCGGGCCGGAAGCACAGGGCGGCCGACATCGAGAGGCGCTTCCAGTTGAAGTGGTGGGTGAGGACCGGGGTCTGCCCCTTGGGCGCCCAGGTGGACCTCACCGAGGGGAGGAGGCTGAACCCGCTCTCGTCCTGGAAGACGATCCAGGCGTTCCTGGCCCGGGCGTTTTTTTTACCTTGGGCCAGCGCTCGTTGACCCACTGCTCGATGGCCTCGTCGTCCCGCTCGGCGGCTTGGCGGGCCGGCCGTTGCCGGCTCCAGCCCATCCGGCGGAGCACCTTCCAGACGTGTCCGGGGTGGTACTTCACGCCGGTGGTCTTCTCGATCACCTCGGCGACCCGGGCCAGGGTCCACAGATCGGTCGGATACCCATTGGCCTTTGGACCCTTCTCGAGGGCCCGTTCCACCTTGGCCAGGTCGGCGTCGGTCACCTTGCGGGGACGACCGGGCGCTCCGGTGCGTTTCAGGGCCTGCTTTCCTCCGACCAGTCCACAGCTTGTGCCAGTCGGAGACCGTCTGGTGGGAGACCCCGAGCTCACGGCCGATGTCGGCCTGGGACACCCCCTTGGCGAACAGGTCGGCAGCCTGCATCCGGGTGGCCTCCATGGCCACGAAATCCCGACGTGGACGGACCCGGGGTAGACGCCTTCTTCGTGCTCGCTGCTCCGGCTGGGGACGTGGAAGTGGGCATGCACCAATTCTTCCACTCCATGGAGCACTAGCGGGGTATTAGGCGAACCTCATTAGGCCGCCCTTGGGCACCTTGGTGACGCTCCTTCATCGAGGACGCCACCTACGGGCCAGAACTACCACCCTTTCGGTAGCAGCCTCAACGGAACTGAAGAGTCTGACCGGAAGTTGGACGCCTACACTCCTGAATATGAGTGCCGTCTCGATCGTCGGCGTTCCGAGTAGTTCCGGCAGCTATGCCGCCGGACAAGACCAGGCACCGGCCGCGCTCCGGTCCGCCGGGCTCATCGATGCTCTCGGTGCTAAAGGGCTGGAGGTGCATGACAAAGGTGATTTGCCCCTCCAGGTCTGGCGCCCGGATCGACTCAACCCTCGGGCGCAGAACGTGGGTGAGGTGACCGAATCGATCGGGAGTTGATCGAACGCCTCATCCCGCTCTTGGCATGTGGAGACACACTGCTCGTACTGGGTGGGAACTGCACCGTTGCGCTTGGAGTGGCCGCCGCCCTGTGTCGTGTCTCGGCAGATCCAGTCGGAGTGTTGTACGTGGACCGAAACTACGACATCAACACACCCGACAGCACGACTGATGGAGCGCTCGACTGGATGGGCATGGCCCACGCACTCTCACTTCCCGGATCACTCGATGAGCTTGTCGATGTGCTCGGGCCTCGACCCCTCCTTCAGCCGAATCAGGTGGCATGGGTAGGTATTGACGACAGATTCGCCACCGAATGGGAGCGAGCAGAAGCCCGACGGCTCGGATTGCATGTGATTTCGAGTCATGCCTTTGTCGCAAGATCCTGTCTCATCTGCCGTTGATTCCCTCGAGCACTTGCCGAACGGGCCGTTGGCTGTTCACCTCGATGTCGATGTGCTGGATTTCATCGATGCGCCACTCGCCGAGAATACGGATGGCCGCAACTCTGGGCCCACGCTTGACCAGGTTGCGGTCGCTCTTCGGATCGCAGCGCAAGACCCGCGCTTCCGGTCCCTGTCCATCGGGGAACTGAACCCCACCCGAAGCGCGGGGGATCCCGACGCGATTCCCCGTTTCATAGCCTCGGTCGCGAGCATCATCGGCTGCATGCAGCGCTAGTCGGACTGAGGGATCCCTGCGGGGGCATCTCCCGCACGAGATGCTGGTCACGCACGAGTCCCCTCTCGAAGGGCTTCGAAAGGCCGTCTGGGTCGGGTCAGACAAGGCACCGGCACGGTGATGAAGGGGGTCTTCCAGCCGAACGGTCGAACCCTGAGGATCGTCCCGAGCGCTGCCAGGCCCCCAGCCGTGCGTCCTAGCGGCTGTCGATAGTGACCTTGATCGCCCCCGACGTCTCCTGGTCGGCCAGCACGGTGAAGGCGTCGCGCCACTCCTCAAGGCGGAACGTGTGGGTGAGCATCGGCGTCAGGTCGATACGGCCAGATCCGACCATGTCCAGGAAGTGGGCGATGCCGTGCTGACGCACCCCCTCGACCTCCTCGATCCCGAAGGCATTGGAACCCGTATAGAAGATCTCCTTGGAGTACACCGGCGTGTCGTCCCATTTGGCGGCGCCGTGCATGCCCAGCTTCACCAGGGTCCCTCGGGCCCGAAGCACGCGACAGCCGACCTCCAAGGTCTCGGCCGCGCCGATCGTGTCGTAGACCACGTCGATGCCGCCCGGAAAGGCCATGGGCAGCCCGTCAGCCGGTTGCAGTGCGCCACCCGACCAGTCGGCGACCCGCTCGATGAGCTCGAGTCGCGGCTCGTGAGGCACGGTCGATGCGCCGAATGTTTCGGCCAGCCGACGTTGCGCGTCGAACCGGGCGACCACCATCACCTCGACGGTCGGATACAACTCCCGCAGGATGGCGACGGCGCATTGGCCGAGCGCTCCGGCACCGTAGACGAGCACCTTGCTTCCCGGCTGCGGCGGATGGCGGGTGACGGCATGAAGTGACACCGCGAAGGGGTCGGCGATGACGACCTGCTCGTCGCTCAGGCCGTCGGGCACCTTGAAGAGCATCGAGTCGTGCGCCGGCATGAGGTCGGCGAATCCCCCGCTGACATCGGCACACATGCCGATGTGGATCCCCGGTGCGAATGCGCCTTTGCCGAACGAGTGGCACTGGCTCAGGTCACCCGCTTCGCACGCCGGGCAGACGGGCGACACCCCTCGGGTCACGCAGGTGAGCCACGGGTTGAGGGCGACACGGTCCCCCGGTTCGAGCCCTTCTGCCTCGGGGCCGACGGCGATCACCTCGGCAATGACCTCATGGCCCATTACGTGGGGCATGGAGACGAAATTCTTCATCGGATTCTGCTGCGCCCGACGCGTTGGCCGGGGGTCGATCAGGCTGGCGTAGTCGAGGAACACCGCCTTGGACTCCGACCCGCAGATCCCCACCAGTCTCGGCCTGGTTACCACCCAGTCCGGCGGAGGAACCCGGGCTCGTCGATGTCGATGAGCCGGGTGGGCGTCCGGGCGAGCATCCGCAACAGGCGGTTGTCCGTCTCGCCGAGGGGCTGCACCTCCGGCTCCACCCCGTACATGAGCGCTTGCATGGCCACATCGTAGGGCTCTCCCCCGACCCCGGGGGCCCAGCTGGTTCGGCTGAGGTGCTCCGGACCAAGGCTCAGATGCTGGGGCGAGTTCAATTCGGCGGGGGGACTGCAACCTTTGAGTCCTCGACCAGCTCCCTACGAACTACTAAGGACGCCTACTTCGGGCGAGGCCGAAGCTTATTTTCAGCCACCATTCGCTCACACGTTTCGATGACTTCCGGGTCCCCGCGCCGTTCTCATGGGCATTCAGGTAGACCTGAGCACCCTCCGCCGTCTCCGGTACCCAGCCCTTCGGCCATCTGCTCATACCGACGACCGTAGTACTGGGACAGCCGGCCGGAAGGGATGGAGGCAGCGGGAAATAGCAGATGAGACCCTGTCCCGGGCCGCGCCGGTTGAGCGGGCATCAAAACGCGTGTAGACCTGGATCTGTCGGGGGAATGAGGCGTCCGATCGTGACCACGAAAGCACTGGATCCACCGGTTTGCCCTGGATCAGGGACTTTCCCCGATGTCGTCAACGACCGGATACTCGATGAGTTGGGTTACGTCTGTGCCGTCTGCGGCGCAAGCGTGCCGAACTTTGAGCCAGCACCCGTCCACCGGCACGCCTTCAGCAGGGCCACCACTGTGCTGAAGACCGCCTAGCTAGTCCCTCCGGCACCGTCACCATACGGTCGGCGGCCGCAGCTCGCCCCGGAGCGAGCCCGGACTTCTCTGATCGGGCGGTGTTTGACAGGCCCAGCGGTGATGTCGGGGACGGAAGCTGGCACCTTCTCGATCCTTGGCCGAGCCCATCGATTGAAGGGAACCCGTGCGCACGCAGCTAAAGAACTTGCACAAGTGAGCCGATGAACTGCCGTGGCCAGTGTGAGAAATGGCAGCGTCGAGGAGACTCGGAGTTGGTATTCGCCCCACCGGGCAATCGTCTTCCTTGGCGTCATGCTCACCATTGTCGCTGTGACGGCTGGAGCACTGGGGGTTGCCAACTCGGCCCAGGCCGAAGCACTGAACACCCGGATCACCGACCAATATCTCGTCCTCCAGACTCCAGTGAGGCAGATCCGGGCGTCGGTGGCCGCGTTCCAGGTGCTGGCGGCTGAGGCGGCCAACCACTCGGTAACGGCAACCACGCTCGTGCCCGGAGCGGTTGCCGCTTCCAACTCTGTCGACAAGGCATATCTCACCCTTCAGCACGGCCTGGCGTTGCCGGGCAATGCAGACCTGTCCCCTCATTTGGCCAGTCAGATGGCCGCCTTCGTCTCCACTCGCTCGAACCTGGGTGCATTTCTGGCCGGTGAATCGCAGAACTCGCAGACCGCTCACTTGGCTGCCGTCGAGAAGTCGGCCGCTGCGAACCTGGATGGAACCCTCTCCTCCCTGCAGGCGACAGTCACGAACCGCCTGGATCAGACGGCCAACGAAGCCCGAGCGGCATCCAATCGAGCCCGGGTCGGCCTGCTGTGGTCCATCGCCATCGGTGTGGTCTTCGCAGCCATCGTGACGGTGTTCCTCACCGCACGCGGTCTGCGGCAGGAACACGCACAGTCCGAGCACGAGGAAGTTCAATCCGACCTCACCCAGAGAGTCGCCTTCGAGGCCCGGCTCCAACGGGCCTTGGAGATGTCGAAGGCCGAGGGGTCTCTCTTCGATCTGGTGGCAGAGGCCCTGAGCCAGGCTGGCCCAGGTATGCGGTCGGAGCTGCTGCTCGCGGACTCCAGTCGGGCCCATTTTCGTCAAGTGCTCGTCAGCACTGCCCAGGCGGACGACTCGGGTTGCGGGGTGATGTCCCCCGACGACTGCCCGGCTGCGTCGAGAGGGCAGACCATGGAGTTCCCCTCCAGCACAGCACTCGACGCCTGCCCCAACCTCCGTGGTCGGGGTTGCTCCGCGTTGTGCGTTCCAGTGAGCATTAGCGGTAACTCTGTCGGGGTCTTCCATGTGACCAGCGACGACGGTTCGCCGCCCTCCACCTCGGTGAGGGAGAACGTCGAGGTGGTCGCACGACGGGCGTCAGAGCGATTGGCGATGCTGCGCGCCTTCGAACTCTCACAGACCCAGGCGAACAGTGATTCTCTCACCGGGCTCATGACAAGGCGGAGCTTGGAGACGGGCGTCCGGGCATTGCAGGACACGGGTACGCCGTACTCAGTGGCCTACGGCGACCTCGACCACTTCAAGGAGTTGAACGATGTTTTCGGGCATGACGCCGGCGACCGCGCCCTTCGGACGTTCTCCCAGGTGCTCCGGGACTCTCTCCGACCGGCCGACATCCCGTGCCGATACGGAGGAGAGGAGTTCGTGATCGTCCTGCCTGAGTGTCCCGTGGCCGAAGCACGTCAGGTCCTGGATCGCGTACGGCAACGGATCGGCGAGCGAATCCTCGTCGCCGAACTCCCGGTATTCACTGTCAGTTTCGGCCTGGCGTCGTCCGACCAGGCAGATGACTTCCAGCAGGTGGTGTTGTTGGCGGACGCGGCCCTCCTGCGTGCCAAAGCTGGGGGGCGAGATCAGATCGTCATCTCAGCGGGGCCTGACATGCCTGCAGTAGTCGGCGGTTTCTGGGATCCTTCTATGCCAGCTGCTGACGATCCCCTCGGTGGTCCCCTTCGGGAGCCCCAACGCCACTGACTCGCCTTTCCGGGTCATTGCGCTATCGGCAACGTTCTCGGTCCCGGCGTACCGCCACTAAGAACACCGAGGAGTCAACCGCCTCGCCAATCGCTTCATCGACCACGTTGGGGATCGGCATTAGGCAACTGGCGCTGGACCACATCGTGGCTCCGCCGACCCACCTTGACCTTCACGAGGTAGCCCCCTATTGGAGTGTCCACTTCGATAAGGCAACCGATGCCCGTTGGTCCGCTCGTCGGATTCTGCCCGCCTCCACTGCGTTGAATTGGCACCGAGGGAGAGGTCGACAATGTGACCAAGGACCCTGGAAGTCAAGTCGGTGGGCGTAGACGATGTCTGCAGGCCCGCACGGCTCAGCATCTGGTCATGGTTGGTTGGAGCTGCTGACTGGAAGAAGATTTCCATGGCGACACTGTTCCTATTGGGAGTGTGCGTGTTCTACTTCTGGCTTGCCCGAAAATGCCTTCGGATGTCGGCTGCTGACATCAGCGCCAGTCACCGCCGTCCTCGTTACAGATCCCCGACAGTGTGCCTTCCAAGGGGATCGAGACATACGGAGCGGAGAATGATGTCTGATGTCGCGAGTCCGCCGAGGAATACGTCTTGGCGGGGGCCATCCGGATGTGAAGCCATTTGGGTCAGCGATCCACCCGACTGCGATCGACAGTGCGAGGAGCGATTGGCGTGGAAGCGGAATGTTGCACTTGAGATCTCGGTCGACGTCGACCGGATCCCAGCGATTGCCCGATTTGCAGGGACTCTTGACGCGGAGACAGCGGTCAACCTGATCGCACTCTTCGCGGAGTTGATTGGCGAGGGATTCATTGACTTCGAATTGCAGGCGTCTGCGCTCTGCGTGCCAGACGAAGGTGGGATGAGCGCGCTGACTGACCTCCAGCGCCAATTGCGAAGGGCGGGTGGCGACCTTGCTTGGGACGGACTGACGTTGAACCATCCCTTCCCGGCAAAGAGCGCCGTACGTAGCCGTACGTAGAGGAGGTGTTGCGCCGTCAGGGTTACGGCACCCGGATCGATCGAGAGGTTGGTCCAACGCAGTGACCGGTGCACGGCCAGGTCCACCCTGTCCAGTACCTGACGGCTTCCGAACGACTTGCAAACGCGGGTTGCAGAAATTGCCAGGGCTGAACCAGTGCTCACGATCTCGATCCCACATCGGCATGGGCCGACACTCGGCGAATCGTGATATCGCCTACTGACGTGTGCGCCCGGATCTCGGCCGTCTGGTCTCCCACAGGGGGAAGATCCGCGTCCTCAAGTCCATTGTTGACCCGGCCGAAACTGGTGGAGAGGTCCAACCAGGCGGCGACCCCATCGAGCACTCCGATGTGAATCTGGCCGCAGGCCGTCTTGGCTTCGCTGGATCCCTGCGACAGAACCCCCAATCGAACGTCCCCGACCGCGGTCTTTGCCGTGACCTGTGAGCGGGCGCTGTCCACCTGGATCGCTCCATTGGCATTCTGAAGCTGGGCGGTGCCCTCCACAGACCCGATTCGGGTGTCCCCGTTCGAATTCTTGACGGTGGCCGATCCTAGGATCGAGTCGATGTCGATCAGACCTGATCCGGTCTTCACGTCTGCGTCTCCGTCGGCTCGTCCGACCACCACGTCTCCGAAACCCGTTTTGATCTTTACCGGACCGGTCTCGTCGACACGGATGTCACCCATGCCCGTCTTCAGGTCGAGCACTCCGAGTCGTCCGGTGCCGTGGATCGACGCAACGCCCACGTCCGCGCTGACGCGTGATCCCTGGGGAAGCCGGATCTCGACATCGATCGAGTCGCGACCAACCCATGGAGTCCACTGTCGCCAGTTCTTCGGACCCCTTACGACAAGGGAGCCCAACGCGTACTCGACCCGAGTCTGCCTTGCCGCGTCTACGTCGCCTTCCTTAGTCGAATCGGTTGGCGTTACTTCAACCACTGTCTCGGTGCTGCCGCTCGCTTCCAAGCGAAGGTGACCTGTTCCGAATTCCACCGAGACTGAGATCGGTTCTGGTGTCTGAAAGATGGTCATTGTGGTTCGATCCTGACTACCGGCTCCAGCCGGTGTATCGCTGAGATCCAGTGGGTGGTCGCCGGTCCTGGCGACGAGCGGCGCTGCCACGCTCAAGTGCCGCGCTCGACGGACCGCACCAGCCAGGTATTGATCGACAAGCCCTCGCTCGCTGCTTCCTCATCCACCCGTGCCTTCAGGTGCTCGGGAAGGCGAAGATTGATGCGGGCCGTGGCCCCAGCCTCTCCATCGGGAGATGCGATCCCGGACACCGGAGCCACGTCGTTGTCAACTAGGAGTCCGGGCTCGGGAAGGCTCACCACGAACTCGGGGTCACGGCCCTTCAGTCGCAGCTCTACCGATCCGGGTGCTAACTCGCAAGTGATCTCCTCTGCTGCAGCGACGAGAACATCCTGCATGGCTAGGCGTATTGCCGACTCCAGTGGGGCGAACAGCCACTCGGCCTGCGCCTTCGCCTCAACTCCTCCCGCCTCTGCCGCGGCGGCAAACTGCCGACGAATGCTCTCGATGTGTTCGCTCAGCTCCATGGTGTCAGTTTGACACTATTATGATGCCGTGTCAACACTATATTGGCACTACCCCGGTGAGGCCTGAGGCTGCCGCCGACCGCCCCCGCTAACCACGCGAGCGTGAGGTGTCGGTCGTTTCGCCGGTAGGCCAGGCTCATATCCGGCGTTCGGCTAAAGGTGTCAGCGACTGGGTCCGTTCAGCAATCGCTAGCTCGGGCCCTGTTCAACTGCGGAGTAATCGAGTCTGGCCAATCGTGGAGACGTTGGCGTTGCCCGGCGGGGGAACCAATGCGGACATGGTCCCGTAGTCGTGGTTGGCTCAAACGGAAGCGGAAGACACTGGGAGCTTCACGACGTAGCCAGCCGCGCCTGCAGTGCAGAAACTCCGACTTGAGGCACCGCCGGCATGTCCCAGCGAATCCCACCATGTCGCATAATCTGATCCGCAGCGCGCCTCGGGGTCGTTTTACAGGGTCCCGCCAGGCCCAAAATTGTCTCAAATATGCAGGTCAGATGGGGTGTGATTTTCGGACCGTGAAATTGGCTGGGACTGAATTGCGTACGCTCTAGGACCCAATTGTGGCATTTTTGTTGGCTATTTTCGTTCCTTGCAGGCAGGCGAATCAGAAGGTTTTGACCACTGTTGCACCCCTTGAAAGCCCGAGTCAGAAGGTTTGATCAGAAGGTTCGGCATCACTCACTTCTGCCCTCGTAGCAAGCCTTCGAGGGACTGCCCTGTGCGACGTATTTGATCGACACTCGGAGTATTGGCTTCTCCCACCCCGGATCGGACAATGGTCCCTACGGTCCGGTCCGCTTCATCGATCATGCACCGTCTGATCTCCCGTTGACACCAGGATCCGAGGTCGTGGGGAGCCTGGCGCAAGGCCTCGGCGATGGATCGGGTCATATCGGGGTGCGAGGTCAGACGGAACAGGTCGAGGTAGTCACCTCCGGCTTTCTCCGCTCGCGCCGCACGGCGTTTCGGAGCGGACTGGAGCTTCATGGCCACCAGGCTTGCCGGGGTGGCGATTCGGCACCGAACCTCGGCCACCACCTTTCCGTCTTCTTCGGCGATGAGCGTGAGGTCCTCGGCTGTGTCGAGGGCCCAACGATGGGCCAGTACGAAGATGCGGTCCGCCTCCCCTTCGGGCAGGAGGTCTGGTGCGATGTCACTCGCCGGAACGTCTCCGACGGCAATGCAGTCGATCTTCGTGCCCAGCAGGAGCCCATCGACGCCCTCGGTGCCGATGACAGTCTCAACGGCTGTCAGCTCGTCACCATGCTGTGTGGCGACGGTGTCGAGGTCATAGGTCACCCGATGAGCGCCCTGGAGTCGGGCGAGAACAGCCATACCGCCGATCACGGCGAACTCTCCGATCGGGACCGCCTCGGCCAAGGCGGCCAGTGATGTCACCAGCGGTGCCACCCCGGAGTTCGCCAGGCGGAGTTCACCAGACACGGGCAGTCTCCGGAGGACCCCAGCCTTCGAGAATCTCGCGACCACGAGCCCGATCCTGAGCGAGGTCGAGAGCGATGATCAGGGCGCTGGCCACGAGGAAGCCGTCCCGATTCGTCGAGGACGGCAAGGTGAAGCCATACCGGGACGGGCACACTGCGATCTCCGATCCAGTCCAACCGGAGGGAGCGCCGTAGGCACCAACCACCGTGGCCAGATCGGTGTCGTCGGCAACGTAGAGCCGGGGCCACCCTCCCGCCGGTCCAGCGGCTAGCGGTGCACCGAGGGAGACGGCACCGAGGGTCCCGCTAAGTCGGAACCGTTCGGGTGGCTCGGGCGGTGGAGCTTGGGCCATCGGATGCCAGCGGGGCTTCCACTCCTCGGCAACGGCCCAGAACAACTCGGGTACGAACGCCCTGTTGTCCGAACCCACCAATCCCTGGCTCCGGAGCTCGGACAGGATCTCCGATACCCGGCCCGGGGACCGATCGATCTGGCGGGCGACGGCATGCACACCCTGGGGCTCGCCGGGACGCATGAGTAGTGCCAGGGCCACATCGAGACCTGTGCCTCTGAATACGCTGACGACCCGTCGAGACGGCACCACCGACCCCGAGGACACCTGGGCATTGACGAAGAGGCCGGGGGTCCTGACCCAGAGGTGCCCCCTTCGGTCGAACCACGCCAGGCCGGCCCGACTCAGCTCTTCTCTCGCTGCCGTTGATATCCGGTCAGCGACAATGATCGTTGCGGCCCCCCCATCCTCCTCGTGCAGATGGGCAAGGAGCCGGGCGTCGCTTTCGCGAACCGCCTTGAGTTCTGTGACCGCGAAGGGCGTACCAGCGATCACGACACCTTGCCCAACGAAGCAGACTGGGGAGATCCCAGCCTGCTCGAGTGCCTCGAGCAATCCTGAGGTGTTCGCTATTCGTGGTGCCACGAATACAGACTACCATCCCGGAAGTCACGGCCACCGGGTGAATCTGATCGATGGACGGGGACATGGCCGTGTCCGTGCCACCATGCCCGTCTTGGTGACTGGCCAAGAGGCGCCACGATGTTCGTGCGGGCACGAAGCCAGAACACGAAGCCAGAAGATGACAACCGGCACACGTTGCTCCGCTGGTCGAAGCATGTAACCGGCCGTAACACCCGACGCCTATCGTTCCACCATGAGCCAGCTGCGGCCGTGGCGAACAGTCGATCCCGACCTGTTCCGCTTCACCACCACCGAGCTGCGGGATCTGCACATCGGCATCATGTCCGCCTTCGACCAGGCAGCAATGGTTGCCCCCGCACTCAACCTCGACCAGGTGCGGGGGGCCCTGCGCGCGGTGGGGTGGGAGGAGTGGGTAGACGACGCCTCGCTCCAACGGGCTCTGGGCGCCCTGGTCGGATGGGGCCTGCTCGACGCCACCCAGGACCACGGGGCCGTGTACGCCACCCCGGAGGAATTCGAGCGGAAGAACCTCCAGTGGTCACTGACGCCCAAGGGTGAGGCAGGAATCAGCGGCCTCCTCCACGCCCTCGACAGCCTCAAGCACGCGGTAGGGCTGCAACCGGCGGTCCTCGACGCTATCGGTGACGGGCTGGGTGAGCTGGCCGACCTCCTCGATCAACCGTCCACCGACACCCTCGATGCCCGAATCCACCTCCGCTTGGCCGAGATCGAGGGCCACCACTCGTCCCTGCTGGTCAGTGTGCGGCAGTTCAACGGACACCTCCAGCGCCTGCTCCGCGAGGAAGCGGCCGACGACTCGGTGTTCGCCGACGTCAAAGCCAAGACTGTGTCCTACCTGAAGGAGTACGTGGACGGAGTGGAGGGGCCCCAGCAGCGCCTGGCCGTGGCCATCGAGCGACTGGCCGAAGCCGGCGTGGCCACCCTGTTCGACCGGGCACTGCGAGGGGCCAACCTGGCCCCTGTTGCCGGCGGAGACCCGGCGCCGGCCTGGATCGGGCGACGCCAGCAACACTGGGAGGCGCTCCGCGCCTGGTTCGCTCCGACCGACGCCGGCGTCGCCCGGATCGAAGGGCTCCTCGACATCGCCCGAAGCGCCATCATCGAGCTCCTCCGCGTCCTCGAACGGCGGTGGGACAACAAGCGGCGATCGGTGTCGGTCGCCAATGACTTCCGCACGCTGGCCGGATGGTTCGCCACGGCGTCCGGCGAGGATGAGGCTCAGGCCCTGTTCAGGGCCGCCTTCGGTCTTTGGCCGGCCCGCCACGCCCATCTCCTCCCCGTTGACGGTGAGGAACGGGCACCGTCGACGAAATGGGCGGAGGCCGGTCCGGTGGACGTCGCCCCCGCCTTACGCTCGAGCGGCTCCCTGTCCTTCCGGGGACGGGCGGCGCGGGTGGACGATCCCAGCCGCGACCGGGCGTGGCGACAGCGCCGGCAGGCCGAGGCGCTGGCCGCCCACGATGACCTCCGGGCCTCGCTCACCACTCGGGGACGGGTCCCGCTCTCCTCGTTCGGCCGGTTGCCGGTCGACGCCTTCGACGAGCTGCTCGACCTGCTGGCCACCGGTCTCGATGCGCCGCAAACGGAAGACGGCAGCCGGCGGGCCCTGTCCATCGACGGTTCGGTGGAGATCATCCTGTGGCCGCCCACCGATGGGACCCTGGTCGCCATCGAGACTGACAACGGCCGGTTCGGGAGTCCCGATTTCGGCGTCTTCATCACCCTGACCGACGGACCGGAACTCCTCGCCACCGAGCTCGATGGCCTACCGGTCGAGGCCGCCGGTGCCTGACGCGTCGCTGGCCGGCCAGCACGCGGCCGAGCGGTCCAGGGCCATCAGGGAGCTCCTCAGCCATCCCATCCTCGATGTCGGCTCCGATCCCGACCGCTTCGGACTGGTGGTTCGCCACCACGAGTGGCTCGCCGACTGGTTCGAGACAAGCTGCGGTTGGGAGCTGACGGTCGACATCGGCGCCGGCTTCGCCCGGCTGTCCAAGCGGTCGGCCCGACCCGACCCCACCAGGCCCCTCCGTCGTCCGAGGGGCGCCCGGGCTCCGTTCGACCGGCGTCGTTTCCAGCTGCTCTGCCTGGTCTGCGCCGAGCTGGTCCGCCGTCCGGTGACCACCATCGGGCTGCTGGCCCAGGCCCTCACGTCCGAGGCCGGGTTCGACACCAGCCGGTACGGGGATCGGTCGTCATTCGTGGACGCCCTGCTGGTGCTGGGCGAATGGGGGGTGGTGCGGGCCACCGCCGGCACCGTCGAAGCCTTCCAGAACGACGAGCGGGCCAACGCCATCCTGGCCGCCGACACCGCCCGCCTCCACCGCCTGCTCGTCAGTACCAATGCCCCCAGCCGAGTCGGGGACACGGCCGACCCGGTCGAGGCAATCGCCCTCCTGCTGGCCGAGCCCCGCTACGGCGACACGCCCCAGGATCCGGGAACCGCCCCCGAGGAGCAGCGGCTGCGGTGGACCCGGCACAGCATCGCCCGCCGCGTCTTCGACGACCCGGCGGTGCTTCTGGCTGATCTCAGCGAGGCTGAGCACGACTACCTGCTCCACCCGTCGGGTCGGGCCTGGCTGCGCCAACGGGCGGTCGAGGCCGGCTTCGAGCTGGAGGAACGGGCCGAGGGGGTGCTAGCCGTCGACCCCGAGGCGGTCGCCACCGACCTGCAGTTCCCCGCTCCCGTCGGCAACGCCTACCAGCTGGCCCTGCTCCTCATCGACCGACTGGTTGCCCCTGACGCCCGCGGTCGCCGCACCGTCGGCACCTTGAGCCCCACCGCCCTGCGGCGTGCCGTCGCCAACGTGCTGGCCGATCATCCCGGATGGGCCAAGGGCCAGCGCGAGGGGGATGGTCCTGCCCTGCTGGCCGAGGAGGCCGTGAACCTCCTAGTGTCGTTCGGCCTGGTGCGCAGGGACGAGGACGGCACGGTGGTGGGCCTGCCTGCCGTCGCCCGCTACCGCGTCGGTGAGCCGGTCACCTCCCCCGCTTCACCCAGCCTCTTCGAGGAGTACGTGTGACGACCATGGGCGCATCACCCGAATTGGTCTCCCTGGCCACCCCGGCCGGGCGGTGGACGCCCACCCGGGCCGGCCTGATCGCCCTGTGGCGCTACTGGGACGAGACGTTCACCTTCCACCAGGGTCGGCTGCTCCTGCGCGGACCCAACGGTTCGGGGAAGTCGATGGCTCTCGAGCTGTTGCTGCCCTTCCTGCTCGACGGCGACGCCTCGCCCAGCCGCCTGACCTCGTCGGCCAAGTCGAGGGGTGGTCTGTACGAGCGGGTGATGGCGGGGAGCGACGACCCAGGGCGGACCGGCTTCGCCTGGGTCGAATTCCGCCGGGAGAACGATGAGGTGTTCACCGTGGGGGCACGCCTGCGGGCCTCGGCCTCGGCCCGCAAGGTGGAGACCACCCTCTTCACCACCACCCAGGCGGTGGGCACCGAGCTACATCTCCTCGACGAGTCGAGAGAGCCCCTGTCGGGCAAGGCCCTGAAGGCCGCCCTCGGTGAGCGAGGCCAGGTCAACTCCACCGCCGCCGACCACCGGAACGCCATCCGTGAAGTCCTCTTCCCCGGGTTCAGCGAGGACCGGTACGCCTCGGTGATCACCGCCCTTCTGGCCCTGCGAAAGGAGAAGCTCTCCCAGAATCTGGACCTGGTCAAGCTGTCCGAAGTCCTCACCGACGCACTGCCTCCGATCGACGAGCACGAGCTGGCTGCGGTGGCCGAGGGCTTCGAGCGGCTCGACCGCCGCAAAGAGGAACTCAGGAAGCTCGAGGCAGAGGTGGCCGCGGTCTCGGCGCTGGCCCGACGCCAGCGCGCCTATGCCCGGGCGGTCGTGGCCGGCGTGGCCCACGAGGTGCGCGAGGCGGAGTCACGACGCGACGCGGTGACCCGGGCCGAGCGCGAGGCCGGATCGGAGCTCGACGAGGCCACCGGGCGCGACCACACGGCCGAGCAGCAGTTGGCGGTGCTGATCGACCGGCTGGAGGACATCGAGGTCGAGGTGGAGGCCCGCCACGCCAGCAAGGCCTACCGCAAGGGCGTCGAGCTCGCTCAACTGCGCACCGAGGAGCGCCAGCGACGTGAGCAGGCCGAACGGGACTTCCGCGCCGTGGCCGAGCGGACGGAGGCTCGGGCCGCCCGGGCCGGCGAGCTCGGTGAGGCGCAGGACCAGCGCCGGGCGGCCGCCGGCAACCTCACCGTCGCTTCCGACGATGTGCATCAGGTGGCCAGCAGTCTGGGCGCCGACCATCTCCGGCAGGAGATGTCAGGCGCGGCCGATGCCGAGGCGGGCCTGGCCTTCGGGCTGGCCTGGGCCGGTGCCCGTCGCCAGCACATCGGTGAGGTCCGGGAAGCCGTTCGCCGGCATGGCGAGGCGGTGATGCACCGGCACTTCGAGGAGCAGCGGCTGGAAGAGGATCGGGAGGTGTACGACGACGCGGTGACCGGACTGTCCGATGCCCGGTCGGCAGAGCGGTCGGCTTCGGAGACCTACGACGCCGACCTGGCGGCCTGGGCCCGGGCCTCCCACTCGGTCGACACCCGGCAGGTGGTGGACGCCCTCGGGCGACCACCACTCGAACCCGATCGGGTCGAGACGGTGGTCAACGGACTGCGGACGGACGTCCAGACCGGGTACGCGGTCGCGGTCCGTGATCTCGAGGGTGTGCGCCAGGAGATCGTCGACCGGCAGTCGTCGCTGCTCGATGAGCAGTCCAGCCTCGAGGCCGGGCACAAGCCCCACCCGGAGGCCCCTTTGTGGAGGGACGGGCGGGACGGCCGGCCCGGGGCCCCGCTGTGGCACCTGGTGGAGCTGGCGCCCGGTGTGGAGGCAGTGGCGATCGACGGGGTGGAGGCCGCCCTGGCCGCCTCCGGGCTGCTCGATGCGTGGGTGTCGCCCGATGGGGTGGTCGACGTCTCCGCCCACGACCTGGAACTGGTGCCCGGGGGGCAGGGGAAGGCCGGACAGTCGACCCTGGCCGACCTGCTGGTGCCCCTGACCGGCGCCGCCGTGGCCTCTGGTCGGGTGGCTGCCGTACTGGCGGCGATCCCGGTGGTTCCCCACGTCAGTCCGGCCGCCACCGGCGGTGGTACCGAGGTGCTGATGGGCACGGACGGCTCCTTCCGCCTGGGCAGCGCGGTGGGCCGGGCCCCGGTCGGACCAGCGATCCTCCTCGGCGCCGAGGCTCGGGAACGCCGACGACTCCAACGGCTGTCCGAGGTGGCCGCGGCCCTGGACCAGGTGGATACCGAACTCGACCGGGTCCAACGGACCCGGGACGGGATCGACCGGGATCGACAGGCGGCCGAGGCCCATCTCGACGCCGTTCCCCCATCGGTGCCCCTCCGGCAGGCCGTCCGGGCCGCGGAGGTAGCGGCCCAACGGGTCGTCGACGCCGAGGCCCGGGCCGAAGCCTCCGCCGGCCGGCTCCGCACGGCGGAGGGATCGGTGCGCGAGGCGCTGCGGTCGTTGACCTCGGTGGCGGCCGGACACGGCCTGCCCACCGACCCGGACGACCTCGACCGGGTCGAGGAAGAGCTCCTCCATCTGGAACGGACGGTCCACACCTGGGCGAAGCGAGGCCACGAGCTGGCCGGTGCCGAGCTTCGCCTTTCCGACCGTGTGGCTGCCCACGCCGAGGCCACCGAGCTGCTCGCCGCAGCCGAGGAGACGTCCGAACGGTCGAGGCGTCAGGCCCAGGATGCCAAGGTCAGGCTGGCCACCCTCGAGGCCACGGCCGGGGATGAGCACAAGGCCGTCCTGGCCGAGCTGGAGCAGCTTCAGGACGAGGCCCGCACGAAGAAGCGGGAGCGACAAGACCTCGAGGAGCTACGGCGCTCCCTGGTCCGGCAGATCGGCGTCCTCACCGCCACCGTAGAGCAGGCCGAGCACGACCGCATCGAGGCCGGCGAACGTCGCGACGCGGCCCACCTACGTTTCGTGGCCCTGGCCGGCGACGGCGTCCTGGAGGAGGCGGAGGTGGGGCGCCATGGCCCGCTCGACGGCGTGACCGCGGTGCTGGCCGCGGCACGGGCGGTTGCGGTCGAGCTCCCAGACGGTGGCGACAGCACGGCCACCCAGCGGGCGTCGTCCCACGTCGACGACGCCCTCCACGCGGCGAGGTCGGCGGTGTCGGGCCAGGCCGACCTGAGCCGCGACCTCGGGGAACACGGCTGGTGGGTGCTCCGGGCCAGCGTCAACGGGTTCCGCCAGTCTGTGCTCGCGCTCCACCGGAAGCTCCAGGCCGACCTGACCGAGGGCCAGGCCGATCTGGCCGCCGAGGAGGAGCGCCTGTTCGAGCAGACCCTGGCCGGCAGCATCCGGCGGTCACTGGCCAACCGGATCCGCCAGGCCAACCGCCTGGTGGCCGGCATCAACGAGCAGCTGTCGGTGGTGCGGACGGCAGCGGCCGGGGTGGCCGTGCGCCTCGACTGGGAGGTCGACCCCGACCAGCCGACGGCGGTCCGGACGGCGCGCTCGCTGCTATTGAAGGACCGGGTCACCGACAGCGAGCGGCGGGACCTCCAGGAGTTCGTGCGGGCCCGGGTGGACCAGGCTCGGGCCGAGCTCGAGCACCACGCCCCCTGGGAGGCCCGGCTCCGCGAGTCGCTCGACTACCGGGCCTGGCACCGGTTCACCCTCCAGCTATCGCACCGCGACTGGGAGGGATGGAAGCCGGCCACCGCCAAGCGGATGCAGCGCCTCTCCACCGGGGAGCGGTCGATCGCCCTCCACCTCCCGATGCTGGCCTCCATCGCCGCCCACTACGCCGACGAGGAGGGCCGGCCGTCCGGGTGCCCCCGGCTGATCCTCCTCGACGAGTTGTTCGCCGGCGTGGACGCGGCCAACCGGGCCATGCTGTTCGGGACGTTCACCGACTGGGACCTCGACGCCGTCTTCACCAGCGATCACGAGTGGTGCCAGTACGCCACACTGAGCGGCATCGCCATCCACCACCTGCACCCACCGGACGGCGACGGGCCTCTGGTCTCTACCCGGTTCACCTGGGACGGGCGGCGCCGGGTGATCGACCCACCGGCGGCGTGACCGGAGTGGATCCGGCCTCCTACCGACTCGAGGTGGCCGGCCTGGCTCCGCTGGTCGCCGAACTGGCCCGCCGCTTCGCCGACGGTGCCGCGATGTCCGCTGTCACCGTCCGTGATCTGGATGAAGAGCAGCAAGGGGCCATCGCCGATCTCCTCGGCCAGGATCGACTACCGGGACGACGAGCGGTGGTGCGGGTGGCCACGCTGCTGGCCGTCCTCGGATTGGGTGACGACGACGAGCTGCGCGGTCTGGTCGAGGGGATCGTCGGTCCCCTCGGCAACCGAAGAGCCGACCGGGAGGAGCAACGACGTCAGCGGGCCCAGCTGTGGTCGTGGTGTACGGAACAGATCGAAGGGGTTCCCCTACTGATCCCTGGCCAAGGCGCCTTGGTGTGGGCGGACCAGCTCCGCCGAGCCGGGGTTCGGGGCGGGGAGACCGGCGAGCGGGCCTTCCGTCAACGCCTGGAGCAGGCGGTGACGGTATTGCGGGCCCTACCGGTGAGTGGGACGGTTTCCCTGGCATCGTTCGCCGACGACCAGCTCTCCGATCCCCACGCTCTCGATCGGGGTGGGACGCTGGAGGGGCTGGTCCTCGACGGGCTCGCGCTCGGCGTCGGGGTCGAGCGTCCGCGAGACGCCGAAGCGGTGCGGCAGCTGTGGGAGCAGGTGGGGGTGGTGCCCGATCCCTCTTCGTCCACAGTGACGGTGTTGGGCCTTCGTCCCAGCGGCGCTGGGGAACTGGCCCGCTGGCTGCGCCACTGTGCTGATGCGAGCGAGCCAGTCGTGGTGACCCTGGCCCAGCTCCGGAGGTGGCCGATGGACGCTCTGGACCGATCGGTTCACCTCTACGTGGTGGAGAACCCCTCGGTCATCAGTGACGCCGCCTTGGGAGGATGGACCGGGCCGCCGATCATCTGCAGTTCGGGACGCCCGAGTGTCGCCGTGGTTACCCTGATCCGACGACTTGGAGCCGATGGGGCGTCCTGTCGGCAGCACGCCGACTTCGACGGAGCCGGACTGGCGATCACTGCCTGGCTGGCTGACCGAGCTGGCACTACCCCCTGGCTGATGACGGCCGATGCCTACCGGGCCGCAGCGGCGATACGGCGCGGGCGGGTGCCCTTGCAGGGGGACCTACCCGACACGCCGTGGGATCCGCCGCTGGCACCGGCAATGCGGGAAGGAGGGGTGGCCGTCTACGAAGAGGAGCTCCGGTTCTCACTCCTCAGCGCCATGGAGTCCTGACTCCGGCAGCGGACCCAGCGAATCGGTGGTTGCAAGGCGGCCAGCCGAATCAGTCGATCCCTTTCTGTCCGCCGAGCCGATCCACAGCTAGTATTATAGTACGTTTTATCCACACTAAACGTACTATAATGTGATCTGAGGTGATCCGAGTGAAGCGTACCCATGCCTATCTACCCCAGACACTCGACGCTGTCCGGGTACTGGGTCTGCAGGTTGCGGCGGCACGCCGGAGCCGTCGCATGACAGCCCGGGATCTCGCCGACCGGGCCCATATCACTGAGAAGACCCTCAGCAAGGTGGAGCACGGGGACCCGACCGTCGCCATCGGCACCGCCTTCGAGGTGGCCAGCCTCGTCGGAGTCAGCCTGTTCGCTCCTGATCCGGCCGAACTACCGGCCATCCTCCACCGCCAGGAGGACCGGCTGGCGCTGCTGCCCGGCAGGATCGTCGACCGTCGCGACCCACCGTCGAATGAGTTCTGAACACGACCGGGCATTCGTCTGGGTGTGGCTGCCCGGGGCGACCGAGCCGGTCGTGGCTGGGCGCCTGGATCTTGTCGGGGATGTGGTCACGTTCATCTACGGCCGCAGCTACCTCGGGCGACCGGAGCGGGTGCCACTCTTCCTCCCCGAGCTTCCCCTCGGGGATGCGACCCTCTATCCACTGGACGGCCTGCGCGCTCCAGGGTGCATCGCCGATTCAGGTCCCGACAGCTGGGGGCAGCGGGTCATCCTCCGCCGTCTGGGGGCTGAGGCCGCAGAACAGGTAGGGCTTCTTACCTACCTCCTCGAGTCGGGCACCGACCGGTTCGGGGCGCTCGACTTCCAGGCCAGCCCCACGGAGTACCAGCCGCGCATCACCCACGCTCCTTTGGAGGAGCTGCTGACGGCCGCCGATCTGATGGAGGCCGGCCTACCCCTGAGCCCTGACCTCGAACTGGCGCTTCTCCACGGTTCGTCACTGGGTGGGGCACGCCCGAAAGCCCTCCTCACCGGCCCGGACGGCCGGAAGCTGATCGCCAAGTTCGCTCAACGCTCGGACGCCTACCCGGTCGTCAACGCCGAGGGGGCGGCCATGGACCTCGCCCGTCGCGCCGGGTTACGCGTCGCACCCGCCGAAGTCGTCCGCTGCCTGCATTCCGACGTTCTCCTCATCGACCGATTCGATCGAACCACGAGAGAGGGTGAACGCAGGCTGACCGTGAGCGCACTGACCATCCTGCAACTCGACGAACGTTGGGCCAGGTATGCGACGTACACAGGGCTGAGTGAGGCGATCCGTCTGCGGTTCACTGATGCGGCGTCCACGCTGCGGGAACTCTTCTCCCGGATCGCCTTCAATATCTGCGTCGGCAACACTGATGACCACGCCCGCAACCACGCTGCCTTCTGGGATGGTCGAGCGGAGCGGTTGACGCTGACCCCCGCCTACGATCTGTGCCCCCAACTGCGTTCAACGGGTGAGGCGAGCCAGGCCATGGCCTACGGTCCCGACGGCGGGCGGCGGTCCCGGCTGGCACTACTTGTCGACGCCGCTCACCTCTATCTCCTTGACCGGGTCGAGGCCCAGGAGATCGTCGATCGGGTCGTGGCGGTGATCCGGGCCGAGTGGAGTGACGCTGCTGACCAGGCCCGCCTCAGGCAAGCTGACCGGGATCTGCTGTGGGGGAGCCAGATTCTCAACCCGTCGATCTTCTACGAAGGGTGACTCCCACCAAGGCCCCGCTATCCGAGCCACCAGGTGTCGGGGCGTAGTGCTGCCCACTCAGACCACTCGATCCGCGGAAGGTCCTTCGGTCCGGCCTCGATCAACGCCACAACTTCGTCGGCGTTGGCGACACGCCCGCCCCAGGCATCGATGCCGACGTTGATCTGCCTGCCGGACTGCAGCCAACTCTCGTGGACGTGCCCGTGAACCAACCATTCACCGGTGTCTACTGGTCGCTCCGCCGCGTACCGCAGGACGTCGGTTGAGTCCCCCCTGTACGGGAAGTGGCAGGCCAGAACCTTTCGGTGACGGGCGTGAAGATCGATGCGCATCGCTCCCTGGTGGATCTCGGCGAAGCCACCTTCTCGGCGGTAGCGCTCGTCCCATCCGACTGCCTTTCGACCGTGGAGCGCTGCGCACCGGTCGTGGTTCCCGGCTAGCAGAACCTTGTAACCGTGTAGCCGCGCTGACACGCCCAAGGTACGGTCGATCTTTCCCATGGCCACGTCACCGAGCACGAGCACACGGTCGGTAGGCGCAACGACCTCGTTCCAACGCTCCACGATGGATTCGTCCATCTCGTCTGCGTCGCGGAAGGGCCGACCCGAGTAGATGATGATGTTGGCGTGGCCGAGGTGGAGATCGGCGGTGATCCAGCGTTCCATTGGGATGGACCTCCTTTCATGTGATCCGCGAAACGCTTATCGATGTGGGCGGTCGGACGGCCAACTCCTCCGAGTACGCCGAGGTGGTCCAATAGCTCGGTATGGCGACCTCCACGGCTAGTGAAAGTTTCCGGCCAAAACTTTACTTAGCTGAACTGGAAGGCAAGCTGGCCTTACTAACGGGCGCCGGTCGATCCCAGTATTCGCTGTTCGTGGCACCACGAATAGCGAATACCCATCTGGTTGGGCAAATGCGCCCAAAGGCCGATTCGGCTCACGAGATTGCAGCGGTCCGCTCCGGTGAGCGGAAGACCTCCTTGGTGTGCCATAAGACGTGACTCGGGTCGGGCTGAGGCTGGCCAGACTGCGGTACGACGAGCGGTCTGCCTACATGGGCGAGAACGAGGGTGTCCGCGGCGGGGCTGCGGCCGATGAAGTGCTGCGAGACGTTGACGGTGTAGTCAGCCTTGATCCCGATGACACCCCGATCCAGCAGCTTGTGGTGGAGCGAGCAGAGGGCGAGCGCGTTGGACACCTCATCCGGGCCTTCGGCCGCCCACCAACGAATGTGGGCAGCTTCGATGCCAACCGTCTCCCGCATGAGCTGACCGTCGTACCCGCAGACCGCACACCGATATTCGTAGGCGAGCAGGACCTCCTTTCGAAATGCCGGGTCTCGCCTCCTCTCCGTTGACCCTGCATCCCCGGCTCCACCGAGCGCCGCTCCGTCGAGGTCGATTCCGACCGCATCCAAGATGTCCTGCTGAATGGTCTCGGGGAAGTTGGCGTCGAGCAGGGCCCGAACGACCATCCCGAGGGTCTGCGTATCTGAGAGGGCCTCAATGAACGCGGGGGGCAGCGAGCCGACTGCACCCGACTTCACGAGCTGTCCGATACCGGATCCCGGACTTCCGATGCCGTCGTCGGTGCGCACCGACCACAAGCCCTCGTCGTTCTCCAAATGGTGGAACGGATAGCTCGGCTTTGGTGGACGGGGAGGACCGAACTCCACCAGCAATCGAGTCAGATCCGACTTGGCATCGACGAAGGGTACCGCTGATGAGCCGGTCCGCTGCCACCGGCCGATGGCATAGAGCAGCAGGAGCGGCTTGTGGGGTGCCCGTTCACCAGCCTGTTGCCACTGGCGGAGCGCGGTCACCCGTCGAGCCCACTCGTTTCCGTCAGGCACCGGAATCAGCTCGCTGCTTTGAACTGCTCGTACCGGATCTCGAGGCGCTCGGGATCGGGGTGCGCTGCTGAGCTCCGAGGGACCCCGATTGTTGAGCCGTGCATCTCCTGCAAGCCGTGCTTGAGCATCGGGCCATCGACCTCATCCAACAGTTTGCTGTTGATCCGGACCTCAAGCCCGGGCGTGATGCCGAGAAAGCTCCGGTCGAAAGCCGCGTGGTGAATCTTGCACAGGGCCAATCCATTGGGAACGACCGGATCACCACCCTGCTCCGCATCGCCGATGATGTGGGCGGCATCGAGCAGCTCGGGATGTCGCAGTCGGCACACCGCGCACTGACAGCGGTAGGCATTGAGCACCTGCTCCCGAAAGACCGGCTGGTGGAGGCGCTGTCGAGTCATCCGGGCGGCGTAGACCTTCTCCGGTGCAGTCAGAGCGCCCAGATCGATCCCGACATCGTGACGGGCGAACGAGAGGGCGAACTCGAGATTGCTCGGATCTTCACCGATGACATACACCGGATAGACGGGCCGATAGACGGCCGTGCGGACGCCCAGGAAGTAGGCCAAGGGCAATCCGGCATGCATCGCCGCCCTCATGGCGCGGTTGGTCGAGAGGTTGGGGTCGGTGCTCTCGTACTTGTATCGGGGGTAGCCGTCCTCCCCGATCGAGTCCTCGTAGGGACGCTGGCTCTTGGGACCTCGGTAGGCGGTGGTGATGGACAGTGCTGCGTCGAGCTGTCTCGGCTTGTTGATTCCCTTTCCCCGGGCTTGCCGCATGGCAATTGCCTCACCGAAGAAGGTAAAGCGCTCGGTGAGCTCCCACGACAGGTTGCCGTCGCCGGAAGCAGCGACCCGACGGTCCAGCTCGTCGAACATGGCCTCCCGGATCACCAGTTCCCTTGTGATGTCCATTGTCTCAGCCTGCCACTGGGGAAGGGTCTTCGTGAGGAGAAGATGCGGTGCCTTAGGAATGGGGCACTCCGCCGCCGTCAGAGATCACGGACGGAGCGGATCTGCCATGCGTCCTCGTGCTCGGACATGCACGAGTCATCCAGCAGTGATGATGTCTTCGTCGGCCACTGCGGTTGCGAGTAGAACCAAACAAAGCAGAGCAGCGAGGCCATAGGCGCCGGCGGCGATCGGCGCTGTCACGGCGAAGGCACCGTTGAGGTGGGCACGGAGGCTCCCAAGAATAATACGGTTCAAAGCCAGCGGGAATGCCGTGATGACTCAATCGTCGGCCACGCCTGACTTCCGGACAGTTACGTAGACCGGAGATGTGGCACAGTACGGCCACTCGTGGCATACTTTATTAATGGATGCCACTTTGGTTCTTGGTCAGCAGGGGCGGGTCGTCATTCCGGCCGATGTCCGGAGTGCTCTCGGTCTCGCGCCAGGCGATCGGCTCCATCTCCACGTCACCGGTCAGCGGCTCGTTCTCGAGCGTCAGCAGGACGCGGTGACCGAACTGCGGCGATTGGCGTCGGCAGTCCCCAAGGAGCGCTCGCTCGTCGATGAGCTGATTGCCGACCGTCGGCTGTCCGCTGCAGCTGAATGACGGTCTTGGACGCTTCGGCCGTGCTCGCACTCGTGCACGACGAGCCAGGCGCCGACGTCGTCGCCGCGGCGATCACCTCGGCCACCCTCGGAACCGCAAACCTGGCTGAGGTCATCGGGAAGCTGGTCGACGCCGACATCGACGTCAGGCGAGTCCGCGAGTTGCTCGCCGCCGCTGGGGTCACCATCGAACCGGTCTCCGAGACAGACGCTGAGCTGGCCGGGGCGCTGCGCTCCCTCACCGGTGGCCGCTCCTTGTCGCTCGGAGACCGCTGCTGCCTGGCGCTCGCGGTTCGCAGCTCACCTCCGGAGGTCCTCACTGCAGATCGGGCGTGGGCCAGCCTCGATCTGCCCGTCAACGTGCGATTGATCCGGTAGACGACATCGAGATCACTACGGGCAGAGACGTTCGACAACCTTGTCATGCCTCCAGCCGATTTGGGGCAGGTTGCAAGCCTCATCAGGATGCTCCATCGAACGAGGTCGGCGACGTTGCGAGGAGCCGGTGGTCAAGAGAGGCTGACTTCCCCCTGAGGTCTACGAGGTACTCCTCAAGCTTGTAGCGCCAATGGGCGGGCCAGGCGATCTCGGTCGTCCGGAAGAGCCAGTAGCTCACGACCAGCGAGGCCACACACTCTCTCGGCATCAGTCGGCCGACACTCGTGAAGCCTCTCGAAGGCGGTGAGATTCCCTTTGGGCAACCATCACATCATCGTCGGGTCCTTCTGAGCGATGTCGTCGCGTTGAATCAGTGGCGGCGGTATGCCCGCAGAGCAACACTTGCCGAAATGGCTCGCAGTGCAGCCGAACAGCCTGCACCGAACAAGTGCTGACGCAAGGAGCGGATATAGGAGCTTCACCGTCAGCGATCACCGAAGGACCGGACAGCTTGGGGTGGCTAGCGCTCATCTACAGCTGCGCCGAGCATCACGTCGATATCGTCTGCCACCTCACCGTCCTCCAACGGGAGGGCGTGGGCGTAGTTCCGCAGCGTCGTAGACGGATCGCGATGCCCGAGCCGGTGTTGGGCCCGGAGGAGCTCGCCCCGGCCCACCAGGAAGGTGGCCACAGAGTGGCGCAGGCGATGGAGGCTGACCCCGACCAGGCCGGCCTCCGCGCACAGCTCGGCGAACCAGTGGCCCAGGGCGCCGGCCGTGAGGCGCCGCTGATGGTCGCTGTCGGGCGAGAAGACCCATTCACCGAATGCGGTGTCCCCGACCCGCCGGCGCCAGGTCTGCTCGCTGGCCCGCCAGAGCTCAACGGTTGTCCGACCGAGAGTGAGCCGACGGGTCCGCTTGGTCTTGGTGGGGCCGATCTCTTCACCGGAGACACCTCGCTCAATATGCAGAACTCTGCCGTCCAGGTCTCCGAATTTCAACGCTGCGAGTTCACCCCGGCGGGCACCGGAGTCGGCCGCCAGCCGCGTCAGGAGTCGGACCTGCTCGGCCTTGTGGAGCGATTTCCGCGAACTCCACGTGCCGTCGAACGCTGCCTCGGCCTTCTCCACCAATACCTCGGACATTCGCAGCAGGGCCAGGACGTCCTGTTCGGGGACGTGCATTCGGGTGCCGGGTCGCGGCGGGCCCCGCATGTCCCGAAGCGGGTTCCGGTCGATGATCGATTCGGAATGGGCCCAACCGACAGCGGAGCGCAGCACCCGGAAGCGGCCGGAGACCACCGACACCCCGGCGCCGGCCTCCCGCCATCGGGCCATGGTCACCCGCACGACCTCGGGGCGCAGGGTGGCCATCCGCCGTCCGGCGATGGGGTCGGCGCTGAGGGCCTTGACGTTCGACCGGACCCCGACCCAGGTGGACGGTCGCCAGTCGTGCTGGGCACACAGCCAACGCTCGAGCAGCTCCCCGACCGTCAGGAACGGTGCGGCCCGCCGGATGGACCGGTACTCGGCGAACTGGGCGGCCAACTCACGTCGGCGCTCCTCCGCGTCCTCCAATGCTCCGTGGAACCAGAAGGAGCGCTGGACGGTCCGGCCGGAGACCGGGTCCACACCCACGGCGACACGGATCTCGAACACCCCGGGGCGCTTCTCGCGCAGCGTTCCCTCGCCCCAGGCGCCCATCGGGCCAAAAATAGGGTCATAAGTAGGGTTACCGGTGGATCCCTATTTTGGTCGGCCGCCCGATTTAGGCCCCTGACCAGGAACGACACCGGGAAATTCGAGTGCGCTCGGAGGGATTCGAACCCCCAACCTTCTGATCCGTAGCGCGCCCTAGGGTCGTTTCAGGAGGTCCCGGCGAGTCCCAAATTGTCCCAAATATGTAGGTCAGATGGGGTGTAATTTTCGGACCGTGAAATGGGTCGGGACTCGATGCTACGCCCTGGGACCCAATTGTTGGCTTTTTCGTTGGCTAAATTCGTTCCTTGCAGGCCGGCGAATCAGAAGGTTTGACCGCTGTTTCACCCCTTGAAAGACCGAGTCAGAAGGTTTGATCAGAAGGTTTGAAATCGCTCAATTCTGCTCCGGAGATACCCTCCGCTGTCACACGAAATTCTGCCCTCGTTCGATCCGGGTCAGCACTGAGCGACCGAGCGACTCGGTGTCTTCGGGAGTCGGAGGGTCGGCGAGCATGGTCTGTCGGATGGCCCGGGCAGTTCGGGCGGCACCCGTCATGAATTCGAGTTCGATGCGTTGCGCGCACCACTGGCCGAGCCCATGGGGAGCACCAGGCAGGTCAGCTGCGATCCCGGCCAGCGACTCTGGTCGGGTGAAGAGTGCGTACAGGTCCCCGTAGTCATTGGGCCCCTTGTGCGCCCGCTCGGCCCGTCGACGGGGGGCCGACTGGAGCTTCATCGCCACGAGAGCAGCGGGGGTGGCCACACGGCAGGTCACCGTGGCCAACGGGACTCGTTCGCCGGAGACCACGGTGAGCGCTGCCGGCGTGGCCGAGTCGAGGGCCCAGCGATGGGCCAGGACGAAGGCCCGATCGAACTGATCTTCCGGAAGCTCACCTGGGTCGAGGTCGGCAGCCGGAATGGACCCGACGTCGATGCAGTCAACCTTGACTCCACCAATTGGATGTCGCGCCCGTCCGCTCTCGCCACCCACCAGGACCGAGAGGCGGGATGGGCCGCCGTCAACGCTCTGTGCGGCCGCGTCGAGGTCGTCGGTGACGCGGTGGACCCGACCGAGTCTGGTCATGACGGCCAGACCACCGATGAGCGCGAACTCGGACGATGGCACCTCCTCGGTGAGCGTGTGCAAGGCACCGACGAGACGCGACGCCGACCCGCCGGGTCCGTCAAGAAGGAGGATCTCACCAGACACGGACGTGGCCTTCCGGATTCCATCCCTCGAGGATCTCCCGTCCCCGACCGCGGTCCTGGGCCAGGTCCAGTGCGACCACAACGTGATTGGCCACCGGGAAGTCGTGCTCCGGGAGCCGAGCCGGTACCGACCACCCGTAGCGGGACGGGCACACCGCCACCCGCCCAGCCGACGGTGTACCAGGGGACACACCCTGGGAGCGGAGCACGCCTCGTAGCTCGCTTTGGCTCTCCACGTAGAGCTCGGCGGGCCAGTCCGCCGTCGCCACCACCGGAGCCTGATGCCATACGGCCCCAAGGGTCCCTGAGAGCCGGTAGAGGTCGGGGTCAGACTCGGGAAGGCTGCCCAATGGCCGCCAAGCCGGCACCCAGGCATCGGCCATCTCGTTGAACAGATCGGGGATCGATGGCCGACCGGTGCGGTCGACAAGTCCCCGTTCACGCAAGGCACCAAGGATCTCTGACACCCGTCCCGGTGAACGTCCGATCAGCGTGGCCAACTCGGTGGTGCGGTGGGCCTGCTCGGGTTCGAGGAGCAGGGCCATCCCAACATCCAGACCCGTCGGGACGAAGGGATCAGCAACCCGGGTCGGTTCGGGCCCGATCAGCGGGGGCACGTCGGCGTCGACGAGAAGGGCCGTACCGCGCAACTGCAGGTGGCCCCGGCGATCAAGCCAGGCCACCCGGCCCTCAGCCAGCACCCGACGGGCCTCCGTGGAGATCCGGTCCGCCACTATGAAGCCGCCAGCCAGTTGGTGAGACAGTCCTTCGGCCTCAGTGCGGCTGATACTTCGGCGGGTCTCGACGGGGATCTGCTGTCCACCGACCTCGAGGAGGTTCGGGGCCACTGCCTTGGCCGGCACGGCGAGAGCATCCAGCGAGCGAGCTGCCTCTTCAGCCGGACTATTCGTTGTTCGTGCGGGCACGAAGTCAGAATACCAGACAGTCGCCCCCGGACCTGATCGGTGAGCTGTCCACCCGCAGTGAGGAGTTCCGGGTCCGCTGGGCCGCACACAGCGTGAAGTTCCACCGAACAGGAACAAAACGGCTCCGTCACCCGATCGTGGGTGACCTCATCCTGGCCTACGAAGCGCTCGAGCTGCCGGGAGACTCCGGACAGCGGGTCTTGGCCTATACCGCCGAGCCGGGATCACCGACACAACACGCCCTGGACCTTCTGGCCAGTTGGGTGTCGGCGCCAGATGCCACTATCGGAGCGGTGGATGAATAGAGGATAGAGCACTAGTCGGAGCTTCAGATCAAGGCCAACTCAACAGCTCCGAGGACAGCTCGAGAAATCAAAAGATAAAAGGGATCAGCCTTTTGGTCGAGTGTTTGTATTCCGGATAGGTGCCAGGAAAGAGGCGCTCCATGGTGTGCTCTTCGACGAGTGCGCTGTAGACGAAATAGGCGCTCATCAGGGCGACCAAGACCATCCAATACCAACTGATGGCCACCGCCGTTCCAATGGCAGCCAAGATGATGCCCGAGTAGATCGGGTTCCTGATGTACCGGTACGGGCCAGACGTCACGAGTTCGGCGTCCACCTTCTCGGACATCGGGGTGCCCCAGTTTCGCCCCAAGTGGACCCGTGCCCACACGGCGAGCCCAAGGCCTGTCAAGAACAACACCATGCCGATACCCTCGAGAACCGAGTTGTCCTCGACGGAGTGATGACCGTGGAACACTCCGAAACGAATGAGCAAATACACGACGACGAACGCGACGATTCTCAAGCCGACAAACTGCCCCATCCGTGACCGAGCCGTCCGCTTGACGCTCAAGGCAGCGAGCAACCAACCGCCCCAAAAGACGACCCACAGGCTGTAGATGACGTAGTCAACAATGTGCATGGTGTCATTACCCCCGTATGGGCGTCCGCGTCCGTCCTGAATCCTCTGGCCGCTCTGGCCCGTTGGCCGCGAACGGCTCGATCAGATCGTCCCTCTTCTCATCGGCGTGGTGGTTTGCACTCATCCGGGGCGCCCAACGTAGGTAGCCGTCAACGCATAGGGACCCTGGAACGCCAAAGGGAGGAATGCGGAGCTCGGTAGGAGGTATCGCCATGACAGCGACACCTGCAACGGCTCCGGACCGGCTACGAGACAGTTGACGTATCCAGCGACGGGACAGGTCGGCGACACAATGAGAGTGAAGCGGTCGCTTCCCGCTGGAAAATGGACCTGGCTGTCGCGTAGGCACGCTCCGGTATGGAGATCCTTGAGCACGATGCACAGGCTCCAGTAGCGGACCTGGGGGGATTGGGATGCCGGCCGACTCAGGTCGTTGACCGTCGGGAACGAGTCCTCCTGGTACGTCGGGGCCTGGGCCGAGACCACAAGGTTGCCCCGCGTCGTAGTAAACCGCACATGCTCGTAGATGTTGTCGGGATTGTTGAATTGTCCCGTGCCACTGGAGATCCTGCCTCTCGGAGGAGGATCAACGACGGGCACGGGCACCGGTGCGTCTGGCGGATAGGTGCGGGTGACCTCGTCGGGTAGTGCGCCGTGTTGGTCCTGATAGGAGTCCAAGGTCTTCTGCATCGTGTCGCTTCCTCCGGCCTGGGTCAGCGAGATGGGGGACCCCGAACTGGTTTCATAGCGGATGCTCGGAAGAGGGACACCCCCGGTACCGGATCCGGTGAGGTCGACAGGAACGTAGAGGCGCAGGACCACCATGCCCGAAGGCTCGGTGCTCGATGTGGCCAGACACGTCCCCGTGATGCCGGCACAGCTGGCCGAGATGGTGACGGTGTAGTGACCATTCGACTGGGCGATGTTCGAATCGAAGACGTGAGTGACCGGACCTCCGGCAGGAATGGGGTACGCCGTGTACGACCAGTACCGAGCGGTTGGGACCTCGCCACTGATCACGGTCCTCGCCCCGTTCTTGGTGCCGAAGCCATTCAGGTAGTAGTCGCTATTGCCGTCGGGAAGGAAGATGTTGAGCACCTGGACGGTGTCCTTGACCCAGCCGGACGCGTTGACTGGCGTCGTTGTCGTCGTGGCCGGGGACGAGGTCGAGCTGCAGGCGGCCGCGGTCAAGGTCAACGCCACGATGGCCAAGCACCAAGTCCTCCCCTTCGTCGAGCGAACTGTCACATCGATCTCCCTCCGCATCTCAGACTGTCCTCCTTGACGATGACCTTGTCGGTCCCCCACCTGATAGACGGCCGTCGCCTGCCTGTGGTGACGTCATGACCCCGCACCTCGGTCGCTCTCGAGACGGAGGGCGCTCGTTGTCGACGACGCGATCCATGCCGCGCCGTCAGCCCGGTGGAAGTCGTTGTCGTATCCCCCGTAGTAGATCCTCCCGTCACCGAACGGCGACAGTTTGATGGTCCGGATGGAGACGAAGGCCTGTCCCGAGCGCACCGGGGTGCTCTGCTTCTCGGACGGCTTGAACTGGGGGCCGCTCAGGCACCGCAGGACGTAGTTCGGTAGCCCACCGATGTCCGTGCGGACACCGAAACACGCCGACGCATCGAATCCCGAGGGCGCACAGATCTGCGTCTTCGGGCACCCGCCTGAGAAGCCGAACTCGAGGCCGAAGAGCTGGCGGGCCGACCTGTCGATGGTCATGGTCTCGAAGTTGTTGTAGGCAGCGATCACATAGTCGATCGAACCCGCTCCGGTGGCCGGAACGGTCGATCCTTCGGTGGCCAGCAGGCGACGGATGACGGTGGCCGGGGTGAACTCGAGCGTGGAGACCATGCCGGGATAGGGATGGCTCAAACCCACTGATCCGGTGTCAGGCAGCTGTCCTGTTGGAAGGTGATCGAGCCGGTAGATATCACCGCTGCCTTCCGTCGAGAAGAGCAGCGAGGGTGATCCTTGGTGGGAGATGCAGGAGATGCCCCGCAACCCACTGTTGAATGGACCCACCGGAGGCTCTTGATCGACCAGTATCCATCGCGGGACTCCCGTAGGGAGCGAGCCATCGTTGCGTCGGAACAGCTTGGTGTTGATGGTGACGAAGAGAGCATCGTCGCAGTCGGCAAACCCGGTGACCTTCTGAGTCTTCAACCCGGGCGACCCCGGAGTCGCCCCACTCAGCTCGGGCACCGGGTTGAAGACGAGGGTGTGGTCGTTCGGTGACCAGATTCCCTGCAAAATCCCGGTTGGTCCGACGCCGGCGTAGATCGCCCACACCCCGTCGGCCTCATGCGCACCGAACGCGCGGACCGCGGCGTTGGGCGAAGCGAGGGCGAACGAGTTCTGGGGGGCAAAGGAGGTCGCTCCGTCGATGAGCCACTGGATCTGAGATGTCCCGTCGACGATGGCTTGGGTGATGAGTAGCAAGTGGCCCGGCCCGAGGCCCTGGTCACTGGGAATGGGAAACGAATCCAATGCCTGGATCCGGGTGGACTGGGTTTGCTCAAAGATCTTCCATGTTGCATTCGGCGAGTTCTTGACCAGGATCTGGCCGTACGCCGAGGGGCCGGAGTACTCCCACTGGTCGGTGGCAGCAAAGAGCCGGCCCGATTGGGGAGCGAGCGCCATGATCTCGTTGTCGTGAGCGACAGGAGATCGGCTACTGGTTGCCAACCGCTCCCTCACTGCAGGGACCGCAATGGTGCTCGACGGCTCGCCTTCAGTCTGCCCGGACCTTGTCGTGCGTGCTGTCGATGGGGATGAGGACGCCCCGCAACCGGTGGCAAGCAACAGGACCGCCGTCAATGCGACCAGGCCCATGCGTAGTAGGTGTTTCTTTGTGCCCATTCCCGAACCGGAAGTTGACAATATGTGGTGCGGACTCAACGGCTCCGGCTGGTGCGCCGCTATCTGGACGACCGACTCAGGGGATGGACGCACCGTTGCAGTATGCGGTCGCCGGTATCTGATTGTCAACCTAGTTTACAGTCTGCTAACATCCGAGTCGTGGACGTTTCGCATAAGGAACCTGCTGCGGATACTGGTGGGGACTCCAAGCCCCAGCCTTCTGTTGGCCTCGGACCCGCCCTGCGCCGGGCCTGGGTCGGCTATCAGCGCCGTCTGGACAAAGCCATGGCGGAAGCGGGATTTGACGAGCGCAGGTTTCCCGACGGTCGGGTGCTGCGCCTGTGTTCGGGTCCCGCGGGTTCGACCATCTCGAATATCGGGCGGGAGCTCGGCATCACCCGCCAGGGTGCGGGCAAGGTCGTCAGCCATCTGCGCGATCGCGGGTACGTATCAGTCGTCGATTCGCCAACCAGCGGAAGGGAAAAGGCCGTGACTCTCACCGCCTTGGGGAGCCAGTACCTCGAGGTTCACCGCGCTGCCGTTCGAACCATCGATCGTCAGCTGCGAAAGGAACTGGGAGAGGAGCAGCTGGCTGCTCTCCACGTGCTGCTCGACGTCCTCGATTCCGGCGAAGAGAACCGTATGAGGTCGTACATCACCACCAAGACGGCTGGCCTCAACGCCGATCAGAGCCCAACGGGTCGGACCCGGAATCGGTAATCAGATGAGTCTTCCGGGCTGACGGCATCCGGATCATGCGCACCCCGGTGAGAGCACCTCGAGCCAACGCCTTCGCCGAGCGGTTCGTCGGCACACTTCGACGCGAGTGTATCGATCGGATGCTGATCTTGGGTCGCCGACACCTCGAAGGAGTCCTGGCCCAGTACGTGGACCACTACAACGAGCACCGGCCGCATCGGTCCCTGGGTCAGCTGGCCCCGCTCAAAGGTAGAACCACCGCTCCCCATTTGTGATCCCGAGCCGCGTGATCTGCGTCGAAGGGGTGCCGCCTTCGGTCTGATCCACGAATACCGGCTCGTGTCCTGACTTGGGTGGATGGGATTGTAGGCACCCACAGGTGCCGAGCTCTGGCCAGCGCTCTATATCCCTTTTCGCAAGCCTCGACCATCACACTTCAGCAGGCGGCTGACCAGGACCGACACGGGCAAGTCGATCCACCTGGCGACCTACTCTCATCGAACGGTGACCCAGCAGGTGCTACGTCGCTTCGCCCGCGATGTCCAGCGAACGCGAGCTGGGACTCGCTGCGAAAATCAAGCTTGTTGCAAGTACTGTCACGGCAACCACTACGAGCGGCCAGGTCGCCCCGGTGTGGAGGTAGAGGGCGGCTCCACTTACTGCCCCGGCGAGCATGGCGGCAATGGCAGTAGTTCTTCTTGCCACCTTCGGGTTGGATCCACCGGCGAGTGAGGAGTCAGCGGCCAATCCTGTCAGTGTCATGGTCAACACAGTAGTTGTGATGTCCGGTACAGCGAGCCTCCGGATGGTGGAGTTCCGGACGCCCATTGCGAAGGCGAGTACCGCGATGATCGTGTACCGCCCAGAGCCTGAAGAGACGACACCCGAGTGAATGGCAGAGACTGCGGCAGCGGCCCCGGCAAAGAGTCCTTCGACCACCATCGCGATCAGCAGCCACTGCCGACGCGAAGTGACGTGCATGGTGACCCTCCCGGCAGTTGCCGCACCAACCAGGAACGATCCAAGCGATGCGAGACTTGCTGCAATAGAGAACCCTGGTGCGCCCGCCGCGGCGAACCCGAGGAGCACCACGTTGCCCGTCATGTTCGCCGTAAAGACGTGACCGAGACCCAGGTAGCTCACGGCGTCGACCAAGCCACTCACCACCGTGAGCACTGTGAGTGTGACGAGTAGCACCGCTGAGGGTTCTGATCCATTTACCATGGAATGTGCGGTCCAGACCCGGACATTGCTGCCGTCCTTAGCTCTCGAGCGAGCGAGTTACAACGGTAACGTCGTCGTTGCCGAGACCCTGCTCTACGATCTGTTCCCACTCGCGAGCAAGCGACGCGAGCACGGTGAATCGCTTCGGATCAGCTTGCTCAAGGGCAAGATGGACGTCCTTGAGTGCGAGCACTAGGGGAAACTCGGCCGAATAGTTTCCATTCTGAATCCGCGCCATTTTCGCAGCCATCCATGGCGATACAAGCGGACCCTCCACAAATGCGTCCATTATGGTGCCGACCTCAAGGCCCAGCCGGTGAGCCAGTGCGAGCGAACTAGCGACCCCTTCGGCACCGAACGCGAGCAGCGTGTTGTTGACAAGCTTCATGCGCGAACCCATTCCAACCTTTCCGAGCCAAACGGTGCGTTGCCCGAGTGCTGCGAACACAGGTTCTGCCGTGGGCCGCGCCTGCTCGGACCCAGAGGCGAAGATGGTCAGCTTTCCCTCCTCGGCGGGGATCTTGCTTCCCGACACGGGTGCGTCGAGAAAGAGGATGTCCGGGCGTTGTCTCTCGACGACGGAATTCATAGTTGCAGTGCCTTCGATACCGATAGTGCTCATTTGGGCCCAGACGGATCCAGCCGGCAGGGCTTCCAGCATGCCGAGCTCAACGGCGATCGAGCTCACAGCCTCGGCGTCGGTAACCATCGTGATAGCCACGGTTGCCGCTTTCACTGCATCGGCAACCGATGTCGCGACCTCAGCTCCCTGTTCGGCCATGCCACGTGCCGCATCGGGCTTGCGATTCCACACGACAGTTGGGAGCCCATTGCGAAGTGCCGAACCAGCCATGGCCCGGCCCATCGTGCCAAGTCCTAGCACGGCAAGCCTCGGCTCTCTGTCCGTCATGACAACCTCCCTGGGATGTCCTCCCCACCATGAACGGTGTGTGAGGCCTGGTAAGTCCAGACTGCTTTCGATGACGCATGTGTCCCGACGCCGTCAGAGCCTGTCACCGGGCCAATCCCATATTCGCGCTGACTCGCAGGTCCCACAAGGGCTGCGAAGTGTGATCCATCTGTCAATCGGACCAGGGTTTCCCCTCCGAGAGTAGACGTTGCTCTGCAACAGGAGACCGGCGGGTAAGCGAGACACAAGCACCGGTCCTCGGCCGACGCATCAGGCATCGCGAGTTTGTCATGAGATCCGTCCGCCCGCCGTCCCTGGCAGTCGCGGGTGGGAGGGACTGAGTGTTTCCGGCGAGGTCTGGGCGCCCCGGCAGTGAAGGTGCCATGATGACGGCATGGCCACCCGGTCGCCTACGGAGCGCAAGGCCGATGCCCTGTCGAAACTCACGGCGGCCAAGGCCAACGTGTGGGTTGCTTCCGCCTCACCTACTGGTGCCGTCCACCTCGTGCCGGTGACTCACACCTGGAACGGGAGCCAGATCGTCCTAGCCACCGGGCCGAAGTCACGCACGGTCGCCAACGTCACAGCCAACCCGCGGGTACGCCTCGCCCTGGGTGAAACACGAGACGTGGTCGTGATCGATGCTGTCCTGGTCGAGGCCGTGCCCACATCCGAGGCCCACCCGGCACTTGCCGAGGCGTACGCCGCTCAGGCGGACTGGGACCCCCGGACCGATAGCGGGGACTACGTCTATCTGGTGTTCGCCCCTTCGCGAATCCAGGCCTGGACTGAGGCCGAGGACCCGGCCGGTCGCACCGTCATGCGCAATTCGGAGTGGGAAGTCTGAGTTCCACCCGCTAGCCCCACCCTAGGTCGTGTTAGGGGATCAGTTGCGTTAGCCCATCGTGGGGACCGGTCCCGTAGACCCGCGGCTCAGATAACCGGCGCGAGTTCGTCCAAGGCAGCGGCGATGATCCGAGGGCCTGACGGGCCACCCTTCGTGCTCGAACCGTAGGTGGGGCATCGATCGGCCCGATTGATGGAGCCATCACCTAGACGTCGTCAATCCGGCCACGGACGTTGACAGCCCAGCCGTTGAGGATGAAGCTAACTGTGAGCCCTGGCAGTGCGAATGGGCCGGGCGATGCACTGGGCCGCAGCTCAACCCGGCGGTGGCATCCTGTCGGCATCTTCTTGCGCTCTTATTGGGAGAAGCGAAAACGGGGGTCGAGCGGCCCGGCAAGGTACTTGGAACCACTACCCCGGTAACACGAAGATGGAGGCACGAGACTATGGAACCTAACCCGACGACGACAGACTCCGGTATCCCGGTTGAGAGCGACGAACACTCGCTCACGGTTGGGCCCGACGGGCCGATTCTGCTGCAGGATCACTATGCCATCGAGCAGATGGCCCAGTGGAACCGGGAACGGGTACCGGAGCGCCAGCCGCACGCCAAGGGCAGCGGCGCCTTCGGCCGGCTCGAAGTCAACAGCGATGTCAGCGCCTACACGAAGGCGGCGCTGTTCCAGCCAGGGGCAAACACAGACCTGGTAGCCAGATTCTCGACTGTGGCCGGCGAGCGTGGAAGCCCGGACACCTGGCGCGACCCCCGAGGTTTCGCCATCAAGTTCTACACGACCGAGGGCAACTACGACATGGTCGGGAACAACACTCCGGTCTTCTTCATCCGCGACCCGATGAAGTTCCAGCATTTCATCCGCTCGCAGAAGCGCAGGGCCGACAACAACCTGCGTGACCACGACATGCAGTGGGACTTTTGGACCCTGTCACCGGAGTCAGCGCACCAGGTGACTTATCTCATGGGTGACCGCGGCATTCCGAGGACGTGGCGGCACATGAACGGCTACGGCTCGCACACCTACATGTGGGTCAACGCCCGAGGCGAGAAGTCCTGGGTCAAGTACCACTTCATCAGCGAGCAGGGGGTCGAATGCCTCACCCAAGAAGAGGCTGACCGGTTGGCATCCACCGATGGCGACTTCCACACCCGCGACCTGTTTGAGGCCATTACGCGGGGCGACTATCCTTGTTGGGCCCTCAAGGTCCAGATCATGCCATTCGAAGACGCCAAGGACTACCGATTCAACCCCTTCGACCTGACCAAGGTGTGGCCGCACTCGGACTACCCGCTCATCGAGGTGGGCCGGATGACCCTTGACCGGAACCCGACTGACTACCACTCCGAAATCGAGCAACTGGCCGTCGAACCCAGCAACATGGTTCCAGGGATCGGGCCGAGCCCGGACAAGATGCTTCTGGGCCGAATGTTCTCTTACCCGGATGCCCACCGCTACCGCATCGGCGTGAACTACAACCAGCTGCCGGTGAACGCCCCCATTTCACCAGTGAACAGCTACAGCAAAGACGGGGCGATGCGCTACAACAAGGTGTCCGACCCGGTGTACGCACCGAACTCAAAGGGCGGCCCGCGGGCCGACACCGAACGATACGGCGAGCCGGCGGGCTGGCACACCGATGGGGAGATGGTGCGCACCGCCTACACCCCCCGCGTGGAGGACGACGACTGGGGTCAGGCCGGCACGCTGGTGCGCCAGGTGATGAATGACTCAGAACGTGATCGGATGGTCGGCAACATCGTCGGCCACCTTCTCGACGGTGTCACTGAGCCCGTCCTCCAACGGGCCTTCGAGTACTGGCGCAATGTGGACGAGGACCTGGGTCAGCGGGTCGAGAAGGGGGTCGACGCCGGTCATTCCTGAGCCGGAGCAATCCGAGCGATTTGGGTATCTCGGTCTGCCGGGCGACCGGCTCAGCAAGACGCGAACGAGAATGGCAACCAGCCAAGCGCATCATCGGGCGGTTATCAGCAGAAGAAGGAGCGATTAATGTCCACGAGTGGATCGACCGTCGCCGGGATAAAGCTCCCTGACACCGCGTTGGCACGAACCGCCACCGAGCTGGTACGGGATTCCACCACCGATCTCGTGTTCCACCATTCGCGCCGGGTGTTCTGGTTCGGAAGTTTGCAGGGCCGGAACCGAGGGCTCAGTTTCGATCTCGAACTGCTGTACATCGGGGCAATGTTCCACGATCTTGGACTCAATGAGCCATTCCGGAGCAGCGGACGGCGCTTCGAGATCGACAGCGCGGACGAGGCCCGCCGATTCCTCCAGAGCCATGGTGTGCCCGAGGACAGCATTCGTCGGGTATGGACCGCTATCGCTCTGCACACGACGCCGGGTATTCCCGAATTCATGGAGCCGGAGGTCGCCCTGGTCACCGCCGGCGTTGAGTACGACGTGCTCGGAATCGGATATCACGACATCAGCGACGCCGACCGCACCGAGATCACTGCCCTGCACCCGCGACCGGACTTCAAGCGAAGCATTCTTCAGGCGTTCACCGAGGGCATTGCCGCCAAACCGGAAACGACGTTCGGCAATGTCAAGGCGGACGTCCTCGAGCGATTCGTACCGGGCTACCAACGGGCTAACTTCGTTGACGTCATCGAGAATTCCGACTGGCCCGAATAGGCACTCATCCCCTGAACGTCGATCCGACAGAGTGCTCCATAGGCTGCCGTTGAGATTGAGGCCTGCATTCCGGGCTCAGTGCGCACCAGATAGTGGTTCGTTGCCGATTAATATCGCCCGATCAGTCGAGATTCGAAGGGTCGGTGAATCCCTGCTCCGATGAGCGGAATCCTCCGGCCCGAGTGCCTGTAGGGCGGTGGCACTCAAATCCCTGGCGAAGTCTGCGTGGCAGTCCCCCCTTCCCAGGTTCAGAGTCGCGGGAGGGCCCTCGTGTCTCAGGGATAAGCGCTGATGCGTCGTACCTGGACAAGGCCCGGCAGTGGTAGGGGGCGCTGCTCCATGCGTACCTACTGTCGTCGCCGCTGCTTGTCTCCACCGTCTTTGAAGGATTTCCGCCTAACCGTGAGGCCGAGCCCGATGCAATTTTCGTTTGCCAGCTGCAAGTCAGTTGGAGGCCGGCCTCTTGCTCAGGCGGTGGCAGGAGTGCGCCACAAATCGATGCCGGCATCGACTGCATAGTTGTCAATGCTGGTGAGCTCATCAGCTGCGAAATCAAGGCTGCCGAGGGCCGCGACGTTCTGGTCAAGTTGAGCCACGCTGCTGGCGCCGATTAGCACGGACGAGATTCGACCGTCCCGAAGGGCCCAGGCGATGGCCATCTGCGCCAGGGACTGTCCCCGCTTCCGAGCGATTTCGTTGAGGCCCCGGATCCGGGCGAGGTTGTCGTCGTTGATCATCTCGGGCGTGAATGAGCCACCCAGTGAGGCCCGGGAACCTGGAGGGATGCCGTTGAGGTATCGATCGGTCAGCAGCCCCTGCGCTAGGACGGAGAAGGCGATGCACCCGATGCCTTCCGTCTCGAGAACGTCGAGCAGGCGGTCTTCGATCCAGCGGTTGAACATTGAATACGAGGGTTGATGGATCAACAATGGAGTGCCGAGACGGCGCAAGATGGCCACCGCTTCGGTGGTGCGCTGGTCGGAGTACGAGGAGATACCGACATAAAGGGCCCTGCCGGAGGTGACGGCGGAGTGGAGTGCGCCGAGGGTCTCCTCGAGTGGGGTGTCGGGGTCGAAGTGATGGTGATAGAAGATGTCGACGTAGTCGAGGCCGAGGCGTCGAAGGCTCTGATCCAGGCTGGCCAGGAGATACTTACGTGAGCCGAGATCGCCGTAAGGGCCAGGCCACATGTCCCAACCGGCCTTGGTGGAGATGACCAATTCGTCGCGATGGTCGCGGAAGTCCTCGCGAAGGATCCGGGCGAAGTTGGTCTCGGCACTTCCATACGGGGGCCCGTAGTTGTTCGCCAGGTCGAAATGAGTGATGCCCAAGTCGAAGGCTCGTCGCAAGGTCGCCCGCTGCGTCTCGATGGGCCGGTCATCGCCGAAGTTCTGCCACAACCCAAGCGATACCGCAGGCAGCAGCAGGCCGCTGCTCCCACAGCGGCGATACGTCATTGCCCGGTAGCGGTCACCGGTAGGGAGGTATTCGATCACGTCGCGGCTGCTCCGTTTCGTCGCTGAAACGAATCTATTCCAAAGACAGAACGAAATGCACTTTTGATGCTGACCTGGGTCGCAGGTGCTAAGGGACATCGTCGGATCTGCGGCGGCTCGCGCTCAAGGGCGACCATCTTGCGTAGAGGCAAGCCGATCTTCGCCGATTTGCCGTTCTCGTTTCGCTTGCTCAGGAGTGGGACGATTGTGAAACAGGTAGCAACGAAGACGTCACTGTGGTCACTCGTCTTCTTGAGAAGTGAGAGGCGCCGTCGACCCGTACTGTGAGTAACCACGTCCGTTCGGGAGGCCCGGACCGACGGCGGCAAGTACGCATACCTCGCGTTCGACCTGCAGCGCATCCAAGTCTGGAAGGAGGCGAGGACCTCGCCGGACGCAGCACCATGCGCAATGGGGAATGGCAGGTCTGAGCCGACGCCTCAGAGGCGTAATGCAAAAGTGAGTGAGCGAGTGAGTCTCAATACGTCTCCTTAAGCGTCTCAGGCGCGGGTCGCATGTCTTGGTCGACCCTCGCGAAAGGAGGCCCTCTCTCCGCCCATCTCGAGTCCAATCGGATGACGGGACAGACAGGGCTTGTGGATGCCAGAGGTTGCGAATGCGACTCGACTCCAGCCGATAGTGTGATTTATCTGGGCACCTGCCGTTCCAACGGACGATCACCGATCGGAATCCCGGCGCCGGGGAGCGACCACGACTGGGGGTCGATGTTCGTCGTAGGAGAAGCCACCTGGTGAGCGCTGTGGCGGCCGGTGGGGAGCCACCGGGCCCGATTGCAGGTGCCGACGGGACCCTGACCACGGTGCCGGTGGCGCAGTCACCCGATCGGCGAGCCGGTAGGCCACCCGCTCGTAATTGACCCTCCATCCCACGAATACCGGCCAGGCCTGTTCGGCGTCGCGCTCCATCGAGAACCCTGCATCGCGCAGGACTTCGACAGCCTCGGCGAACTCCTCGTAGGTCAGTGCGAGCGGGCCGTCGGGGCTCGGATCGGGGTCGACCTCCCAACCCAACGTTTCGGCGATGCGGTTGAGCGCGGTGAACCCCATCCGCAGGCATAGCCGGGCGTTCGACGATGCGCTGCTCGGTGCGAGAGCCAGGTGCATTGCCGCACCGTCGAGTACGGCTAGCAATCCAATGAGCCAGGAGTACCAGTTCTCCGGTGAACGGAACAGAAGCAAGACGGGATATGTCGTGTGGCTCTCGGCCAGGTCGGCCGCCCACGCCTCCCATGCGGCGTAAAACTCGGGAAGGGTGTCGGTAATGCCGACGATCTGGTGGCGGACCAGCACCTCCGGACCCCACGCCGGCACACCGGCCCGACTCTCGAGTTGGGCCACCAGTCCTTCTCGCCGGTTGAAGGCTCCGTAGAGGGACGGAAGATAGGCGATCTGCAGCGCCACCACCACCACCCAGATGGCACCCGCGAGGACATCGATCGCAGAATTCCGTGGGCCCCCAACGTGGACTGCGCCGACAGTGAACAGCGACGCCGTTGCTTGGAGTACGGCCTCCCCGAGGTCGTTCGTGGTCGAGTACAGCATCAGCGCGAATCCCACGACAAAACCCCCGGCCCACACCAGCAGCTGAGCCACCAGGGCGACCGGGCCCGTCGGGGCGAGGACGGCGTCCTTGGCCTCATAGGTTCGCACCAAGCGTGAAAGCCCCAGAAACGCTAGGCGAACCAACCGGGTGACGTACACCGATACCCGTTCGACGCCCCTCGGGCTCCGCGGCAGCACCATGGCGAACAGGAGGCTGGAACCGGTGAGCAGGACCACTACAACCCCGAGAGCGAAGAGAATTTGGTCCATACAGAGTCAGGTCAGCAGATCTCAATGGCTTCGCGCGGAATTAATTCATTTTGCCATTTCTCCATCGTGCCGTCGATGCCGGCGTGATCAGGGAGTCCTCGATCTAGTTGCTCGAACAACAATATGGGAATCGAGACCAATAAGCGCGGGAAACGGGGCCCACCAGGACCGCCGTAGGCCCAGTTCAGCCCAGTTATGTCGTTAGCCCACTCACGAACACCCCCTCGGCCACTCATTCATGGCCTGCAGCAATATGGATTGAGGTCACGGCCACCTCGGTGGACTTCTACCGTGGCGGTTGGTGCCCGTACTGCAACCTGGCGTTGCGGACCTACCAACATGAACTGCTGCCCGAGTTGGCTGCTTTCAGGGCCCGATTGGTGGCCATCAGCCCCCAGTCACCTGATCAATCGCTGTCCACCTCAGAAAAGGCCGAGCTCGACTTCACCGTGCTGTCCGACCCTGGTAACCGCGTCGCCAGCAGCGTCGGCATCGTCTTCCAGCAAGCCGAAGAAGTCCTCGAAGCCCAGCGAAAACTCGGCCTCGATCTGGCCAGGTGAACGCGGAAGGTTCCACCCAGTTGCCCATGCCCACCGTCCTCATCGTGGACAAGGACCGCACAGTCCGTTTCGTGGACGTACAGCCCGACTACACGGCCCGATGCATTACGAGGGGGTCCCGGCTCCCACCTGGCGGTTTCTGGAGACCACTCGATCCCTCTGATCGGGCCTTATCAAATTGAGCGGCGACCCATCCCTGCTCGTGGCGTGCACATGTACCGGATGAATTGAGGATGGGCGGGTTGGTGTGCGAAACGAATGGAGATCTTCTCTCTGCTGTTGTCGTTGCCAAAAACCGCGGATCTCAGGGTCGACCGGTGATCCCGCCCTGGGTGGCAACCCCAGGAGCATCGGTGGGGAGGACCTCCCGGCCCGGCACGTTCGGTCGGGCAGGACACTTGATGGCAGTTCACGTATCCGCAAAGTTTCTTCTGGTGGTGACCAATTTCGAGCGGTTGGACGAGTGGCCCGGAGCACTTCTTGCATCCGTGCTTGAACTGCTGGCGGAAACGGAAGGTCAAATCATCCGTCGGCGACACTGGACCTGTCACCGGACGACCTCGCATCTTCTTGGGATCTCGTGGCTGAGGCGGCTGCATTGCCTGATCCTCCGGGGCAGCCCGATGCGGGGGAAGAAGTTGCGAGCACCTACTGGTATGAGCAAGCGCTGGGCGATCTCCTCGACAGGGGATTTCTATCGGAACTCGAGGACCACTTGTTTCGTGTCTCAGATCTTGAGACCTAGCTGCGATTTAGCGGCGGTCATGATCGTCGCGCCGGGCTCGTACGAAGACGCTCCGCTTCCTACACGAAGCGCTGAACGAAATCCAAGGCGAGGTTCGCAACTTCGCGCCAACCGCTGTCGATCGTGAGGGCGTGACCCCGCCCTGGTACTTCGACGAACTCGGTGATACCAGGGTTCTTGAGCTGCTTCTTGTAGGCCGCCTGGGAGATGGCCCGGGGGGCGATGTTGTCCTTCTCGCCCGAGACCATCAACATCGGGCCGCGATCAGGATTTCGCGTGTCAACCTTGGCCTCCGACCACGGATTGAGATTCGCCGCGGCGGCCTGGAACAGGGGAACTCCAGAAGCCGGCACAACAAAGGTGTCGTACAGCTCGCGGGCCTCTTCCTCGCTGACTGCGTTGGCAAACGCGAAGCGAAACTGGTCGTAGGTGAGCGGGACGGCACGATGCCGGTTGGCCGGGTTGCCCAACACCGGCTTGGCCGACCGCAACGAAGAGATGGGCAGCGGGAGCACTCCACGAAAGGGGGCGGCGTCGATCGCCACCGAGGCCGCCGATAGCCCCCGACCGGCCACGATCTCGGTCAGCAGCCCGCCAAAGGAGTGGCCGATCACCGCTGGCTTCTTCTCCAGGCCGCCGATGACCTCGGCGTAGTGGTCGGCCACCTGGCCAACGGTCTTACCGGCGAACACGTCCGGCTGCTCGTTGCCCTCCTCGACCGTGTCGGGGTCGTCGGGCCAGCCCGCTAGCACCGGGGCGTAGCCGGCCTTGTCAAAGACCAACCCCCACCGGTCCCAGCTACTGGCCAGCAGCCACAGGCCGTGGATGAACACCACCGGCTTCCGCCCCGAGGCGTTGGCCTGGGCGATCTGCCCGCTCGTGTGCTCGTCAATCGTCGACATGGTCGGCTTCCTTTTCTCGGTTCCCTGTTGGGTCGAGTCTGGCGACCGAGACGGCCGATGTCATTGTGCAGCGAGGGCCGGATTCAGGCTCGCTCTTGTGCACGCGCACAACGACTGGACGATGAACCCTGGCTAGGTTGGGCTAATGACTCGATCAGATCGTGACGAAGCCCGAATTATCGGAACAGGTAGCGGGGATCGCCCGGCAGCTGCTGGAACGCACTGACGAGCTCGCCGACCAGATGACCGCCGCCATCAAAGCGTCCGTCCCGCTCTACCGAAACGGTGTCGTCGACCACGACACCCTGCGGACCACCAGCTTGGTCCACCTCCAAGCCATCCTGGGCAGCCTCGGCCGAAACCCGGCCACGACCTCCCCCGAATCACGAGAGAACGGACGGCGCCGAGCAGCGGCGGGTGTCCCCCTTGCCGCCATCTTGGAGGCCTACCGGGTCGCGGCCCGGTTCATGTGGGAACAAGTGGCCGACACCTCCCGGAGTGTGGGCGCCGGTAGCGAGATCGTGCTGCAAGCCGGTTCTGAGATGTGGAAGGTCCTCGACACCTATAGCCAAGAGCTGGCCGACGGCTACCGAGAAGAAGCGGCCGCTCAAGCCCTCTCCGCCGAGCAACAACGCTCGGCACTGTTTCAGGCCCTCTTCGAAGGCCATCTAGCGGCGACGAACCCATGGGAAGCCGCCGAGCTGCTCCGGCTGCCGCCCAACGAGCCGCTCGTCGTCGTCGTCGCCGAGGCTCCCGGCATCGGCCGCCATGCCCTCTCACGAGGTGAACAGGCCCTGCGCGATGTCGGACTGACCTCTGTCTGGCGGCTGCTGCCCGACATCGAGATCGGCGTTGTCTCCCTCCCGGGACCGGCTGCCCAACTCGACCGGCTCGCCGATGCCCTCTCGGCCTGTGCCACCGGACGCGTGGGGGTCAGCCCTCCCTACAGCGACCTGCGCTCCACTCCCCAAGCCCTCACCTTGGCCCGCATCGCCCTCACCAGCACGCTCCCCAACTGTGGCGTCACGGTCTTCGACCGGGATCTGCTCGCCGTCGCCGCGGTCGGCGCCCCCGAGGTGATGAGCCACCTCGCCCAAACCACCCTGGCCGGGCTCGCTGGGCTCCCCGACAAAGAGCGAGCCATCCTCCTCGAAACCTTCAAGGCCTGGCTCGACAACGACGGCTCCGCCCAGGCAACGGCCGAGCAGCTCTACGTCCACCGCAACACCATCCACCACCGCCTTCGCAAACTCGAACAACGCACCGGCCAAGACCTCGCCAACCCCCGTTCGGCCGCCCTACTCACCCTCGCATTCGAGATCGAACGACGCCAACGACACGATTCATCAGAAAGCGCTGTTTGACCGACCGAACTCCGAAGCCCACACCGGCTGACATCCGGCATGATTAGTCGGCGCGGTCCGGCGAGAACACGGCTCGACGCATCTTCTGGTCTGATCCGGCCAAGCCTGACGAATCAACGAGCCGTACTGATATGTCGAAAAGCGGCAGAGGTAAGCATTTCTGGCGGTCTTCTCTGCGCTGTCTATGGCCTCTTCGATGCTGAGACCGCAGAGGTCGGTGAGGCTGAACAAGGCTTCTGCGATTCGCCGCTCTGAAATGGCTCCAACCCAGAGAGCCGAGCTGTGGACCATCCTCTGCCGCCACCGCTGAATCCCAACGTTCCAGAGCATTCAGTAAACCCACGTCTTGGCCCGGTCGCCCGAAACGCCGCTCCAGGCGGTGAACCCGCTGCTCAGGCCACCGAACGGCGCATCGTGCTCCGTATCGCTAGAAGAGATGTTCACAGATTTGGCGAACTCGGCGAGAGCGCTCTCGATAGTGAGCGGTGCCCGAGATATTGCGACCCTCGCTCGGCGATCTGGGGCACCCACTCGAGCGAGCGGGCCTCACCGACTTGCCGCAGTTCGTCATCTACTTCAGACCCACCGAGCGACTTGTTACGGGACTCGCGTCTGTCCTGACACTGCCGCAGCCACGACATCAGCGATCGCAACAGCTACTGCTCGTGGCCGCTGCGCCACTGGTCTTCCTACGGTCGGCGTGAGTACGAACCGACCGAGAGCATGGCCTCGCCACTGCACGGGTATTTCCGATTCAGGACCCGGGATTCCCGCTTGCTCAGCGGGCCAGCCGAGCCCGGCATGGAGAATGGAGCCGTCAGGCAGCAGTCGGGCGACCGTCCGTTCCGACGGATGGGGGTCGAAACGGCAGGCTCGGAGTTCGAGCAGGTCGACAATGGCCAAAGTCGCGCCCGAAATGATGGTGTCAATAGGTGCTCCGCTGGCGGCCAACTCAGCCTCGCGGCTGATAATGGCCACACAGTCGGACGCTTCAGTGGCGGTATGTAGGTGGCGTCGATTCCTGGCGGCCAGTTCGGTAACGATGATGCCCACCACCACGATGCAGACCGTTGTCTCGATGTCTGGGCGATGGCTGATCGCCAACCGTTGATACGGGACCGTGAGAAAGAAGTCGAACCACAACGCTGACGAAAGGCTAGCCACCACTCCGAAGAATCGGTTGCCCACGACCGCAACGGCAACGATCACCGCCACGAACAAGAGTGCAGAGGCCGCGTTGGTGAACGAGTCCCGGAAGGGAACCAGGATGAGCGCCAAGGCGAGCGGACCGACCAAGGCGGCGAGCAAGGTCAGCTTCTCCCGATGAGCCTTCAGTGTCTCCATCTCGGGACCTCCCGTTCGTCTTCAGGATAGTTCTGTTCGGCCTTAAGGCCCATCGCCATCAGGAGGCGGCAACCAGCACGACAACGAAGGCGGCGTACCCAATGACAATCAGCCAACCGGCCTTCCTTCCAAGCCCACGTTCCCCATAGGCCAGCACCAATGTGAGCGCGGTCAGTCCCACGTACCACACAGCCGCCAGGCTGCCCGAGGTCGATGGCGATGAGAGCCCGAGCACCACTCCAGGGACAAGGAGGCCGCCCAGCACGTTGAAACTGTTCGAGTTGAGCGCGGTGGAGAAGGCGGCTGCACCTCTCCCCATGCGGGCCAGGTGTACTGCGGCCACGGCGTTGGGCAGGCTGGTCACGGCGGCCAGCACGATGCCTCCTATGACCGCATCGGCGATGTGAAACTGCTGTCCCAGAGTCGAGGCTCCCCGCTCCATGGCCACGCTAGCCACCACCACGACCAGGAGCGCCCCCACAGCTACAAACGCATCGACCGGGCGGCCACGACGAGGCCGGATGGCCACTTCCAGCTCAAGCTCCTCCTCATCCACGGCCGACATGATCCAGCAAAGTGCGCGGCCAGGTAGCGGAACACGGTTGAGTGAGGCTCTCGAAAGTCCAAGTACTACGACGTATGGGACCAGGACCACCAAGGCGATCCCGAGGCTCACTGCGGGTGTGAGGACTCCTTCGATGACGGCCAGGCTGACCAGCGCAACACCGAGGCCAACTGCTCCGCCAAATAGAACCGCTCTCCGGTGGAGGGTGATGAAACCGGCCACTATCGCGCCGAGGCCCAGCAGCGCAGCCAAGTTGAAGACATTGGAGCCGATGACTACTCCGGCTCCGATTGCCTTTTGGTGCTGACTCAACGCGGTGATCGAGGCGGTTATCTCAGGAGCATCAGCAGCGAGTGCAGCGATGACACCCAGGAGTGCCTCAGACAGGCCGAGACGCTCGCCTACCCGCTCCAGGCGGGATACCAGGACCCAACTTGTGACCAAACTGACGGCGGCGCCAAGCACGAAGGCAACACCCGGAAATGGCATTTTGGTGAGAACACCTCTCGCGATCGACGTTGCGCCGACCAGGCTTCCCGGCTCACCGTCGCCCATAGTACTGATTCCGCCCGGTGCAGTTTTCGGGTGGACGCCCACTCGCTCGAATGTGTGCCGATCAGCCGGGTCGGGGAACCGCCAGACCGGGGTCAGGCAGGGCTCGGAGCATCACGGTGGCCGCCGGTCTCTGTCCCCACATTCTCTAGAATCGCGCTTGTAATGAGAACCACTCTCACTTAGGGTGCCAATATGAGAAGAAGGATGGTGACGCACGCAGTAACGGCAACCGTCCTCGGCGTAGTGGCAGGGATCGGATTGGCAGCATGTAGTTCACCAAGTGCTCAGTCGACGGCAACCGACCAAAGCAGCAAGATCCAAGTTGTCGCGGCGGAGAACTTTTGGGGAAGCATCGCCAGCCAGATCGGTGGCGCTCACGTTCACGTCGTGAGCATCATTACGAATCCGAATACCGATCCTCACGACTATGAGCCAAGCTCGAACGACGCCAAACTCATCGCTGGCGCCAAGATGGTCATCGAAAATGGCATTGGGTACGACCCCTGGGTTCCGCGACTGCTCGGGGCCGACCAGTCGAACCCCACAGTCCTGAACGTTGGCACGGTGGTAGGGGTAGCTAACGGTGGGAATCCCCATAGGTGGTACAACCCACAAAACGTTCAGCAGGTCGAGAGGCAAATCGTCGCCGACTACCAGGCCCTTGATCCGGCCGACGCCAACTACTTCTCTACCGCGGCATCCCACTTCAACAAGGTCTCACTGAAGCCTTACCACGAAGCCATGACCGCGATCCGAGCGAAGTACTCCGGCACAGCGGTCGGTGCGTCCGAGTCCATCTTTGCCATGCTGGCACCGGCTCTCGGACTGAACCTCATCACGCCTCCGACCTTCTTGAGGGCGATCAGTGAAGGCACCGACGTGACGGCGGCCGACAAGGAGACGATCGACTCGCAGATCAAGGACCATCAAATCAAGATCTACGTCTACAACAGCCAGAATGTCACGCCCGACGTGCAGGCTCAGTTGGCAGAAGTGAAGGCCGAACACATACCGTTCGCCACCATCACGGAAACGTTGGCCCCGTCTGGAGCCACCTACCAGGCTTGGCAGACCAGACAGCTCGACGGTATCGAAGCGGCCCTCGCCAAGGCAGCGGCTGCCGGATAGTCACGGCATGCTCGGAGTGACTCAAGTCAAGGGGTTGTTCAACCGATACCAGGGAAGTCCCGGGTCGGTCGGGCTTCCGCCGTCGGATCTAGTCGGTTCCGCACCCGACTGAAATGGAGGCCGGCCCGGGGCTGCCCTCTCCGGTGGACTGCGGACGAAACGAACACCATCTGTTAGGTAGCGTGGGCGCAGCGGTTCAACACGCCGTTTCCAGTGGCGGTCTCGGGATAGAAACAGGGCCGAAATTTACGAGTTGTCCAGTCGAGTAGCCGGGGGGAATCGCACCCCCCGGCTCTCACAGAACCGGACGTGAACCTCTCGGCTCATCCGGCTCTTGCAGGTCGGTTGGGAGTGGCTGCAAGAAGGTGCCAGTGGGCAAAGAGCCGGGGATTGGGCTGTTGTTCCTCACGCAACCGGTCCCGTGCCAACTGAGGCCGCCCTCTCAGTCGCTTGAACTTCTGCATGGCCCATCTGACCAGATGCTCGTCGATGCGCCTTGCTAGGAAATACACAGCAGTGGTTTACGCATGTTCGTCTTCTCGTTACTCACCTGACCCGCTGGTAGCGGGCCTTCTCGGCAGTCGCTTCCCCCCCCCGGCTCTTGACCGACATGACACTGCGGCGGTTTGGGATCTCCGCCCGCCCGGCGAACCCGGAGGGCCTACCTCCATCCCTGGCACAGCACGGTTCGTGCTGACGACCTTCTACATCGCCATCACTCTCCTTTCAGGACGCACCACGCCCATAAGTGCCGTTCATGGGAAAGCGACTATCGCGACACTGTGTCGCAGTTCGCCAGATATTGGTCCAAGGCAATAACTGAGAACTCGTCCATCGCTTGCCGCCATGGATGAAGGCCGAGGTTACTCAGGAGGGCCCAGGGCTCGGCAACTTGGCGAGATCATTGCCGACCGGCGAAGCGCCGAGCATCACGTCGATATCGTCTGCCACCTCACCGTCCTCCAACGGGAGGGCGTGGGCGTAGTTCCGCAGCGTCGTAGACGGATCGCGATGCCCGAGCCGGTGTTGAGCCCGGAGGAGCTCGCCCCGGCCCACCAGGAAGGTGGCCACAGAGTGGCGCAGGCGATGGAGGCTGACCCCGACCAGGCCGGCCTCCGCGCACAGCTCGGCGAACCAGTGGCCCAGGGCGCCGGCCGTGAGGCGCCGCTGATGGTCGCTGTCGGGCGAGAAGACCCATTCACCGAATGCGGTGTCCCCGACCTGCCGGCGCCAGGTCTGCTCGCTGGCCCGCCAGAGCTCAACGGTTGTCCGACCGAGAGTGAGCCGACGGGTCCGCTTGGTCTTGGTGGGGCCGATCTCTTCACCGGAGACACCTCGCTCAATATGCAGAACCCTGCCGTCCAGGTCTCCGAATTTCAACGCTGCGAGTTCACCCCGGCGGGCACCGGAGTCGGCCGCCAGCCGCGTCAGCAGTCGGACCTGCTCGGCCTTGTGAAGCAATTTCCGCGAACTCCACGTGCCGTCGAACGCTGCCTCGGCCTTCTCCACCAATACCTCGGACATTCGCAGCAGCGCCAGAACGTCCTGTTCGGGGACGTGCATGCGGGTGCCGGGTCGAGGAGGGCCCCGCATTCCCCAAACGGGTTCCGATCGATGATCGATTCGGACTGGGCCCAACCGACGGCGGAGCGCAGCACCCGGAACCGGCCGGAGACCACCGAAATCCCGGCCCCAGCCTCCCGCCATCGGGCCATGGTCACCCGCACCACTTCCGGGCGCAGGGTGGCCACCCGTCGTCCGGCGATGGGATCGGCACTCAACGCCTTGACGTTCGACCGGACCCCGACCCACGTGGACGGTCGCCAGTCGTGCTGGGCACACAGCCATCGCTCGAGCAGCTCGCCGACAGTCAGGAAGGGTGCGGCCCGCCGGATCGACCGGTACTCGGCGAACTGCGCTGCCAGTTCACGCCGACGCTCCTCGGCGTCCTCGAGTGCGCCATGGAACCAGAACGACCGCTGGACGGTGCGACCGGAGACCGGGTCGACACCCACAGCGACGCGGATCTCGAACACGCCGGGGCGCTTCTCACGCAACGATCCCTCGCCCCAGGCACCCATCGGGCCAAAAATAGGGTCACAAGTAGGGTCATCGGTGGATCCCTACTTTGGCCGCCTGCCCGGATTAGGCCCCTGACCAGGGACTACGCCTGGAATCTCGAGTGCGCTCGGAGGGATTCGAACCCCCAACCTTCTGATCCGTAGTCAGATGCTCTAATCCGTTGAGCTACGAGCGCCCGGCATCCACTTCAGAGGTACACGCCGGCCAAACCCCACCGCAGACCGTGGGGCGATTGGCTTTCGTGCGCCGAAGCGGCTTCCTACTGTATCCGACAGCCCTCGGTCGGAGGCCGGCGACCCCGACCGGCCTGTCCGGACCCGTCTCGTGCCCAGCTCAGGAGCCCGGGCAGGGGTCCGATGGGAGCCCTCACCGATTGGATCGGTATTGGATCGGCGACGGCCAAGCTTGCCGAGACGTACAAGGGTGTTTGCGGGCTCCTGGCGGGGGTCCGAAGCCGTGCCTCTGGCACGGGACGTTTTTGGCGGGAACCGGGCAACAGCCGACCTCATCCCCCCCGAGGTCGGCTGTTGCGCTTTCCTTGACCCAAATCCGCTGCTGCAGGGCCACCGGTATGCGGCCCCGTTCAGCCCACATCGAGCAGCGCCTGGGCGGCCCGACGCTCCTCTCCGGCAAATCCCCACCGCCCGGCCATGTCGCGCCCCTCCGTGAGCAGTCGTCGGGACCGATCGCCGTCGCCCCGCCGAAGCGCCAGGCGGCCCTGCTCGATGAGGGTCCTGGCCTCGTAGAACGGGGAGCCGGCCCGGGCCGCCAGCTTGGCTGCCGTGGCCAGGTGGTCGTCGGCCTGGTCGAACCGCCCGAGCACGGTGGCCAGACCACCGAGATAGTGGGCGATTGGACCCTCACAGATGGTGCCCACGAAGGTGAGCTGTCCCTCGAAGGGCCGCAGCCGGGCGTAGAGCAGAGCGGCCGATTCGGTGTGGTCCAGCTGCATGGCAGCCTCGGCGAACGTGCTCAGTCCGTAGGCCCACAGCAGGTCCTCGGGTAGGTCGGCGAATGCCGAGCGGGTCGCCCGGTCCAACAGGTGGACGGCCTCGCCTTGGCGCCCGGCCTGGCACAGCGCCCGGGCCAGGGCTCCTTTGTAGGCCGGGATCCCCGGGTTGTCCCTGGCCCCCTGGTCGATGAGGTCGACGAGTTCGCCGAGCCGCCCCTGCTGCCAGCGGATGTGGGAGATCTGGGTGGCGAAGTAGTTGAAGGCGTCCGGCTGGCCCAGGTCGGTCCCGATCTGGAACGCCTCCTCGGCCAACAGCTCACCTCTCGCCGTGTCGCCCCGCAGGAGCGCCCACTGGGCACCGGCGAAGACGGCCATCCAACGCATTGCGGGTTGGCCCACGTCTCCGGCGATGGTGACCAGGCGCTCGAACAGCTCCTCGGCCTCGGGAACCAGCGCCGCCTCGATCAGCGTCTGCATCCGGTGGGCCACCGCCCAGAAGGTGGCCGCCGGGTCGCGGACCTGTCCGGCCAGGAGGATGGCCTGCCCGGAGTGGTCCAGCCGCTGGTCCAGGGCTGTCGGATGGCGAATCGGTTCGAACACCAGATTCAGCACGGCCAGGAGGGTCACCGGGTCGCCCACGGCGCGGGCCTCCTCGACCGCCCGCTCCGCCTCGGCCCGACGCTCGGCCAGTGGGAGCTCGAACACCGTCTCACTGCACAGGGTGGCGAGGAGCCGGACCCGGAGCTGGGCGTCGGAGGTCCCGAGGGCCACGACGGCTCGGCGGAGGGCGGCCACCCGCTCCTGGTCGGTCTGCCCGGCCGCGCTGTAGTAGCCACGCGAGTTGGCCAGCGCGGCCACGGCCATCCGTCGAGGGTCCCCGGCCGCCTCGGCCGTGACTCCGGCCTCCAGCAGGGTCCGACGGTGCTCTGGGTCGCCGGCCAGGAGTTGTGCCGTGCCCAGCTGGACGGCGAGGTCACAGCGACGGAGGGCGTCATCGGGCTTCTCGATGTCCAGCAGGGCCCGGGCTTCGCCGAACCACCGCACGGCATCCGCAGCAGCCATGGCCCGGAGGGCGTCGTGGCCGGCCAGCTCGGCGTAGCGAAGTGCGGGACCGGTCTCCCCAGCTTCCGTGAAGTGGAAGGCCAGCCGAGCTGATGATGGTGATCCCGCCACCCCCTGTTCCAGGGCGGCCGCCACCTGGCCGTGCAGCCGGCGGCGGCGGGTGGGACCCAACCCGTCATAGAGGGTGTGCCGGGTGAGGGCGTGGGCGAACAGGAAGGTGCCTCCGCTCTCCTGTTCCACCAACAGGGCCGACTGTTCGCCCTGCTCCAGCAGGCGGAGTAGACGGTCCTCCTCCCACCCGGTGGCGTGCACCAGAAGCGACAGCTCGAACTCGACACCGATCACCGCGGCCAGGGACAGAAGGGTCGGGGCGTCAGGGCTCAGATGGCGGACGCGTTCGGCGATCACCTCCCGAAGGCTCGAGGGGAGGCCGGTCTGCACGAGCGACGGGTCGGCCGACCATCGTTCGGCGTCGTCCTGGACCAGGGATCCCGACTCCACCAGGTGGCGCAGCACCTCGCGGACGAAGAACGGATTCCCCCCGGTGTCCCGCTGGAGTTCCGACACGAATCCCAGCGAAGCCACGTCCTCCACCGGATGGCCGGCCATGGTCACGCACAGATCGAGCACGTCGTCCGGCGTGAGGCCGGTCAGCTCCAGCCGGCTCACGCCCGGCTCCCGCCACAGGGCGGCCAGCGTGTCGGACAGGGGATGATCACCGTCCACCTCGCTGGAGCGGAATGTGCCCACCACCAGCAGGGAGCTGGAGGCTGAAGCCGAGACCAGGTGGCGGAGGAGGGCCAGGGTGGAGGCATCGGCCCAGTGCAGGTCGTCGAGCACCAGGAGCAGCGGCCGGTGGCGGCACGCTTCGTTCAGGAGGGCCGCCGCCGCGGTGAAGGCCAGAGAGCGCTCGGTGTCGGGGTCCGAGCTGGAAGGGGGTGGCACCTCGGGCACCCGGCGGGCCAACATCGGGACCAACCGCGACAGCTCACCACCGTGGGCGGCCACATGGGCCTCGAGCTCGTGACGCGGGGCGAACCGGACGTAGTGGCCGAGCGCATCGACGAAGGGCTGGTAGGGCGCGCCCGGATCGAGGCAGCGTCCGTAGAGCACCGACCCGCCGACCTCCTCCACGGCCCGCGCCACCACCGCGGTGAGCGCCGTCTTGCCGATCCCGGGCTCCCCCCCGACCACGGCGATCTGCCGCTCACCGGCCACGGCCCGGTCGAAGGCCCGGGCCAGCTGGTCCTGCTCGGCCGTGCGGCCGACATACTCGGCCACCGGGTGGCGGAGCACCTCGGGCATCGGCAACTCGGTCGGCAGCTCGGCCAACGCTTCCCGTCCGGGCGACGGCGAGACGGTCGGAGGCTCCCTGTCGCCGGACACGGCCACCGCGGCCGGGTTCACCACGGGGGCGGGAGCACCGGTGCCGGTCAGCGTGGCCGTGGCTACCCAGTCCAGCTCGCGACGGTGGAGGACGATGGACTCCTCCAGTTCCCGGAGAGCGGTCGACGGCTCGAGGCCGAGCTCCTCGTCCAGGAACCGACGCAGTCGTTGGAACGTCCGGAGGGCGTCGGCCTGACGGCCCGACCGGTAGAGGGCCAGCATCAGCGTGGCCCAGCGCTGCTCGCGCAGCGGTGCGGCGTCGACGGCGGACTGGGCGGCGGCGACCGACTCCCGGTGCCGACCGAGGGCCATGCGGGCCCCGAGGAGGGACTCCTCGGCGGTCAATCGCTGCTCCTCGAGGCGGGTGACGACGGCCCGGGCCCAGGCGGCCCCACTCACGTCGACCAGAGCGGGGCCGCGCCATCGGGCGAGGGCGCGGGCCAGGTACTCGCCGGCCGCATAGGGGTCGCCGGTCTGCAGTGCCTCATGGCCGGAGGCCAGATCGGACTCGAACTCGAGGGCATCGAGCTCCCCCGGCTCCACCCGCAGGGCGTAGCCGCCGGCCTGATGGTTGATGCGGTCAGCGCCCAGCAACCGTCGGAGCAGGGACACGTGGCTGGTCAGGGTGGAGGACGCGCCCCGGGGGGAGCGCCGTCCCAGACGTCCTCGGCCATCCGATCGGTGCTGACCGGTTGGTTGGCCGAGACCAGCAGCCGGAGGAGGAGGGCGCGCCGTCGGGCGCCGCGGATGGGGATGGGGCCGGACTCGCCCTCCACCTCCACTGCCCCCAGGATCCCGAACCGAACTAACACCCCCCCGCCTCCCTGTGCGCCCGTGGTCGACCAGCGTAAACGGTCCGGCCCACACCGTGCGGGCCGACGGACGCGGGACGTGACACCGGCGGTAGGGTTCGGAGGGTGAGCAGCCTTGACCAGTCAGGTGGGGACGGGTCCTTCGATCTCGAACTGGCCGCGGCGTCACTCCGGGCCGACGGGTCCGACGTCCACATCCTGGTCAAGGTGCTGGTGGACCAGCTGTCCGACGCCCTCGGGCCTCGCCTGAAGGTGGAGCGGGCCGGCCGGTTCCGCAAGTCCGAGGAGATCAAGTCCCTGGCCATCGCCCTGGGCGACGACCAGTTCGACGCCGTGGTCGAGGGGAGCACGCTCCGGTGCACCATCGGTCGCACCTCGGGGGGCATCCGCATCCGCAGTGAGAAGGTCGACATCGACACCTGGCTCAACCGCCTGCTGACCGTGCTGAAGGCTGAAGCCGCCACCAGCCAGGCCGTGCGCCTGGCCCTCGAGAACATGGTCATCGGAGGCAACACATGAGTGATGTGAGCGAGACCGGGGAGACCCCCCAGGACCTGCCCGAAGGGGCCAGTCGCCGACTCCAGGAGCTCGAGAACGGCCTGTTCACCTCCGACCTCTCGGTCAACGAGTTCCTCCTCATCAAAGAGGTCGGCTTCCACCCGCTGGGCTTCGTGATGGGGTCGTCGATCTACCACACCGGCATCCAGACCCGGAAGTGGGGCCAGTCCCAGGAGCTGACCAAGCTCACCGAGGCCATGTACAACGCCCGCGAGCTGGCCATGACCCGCATGGAGGAGGAGGCCGCCGAGCTCGGGGCCGACGGTGTGGTGGGCGTCCGACTCGACGTCAACTACTACGAGTGGGGCAAGGACGCCGCCGAGTTCATCGCCGTGGGCACCGCGGTCAAGGCGGAGAACGGGGTCTCGCACCGGAACAAACTGGGCAAGCCCTTCACCTCCGACCTGTCCGGCCAGGACTTCTGGACGCTCATGCAGACCGGGCACATCCCCCAGGGCCTGGTCATGGGGACCTGCGTCTACCACATCGCCCACCGTGGCCTCGGGGCCACCCTGGGCTCGGCCGGCCAGAACGTGGAGCTGCCCAACTTCACCCAGGCCCTGTACGAGGCCCGCGAACTGGCCATGACCCGCATGCAGGACGAGGCCAACGAGCTCGGTGCCTCGGGCATCGTGGGCGTGAGGCTGGAGGAGAAGTCCCACCAGTGGGGCAGTCACACCATCGAGTTCCTCTCCCTGGGCACGGCCGTGGTCAAGACCTCCGACGACGTGACCCTCCCCACCCCCACCACCATCATCTCCCTGGACAACTGATGGGCCCGGACCGCTTATGAGCGAGGTCCCCGCCGACCTCCCCGAGGCGGCTGTCCGCCGCTTCTCCGAGGGGGCCTTCACCTCGGGCCTCACCGTCCCCGACTTCGCCGCCTGCCTCCAGATGGGCCTGGAGCCGGTCGGCTTCGTCCAGGGCTTCTGTGTGATGCAGTGGCAGTTCTACGGGATGAGGAGCGCCATGGGGTTGGGCCTCGGCGGCTACGGCACCCCGTACGGCGGCAGCACCGGCGGCTACTCGGAGAACTGGCAGTGCCCCCACGGGATGGTGTCGGCCGAGCACCGCGCCTGGGGACAGAACTACGAGCAGACCTGGGTGGAGAGCGCCTGGACGGAGGGGTTCACCGCCTCCTTCTCCCGCATGGTCGAAGAGGCCACCGAGGCGGGGGCCCACGGCGTGGTCGGCGTGGTCGACACCAGCTATCCGCTGGCCGACATGGGCGTGCTGGAGTTCAAGGTGCAGGGCACGGCGGTGAAGGTGGCCGGCGGCGCCCCCCCGTCGGATGGGCGACCGTGGACCACCTACCTGGCCGGCCAGCGCCTGGCCAAGCTGGTCGAGGCGGGGTATGCCCCGGTGTCCATCGCCGCCTCGGTGGCCTCGGTGCGGGTGTGGGCCAACTGTGTCACGGCCAGCCTGAGCGAGGGCTCCAACTCCATGTACTCGGCGGGCCAGCCCGGATCGGAGATCGACCAGACGGTCAAGGCCCACTCGGTGGTGCGCCGGCTGGCCCGGGTCCGGGTGCGGGACCAGCTGGAGCACGACTCCCTCCACGGGGCGGAGATGGTCACCACCGAGCGCGAGATGGGCGAGGGCGACGCCGAGCTGCAGTGCATCCTGCGGGGCAACCGGGTCCGGCGGTTCAAGGAGTTCGACCCCATGCCCCCGCCCGTCCCGACGGTCCGGCTGCTGTGACCGGCGTCGTCCCGGCCCCCGAGGGCCTGCCCGCCCCCCGACCCGTCGACCTGAAGGCCGAGATGCTCCGGGCCACCCAGGCCCTCGGCCAGCAGCCGCCGGCCAAGGCGGCCCGCATGATGTCCGACCTGTCCATCGACGAGGAGCTGGTGCTCCACTCCATCGGCTGGGAGCCGGTCGAGCTGGTCAACGGGGTCTCCATCCATTCCATCCCCTACGGCGTGTGGAACTGGGGGCAGGGCGAGATCACCTGGGCGTCGGCCGCCTATGCCCGGTCCTTCGCCCACGCCACCGAGCGCATCCACGACCAGTGCTCCAAGGCCGGGGCCCAGGGCGTGGTCGGGGTCCACGTGGAAGTGGGCATCCACCGCCACCACATCGACGTGGCCCTGGTGGGCACGGCCGTGCGCCCGGTGGACGGGAAGGGGCTCTCGGCCGACCCCGTGTTCGTCTCCGACCTCTCGGGCCGCGACTTCGCCCTCCTCCACAACGCCGGGTGGACGCCGCTGGGCCTGGCCGCCGGGGCCAGCTTCGTCTACGCCCCGCGTCGCTCCATGGGCACGGCCATCAGCCAGAAGGGCCAGAACGTGGAGCTGACCAACTACACCGAGGCCATGTACGCCGCACGCGAGGCGGCCATGGAGCGCATGCAGACCTCGGCCCTCCAGCTGGACGGCACCGGAGTGGTCGAGGTCAAGGTGACCGAGGGCCCCATGTCCTTCGCCCACCACGCCGTGGCCTTCACCGCCTACGGGACGGTGGTCCGCCTGCTGTCCGGGGAGCACCGGAACGTGGGCGCCCGCATGATCCTCCCCATGGACGACCCGGTCCGGGCCTTCGACGCCACCTCACTGCGCTGACCCGGCCGATCTGACGGACCGTCAGTTACACTCCGTTCCCATGCCCACCGACGCGCCCCGCACCGCCCCCCTCGACGGGATCCGGATCCTCGAGTGCTCGGCCCTCGGGCCGGCCGCCATCACCATGCCGCTGGTGGACCTGGGGGCCGAGGTGATCAAGGTGGAGCCTCCGGCCGGCGACTACATCCGGGAGATGACCTGGCCCATCGTGGAGGGCGTCTCGCTCATGCACCTCCACATCAACCGGGGCAAGCGCAGCATCGTGCTGGACCTGCGCACCGACGAGGACGTGGCCACCTTCAAGGCGCTGGCCGCCACGGCCGACGTGGTGGTCGAGGCCATGCGCCCGGGCGGTCTGGCCCGGCGGGGTGTGGGCTATGACGACCTGAGGCAGATCAACCCGCAGTTGGTCTTCTGCACCATCTCCGGCTACGGCATGACCGGGCCGTACCAGAACCTCCCGGCCCACGGCGTGGCCTTCGACACCTGGGCCGGCATCGTCACCCCCCAGGTCAACGAGGACGGGTTCGCCTACCTCCCCGAGCATGCCTCCATGGGCATCCACGCCGGTCCGCTCTTCGGGGCCCTGGGCATCCTGGCCGCCGTGCTGCGGGCCAAGACGACGGGTGAGGGCTCCTTCCTCGAGATCGCCCAGTCGGATGCCGCGGCGGCCATGGACTGGTACCGCTCGGAGACGTGGCGGGCCTACGAGCGCCCCGAGTCCGAGGTCACGGGCAACAAGGCCGACGACTACGAGCGGCGCGAGCCGGGAACGGCCGGAATGATCGAGGGGGTGCGCTACCAGGTCTACGAGGCCAAGGACGGACGGTACGTCCTGTTCATGGCCTCGGAACAGGCCTTCTGGAAGAACTTCTGCGAGTTCGTGGGCCGCATGGACCTGTTCGAGAAGTGGCCGGGCTCCAAGTTCGCCGACCACGCCCGGGGCAACCTGGAGCTGCGGGGCGAGCTACGGGACATCTTCCGCACCCGCACGGCCGAGGAGTGGCTGGAGTCGGCCAACACGGCCAACTTCCCGGTGGCCCCGGTCAACTCGCCCAAGACCATCGCCGACGATCCCCAGTTCCACGACCGATTCTCGTGGTACCCCACCGAGCAGCTGGGGGCCGAGCAGCTGGGCACGCCGCTCAAGTTCGTGGGCGAGGAGCTCCCCGCCCCGTTCCACGCCCCGACGGTGGGCCAGCACACCGACGAGATCCTGGCTGATGTGCTGGGCTGGGATGACGAGCGGATCGCCGAGTCCCGGGCCCGGGGCGGCCTGGGCGGGACGGCGTCCTGAGCGGGGCACCGGTCACGACCAGGCCCTCGGGCCGTTCGGCTATCTGACTCGTCGTTGGGCTCTGGCCCAGGCGTCGTGACAATCGACGGTTCAGCACCACAGAGGATCGCTCAACGACACGTGGGACGTTAGGCCCTACCCGAGTCACCGCCAATCCACGACGATGAGTCAGAAGGGGTTGAGAGATCCCATCGGCCAATGGAGGGATCTGCGATGACAGTACGATTGGCAATCAATGGGTTCGGGCGGACCGGGCGCTCGTTCCTCCGTTCGGTGCTCGGCTCCTCACATGAGATCGACATCGTTGCCATCAACGATCTCGGCCCGCCGGAGGCGCTCGCCCGACTCTTCGCTCGTGATTCGGTGCACGGCCACTATCCCGACGTGGTGCGAGTTGACGGCGACTCCATGGTGGTCGGCTCACATCGGATCTCGATTCTCCGCGAATCGGAGCCGAAAGCTCTCCCTTGGGGCCAACTCGGAATCGACGTCGTCATCGAGTCGACCGGCCGGTACACCAGCCGCGACAAGGCGTCGGCCCACCTCGAGGCCGGGGCCACCCGGGTCGTGATCTCCGCGCCATGCTCGGATGCCGATGCAACGTTGGTCATCGGCGTGAACGAGGAGCAGTTCGATCCGGAGCACCACTTCATCATCTCCAATGCATCCTGCACAACCAATTGCCTCGCCGTCATGGCAAAGGTCCTCGATGACGCATTCGGGATCGAGGATGGCTTCATGACGACCGTGCACGCCTACACCGGTGATCAGAGTCTGGTCGATGCCCTCCACAAGGACCCCCGGCGGTCCCGAGGCGCGGCCATCAACATCGTCCCGACCACGACCGGCGCCGCCCGCGCCACCGGTTTGGTGCTTCCGAGCGTGGCCGGAACCCTCGACGGCCTGGCGCTCCGTGTGCCAGTCCCAGACGCGTCGATTACCGATCTCGTGGCGAATGTGCGGGTCGCACCCAGCGTCACCGGAGTCAAGGACGCCTATCGGGCGGCTGCAGAATCGGGGCGACTCGTTGGGCTGCTCGAGTACTCGGACGAGCCCCTCGTCTCCTCGGACATCGTCGGGTCTCCCTACTCGTGCGTATTCGACTCGGAACTCACGATGGCCCACGGGCATCTCATCAAGGTCCTCGGTTGGTACGACAACGAATCGGGGTATGCCAGCCGCCTCGTCGACCTGGCGGCCCTGATAGGGACCACGTCCACGAGTCCCCGGTGATCGACTCGGGAGTGATCAGGAGTACAGCAAGAGCGGTGGGGGGATCACACGGAACGGGCACTCGCTAGACGTCATGTCCGCTCCGGCCCGCGTGGTCCTGGGCCGGCGGAGAGAATGGTCGATTCCGATGTGGCCACCCGTCTGCGCTCAGGAGGAGTGGGCGACCCGAGTGTGTTGCCACCATCGGATCCCATGGCGATCAGCCTGGCTCCGTGCTCGGGGGCAGACCGATGGTGCCCATCGCCTCCAGAAGCTCTTCGCCAGCCCGGGGGTCGGCCACTCTCTCTATGATCAATCGTGCCTGTGCCTGCCGTGATCGACCGAAGATCTCGGCACAGCCTTGGTCGCTAACGATCGCCGAGTGCTGAAACGACGTGACCGGATCGGTGAGGATCGACAGCACCGCCGAGGTGTCCGTCTTCTCGTGCCACGAGTGCACGGCGACGACCGCGTGTCCACCGGGGGAATGGAGGGCACCGGCGACGAAATCAGGCTGACCCCCGAATCCCGAGTAGACGGCCCCGTGAACGAAGCTGGCGTTGGCCTGGGCGAAGAGATCGATCTGCAGGGCCATGTTGACCGAGACCATGGTCGGGTTGTTGGCGATCGTTGCCGGATCGTTGATGACCTCTGTCCGTGTCATCTGCAGTCGGGGGTTTCCGTCAGCCCACCGGTAGAGCTCTGGCGAGCCGAGCAGGAACGACGTCTGAATGGGTCGGCCCAGATCGAGAGAACCGGACCGCTCAAGAGCGAGGACGCCGTCGCTGATCATTTCGGACCAGATCCCGAGATAGCGACGATCGAGGAGCTGACGGGCGGTCACCTCAGGGATCTTCCCGATGCCGAGCTGAACAGTGGCACCGTCATCGACAAAGCGAGCGACCTGCTCACCGATTCTCCGGTCCATGTCCCCGATCCGTCGAGAGGGGGCCGACAGGAGTGGCTCGTCCACCTCGACGGCAACGTCGATCCAGTCGACCGAGATCTCACTGTCTCCAAACGTATAGGGCATGTTCGGGTTCAGTTGGGCCACGACAAGTCCACCGCGGGCACGCGTGCTCTCGATGGCGGCAGGAAGGATGTTGACCTCGATCCCGAGCGAGACCTTGCCGTCGTGAGGAACCGAGGTATGGATGAGGACAGCGTCGACCGGCCGCAAGGTGTCGAACAGCCGGGGAACGAGCGAGAGGCGCATGGGCAGGTACTCGAGCGAGCGGTCCTGGCGCATGCCCGGTCCCACGAACGGGGTCTCGTTGATGAGTCCGGAGCGCTGCGGCCAATCGAGCTGGGCGTTGATGGCGAACAGCCGACACCGCTCCCGGGAGGCCTCAAGAGCGTGAACAAGGGCTGTCGGGGTGGCAAAGTTTCCCGATACGACGACCCGAGGCTCTTCGCCTGACAAGGAGCCGAGACGGGCGCCGACCTCCTCGACCGAGACAATTCGCACTCAATCTACCCGGACAGCTCGGCCATCAACTGAGCGAACAGTAGCAAGTGCTTGTCGCCCACAAACCCGTCGAGGACATGCTGGCGAGCCCGGACGCCGAGCTGGACGAGCTCTTGGGGATGTGCGAAGAGTTCGGTGAGCACCTCTCCGAAAGCGGCCAGATCCGTCGGGTCGCTCAGAAGAACGCCGGTCCCGGGGGCGATCTGTCCAGAAATGCCTCCGACGTTGGAGGCCACCACGGCCTTGGCCTTCCACATGCCCTCGGCCACGGTCAGCCCGAAGCCTTCCTCCAAGCTCTTCTGCACAATCACGGTGGCATGGCGTTGGATGGCGTTGACCATCGCCGCGTTCTCGTCCACATCCTCCATCGGCAGGGTGATCAGCGTGACGCGTCGACGAGCGTCGGCCGGTAGATCCGTCCAGGCCGCCAGGCACTGGGCATACACTTCGGCCCCTTCCGGGTCGTCCGTGACCCCGACCACGGAAGGTCCCACCAACGCCAGGTGAGCGTCGATTTGTGCTGGCACCGCGGCGACGAATCCTTGCATGACCCCTTCCATGTCCTTCAACCGGTCCCATCGAGACACTTGGACGACCATGGGGACATCAGGTGGCAAGCGCGAGCCGTTGGCGGAGACAATCACCGCCTGGCGGTCGACGTGTCCAGCGGTGCCACTGCCGCGTGTGAACGATCCAGGGCGGCCTCCCGGTCCAGCGAGAAGCCCGATGCGGCCGAGTGTGAGCAGCACGTCCCTCGGCGACATGTCCTGGTTCTTGGGCGAGAAGGGATCGATCGACGGAGGGATGATCCGGACCTTCGGCCCTTCGATCCAGGGGGGAACGTACTCGGGCATGGAGAAGATAAAGGCCTCGCAGGGCGCGAGATGAGGTCGGAGAAACGACCACGCCTCGTCGGTCCACTGGTCGCTTCCCACTCGCCCGACGTGGCATCGCCAAAGGACCCGGGCCCCGGCTTCGGCAAGGTCCCTAGCCATCCCGGCCGTTTGAGGATCATGGAGGATGACGACGTCTCCCCGCCGCAGACGGCTGATCACGCTTGCCGCGTTGGCGGTTGTGATGGCTTGGTAATGGCGCGCCTCGTCGACCGCCAACTTGCCGGCGTCCCCGGCCACCCCATGGAGACGATTGTGGATCCGCTTGGTGATGGAGAAGAACTCCGGGTCGCCGCTCATCACGAGCCACCGAATGTCAACGTTGGCGTCCAACGTGTAACCGACGAGCACCTGGAGCATCTCTGCCACTCCGCCGCCCGTAGCCGTCGAGCTCACATTCCAAACCGTCGTCCCTTCCAACGACTTCTGGGCCTGGCCTGCGGCCCGGCGAAGCTCGCCATACCGCTCCACACCGATGAGCGGTTCGAATTGCGAGAGGGCGCGAATAGACACTTCGACCTCTCGCACTGAGTGCTCTTGTGCTGCTGATTCAACCTTGGTCAACTCTGCGATCCTTCCACGTGATGCTCGTTCCGTTGACCAAGTAGACACACACCGTGGGCCCACCTCGGCAATCGATCAGTAGCGGTGCGGACGGATACAGGAAGTCCAGCACATCGAGACCGGTGCTGACTCAGCTCACCTGGCGTTCCTGGTTCTCCCAGTAGCGACGCCGCAGCTCGCGCTTCAGAGGCTTGAAGGCGCCAGACAGTGGGAGCGGACTGTCCCGGAATTCGACTGATTTCGGAACCTTGAACCCGGCGAGGAGCCTGCTCGCGTGGTCGATCACCTCCTCGGCCGTCGCCTTTGATCCTTGTCGAAGAACAACAATCGCATGCACAGCCTCGCCCCACGTGTCGCTCGGAATCCCGATCACCGCAACCTCTGCCACCGCGGGATGAGAGCTGATGGCGTTTTCCACCTCGACGGAGTAGACGTTCTCGCCTCCGCTGACGATCATGTCCTTCATCCGATCGGTCAGGTGCAGGAGGCCGTGTTCGTCGACAAACCCCATGTCACCGGTGCGATACCAGCCGTCACGCAGTACCTCCTCCGTTTCCTCTGGGTTGTGCCAGTATTCGCGCATCAGGTTGCCGCCTCGTGCACACACCTCCCCCGTTTCTCCTCGAGGAAGGGCGTTGCCGAGCGGATCGGTAATCTGCAATTCGACGCCGAACAACGGCCTGCCCGCGGCCGTAAGCGCGTCGCCGCCATCCCGGTGGTCCGCGGGCCCGAGAAAGGTGAGCGCCGAGGCTGCCTCGGTCATGCCGTATCCCTGAAGGAAGTCAGTATCTGGAAGCATCTTCAACCACCGGACGACCAGGTCCTGCGAGATCGGCGATGCTCCGTAAACCAGTTGCCGTAGCGACCTCAGACGCTCCGGGGAGAACCCTTCGGCTTGCTCGAGCATCGACAACATGATCGGGATGACCATCGTCGTATCTATGCTCTGCTCCTCAATGGTCCTCAGCACCAATCCCGGCTCGAACACCGGTATCGTCACCGAGGTCGCCCCGGTAGCAGGGATGCCGAGCACGCCGGCAACGAGGGCGGCGTGGAACATGGGCGACTGGAAGAGGAAGCGCCGGTCCTCGCGGAGCCCGATGGCGGCGAGTACGTGGTAGACGTTCAGCACCTCCGCCCGCTGCTCAAGCAACGCACCTTTGGGGAAGCCGGTAGTTCCTCCGGTGTACATGAGGACTGCGGCATCATCCTCCTCCGGCTCCAGCGGCATGACCGGCCTGCCCACCGCCAGCAGGTCCTCGTAGGCCAAGGTGGCGTCGACACCCGTTACGCCGGCGTCCGACTCCCCACCGATGACGACAACCTTGTCGACGAGTGCTCCCGCAGCTTGGGCTCGGTCGAGGAGGGGGGCGAACACCGGATCCGTGAAGACAACCCTTGAATCAGAGTCGTTGAGCACGTAAGCCAATTCCGTCGGGCTGAAGCGTATGTTGAGCGGATTGATGATGCCGGCCCCGAACATGGCCGCGTGATAGAGCTCTAGGTACTCATGGCCGTTCATGGCGAGAACTCCGAAACGGTCGCCCGGTTCGACGCCGAGCACGGTTCGCATGGAATGCACCAGTCGCAAGACACGATCAAGATGACATGCGAATGTGCCTCGGTACCGGGTGCCGTCGGCCGTCACGTCGACGAACGCCACCTTTTCTGGTAGCTGCTCGACACGCGACAGCAAGAGCCTGGGGTACACGAGTTCTTTCACGGCATTACCCTCCACCAACTCTGAGTCGTCTCTTCGCCGTGGTCTTAGAGCGATGATGCGCTCTCCGCCAGTGGCCACGAGCAGTCGAGGAGCAGGAGGGCTGGCGTGGCCGCGACACGTCGAGGCCCGTCGCGTGCAGGGGGGCTGGCGAGCAGCCGGTCATGTGTCCGTTGAAAGGGATCGCAATCACACCGACACTCGGGTCGCCCGTGATCGAAACGATCGGGAGGGCCTCGAGGCGGTGAGCGCACGGAACACGCGGACTGGCATCTGCGTCGCGTCCGTTAGCGACAGGCACTGGGTTCTCATACATTGGCAACTCCCCCAGGAGATTGTGCGTCCGGGTGTCGAAGATGACCAGTGCCAAAAGTCCCTACAGTCCACCGGGTCATCGGCCCGCGCAACGGGATCGTGAGCCGTGGGGCCCTCCGCAACGTTGAATCGCGCCAGGATCAGGGCGGAACGCCCCGACTCGCCAAGGGACCAACCACGCTCGGGACCGGCGGGGACCGTCGTTCCCCGCGGTTTTCGCCGCCTCAACCGGCCCGGTCGCCCCTGAGCCTCATCAATCGGGCTGCGCATCCCAGCGCCATTGCGTGATCTCCGGTGGATCCTCGCCGTGCTCACGGCCATAGCGACGTGCGTCGAGCCGGGCGTCGACCATCTGCTGCCGCAACGCCGCCGTCCGCGGCTCCAGACCGGGTACCCGGTCGAGTACGTCGATCACGAGGTGGAATCGGTCGAGGTCGTTCAGCATCACCATGTCGAAGGGCGTGGTAGTTGTGCCCTCCTCCTTGTACCCACGGACGTGGAAGTTGTCGTGATTCTTTCGGCGGTAGGTCAAGCGGTGGATGAGCGTCGGGTAGCCGTGATAGGCGAAGACAACCGGGGACTCCGGCGTGAAGATCGTGTCGAACTCGGAATCTGAGAGGCCGTGAGGGTGCTCGGTGTCCGACTCGAGTCGCATCAGGTCGACGACGTTCACCACTCGCACCTTGAGCTCGGGCAGATGCTGACGAAGCAGCTTCACTGCCGCCAGCGTCTCAAGGGTGGGGATGTCTCCGCAGCAAGCCATCACGACGTCGGGTGCCGATCTCCCATCGTTCGATGCGAAGGTCCAGATACCCAATCCCCTTGTGCAATGGTCGAGAGCCTCGTCCATGGTCAGCCAATCGTGCTGGGGCTGCTTTCCGGCGACGATGACATTGACATAGTCCTTACTGCGCAGGCAGTGGTCGGCCACGGACAGAAGGCAGTTGGTGTCCGGGGGGAAGTACACCCGGACGATCGACGCCTTCTTGTTGACCACGTGGTCGATGAAACCGGGGTCCTGGTGGGAGAAGCCGTTATTGTCCTGTCGCCACACGTGGCTCGACAGCAGATAGTTCAAGGAGGCGATGGGTCGGCGCCAGGGGGTCTCGGCGCTGGACTTCAACCACTTGGCATGCTGATTGAACATCGAATCGACGATGTGGATGAACGCCTCGTAGCAGTTGAACAGGCCGTGGCGACCGGTGAGTAGATAGCCCTCGAGCCAACCCTGGCACTGGTGCTCAGAGAGGACCTCCATCACCCGCCCATCGGAGGCCAGATGGTCGTCGCCCGGCACGAGCTCGGCGTCCCACGTCCGGTTCGTGACCTCGAACACGTCCTGTAAGCGGTTCGACGAGGTCTCGTCGGGCCCGAACAGCCGGAAGGACGTGGGGTTGGCGCTGATGGTGTCCCGGAGGAACGAACCGAGTACCCGGGTGGCCTCCCGCAGCACCAAACCCGGCGCGGGGACTGCGACTCCGTAGTCACAGAAATCGGGAAGCTCGAGGTCGGACAGGACCAGTCCCCCGTTGCTGTGAGGGTTGGCGCTCATCCGCCGCTGGCCGAGGGGAGGGAACGCCGAGACGGCGTCGACCGGTCTTCCGGAATCGTCGAAGAGCTCTCCAGGTCGGTAGCTCCTGAGCCATGCTTCGAGTTGAGCCAGATGCTCAGGATTGTCGCGGACCTGGCCCAGTGGGACCTGATGGGCCCGGAACGTCCCTTCCACCGGGAGTCCGTCGACTGTCTTCGGCCCGGTCCAGCCTTTTGGCGTGCGCAGGATCACCATGGGCCATGCTGGTCGTTGACCGTGCCGGTGCGATCGGGCGGACGCTCGAATCTGTTCAATCTCGTCCAGCACCTCATCGAGGGCGTTGGCCATCCGACGGTGGACATCCATCGGAGGCTCGCCGTCGAAGCCGCCCTCCACAAGGGTCGGGTGATATCCGTAGCCGGTGAACAGAGCCAGCAGCTCGGGTCGGGGTATTCGAGCAAGCACGGTCGGTGCGGCGATCTTGTACCCGTTCAGGTGGAGGATGGGCAGCACCACGCCATCCCGCTGAGGGTCGAGGAACTTGTTCGAATGCCAGCCGGTCGCCGCCGGTCCCGTCTCTGCTTCGCCGTCACCCACGACACAGGCCACGGTGAGCTGCGGGTTGTCAAAGGCGGCGCCGAAGGCGTGACTCAACGAATAGCCGAGCTCCCCACCCTCGTGGATGGATCCGGGAGTACCGGGCCCGCAGTGACTGGGAATCCCTCCGGGAAACGAGAACTGACGAAAGAGCCGAGTCATGCCCGCCTCGTCCCGCCCGATGTGGGGATAGTGCTCGGTGTAGGTGCCCTCGAGCCACGTGTTGGCCACCACTGCCGGGCCCCCGTGTCCGGGACCGCAAACGAACAGACCACTGAAGTCACGCTCTCTGATGCATCGGCTCAGGTGGGTATAGACGAAGTTGAGCCCAGGACTTGTCCCCCAATGTCCGAGCAGACGTGGTTTGACGTCCTCAGGGATCAGCGGCCTGCGTAGGAGCGGGTTGTCCATGAGGTAGATCTGGCCGGCGCTCAGGTAGTTGGCCGCCCGGAAGTAGGCGTCGAGGCGTTCGAATTCATCGCCTGCGGACGGTCCAGGAGTGTTCGGGCCTGCCGTGACGGTCATGAGACCACTTTCAAGGTTCGGGAGGTTCGGGATTGGTCCAGGTCAATAGTGCGGTTCGACGGGCCGATCTGACAAGGTGGGTTCGTGCACATCCTGGTGGTGAATGCCGGCTCGAGCTCGCTGAAGCTCCGTCTCGTGGACGACGAAAATGCATTGGTGGCAACGAGCGACCTCCCCCGTCTCGGGGCCAGCGACCTGACCGGTGCGCTTCGTTCATTCCTGGAGGAGCATCCCGACATCGCCGCTGTCGGCCATCGCGTGGTCCACGGTGGCTCGGTGTACCAGCATCCCACCCTTCTCGGGGCCGACGCCGACGCGGCCCTGGCCGCCCTGGCTGACCTGGCCCCGCTGCACAACCCGCAGAGCCTGTCCGCTATCGAGGCACTCCAGTTCCAGCGACCGGACCTGCCCCAGGTGGCCTGCTTCGACACCACATTCCACCTCGACATGCCGGCCAAGGCCACTACCTACGCGGTGCCGATGGAGTGGCGGGAGCGATGGGACATTCGACGGTTCGGGTTCCACGGACTTAGCCACTCCTGGTCGAGCCGACGGGCGGGAGAGCTGCTCGGTCCGGGCCGGGAGCAACTGCGCCTGGTCACGGCCCACCTCGGTGCCGGCGCCTCTCTGGCCGCAGTGGCCTTTGGGCGTTCGGTCGATACCACTATGGGGTTCACCCCGATGGAGGGTCTGGTGATGAGTACGCGCTCGGGAAGCATCGATCCCGGGCTCCTCCTCTGGGTGCAGCGGCACGGCGGCCTGTCGGCCGACCAGATGCAAGAGGCGCTCGAGCACGAATCCGGTCTGCTCGGCCTGTGGGGTGAGTCTGGGGATCTTCGCCGGCTGATGACAGCCGCGGCCACCGGAGACCGCTCCGCGTTGATGGCCTATGACGTGTTCGTGTATCGCATCCAGACCAGTGTGGCCTCCATGGTCGCGGCCATGGAGGGAGTCGACGCCTTGGTGTTCAGCGGCGGGGCCGGCGAAGCGTCGCCACGCCTGCGGGCGGACGTCTGTGCCGCGCTCGGGTTTCTCGGCGTGGGTCTCGAGGATTCGAGCAACGAGACCCTCACCGGAGACGGGGTCGTTTCCTCCGACGGAACGCCCACCGCGGTGGTCGTCGTCGAGACACGCGAGGACCTGGAAATCGCCCGCCACGTTCGGGAGCTGGTGCGATAGCAGTCCCAGACATCGCCGACGCCGTGAAGGGAACCTCCAAGCTGGCCGATTTCGAAATCGACGGCACATTCGCGCCAACCTCGGACCCAGACCCCAGAGCGCAGGACTGACAGATGGCTAGAATCCCGGGATGTCACCGGTCAAGACCCGCCTGCCCGCCGTCGAGGGATGGTTCACCCTGGATGACGAAGCCCCTGCCCTGCTGGGCAGCAAGTGCACCTCGTGCGGGAACTTCGCCTTCCCCAAGGAGACGTACTTCTGCCGGAACCCCCGGTGCCAGGGCAAAGAGTTCGCCGAGACCGAGCTGAGCCGGACGGGCCGGGTGTGGTCGTACACCAATGCCGGCTACCAGCCCCCCGAGCCCTACGTGGCCGCCGACCCCTACGTCCCCTTCGCCATCGCCGCCGTGGAGCTGGCCGCCGAGCAGATGGTGGTCATGGGCCAGGTCGTCCCCGGCGTCGACGTGGGTGACCTGCACGTGGGTGACGAGGTCGAGCTGGTCCTCGACACCCTCTACGAGGACGACGAGCACGAGTACGTGGTGTGGAAGTGGCGCCCGATGGCCGGAGCCGGGGCCACCGACGGGAAGGTGCGGGCCGATGCCTGACGACAACCGCATCGCCGTCCTCGGGGCCGGCATGCACCCGTGGGGCAAGTGGGGACGCAACTTCGTGGAGTACGGCCTGGCCGCCGCCGGCGACGCCCTGGCCGAGGCCGACCTGCCCTGGACCGACATCCAGTACGTGGCCGGGGCCGACACCATCCGCAACGGGTACCCGGGCTTCATCGCCGGGGCCACCTTCGCCCAGGCCCTCGGGTGGACCGGGGCGCGGGTCTCCTCGGCCTACGCCGCCTGCGCCTCGGGAGCCCAGGCCATCAGCAACGCCCGGGCCCAGATCCTGGCCGGGTTGTGCGACGTGGCCCTCGTCGTCGGGGCCGACACCACGCCCAAGGGCTTCTTCAAGCCGGTGGGAGGCGAGCGCCGGGACGACCCGGACTGGCTGCGCTTCCACCTGATCGGGGCCACCAACCCCACCTACTTCGCCCTCTACGCCCGCCGCCGGATGGAGCTGTTCGGCGCCACCGAGGCCGACTTCGCCGCCATCAAGGTCAAGAACGCCCAGGCCGGCCTCGAGAACGTGAATGCCCGCTACCGCAAGGCCGTCACCGCCGAGGAGGTGCTGGCCTCCCCCATGGTGGCCGACCCGCTGCGGCTGCTGGAGATTTGTGCCACCTCCGACGGCGGTGCCGCCCTGGTGCTGTGCAGCATGGAGTTCGCCCGGCGACACGCTGGCCCCTCTGACCTCGTCACCATCGACGCCGTGTCCACGGTCACCCCGTCGTTCCCCCAGACCGTGCTGGACATGCCCGGGATCACCACCGACTCCGCCGCCACCACCGACGCCCTCGGACCCGGCTTCAAGCAGTCGGTGGCCCTGGCCGCCTACGAGGAGGCCGGCATCGGCCCCGAGGACGTCAGCCTGGCCGAGGTCTACGACCTGTCGTCGGCCCTCGAGCTCGACTGGTACGAGGACATCATGCTGTGCAAGGAGGGGGAGGCCGAACGGCTCCTCCGGGACGGGGACACCACCATCGGGGGCCGGGTGCCGGTCAACCCGAGCGGCGGTCTGTCGTGCTTCGGGGAAGCCATCCCGGCCCAGGCCATCGCCCAGGTGTGCGAGTTGGTGTGGCAGCTGCGGGGTCAGGCCGGAGCCCGCCAGGTCGGAGGGGCCAGGGTGGGGATCACCGCCAACCAGGGCCTGTTCGGCCACGGCTCGTCCGTCATCGTCTCCAAGTAGCCGGCGGCAGCGCCCGCCGCCGTCGGCGACGCTCCGTCACTCGTTGACGAGGATGATCTTCCCGAACTTCCCCCCGGCGGCGAACCGCTCGTAGGCCTCATCGGCCCGGGCCATGGGGATGCGGTCGGCCACCGGGACCGTCACCTTCCCCTCGGCCAGGAGGGGCACGGCGTGCTCGGCCACGGCGTGGGCCACTGCGGCCTTCTCCTCCACCGTGCGGGCCCGGAGCATCGAGCCCCCGATGGTCGAGCGACTGGCCATCAGGGACAACAGGTTGAGCTCGACCTTGGCCCCCGCACCCACGCCGATCACCACCATGCGTCCCCCCACGCTCATCAACGGCACCACGGCGGCCACGTTGGCCCCGCCCACCAGCTCCAGGGAGACGTCGTAGGGACCGTGCTCGGCCACCTCGGCCGGGTCGACCACCTCGTCGGCCCCGAGCCGGACCACGTCGGGCCTGCGCTCCTCGGAGCGCACCGAGGCCACCACATGGGCGCCCGCCCTGCGGGCCAGCTGCACGGCGGCCGTGCCCACGCCGCCGGCGGCCCCCGAGATCAGCACGCGGTCACCCACGCCCAGCCGGCCCTGGGTGACCAGGGCGTCGTAGGCGGTGGAGAAGGCCTCGGGGAACCCACCGGCCTGGTCCCACCCCACGTTGTCGGGGACGGGGAGGGCGATGACCTCGGGGATGACCACCAGCTGACCCTGACCACCCCCGCCGGTGATGCCCATCACCCGGTCGCCCACGTTGTGGCGCGAGGTCTGCGTCCCCGCGGCCACCACCTGGCCGGCGAACTCCAGTCCGGGGATGTTGGCCGGGGCCCCGGGAGGGGCCGGGTAGAGGCCGCGCCGCTGCATGAGGTCGGCGGCGTTGACGCCGGCGGCGGCCACGGCCACCAGCAGGTCGCCGGGACCCGGGACCGGGTCCGGATGTTCCCGCCACACGAGCGTCCCGTCGACGATGGTCACGGCGAACATCGCCCCACAGTAGACCCGGGTCCCCCCGGTGGATCGGGGCCCACACCGGCGCATCCCAGGTCCGACGACCGTAGGATGGCGCCACATGCGATGACAGGGTCACCCCGACCTCCTACTCTGTGCGCAGGAGGTCTTGGGCATGGCGACCGCACCGAAGTCGAAGAAGGGTGGGACTCCCGGCAGGGATTCCACGCCCATCGACCAGATCGGTGTGGGCACCGCCGATGTGCTGGCCAACCCGTCGGCCGGGATGGTCCTCCACCGGGTGCTGGCCCAGGCGGCCCGCACCTTCCTGCTGAACGACATGGACGAGGAGCTGGTCGACTCCCCCACCTCGTCGGCCTGTGGGTCGTTCGACCCCCTGACCCTCCGGCTGGCCGACCGGCCGCTGTGGGCCCAGTCGGCCGCCACGAGCAGTCGGGGCGCCCAACGGCGGACCAACGAGGAGGAACGGGTCCACCAGAGTCGGGTGGCGCTCCGGCGCATCCGCTCCAACCTGCGCACCTTCCGGCTCGCCCTCGATCCCTCGTGGGGGACGTCCCTCCGGGCCGAGCTGGCCTGGTACGGCGGTCGCCTGGGCCAGGTACGGGACCTCCACATCCTGCGCGACGTGGTCACCATCAAGGGACCCGAGGTCCTCGATCCCGAGTCGGTGGACCTGCTCGACTCGGTCGTGGGGGTCCGCATGGCGGCAGCCCTGGCCGACGTGGCCCTCGAACGGGGCGGGGCCCGGCGGTTCCAGCTCAACGAGCAGATGATGATCCTGTGGGACGGACCCGACTTCAAGGCCAAGGCGGCCAAGCCGGCCGACGAAGTCCTCCCGGTGATGCTGCACCGGGCCTGGCACGACCTCCGCGGCGCGGCCAGGGCCGCCCGCAAGGACGGGAGCGACCCCAACCTCCACAAGCTGCGGATCCGGCTGAAGGACCTGCGCTACGGATGCGAGACGGTGGCCCTCATCGCCGGCGGACCGGCCCGGAAGACGGCCCGGGCGGCCGAAGGACTCCAGAGCAAGCTCGGCGACCTCCACGACGCCTGCTTCTCCATCGAGTGGTTCGAGAGCGTGGCCGGCGAGCACCGTGAGCTGCGGGAGCCGGTCAAGGCCATGGTGGAGATCCAGCAGGACGCGGCCCGGAGAGCCCGCAAGGGTTGGAACAAGGAGCTGAAGGTGGTCGAGCGCCGGTGGAGGAACTGGCAGGGCTGACCGCTCGGTCCGGGTCCGAGGGCCGGCTGGCCGGTGGCGGCCTCAGCTGACCACGTCGTTGACGGCCACGTGCTCGGACTCCCACAGCTTGATGCCCCCGAGGATTCCGGCGGTGTTGTCCACGATGGTCACGTCATCGGCCAGGTTGTGTCGGGACACCCGACGCGAGTTCCCGCCCCCCACGTAGAGGTGGTCGAAGAACATGAGGGCGCGCAGGTTGGCGATGGCCTTGTGGACGCGCTTGTTCCACCGCTCCTCGCCGATGTCCTTCCTGGCCGCTTCCCCCAACTGGTCGTTGTAGGTCTCCCCCTTGCGGAACGGCTGGTGGGCGATCTCGAGGTGCGGCATCAGCTGCCCCTGGTAGAAGAGGCCGGTCCCGAACCCGGTACCGAGGGTGATGGCCAACTCCAGGCCTTTCCCCCGGACCACGGCGGCCCCCTGGATGTCGGCGTCGTTGGCCACCTTGGTGGGCATCCCGAACGAGGTGGTCAGCTCGGAGGCCAGGTCGTACTCGGACCACTGCATGGCCAAGTCGGCATCGACGGCGCTGCCCGGGCCGTGCTTGGTGGAGAAGTGCGGGGCCGACAGCACCAGGCCGTCGCGCACCATGCCGGGGAAGCCCACCGACGCCCGCTCGGCCCTGGGCAGCGGAGCCACCAACCGGGCCAGCATGGACACCAGCTTCTCGGGGGGCAGGGGATAGGTGGTGGCGACGCGGACCCGATCGGCCACCATGGCTCCCGAGGCGTCGAGGACCGATGCCTTGAGGCCCGTCCCGCCGATGTCCACGGCCAGGGTGAAGGGATGGCGGGGCTCGGCCTTGACCGCTTCGGGCTGGGTGTTCCCGATGGCGCTCTTGTCGTCATCGTCGGCGGACGGGTCGGGGCTCATGTCCCTACGCTAGACACCTCGGGGCGGTAAGGCATGCCGACGGGCGGGGGACGGCACCTGTCTCCGCCACCCGGCCGGGGCCAGTAGCGTCGACCACCGTGACCGATCAGCCCTGGCTGGGCGATGCCTGCTCCCTCGTGGACGCCTTCCGGGCGGGGACCCTCTCCCCTACCGAGGCCCTCGACGCCTCGCTGGCCGCCATCGACGACTCGGAGCTCAACGCCTTCAGCCACCTCGATGTCGAGGCCGCACGGGCCTCGGCCTCGTCGGCCGACGTCTCCCTCCCCTTCGGCGGGGTGCCGGTCGGCATCAAGGAGCTCCAGACGGTGGCCGGCTGGCCCTACACCGAGGCCTCCCTGGTCTTCGCCGACCGCGTGGCCGACCGGGACACCACGCTCGTGGCACGGCTCCGGGCCGCCGGGGCCGTGCTGGCCGGCCAGACCACCTCCCCCGAGTTCGGCGGGGTCACCTACACCAGCTCCCGGCTCCACGGCACGACGGTCAGCCCCTGGGACGGCACCCGCACCCCGGGGGGCTCCTCGGGCGGCTCGGCCGCCGCGGTGGCCGGAGGCCTGGTCCCCCTGGCCAGCGGGGGCGACGGGGGAGGATCCATCCGGATCCCCGCCGGGTTCTCCGGACTGGTCGGGCTGAAGGCCACCTACGGCCGGATCCCGCGGGGACCCGAGATCATGCAGCCGCCCCTCACCATCGCCAACGGCTGCCTGTCCCGGTCGGTGCGGGACACCGCCCGGTTCTTCGACGTGTGCAACGGCTTCGACCCCCACGACACCCTCTCCCTCCCCCGCGTGGAGGGGTGGGAGGCCGGCCTCGGCTCCTTCGACCTGGCCGGCAAGCGGGCCGTGGTCTCCCTCGACCTCGGATCGGCCATCGTCGAGCCCCGGGTCGCCACCCTGCTCCTCGAGGTGGCCGAGGCCCTCGTGGCCGGCGCCGGCCTCACCCGGGTGGACGTGGTGGTCGACCTGCCCCAGGGAGGCCTCGAGTGGGTGATGGGCAACGTGGTCGGCCTGCGGGGCGAGCTGGGCGACCGCTACCCGGCCTGCAACGACGATCTCACCCCCGAACTGCAGCTCGGGCTCAACCTGACCGTTCACCACTACAACGCCGAGTCCGGCGGGGCGGTCGAGCGGTTCCGGATGGGCGTCAACGAGCGCATGGCCGACCTCTTCGAGCAGGTCGACTTCGTCGTGACGGCGTCCAATCCGGACGTGGCCTTTCCCGCCGGGGGTCCCATGCCCACCACCATGGGGGACGTGGACCTCATCCAGGAGTACGGCTTCGAGCGGGCGCTGGGCAACAACGCCGCGCTGAGCATGCCGGCCAACCTGTCGGGCAACCCGGCCATCTCCGTCCCGGCCGGCACGGTCGGCGGCCTCCCCGTCGGCCTCCAGATCATCGGCCGGCACCATCAGGAGCAGCTCTTGTTGGACCTGGCCCTGATGGTCGAGCGGGACCGGCCGTGGCCGCTCGTGGCCCCGGGGTCACCGGTGTGAGCGGAGCCCCCCGGGCCCGGACCGTCCGGACCGGAGCGAGAAGGAGCACCTGATGCGCATCGACCTGTGGGTACCCACCGCCAGCCCCATGGCCACGCCCGAGCTGCTGGCCGTGGTCGGCCGGGAGGCCGAGGCACGCGGGGTGGGCACCATCTGGGTGGGCGAGCACGTGGTGCTCTTCGAGGAGTACGCCTCCTCCTACCCCTACGCCGAGGACGGGCGCATCCCCGCCCCGTCGGGGACCGGTCTGCTGGAGCCCCTGACCACCCTGTCGTTCCTGGCCGCCACCACCACCACGGTGCGCCTGGGCACGGCCATGGTGCTCCTCCCCCAGCGCAACCCGGTGTACACGGCCAAGGAGGTGTCCACCCTGGACTGGCTGTCCAACGGCCGGGTCGACCTCGGCATCGGGGTGGGGTGGCTGGCGGAGGAGTTCAACGCCGTCAACGTGTCGTGGCCCCGGCGGGGCAGGCGCACCGACGAGTACATCGAGGTGCTCCGGACCCTGTGGTGCGACGAGACCTCGGCCTATCAGGGCGAGTTCTACTCCCTGGACCCGTGCCAGATGTTCCCCAAGCCCGTCCAGCATCCCCACCCGCCGCTGCACATCGGCGGCGAGTCCCGGGCCGCCCTGGCCCGGGTGGCCCGGGCCGGCCAGGGGTGGCACACATTCAACCGGCCCCCCGAGGAGCTGGCCGCGCCGCTGGCCACCCTCGACGTTCTGCTGGCCGAGGAGGGACGGACCCGGTCGGGCATCACCGTCACTGTCTGCCCCTACTTCCAACCCCTCGACGCCGACATCGCCGGGCGCTACGCCGACGCCGGGGTCGATGCCGTGGCCGCCCTGCTCCTCCCGTTCAGCGAGGACGACGTGGTCAAGGGCCTCGACGCCCTGCAGCCGGTGTTCGACCGGGCCGCCGCGTCCTGAACCGGCGTCCGAGGGCGCCCGTGCTCGGTGCGGCGGTCGGACGCGGCGCGGCCGCTCAGCCCCGCATCGACACCGGCAAGGACTCCATGCCCCGCAGGACGACGTTGGACTTGTAGGCCACGTCGTCCACGGTGAGGGCGAGGTCGGGGGCCCGCCGGACCAGCGAGGTCAGGGCCACCTGGGTCTCCATACGGGCCAACGGGGCCCCCAGGCAGTGGTGGATGCCGAAGCCGAAACCCAGATGGTTGTTGGGGGTCCGGGTGATATCGAAGCCCTCGGGGTCGGCGAACTGGGCCGGGTCCCGGTTGCCCGAGGCCAACAGGAGCATGGCGAAGTCGCCGGCCCGGAACGACACGCCCCCGAACTCGCAGTCCTCGGTGAGGGCCCGGCCCGTCAGCTGCACCGGTGACACGTAGCGGAGCATCTCTTCCACCGCGCTCCGGCTCACGCCGGGATCGGTGCGGAACCGGGCCAGCTGGTCGGGATGGCGCAGCAGGGCCAGGGTCCCCCCCGAGATGAGGTTGACCGTCGTCTCGTGCCCGGCCACCAGGAGGAGGATGCAGGTCGAGAGCATCTCCGCCTCGCTCAGGGTGGCGCCCCCGTCCTCCGCCACGGCCAGCCGACTGAGCAGGTCCTCGCCCGGGTCCTTCCGGCGCCCGGCCAGCAGCCCGAAGAAGTACTGCGAGAACTGGAGCACGGCCTCGCCCCGGGCCTCGATGACCTCGTCGGTGAGCAGGAAGTCGGGATCCAGACCCCGGGCCAGCGCGTTCGACCACTCCCGAAACTGGTCGTGGTCCTCCACCGGTACCCCGAGGAGGTCGCAGATCACCCGCACCGGCAACGGATAGGCGAACGCCTCCAACAGGTCGACCTCCCCGGCGTCGAGGGCCGCGTCCAGCAGCTCGTCGACCACCCGTTGGGTCCCCTCCCGCAGCGACTCCACCACCTTGGGGGTGAAGGCCTTGGACACCAGCCCCCGCAACCGGGTGTGGTCGGGCGGGTCCCGGAACAGGAACGGCCGCATCTCGATCATGGCCTGGCCCACCGGGTCGTCCGCCGCCACGGGGGTCCGGAACCCCTCGGGCATGCGGTCGGTGTCGATGTTCAGGCTGTCGGAGCTGGCTCGGCGGTCACGCAGGACGGCCAGGCAGTCCTCGTGGCGGGCCACCACCCAGAAGCCCAGGGCGTTCTTGTGGATCGGGGCCCGCTCCCGCAGATCGGCGTAGAGGGGGAACGGGTCGGCGGACCACTGGGGGTCGAACGGATCGAAGACCGGGTGGTCCGGCGTCCGGTCGGTCACGGGCGTGTCCGGGTTCGGGGGGGTCACCGCCATCGATGGTACGACGATCGGGTGGGCGGAGCGATTCGGCCGGCATCGGGCGGACATCCTCCGTACTGTTGGTCCACACCCGGCGAAAGGCCCCTCCATGGCGCACCCAGTCCTGCTGATCAGCGGCACCTCCTCCGGCATCGGCCTGTCCACGGCGGTGGCGGCCGCCGGGGCCGGCTACCGGACCGTGGCCACCCTGCGGAACCCCGACAGCGGCGGGGCCCTGCGGGCCGCCGCGGCCGAGGCCGGGGTGGTGCTCGACGTGCGGACCCTCGACGTCACCGACGCCGACTCCGTGCAGTCCTGCATCGACGGCGTGGTGGCCGACCACGGGGCCCTCGACGTCCTGATCAACAACGCCGGGGCGGGGTATGTGGGCACCATCGAGAACGTGTCCATGGAGGACATGCGCCGGGTCATGGAGACCAACTACTTCAGCGTGGTGGCCATGACCAAGGCGGCCATGCCCCATCTCCGCGCCTCCGGCGGGCGGCTCATTTCGGTGTCGAGCGTGGGCGGCGCCGTCGGGCAGCCGTTCAACGAGGCCTACTGCGCGGCCAAGTTCGCCGTCGAGGGGTTCCTCGAGAGCCTGGCCCCGGTGGCCGGCACCGTCGGCGTGCACGTGTCGGTCATCGAGCCCGGCCCCGTCACCACCGAGTTCGTCAACAACGTGGGCGTGGACATCTCGGCCATGTTCGCCGCCGCCGGTCCCTACCTCCCGGCCATGCAGGGCTACCTGGACCGAGTGGTGGCCCAGTTCGGATCGGACACGGCCCAGACGGCCGACCAGGTGGCCGAGGTGATCCTGGGCGTCCTGCGGGCGGAGCACCCGTCGTTCCGGGTCCAGACCGGTCCGTTGGTCGAGGCCTTCGTGGCCATGAAGCTGTCCGACCTCGACGGCTCGGCCGTCCTCGGCGAGACGGGCACCTGGGTGGCCTGACCCCGGGAGCGGCGCCATCGCTGGTGGCTGCGTGGGCGGCGATCCCCCGGTCACTCGGGCCGGCGACCCGGTCCGGCGTCGGCGGGCGCCTGGCCCCGCCACCGGAGCACCGGGTCGGCGAACCACGGGCGTAACCGCAGTCGGGCCGGGGGCAGGTCCCCGTAGAGGAGGACGCCCTCTCCGGGGGCGGTGCGGCGGAGGGCGTCGGGAGGGGCGAGCCTCCGGGTGGAGGTCGAGCGGGTGGTGCTCGGGCCTCCCCGGCCTCCCCGGGTGGTGGCCGGCAGCTGCACCTCCTCGTCGCCGATCAGATGACTGGCGTAGTCCAGGGTGGCCGGGTCGGAGATGCCCGAGAGGAACAGCTTGGCCCGGTGGTTGTTCACCACCGTGGTGGCCCTCGGCCCGTAGCGGGCGGTGATCTGGGCCAGGTCGTGCCACACCGTCACCAGCTGCACGCCGTGTCCGGCAGCCGTGGCCGCCAGGGCATCCAGGTCGGCCAGCGGCGCGATGTTGGCCGCCTCGTCCAGAACGATCAGGAGAGGCGGATCGATGGGGCGGTGGGTCAGCGTCACCCGGTCGTAGACGTGCTCGACAATCTGACGCACCACCGACACGAACAGCGGGGTCAGCCTTCGTTGGTCGTGGGCCGGGGCGCAGAGGTAGAGGGTGTTGTTCCCGCTGACCAGCCGGGCCGGATCCACCACCGACAGGTCCGCCGCCCCTCCGGTGGCCGGCCGGCGTGCGGCACCCGGAGGAGCGGCGGCCGGGGTGAACGGCTCGAGGATGGTCTCGACGGTGGTGTAGATGGAGCTCCGCTGGCGCTCCTCCTTCCCGAAGGCGGAACGGGCGGCGTGGACGGCCTCGGCCACGCCGGCCGCGGCGAGTGCCTCCAACACCTCGGACTCCTCCTGGGTGTCCACCCACCGGACCACGTCCCGCATGTCCCGATGGCCCACGGCCGCGGCGAACAGCAGGGGGGCGAGCAACCGGGCCGCCGTGGCGTACCAGAAGTCGCCGTCGGTCATGGCCCCGACCGACGACTTGGCCACCTCGGTCAGCGCCGCCGCCGTCCGGCGGGCAGCGGGCCAGGTCCGTGCCGTGGCCAGGGGCGACCAGGTAGCCGACTCCAGGCCGGTGGACCCCGACGGGTCGAAGCACTGGACCTCGCCGCACGAGCGCCGGTGGCCGATGGTGTGGTCGATCAGGTCGGTCTTGACGCTGGCCGCCACCACCGGACCCGACCACTCCAGGAGGGCGGGGACGGCGAACCCCGATGTCTTGTACGACTGGGTCGGACCGAAGACGAGGACCGACTGGGACCGCTCCGCAGCCACCAGACTCCGGCCCGCCCGGCCGAGCACCAGGCGTCCGGGCGGGGGTGCATCGGCGCGTCTCGACGGCAGGGCCAGCGACCGGAGGTCCCCCGCCGTGGCCCACCGGGCCACCGGTCTCCTCCGCCCACCGGACCGGTCCCGCCCCGTCCGGCCCACCGCGTCGGAACGGGGGGACACGCGACGCCCCGGAGGGCGCTGGCGGCGGGTGCCGAACGGAGAGCGGACACCACCGGCGCCATCAGGGCCGAGCACCGCGGCGCCGACGAAGGCCGACAGGCCGAGGACCGACCCGACCACAGTGGGCACGGTCACCATCCACCGCCCGCCTCCGGCCATGGAGGCCGAGCCTCGGTGGCGTACGCCGCCATGGCCTGGTCCGTGTCGGTCAGCCATTGTTCGCCGGACGCCAGGCGGTGCTCGACCAGGAACGACCGACGCCCCACCTTCCACAGGGCCATGCCCCGTCGGAGCTGGGTGACGAGCTCGGCCTCGGTCTCGGTCAGCCCGAGGAGCTCGCCGGTGCGGGCCACCTCGCCGGGGGACTGGGCGTAGACCACGCGGGTCTCCGAGTCGGACACGAGGCCCTCGGCCAGGCCCACCTGCTCCGAGCCCACGGTGCCCACCGAGCGGAGATCGGACAGCCGGTGCAGCACGGCCATGTTGGCCACGCCGTTGGCCCGGGACAGCTTCCACGATGACTGGAGCCACCGGGCCACGCCCAGATTGGAGAGGATGGCCCACGCCTCGTCGACCACGACGATGGTCCGGTTGCGGTGCTGGGCGCGCACCGCGCTGTGCAGCCACGCCGCGGCGCAGGCCATGAGCACGCCCAGGGCCGGCGAGTGGTAGACGGCAGACAGGTCCAGGACCACCAGGGGCCCGTCGAGGCGGAGGCCGGGCGTGGTCGGGCCGTCGAACATGCCACACAGATCTCCGTGGACCAGTCGACGGAGCTCGAGGGCCACGTCCCTTCCGTCCTCGAGCAGTTCCGACCGGCTGGTGCGCAAGGCGAGCGATGCCTCGAAGCCCGGGTCGAGGAGTGCCTCGACCACCTGGGGAAGGGTGGGCGCCACCATCCCCGCCCGACGGGCCCGGTCGGTGGCCTCTCCCAGGGCGGCATCGATGGCCGCTCGCTCGCGGGGCCCGAGGTCCCGGCCCAAACAGGCCACAGCCAACGACGAGGTCAGGACCATCCGGCGCCGACGGGTGTCGTCACCGGAGGCCGGATCACCGGGGACCGCTGGGGCGTCGGAGCGGCCATCGGAGCCCCCCGGCGGGGCCGCAGCTTCCGCACGCACACCACCGTCACCACCGGGGTGGTCGACCTCCTCGTCGGTGTCGAGCGGATTGAGCCGGACACCCCCGCCCGGGCGGAGCGCCACCGGCTGGACGCCCCAGGCCTGGGCCAGGGGTCCGTACTCACCCTTGGGGTCCACCACCCAGGCCCGGCGCCCGAACACCGCCTGTCGCCACAGGTAGGACTTCACGAAGGAACTCTTGCCCCGGCCGATCTGGCCGAACACCACGGCATTGGGATTGGTGACCACGCCCTGCCGATAGAGGACGAAGGGGTCGTAGGCGAAGGAGCCACCGAGGAGGTCCCGTCCGATCAGGACGCCCTCGTGGCCCAGCCCGGCCTCGCTGACCAACGGGTAGGCGGCACAGAGGTGCCGCGTGGTGGCCACGTGCGCCGGGACACGGGGGGAACGGGTCCTCACGACAGGCCCCGACCCAGCGGGAGCGAGCAGGCGAAGCCGGCATCCTGCTCGCCGTAGAGCAGGCGCAGCTCGATGCCGGACTGCCCGGCCAGCTGTTCCAGTGCGGACCGGGCCGCCGTGAGCTCGTGGCGGGTGTCGGCCGTCAGGGTGACGTAGCCGGTGAACCGGTACTGGGCATGACCGTCCGTCAGCTCGGCATCGCGCTCCTCGACGCTCTCCTTCTCGCGGGTCTGGCGGGCCGTGACGAGGAACCCGCCCCGCCGCCGCATCTCGCCGTCGGCGATGTCGGCCGTCCGGGCCTGGGCCACCTGGCGGGCGGCCCGGGCCGGGCTGACCGGCTCCATGACCAGGACGACGCTCCGACGCAGGGAGGACAACAGCACGGGCCCGAGGAAGTCGGGGGATACGTCAACCCGCGGCCATTCGGCGATCCAGTAGGTGGCGTGCCACGTGCCGTCGGTGCGGACGGCGTCCCAGTGCGGTTCGACGGTCATGGGCCACGCCCACGACGGGCTGATGCCGGCCGAGGACCGGACGTCCGCCTCCGTCGTGTCGTCGACGGCGCGGGGACCCGGGGCGTAGGACTCGCCCACGGCTCGGGCCAGCGCCGAAGGCCCGAGCACCCCCTCCACCGAGATGTCCGCTCCGTCGAGGGCCCGGTGCAACGAGAGCACCTCACGGTTCAGGACCCCACCCACGCCGACCAGTCCGCGGCCCGACGCCCGGATCGACCGGGACGAATGCGAGGTGTGGATGGACAGGGCCACCAGGACCCGGTGCCGACGGGTCACCGGGGACGACTCGTCGACCAGCGCCCGGTAGGAGCGGCCCGCCGGGGTGTCGGCCCCGAGCACGGCGTGACGGGACCAGTGCTCCCGGACGGAGCTGCCGTCGTCGGGAAGACACGACTCGATCCACTGGATCCGGTACACGTCGGTTCCCTCCCGGGCCATGGCCGACAGGACCCGGGCCCACGATGCGATGCGAGCGTCCTGATCCCCGGGCCCGAGCAGGGCGAAGCTGTGCCCGCGCAGCGACAGCACCGCGGTTGCGGTGCGGGACGGCGCGTCGAGGACCACCCCTACCTCGACGGCCGACTCCTGAGCCCCGAACGGCAACGCTTCGATGGTCACGCCACCGAACACCGCCCGGTTCACCGGCCAACGTCGAGGCCCTCCCCGGGATCGGCGGCGGGTTCGGTCCTCCGACCGGCCACGGTAGGGGGCGGTGACCGGGTGCTCGGGGTCGGCGGACACGCGATGACCCTCCCGCGGCCCCGGCGCCTGCTGGCGACCGCCTCCGGAGGAGCGGGCCAGGAGCCATCGCCAGGCCAACGGCATCCACTGCTCTCCGGTCCTGCCGAAGACAGGCCAGAAGGCCAGCGCCACCCCGACGGTCAGCCCCACCACCGCCACCGAGATCCCCACCGCGGACGGGCTCACCCGCAGGACCAGGACCCCGACGACCAGACTCGACGCCACGGTGGCGATCTGCCCGCCCCGCCATCCGGCGATCACCCCCCTCCTCTCCAGGGGGGAGAAGCGGTAGCGGACCCGCCCGGGGCGATCAGCCCCGGTCATCGGGCCGGTCCGGAGGGGTTGGGGTCGGATCGATCAGTTTGATGCCGAGCCGGTCGCGCCCCAGGGCGGCGGCCCGGTAGGCCCCCGTGGCCCGGGGGAGGGGGATGAGCTCCGAACCCGGAACCGAAGGACCCGACCCGTCCGGCGGGCCGGCCCCGTGTTGGACCTGGCCCGAGCCGGTTGACCGTTCCGGCGCTGCCTCCCGCGGGCGCGGGGACGCCCTGCCCGTTGGCCACGGCGGTCGCTCCGGCATGGACCGGATACAGGGGGATGCCACTGCGCGGTGGTTCCATCGTTCCGACCCCGGTGGACGCCGCGGTCGAGGGGCCGAGGTTCGGTCCCCCGGGCGAAGACCCGGGCCCACTCACTGATCCGGGACGTGCACCTCCCGATCCTCCCGGCCCCCCGCCACTCCTCGAATCCCCCGCGACCGGACCTCCCGGGCCACGGCCCAGGGCGCCACCGAGTGCCCCGCCGGCCATCGACACCCCGGCCGAGGCCACCGCTCCGCTGGCCGCCTTCTGCAGGGCGGCCTGGGCCAGGCTGCGGACGGGCGCCGAGGCCGAGTGGCGGGCCTGGTGGCTGAGACCCTCGAGATGGCCGACCGCCCCGGCCTCGACGAACGGGAGGAGGCGGAACAGGGCCCACGGAGCTGAGGCCGACAGCATGAGCAGGGCGGCACCGCCCAGCACGGCGGTGAACCCGCCTCCCCCCGGGGGTCCGGTGGCGTCGGCTCCGCTCGGCGTCGACCCGGCACCACCGGCCAGGGCGCCCGCCGCCAGGCTCAGGACCGAGACGATGACGAACTTCCCCAGGATCAGGGCGACCAGCGTGTCGACCAGGCGACGACACCAGTGGGCGATGGCCGGCCAGGCCAGGCTGGCCAGGGCCAGGGGGAGGAATAGGACGGCCACGTACACGGCGGCGGCCCGGATGAGCAGTTCGATCCAGACCAGCACCGCCCCCACCACCACGGCCAGGGCGCCGAGGAAGAGCACGAACGCCGGGGCGGACGGCTGGCCGGTGGCAGCCGACGGGCCCGAGAGGCTGATCAGCACGGAATACATGAAATGGCCGCTGTCCAGGCCGGCCCCTCGGGCCACCGCGCCGCTCAAGGCGTCGGTCACAGCGAGCCCCAGCTGCACCAGTTTGACGGCCACCGCGGTCAGCAGGACGGCCAGGGGCACGTTGACCAGGACCGAGCGCAGCAACGACGACAGGTTCTGACGGTAGACGGACTGGACGATCCCGAGCAGGAGCAGAGGCACGATCACCACCCCGGCCAGTTCGGCCATGGTCCCGTAATGGGCGCGGAACCAGGAGGCGCCGAGGTCGATGGACGTGGTGTCCCCGATGACCGTGCCGATCTGGGCCAGCAACCAGGCGGCCCCCTGGGCCACCCAGTTGCCGAGCCCGCCGAGCACGCTGTCGACCCCGAAGCCGGCGACACTGGATGCGGCCGAGCCGACGGCGCCCGACACCGCCGAGCCGACCGCTCCCGAGACGGCCGAGCCGGCTTGGCACACCGCGCCGACCCCGGTGGCGGCCAGCGCCGCGGCCGCCGCCGGACAGGCGGCGGCATGCAGGTCGGGAACTGCCGAGAGGGTGCTCACCCTCAGTGGACGCCGGTTCCGGCGGTGTAGAAGAAGTTCACGATGCCGGGACCGGCGCCGATCAGCAGAGCGGCCAGCCCCGAGATGAGCACGGCACGCCGACCGACGAAGGTCTGCTGGTAGTTCTGGCCGTGGGACCCGATGGCCCAGGCCGCGGCGCCGATGACCAGGCCGACCAGGGCCAGGGCCAGGGCCCAGAACTGCAGCCCGTCCATCAGGTTCTGGAGCAGGGCACCGCCGGGCAGCTGATCGGCGTGGGGTTGCATGCCCACCACGTCGGCCAGCAGTCGCATGGCCGTTCGATGGACGGCCCCCAAGCCGTCGACCACACGGGCCTCGGCGATCATCAGATCGGGCGTGGGCGGTGCGGACACCAGGGGGTGGAGGATCGAGAACAGATGGGCGGGCATCGGGCCAGCGTAGAGAGACCCGGGCCTAGTTTCAATACTTTCTATGTATTTTCAGTGTTTTCTGATCGCCTCTGGACGGATCATCACGCCTGGCCCACCGGCCTGCCATGCTTAGGCAGTGCAGCAGTACGTGATCGGCTACATCGTCATCGGCGTTGTAGCCGTGCTGGGCATCATCATCGCCGCCCGACTGGGACGTCGGTCCGGTCGTCGGGCCCTCCAACAGCGCCTGGTGTCCCTGTCCAACCGGCTCGGGGTGCAGCCACCCGATGACGGGGGGATCGAGCCGATCCTCGGCCACCTGGAGAAGGTCACCGGCGAGGCAGCCGAGGCCGTCACCGAATCCAGTTCCGACGCCATCCGGCTCCGCCGGGCCCTCGACACCCTCCCCCAGGGGGTCATCGTGTGCGACGAGAACGGGGACATCGCCTTCCAGAACGCCCGGGCCACCGGACTGATGAACAACCGCCACGGGGACGCCCTGGCCGCCCAGGCCGTGACCGAGCTGCTGGAGAACGCCTGGACCGACGGATCGGCCGAGCGGACCCTCGACCTCTACGGGCCTCCCCGCCAGACGCTCGCCGTGCGCACCCGACTCATCGACGACGGGCGGAGGCCCCTCGGCGTCATCGCCATCATCGAGGACGTCTCGGACCGGCGGCGCCTGGAGGAGGTGCGCCGGGACTTCGTGGCCAACGTGAGCCACGAGCTGAAGACGCCCATCGGCGCCCTCGGCCTGCTGGCCGAGACCCTCACCGTCGAGCCCGATCCCGAGGTGGCCCAGCGGCTGGCGTCGCGGATCCACACCGAGGCCTTCCGGGTCAGCCGCATCATCGACGACCTGCTCGACCTGAGCCGCATCGAGTCCGAGGAGGCGCCGCCCCGGGAGCCCATCCTGGTGAACCTGGTGATGGCCGAGGCCGTCGAGAGGGTGAGGTCCGCGGCGGAACAGCGAAGGATTACCATCGAGCTTGATGAGCCAAGCCCCCCGGTCCACGTGCTGGGCGACCGACGCCAGCTGGTCTCGGCCATGCACAGCCTGCTGGAGAACGCCGTGACCTTCTCCTACGAGGACACCGCGGTGCAGGTCCTGGGCCTCCGGTCCAACGGCGAGGTGCGGCTCTCGGTCACCGATGTGGGCGTGGGGATCCCCGCCCGTGACCTCGACCGGATCTTCGAGCGCTTCTACCGCGTCGACCACGGCCGCGGCCGCGACACGGGCGGCACCGGTCTCGGACTGTCCATCGTGCGCCACGTGGCCAGCAACCACCAGGGGCGCGTCGAGGTCGACTCCCGTGAAGGCCAGGGCTCGACCTTCACCCTCATCCTCCCCAGCCCGCCGGAGTACTCCTCATGAGTGCCAAGACGGTGAGCCCAAAGACGGACAAGCCAGCAAGCCAAGAAGGCCAACTCGGGCGACACTCCGGAGTCGGGCGGCAAGGCCGAGAAGGCGGCGCGGGCCGACGACCGCGGGGCGGACGACCAAGCCCAGACCAAGGTGCTCCTGGCCGAGGACGACGAGTCCTTCGTGGACGCGCTGGTCATCGGACTCTCCCGGGAGGGCTTCGACGTGACCGTGGCCCGCGACGGCAATGAGGCGCTTCGCCTGTTCGCCTCGGAGGACCCGGACCTGGTGCTGTTGGACCTGATGCTGCCGAGGCTGTCGGGCATCGACGTCTGCCGATCGATCCGGGCGCAGTCCTCGGTGCCCATCATCATGGTCACGGCCAAGGGCACCGAGATCGACACCGTGGTCGGCCTGGAGGTGGGGGCGGACGACTACGTGGCCAAGCCCTACCGGCTCCGCGAGCTGGTGGCCCGGATGCGGGCCGTGCTCCGGCGGACGCCCGGCAGCGAGACGTCCCGCGACCGTGACCCGGCCGACGGCTCCGGCTCCGGATCGGACCGGCGCGGCACCGACCGGAGGACGGAGAGCGCGGTCCTCGAGGCGGGTGGGATCCAGATCGATCCCGACCGCCATCTGGTGTTCATCCGTGGCGAGGAGGTCCACCTCCGGCGCAAGGAGTTCGAACTGCTCTCGCTGCTGATGGAGAACACCGGACGACTGCTGACCCGGGACGTGCTGATCGACCGGGTGTGGGGGTCGGACTACTTCGGCGACACCAAGACCCTCGACGTCCACATCAAGCGCCTGCGCAGCCACGTGGAGGAGGACCCGTCCTCCCCCAAGTTGATCACCACCATCCGGGGGGTCGGCTACCGGTTCGACGCTCCCCGCGACTGCAGCTCGGCCGCGCTGCGGGTGCTACCCGGCGGCGGGGATGACCAGCTCGCCGCGTAGGTAGGGGCCGAGCACCTCGGGCAGCACTACCGAGCCGTCGGCCTGTCGGCCGGTCTCCATCAGAGCGGCCCAGATGCGGGCCCAGGCCAGGGCCGAACCGTTGACCGTGTGGACCAGGACCGGCCCCCCGCCCCCGTCCGGTCGGTACCGGATGTTGGCCCGTCGGGCCTGGTAGTCGGTGAACCAGCTGACGGACGAGACCTCGAGCCACTGGTCGACGCCGGGCGAGTAGACCTCGAGGTCGAAGGTGCGGGCCGCGGAGTTGCCGAGGTCGCCGGTGCACAGGTCGAGGACCCGGTACTGGAGGCCCAGCTGCTGGAGCAGCCGCTCGGCGCGGGCCACGATGTCGGCGTGGATGCCCAGGGCCTGGTCCGGGGTGGTGTAGGCGAACAGCTCCACCTTGTCGAACTCGTGGACCCGCAGCAGCCCCCGGGTGTCCCGTCCGGCGGACCCGGCCTCACGCCGGAAGCAGGCGGTGGCCGCGGTGAGGCGGAGGGGCAGGGACGACTCCTCCAGGATCTCGCCCCGCCACATCGAGGTGAGCGGCACCTCGGCCGTGGGGATGGCCCACAGGTCGTCCCGCTCGAGGTGGTAGGCGTCCTCCTCGAACTTGGGCAGGTGGCCGGTCGACACCATGGTCTCGGTGAGGACCATGGTCGGTGGCCGCACCTCCTCGAACTGGTCGGCGTGGCTGTCGAGGGCGAAGGCCGTGAGCGCCCGGAGCAGCCGCGACCCGAAGCCGCGGTAGAGGGGGAACATGGAGCCGGACAGCTTGGCCCCCCGCTCCATGTCGAGGAGGCCGAGCTCGGCGCCGATCTCCCAGTGGGGCACCCGTTGGGCGGCGGTGTAGGTCGGCGGCTCGTCGGGCCACGACCGGGTCACCACGTTGTCCTCGGGCCCGGCCCCGTCGGGGGCGTCGGGGGCCGGGAGGTTGGGCAGGTACAGCAGGGCCTGTCGCACCTCCAGCTGGGCCGACTCGGCCACGCCGTTGAGGGTCCGCTCCTCGTCCCCCAGCTGCCGGCTGCGTTCGGTCAGCTCCTCGGCCAAGGCCCCGTCACCGGACTTGCGGGCCGCCCCGACCTGCTTGGAGAGGGCCTTCACCTCGGCCCGGTAGTCGTCCCGCCGGCCGATGGCCGCCCGGGCCTCCTGGTCCAGCTCGACGATCCGGTCGAGCTCGGCCGGATCCACGCCCGCGACGTCCGAGGGCGGCCTTCACCGACGCCAGGTCGTCTCGCACCAGCCGGATATCGATCATGACGGGCACAACGGTAGCGTGACCACCCGTGGACGACGCCATCACGCCGACCGGTGCTCCGACCGGTCGGGACGACCCGCCCGCCGTGGCCTGTGACGGCGTGGTCATCCGCTACGGCGAGACGGTGGCCGTCGACGGCCTGACCTTCACCGCCCGGGCCGGGGCGGTGGTGGCCCTGCTCGGACCCAACGGTGCCGGCAAGACCAGCACCGTCGAGGCCCTGGAGGGCTACCGCCGGGTGGCCGCCGGGTCGGCCCGGGTCCTCGGCCTCGACCCCGTCAGCGACCATGCCGCCCTGGTGCCGCACATCGGGGTGATGCTGCAAAAGGGTGGGGTGTATCCCATGCTCGGGCCGGCCCAGGTCCTCCACCTGTTCGCCCGGTACTACGACGAGGCCGAGGATCCCGAGGCCCTCCTCGACCTGGTGGGCCTGGCCGACGTGCGGCGCACCCCGTGGCGGCGGCTCTCCGGCGGTGAGCAGCAGCGGCTGGCCCTGGCCCTGGCCCTGGTGGGGCAGACCCTCGGTGCTCTTCCTCGACGAGCCGACGGCCGGGGTCGACCCCGAGGGCCGCCTCGTCGTGCGGGACATCATCGCCGCCCAGCGGGACAAGGGGATCTGCGTGATCCTCACCACCCACGAGCTGGCCGAAGCCGAGCGCCTGGCCGACCACGTGGTCATCATCGACCACGGCCGGGTGCTGGCCGAGGGCTCGCCGGCCCAGTTGGCCTCGGGCACGGCTGACGGCTCCATCCGGTTCTCCACCCGGCCGGCCATCGACACCGCCGGCCTGGCCGGGGTCATCGGCGGGGGTGCCATGGTCACCGAGGAGCAGCCGGGGTCCTACCGGCTCGTGCCCCCGACCGGTGCCCCGAGCCCGGCCGTCGTGGCCGCCCTGGCCGGCTGGCTGGCCGAGCGGGACCTGTCGCTCGGCGACCTCCGGACCGGACAGTCCCTGGAGGAGGCGTACCTGGCCATCACCGGCGCCCGCTCGGAGTCCGAGACGACGGGTTCGGGCGACGACTCCGAACCGACGGGCCGACGGGGGTCCCGGGGGCGGGGCGGCCGGAGCCGAAGTGCGAAGGCAGCGGACCGGTGAGGCCGTTGGCCGCCCAGCTCCGGGCCGAGGTCACCATGCTGTTCACCAACGGCGAGACCCTGTTCCTGACGCTGGGCATCCCGGTGGTGTTCCTGCTGTTCTTCTCGGCGGTGCACGTGCTCCCGACGGGGACCAGACATCCGGTCGACTTCCTGGTCCCGGGGATCCTGGCCCTGGCCATCATGTCCACGGCCATGACCGCCCTCGGCATCGGCACCGGGTTCGAGCGCGGCTACGGCGTGCTGAAGCGCCTCGGGTCCACCCCCCTGGGCCGGCCCCGCCTGTTGACGGCCAAGATCGTGGCCATCCTGCTGGTGGAGCTGCTCCAGGCCGCCGTGCTGGTGGCCGTGGGCTACGCCCTCGGATGGAACCCGGGCGGCCCGGGCGGGGCGGGGGCGCTGGTCGGCGCGGCCATCGGTGCCATGGTGCTCGGCACGGTGGCCTTCGGGGGGATCGGCCTGGTGCTGGCCGGGACCCTCAAGCCCCTGGTCAATCTGGCCGTGGTCAACGGGCTCTTCGTCATCCTCCTGCTGCTGGGCGGCATGCTGATCCCCCTGGGCAAGCTGCCCACGTGGCTGGCCGACGCCTCCAAGGTGCTGCCGGCCTCGGCCCTGTCCGACGCCCTCCACGGAGCGCTCGGGCACGGCACTCCGGTGACGGCGCGGGACTGGGCGGTGCTGGCGGTCTGGGCCGTGGCCGCCCCGCTGGTGGCCGGCCTCACCTTCCGTTGGGAGTGAGCTCGGCCCGTCGGGGGGTGAGCTCGGCGCCACCGGCCCGCTTCCGGGGCGGGGGTCAGCCGCGGGCGCCGGCCAACCGGTGCAGCCACCCCGAGAGCTCGGCGGCCGACACAGGCCCGATCACGTGACCGACGACGTGGCCTGAGGCGTCGATGAAGAACGTGTTCGGTTGGGCGTTCAGGCCGTAGAGGACCGAGGTCACCCGCAGGTCGGTGTCGGATCCCACCGGATAGGTGATCCCCGACTTCTGCACGAAGGCCAGGCCGTCGGAGCGGCGGCTCGGCCACGTCCACGCCGATGAACTGCACGGACGAGCCCTTGGCCTGTTCGGCGGCGGCCGTCCGGGCCAGCAGCGGTGTCTCCTTCTGGCAGGGGATGCACCACGAGGCGAAGAAGTTGAGTACCACCGGACGGTGCCGATCGGCCCCGAGGGCGTCGAGCCTGACCGGCGGACCGCCCGTGACGGAGGGGATGGAGAAGCCCGGCGCCTGGTCGCCCGCACCGACCACCGGGCCCGACCCCGACCCTGAGTTCGAGGAGGTCCCGAGGCCCACGAACAGGAACACGGCCAGAGCTACGGCGATGACGCAGCCGATGAGCAACGCCCGCAGCTTCCGCGGGCCGGCCGGCGGCGGCGTGGGCGCCGAGGCCGGAGTGGGGACGAGCGGTGGGCCGGAGCCGTCGGCCGGAGGGGCCGGGATCTCCTCGGTGTCCGTCCCGGGCGGGGCCATGGTCAGTGCTTGGTGAAGATGTCAACCGCCATGAGCACGAAGAGAAGCGTGAGGTACGTGATCGAGTAGCTGAACAGCTGCATGGCCGCCTTGGGCGTGGCCCGGGCATAGAGCCGCACCGCCATGGCGACGAACACCGCCCCCAACACGGAGGCGGACACGATGTACACCGCCCCCAGGCTGGCCACGGCGGCCAGGAGCAGGGACACCGCCACCAGGAGCACGCTGTAGAGGAGGATCTCGCGGGCCGTCCGCTTGAACGTGGCCACGGCCGGGAGCATGGGGACGCTGGCCGCCTGGTAGTCGTCCTTGTACTTGACGGCCAGGGCCCAGAAGTGGGGCGGCGTCCACACGAAGATGATGGCGAACATGACCACCGGCGTCCACGACAGGCTGTCGGTCACCGCGGCCCAACCCACGAGGACGGGCACGGCGCCGGCGGCGCCGCCGATGACGATGTTCTGGCTGCTGGTGCGCTTCAGCCACAGCGTGTAGATGAAGACGTAGAACAGGGTGGCCGAGACGGCGAGGGCCGCCGAGAGCAGGTTGACCCAGGCCCACAGCTCGACGAAGGCCAGCACCTCGAGGCTGATGGCGAAGACGAGGGCGCTCCGGGGGGTGACGGCCCCGGTGACCAGCGGTCGCTTGGCCGTGCGGTGCATGAGCTTGTCGATGTCGCGATCGATGAACATGTTGATGGCGTTGGCTCCACCGGCGGCCAGCGCCCCGCCGAGCAGCGTGGCGGCCATCAGCCACACCGGTGGCAGACCCCGCTGGGCCACGATCATGGTGGGCAGCGTGGTGATCAGGAGGAGCTCGATGATGCGCGGCTTGGTCAGTGCGACATAGGCACCGATCCGGGACCCGAGCGAATGTGGGCGGGGAAGGACCACCGCTGGGAGCGCCATGGGTGAGACAATAGTGCGAACGCGGTCTGGACACACTGACGGAATCGGTCCTGGCCAGCGGGCGGGGCGCCTCGGGCGTCGATCGGGCCGATACCATACGCAAACGGTGTCCTCCCTGCGTATCGGCCCTCGCCCGTTCCTCCTCATCTGCCGGATCACCCTGGCCGTCGTGGTCCTCAACGTGGTCACCGGTGCCGCCGTCCGGCTCTCGGACTCCGGGCTGGGCTGCCCCGACTGGCCGACGTGCTCACAGCACGACCTGACCCCGGCGTTGAGCCTCCATCCGCTGATCGAGTTCGGCAACCGCATGGTGGTCACGCTCCTGGTGGTGGCGTGCGCCGTCACCGTCATCGCCTCCTTCCTCCGCCGGCCGGCCCGCGGCGACCTCCGCTGGCTGTCCGGGGGGCTCATCCTGGGCGTGATCGGCGAGGCCGTGCTCGGGGCCTTCGTGGTGTACTCCAAGCTCAACGCCTACGTGGTCATGACCCACTTCCTGGTGGGGATGGCCCTGACCGCGGTGGCCGTCCTCCTGACGCTCCGGGCCGGCCACGGGCCCGGGCGCGGGTCCCTGGCTGTCGGCCGGAGCGCCCTGTGGCTGACCCGGGCCCTGCTCGGACTGATCGTGGTGGTGCTGGCCGCGGGGGCGGCCACCACCGGCACCGGTCCCCATGCCGGGGGCAAGGGATCCAAGCGCATCCCCCTCGGACTCGAGGACATGACCCGCATCCACGCCGAGATCGTCATCGCCTCGGTGCTGGTGCTCCTGGTCCTGCTGTGGGTGTTGTGGCGGACCAACGCCCCCGCCCACGTCCAGGACGCCGGGCGCATCCTCTTGGCCGTGATGGTCGTCCAGGGGTTCATCGGTTACACCCAGTTCTTCACCCATCTGCCCGCCGTGCTGGTGGGGATCCACGTCCTCGGGGCCACAATGGTCTGGTCCACGGCGCTGTGGTTCCACCACGGCCTGTCCGACCACCCACCCGAGGACGGAGGGGGTGCCGGCTCGGCCGAGGGCGGAGCGACCGGGCGGGAGGCGGCCGGTCTCGGGACCCTGCCCGACCGGGCACCCGATGGCGCACCGGCCCCGGGCCTCGGCACGACGAGGGAGACGGTGTGAACGTCTCCTCCGCCAGCCGGATCGCCACCCTGTTCACGGCACCGCCGTCCGGCCCCGCTCCGGCCGGCGCGGCGGCGGTGCACTCCCGCCAGGTGGAGACCGCCCCCCTCGAGACCGACCCGACGACGTCCGAGTGGACCGAGCTGGACGAGGCGCTGAGCACCGACAAGCCGTGGCTGGTCATCGTCTGGAACGACCCGATCAACCTGATGTCCTTCGTGACCTTCGTGTTCCAGAAGCTGTTCGGGTACTCGAAGGAGAAGGCCACCAAGCTCATGTTGGACGTCCACCACAAGGGTCGGGCCGTGGTCTCCTCGGGGACACGGGAGCGCGCCGAGCTGGACGTCTACCGGCTCCACGAGTACGGGCTGTGGGCCACCATGGAACCCTCCACGTGAGCGCACCCATCAGGCGCCGCCGCGACGGGCGGTTCGCCATCAAGCTCGATCCCAGCGTGCGGGCCGTCCTGGTGACCATGTCCGAACAGCTGTCCCCCATCGTCGGCCCCGAGGAGCCCATGACCCGGCGCCTGTTCCCGCCGGCCTACGCCGGCGACGACCAGCAGGGCGCCGAGGCCGACTACCGGGACCTCGTCGACACCGCCCTCATCAACCACCACCGGGAGGCGTTCGCCGTGATGGCGGCCACCGCCCAGGCCACCGTCCTCACCGAGTCCGAGCTCGACGCCTGGCTGTCGGCCGTGGGGTCGCTGCGTCTGGTGCTCGGGACCCGACTCGACGTGAGCGAGGACATGGAGGTGCCCGACGCCGAGGACCCGACGGCGCCGGAGTACGCCCTCTACGAACTGCTCGGCCAACTCCAGTACCTGATGATCGAGGTGCTGGCGGCCGGACTGCCCGAGGAGGGCCGGCCCGACGGGGCCCTCTGATCCCGGGGCGTCCCGGTCGACCGGGCCCGACACCCCGGGCACCCGGCAACGGGGGGGCGGCCCGGAAGAGCGGCGCAATCCCTCTGCTAATCTCCAAAAGCCCTGATCGGGTTTGGAGCCCCCATCGTCTAGCGGCCTAGGACGCCGCCCTTTCAAGGCGGTAACACGGGTTCGAATCCCGTTGGGGGTGCGTTACTCCCCAGCGCCAGTGCTGGTTGGGGACCTGTGGTGCAGTTTGGAGTGCACGCCGGCCTGTCAAGCCGGAGGTCGCGGGTTCAAATCCCGTCAGGTCCGCCACCTCGGTTCGCCGAGTCGAGGTCGGGTAGCTCAGTTGGTAGAGCGCGCGCCTGAAAAGCGTGAGGTCACCGGATCGACGCCGGTCCCGACCACCGGAGGCGGGAAGCGGGATCCCCGTGCCCGTCAGCTGTCGTCGGTGCGACCGGTCTCGGGCCGCTCTCCCGTGTCCACCAAGGACTGGGCCACCACCCGGAGCTTCAGATTCAGGTGTTGGGAGGCCCGGCGCAGGATGTCGAAGGCCTGGTCGGGGGAGATGCGCTCTCGCTCCATCAGGATGCCCTGGGCCTGCCCGATCATCTCGCGGGTGGCCAGGGCGGCCTGGAGTTGGGCCGCTTTGCGCTCCTCCTCCTCATGGGCGCTGGCCGTGGTGAAGGCCAGGCCACCGAGGGCGGCGAGCAGCAGGCCCCGCCCCCGGTCGATGACCCCGAAGGCGCTCGGGTAGCGGGCGTAGAGGTTGAGGGCCGCAGGTGCGCCGTTGAAGTCCAGGGGGACGGCCAGCAGACTCCGGATCCCCCGGGCCACGGCCTCGGGGCCGAAGATGGGCCAGCGGGCGTCGTCACCGAGGTCCTCGGCATAGACGGCGCTCAGGCCGGCCAGGGCATCGAGACACGGCCCCTCCCCCGAGGCGTGCTGCAGGGCGTCGACCTCGATGACGAAGGGGTCGCTGCACACCGGTGTGGCCACCGACTGCCCCTCCATGAGGAAGATCCCGGCGAAGTCACAGCCTTCGATAGTGGACACGGCCAGGCCGACGACCTGCTCCAGGGCCTCCTGCACGGTGTCGGCGGCGAACAGGCTGACGGTCTGGGCGACGGTTGCTGTCAACTCCAGAGCCGGGTCTGCACCTGAGGCAGAGGCCGGGCCACTTCCCACAGGGTCCCTTGTCATCATCGCCACTTCCAGCCTGCCACCAACGACCCCGGGACTCAAGATAGGAAGGAGATTCGTCCCGTGCCTGGTACGATGAAGCTGGCCTTCGGCAGTGAGGGTAGGCGAGCCCGACCGAAAGCCCATCCTGTGTCGTTTGGCCAGTCTCGGCGTGATCCTTCGTTTCCGGTTGCCGTCTCGCCGCGCCTCCCCGCCGGGGTCCCCCGTCCCGGGTACTCCACCGCTCGCGCCGGACACCAGGCGCGCACATCACCTGTTGCGCCGTCACCGGAGGGCCGTCGGTGAGCTTCGCTGGCCAGCCCTCAGAAGCCTTCTCCCTCTCCATGGACGTGATCCGTTCCGAGGTGGTGGTCTCCGTGCGGGGGACCCTCGGGGATCCGGCCCTCATCGAGCTGGTCAACCTGCTCGACAGCGTGATCGCTGGCCGCTACTCGGCGTTGATCCTCGATCTGGTGGAGGTGGACTCGATGGCCCCGACGGCTGTCGCCGCCATCGCCACGAGGGCACAGCGCATGGAGGGTAAGGAGCGGCGACTGACCATCCGATCGCCCTCCACGGCCATCGAGCGTCAGCTGGTGGCCGGAGGACTGGGTCATCTGATCATCGACGAAGAGTTCGAGTTGATGCCGCCGTTGCACAAGGAGGCGTCGGCCGTGGTGGCCCGCGTTCCCGACAATGCCGGTGCCCACCCACCCGGCCTCCCGGCAGAGCGGGCCGGCGCCATCGCCTCCGACGCCGACCTGGTCGACGCCACCCTGCGCCTGGTGGTCGAACTGGCCCGGGTCACCGTGGCCGGGGCCGACGGCGTCAGCGTGTCGCTCCGACGTCACGGTCGGCTGGCCACCGTGGCGGCCAGCGACCGGACGGTCCTGGAGATGGATGCCGAGCAGTACGCGGCCGGCGAGGGACCGTGCGTCGACGCCTCCATCAACGGCCGACGGTTCCATACCCGGTCGCTCGACGACGAGGACCGCTGGCCGACCTTCGTCCCCAAGGCCCGGGCTCTGGGCATCCAGGCCATCCTGTCGTCACCCCTGATGGCCCACGACCAGTCGGTCGGGGCCCTCAACATCTACTCCCTCCAGCCACGGGCCTTCGCCGAGGACGACCAGAGCCTGGCCATGAGGTTCGCCACCGAGGCCTCGGCCATCCTGACCGAGGCCGGCGTCGACATCAGCGACGACCGACGGTCCGAGCGCTTCCAGGCATCGCTCCGCTCCCGGGAGGTCATTGCCGAGGCCCAGGGCGTGCTCATGGAGCGTGAGGGGATCAGCGAGGAGGAGGCCTACACCGTGCTCCGGGTCCACTCCCAGCGCACGGGCATCTCCCTTCGGGCGTGGGCCGAGGAGATCACCGGGTCGACCCGACCCGGTCATCCGCTGTTCGGTCCCCGACGGAACGACGGTGGCCGTGGCTGACGAGGAGCCGGACCACTTCGACCGCCACCGCCGGGACGCCGGGCTGTCCCGCGGCGAACTGTGGCTCCGCTATTTCGAGCTGGGCGGCATGAGCTCGGCCTTCCAGATGGAGGCCTTCCTCTACGGCGCCCTCAAGCCGACCGACCACGACCACGACGTCATCGCCCACGCCCTCAACGAACGGTTCGTGGAGCTGGGGGGGAACCACCCCGTCCCCTACGCCGCCCCGGACTGACACCGCCGGTCGGCTCACCTCGCACAGTCAGACCGTCTGTCCCCGACCGGGGTCCGTGGACTGGTGTCCGACGGCGTCCTTGGTACCCTTCGGCTCCGTTCCCCGATGAGAGCGAGACCGCATGACCACCGACCCCCACCCTTCGCCCCCGGCGCCCCTGGACGAGCTCGGCTTCTACACCCTGGCCGGACAGGCCGACTCGTCCCGGGATCTGATCGGCGAGGTCCGCCTGGCCGAGCAGTTGGGGCTGGGGTCGGCGTTCATCTCCGAGCGCTTCGACAAGAAGGAGGCGGGCGTCCTCTCGGGAGCGGCCGGGGCGGTGAGCGAGCGGATATCCATCGTCACCGCAGCGACCAACCACAACACCCGCCACCCCATGATCACCGCCGGCCTGGCCCGCACCATGCAGAGCCTGACCGGAGGACGGTTCGTCCTCGGACTGGGCCGCGGGATTCCCCTCATCCAGGACACCTACGGCATGTCCCGCATCACCACGGCCCAGCTCGAGGACTTCGCCGGGATCATGAAGCGGCTGTTCCGGGGAGAGGCCATCGTCGGCCATGACGGCCCGTGCGGCTCGTTCCCCGTGCTGTACCTGGCGGCCATCGACGAGGACCTGCCCCTCGGCCTGGTGGCCTTCGGACCCCAGTCACTGGCCCTGGGCGGCCGCAGCTTCGACCGGGTGATCCTGCACACCTTCTTCACCGAGGAGACCACCCGACGGTGTGTGGCCACGGTGAAGGAGTCGGCCGAGCGAGCCGGACGCGATCCCGACCACGTGCAGGTGTGGTCGTGCCTGGCCACCATCGGGGACCACATCGACGAGGACCGGCGGCTGATGAAGACCGTCGGGCGCCTGGCCTCCTACCTCCAGGGCTACGGGGACCTCATGGTGCGCACCAACGGCTGGGACCCCGCCGTGCTCGAGCGCTTCCGCTCCGACGATATGGTGGCCGGCTTCCTCGGTGGGATCGACTCGAACGCCACCACGGCCCAGCTCGAACACATCGCCACCCTCATCCCGGACGAGTGGCTCGCCCCCAGTGCCACCGGCACGGCCGGGCAGTGCGCCGAGACCGTGCGGGGCCAGCTGGCCATGGGGTGCGACGGGGTCATCATGCACGGCGCCACCCCGAGCGAGCTGGAGCCCATCGTCGCCGCCTACCGGGCCGGCTAGCACCGGCCGGACGGGAGATCACCGAGCCCGGGCGGCGGCGACCGCCGGCGCCCTACGGCGCCGTGGGCCCTACGCCCCGTGCCACTCCCGGGCCAGAAGTCCGTAGACCACCTCGTCCCGCCGTTCCTCACCGAAGGCCGCTGCTTCCCGCAGTATCCCCTCCTGGGTGAACCCCAGGCGCTGGGCCACGTTCCGGCTGCGCGTGTTGGTGGGGTTGGTACGCAGCTCGACGCGATCCAGCCCGAGCGGCCCGAAGGCGTGGTCCAGCATGGCCGTCACCGCCCGGGTAGCCAGTCCCCGTCCCTCGGAGCCGCCGTCGAGCCAGTACCCGACCTCGCCGGACCGCGCCCGGCGGTCGACCAACAGGTTCACCTCGCCGACGAGCTGCCAGGCATCCTCCCCCTTCACGGCAATGGCCACCGGCACCTGTGATCCCCCGGCCTGCGCCCGGTCTCGTCGCTCCAGGTCCCGGCGGGTCTCGTCCAGTGTCGGCGGCCTGTCCAAGCCCGGGAACCAGCGGGCCAGGCGCTCGTGGTTGGACACCACCAGCGCCTGATAGGGCTCGATGATGGCCACGGTGCGGGGCAGGAGGGCGGCGTCGTCTCCCAACCGGAAGGTGAACAACTCGGGGGTGATGGGGGGCAGATCTGCTCCGAATCCGATGGGCGTGAGGGCCATCCTAGGACCGACACGTCATGGTCGGGCTGCGGCGGGCAGGGCTGCGACCTCGAGGTTCAGGTTGTTTTCCCCCGGGAGAAACCTCTTGACATCTGGCACATCGCGATATATCGTTATACAACGTGAGCGGTCGATGGACAGCTCCACCAGCCTCCGGGGCGGCCATTCGGCCAGGCCCGGAACGAGAACACAAGGAGAACAACCTGATGCATGGACACAAGAGATTCGACGACGCCACCGCCGGGGCCACCGACGGACCGGGATTCCCCGGTCGCCGCGACCGCTACGACCGGGTCGGCGGTGCCCCCCGTGGCCGGGGCGGCGGCCGCGGCAGGGGACGGGACGACGCCTTCGGCTTCGGAGGCGGACGCCACGGGGCCTTCGGGCCGGGATTCGGCCCACCGATGTTCGGCCGCGGACCCAAGCGGGGACGGGGGGACGTGCGAGCGGCCATCCTCGCCCTCCTGGCCGAGGAGCCGATGCACGGCTACCAGATCATCACCGAGCTGACCGAGCGCAGCGGGGGCGTGTGGCGTCCGAGCCCCGGATCGGTCTACCCCACCCTCCAGGCCATGGAGGACCAGGGCCTGGTCACGGCGGACAAGAACGAGGGCCGCAGGGTCTTCAGCCTGACCGCCGAGGGCCGCACCGTGGCCGAGGAGGCCGGTGACGGGCCGGCACCGTGGGAGCGGGCGGCCAGGGGGGCCGACCGTTCGCTGGTCGACCTCCGGGGGCTCATGGCCGAGGTGGCCGCGGCCGCCATGCAGGTCGGCCGGTCGGGCAGCGAGGGCCAGGTCAAGGCGGTGGGCGAGATTCTGGCCGACACCCGCCGACGCATCTACCTGGTGCTGGCCGACGGCGCCCAGACCGAGGACGACAACGAGGCGGAGTCCGCGTCGTGAGTCCGGGCGGCGTACCGCTGGCCAATCAGCGGGACGACGCCTGGCGCGGCGGGGCTCAGGCGCCCTCGTAGGGGAACCCGAGGTCCGGGGCCGTCAACAGGGCGCGGAAGGGGAGCCCCTCGGCCCTGGCCATGGCCTCCACCGTTCCCCCCCGGTCCACCACCGCCACCAGCAGGACGGGCCGCGCCCCGGCCTCGATGACGGCGTGGGCCGCCTCGAGCAATGACGTCCCCCGGGTCACCGTGTCCTCGGTGATGACCACCCGGTCCCCGGGATCGAGCGCCCCGGCGATGCGGCCCCCGCCACCGTGGTCCTTGGCCTCCTTCCGCACGCTGAACGCCTTCAGCAGGCGTCCCCGGGTGGCGGCCACTCCGGCGGTGACGAAGGCCACCGGATCGGCCCCCATGGTCAACCCGCCGATGGCGTCGGCGTCGGCGGGGATGGCCGACAGCACCCCGTCGGCCACCAGCACCATGGCCTCGGGCCGACACACCGTCTGCTTGGAGTCGATGAACCAGGAGCTCGTCCGCCCCGACTTGAGCGTGAAGTCGCCGCGCTTGACCGAGTGCTCGAGCAGGTGGGCCCGGAGGGCCTCGAACTCGGTGGCCGGCAGGGAGTCGGTCACGCCGGCGGCACCGGCACGTCCGAGCCGTGGACGGCCTCCGACGGCCGTGGCTCACCGGAGGGCGCGTCCCAGAACCCCGGGCCGGCGAACTCCACCCCGTGCTGGCCCTCGGCCACCCGCCCGACCACGGTGGCGGCGACCCCCGCACCCTCCAGCGCCTCGAGGGCGTCGCCGGCACTGGCCGGGTCCACCATCATGACCATCCCGAGGCCCAGGTTGAACACCCGGGCCATCTCGTCGTCGGCCACATGGCCCAGCCGGCGGATCTCCCCGAAGATGGACGGCACCGCCCACGTGCCCCGGTCGAGCACGGCCCGGAGTCCCTCGTGGGGTAGGGACCGAGGCACGTTCCCCTCGAACCCCCCACCGGTGATGTGGGCCACGGCGTGGACATCGGCGGCCCCGACGGCGGCCCGCACGGCCGGCGTGTAGAGCACCGACGGCCGGATCAGCTCATCGGCCAGGGACACCGGGGCGCCGGGCCAGGCCGGGGCGTCGAGGGACCGGCCGGCCCGCTCCAGCAGCACGTGGCGGGCCAGGGTGTAGCCGTTGCAGCGCAGGCCGGGGGAGGCCAGCCCGATCAGGACGTCACGCTCCCGGACCCGGGCCGGGCCCAGGACCTCGTCCCGCTCGACCACACCGACGGCGAAGCCCACCAGGTCGAACTCACCGGGCTTCATGACCCCGGGATGCTCGGCCATCTCGCCGCCGAGCAGGCTGGCCCCCACCTGCCGGCAGCCCTCGGCCACCCCGGACACCAACTGGGCCATCTGGGCCGGCTCGACCGAACCCGACGAGATGTAGTCGAGGAAGAACAGCGGCTCCGCCCCCTGACAGACCAGATCGTCCACGCACATGGCCACGAGGTCGATGCCGATGGTGTCGAACCGGCCCAGGGCCTGGGCCACCAGCGCCTTGGTCCCCACCCCGTCGGTGCCGGCCACCAGTACCGGGTGCGCGTACCGCCGGTGGGGATCCAACTCGAAGAGCCCGCCGAAGTCGCCCAGCCCGCCGAGGACCTCGGGGCGGAGGGTCGAGGCGACCATGGGCTTGATCAGCTCGACGGCCCGCTCCCCGGCGTCGATGTCCACGCCGGCCCCGGCGTAGGTGGCCGGGGTGGGGGCGTCGGGGCGGTGTGCCGAGGGCCCGGCGGAGGGATCGGTCGACTGCTGGTCCGGGTCGGCGGACCCGGTCACGCCGAGGTGCCGGCCACGCCGGAGAGGGTGGCCGGCTCGGCGAACCGGACCGGAACGGGCACCGGGTAGTTGCCGGTCAGGCAGGCATCGCAGAATCCGGCACCGGGAGCGTCGATGGCCTGCACCAGGTGGTCGAGGGTGAGGTACTCGAGCGAGTCCACGTCCAGGAAGTCGACGATCTCGTCCAGCGTCTTGATGGAGGCCAGGAGCTCGGTCCGGTCCGGCGTGTCGATGCCGTAGTAGCACGGCCACCGGAAGGGCGGCGAGGAGATCCGGAGATGGACCTCGGTGGCGCCCGACTCCCGCAGCATCTTCACCATGGCCCGGGTGGTGGTACCCCGGACGATGGAGTCGTCCACCACGATGACCCGCTTGCCGGTGATGTTCTCCCGCAGCGGATTGAGCTTGCGGCGGACCCCGTTGGCCCGCTCGGCCTGGGTGGGGGCGATGAAGGTCCGGCCGATGTAGCGGTTCTTGACCAGGCCCTGTCCGTAAGGGATGCCCGACTCCACGGCATACCCCTCGGCGGCGGGGACGCCCGAGTCGGGCACGCCCATCACCAGATCGGCCGGGATGGGGGCCTGGGTGGCCAGCAGCTGGCCCATCCGCCGCCGCGCCCCGTGCACCTCGTTCCCGTACAGGCGGGTGTCGGGACGGGCGAAGTAGACGAACTCGAAGATGCACAGCTTGGGATTCAGGCGCTCGACCGGGAAGGGCCGCTCCGAGCGGACCTGCTTGCCGTCGATGACCACCATCTCGCCGGGTTCCAGCTCTCGGATGAAGGTGGCCCCGATCACGTCGAGGGCCGGCGACTCCGAGGCCAGCACCCAGCCCTGCTCGAACTCGTCGGTTGCCTCCAGCCGGCCGAGGCACAGCGGACGGAAGCCGTTGGGATCGCGGACCCCGATGAGCCGGTCGGCGTCGAGGAGCACGAAGGAGAAGGCCCCCTCCACCGAGGGAAGCACCTTGAGCAGGGCGTGCTCGAGATCGTCGCCCACCTCGGCGCGGGTGCGCTCGGGCAGGTCGGGGGGGAACGCCTGACCCAGCAGTTCTGCCACCAGGTCGCTGTCCGACGACACCAGGCCGGGCAGCATGCCGGCGGCCTCGCCCAGCTCGGCGGTGTTGGTCAGGTTCCCGTTGTGGCCGAGGGCGAACCCGGCCCGCCCCACGGCCCGGTAGACGGGCTGGGCGTGGATCCAGTCACTGGAACCGGCGGTGGAGTACCGGGTGTGGCCGACGGCCATGTGCCCCCGTAGGCCCGAGAGCTTGCGTTCGTCGAACACCGTGGTGACGAGACCCATGTCCTTCATCACGGTGATGACGTCGCCGTCGCTCACCGCCATGCCCGCGGATTCCTGGCCTCGGTGCTGCAGGGCGTAGAGGCCGTCGAAGGTCAGGTGTGCCACAGAACGCCCCGGGGCGTAGACCCCGAAGACGCCGCACGCTTCCTTGGCCTCCATCATCGGTTCGTCACCGCACACACCGGGGGTCGTCGGGCTCGTCCTTCGCCACGATTAGGCCACACAATCACCTCACCGTGCCACTCCAGACTAGTGGGACCTCCCGGCCCCGGAGCGCCCGGGTCGGCCGCCCACGGCGGGCCGGGACCGGGGATCGATCCGCAGCCGGCCCCGGGACCGCCTCCCGAGGGCCGGAGCGGTGGCGGTCGGGTCGACCCGGACGAAGCAATCGGGGCCCCGGCTCCGACCCCGGTAGCGTCGGGCGGGCGTGATCGACCTGCACACCCACTCCACCGTGTCCGACGGGAGCGACGCCCCGGCGCGGGTGGTCGAGTTGGCCGTCGAGGCCGGTTGCCACGCGCTGGCGCTGACCGACCACGACTCCCTGGCCGGCATCGGCCCCGCCGGCCGGCGGGCCGAGGAGCTCGGCATCACCTTCGTGCCCGGGTGCGAGGTGTCGTGCCGGCCGGTCGGGAGCGGAGGGATGCACGTGCTCGTGTACTTCGTGGAGGAGGACGGCGGCCCGTTGGACGAGGAGTTGGGCCGGCTCCGCCAGGATCGTCGACGCCGGAACCTGGCTCTGGCCGATCGCCTAGCCGACCTGGGCCTCCCCGTCACCTACGACCGCGTGGTGGCCATCGCCGGCGGCGAGGAGGGCATGGGTCGGCCCCACTTCGCCGCGGCCCTGGTGGAGGTGGGGGCGGCCGAGTCCATCGACGACGCCTTCGACCGGTATCTGGGCCACGACGGGCCGGCCTATGTCGGGAAGGCCCGGCTGACCGGACCCGACGTGGCCTCCCTGGCCCGGGAATCGGGCGGCGTGGCCGTCCTGGCCCACCCCTACAGCATGGGCCTGGAGGGTCCCGACCTGGCCCGAGTGGTGGGCGAACTGGCCGAGTCCGGATTCGGCGGGATCGAGGCCCTCTACGGGCGGTACTCCCCCCGGCAGCGCACCGAGCTCGGTCACCTGGCCCGCCGCTTCGACCTGGTGGCCACCGGCGGATCCGACCACCACGGCGCCAGCAAGCCCGATCTGGCGGTGGGCACCGGACAGGGGGACCTGAAGGTGCCCGACCGGGTGGTGGGTCTGCTGGAGGCCCGCCGGCCGTCCGGCTGACCACCGGCCGGGCCGAGGACCCGATTCAGTTGGTGACCGGGGCCAGTCCGTCGAGCAGGGCCGGCAGCCGGTCCCGCCACGCCACCGTGGCCTGGGCCAGACCGACGTCGACCAGCCCGTCCACCACGATCCGCTCGCCCCCCGTGGTGCCCAGCACCCGGAACCCCACGCCGGCCTCGGCCGCCCGGGCCACCAGCGCCGCCCGGTCGGTGGTGCACACCACGACCCGGGACGGGGCCTCGGTGAACAGCTCGTGGTGGTCGGACACGCCGGCCACCCGCAGCCCGACGCCCGAGCGCACGGCCATCTCGGTGAGGGCCACCCCCAGCCCGCCCCCCGACACATCGTGGATCCCCGACACCAGCGGGGGCCCGCCGTCGTCCGGGCTCCGGCCCACGCCTTCGGCCACGATCCCGGTGACGAACTCGACCAGCCGTCGGTGGGCGGCCAGGTCGAGCGCCGGCAACGTCCCGTCGCGGTGGCCCCGGACCTCGACGGCCCAGCGCGAACCGGCCAGTGACGGCGGCCCCCGGTGGGGGCTCACCACGCCGGCACCGGCGTCCAACAGGACCAGTGAGGCCCCGTCCACCAGCGTCACCCCGGGCGGGCGGGCGGCCAGGTGGTCGATGAGCCCGAGGACCCCGATGACCGGGGTCGGGTTGATGTCGACCCCGTAGCTCTCGTTGTACAGGCTGACGTTGCCCCCGATGACCGGGAGGCCGAGGCCCAGGCAGGCCTCGCTCATGCCGTCGATGGCCTCCGAGAGCTGCCACATGACCTCGGGATGCTCGGGGTTGCCGAAGTTGAGGCAGTTGACCACGGCCATGGGCCGGGCCCCGGAACAGGCCACGTTGAGGGCGCCCTCGGCCACCGTGGCCGCCGTTCCGGCGCGGGGGTCGATGGCGCACCAGGTGGGGTTGGAGTCGGTGGTGAGGGCCAGCCCCTTGGTCGAGGGGGGCAGGCCCGGGGCGGCCAGGCGGAGCACGGCGGCATCGCCGCCGGGCCCGTCCACCGTGTTGAGGAACAGCTGGTGGTCGTACTGCCGGTAGACCCACGACGGATCGGCCAGCAGAGCCAGGACGTCCGGGCCGCAGTCGGCCGGGGCGGCCAGGGCACCGGGGTCGTTGGCCGCCCGGGCCTCGTGGTCGCCGGGGCGGGCCAGGGGCCGGTGGTAGAGGGGGGCGTCCTCGCTCAGGGCCCGGGCCGGGACATCGCCGAGCACCTCGCCGTCGAAGCCGTCCATGATCCGGAGCCGCCCGGGCTGACCCTCGTGGGGATCGGTGACCAGCCCCACCACGGCCGAGCGCACCTCCCAGCGACGGCACACCTCCTCCACCCGGGCCAGGTCGTCAGGGGTGACGATGGCCAGCATCCGCTCCTGGCTCTCGGAGGTCATGACCTCGTAGGGATCCATGCCCGGCTCCCTCCGGGGCACGGCGGACACGTCGACGTCCATGCCCACGCCGCCCCGGGCCGCCGTCTCGCTGGTGGCACAGACCAGGCCGGCTCCACCCAGATCCTGGATGCCGACCACCAATTTGGCGTCGAGCAGCTCCAGGCACGCCTCGATCAGCCGCTTCTCCTCGTAGGGGTCCCCCACCTGGACGCTCGGCCGCTTGGCCGCCTCGGCCTCGGCGTCACCACCACCGAAGCCGGCCGACGCCAGCACGCTGACCCCGCCGATGCCGTCCCTCCCGGTGGACGAGCCGAGCAGTACGGCCAGGTTACCGACGCCGGTGGCCGCCCCGAGGACCAGCCGCTCGGTGGGCAGGACCCCCATGCACAGCACGTTGACCAAGGGATTCTGGGCGTAGCAGTCGTGGAAGGTGAGCTCGCCCCCGATGGTGGGGACCCCGACGGAGTTCCCGTAGCCCGAGATGCCGGCCACCACGCCCTCGATCAACCATTGCTGGCGGGCCTCCCCGGGATCACCGAAGAACAGGGGGTCCATGACGGCGACCGGTCGCGCGCCCATGGTGAAGATGTCCCGGAGGATCCCACCGACTCCGGTGGCCGCCCCCTGGTAGGGCTCGATGGCCGAGGGGTGGTTGTGACTCTCGATGCGAATGGCCACGGCGATGCCGTCGCCGGCGTCGATGACCCCGGCGTTCTCCCCCGGGCCCACGAGGACATGGGGGGCCTCGGTGGGCAGTCGTCTCAGGTGGACCCGGGACGACTTGTAGGAGCAGTGCTCGCTCCACATGACGGCGAACAGGGCGAGCTCCAGGTGGTTGGGCGCGCGGCCGAGGATGGCCTCCACCTCGTCCCGCTCGTCGTCGGTGAGTCCGAGGGCCCGGTGCAGTGGCTCACTGGATACCGCGTCCGTCTCCACTGTCACGAGCCTGATCCACTCCTCATCCTCGGGCGGCGACGGTCGGCCCGTGCTCTGAGCGTACCTGGCGGCGCCCGTCCCCCTGGCCGGCCCCGGTGACGTCGTGGAGCCCGGTCCGGCGCCGACCGCACCTCTGGCGGCCCGCGGTGCTCAAGGCCGGTCGATCACCTCGGGCGATAGATCTCCGTCGACGGCACCGTACCGGGGTCCACACGAGGTAATGGGACCGGGGGCGGACGAGGATGGCTGGCCCTCCCTCCCCGGCCTTCCTCAGGCTCTTCGTCCGGAGGAGGACGGGCACGGCCCCCGGCCATTGGAGGTCATTCCCCGGCGGTGGGCCCCGTTGACTGGCAGAAATCTTGGCCCTCGATAGAGAGAGGATCACGGTGGCGACGAGCCGGATCCACGCTGTTTCCCGCCGGATACTGGGGGAGCTGACGCAGGGATGGAGGGCATTCTGTCCTCAATAGGTGGCCATTCATCACCGGGGACAGACGTCAATGATCGGAGCGGGGATGCCCTGTTGATCCCAAAATCGCCGGGTCCCATTCCTCCCATACCGACGGAGTGGTGCCCGACAGACCGGCAATCGATGGCTCCGATTGACCCTATGAAGTACTCGCTGCCTTTGCGGGTTGCGTTGTATGAAATTCTCTGCGAGGCTCTGAAGATGGCAGCTACAACTCCGACGAAATCACGCAAAAAAACCCCCATGTCCGAGGACCACAAGGCGGCCCTGGCCAAAGGACGTGAGGAGGGGCGGATCGTGCGCCGTTACCTCGAGGCCCTGGAATCCACCAAGCCCCGACGGGGCCGGAAGCGGACCCCCGAATCGATCCGCAAGCGCCTCTTCGCCATCGACAATGCACTGGCCACCGCCGACCCCCTGTCCCGTCTCCATCTGATCGAGGAGCGTCAGCGCCTCGAGTCCGAGCTCTCCCACACCGGTGACACCGTGGATCTGGCCGCCCTGGAGAAGAGCTTCATCAAGGTGGCCCGGGTCTACGGCGAGCGCAAGGGCATCTCGTACTCGGCGTGGCGCACGGTGGGCGTCAGCGCCTCGGTCCTGCAGCAGGCCAAGATCCCCCGCACCCGCAGCTGAGCCGCGCCGACACGGGGCCCGCCGGCCCGGCCCGGCCGGGATGATCCCGGGTGGGGCGGGTGGAGGCTCAGGCCACCGTGGCCGGGACAGCCGGTTGGGCCGAACTCAGCAGCGCCCCGAGCAGGACCGCTCCGTCGACCGATCCGAGCAGCGGATCCGACGCCCGTTCCGGGTGGGGCATGAGGCCGACCACGTTGCGGGCCCCGTTGCACACCCCGGCGATGCCGTCCACGGACCCGTTGGGATTGTCGACGTAGCGGAGGACGACCCGGTCCTCGTCACGGAGCACGGCCAGGGTCTCCGAATCACAGGTGTAGTTGCCCTCGAAGTGATTGATGGGGATGGACAGCTCCGTACCCACCGGGACGCCGGCCGTCAGCACCGACGCCGACGACTCCACCCGCACGGTCACCGTGGTGCACAAGAACCGCAGGCCACGGTTCTTCTGGAGGGCCCCGGGCAGGAGCCCGGCCTCGGTCAGCACCTGGAAGCCGTTGCAGATCCCGACGACCGGCCCACCGTCGGCGGCGAAGCGGGCCACCCCCTCCATCACCGGCGAGAAGCGGGCGATGGCCCCGGGCCGGAGGTAGTCGCCGTGGGCGAACCCTCCCGGGAGCACCAGGGCGTCGAACCCGCCCACGTCGGCGTCGCCGTGCCACAGGAGTTCGGCCGAGGCTCCGAGGCGACGCACGGCCAGGACGGCGTCGTGCTCGCAGTTGGTCCCCGGGAACATCACCACGCCGACCCGGGCGGGCATCAGGCCACCGACCCTGCCGACCCCGCGGCCACGGCCGGGCTCACGGTGACCACGGACTCCTCGATGACCGGGTTGGCCAGCAGGCGGTCGGCCACCACGGTGGCCTGGGTCCGGGCCGAGGCCTCATCGTCGGCGGCGATGTCGAAGCGGAACGCCTTGCCGGCCCGCATCCCCGTGACCCCACCCAGTCCGAGGGCGGGCAGGGCCCGCTCGATGGTGGCCCCCTGGGGATCGGCGATGCCGTGGCGCAGGTGCACCTCCACCAGCACCGAGAACCGCTCCGGGGAGGCCATGTTCACGCACCGTACCAGTCAGCCAACCGCCGACCGCAGACCCTCTCGTACGACTCCGTGTACAGGGCGGAGGTGGCCGTGACGATCTCGTCGGGCAGGGCCGGGGGCGGCGCCTGCTTGTCCCAGGGCTGGCCCTCCAACCAGTCGCGGAGGCGCTGCTTGTCGAAGGAGGGGGGATTGGTGCCCGGGGCACAGTCGTCGGCCGGCCAGAACCGGGACGAGTCCGGCGTGAGCACCTCGTCGCAGATGGACAGCGCACCGTCGATGTAGCCCAGTTCGAACTTGGTGTCGCAGATCACGATGCCCTGCGCCTCGGCCCGGGCCGCCGCCCGGGTGTAGGCGGCCAGGCACAGGGCCGAGGCGGCCTCGGCGGCCTCCTGCCCGACGATCCCGATGGCCTCGACCATCCCGATGTTGAGGTCGTGACCCTCCGTGGCCTTGGTGGAGGGAGTGAAGATGGGCTCGGGCAGCCGGTCGGCGTGGCGCAGTCCCGGGGGCATGGCCATCCCGTGGACGGTGCCCTCCTTCTGGTACTCCTTGAAGGCCGAGCCGGCCAGGTAGCCGCGCACGATGCACTCGATGTCGAGCATCTCGGCCCGGTGCACCAGCATGGACCGGCCGGCCAGGTAGTCCAGCCCACCGGGGAGGGCGGAGGCTCCGTCGGGGAAGTCGGCGGTGTCGGCGCTGATGAGGTGGTTGGGGGCCAGGTCGGTGAGCTCCTCCAGCCAGTACGCGGTCATGGCCGTGAGGACCCTTCCCTTGTCGGGGATGGGCTCGTCCATGATCACGTCGAAGGCCGAGATGCGATCGGAGGCCACCATCAACAGCCGTCCGTCGCCGGCGTCGTAGAGCTCTCGCACCTTGCCCGACTGGATCAGGGCGAGCGGGTCACTGGTCGATGAGGTGGTCACGGGGCAAGCTCCTCCAGGGCGTCGGTGAATCGGTGTACATGGCGCAGCGTACGCGACAGGTCGAAGGCCGCATCGAGGGCCTCGGCCGACAGGGTGACCTCGGGGTCCTCGTCGAGCACCTGGCGGAACGACCGCCCCTCGGCCCACGCCGCCCGGGCGTCGCGCTGCACGATCCGGTAGGCGGCGTCTCGGCTCAGTCCCCCGCTCACCAGGGCCAGCAGGACCGACTGGCTGAAGACCAGGCCGTGGCTCCCCTCGGTGAGCGTGGCCAGGGCCCGCTCGGGGTGGATCACCAGACCCTCCACCAGCCCCCGCGCCTTCTCCAGCATGTAGAGGGTGAGCAGGCTGGCGTCGGGAAGCACCACCCGCTCCACCGAGCTGTGGGAGATGTCCCGCTCGTGCCACAGGGCCACGTCCTCGAGTCCGGCCGAGAGATAGCCCCGGAGGACCCGGGCCAGACCGCACAGCCGCTCGGACAGGATGGGGTTGCGCTTGTGGGGCATGGCCGAGCTGCCCTTCTGCCCCGGCTTGAACGGCTCCTCGGCCTCGCCCAGCTCGCTGCGGGCCATGTGGCGCACCTCGGTGGCGATGAGCTCGATGGTGGCCCCCACCGAGGCACAGGCCCACAGGTACTCGGCATGGCGGTCACGGGCCACCACCTGGGTGGCCGGGGTCGGCGTCAACCCGAGGGCACGGCAGACGTGGTCCTCGACCCGGGGGTCGATGTTGGAGTACGTCCCGACGGCGCCGGACAGCTTGCCCACGGCCACCCGTTGGCGGGCCGCCCGGAGCCGCTGCACGTCGCGGTCGGCCTGCAGCGCCCACAGCGAGAACTTGGCCCCGAAGGTGGTGGGCTCGGCATGCATCCCGTGGGTACGCCCGGTGACCGGGATGTCGATGCACTCGAGGGCCCGCGCCTTGAGCGCCCCGACCAGGGCCGAGGCGGCCTCGAGGAGGAGGTCGGAGGCCCGGGTGAGGGTGGCGCACAGGGCGGTGTCCACCACGTCGGAGGAGGTCAGCCCGTAGTGGATCCACGAGCCCTCGGGCTGGCCGATGGCCTCCTGGACCACGTCGACGAAGGCGGCGACATCGTGGTCGGTGATCCGCTCCCGCTCGGCCACCGCCTCCACGAACGCCGCGTCCACCGTCGGAGCCTTGGTCCGGCACACCTCGGCCGCCGGGGCCGGGACGTCACCGACCTCGACCCAGCCCTCGGTGGCCAGCAGCTCGACCCGCAGCCACATGGCGAAGCGGGCCTCGTCGGAGAAGAGGGCGGCCATGGCCGGAGGGGCGTACCGGGGGATCATCGGGGCCACCGGGCGCATGGCCGCCGCCACCGGCTCGTCGGCGCCGTGGGGGCCGTCGGACAAGGACGCCTCCCGGGCGATGTCGGTGCGGGCGTGCGCGCCCGGCCACGAGATGGCCCCGACACCGCGGTAGGCGCGGGACCGGGCCTCCCCGATCGTCGGGCCGAGGGCGGTGACGCCGAGCACCCGCCCCCCGGCGGTGACCACGCCACGCGCCCCGCCCGGTGGGGCGGTGCCGTCGTACGCCGTGCCGGCGTGGAAGACCGTCACCCCGTCCACCCGGGCGGCGCCGTCGAGACCGGTGATGGCATCGCCGGTCCGGGGCGACTCCGGATAGCCCTCGGAGGCCATGACCACGCACACCGCGGCGGCGTCGGCGAACCGGGGCCGGGTCCGGAGGTGGCCCGACGCCACCTCGGCCAGCAGGACGGCCAGGTCCCCCTCCAGCCGGGGCAGCACCACCTGGGTCTCGGGATCACCGAACCGCACGTTGAACTCGAGCACCTTGGGACCGTCCGGGGTCAGCATGATCCCGGCGTAGAGCACGCCCCGGTAGTCGATCCCCCGGTTGGCCAGGGCCGTGACCAGCGGGGCCACCGCCTCCTCCACCAGCTGGTCGACCAGCCGGTCGTCGACCAGCGGGACCGGCGAGTACGCGCCCATGCCCCCGGTGTTGGGTCCGCCGTCGAGATCGTCCCGCCGCTTGAAGTCCTGGGCCGGTGCCAGGGCGGCCAGGCGGTGGCCGTCGCACAGGACGAGGAGGGAGCACTCCGGGCCCACCAGCCCCTCTTCCACCACCACCCTCCGGCCGGCATCGCCGAAGGCATCACCGGAGAGCTTGGCGTCGATGTCGGCCTCGGCCTCGGCCAACGAGGTGGCGACCAGCACGCCTTTGCCCGCCGCCAGGCCGTCGGTCTTGACGACCCAGGGCCCGGGGAGGGAGCGCAGGTAGGCCTTGGCCGCCGCCGGGTCGGTGAAGGCGTCGAAGCGGGCGGTGGGTACCCCCGCCTCGGCCAGCATCTCCTTCATGAACGCCTTCGAGCCCTCCAGTCGGGCACCGTCGGCCCCCGGGCCGAAGACCAGGCGCCCCGAGGCCCGGAGGCGGTCGGCCAGCCCGTCGACCAGGGGGGCCTCGGGACCGATCACGTACAGGTCGGCCTCGATCTCCTCGGCCGGCGTGTCGACGCTGGTGAGGGTGTGGCCCTCGGCGGTCACCCCGCCGATGCCCGGGTTGCCCGGGGTCACGATCACGTCCGCCGTGCGCCCGAGCACCACGGCCAGGGCGTGCTCCCGACCTCCGGACCCGACGACGCACACGGTGCGGATGGGCCCGGGCCGGGCTCCGGCGCTCGGGGGAGGGGACCCGCTCATGCGGCGAAGCGGACGAACTGGTCTCGGCCGGGACCCACGCCGACCAGGCGGACCGGCGTGCCGATCTGCTCGGCCAGGAACCCGACGTAGTCCCGGGCCGCCTGGGGCAGGTCACTCAGTTCGGTGGCCCCGGTGATGTCGGTCTTCCACCCGGGGAGCTCCTCGTAGACCGGGGTGACCTGATGGAAGACGGACTGGTGATACGGGGGATGGGTGAAGCGCTCGCCGTTGGCCTCGTAGGCCACGCACACCTTGACGGTGTCGAAGGTGTCCAGCACGTCGAGCTTGGTCAGGGCCACCTCGGACAGCGAGTTGAGGCGGACGGCCTGACGCATCATGACGGCGTCGAACCATCCGGGCCGGCGACGACGTTTGGTGTTGACCCCGTACTCGTGGCCCCGGTCCACCAGGGTGTCGCCGATGTCGTCGACCAGCTCGGTGGGGAAGGGGCCGCTCCCCACCCGGGTGACGTAGGCCTTGGCGATCCCGATGACCTCGTCGACGTAGCGGGGGCCGATCCCGGCCCCCGTGCACGCCCCGCCGGCCACCGGGTTGGAGGAGGTGACGAAGGGGTAGGTGCCGTGGTCCAGGTCGAGGAAGGTGGCCTGGGCCCCCTCCAACAGCACATGGGCGCCGCGCTCGAGGGCGTCGTGGAGCAGCCCGACGGTGTCGGCCACCATGGGGATGACCCGCGGGGCCAGCTCGTCGAGATAGTGGGCGCAGATCTCGTCGGCCGACAACGGCAGGCGGTTGTACACCTTGGCCAGGACGGCGTTCTTCTCCTTCAGGACCACGTCGAGCTTCTGGCGGAAGATCTTGGGGTCGAGCAGGTCCTGGACCCGCAGCCCCACCCGCGACGACTTGTCGGCGTAGGCCGGGCCGATGCCCCGCTTGGTGGTGCCCAGCTTGTTCTTGCCCAGGTACCGTTCGGCCAGCTGATCCAGCTCGTGGTGGTACGGCATGATCAGATGGGCGTTGCCGCTGACCAGCAGGCGGCTGGTGTCGATCCCCTTGCCCGACAGGGTGTCCACCTCGGCCAGGAGCACGGTGGGGTCGACCACGACGCCGTTGCCGATCACCGGGGTGATGTGGTCGTAGAGGATCCCGCTCGGGACCAGCTGGAGGGCGAAGGTCTCGCCGTCCACCACGATGGTGTGGCCAGCGTTGTGGCCGCCCTGGTACCGGACGACCAGCTCCATCTCCTTGGCCAGGAGGTCGGTCAGCTTGCCCTTGCCTTCATCACCCCACTGGGTCCCGACGACGACGGTTGCCGGCACGCGTCTCTCCTCCGTTGCGAAAAGCGGATTACGCACCAGTGTAGCCCGCAGGGCCGACCACCCGTGAGGCCCCGTCGCCTCACCGAAGGACGACGGGAGCCTCAGGGACGGGCGACGACGAGCAGCGATCGGCCGGCCACCGCCGTGGCGTCGAACACGACGTCGTCCGACGCTTCGACCACGGTCCATCCGGCACGCTCGACCAGTGCCCGGTGGGCCGAGGGGGTCAGGATGGTGCGCCACGGCTCAGCCCCGGCCCCGGGACGGGCCGCATTGGCCCGGGCCGTGACCCAGGCGGAGTCGAACCCCTCGGGATGGACGGCCAGGCTGGCGGTCAGGACGCTGCCCGGGGCGGCGCGGGACCTCGCACCCTCCAACAGGCCGACCACGGCCTCGCCGTCGAGATAGACGAGGAGTCCCTCGGCCAGCACCAGGGTGGGGAGGTCGGCCCGGTGGCCGGCGCCCTCCAACACCGCGGGCAGGTCGGCCTCCACGAAGTCCGCCGGCACCAGGGTGAGCCCGGTCAGGTCGGCCTCCATGCGCTGGAGCCGGAGACGCTTCTCGTCCTGGGTGGCCGGATGGTCGACCTCGAAGAAGTGGACGCCGGGGGCCCGGAACCGCAGGGCACGGTCGTCGTAGCCGGCCCCGAGCACCACCACCTGGACCGTCCCCCGGCCCAGGGCCGCCACCACCTGGCTGTCGAAGAACCGGGTCCTGGCGCCGAGGTGGGCCCGCATGACCGGGTCGCCGACCGGGACCATCCCGGCGCACAGCGCCGCCTGGGCCCCGGCATCACCGTCCGGGCTCCACGGACGCGGGAGTCGGGCCCGCCAGGCGGCCACCGCCTGGCTGGTCCGGGAAGGTACGGCATCGCCCGTGGTCACGTCGGGACATAGTAGTCCGGTTTATTGACTATCAGTACTCTTGACCATAAGCTGCCGGCATGGACAGCGAGGCCCGCCGACCCCGCGGCGACCACGGCGACGGGGGGCCCGTCGGTGGGCCCTGGTATGAGGACGTGGTCGTCTCGACCCTGTTGCGCGGAGCCCTGCGCAGCTACGGGTCGGCCACCCGCCGGGCGCTCGGCCGGGTGGGCTGCGACGACCTGCCCCGGAACGGGGCCTACGTCGTGGGGGCCATCGCCCGGGCCGGGTCCCCCCTCAGCGGGATCATCAGGGAGCTGGGGGTGTCCAAGCAGGCGGCGGGACAGCTGGTCGACACCCTGGTGCTCCGGGGCTATCTCGTCCGCTCGCCCGACACCGACGACCGGCGTCGGATGACCGTGGCCCTCACCGAGCGGGGCCGGCTGGCCGCCGACGCCGCCCACGGTGCCGTGGAGGAGGTCGATGCCGCCCTCACCGACCGGGTGGGAGCCGCCCGCGTCGCCACCACCCGGGAGACGCTGGCCGCGCTGGTCGCACTCGGCGCCGACCGGGCACTCCCCGAGGCCGCGGGCCGGGAGGACTGACGAAGGGCCGGCAGGACTACTCGACCGAGGTCCGCTCGCGGCGTAGGGCCCCGGCCACGGCCCGCATGAACAGGACCGACGAGAACACCAGCCCGATGAAGCCGATGGCCTGGAGCGAGAGCCGGATGTCGTGGGAGGGGGCCAGTTCCGCGGCCACCAGGAGGAGGCCCGAGGCCACCAGGCCCATCGTGCCGAACACCGCCACCAGGACCCGGTCGATCCACCCGCTCACCACCTGCTCGTCACGGTCGGCGAACCGCTCCACGCGCATGCTCAGTCGACCGGCCCGCAGTTGGGTGGCCAGTTCGTCGAGGTGCTCGGGCAGGGTGCGAAGGGCAGGCAGGGCCCGGCGCAACTCCTGTTGGAGGAGGTCGCCGGCCATGTCGGGGTCCTGGGTCGAGAGGGCGTCGGCTGCCGCCGTGGCCTCCCGGGACAGGTCGAAGCCCGGGTCGATCACCCGCAGCGTGCCGTCCAGGGTGAGCAGGGCCTTGGACAGCGACGTCATGGATGCCGGCACGTGCAGGCTGTGCCGGGTCATCACGCCGAGGACCTCAGGGATGATGGCCGGGTCGAAGCCTCCGGCACTCTCCACCATCAACGTTGCGATGTCGGACTCGAGGCTCTGCAGGTCGGCGGTGGCGTCGGCGCCGGCCAGGTGGCGCACGGCGCGGGCCACCACCAGGGGCTCGTTGGCGCTCATGCCCACGGCGATGTCCTGCAGGGCCCGACGGGTCACCGGGTCGAGGAGGCCGACGGCGCCGAAGTCGAGCAGCCACAGGCGTCCCCACTGGTCGACCATGAGGTTGCCCGGGTGCGGGTCGGCGTGGAAGATCATGCCGTGGAGCACCTGGTCGAGGAAGCTGGTCAGGAGGGCGGAGGCCAGCAGGTGGGGCGGGGCCCCGCTGGCCGCGATGGCCCCGGGGGCGTCGATGGGCCGGCCTGGAGCCTCCTCCATGACCAGGAGCCGGTCGGTGGACAGCTCGTCGAAGATCGCCGGCACCCGGATCACGTCGTCCGTCGGGTCGTCGTGGGACACGGCCTCCCGGAGCCGCTCGCACATGGTGGCCTCGCGCACGTAGTCGAGCTCGTGGTCCATGCTGGTGATCAGCTCGTCGGCCAGGTCCCGCACCCCGAGTTCGGTGGCCCCGGCGATGCGACGCTCGGCCATCCGGGCGGCCAGCCGCAGCACGGTCGCATCCCGGCGGAGCAGGTCGTCGAGTCCGGGCCGCTGGATCTTGACCACCACCGACTCCCCCGTGCTCAGGATGGCCCGATGGACCTGACCGATGGAGGCTGCGGCCAGCGGTTCGAAATCGAAGGAGGCGAACACCTCCTCCACCTTCGTGCCCAGCTCCGCCTCGATGAGGGGACGCACCTGGTCGGCCGGGATGGGCCTCACCGACGAACGCAGGCGGGACAGCTCCTCGATCACCGGCTCCGACAGCAGGTCGCTCCGGGTGGAGGCGATCTGACCGAACTTGACGAACATCCCACCCACCTCCTCGAGGGTCAGGCGTAGGCGGCGGCCGAACTCGGCGCTGGCCATGCCCGTGGTGGAGAGGAACTGCGGACGGGCCAGCCCGTTGTGCCGGGCCACCGACACCACCTCCCACGACCGACCCAGCGGGGCCAGGCCTCGGCGGATCCACCGGAGCGGGTGGAGCCAGGGCCGCCGGGACCGGCGGCGGCGGCCGACCACCCGGCGGCGGCCCACCGCCTCGGGGATGATCATCAGGACCATGGTGGCCAGCACGCCAAACAGGGCGGTGAGGGCGTAGACCACGGTGGTGTCGTTGCTGCCCCGCATCACGGCCTCGGCGCCGATGGCCCCGATCAGGGTGCCCAACACCGCCGTGGCCACGGAGCGCCACCGACCGACCGAGATCCCGACCAGGCGGGCGCTCACCAGGGCCAGGACCACGACGAACACCACGGCGAGGAGGACGGAGAAGACGTTCTTGAAGGTGATGTGCACGGTCAGGGCCGCCACTGTCGTCGCCAGCGGGTTCACCGGTGGGCCCCGAGCATCGAACCGCAATCCCTTTCGCCGACGACAGAGCCACATGATCGCCCCACCGGGCGGTTCTCGTCCACCTCGGTGATCGGCCGACGACGCCGTCAGCCGATGCCGTAGAGACGCGCCCTACACCAGGACGATGGCTCCGTCCTTGGCCTCCACGGTGACCGTGGCCCCCTCCCCGTAGCGTCCCTCCAGGAGGGCCAGGGCCAACGGGTCCTCCACCTGGCGCTGGATCACCCGCCGGAGGGGACGGGCCCCGAAGTCGGGGTCGAAGCCCTCCTCGGCCAGCAGCGCCTCGGCGGCCGGGGTCACCGACAGGGTCAGCCGCCGCTCGGCCAGCCGGTGCCGCAGACCACCTAGCTGGATCGAGACGATGCGGGCCAGGTCGGCCGGGGTGAGGGACTGGAAGCGCACGATCTCGTCGATGCGGTTGACGAACTCCGGTTTGAAGTAGTCGATGGGCTCGCCGGGGATGTTGGACGTCATGATGAGGACGGTGTTGGTGAAGTCCACTGTCCGGCCCTGGCCGTCGGTCAGCCGCCCGTCCTCGAGGACCTGGAGGAGGATGTTGAACACGTCGGGATGGGCCTTCTCCAGCTCGTCGAGCAGCACCACGGCATAGGGCCGGCGCCGGATGGCCTCGGTGAGCTGACCGCCCTCCTCGTAGCCCACGTAGCCGGGGGGAGCCCCCACCAGCCGGGCCACCGAGTGGCGCTCGCCGTACTCGCCCATGTCGATCCGGACCATGGCCTTGGCGTCGTCGAAGAGGAAGTCGGCCAGGGCCCGGGCCAGTTCGGTCTTGCCCACCCCGGTCGGTCCCATGAACAGGAAGGAGCCGATGGGCCGGTTGGGATCGGACAGCCCGGCCCGGCTGCGGCGGATGGCGTTGGACACGGCGGAGACCGCCTCGTCCTGGCCGATGACCCGGGCGTGAAGCGCGTCCTCCATGCGAATGAGCTTCTCCACCTCACCCTCCAGCAACCGGCTCACCGGGACCCCGGTGGCCCGGGAGACCACCTCGGCCACGTCCTCGGCGTCCACCTCCTCCTTCAGGAAGCGCTGACTCTTCTGGAGCTCGTCAAGCGCGTGGGTGGCTGCCTCCACCTCATGCTCGAGGGCCGGGATCCGCCCGTAGGAGATCTCGGAGGACTCGGCCAGGTCGCCCTCGCGGCTGAGGCGTTCGGCATCGCCGCGCAGCTGCTCCAGTTCCCCCTTCAGGGTCTGGATCCGGGTGATGGCCTCCTTCTCCGACTGCCAGTGGGCCGTCATGGCCACCGACTCCTCGGACAGGTTGGCCATCTCCTCGTCCAGTCGGGCCAGCCGCTCGGCCGAGGCGCTGTCGGTCTCCTTGGCCAGGGCCATGCGCTCGATCTCCAGCTGCCGCATACGCCGGGTGACCACGTCGAGCTCGGTGGGCATGGAGTCGATCTCGATGCGCAGCCGACTGGCCGACTCGTCCATGAGGTCGATGGCCTTGTCGGGGAGGAACCGTCCGGTCACGTAGCGGTCGGACAGCACGGCGGCGGCCACCAGCGCAGCGTCCTGGATGCGGACTCCGTGGTGGACCTCATAGCGCTCCTTCAGGCCCCGCAGGATGGCGATGGTGTCCTCCACCGAGGGCGGCGGGACGAAGACCTGCTGGAACCGGCGCTCGAGGGCGGCGTCCTTCTCGATGTACTTGCGGTACTCGTCGAGGGTGGTGGCCCCGATGAGCCGCAGCTCCCCGCGGGCCAGCATGGGTTTGATCATGTTTCCGGCGTCCATGGCCCCCTCGGCGCCGCCACCGGCCCCGACGATGGTGTGGAGCTCGTCGATGAAGGTGATGACCTCCCCCTCGGCGTCGGTGATCTCCTTCAGCACGGCCTTCAGCCGCTCCTCGAACTCACCCCGGTACTTGGCCCCGGCCACCATCGAGCCCATGTCCAGGCCGATGACCCGCTTGCCCTTCAGTCCCTCGGGGACGTCACCCTCCACGATGCGCTGGGCCAGGCCCTCGACGATGGCCGTCTTCCCCACCCCGGGCTCGCCGATCAGGACGGGGTTGTTCTTGGTCCGCCGGGACAGCACCTGGATGACCCGCCGCACCTCCTCGTCCCTCCCGATGACCGGGTCCATCTTCCCCTGCCGGGCCAGGGCGGTGAGGTCCCGCCCGTACCGCTCGAGGGCCTGGAAGGTCTCCTCGGGGTTCTGCGAGGTGACCCGGTGACTGCCCCGCACATCACGCAGGGCGGAGAGCAGCTGGTCGCGCTCCACCCCGATGCGGTCGGCCATGGCCAGCACCAGATGCTCGACGGAGAGGTACTCGTCCCCCATGTCGGAGCGCAGGCCGTCGGCCGCCGTCAGCACGTCGCGCAGGGCGCGGTCGATACCGGGCTCGGCGCCCCCCACACTGTGGGGCAGCCGGGCCAGGGTGCCGGCGATCCGCTCGGCCACCACGGCCGGCTCGACGCCCACCCGGGTCAGGATAGGAGCGGCGATGCCGTCGGCCTGGTCCACCACGGCGGCCAGCAGATGGTCGGGGGTGATCTCCGGGTTGTCGGCGGCCCGCGCCCGCTCGGCGGCCGAGGAGAAGGCCTCCTGGGTCTTCACTGTCCAGCGATCCGGATTGATGCTCATCGGGTGCCTCCCACTCCCTGGGCGGAACGACGGCTCGGCCGGGTGGGCACGAGCCTCTGCGACAGCGGTACCAGCTCCCGCCGGTACTGGCGGTGGGTGACGGCCACCGCCTCTCGGGCCTCGGCCCGGGTGGCCTCCAGCTCGCGGTGGAGCCGGGCCACTTCGGCCTCGAGTTCCATCACCCGGCGGACGCCCTCGAGGTTGAGCCCGGCGTTGGTCAGGCTCTGGATGTGGCGGAGCCGGTCGAGGTCCTGCTCACTGAAGCGGCGGCTGCCGCCCTCGGTCCGGCTGGGGTCCAACAGGCCCTTGCGCTCGTAGACCCGCAGGGTCTGGGGGTGCACGCCGGTCAGCTCGGCGGCCACCGAGATGACGTACACGGCACGGGTATGGCGATCGTCGTTCATCTCACACTCCCAGGCTGTCGCGCGCCGGCGGGACGACCACCTCGGCCAGGGCCTCCACCGCGGCGCGCTGCTCGTCGGTCAGTTGATCGGGAATCTCCACGTCCACCGTGACCAGCAGGTCACCGGTGGCATTCTTCTTGCCGGCGGGGACACCCCTCCCCTTCACGCGGAAGGTGCGGCCCGATGGGGTTCCGGCCGGGACCCGGAGGGTGACCGGGTCGGTCAGCGTGGGCACGGTCAGGGTGGTTCCCAGGGCGGCCTCGGGATAGGACACCGGGACCGAGAGGGTGAGGTTGCGCCCCCGGCGTCCGAACAGACCGTGGCGGTCCACCCGGACGACGACATAGAGGTCACCGCTCGGGGCGTTGCCCCGGCCGGCCGCGCCGCGGCCCTTGACCCGGATGCGCTGACCGTCCTCCACCCCGGCCGGGATCCGGACCTTGACCGAACGGTTGCGATGCTCCACCCCGGTGCCCGAGCACGTGGGGCAGGGCGTGGTCACCACGGTGCCCCGGCCCCCGCACTGGGGGCAGATCTGGCTGAGCGAGAAGAGGCCCTGGTTGTCCTGGAGGGAGCCCGTGCCGCCGCAGCGCGGACAGGTCGTCGGCTGGGTGCCCGGTGCGGCACCCGACCCGTGGCAGGTGTGGCAGCGGGCATCCGTGGTCACGTTGACCGACGTGGTGACCCCGGCCACGGCGTCCTCGAAGGAGAGGTGCAGCTCCGTCTCGACATCGCTGCCCCGCTGGGGCCCGGCGGCCGTGCCCCCGCGTCGTCCCCGACCGAACAGGCCCCCGAAGAGATCCCCCAGGTCACCCATGTCCTCGACCCGGTAGCCCCCTCCGGCGCCCGGACCACCGAACCCGCCGGGGAAGCCCCCGCCGCCGAAGCCCCCGGCGGCCGGGCCCATGGTCCGGACCTCGTCGTACTCCTTGCGTCGCTCGGCGTCGCCCAGCACGTCGTAGGCGGCGGAGATCTCCTTGAAGGTCTCCTCCTGCCCCGGGTTGGTGTCCGGGTGGTGCTTCTTGGCCAGCTTCCGGTACGCGCTGGTGATCTCCTTGGCGGTCGCCGTCGACGACACACCCAGGGTCTTGTAGTAATCCTTCTCGAACCATTCGCGTTGCGGCGCCACTCGGTGTCTACCCGGTCCCTTTCCTGTTCGGCCTGCGTCTCGCTGCTAGCCCCGCACCATCACCATGGCCGGGCGGACCACGGTTCCCCGCCACCGGTAGCCGGCCCTCATCACCTGACCCACCACCGGTTCACCCGTTGCTCCCGGCCCACCGTCATCGCCGCCCTCCGGCCCGCTCTCGGGGCCCTCGGCCGGCAGATGGCCCACCGCCTCGTGGGCGTTGGGATCGAACTCCTCCCCCAGCGGGTCGATGCGCTCGAGACCCTCCTTGGCCAGCACGTCCTGGAGCTGACTGGCCACGGCCACGAGGGCGCGCCCGTCGGCCGAGCCGGGGTCCCCGAGGTGCTCCGTGGCCAGGTCGAGGGTGTCGAGCACCGGCAGGACCTTCTCCACCAGGGACACAGCGGCCCGGGCCATCTGGTCGGACTGCTGCTTCACCACCCGCTTCTTGTAGTTCTCGAACTCGGCCTGCAGTCGGCGCAGGGAGTCGAGGTACTCGTCGCGCTGGTTGAGGGCCAGCGCCAGCGGGTCGTCGTCGGCGAACACCTCGTCCACCGCCGCGCTCACGTCGGCCGCCCCGAGGATCTCGGCGTCGGCCACCTCGTCGCTCTCACTGCCCTCGGCCGCACCGCCGTGAGCCTCATAGTCCGGACCCAGTCCGGCCTCCTCGGGCGGCTGGGATCCCGGGGGCCCATCGGCCCCCGGGTCCCTTGGGGTCCCGTCGCCACCGGCCTGGTCGTTGCCGTTCATGGGCGATCAACCCTTGTCGTCGACGATCTCGGCGTCCACGACCTCGTCGTCCGACGTCTCGTCCTCGGCCGCGACCTGCCCGCCCGGGGCGGCGGCGTCCGCTTTGGAGGCCTCCTCGTAGAGCCGCTGACTGAAGGACTGGCTGGCCGTGAGCAGTGACTCGGTCGAGGTCTTGATGGCCTCGATGTCCGATCCGGCCAGAGACTCCTTGACCGAGGCCAGGGCGGCCTCCACCTTCTCCTTCTCGTCGCCCTCGAACTTCTCGCCCTGGTCCTTCAGGAGCTTCTCGGTCTGGTAGACGAGGGTGTCGGCGTTGTTGCGCACCTCCGCCTCCTCCTTGCGCTTCCGGTCGTCCTCGGCGTGAGCCTCGGCGTCCTTCACCATGCGCTCGATGTCCTCCTTGGCCATGGACGACTGACCGGTGATGGTCATCGACTGCTCCTTCCCGGTGGCCCGGTCCTTGGCCGACACGTGGACGATGCCGTTGGCGTCGATGTCGAAGGTGACCTCGATCTGCGGCACACCCCTCGGGGCGGGAGGCAGGTCGACCAGCTGGAACTTGCCCAGCGTCTTGTTGTACATGGCCATCTCCCGCTCGCCCTGCAGGACGTGGACCTCCACCGACGGCTGGTTGTCGTCGGCCGTGGTGAACACCTCGCTGCGCTTGGTGGGGATGGTCGTGTTCCGCTCGATGAGCCGGTGCATGACGCTGCCCTTGGTCTCGATGCCCAGCGACAACGGAGTCACGTCGAGGAGGAGGACGTCCTTCACCTCACCCTTCAGCACACCGGCCTGGACCGCGGCACCCAGGGCCACCACCTCATCGGGGTTGACGCCCTTGTGGGCCTCCTTGCCCGTCATCTGCTGGACCAGCTCCTGCACGGCCGGGATCCGGGTGGACCCTCCCACCAGCACCACGTGGTCGATATCGGACTTGGACAGCCCCGAGTCGGCGATGGCCTGGTCGAAGGGGGCCTTGCACGAGTCCACCAGGTCGGCGGTGAGCTCATTGAAGTTGGCCCGGGTCAGCTTGACGTCCAGGTGCTTGGGGCCCTCGGACGTGGCCGTGATGAAGGGCAGGTTGATCTGCGTCTCCTGGAGGGAGGACAGCTCGATCTTGGCCTTCTCCGCCGCCTCCTGAAGGCGCTGGGTGGCCATCTTGTCGTTGGACAGGTCGACGCCCTCGGTGTCCTTGAACGTCTTGACCAGCCAGTCGATGATCCGCTGGTCCCAGTCGTCACCACCCAGCTTGGAGTTGCCGGCGGTGGACTTGACCTCGAACACCCCGTCACCGATCTCCAGCACCGAGACGTCGAAGGTCCCGCCGCCCAGGTCGAAGACGAGCACGGTCTGGTCGGCGCCCTCCTTGTCGAGGCCGTAGGCCAGAGCGGCCGCCGTGGGCTCGTTGATGATGCGGAGCACCTCGAGGCCGGCGATGGTGCCCGCCTCCTTGGTCGCCGTGCGCTGGGCGTCGTCGAAGTACGCCGGCACCGTGATGACCGCCTGGGTCACGGTGTCACCGAGGAAGGCCTCGGCATCCCGCTTCAGCTTGCCCAGGATGCGGGCCGAGATCTCCTGTGGGGTGAAGTCCTTGCCGTCGATGTCCACGGTCCAGCTGGTCCCCATGTGACGCTTGACCGAACGGATGGTCCGATCGGGGTTGGTGATGGCCTGACGCTTGGCCACCTCACCCACCAGCACCTCGCCGGACTTGGCGAAGCCCACCACCGAGGGGGTGGTCCGTCCGCCTTCGGCGTTGGGGATGACGACCGGCTCGCCGGCCTCCAGTACGGCGACCACCGAGTTGGTGGTCCCGAGGTCGATTCCTACGGCCTTGGCCATCGTTGCTGCCTCCTGCTTCCTGCCCTCTCCGGGCTCTCGTGTGTGCGGTTCGGACCCTGAGACCCGAGCCCTTCTGACTCGAACTGTCCTGCGTAGTGTCGGCTGTTGCTTTTCCTACGAGCTCAACTATACCAAAGTTGAGTGTCCCCTTGTTAAGTTTTCTCTTAATTCTTTGTGAAGCGAAGCACGGGGTGGGCGGGATACGCTCGATCCCATGCCCCAGCTGGTCCTCCTCCGTCACGGCCAGAGCCGGTGGAATGCCGAGAACCTGTTCACCGGGTGGTACGACGTCGATTTGACCGAACGGGGGGAGGCCGAGGCCCGGCAGTCCGGCCAACTGCTGGCTGACGAGGGTCCGCTGGATCTGCGGGTGGTGCACACCTCCCTGTTGACCAGGGCGATCCGCACCGCCGAACTGTCACTGGAGACGGCCGGCCGGAGCTGGCTCCCCGTCCGCCGCCACTGGCGCCTCAACGAGCGCCACTACGGGGCCCTCCAGGGCCTCGACAAGAAGGAGACCACGGCCCGACACGGGGAGGCCCAGGTGAGGCAGTGGCGTCGGAGCTACGACATCCCACCTCCGCCCGTCGAACCGGGCAGCGAGCACCACCCGGCCGGCGACCCCCGCTACCGCGACGTGCCGGGGGAGCTGCTGCCCGTCGGCGAGTGCCTGGCCGACGTGGTGGCCCGCGTCCTCCCCTACTGGTACGACGCCATCGTGCCCGACCTGTTGGCCGAGGGGCCGCGGGGTGGGGTGGTTCTGGTGGTGGCCCACGGCAACAGCCTGCGAGCCCTGCGCAAGCACATCGACGGCATCGGAGACGACGAGATCGTCGGCCTCGACATCCCGACGGGGATCCCGTTCCTCTACCACCTGGCCGACGACCTGTCGGTGGTCTCGGCTGGCTACCTGGGCGACGCCGAAGCGGCCGAAGCGGCGGCGGCGGCGGTCAGCCGCCAGGCCGGCTGAGCGTCCGGCCCACCCCCCGGCACACCGCGCCGTGGGCCGGCATCACTGACAAAGCCTGCCAACGACGAGAGGCCGGCTCCGAAGAGCCGACCTCTCGTACGACCGGTGCGTCTGTCCCCACACACGACACCGTGATGTTGCCTCGTGATGCTGCTCAGAGAGCTTCGGAGCCGCGCTCTCCCGTGCGCACCCGGACGACCTCTTCGACGGGGAGGACCCACACCTTGCCGTCACCGATCTTGCCGGTACCGGCTGAATCCACCACCGCCGTCGTCACCTCTTCCACCTGGGCATCGTCCACGACGATCTCCAGGCGGACCTTGGGCACGAATTCGACCTCGTACTCAGCACCCCGGTACACCTCCGTGTGACCACGTTGGCGACCGAAGCCCTGGACCTCCGAGACCGTCATGCCGTGAACTCCCAGTGTCTTCAGGGACTCCTTGACGTCATCGAGTTTGAACGGCTTGACCACCGCTACGACGAGTTTCATGTTCGTTATCTCCTTGAGTTCGTAGTGGTCGTTCTAGCTGCCGGACCCGCCGGACGGTACCGGGTCGTCGGGCTGCGGGGGTTCGTTCTCGAAGACCTCCCTCGAGCTCGAACCGCCGACGGTGATGCCCACCCGGGAGGCGAAGGCCTCCTCGGGGAAGGCCTCCTCACCGTGGATGGCCAGGTCGCCGACTTCGAGGATCTCATCCTTGTACCGGGCACCACGGAGCACCAGCTTGATGAGGTGCATGAGGATGAACGTCACCAGAGCCGACCAGACGATCACCCAGATGGCCGCCCGGAACTGTTCCCACAGCTGGTGGGCAGAGCCGGTGTAGATGAGGCCGTTCACGCCGAAGGGAACGCAGCTGCCCTTCGCCGTGTTGTACTGGGTGGCCGTGGTGGCGATGACCTGCCCGGCCGCGTCGAGGTGACCGCACCCGGCCGATACGTTGCTCGGGTCCCCAAAGATGCCGAGGAGCAGGCCACCGAAGAAGCCGGCGATCCCGTGGGTGTAGATCACGCCCAGTGCATCGTCCACCTTGGAGAAGGGACGGACCTTGGAGAGGAAGTTCCAGGCCACCCAGACGATGGTGGAGCAGATGAGGCCGATGTAGATGGCGCCCTGGCCGTTGACCCAACCGGCACAGGGGGTGATGCCCACCAGGCCGCAGATCATGCCGTTCACCGCACCGAGGAAGGTGGGCTTCTTCTCCTTGGACAAGAAGGCATCGAGGGCCACCCAGGTCAGCAGGCCGGCCGCGGTCGCCAGGTTGGTGTTGACCACGGCGGCAGCGGCGTCCGACCCTGCGTAGTAGGGGTCACCACCGTTGAATCCGTTCCAGCCCAGCCACAGGATGCCGGCGCCGACCGCCGCCATGACCAGGTTGTTGGGAAGGAAGTGTTGTCTGTCTCGTAGCAGTCTCGGTCCGAGGACCCAGGCTGCAACGAAGCCGGACACGCCGGCCGACATGTGGATGACGTACCCACCGGAGTAGTCGAGGGCACCCTCCTGGGCGAAGTAGCCACCGCCCCAGAGCAGGAAGGCGTCGATGGAGTAGACGAAGGTCGACCACAGCGGCACCAGCAGGCACCAGGCGCTGAACTTGATGCGACCGAGGACGCTACCGAGGAAGAGCAACGGGGTGATGGCCGCGAACACCAGCTGGAAGTAGGCCAGCGTTGAGGTCGGGAAGTGGAAGGGCACCGCGGTGTTGGCTGCCGACACCGCCTGGCCCTGTTCATACTGCGGACTGAGTATCGGACCCGGCTTGCCCCAGAAGTTGTCGAAGAAGTAGCCCAACCCCTTCCCGGTGCCTAACTGGGTCTGGACCCCGTCCTTCACGCCACCACCGATGGAGTTGGCACCGAAGCCGAGCTTGTACTCGTAGATGAACCAACACACCATCACGATCGAGAACCCGGCGAACATCATGGCCAACACGTTCACGGCCCATTTCTTTGGGACCAGCGACGCATAGAGGACGGCCAGGCCCGGGAGGCTCATCAGGCCGACGAACGTGGCGGCCGTCATCTGCCACGTGTTGTCGCCCGGATTCAGCCAACTGGGATAGGGGACGTATGACACTGCTGCGGCTAGCACGGTTTAGGTGCTCCTCTCTTCGGTAACTGCTTCTCAATGGCCCGATGGCATCCGACATCGGGCCGTCAAGGGCAAGGCGGGCAGTTTCGCCTTGCCGCCGCAAACAATGCTTGGTGGGGATTTCCGCACAGTCACAGCTGTGTTACCACCGTGTGAACTGATCTATCAGTCCTGTTCAGGAGCCGAAACGGGGTTTCGGAGGCGCGTTACCTGCCGGTGCCGGCCGGTTTGCGCGCCCTTGGCCACTCACCCCCGGGCACCCCTCGTGCTGGCGTCCCATCGACCGGCGCGGTCGAGACGGGAGCCGCCCCCCTCAGCCTGCTTCGGTGCCCTTGGCCGGCTTCGACTTGGGCGGCCGGCGGGCCGGGGCGCTCGGAGGCGTGTAGCGCTTGTTGGACGGTGCCTGGGCCCCGCTCGGGCCGTAGGAGGGGGCGTCGGCCGCCTTGGCCAGCTTGAGCTTCTGGGACAGCCGGTAGGCGCGGACCATGTACCAGGCCCCGATCATGATGTAGGGCAGACCGAATCCCCAGTACTTCAGGTTGAAGAAGGAGAGCCCGTACAGGGCCGCGGCGATGCCGATGACCAGCCGCTTGCGGAACCACGCACCGCCCAACATGACCAGCGCCAGGCCCAGGGTAACGAGGCCGAGGCCGGTGTAGTGGCTGGGATTGGTGTAGTGGGGGTTCACGGCGCCGTTGGCCAGGTAGTGGTTGGAGTTGGTGTGCGCCAGCGAGGCGGTGACGATGAAGACGATGGCCGCGGCCACCGGGGCGGCCAGCAGACCGATCATCCGCTCCTTGTCATCGGCCCGCTTGATCGCGGCCTCGAGCTCAGGGACGGTCGTCGGAACCGGGTCCTTCGGCCGGTCCTCACCGGTCCGGGACTCCGCCGCCACCGCCGGCTTCAGCATCATGTTGCTCAGGGAGCCGGTGAACCGGTGCCACAGGCTGACCTCGGGCAGGTCGTCGCCGGCGGCATCGGGGTCACTGCGGGGCATGGGCCACGCTACCTCGGGTCGGCGGCCCCGGTCCCATCGGGAACAGAGGACGCCCGCCGTTCCCGGCGACGGAGGAAGACGATGAGGAGCACGATCACCACCACCAGGAGCAGCAGGCCCGGGATGATGAAGGCTGTCCAGGACGCCTGCTGACGGGCCAGCTGATCGGGCGTCGAGAGGAGCTTCGGGTCGCTCGGCACGACCACGCCGCGGATGGTGGTGCCCGGCTTGTGGAAGGCCAGGCCGGGAATGTTCTGGTGGTAGAGCGTGCCGTTCACGGAGTACGTGCCGGTGCAGGAGAAGCCGGCCACCGACTGCCCCGTGCCCCCGATCAGGCCCAGACATCCGGTCACCTTGACGTCGACCGGCACACCGTTGTTCTTCAGGCTGTCGATCTGGTTGTTGTTGCTGATGGCGGCGATCAAGAGGATCAGACCGAGCACCGTCAGAGCCACCAGCGACACCCCGACGACGACCTGGGCGGCCTTCCGTCGGTCGACGTTGACGGTACCCCCTCGGTAGTTGTCGATGGGCAGGTCGTCGTCCCGCCCCTCGGCGGCACCGGAGGTGACCGGATGATTCGATTCAGGAGCGATCATCGGAAAGGAGCCCCCCAGAGGCATGGCGACCGGAAGCACGGCGGCCCGGGGCGGCAGGTCTTCCCGGGCGGAGCGAGAGCGTACCAGTCGGGGAGGGGACGGCGGTAGGGAGCCCGGCACCGGCGCGGCCCGGGAGCTAGCCTCCGTCCATGTCCCCGAAGTCCAAGGCGCTGGACCTCAAGTCGGTCTGGCTGTTCTCCAACTGCAGCGGTTCCGAACTGAAGAAGATCCGCGGCTCTCTCGACGAGCTGGTCGTGCCGGCGGGCAAGGTGCTGGTGGAGGAGGGCCGGATCGGCACCGAGTTCTTCATCATCGTCAGCGGGACGGCGGTGGTGACCCGCAGTGGCAAGAAGGTGGCCACGCTCGGTCCCAACGCCCACTTTGGTGAGTTGGCCCTCCTCGATCGGAGGCCCCGGTCGGCGTCGGTGGAGTCCGAGACGGATTTGGATGTGCTGGTGCTGTCCCAGCGCCAGTTCAACGGTCTGCTCGAGTCGGTGCCCAGCATCGCCCGAAAGATGCTGGCCGCCCTGGCCAACCGCCTCCGTGAGGCCGACGCCCTGGCCTACGGCTGAACCGATCGTGACGGGCGCCGACCGGTCCCGGGCAACGCGCCCCTGATGCGGTCCCGCTGGACGAGAGGCCGCGACTCGCCAGGAGCCTCAGCTACTCGGGAGGAGGGGCCCCGGCGTCGACGGGCGACCCGGACGCGGCGGTGGGCCCACCGCCGACCGCCACCGGATCGCCCATGGACTCCTCCAGCAGCTGGGAGAGGTCGAGGACCCGGACGTCCTCCTCCTTGGCATTGGCCCGCACGGCGTCGTCGAGCATGATCATGCAGTAGGGGCAGGCCGTGGAGACCACGTCGGCCCCGGTGTCGATGGCCTCGGCCGTGCGCTCCATGTTGACCCGGGTGCCCAGCTTCTCCTCCAGCCACATGCGAGCGCCACCGGCCCCGCAGCAGAAGCCCTTCTCCCGGCAGCGCTTCATCTCCACCTGGTTGGCACCGGGTATGGAGTCGATGACCGACCGGGGCTCGTCGAACACCCGGTTGTGGCGACCCAGGTAGCAGGGGTCGTGGTAGGTGACGGTGCCCTGGTAGCCACCGCCAGGAGTCAGTCTCCCGGCCCGGACCAGATGGTCGAGGAGTTGGCTGTGGTGGATGACCTCGAAGTTCCCGCCCAGCGAGGGGTACTCGTTGGCCAGGGAGTTGAAGCAGTGCGGGCAGGTAGCGATGACCTTCTTGACCCCGGCGTTCTCCAGGGTCTCGATGTTCATCCGGGCCTGCTCCTGATAGAGGTACTCGTTGCCCAGACGGCGCACGGGATCACCGGTGCAGGACTCCTTGGGTCCGAGGATGCCGAAGGTGACCCCGGCCCGGTGGAGCATGCGGGCGGTGGCCTGCGCCCCCTTGCGGGCCCGCTCGTCGAGGGCACCGGCACAGCCCACCCAGTAGAGGTACTCGACATCGTCGGGAATGGTGCCCGAGATGACCGGGACCTCGAAGTCGAGGCCGTCGATCCAGTCGGTGCGCTTGGAGGCGCCGAGTCCCCAGGGGTCGCCCTGGTTCTCCACGTTGCGGAGCATGAGGCCGGCCTCGGTCGGGAACCGGGACTCCATCAGCACCTCGTAGCGGCGCATGTCGATGATGGTGTCGATGTGCTCGATGTCCACCGGGCACTGCTCGACACACGCCCCGCACGTCGTGCAGGACCACAGGACGTCGGGGTCGATGACCGAGGGGACCAGGGTCTCCACCTCCGTGCCGGCAGCCCGGTTCTTGGCCATGACCCGTTCGGCGGACGAGAACAGGTTGTCGCGCAGGTCCATGATGAGCAGCTTGGGGGAGAGGGGCTTGCCCGTGTTCCAGGCCGGGCACTGGGACTGACAGCGCCCGCATTCGGTGCAGGTGGCCATGTCGAGAAGCTGCTTCCACGAGAAGTCCTCGATGCGCCCGGCCCCGAACACCACTTCGTCCTCCTCGCCCACGTCCTCCATGGACATGTCCGGCGTCGAGGCCAGTGCCCCGAGGGCACGGGGCCGACGGGAGGTGGCGACGTTGATGGGGGCCATGAAGATGTGGAGGTGCTTGGAGTAGGAGACGAAGACCAGGAAGCCGGTGATGATGGCGATGTTGGCCAACAGGGCCACGGTCTCGATCACGCTGTTCACCCCTTCCCCCAGGGGCTTGAGAACGTTGGCCAGTCCGTGGGAGGCGAAGGCCCACCAGCCGTAGGGGAAGTTGCCCGTGTTGACCTGGGCGGCGCGGTAGAGGAGCAGGGAGGCGATGACCCCGAAGATCATGAGCAGGACCAGCCAGGCGGCACCGGTGTGGGAGCCGAAGAACCGGGATCGGCGGTTCTCTCGCTTCGGTGAGTGCTTGACCCGGATTCCCACGAACACCAGCAGGGAGACGATCACCGCCACGGCGAAGAAGTCCTCGAGAAATCCGATGACCGCGGTGTGCCCGATGAGGGGGATGTGGAAGTCGCGCTGGAACAGGCAGCCGAAGGCCTCGATGATGGTGAGGAAGAGAATGGTGAAGCCCCAGAAGGTGAAGGCGTGGGCCACGCCGGGGACGGTCCACTGGAGAAGCTTCTTCTGCCCACCCACCTCGACCAGCTCCGCCTTGATCCGCTTGGGCACGTCCTTGAATCGAGACGGAACCGCCGGCTCACCGGCCGAGATCAGCTGGTAGAGCCAGAAGAACCGACGACCGGCGATGGCGAACATCACCGCGGTGATTCCTAGCCCTAGGGCGAGTCTGAGGGGCACTACGTTCCTCCTGGTTGGTTACTAAAGAGTAACAAAGGCCGTCGGCACCGCCGGTCCCGGCACGACGGTGCTCACGGGCGGAAGTTGTCGGCGTATCGGCTGGGGGTGGGACCCCACTGGCCCTGGTACTTCGACTTCAGACCGTCGGAGCCGTACGGGTGGTCGGCCGCCGTCGTCATCTGCAAGAAACTGATCTGGCCGATCTTCATGCCCGGGTAGACGGTGATGGGGAGATTGGCCACGTTGGAGAGCTCGAGGGTGAGATGACCATCCCATCCGGCATCAACGAAGCCGGCCGTCGAGTGGATGAGGAGGCCCAGGCGTCCGAGCGAGGACTTCCCCTCCAGCCGGGCCACCAGGTCGTCGGGGAGGGTGACCTTCTCCGTGGTGGAGCCGAGCACGAACTCGCCGGGGTGGAGGATCAGGGGCTCTTCCCCCACGTCGACCAACTCTGTCAGGTCCTCTTGGTCCTCGCGCACGTCGATGACGCGGCTGGTGTGGTTCCGGAACAGCCGGAAGTACTGGTCTACGTGGAGGTCGACCGACGAGGGCTGGATGCAGCTCTCGTCGAAGGGGTCGATGACGATGTGCCCGGCGGCGAGCGCCTCGCGTATGGAGCGGTCAGAGAGAACCATGCCGGACAGACGATAGTGGGGCGCGCGCCTCCAGGAGTAGTTGGTGGGATCGCGTTGTCCGTGGCCCGGCTGGCCCAGCGCCCGGCGACCGGGCCGGCTCCGATGTCAGGGCACCCGGATCCGACTGTCGGCCGTGGCTCCTCCACCTGCTGCCGATTCCGGCTCGCCGCAAGGCACCCCCCTCCCGTGGGCCCCAGCGGCGGCGGCCGTGCCCGGGGTGCCGGGAAGGGGCCGCGGCAGACCCGTGTGACCTCGGCCTCCCACCCACCTCAGGCCCCGGCCCACTCGGAATCCTCGACGGCGTGCAGTCTTCCTGTGCAACTTTCAGTTGCAATTCCCTGATGCGATGGTGATACTTACGGACACAGGGCGGCGGATCGCCATGCAGGACGATGAGCTCGATTCCCGGTTGCACCTGGCACCGGGACTCGAGCTCATCACGGCAGAAGCCACTGCGTCCGAGGTAGAGGCCCGAAATCCGAGGTGGCCACGGTCACTACCGCGGCCACCGGCGTGGTCGGAGAGAGTGCTTGCCGCCAGTGACCTGGTGATGGCGGTGACACGGTTCGGTTGGGCCCTGATCGGCGGCGGCTCGATGGCGCCGTAGTCCGGACGTGGCCGGACCCGAGGCTGCCCGGGAGTACCACCTCCGGGAGAAGGAAGCCTCCGAGCGGATAGGGTGTCGGCGCCACGCGGGCGTAGTTCAGAGGCAGAACATCAGCTTCCCAAGCTGAGAACGCGGGTTCGATTCCCGTCGCCCGCTCTCTTGCATGTGCCGGTCAGGATCACGTTCGTGTGATCCGTGCGCCGTCTATCGAGTGCGGTGGACGAGGCACCTCGGCGAGGCCGCCGGACGGGGATGGCGATGTCTCCTTGGAATCACACGTCGGGGAGAGGCTCGTCATACAAGAGGAGCTCTTCTCTGTCTGGAGCTTGAAACATCGTTGCCCACTGTTCAAAGTGATCCCGCCTCATCGGTGAGGCGCTCCATTCGCCCGACGCATTGCGTCGCGCAGCCCGCTCGATGAGTTCCTCCAAGGGCGCATCGAGGTAGTGCAACTCGACCCCCACCCCCAGAGCCCGCGCCCTGAGCCGTTTCTCATCCCGTTCAACTCGCGCCCAGTGGCCCCACTCCAAGATCACGCTCTGACCTTGGGCCAGGAGTTCCTGGGTGAGTGTCCACAATTGACCTTCTATGAGGGGCCGAAAGCTGTCGTCCCACGGGTCGTGACCCAACTGGGTCGTCCACCGGTCCTTGTCCAACCGGATGGCGGGAATCGTGGGGGCGATCCGGCGAGCCAGCGTCGACTTTCCTGAAGCTGGGAGTCCGCAGATCAGCACGAGTCGAGCGCGGGGTCTAGCGGCACGATCGTCGGTCCCGTCGGAGATCACGGAGAGAGGTTATGACACCCCGGGTTGTCCGCCCCCCAAACCCCCGGTATCGGCGATCCATCGCTGGCCTGCCGAGCGGCAGCCACGAGGGTGCCCTGGCCAACCGTCGGTTGAGTGTCAGTGACCGGCGATCTGGCCGCCGTCGATGTGCAGGACCTCGCCGGTAATGAACGGCGACGACTCCAGGAAAAGGATCCCGTCGACGATGTCGCGGACCTGGCCCACGTGCCCAACCGGGGGGAGCTGGGAACCGAGCCCGGCGTAGCTCTCCACCGGATGCACCGGCGTCTGGATGATGCCTGGCGAGACAGCGTTGACCCGGATGCCACGGGAGGCGTACTCGACGGCGAGTGACTTGGTGGCCGAGGCAATGCCGCCCTTGGTGAGCGAAGTCAAGACAGAGGGTGCGCTCATGTTGGCGTAGTCGGCCAGGGTCGTGGTGATGTTCACGATGTGGCCCCCTCCCTGCTTCAGCATCTCGACGATGGCGCGCTGGGTCAGCGTGAAGAACCCGGTGAGATTGACGCCGACGACAGTTTCGTAGTCATCGGCGGTGTACTCGGTGAACGGCTTGGAGATATACACCCCGGCGTTGTTGACGAGACTGTCGATGCGGCCGAAGCGCTCCAGTGCCCCCTTGATGATCCGGTCGGTGGTGGCAGCCTCTGAGATGTCACCGTCGACGGTGAGCACACCCGGGTCCCCATCGGGCTCGATCGTCCGGGATGTGGCCACGACCGACCACCCCCGCCGCCGGTACTCGGCGACCAGACCGGCGCCGATGCCCTGAGAGCCTCCCGTGACGATGACGACGTTGTGGTCTGGCTGACTCATGAAGACTCCCCTGGTCAGCCGCGGGCGAGCGTCGGGTCACTGGGGTGTCGGGCGAGCGGTGTGGTTTGTACACTCATCCCGGGGGACGTGCGGAACCACACCGCAGTGACGTCCGAGCCGGTGGCGTCGGAGCAAGCTTGCTGAGCGGTTTCCAGCCCCATGCCGGAGCTGGCGCCGGCCAGCTCGAAGGTTCGGTCGACGAGCTCTGGCTGACGCTGGGCGGGCCACGACGTAGTTGCCGTCACGGGCATTCCCAACGACGGCACGGCCGAGGGTTCACGGCGCCCGGCCGACGGGCGCGCCGGTCCGGATCTGCTCGCGGAGTGCTTTGAGGGCGGCGACGTAGATCTCCGAGAAGGTGGGGAACGGCTGGATGGTGTCCCGCAGTACTTCGAGTGGAACCTTGGCCCGGATGGCCAGCGTGGCTTGCTGCAGCCATTCGCCCGCCTCGGGTCCCAGGCCATAGGCGCCGGTCACTAGGTCGCCGTCGCTGAGGAGGGTCAGAAAGCCATTCGACTGCGCGTAGCGATGGGTATACGTGGCGGTCTTGGCCACCTCGGACAGTGGGGTGGTGGCGCTGAACGGGGCTTCCGTGGCACCCACCGACGCCGCTTGGGGGTCCGTGTACACGACGTCGGGAATGGCCTCGTAGTTGGCCTCACGGGGTTCGCCGAGGATGTTGGCCGCCACGACCTCGCCCTGATACTTCCCCACGTGGGTCAGCAGCCGCACGCCCGTGACGTCACCGACAGCCCACAGACCGTCGCCAGCGCGCAGGTGGGCGTCGACCGGGATCCCGTGCCGGTCAGCGTGGACGCCGACCGTGTCGAGGCCGATCCCGTCCACCCGGGGGCGCCGGCCGGTGGCCACTAGCAGGTGGTCGCCACGCAGCTCGCGGCCGTCACCCAGTGTGAGCACGAACTCCTCGGCGTCGCGCCGGGCTGCCGTCGCCTGGACACCCAAGATCAGTTCGACGCCGTCACCGCGTAGCACCTCGCCCAGGGCGTGGCCCAGCGGCGCCGGCTCGCGGGCGAGCACGTGGTCGGATCCCTCGACCAGCGCCACCTCGCCGCCCAGACGGCGCACGGCCTGGGCCATCTCGGCGCCGACCGGCCCACCGCCCAGTATCAGCAGACGCCGTGGCACGGCCTTCATGCCGGTCACCTCGCGGTTGGACCAGACACCCTCGAGATCGGCCAGGCCCGGAACGGGTGGCACCACCGGATCCGATCCGGTGGCCACGACGATGTGCTCCGCCGTGTGGGGCACTCCGTCCACGTCGACCACACCCGCCCCAGCCAACCGGCCGGTGCCCCGCAGCAGGTCGATGCCCTTGTCGGCCAGCCAACGCTCCTGGGCGGCATCGGAGTAGTTCGAGACCATGAAATCCCGATAGGCCAGGGCCGCCTCCACATCGACCTCGGCACTGGCCGCCGCTTCACGTGCCTCCTGAGCCGCCTCGCCGGGGCGCAGCAGCGTCTTGGACGGGATGCAAGCCCAATAGGAGCACTCGCCGCCAGCCAGTGCGCGTTCGACGACGGCCACCCGCAGTCCACCGTCGGCCAACTCCCCCGCGCAGTGCTCGCCCGGCGAGCCGGCACCCAGGACGATGACGTCGTAGCTGCTCATGTGGTGGTCCCGGCGCCGGCCTGGTCCGCAGGCCCGGACTGCTCGTCGATCATGTACTGCGCGTACCAATCCGGCCACTCCGGGTCGGGATGCCCGATCTCTTCTTCGTGGCGGCCGTGCGCATCGGCGGCCCGTCGGAGAGCGGCGGCCAGATCATCGGTCGATTCGTAGGTGGCCGTCATCGGGGTGATCACCGGCCCGGAAGACGAGTCGTCACCTCTTGGATGAACCAGCTGTTGCCGTCCGGATCGCTGAACGAGGCGAACGACCCATAGGTCTTGTGCTCGGGAGCGGGGCCCGGCGCGCGGGCCTCGGTTCCGGCGTGGTGGAACACCCCACCGGTGTCGTGGAACACGTCGCTCACCTCGACGCCCCGCTCGACCACCTCGGCCCGGGCCGCCTCGATGTCGGTGACGACGAGCTGGAGGCCTTCGGCCGATCCCGGTGGGGCCGAGGTGACCCCGCTGCCGAAGATGATCGAGCACGCCGAGCCGGGTGGTGTCAGCTGCACGACCCGGAAGCCCCCCTCACCCGGAACATCGGCGTCGAGGCGCCACCCCAGCGACTGGTAGAAGGCCTTGGCCCGGTCCACATCGGTCACCGGCACCACGACCACTTCGAGCTTCATGTCCACGTCCGCAGCTCCTCTCCGCCGGGTCCGACAGCCGCTGCCCACCCAGCGAACCCGTCCTGGCATCACTCTCGCGCTGCTCGCCGTCGAAGTCCAGGGCCCGTGAGCGTGCGGTTGGCGTCCGGCGGTGGACGTCGATGACTGCTTCAGGCCGACGAGATGCCCGACGATCCGCGTCGGCGTTCGGCCTCCGAGATGGCCCAGGCCGCGTTGACGAGCCCGATGTGGCTGAAGGCTTGGGGGAAGTTGCCCAGCAGCTCTCCGCTGACGGGGTCGGCCTCCTCGGCGAGAAGCCCGACGTCGTTGACGAAGGCTGCCGCCCGCTCGAAGACGGAGCGGGCCCGATCGGTCTGTCCCGCCCCGGCCAGGGCCTGGGCCAGCCAGAAGGTGCACAGCAAGAACGAGCCTTCTTCGCCGTCGAGCCCGTCGTGTGACCGGTAGCGGAAGACGAGTCCCCGCTCATCGGTCAGGCGCTCTTCAGTGGCGTTGACCGTGGCCAGCACTCTGGGCTCGTCGGCGGGAAGAAACCCGACCAGAGGCAGCATCAGACTGGAGGCGTCGAGCTCGTCCGAGCCGAAGGACTGGGTGAAGGCCCCGGCCCGGTCGCTCCACCCTCTGGTGAGGATGGCCTCACGGATCTGGGCCTGGGTCTGCTCCCACTCCCCGATCCGGCTGGAGGCGTCGAGATGGTCGGCCAAGGCCACAGCCCGGTCGAGGGCTACCCAGCACATCAGCTTCGAGTACAGGTAGTGGCGGGGCTCGCCGCGGACCTCCCAGATCCCCTGGTCCTTTTCCAGCCAACGCCGGGCGGCGGTGTCGGCCAGTTGAACGAAGAACCGTCGGGTGGCTGGTGCCAGTTCGGGTGGCGCACCCCACTTGTCCGGGGCGGCCATCGGTCCGACCCGTCTGGAGGCGTTGTCGAAGAGCTGGTCCGAGAGTCGGTCCACGGCGCTGAGCAGTTCCCCGTAGACGTCGAGCTGGCGCTGGTTCCAGGCGCCATTGCCGACCCGAACGGGCACGGAGTTCCGCCAGCCCTCCAGGTGCGGCAGCTCTCGCTCGGTCAGGTCCCGTTCGCCACCGACACCGAACATGATCTGCAGGTCGCCGCCCCGGTCGAGTGAGCCGGCCGCCGACGAGGTCATGTAGTCGAAGAACTGATTGGCCTCGTCGGGGCAAGCCGCCACCCACAGGGCCTCGATCGTGAAGGAGGCGTCGCGGACCCAGGCATAGCGGTAGTCCCAGTTTCGGGCGCCCCCCACCACCTCGGGCAGCGACGTGGTGGCCGCCGCGCAGATGGCGCCGGTGGGGGCAAAGGAGAGTGACTGCAGCACCCGTCCGCTGTGGTGCACCAGGTCGCGCCACGGACCCACATAGGCCTGATGGAGCTCCGACCAAGACTCCCACGCCGACACGGTGTCTTCCAACCGGGTCTCAATCTCGGGCTGGGTCCAGACCAGGGCCGAGTCGGCCTCGTCCCGCTTGCTGTGATGAAGGGCGAAGCTGGCGCTCTCGTCGCGGCGGAGCTGGAGCCGGCCGGAGACCGCCGACGAGTCGACGGTCAGGGCCACCGGGGAGGTGAGGGCCAACACGTCAGAGCCCCCGAACGCCACCACTCCGCCGTCCACGGCATCGAAGAGGGGATGGACCAGCCCGTACTCCGGACGCGGGACGTACTCCACGGACAGATCGACCTCGCCTTCGACGCACGTGGCCCGGCGCAGCAGGACGTGCGGCGCACCCCGGCCGAGTTCGTGCCCCCGGGTGCCTTCGCCCATGGCCAGCGCGTCGGTGACGATGACCGTGCCGGTCGGCGTGCGGAAGGTGGTCTCCAACACCATGGTCCGGTCCAGGTAGCGCCGGGCCACTTCAGTGGCCTTGGGCGCCCGGATCGACCAGTGGCCGGCCTGGTCGCCGAGGAGGCGACCGAAGACTGATGGGCTGTCGAAGCGGGGGAAGCACAGCCAGTCGATCGACCCCTCCCGGCTCACCAGCGCAGCACTGTGCCGATCCGAGAGGAGCGCATAGTCGGCTATTGGGATCGTGCTCATGTGAGCTCCTTCGCCCGTACATCCGCGGGATCGGTATCGGCAGCTCCGGTAAAGCCTCGTGTCCCGCCCATTGTGGCTGGCCCTCGTGGCCGTCGCCACGCTACCGATCTATCTGCGCCCCCTCACCCCCCTGGTTCACGCACCAGCGGGCCGGGAGGGCCGCACCTCGGGCCATGGCGGCGTCGGGGCCTCCCCACTGGCCGGCGATACGGGCGATTGGGGGGATGACGCGGCGGTGACGAAGGGATATTCTGGCCACGGCAAGCTCGCCCGTGGCTGGGCGGGACGGGCTCAGCTCCGCCGGGGAGCGGACGCGCTCGAAGCGACGAAAGAGGCGGTGTTCCATGCGATCCGACATCAGACCCGGGACCACCCTCCCCGACTACTCCCTGCCGGATCACACCAACACGGTGCGCCGACTCAGCGAGCTCCAGGGCGATGACCCGCTGGTCCTCACACTGGCGCGAGGCAACTACTGCCCGAAGGAGCACCAACAGCATCTGGAACTGGCTGCGCACTATCCGAAGTTCGCCGTCGGCTACACCCAGATCGTCACCATCTCGACCGACGACCACCACACGACCCAAGAGTTCCGCGCCTCGGTCGGCGCCCAGTGGACATTCCTGTCCGATCCGGCCCGGACGATTCAACAGGACCTCGACATCCAGGAGTACACCGACCCCGAGCACGACCCGATGATCCCCCACACGCTGGTCCTCAAGCCGGGACTGGTGGTGCACAGGATCTACAACGGCTACTGGTTCTGGGGTCGCCCCTCGTTCTACGACTTGTGGCACGACTTGCAGACTGCCTCGAGCGAGATCCGCCCCGACTGGGACCTGAGCAAGCCGGGGCTTCGGGAGGCCTGGGATGCAGGCGATTACTCGAGCTTTCACGGATGGAACAAGCGGGCTGCCCAGTCGATGCCGACGTCGTACCAGTCCTAGCTGCATGTGGATCTGCCGGAGCGGTCCGGACCGGTCCGCCTCGGGGCTGGTCGAGGCGGAGCGAGAGCGTAGGTGGTGATGGTGCGAACGCCGGTCTGCGAGCTGCTCGGCATCAAACAGCCGATCGTCCAGGCGCCCATGTCGGCCGAGCCCCAACTGGCGGCAGCGGTCTCGAATGCCGGCGCGCTGGGCACGCTGGCCCTGACCTGGTCCACTCCGGCCGGCGACCCGGTCCGTGAGGCGGCGGCCCTCACCGACCGCCCCTTCGGCGGCAATCTGATTCTCGCCTCCGATCAGCACCGTCGCCTCGATGAGGCCCTCGAGGCTGGTCTGCGGATCGTGTCCTTTATGTCGGGAGATCCCGCCGACTACGTCGATCGGGTCCACGACGCCGACGGAATCGTGCTCCAGACGGTGGGCAGCGCTGATGAGGCCCGCCGGGCCGCGGCCAGCGGGGTCGATGTGATCGTGGCCCAGGGCTGGGAGGCCGGCGGGCACGTGCGGGGCCAGGTGGCCACGCTTCCCCTGGTGCCCGCAGTGGTGGACGCGGTGGCCCCGGTGCCTGTGATGGCGGCCGGTGGGATCGGGGACGCCCGGGGTGTGGCCGCAGTGCTGGCCTTGGGTGCTCAGGCGGCGTGGCTGGGGACCAGGTTCCTACTGGCCCGGGAGATGCCCCTTCACGACGAGTACCGCCGGCGTGTGATGGACGCAGCAGAGACCGATGCCGAATGGTATGCGGACCTGTACGAGGTGGGGTGGCCGGACGCGCCCCACCGCGCCCTCCGTAACTCGACGGCCGAGATGTGGGAAGCCGCCGGCCGACCCCCGCTGGGGAGTCGACCGGAAGAGGGCGTCATCGCCCGCTTCCCCTCCGGCGAGGAAATCCTGCGCTACGAGCCGGGGGCGCCGATGGTCGGTACCACCGGCGACATCGAAGCGCTCTCGCTGTGGGCCGGACAGAGTGTTTCCCTGGCCCGGCACGTGCAATCAGCCGCCGACATCGTGGCTGAGCTCGTCAGTGGCTTGTAACCCAAGGCGGCGTGTCGTCGGCCCCGTCAGCTCAGCACGCCGAGCGAATGGAAGAGCGAATGTCCCAATAACGGCTGTAGCCCCGTCGCCAGCGGGGCATCAGCCCCAATCACCGGAGGTACCGGATGGCCGAATTCGAACCGCCAGCAGAGGGAATTCTGCTGGCCCACTTCATCGTCTCGGAGGACGTCGAGCGCTCTCGGCGCTTCTACACCGACGTGCTTGGCGGCAAGCTGGTCTTTTCCGGAGACGTGACCTACGTGGCACTGGCCAACAGCTGGATCATCATCAATGTCGGCGGAGGTCCGACCGACGACAAGCCCGCCGTCACTCTGGAGACGCCGCGCGACCCCGACCGGGTCAGCAGCTTCCTCAACATCCGGGTCAGAGACATCCAGGCCGTGTACGCCGAATGGAGCGCCCGGGGAGCTGAAATTCCTGACGCCGCCGAAGCAGCACCAGTACGAGATCCGTTGCTACATCCGCGATCCAGACGGTCATCTGATCGAGGTGGGGCAAACCACCGACCCAGAGGGGGATTGGTCCGCGTGGCCCGTTAAGTCCTGAAGGAGGTTTGAGCTATGACCATCGCCATTATCGGCAGCGGAGGAATTGGATCGGCCATCGCCCGCCAGCTCGCCTCAGGGGGCGAGTCCCTCCGACTGGCGAGTGCGGACAACAAGTCAGCACGGATGCTGGCAGCACAGATCGGTCAAGCTGCGGTCGTCGCCGACGACAATCGGGACGCGTTGCAGGGTGCCGACGCGGTCGTTCTCGCCCTACGATTTACCGTGCTGGAAGGCGTGATAGGCGAGATTGCCGACTCGCTGACCGACAAGCTGGTGATCGTTCCGAGCAACCCGGTCACCCTCGACGCACAAGGTAACGTCTCACGACTTCTGCCGAAGGGGCAATCTTCCGGCAAGGTCGTAGCGGGGTGGCTGCCGGCGGGATCGCGCTTGGCCATGGCGTTCGGAACCATGTCTGCCGATCTCTTTGAGTCTTCCAGTCACCGGTCACCGGAGCTGTCGGTGCTCTTCTACGCGACCGACCACGACCGTGCTGGCGAGGAAGTCGAGCAGTTGATCCGAGCAGCCGGCTTTGAGCCGGTGAAGGTCGGCGGGATCGATCAGTCGGGTCGGCTCGAGGTGGGTGGCGATCTTCACGATGTTGTAGTTGGTCTCGCAGAGGCGCGGTCGCTGCTCGGTGGGGCCTGAAGGGATCGGACCTGGCCTGGTGGACGCGCCAGGTTCCGCCTTTCACAAATGCCCACTCTGACCCGGTGGCCGGGAAAGCAGGGCTCGACGGGTGCACTGTGGACTGGTTGACTGGAGGGTGAACGGCCCGTCGCAGGGAGGCATGAGCCCCAACGAGTGGAGGTGCCCAGTGGCCGAGCCCACGCAGCTCGCACAACGAATGGTGGTGACTCACTTCATCGTCTCCGATGATGTCGAGCGCTCGCGGCGCTTCTACACCGAGGTACTCGGCGGCACGGTGGTCTTCGGTCCAGAGCCAACCAATATTGCTCTCGCCAACACATGGATCATCATCAACGCCGGCGGAGGTCCCACCGACGACAAGCCCACGGTCACCCTTGAGACTCCACGCGACCCTGACCGAGTGAGTAGTTTCCTCAATATTCGGGTCGAAGACATCCACGCTGCGTATGCCGAATGGAGCGCCCGGGGGGCGCAATTCCTGACACCCCCCAAACAGCACCAGTACGAGATCCGCTGCTACATCCGAGATCCCGACGGCTATATCATCGAGGTGGGTCAAACCACCGATCCGCAGGGAGACTGGTGGCCCGCCGACTGGCCACCGATCCAAACTTGTCAGCAATCCGACTGAACCGGTTTCTCATCGGGGACCCGGAGACGCCCCTTCGCTCGATGTGACGTAAGGGGAGGGCCAGGATCTGTCCATCCGAGGCAACACGTGTGCGGGCACTTATTCACCTGCGCGGGTGTTCGTTCGCCGCGGGAGTCGCAACGCCAGACCTGGCACACCCTGAGCGTTCCCCGGGCATTGCGAGTACCGTCGGGACTTCATTGTCCCAAGGAGACGCCATGCCGAAGTATTTGCTCGAAGTGAACTACACACTCGACGGTGTTCGGGGCCTCGGTGCCGAGGGCGGAACCGCTCGGGTGGCCGCGGCCACTGCACTCGTCGAGAGTCTCGGGGGCAACGTCGAGTCGTTCTACTTCGCCTTGGGTGATACCGATGCCTATGTGGTGATCGATCTTCCGGACAGCACCTCAGCCGCGGCCGGCGCGTTGGCCGTGAACATCGGAGGAGGAGCCACGGTACGCACGGTATCGCTACTGACGGCGGCCGAGGTAGACGACTCCGTGGCCGCGGTCAAGAAGGCGACCTATCGCCCCCCAGGTAGCTGATTCCCAGTCGAGGCGGTGCCCCCACTCCCCGACGGGGTGGGACAGGAGTCCTGTCTCGTTGACGGCAGCGGGGCTACTCGGTGCTGATCTTCTCAAGCCTCTCCAGGCTGGCCACCATGGACTCCATCACCGAATTGGCCCCATTGATCCACGCCCCGCCATCACGTAGGAGGTCCTGGGGTAAGGGGCCGGGGTCAAACACCTCGGTGACCACGGTGGCGCCTTCACCGTCCGGGGTGAGTGTGAAGCCCCACCGGTAGCCCGCAGGAATGCCGACTTTGGCTGGATCATCGCCGTCAGTCCGAGAAGGGTCTCCGGGAGCCGGTTCCCAAACTATGCGCCGATCCGGCTCGAACACCACCACATAGTTGATCATGAGGTAGTCGTCTCCGAGCCGATGCATCTTCATGGTGAAGGTGTCGCCGACGTCGGAGATAGGCCCGCCGGGGACGGCTCCCCGGAGCATGCCGGATCCGTCGAAATCCATGTGACGTTGCGGATTCGCCAGCATGGTGAAGATGCGGGCCGACGATGCTTCGATTCTGCGTGAGACTTCGACCGGCTTGCTTGCCTCTACCACGGTCCATCCTTTCCTATTCTGCACCCAGCGTCTGCTCTTCTGAGCCCGCGTCAGGGGCTTCATACCGTGCAATGCAACAGGACCCACACTGTCATTCATCTGCCTGACAACGTGGTCCAGATCCACGAGCTCACGCTGAGCAAGCACGGTCAACGGTCCATGGCCCGATTCCTTGGCCTCGAGATGTTGACGAATGTCCCGCCGGCGCAATGTCCCTGTTGGCCAAACTATCGACGTCTGCCGAGATTCAAAGCCTTCGGCTCCAGTCCGGCGCTCAGAGCAATGCCTGGTAGACGAGCTGTCTCAGTTGGCTGCGGATCGGGTGGGTGCTCGAAGGCAGAAGCTGAGTGAAGAACAGCACGCTCAGGTCCTCCCGGGGTGCCACCCACCACGAGGTGCTGAACGCCCCACCCCAGCCGTACTCCCCCACGCTGGTGAGTACCTTGCCCGCCAGCGGGTCCGTCACCACCGACACCCCGAGACCGAATCCAACGCCGGCAAAGGTGGTCTCGGCGAACAGCGGTCGTCCGACCTCCTCCAGATCGGCGCCGCCGGGTAGGTGGTTGCTGGTCATGTACGAGACCGTTCGGGACGACAGCAGTCGGGTGCCGTCGAGTTCTCCGCCACGGCGCAGCATCTCGGAGAACCGGAGATAGTCCGAGGCCGTGCCCATCAGGCCGCCACCCCCGGAGAGCACCTCCGGGGGAGTCTCCGGGGCTTCGCCCGGAAGGCGCGCCGGCGGGGAGTGGGACCCGGCCGGCCCGGCCACGTAGGCCGCGGCTAACCGGTCGGCGGTGGCCTTGGCGTCAAAGGCGGTGTCGACCATGCCGAGCGGTGCGAAGATCCTCTCCCGGAAGAATGAGTCCAGGCTCTGGCCCGAGACCACCTCGACCAGCCGCCCGAGCACGTCGGTGGACACGCCGTAGTTCCACTCGCTGCCCGGTTCGAAGACGAGCGGCTGCGCCGCCCAGAGTTCGCAGCAGCCGGCCAGGTCCACCCCGGGGGGATGCCCCCACTCGAAGCCCGCCGACCGGTACATCGCATCGACGGGGTGGGCGTAGTGGAACCCGTAGGTCAGACCGGAGGTATGGGTCAACAGATGCCACACCCGTACCGGCTCGATGGCCGGGCGCAGGTCCGGTCGGGCCGAACTACCGGACCGGTACACCTGCATGTCCTCGAAGTAGGGAAGCCACTTCGAGATCGGGTCCTTCAGCTCGAAGGCTCCCTCCTCGTAGAGCATCATGGCGGCCACCGACGTGATCGGCTTGGTCATCGAGGCCAGGCGCCAGACCGTGTCCGCCTCGACGGGAGCGGCCGCCTCGCGGTCACGCTCCCCATAGGCGGTGAGGTGGGCGACCTTCCCCTGCCGGGCCACGGCGATCAGCCAACCGGTCAGGCGACCGTCATCGACGTAGGTGCGGAAGTGCCGGTCCAGACGTTCCAGACGGGATTGCGACATACCGACGTCGGACGCCTCGACTTCGACCTGGATCGCCACCATCTCCGAAGCATAAGACCGGCCAGCCGGCCCCGCTCCGTCGTTCCACCGCGGAGGTCGAGCCCGGTCAGCGGCGTCGCAGCCGCTTGTGCGAGAGGGCCGGATGGCTGGCGAGGTAGTGGTCGGCCGGGTTGATCTCGGTCCCCGGAGGCACGATCTCGTCGATGCGGTCCAGCACATCCCCGCCCAGCGTCACGTCGGCCCCGGCCAACAGATCCTCCAGTTGGTCGTAGGTGCGCGGCCCGATGATCACCGAGGTGACTCCCGGATGGCTCCGGACGAAGGCGGTGGCCAGATGGGTGAGAGGCAGGCCGGCCTCACCGGCCAGTGCCGTGAGCCGGGTGACCGCCTCCAGTCGCCTCTGGTTCTCCGGCACCGTCATGTCGAAGCCCCGGGCACCCCGACCCTGGGCCCGGTGACCCGTGGTCGGATCGGCCCGGCCCGACAACCAGCCGCTGCTCAACGGCCCGTAGGTCAGCACGCCCATGCCGTACTGCTGGGCGGTGGGCAGGATGCCCCCCTCGATGATCCGGGTCAGCATCGAGTAGCGCGGCTGTTCGGTGCGGAACCGGTGGTGTCCACCGCGCTCGGCCACCCAGTGGGACTCGACAATCAGCTCCGCAGGAAAGGTGGAGCAGCCGATGGCCCGCACCTTTCCGGCGCGGATCAGGTCGGAGAGCGCGGCGAGGGTCTCGTCGAGATCGGTGTTCCTGTCCGGCCGGTGCAGCTGGTACAAGTCGATGTAGTCCGTGTCCAGGCGTCGCAGGCTGTTCTCCACGGCCTGGGCGATCCACCGCGGCGAGCCGCCGGCCCGATTGGGCTCCTCGCCCACGGGGAGGCCGAACTTGGTGGCCAGCACCACATCGTCTCGGCGGCCCTTCAGGGCACGGCCGACGATCTCCTCCGACTCGCCCAGGGAGTAGACGTCGGCCGTGTCCACGAAGTTGACCCCGGCATCGAGGGCCCGGTGGATCATGCGCACCGAGTCGTCGTGGTCGGCGTTACCCATGACGCCGAGCATCATCGTGCCCAGGGCGAACTCACTGACCGATATGCCGGTACCGCCGAGGATCCTGCGCTGCATGGATCACGCTCCTTGTGGTGTGCCGATCGTGCCCGTCGGGATGGCCCTGCCCGCACCCTCCGACCGTAGGGGACCACACGGCGGCGGGGGTGGCCTACCTGCCCGCCGGACCACTGGACTCGTGGGGTCAGGGCATTGCCCTGGGGAGCCAGCACCTCACATCCGACTGAGCCCGACTCAGCGGGACGGGCCGTAGGTCGAGTCGAACCACCGGGCCACCCGGGTACGGGCGGTGACGGCACGGCCCAGGCGCGTCGAGGCCGAGGCCACGGTGCGGGCCGCCCCTGGGGCCGCCCCCTCGAGCAGCTCGTTCCAGAAGATGCCCCACCCTCCGGCCAGCGTGCGGCCCACCACCGGAGCGGTGAGCAGCCGCCCGACGGCGGAGACGGCCCTCGGCCGGCCCACCAACGCGGCATGGCCGGCGGCCGTGATCCGTTGGTAAGGCAGATGGGCGCGGGCCAGACGATGGCGGTACTCGTCGGCCGCGCTCCCCGGTGCGGCCAGGATGGCCTCGGCCGCCGACCGGCCACTGGTCATGGCCTGGGCGATGCCCTCGCCCTGGAGGGGGTTGACCAGTCCGGCCGCATCCCCCACCAGCAGCACTCGGCCCGACGAGGGGACGGTCCCCACCATCCCCATCTTCAGCCACCCTCCGAGTCGACGGGGACCGTTCCCGTCCGGCACCCGGTCGAGGAGGCCGATCTCGGTCAGGTACCGGAGGTAGGCCGGTAGGACCCGCACCGCCTGTGACCCGGTCTGACGGTCGGCCAGCGTGCCCACGCCCACACCCAGGTTGGCCACGCCGCCGGGACCGGGGAAGATCCAGCCGTAGCCGGGGAAGGCCTGCCAGGGCGCCTGCTCCCACAGGGTGATGGCCGGCAGCGGCACGGTCTGGTCGAGGTAGCAGCGCACGGCGAAGCCCCACAGGACCCGGGCCTCGTCCACCAGGCCGGCACTGGCGGCGACATGGCTGGTGGCGCCGTCCGCCCCGATGACGAAGTCGGCCCGGACGGGGGGGCCTCCGTCCACGGTGAACCCGTCCAACCCCTCGGACGGCCCGGTCGGCTCGCCGGCGCGGCCCTCCACCGGGTCGGCCCCGGCCTCCACCGCCGCGGTCCGGAGGGCGTCGTCGAACACCGTCCGGGGCACGGCACGGGCCCGCCCCGGATACGAGGAGCCGTCGAAGCAGGGAAGCACCACCCGACGCCGGGTGGGCCCGACCACCACCATGTCGCCCACGTCGAGGCCGGGCGGCTCGGGCACCGCCAGGTCGGCCAGCACCTGGAGCCCCCGCGGACCGATGAAGTCGCCACAGGCCTTGTCCCTCGGGAACCGGGCCTTGTCCATCAGGGCCACACGGGCGCCGGCACGGGCCAGGACCAGGGCGGCGATGCTGCCGGCGGGGCCGGCCCCCACCACGAGCACGTCGTAGCGCCTCGCGTTCACAGGACTCCCCTCGTCTCCACCGCCTACGGTGAGATCTTCGCACCCGAGGAGGCGCCGTGGAGACAGAGGTGGGACAGGACCCCAATCGGTTCGCCCAGAGGCTCTTCTCGCCCCTGCCCGACCGCTACGACCGGCTGGCCGAATGGCTGTCCATGGGCCAGAACGGGCGGTGGCGGCGCGCCATGGTCGACCACATCGTCCCCGACCGTCCCGAACTCGTGCTCGACGTGGCCTGCGGCCCGGGCGGCGAGGCCCTGCAGCTCTCCGACCGCGGCGCGGCCCGGGTGGTCGGGATCGACCTCACCCTCGACATGCTGAAGCAGGGCCAGCGCAACGTCTCCGGGCGCGCCCTCACCGACCGGATCCAGCTGGTCAACGGGCGCGCCGAGAGACTGCCCTTCGCCGACGCCACCTTCGATGCCCTGACCTTCACCTACCTGCTGCGGTACGTCGACGACCCCCAGGCCACCCTGGCCGAGCTGGCCCGGGTGGTGAAGCCGGGGGGGGCGGTGGCCAACATGGAGTTCCTCCTCCCGCAGAGTCGGTTCTGGCGCTTCTGGTGGTGGGGCTACACCCGCCTGCTCCTGCCCCTCGGCGGCTGGCTCGCCGGAGGGAGGGCCTGGTTCGAGGTGGGCCGGTTCCTCGGGCCCAACATCTCGGCCCACTACCGGCGCTACCCGCTGACGTGGACCGTCGAGGCCTGGCGCCGGGCCGGATTGGTGGACGTGGGGGTGCGTCGGATGAGCCTCGGTGGCGGACTGGTCATGTGGGGACGGCGTGCCGACGCCTGAGCCCCCGGGCCTTGCCGGCCGGGAGGCAGAGGCCCGGGCGGCCTACTACGCGGCTCGTCCGGGAGGGTGGCGGGACTGGTGGACGCTCCTCCACCCGCCCTACACCGCCTGGCACCTGTCCTACGTGGTCATCGGGGCGTGCCTGGCTCCCGTGGTCAACGCCACCCGCCTGATCGCCACGCTGTTGGCCTTCTTCTGCGCCGTCGGCCTGGCCGCCCATGCCCTCGACGAGCTCCACGGCCGACCACTGCGCACCCGCATCCCGGGTCCGGCCCTGGTCGCCGTGGCCGTCGTCGGACTGGTCGGCGCCGTCGGTCTGGGGATCGCCGGGGTGGTCCAGGTGGGGTGGGCCCTGGTCCCCTTTCTCGTGATCGGCCCCGTCCTGGTGGTCGGCTACAACTTCGAGCTCTTCGGGGGGGTCGTCCACAATGATGTGGGCTTCGCCGCCAGCTGGGGGGCCTTTCCCGTCCTGACGGCCTACGTGGCCCAGACGGGCAGGCTGGCCGTGGCCCCGGTCCTCGCCGCCCTCGGCGCCTTCGCCCTCTCCGCCGCCCAACGGGCGCTGAGCACGCCGGCCCGGATGCTGCGCCGGAGGACGGACCAGGTGTCGGGGACCATCGTCCTCCACGACGGTGGGACGACCGTCGTCAGCCGCGGCCTGCTGCTGGCTCCCCTGGAACGGGCCCTGCGCGCCATGTCCTGGGCGACCATCCTCACCGCGGCGGCACTGGCCGTGGCCCGGCTGGACTGACGGGCTCCGCCCGAGGCGGCGTTGCTAGGCCGCTTCGATCCTCCGACGGAAGGCGGCCACTGTCACCTCGACCACCCGGTCGTGCCCCCACTGCAGGACGGGGCGTCCGAACCGGGATGCCAGGCGCATGGCCGGCTGGCGCATCTCGATGGTCCAGGCCACCTCGACCTGGGAACCGGCGTCCTCCGGGCTGATCCGGAGCCGGGCGTCACCTGTGAGGTCCCCCCGGACCGTGGCGTCGATGGCCCGGGGGCGGTCGCACCGGCCGAGGACGACCTCCAGGCGCATCCGGTAGGGCAGCGGCGGCGTGACCACGCCGCGGAGGACCGAGCCCTCCGTGAGGCCGTCCCCCTCCAGGCGGAACTCACTCAGCCACGGCCACCACCCCTCGAACCGGTCGACCTGTCCTATCCGCTCCCACAACCGGTCGGGAGCCAGCCCGAAGTGGTAGCCGCGCCGGTAGGTGAACACGGGTGCGGCCACAGGCCCAGGGTAGGGCGGACGGGGCCAGCCCGAGGGCGGGGACTCAGGGGGTCCCGGGCGGTGCCCAGTCGGGATCGGGCTCGAAGAACTGGTGCTGCAGCGCCTCGAGGCCGATGGCGAACACCGACCATTCCTGGTTCTCGCCGTCGGGCCCGGTGGGACGGAGGATCCCGTGCATGTGCGGGTCCAGGCGCTGCCGCAGGGAGCACCCCTCGGCCAGGGCGCCAACGGCCACGGTGAACTGCCTCACCGTCAGTGGGGACCTCGGTCGCAGACCGAGCGAGGCGGCCAGGGCGGCGTAGGCGTCCTCCCACAGCTGCGTGACGCCCTCGTACCCCGACAACAGGGCCCGCCGGATCTTGTCCAGATGGCCTGCTCGCTGCTCGTCGGGATGGTGGGGGTCCGTGGTGGCCAGGGCCCACACGGCGATCCACAGTGACCAGTGGGGAGACTCCAACAGGGCCAGGACGTTGGCCGCCCCACCCACTCGGCACAGCTCTCGCAAGGAGCGCTCCCGCGCCTCCTCGGTCGAGAGGTCCATGGTGGCGAACAGGGGCGCCATGGCCGAGAAGGTCCCGTCGAACTCGCCCAGGCCGTCCTGCTGGGCCACCGAGACCAGCACGTCGGTCTGGTAGTCGGCCTGGTTCTCCCAGGCCCGTCGGATGACCGAGGCGTTGGAGATGCGACGACCGGTGGTGGCCTCGACCCGTTCGAACACCCTCTTGAACGTGAGGGTGTCCACACCGGCACCCAACCCCTCTTCGATGAGGAGGGTCCGACCCGTCTCGAGCAGGAGCGATCGCAGCTCGTCTCGACTCAGCTGGGGCTGACGCTGTGCGGTCATCGCTCCGATCCCGGGTGTCCGCCTCGAGCCGGGGGCCCTCGGTGTCCCCCGCGGTTGGTGCCCCCGCAGACTAGGCCAGCCCGGCGATCGGCCGGTTGACCATCAGCAGCCTCCCCGCCCCCCCGGGTTGCACCGATCGGGTGCCCGGCGGGAGTCTTGGTCATGAGCACCACTCGCACCTATGCCACCTCCGTCGGCTCCCAGTCGGTGGACCTGCCCCTCGTGGCGGTAGCCGACGACTGCACCATCGCCCTGCTCATCTGCGTGGACATGGGTGTGCACTTCGCCGAGGTGGCCGGGCGGGAGCTGGCCGATCTGTTGGCCCCGGCCCGGCCCGAACTGGTGGTGTCGGTGGCCACCATGGGCATCCCCCTGGCCATCGAGGTGACCCGGGCCCTCGGTCTCGATGACTACCTCATCCTGCACAAGACGCCCAAGATCCACCTGGGCCAGTCCCTGGCCGAACCGGTGCGGTCCATCACCACCGACCATCCCCAGATGCTGCGCATGGACCCGGGGCGGGCCGCCGTGGTCCGGGGGCGGCGGGTGGCGGTGGTCGACGACGTCATCTCCACCGGCGCCTCGACGGCCGCCGCTCTCTCCCTGGTCCGCCGGGTCGGCGGGGTACCGGTGGCCGTCGGCGTGCTCATGACCGAGGGCCGGGCCTGGCGGGAGGCGCTGGGCGCTGACGGCGAGGGCGTGGTCAGCCTCGGCTCGGTGCCCCTGTTCCGACCGGATCCCGAGGGTCCGGGACTGCGTGAGGACTGGGGCCCACCAGGGGCACCCGACGGTCGGCTGTGAGATAGTCCAGACGTGTCCCCCGAGCCCATCGACCCGAGTGTCCTGCGCATCGACGAAGACGGTGTCACCCTGCTCGGCGGGTGGTCGCCTACCAGTGGCCTCCGGCACTTCCCGACCAGTCCGGTCTGTCCCTTCACCGGGGCCGACGACGTGGTGCCCGTCGACCTGCCGCGCACTGGCTCGGTGTGGCTCCACACCACCGTCACCGTCGCTCCCCCGGGGTACTCCGGGCCCGTCCCCTACGGGCTGGGCATCGTGGAGCTCGACGGCGAACCGTTGCTCCGGGTGGTGACCCGCCTCCGCGGCGAGGGCCTGGCCCGGGGGACGTCGGTGGAGCTGGGCACCGACGAGGTGCCGGGCCCCGAGGGGGAGCCGGCGGTGACGTGGGTGTTCCACACGTGAGCAACGTGCGGATCACCGGTGTCGGGATCCATCCGTTCGGGCGCTTCGGGGCCTTGACCGGCACCGCCATGGGGGTGACGGCGGTGCGAGCCGCACTGTCCGAGGCGGGGATCGGGGTGGGGGACGTCCAGGCGGCGTTCTGTGGGACGGCCTACGGCGGGGTGGCCGCCGGGCACCGGGTCCTGTCGTCCCTGGCCGGCACGGGCATCCCCATCTATGACGTCGAGGCCGGCTGCGCCTCGGGAGGCGCCGCCCTGCAGCTGGGCGCGTCGTCCATCGCCTCGGGACAGCACGACCGGGTGCTGGTGTTCGGGATCGAGAAGATGCCGAAGGGGATCATCCGGTCGTCCTTCTTCGCCCCGTGGCAGGAGGCGGCGGGCCTCAGCCCGGCGCCGGCCTTCTTCGCCCTTCGGGCCCAGCGCCTGCTGGCCGAGACCGGCCTCACCGAGGACCACCTGGCCCAGGTGGTGGTCAAGAACCGCGGCCACGGCGTGGCCAATCCCGACGCCATGTTCCGCAAGGCCGTCACCACCGAGCAGGTGCTGGCCTCGCGCATGATCTGCCCCCCGCTCCGCCTGTTCATGCTGTGCTCGCCGAACGAGGGCGCCGCCGCCGTGGTCCTCGAGCGATCCGCCGACGGCGCCGGTGTCCGGTTGGCCGGGATCTCCCTCCGCTCGCATCTACCCGGCAGCGTCCTCGGCGAGGACTCCCCCCTGTGCGGGATCGACGACGAAGCCATCACCCCACCGACCACCCTGGCGGCCCAGGACGCCTACGCCCAGGCCGGCCTGGGTCCCGCCGATGTCGACGTGGTGGAGTGCCAGGACACCGACGCGGCGCGGGAGCTGCTGGCCTGGGCCGAACTGGGTCTGTGCCGTCCCGGTGACCAGGCCGCCATGCTGGCCGAGGGGGACGCCCTGGTGGGTGGGCGGCTGCCCGTCAATCCGTCGGGGGGTCTCCTGTCCAAGGGGGAGCCGCTCGGGGCCTCGGCCCTGGGCCAGGTGGTGGAGCTCGTCCGCCAGCTGCGGGGGACGGCCGGTGAGCGGCAGGTGGCCGGGGCCAGGGTCGGACTGGCCCACGTGATCGGCCGCGGCGCCAACGCCTGCGTCACGGTGCTCGTGGCCTGATGGGCTCGTCCCGTTCGCCGGCCAGAGACCTGACGGTGGTGGCTGTGCCCTTCTACTTCGCCGCCATGGCCGTCGAGTACGTGTGGCTGCGGAAGCGGGCCGAGCGCCTGGGCCCGTCAGCCGGACGCTACGAGCGTCGGGACACGGTGGCCAGCCTGGCCATGGGGGTGGGGAGCCTGGTGGCGCCGTTCGTCGTGCCGCCTCTGCTCCGCCCGTTCCGCCTGGGTCATGGCCGGAGCGGGCGCACCGTGGTGGCGCTGGCCGCGGGCACTGCGGTGGCCACCACGGTGGCCGACCGGCTGGTACGCCGGTCGAGCCCGCCGGCTCCCCGGGGGGACGGCACGGAGGAGGACCGGGATCTCGGGCCCACGGACGAGCAGACGGCATGGGCTCCCGCTCCGGCCCGCGGGGCGGCCCGGGTGGCCGCGGTGGGCGGCGTGGCCACCGTGGTGCTGGCCGGTCTGTGCGCCGCCGCCACCTGGGCCGAACGCACCTCCCCCGAACGGCTGTGGCGACGCCGGCGCCTCCTGCCCGATCTCGGCCGGGGGCCCGTGGCCGTGGCCCTGGCCATCCTGGGATGGGACTTCATCTACTACTGGAACCACCGCTTCATGCACGAGAGCCGCCACCTCTGGGCCATCCATGTGGTGCACCACTCGAGCGAGCGCTACAACCTGTCCACCGCCCTGCGTCAGCCGGTGGCCGATACCCTCGGCACCTCCGTGCCCTACGGGCTCCTGTGCCTGGCTGGCCTCTCCCCCGAGCTGGTGGCCACGGCCCGCGGCGTCAATCTGCTCTACCAGTTCTGGATCCACACCGAGACCATCGGTCGGCTGGGTCCACCGGAGGTGGTGCTCAACTCCCCGTCCCACCACCGGGTGCACCACGGGTCCAATCCGCCGTACCTGGACCGGAACCACGGCAGCATCCTCATCGTGTGGGACCGGCTGTTCGGCACGTTCGAGCCCGAAGGCGAGCCTGTGGTCTACGGCCTGACCAAGGACATCAAGACGTTCAACCCCGGCCGGATCGCCACCCACGAGCTGGCGGCCATGGTCCACGACGTGGCCCGGTCGACCGGATGGGTGGAGCGCCTGTCGCACGTGGTGCGGGGGCCGGGGTGGGGAGCACCCAAGGCACCGGCGCCAGCGACTGCCGGCGCCGCCTGACCCGCCGACCGGCCTGACGCCGCGCCGACCCCGTCCGGGTCCGCTCTCAGACCGGGCGTTCGTCCTTCGCCTGCTCCTGCTTCTCGTGCAGCCGCTTGAGCGAGTGGACGAGCGACGCCTCGATGAGCTTGTCGTTGTCCTTGGAGATGAAGTGGTGGACCCGCTTCTCGAAGAGGGCCCGCATGATGGGGTTGAACACCTCGTAGGTCTCCTGGAAGTACACCCGGGTCCGGCCGTCGCCCAGGTCCTCCAGCCGGGTCAGGCCCGAGGCCTTGGACCACAGCGGCTTGCCCACGGCGTCGTAGCGCCACGACACCGGGCGCTGCGCCTCGGTGATCCACTCCCACGACTGGGCCCGTCCCTTGGACAGCAGGTACTTCGGCACGGGGAAGTGGCAGTGACGCACCAGGCCGTTCCCCTCCTCGTCCCCCGGGTGGTAGATCTCGATCGTCACCGTGTCGGTCTTCACGCCGACGCGGGTCCGCTTCCAGATCACGTCCCACACCTCCTCGGGTGTCCCGTTGACCACGAAGTCGAAGTTGTGTATCTGCACGTCCCTGTCTCCTGTCTGTCCTGTGTCGGCGGTGGCGTCTTACGTCAACTGCCCGGCACCGTGGTGGTGCCCGACGGTCGGCGTGGAGGCCAGCTCGGCCTTCACCACCTTGCCCCCGGCGTTCCTCGGGAGTTGGGCCACGAGATGGACCCGGCGGGGCACCTTGTAGTCGGCCAGACGTCCCCCGGCGAAGGCCACCAGCTCGTCGACGGTCGTGTCCGCCCCCGGTTCCAGCACCACATAGGCGGCCACGTCCTCACCCAGCACCTCGTGGGGCACACCGACCACGGCCGCCTCGACCACCGCCGGATGGGCCTGGAGGGCGGCCTCGACGTCATCGGCGTAGACGTTCATGCCCCCGCGCACGATCATCTCCTTCTTGCGGCCCACGATGTAGAGGTAGCCGTCGGCGTCGAGTGAGCCGAGGTCGCCGGTGTGGAGCCAGCCCCCCGCCCACTGACGGGCGGTGGCCTCGGCGTCCTTGTAGTACTCCCGGTGCCCGGCCGGGTTGCGGGTCAGGACCTCACCCACCTCCCCGGTGGGGAGGGTCCGCCCGTCACCGTCCACGATCCGGACCTCGACCGGCGGGGTGGCCCGACCCACGGCCCCGGGTCGGGTCCGGGCCGCCTCCGGGTCCATGGTGAAGGTGGCGTGGCCCCCCTCGGTCATGCCGTAGCTGTTCAGCACGGCGGCCCCGGGCAACGCGGCCTGCAGGCGCAGGAGGGTGTCGGGGGCCAGGGGCGCGCTGCCCAGGACCAGGAGCGAGAGGCTGGTCAGGTCGGCCGACCCGAAGGAGGGGTGGTGGATGATGAGTTGGGCCATGGCCGGCACCACGAAGGCCGACACCGGTCGCTCCCGCTCCACGATCTCGAGCCACTGGCCGGCGTCGAAGGAGGGCACGTACAGCACGGTCATCCCGGCCTTCATGGGATTGTGGATGAAGCCCAGCCCGGCGAAGGTGAAGACCGGCGAGGCGGTCAACCACGCCGTCCCCTGCCACTCGGGGAGCCCGTTGGGCACCCGGGCCACCTGGCTGTGGCGCACGGCCACCCCCTTGGGCCGTCCGGTGGTCCCCGAGGTGTACATGATGTCGGCCAGGTCGTCGCCGGACAGCGGAGCCTGGATGGCCGAGTCGTCGTCGGCCGACACCTCCTCCACCGTCGTGGCACCCTCGATGCCCGGCGGACCGACCGTCGCCACCACGCCCAGGGTGGGGAGGGAGCCGATGAGCGGGCCCACCGAGGACCCGTAGGAGCCGCTGGCCACGACGGCCACCGGCTCGGCGTGCTCGAGGATCCCGCGTACCTCGGGTGGGCTGAGGCGGTTGTTCATCGGGACGGCCACCGCCCCGAGCTTGTGGACGGCGCTGTAGGCCACGATCCACTCCAGGATGTCCTCGGCCCGCATGAGCAGGGCCACCCGGTCACCCCGGGCGACGCCGCGTGCCGACAGCCCGTGAGCGAGGCGGTTGGACCGCCGGTCCCACTCCGAGAAGGTGATCGACGTCTCGTCCCCGAGGTTCCGGTACGCCGTCTCGTCCGGATAGGCCTCGGCCATGGTGCGGAGCTGGTCCGTGAGGAGTCCGGTCACCGTGCTCCTCGGAGGGCCACGGTTCAGGACTGCGGGGCCGCTGCCGACGCCAGCGGCACGGGCCGGGCCAGGCTCCAGCTGAAGGTCTTGGGGATCTCCTCCATCGACACCGTGGTCGAGAGGTCGGCCACGGTCGGGCCGACCCGGTCCGCCACCGCCTGGAGCTGGGCTCCGTCGAATCCGAAGACCCGCACGGCGTTCCCGCCCAGGATCCGCCGGAGGTCGTGCTCCGGCATCCCGCCGAACACCTGGCGCAGGACCAGCCGGTGGACCGGGGCGGCGCCCTCCAGATGGGGGTAGTCGGCCCCCCACATGAGTCGGTCCACACCGATCTCCTCGCGCATCTCGGCCTCGGAACGCTTCATCAACGATCCTCCGAGGAACACGTGCTGGTCGACGTAGTCCGCCGGGCGCATCTTCAGGTACGAGCGCACCGGCGCGCCCCCGTGGGTGTCGAAGAAGGACTCCATGTCCCGGACCAGGGAGGGCAGCCACTGCACCCCGTTCTCGGTGACCACCACCTTCAGCCGGGGGTGCCGATCGAAGACGCCGCCGAAGATGAGGAACCACAGGGGACGGCGGGTGAACACGAACACCTCGTAGAGGCCCAGGTACCCACCGTGCTTGGCGTCGTACAACTGCTTGGCGTCGGTGGCGGTTCCCGAGGCGCCGGTGTGCAGGTTGACCACGATGTCGTGATCCTCGCAGGCGCTCCACAGCGGCTCGTAGTAGTCGTCGGCGTAGCCGGGCAGGCCGCTGCGCAGCGACATGGCCGGCAGCATGATGCCCCCGTGGAGCCCGTGCTCCCTGGCCCAGGCCACCTCCTCCACGGCCCGGTCCATGTCGTGGAGGTCGATGGGGATACAGCCCGTCCGCCGTCCGGGTGCCGCGGCACAGAACTCGGCCAGCCACCGGTTGTAGGCGCTGAGGGCCGGCCACACCACGTCGAGGTTGGAGGACGAGTGGCCGCCCAGGTACATGGCCGGGGACAGGCCACCGGCCAGCACCGGACCGGGGAAGACCACCTCGGCGTGGATGCCCTGCGCCTCGAGGTAGGCCAGGCGCCGGCCGTCGGCGTCGGAGGGGAAGACCCAGTCCTCGCCGTAGTTGGCCAGCCAGTCGGCGGCGGCCTCGGTGTCCACCCCCATCCCGGCCAGGCGCCGGGTGGCCACGGCCCGCACGGCGTCGTCGTCGTCGATGGCCCCGGGATCGACACCGCCGAACATGGGGATGGCCACGGCCGACAGGTCCCCGAAGGCCGCCACCGCCTCACGGTGGGCCGGGTCCACGTACGAGAGGTACTGGTCCAGCGTGTCGGGAGCGGCATGGGCGTCGGCCGACACCACCACATAGGGCCGTCCCTCGGGACCGTCACCGTCGTGTGCTGCCATACGACTCGCCTCCCCCGGCTGCCGGCGCCCCACATCGGCGTCGAGCGCAGACTAGTGCGGGTCACTCGCCGACGGCCACGGCGGGGTGGCGGGGCGGGGCGCCGGGCCACCCACTACGGTGACCGCCATGGACTGGACCTCATGGGCCGAGCGCCTCGAGTACGCCCTCGGACCCGAGGGTGACTTCCCGTCGTTCTTCGCCACCGGAGCGCTGTTCAGCGATCCGGTCAACGCGCCCACCCCCGACCTGGCGGCCATCGAGGAGATGACCAAGGCCTCGTTCCCCGACTGGCGCCAGGAGATCACCTGGGTGCACGGCGACGACCACGGGGGCGCCTTCGAGTGGATCGGCCGGGGGACCCTGGGCGGGACCATCCCCATCGAGATCCACGGGTCGACGGTGGTGGACGTGGACGCCGACGGACTGGTCACCCGGTGGCGGGACTACTTCGACCTGCACCAGATCGACGAGCAGGTGTCGGCCCACTCGGACGGCGGGGCCGGCTGAGGCTGGGCCCGTCGGGCGGCGGGTGGGATCAGGCCAGCGGCTCGGTGGGCACCCCGAAGTACTCCTGATAGGGAGCGGCGCGCTGGCGCAGGGTGGACGCATCGAGCCCGGTGTCGGCCCACGTGTAACGGGTTCCTCCGCCCCCGCCGTCGCCGGGGTGGGTGGCCAGGAAGTCCCGCATCCGCTGCTCGGCCTCGGCGGTGAGTTCCACGCCCAACTGGTCGTAGATGGACCCGATGGTGGCGAAGGGGTCGGCCATGAAGGCGGCGAACTGCACGTCGATGACCTGCCCGGCCGGGAGGGTGCCGTCGGTCCGGGCCTCGAGGGACCGCTCCAGTCCCACGAAGATGTCGTCGCTGTACTGGGCGGCGGCCCGGGCCACCGAACTGTGGTCGCTGGCCATGCGGCGGAGGTGGGCCACCAGGGCGCTGATCGAGGTGATGACCTTGAGCGGGTCGCGGTGGGTCTGGATGACGACGGCGTCGGGGTACTCGGCCATCAGGGCGGCGAGGTGCCAGAGGTGGGCCGGCGACTTGACCAGCCACCGCTCGGCGGCGTGCTCGGACTGCAGGTGCTGGAGGTAGATCCGGTGCCACCGGTAGAGGGGGGCCGCATCGGCCTCGTGGAGCAGCCACCGCTCGTACTCGGGCACGTCGAACTGGGTCTGGAACATCATCGAGCGGAAGTCGCTGGCCGTGATGCGGGCGCACTCCTGGGCCAGGCGGGCCCCCAGGGGATGGAAATTGCTGAACCCGGGGATGATCTGGTCGGCCATACCCGCCATGACCTCGGACTCCTCGATGCGGGGGTCGGTGTCGTAGGTGGCCGTGGTGGGCGGAGGTACGGGGAAGTCCACCTCCCAGGTCAGCGGGGCCCGGTGGGCGGGATCCTGGGCCAACAGGTCGAAGAGGATGGTGGTGCCGGTCCGGGGTTGGCCGCAGATGACCAGCGGTCGGCGCACCTCACCCCGGGCCACGGCGGGGTGGGTGGCCCGCCAGTCCAGGATCCGGAGCCGGTTGGCCAGGTAGCCGGTGAACTCGGACTGCACGATGGTCGCACCCAGCTCGTTGAGCCGGGCCGAGCGGTCGAGGTCGTCGAGCAATCGGTCCAGGCCCTCCTGCCAGGAGGGCTCCCCGAAGTCCTCGAGCCCGGTGGCCTCGGTGGCCGCACCCACCAGGTCATGGCGGGTGAAGGGAAGGGCGGTCACGGCCGGTCACACCTCCTGGGCGGCGAGGACGGAGGTCGTGACCACCGGTGGGTCGGGGTGGTCGAGCCAGCGGAGGGTCAGAAAACCCCGGTGACGGCCGCCGGTGTCCAGCCAGGTGTACGGCGGGCTGTCGGACCCTCCCGGGTCACGGGCCCCGACGAGCAGCCGGACCTTGCCGTCGTCCCCCACGGCCGCGGTGGCGCTGGTGGCCGAACTGGTCCGCCGCCGGGGATCGATGCACTCGTGCCAGATGTTCTCGACGGTGACGCTCCAGTAGCGGTTGCCCGGTGGGATGAACTCCACGGCCAGCACCTCGTTCTCGTCCAGTCGGAAGGTGCCCAGCATGTAGAGGTTGTCCGGGGTGGTGTTCTCCTCTCCGAGGGCGGCCGCCTCGGCCGTGGCCAGCTGGTTGGGCCGCTCCAGGAGTTCGGGCATGACCGTGCGGTGCAGCGTCATCAGCTTGACGATGGTCCAACCCATGGCCGAAAGGCCCTCGGCCACCGGTCCGTCCGAGGGCACCTCGGGGACCCCGACCGGGTCGAGGGGCTCGATGCGGAAGTCGGCCAGCCGTTCGGCGGCGCGGTCGGCCACGTACTGGCGCACCAGCACCGCGGAGGCGTCCTCGGGGATCGGGACCCACGTCGCCCCGGCGGCCTCAGCTGCCGTGGGCTCCCCGGTCGACAGCACCAGGGAGAAGGCCCCCGCACCGTCCAGCTCGAGTCGGTTGTCCGACACGTAGGCGGCCTGGCGGCGGGGGGTGAGGCCCCGGCCGGCCAGCACCTGGAATCCGAGATAGGTCACCGTCGCCCGGTGCCCGGTGATCCGGTAGCGGTGACGGCCGTCGATCATGGCCAGGTGGTACTCCCCGTCGGGGTTGGGCCCGCCCACCAGACGGGCCTCGGAGTTCATGGAGAAGAACCAGGGGGCCTCGGGGTCGATGTCCAGCGAGAGCTCCGAGCACAGGGCGGTGACCCGGCCGAGGACCCGGAGGCCCTCCACCAGTTCGAGCTCGGTCTCGGCCTCGGCCGTGACCATGGCGGTCATGTCATCCAGCATCTGGCGCACGAACACCCAGGCCTCGAGGGACTGCGACCCCGCCTCGACATCACCTTCGGTCATGACCACTCCCCCTTGTGCCCGGCCCAGGATAGACAGGGCCGGGTCACCGGGCCGGCCCCCTCCGTGGTGTCGGGCCGGGCACCTACCAGAGGGGCGACCATGCGCTGGTCCGCAGCAGCTTGGACTCCCACTGGTCCCGGATCTCCAGCCCCTTGGCCATGTAGGTGCCGGGCCAGGTGGTGGGGTCGTGCGCCTCGGCCGTGGTCAGCAGCCGGCCCAGCGTGTCGAAGTTCATGATCTTCTGCATGAGGATGGCCTCGGGCCGGATGCCCGACCCGTGGGCCACCTGGAAGCAGGCCTGGATGTCCAGGAGCTTCCTCTCCGGTGGGGTCTGGCGCATGATCTGCCAGTAGTCGTGGTCCCACAGCTCGATGTACTCGTCCAGAGGCGCATCGGGCCACCCGGTGTCCTGCATGTACACCGACAGGTCATGGGTGCCGCCGTCGGTGGGCACGGCGGCCAGGTCCACCTGCTGGAGGGCCGACCAGTAGACCGGCGTGAGCAGCTTCCCCTCCACCTCGTGCCGGCAGCTGTCCAGCCGGGTGGCCAGTGTCGCGAGGTCGCCCCCCACCATCCGGCGGCCCAGCGCCTCCCAGGCGGCACCGTCCCGCAGCGCGGTGATGGTGACCACCTCGTAGGCCGGGCCGCTGCCCATGGCGTGGTTGAGGTACCAGACGAGGCGGGCATCGTCCCCGACGGCCAGGGCGGCCATCCACTCGTCGCGCACCAGGGCCTCGAACTCGGCGGCGTGCCGGCCGATGACCCGGTGGGTCTCGTGCATGAACAGCATCGGTGCACCGTCCTCCGGCGTGCTCATGGGAGCGGCGACCACGGCGCCGTGCGGAGCAGCCTCGACCGCCACCGGTCACGGAGGTCGAGGGCCTCGTGCATCCACGACCCGGGACCGGTCACCTCGGGTGGGATGTCCTGGGTCAGAAGCCGGATGAGGGGCGGCAGGCTGGACAGCCGCTGGAGCAGCGTCACCTCCGGGCTTCGGCCCGCTCCGGGCAGGGTCTCCAGCCCGAGGGCCACGTGCATGTGCATCCGCGAGTCCTCGCCCTGGAGGGAGGGGCGGTAGACCGCACCCGCCGCCTCGACGTACTGGCGCAGCTTCCCCGGGAACGGCCACATGGTGTCCTCCATGTACATGGAGGGTTCACGGGACACGTCGGCGGCGGGTATCTCGTCCAGATCGGGGAAGCCCGGCGACCACGGGAGGGGGACGAGGACCCGGCTGTGGGTCTCGTGGCGGAGGCCGTCCAGGTCCCGGGCCCACGACTGCAGGTCGCCTCGGGCCACCCGCTCGGCCAGGCGGGCGTAGGCGGCACCGTCCCGGACGGCGGTGACCGTCACCACCCGGTAGGCCAGGCCGCTGCCGTGGGCCAGATCGAAGTACCAGGCCAGGCGGGCCTCGGACCCCTCGGCCAGCAGGGGCATCCACCCGTGGCGATAGGCCGCCTCGAACGCCGCCGCCCGCGTGCCCACCACCTTGTGGAACTCGTGGATGAAGAGCACGATGCCTAGGCCGGAGCCGCGTCGTCCCGGTCGATGGACTCCACCAGGTCGGCCACCGAGCCGACCACCCGGCCCGGCCGGTAGGGGAAGCGCTCGATCTGGGACCGACTGGTCACGCCGGAGAGGACGAGGATGGTCTGGAGCCCGGCCTCGATGCCGGCCACGATATCGGTGTCCATACGGTCGCCGACCATAACGCTCGACTCGGAGTGCGCGCCGAGTGAGTTCATGGCCTCCCGCATCATGAGGGGGTTGGGCTTGCCGATGAAGTACGGGGCCACGCCGGTGGCCCGCTCGATCAGGGCGGCCACCGACCCGGTCCCCGGCACGATCCCCTCCAGGGTCGGCCCGGTGGGGTCGGGATTGGTGGCGATGAACCGGGCGCCCCCTTCGACCAGCCGAATGGCCCGGGTGATGGACTCGAAGCTGTAGGTCCGGGTCTCCCCCAGCACGACGTAGTCGGGCCGGCGGTCGGTGAGGACGTAGCCGACCTCGTGCAGGGCGGTGGTCAGGCCGGCCTCCCCGAGCACGAAGGCCGTGCCACCGGGACGTTGTGACTTGAGGAAGGCCGCGGTGGCCTCGGCCGATGTCCACAGGGAGGTGGCCGGGACCTCGAGTCCCAGGTTGACGAGTCGGGCCGAGAGGTCGCGGGCACTGTAGATCGAGTTGTTGGTCAGGATGAGGAACGGATGGCCCCTCCGGCGAAGGGCATCCAGGAAGGCATCGGCCCCGGGGATCAGCTGTCCCTCGTGGACCAGGACCCCGTCCATGTCGCACATCCACGAGATCGGCACGGCGTCACGACTCACCGACCCAGCATCGCACGCCGGCCGGGACCCACCGGTCTGGCGGCCGGGCCCGGTCAGGGCGACCCGGACCGGGCATGCTCCAACCGGCGGGAGATGGGATCGAGGGCGTAGTAGATGGCCAGGAGCCCGTGGAACACCAGGCACAGGTAGGCGTTGATGAAGGCCACCCCTATCGAGATCAGGTAGAGGACGGTCCCGCCGGTGAACAAGAGGGTGGACACGGTCCGCTGGGACTCGGGGAATTCATCCTGGAGCAGGCGGCGGCCCCGTGCCGCGTGCAGCCACAGTCCGGTCCACATGACGGCGTTGACCGTCATGGTGATGCTGTAGAAGACGGCCGCCGTGCGGGCCCCCTGGTGCAGCCGGAGCGCCTCGCCGAACACCTCGGTGGGATACGGGATGAACACGATGGTCATCAACAGGAGCAGGTTCCAATAGAAGAGCCCCCGGTCGATCTGGCGGAGGTGGGAGAAGACGGTGTGGTGGTTCACCCACATGATGCCGATGACCACGAAGCTGACGGCGTAGGCGGCCAGCGAGGGCCAGCGCTGCAGGAGCTGGCGGCGGAGGTCGAGGTAGTCGTGGGTGTCCGGCTGGGCGATGGTCAGGACCAGCAGGGTGATGGCGATGGCGAAGACCCCGTCGCTGAACGTCTCCACCCGGGCCTTGTTCATGATCCGGCCGCGGGGCCCGCTGCGTCGATCGGTGCCGTGCGACCGTCCATGGCCCGTGTCTAGCAGGCGTCGACCTTCGCTCCCCCGCCTCGGGCGTCAGGAGACCGGCCCTGGCATACTCAGGCTGTGGGGAGGACGGCATGACCATCGTGACCCGGCGGGACACCCTGCTCCCCGACCCCGAGCCCCGATCCGTGCACTACACGGTGATCTCCGTCGACGACCACCTGGTCGAGCCGCCGGACATGTTCGAGGGTCGGCTCCCCGACCGGTTCGTCGAACGGGCCCCCCGGATCGTCGAGAACGACAAGGGCCATCAGCTGTGGGAGTTCGACGGCAGGCGTTACTCCCAGGTGGGGATGAACGCCGTGGCCGGCCGCCGGCCCGAGTCGGTCACCCTGGAGCCCACCCGGTTCGAGGACATGCGGCGGGGCTGTTGGGACATCGACGCCCGCATCGCCGACATGGACATCAACGGGGTGTGGGCCTCGCTCAACTTCCCATCCCAGATCACCGGGTTCTCCGGGCGGGTGTTCTCGGAGTGCTCCGATCCCGAGCTGGGCTTGGCGGTGACCCGGGCCTGGAACGACTGGCTCTACGAGGGGTGGTGGCAGCCCTATCCCGACCGGATCATCCCGTGCGGCATCACCTTCCTGGCCGACCCCGAGCTCGGGGCGGCCGAGATCCGGCGTAACGCCACGCGGGGGTTCCGGTCGGTCACCCTCCCCGAGCGCCCCCACCGCATCGGACTGCCCAGCCTGTTCTCGGGCTACTGGGACCCGATCGTCGCCGCCTGCGAGGAGACCGACACGGTGATCTCCCTCCATGTCGGCTCGTCGGGCATGCCCGACATGCCCCCGGACAGTCCGATGGTGGCCCTGGGGGCGACCCTGTTCGGCCAGATGTCCCTCTCGGCCTGTGCCGAGTGGGTCTGGTCCGGCCTTCCGGTGCGCCACCCTCGGATCAAGATCGCCATGAGCGAAGGGGGCATCGGTTGGGTGGCCATGCTGCTCGACCGCCTGGACAACATCGTCGACCGCTCGGGCTACGGGCGCGACTACGACCCCTCGGGTCTCCTCCCGGCCGAGGTGCTGGCGAGGAACTTCTGGTTCTGCACCATCGACGACCCGTCCACCATCGACACCCGCCACCGCATCGGGATCGACCACATCATGGTGGAGGTGGACTACCCCCACGGCGACTCGACCTGGCCCGACACCCAGTCGGTCATCCAACGGTGCTGGGGACACCTGCCCGAAGGGGACCTGCGCAAGCTCACCCACCAGAACGCCGCCCGGCTCTACCGCTGGCCGCTGCCGGAACACACCGTGCCGTGAGCTCCGGCCCGTTCGTCCCCGGACCCGAGGCGCTGCTGCCCGAGCTGTCCGTCCGCCAGCAGCTGGTCCTGTTGGCCCGCACCCTGTGGCGCGAGGGGTACGACGACCATCTGGCCGGGCACATCACCTACCGGCAGGACGACGGCACGTTGTTGTGCAACCCGTGGCTCCTGCTGTGGGAGGAGCTCCGGCCGGACGACCTGCTGGTCATCGACCTGGACGGCAACCGGCTGGAGGGACGGTGGCCGGTGCCTCTCGGGATCCCCCTCCACCTCGAGCTGCACCGCCAGCGTGACGACGTGGTGGTGGCGGTGCACAGCCATCCGCGCTTCGGCACGGTCTGGGCCGACCTGGCCCGGGTGCCCGGCTGCTACGACCAGAGCTCGGCGCTGGGAGGCGGCGAGCTGGTGGTGGTGGACGAGTACGACGGACCGGTGGACTCCCGCGACAGCGCGGCCAAGGCCGTCGCCTCGATGGGATCGGCCGACATGGCCCTGTTGGCCAACCACGGGGTCTTCGTGACGGCGGGAAGCATCCGGGCCGCCCACCAGCGGGCCGTGGCCCTCGAGTACCGGAGCCGCAGGGCCTGGCACGTGGAATCGCTGGGGGGTGGGCGTGAGCTGCCCGACCCGGCCCGCAGCTTCTTCCGGGCCTCCGACGGCGAGGGGTTCCTCGGGTTCTTCGAGGCCATGGCCCGTCGCGAGCTCCGCTTCGACCCCCACTGCCTCGAGCCGAGGGGGGACGGCCACATCCCCTGAGGCTCTTCCATGGCCCCCCTCGTACGATGGGCGCCATGGCCCCGCTGCAGGGATTCCAGGTCCGGCTCCGCCCGCCCACACAGCGGGACATCCCCGCCCTCCTCCCTATCCGCCGTTCCCCCGAGGTCTACGCACGTTGGCGGGGAGGAGACGATCTCTGGGCGGCCATCGAAGAGGATCTGGGCGAGCCGGGTGCCACCCCGTACGTGATCGAGGCCGACGACCGGGTGGTCGGGTGGATCCAGTGGTCGGCCGAGGAGGAGCCCGACTACCGCTTCGCCGGCATCGACCTCTACGTCGACCCCGCCGTCCACAACCGGGGCATCGGCAGCGACGCCGTGCGCACGGTGGTCAGACACCTGATCGGCGGGCACGGACACCGCCGCTTCGAGATCGACCCGGCCGCCGACAACCCGGCCGCCATCCGCTGCTACACCAAGGTCGGGTTCCGGCCCATCGGTGTCCGACGTCGCTACGAGCGGGGCCCCGACGGCACCTGGCACGACGCCCTCCTGATGGATCTGCTGGCCGAGGAGTTCCTCGACGACGACGCCGACTGAGCGCCCCACAGGCCGGTGGCCCGCCGGCGGCGTCACCGGCCTCGGTGTGTGAGACTCTCGGCGGCGACCGGGCCAGGCCCGAGACGCCGGCCCATGCGCACGGACTGGGGGATGGGATGCGCGCTGCAGTGACCCGGGGTGGATCGTTGATCGTCGACTCGGTGGCCGACCCCTCCCCGGGGTCCGGCCATGTGGTGGTCCGCTCCCTGGCCGCCGGCATCTGCGGCTCCGATCTCCACGCATTAGCCGACTTCCCGCACTTCGCCGAGTTGATGGCGCGGGTCGGTGCCCCGTCACCGGACCCCGCCGGCGATACCGTGTTCGGGCACGAATTCTGCGCCGAGGTGGCCGAGTACGGGCCCGACACCACCCGCACCCTTCCCGTGGGCACGAGGGTCTGCTCGGTGCCGATCCTCTTCGGTCCCACCGGACCGGAACAGATCGGCTACTCCTCGGTCTATCCCGGCGCACTGGCCGAACACCTGGTGCTGCAGGAGATGCTCGTCCTTCCCGTGCCGGACTCGGTGTCCACCGACATGGCCGCCCTGACCGAGCCGCTGGCCGTGGGCGAGCACGCCGTGGGCCTGTCCCGACTGGAGCCGGGGCAGCCCTGCCTGGTGGTGGGGTGCGGTCCGGTGGGCCTGGCCGTCATCGCCGCCCTGAAGGCCCGGGGGCACGGGCCCGTGCTGGCCGCCGACTTCTCGGCCACCCGCCGCCTGCTGGCCGAGGCGTTCGGTGCCGACGAGGTCATCGACCCGGCGGACGGCTCACCCCACGACCGATGGGGTCCGCTCGGCGTTCCCACCACACTGCTGGAGCGGGCCGTCGCCTCCATGTCCGGGACCGAGCCACCCAGCCCGGTGATCTTCGAGGCGGTCGGGGTGCCCGGCCTGCTCCAGTCCCTCATCGACGAGGCCCCACCGAGGAGTCGGGTGGTGGTGGTCGGGGTGTGCATGCACTCCGACACCATCGAGCCCTTCGTGGCCGTGACCAAGGAGATGGAGCTGGTCTTCTCCTTCGGCTACACCCCCGACGAGTTCGCCGCCACGCTGGGCCGACTCGGAGCCGGCGTGGCCGGGGCCGACCGGCTGATCACCTCCTCGGTCGACCTGGCCGGCGCTCCCGGCGCCTTCGACCGCCTCCGCACCCCGGGTGAGCACGGCAAGATCGTGGTCCACCCGTGACACCCACCAGACGATCCATCCCGACCACGACCGGAGGCGAGACACCTTCATGACCACCCTGGACGCCGCGGACCATCTGAAGTTCGGGATCTTCCTGGCCCCGTTCCACCCGGTGGGCCAGAACCCCACACTGGCCCTCGAGCGCGACCTCCAGCTCATCGAGCACCTCGACGCGCTGGGATTCGACGAGGCGTGGATCGGTGAGCACCACTCGGCCGGATTCGAGATCATCGCCTCCCCCGAGGTATTCATCGCCGCCGCCGCCGCCCGGACCCGGCAGATCCGGCTGGGCACCGGGGTGTCGTCCCTCCCCTACCACCACCCGTTCATGCTGGCCGACCGCCTCGTCCTGCTCGACCACCTGACCCGGGGCCGGCTGATGATCGGGGTGGGCCCCGGCGCCCTCCCCTCCGACGCCTTCATGATGGGGATCGACCCGGTCAGACAGCGGGACATGATGGAGGAGTCGCTCGAGGCCATCCTGGCGCTGCTGGCCGGTGGGGAGCCGGTGAGCATGGAGACGGACTGGTTCCGCCTGGTCAAGGCCCGGCTGCAGCTGCGGCCCTTCCAGCGCCCCTATCCCGAGGTGGCGGTGGCCGCCCAGGTGTCACCGGCCGGCCCCCGGGCCGCCGGACGGTTCGGGTGCAGCCTCCTGTCCATCGGGGCCACGTCGGCGGGCGGGTTCGACGTGCTGGGCCTGCACTGGGACGTGATGGAGGAGCGGGCGGCCGAGTTCGGCACCACCATCGACCGAAGCAAGTGGCGGCTGGTCGGGCCCATGCACATCGCCGACACCAAGGAGCAGGCCATCGCCGACGTGGAGTTCGGCCTCGACCAGTGGGTCGACTACTTCCAGCGGGTGGCCGCCCTCCCCCTGGCCCCCGACACCGCCAACCACGAGACTCTGGTCGACGCCCTGAACGCCTCGGGCTTCGCCGTGATCGGGACGGTGGAGGATGCGATCAACCAGGTGGAGCGGCTGCGCCAGCAGTCCAAAGGGTTCGGCACGTTCCTGCTGATGGGACACGAGTGGGCCGACACCGCGGCCACCCGCCACTCCTATGAGCTCATCGCCCGCTACGTGGCGCCGGAGTTCCAGGGGTCCTCGGCCACACTCACGGCCAGCCGCGACTGGGCGGCGGAGAATCGACCGGAGTTCATCGGGGCGGCCACCACCGCCGTGACCACGGCCTTCGAGAAGCACAACGAGGAGAAGCAGGCCAAGGAGCCCAGCGCCTGACGCGTTCCGAGCCGACCGGCCCGGAACGCTTCGGGCTCAGAACGGAAGCGCCTCGGCCTGGACCGACATCAGCTCGTCGAAGATCTTGCGGCACGACCCCTCGTCGGACGGCGACAGGGGATCCCGCCGGAGGGCCTCGAAGGCGGGCTCGGGATCACCGGTGACGGCCGCTTCCACCACCAGCTGCTGCAGTTCGATCTGCGTCCGCATGAATCCGGCCAACGGCTCGAGGATGGGGGGCATGGCCGTGGGGGCGACGCCCTTGCCGTCCACGGTGGCGGGAACCTCGACGATGGCGCCGTCCGGCAGATTGGGTACATAGCCGCGGTTGGGGACGTTGACCGCGTTGAGCTGGCGATGGTGGTCGGTCCACATGGCCCCGATGATGGGAAAGACCTCCTCGGCCGATCGGCCGGCCCGGTGCATGGGCACGCGCGAGTCCCCGTTGCCGTACCGGGTGATGAGCCGCTCCATCTGATGGCCGACCCCCTGATGGAAGTAGACCGGCACGGGGTGCCACCCGGCCACCTCTTCGGCGAAGGGCACGTACTCCCCGATGTGGCTGTCCACCGAGCACGGCAGCAGGCCGTACTCCCGGAACATGTGGGACACCAGGGGTGCGTACAGCTGCTCCACCGCCACCTTGACCAGGGGCACCTTGGACAGCTGGCGGGCGGTGGCGGTGACCGAGGCCGGGTAGTCGAAGTAGCGGCGGCGCCACAGTCGCCGGAGTCGGGGGTAGAGGTCCTCACCGGTGTCGGTCCGCCGGATCTCGGTGAAGAAGGTGAAGTGGTTGATCCCCGACGCCTTGGCCTCGATCTTGGACCGGGGGACCCGCAGCAGTCCGGCGATGCGGGCCAGACCACCGGCGAACTCGTGGCACATGCTCACGTTCCTCACCGATGTGGCCGTGTTGATGGCCAGGGCCACGCGGCTCAGGGGGTTGGTCAGGTTGATGAGGAAGGTGTCCGGACAGTGACGCTCGATGTCGGCGCAGATGCCCAGCATGGTCCGGATGGACCGGAGCGAGTGGAACACCCCTCCGGGACCCCCGTTCTCACCGGTGATCTGCGTGGCCCCGTACTGCCGGGGGATCTCGTAGTCCTCGACCCAGTGGGGCCACCGCCCCACTTCGGCGCTGGTCAGGCAGAAGTCCGCCCCCACCATGGCCTCGGCGGGGTCGGTGGACGCCTCGATGGTGATGGGGCCGCCCCGCCGCTCGTTGATCCGGTTGGCGAAGCGGACCGCCACCTCCAGGCGCTCGGCACTGACGTCGTGCAGCACCATGGTGGCCCCCCGTGTCCGACGGGTGTTGACCGCGTCGAGCACCATCACCGGCCCGAACGACATCCCGCCCGCTCCGATCAGGCAGATCCGTGGTCCCTGTCCCATCACTCCTCCGTCTCCTCGGCCTGACCGATGGTACCGGCCGTGCCGGTGACGCTGTCGATCCACGACAGGTAGTCCGGGCTCCCGGCGGCCACGGTGAGCACCACGATCTCCGGCGTGTCGTAAGGATGGGCGGTCACGACGGTGTCCATCACCACGGAAGCCAGGTCACCCCTCGTCTTCACCAGCACCAGCCATTCCTCGGTCCGCTCCAGGGCGCCCGCCCACCAGTAGCGGCTGACCACCGGCCCCATGCGCTGACCGCAGGCCACAAGCCGACGCGTCAGCAGTTGCTCGATGATCCCGTCCGCCTGTGCCGGATCATCGATGGTGAACTGGATCTGTACGTGGGACATGGCTTCACCTTCCGACTCGGTGCACGGGGTCGTAAGACGCCACGGTAGGTCCGGCGCCACCGGGTGCCGGGTCTAACGTGCCCTACGTGCCCTTCTCCGCCGGTTCCTTCGACACCAGCGCGCTCGCTACCGCTCGCGACGCCGCCCTGTCCCGGGCCCGGGAGCTCGGGTGCTCGGATGCCGAGCTCCGGGTGGAGCACCTGCGGTCCCAGCGGGTCCGGCTGCGGGACGCCCGTCTCGAGGGGGCGGCCGACGACATCGAGCTGGGGATGGGCGTGCGGGTGGTGATCGACGGGGCTCTGGGCTTCGCGGCAACGGTGGCCACCGGAGCCGGCCAGGCCGCGGCACTGGTGGACGAGGCCGCCGAGGTGGCCCGCACCATCGCCGGGGCGGGCGGGGAGCCGGTGGAGCTGGCCGGAGAGCCGGGCCACGGTGTGGTGAGGTGGGAGTCGCTCTACGCCACCGATCCCGTCGACGTCCCTCTGGCCGACAAAGTCGGCCTGTTGTCCGAATGGAGCGACCGGTTGCTGACGTCCGGTTCGGTCGACCACGTCACGGCCGATGTGCTGGCCGTCACCGAGGACAAGTTCTACGCCGACCTGCGGGGCACCGAGGCCACCCAGCGCAGGGTGCGGGTCCACCCCACCGTCGAAGCGTTCGCCATCGAACCCGACGGTGGATTCGAGACCATGCGCACGGTGGCCCCCCCGGTCGGTCGGGGCTGGGAGTACCTGCACGGCGACGGCTGGGACTGGGACGCCGAGCTGGCCTCGATCCCCGAGCTGCTGGCCGAGAAGCTCCGGGCCCCGTCGATCGTGGCCGGTTCCTACGATCTGGTCGTCGATCCCACCAATCTGTGGCTGACCATCCACGAATCGATCGGCCACGCCACCGAGCTGGACCGGGCCATGGGGTACGAGGCGGCTTACGCCGGGACGTCGTTCGCCACCTTCGACCAGCTCGGATCGTTGCGCTACGGGTCCGACGTCATGAACGTCACCGGGGACCGCACCACCCCGCACGGGCTGGCCACGGTGGCCATCGACGACGAGGGGGTCCCCGGTCAGTCGTTCGACCTCGTCCGGAAGGGGATCCTGGCCGGCTACCAGCTGGACCGGTCCATCGCCGCCCGCAGCGGCCTCGGGGCGTCCAACGGGTGCGCCTTCGCCGACTCCCCGCTCCACGTGCCCATCCAGCGGATGGCCAACGTCTCCCTGCAGCCGGCCGAGGGGGAGGGACCGACCACCGAGGAGCTGATCGGCGGGGTCGACCGTGGTCTGTACATCGTGGGCGACAAGAGCTGGTCCATCGACATGCAGCGGTACAACTTCCAGTTCACCGGTCAGCGCTTCTTCCGTATCGAGGGCGGCCGCCTGGTGGGCCAGGTCCGGGACGTCGCCTACCAGGCCACCACCACGGAGTTCTGGGGGTCGATGGAGGCGGTCGGGGGACGATCGACCTACCTGCTGGGGGGAGCGTTCAACTGCGGGAAAGGACAGCCCGGACAGGTGGCACCGGTCTCCCACGGGTGCCCTTCGGTACTGGTCCGGGGTGTCCGGGTGCTGAACGCCCGGGAGGAGTCGGGTCGGTGAGCGTCATCCCGGTGACCGGTGGACCGTCGGACGGGAACGGGCTCCCGCCACCCCAGGACGTCGTGGAGCGGGCCCTGGCCGCGGCCGGACCCGGCAGCGACCACTGCGTGGTGATCGTGGAGGAGACCAGCGAGGTCGAGGTCCGCTACGCCAACAACACCACTACGACCAACGGCAGCCGACGGGACCGTCGGGTGACGGTGATCAGCCTGCGGCAGGTCGAGGGCGGCATGGCGGCCGGCGTGGCCCGGCGGGGCGGGGACGTGGACGTGGCCGAGCTGGTGGGCGCGGCCGAGCAGGATGCAGCGGGGTCTCCTCCGGCCGATGACGCCTTCCCGCTGCTGGCCCCCGGGGATGCCGACGGGTCAGCGGGATCCGGGCACCGGTTCGACGCGCCACCGGAGCGGACCGAGCTGGCGGTGCTGTCCGGCGTGCTCACCGGGCTGTCACGATCATTCGGGCGGGCCGGGCGGGCCGGCCACGTCCTGGCCGGTTTCGCCGAGCACCGCCAGACCACCGAGTACCTGGGGACCTCGACGGGGATCCGGTTGGCCCACGCCCAGCCGCAGGGTGCCCTGCACCTCGTGGCCCGGAGTGCCGACGGCACCGACTCCACCTGGGCCGGTGCGGGCACGGCGGATTTCTCCGACGTCTCGGTCGAGGAGTTGCACACCGGGCTCGAGCAACGACTGGCCTGGGCCGGTCGGCGGCTGGAGCGGCCGGCCGGGCGCTACGAAGTGATCCTGCCTCCGGCCGCGGTCAGTGACCTCATGGTGTCCGTGGCCTACGAGCTCAGCGGGCGGAACGCCGAGGACGGCCGGACCGTCTTCTCCCTTCCGGGGGGCGGAACCCGGGTGGGCCAGCAGCTCTCGACCCTCCCCTTCGACCTCCGCAGCGATCCCGCTGAGCCCGGCCTGCCCTGTGCTCCGTTCCTCACCACCACATCGTCCACCGCCGACACCTCGGTGTTCGACAACGGGCTCCGACTCGACCGCACGCAGTGGATCGACGGCGGGAACCTCGACCGCCTCCGCTACCACCGGGCCGGGGCTGCGCGCTCGGGGACGGCGCCGGCGGGTTTCATCGGCAACCTGACCCTGGAGGTCGACGGGGCCGCCGGTTCGGTCGAGGAGTTGGTGTCCCGGACCGAGCGCGGCCTGCTGCTCACCTGCCTCTGGTACATCCGGGAGGTCGACCCGGCCACCCAGCTCCTCACCGGTCTCACCCGTGACGGGGTCTACGTGGTGGAGGACGGGAAGGTGGTCGGGACGACCAACAACTTCCGCTTCAACGAGAGCCCGGTCGACCTCCTGGCCCGGGTCACCGAGGTGGGCGCCAGCCAACGGACCCTCGGTCGGGAGTTCGGTGAGTACTTCAATCGCACCCGCATGCCCGCTGTGCGGGTGCCGGATTTCAACATGAGCTCGGTGAGCCAGGCCAGCTGATCGGGGTCGATCGGGCTCCGTCGGACCCTTCCGGTGGCCCCAATCACCACTCTCCGTGGTGTCTTCCCCGCCGGAACGAGGCGGCCTGATTGGTCGACATGCCAGTTCAGAGCCCATTACCGGGGCTCCCGGGCGGATTCTGCGACATCCTGGGACGAGGGGGGCGATTACCGATCCGCCCGGCCGGCCGGTACATTGCCGTCGTCAGATCGCGGGCGCCACGAGCCGCCCCCCCTCCCACTCGGGCAGTGGGAAGCCCCTTCTTCGCATGGCACCCCTGTGCCGCTTGGCGAACCAACCACCAGGAGATCACGAAACACGACACTGACAACTCGGACACGAACAACCCGCGAGCACACCCGGCTCTTATAGCCAGGCCGTACCACCCTTCCCGGTGCCCGGCTGGGGCGTTGAATGCACAGACGTGGGGTCCACCCAACCAAAAGAGAGCCAGAACAACGTCCTTCGTCGACGTCGTTCTGACCGACCGAGGAAAGGTCACCCGTTATGCATTCCCCCACCTTCTTTCGAAGTACCCGTTCCCAGGAACCCGCAGCTCCCGCCATCACCCCTTCGCCCGCCACCCCGCCGACGTCCCGGATCCGGCGCCGACGAGCCAGCACCATCGTCGGGGTCATCCTGGCCACGTTGGCCCTGACCGGGGCCGCCTTCTCCGTGGCCGGAGGTGCCGGGGCCGGTCTACCCACCGGGTCCGGCATGCAGCTCAACGCCCCCATCGTGGGCGCGGCGGCCGCTCCCGACGGATCCGGATACTGGCTGGTGGCCGCCGATGGCGGCGTGTTCTCCTTCGGACGGGCCGGCTTCTACGGCTCCACCGGCTCGGCCCATCTCAACGCCCCCATCGTGGGCATCGCCGCCACCCCGGACGGTGGTGGGTACTGGGAGGTGGCCTCCGATGGAGGGGTCTTCGCATTCGGTGACGCCAAGTTCTTCGGCTCAACCGGAGGCACCCCTCTGAACCGGCCCATCGTGGCCATCACCTCCACGCCGGACGGGAGGGGCTACTGGCTGGTGGGCGCCGACGGCGGGGTGTTCGGGTTCGGCGACGCCTCGTTCTACGGATCGGCCGTCAACCTCACGCCCTCCAGCGCCATCGTCGGCATCAGCTCCAGCCCCGACGGCAGGGGGTACTGGGAGGCCTCGGCCAACGGTGCCGTCTTCGCCTTCGGTGACGCCCCGTACGAGGGTGGTGCATCATCGGCCCAGCCCATCGTGGGGATCAGCGCCCTCGGTACCGGCTACCGGATGGTGGCCAGCGACGGCGGGATCTTCGACGTCGGTGGGGCGCCCTTTCTCGGCTCGACCGGGGGACAGCACCTCAACAAGCCGATGATCGGGATCTCGTCCTCCGATGGGGGCTACATCACCGTGGCCTCCGATGGCGGCGTGTTCGCCTACGGCAACTCGGGCTTCTACGGCTCGCTGGCCGGTAGCAGCGTGTACAGCCAGCCTTCGCTGGCCCTCGACGTGGGGGCCGACGGCGTCACCGATTTCCAACGCCAGGCCTGGTTCCGGGTCAACATGTGCGAAGAGGGCGGCCTGTGGAATATCGACGGTCCGATCTACAGCGGCGGACTGGGCTTCAGCCGCGCCAACTGGAACACCTTCAACACCTTCGGCTACCCGGCCGATGCCGCCAAGGCGTCGGCGGAGCAGCAGATTCGAGTGGCGGTGGCCTTCGCCGTCCGGTATTGGGGGAATCCCAACGCCGCACCGGATCAGCACGGCTGCAGCGGGGGGTACTGACGTCCCGCCGGGCCGTCCGGCCCGCTGCGCCAAGGACGGGGTCAGTCGGGTGAGCCCATCCGCTCCAGCATGGCTGCCATGCGGCGGTGCACGAGTTCGACGGCCTGCAGGGGCCGGATCATCACCCGGAACTCGATGATCCGGCCCTCGGGGTTGCAGCGGATGATGTCGACGCCGTTGACGTACCGGCCGTCCATGGTGGTCTCGAATTCGAGCACCGCGGTGTCATCGGCCAGGACCGACTTGGTATAGCGGAAGCTCCCCGCCGACGGCGACCCGCCGACCGACGGCCCCTCGTCGGGGTCGCCGGGGAACGTCTGACCCGCCGCCTCGAGATAGAGGATGGTGATGGCCTTGCCCCGCTGGGGCGTGAAGACGATGGGCGAGTAGAAGACGACGTCGTCGTCGAGCAGGGCGTCGAGCCCGCCGGGCAGCTCCCCCCGCAGATGGGCCTTCCACTGGTCGACCACCTGCTCGATCACCGCTCCTCCATGGGCGCGACGGTAGCGTGCCGATGCCCATCGGTCCGGTCCGATACCGCGCCGCCTCGTGCCGATCCCGTGATCCAGGGGCGCCGGCCGGCGAGAGCGGTCAGCCGGTCACCTGGTGCAGCTCGACGGAGATCTGATCGTCCTCGATCTCGCGGCCGGAGAACTCGCAGCCGAAAGCCTGGGCCACCCGGATAACCATCTCGGCGTTGGAGGCGGACACGGCCATGTGACAGGCCCCGTCGGTGACCAGGCGTTCCCACAGGACGCCGATCTCGAACCCTCGCTGGAATTCAGGATCGTCGGTATCGAAGCGTAGGTCCGGAGCCATGCCGAGAACATCGTCACACGGCGGGGAACCCTTTAGCCCCCCGGCCTGGTCCGGCTGAGTCCGGGCCGGGCTCTGATCGGACCGTCTGGCATAGAGTGTCGCCCGAACCAGAGTTACCACCGCATCCGGCCCATCCGGAGGCGGCCCATCCGGGGGGGTGGTGTCATGAACGAGCTACCACAGACGATGCCGGCGGCCGTACTGCAGCGTCCGGGCGAGGTGGTGGTGGAGCAGCGTCCGGTGCCCCGGCCAGGGTCCCACGAGGTGCTGGTGGAGGTGGGCCACTGCGGGATCTGCGGTTCCGACGTCCACATGCTCCTCGACGGCTGGGGCGAGAAGGGAATGGTGGCGGGCCACGAGTTCACCGGGACCATCGTGGCGCTGGGCGACGGCGTCACCGGGTGGGAGCTCGGCGAGGTGGTGGTAGGAGGCACGTCCCCCAAGTGCGGGTACTGCCGGCGCTGCCTCGAGGGCAAGCCGTCGCAGTGCGAGAACCGACAGGGACCGATCGTCGACGGACATGACGGGGCGTTCGCCCGCTACGTTCTGGTCCCGGAGGCGTCCCTGCTGCGGTTGCCCGCCGGCCTCACCGCCCGGCAGGCGGCACTGGCCGAGCCCCTGGCCGTGGCTCTGCACGGCATCACCCGGTCCGGTGCGGGGCCCGGCGACCGGGTCATGGTCATCGGAGCCGGTCCCATCGGGGCCCTGTCCATCGCCGCCCTGGTGGCCCGGGGCATCGGACCGGTCATCGCCGTGGAGCCCGGGGCGCGCCGCAAGCGTCTGGCCCGGGAGCTCGGGGCGGACGAAGTGCTCGACCCCACCGATCTCGAGACCTTTCCCCCCTGGGAACCGGAGCGGATCACCGAGCGTGCCACCCACGTGGTGCTGGAGTGCTCGGGCAAGAAGGTGGCCATGGAAGCCGGGTTCCACCAGCTCCGGCGGGGCGGAACCCTCGTCCTGGTGGGGGCGGGGCTCGAGCACCCGGCCTTCGACCCCAACCGCTTCGTGCTGAACGAGCTCCACGTGGTCGGCTCGTTCGTCTACGACCTCGACGGCTTCGATCGGGCCCTGGAACTGCTGGCTTCCGACCGCTTCCCAACCGACCTGCTGATCGAAGCCGAGGACGTTCCCCTGGACCGTCTGTCCGACGCCCTCACCGGTCTGGCCGAAGGTCGACTGGCCGGCAAGGTCATGGTCGTCCCCCGTCTGTCGGACCACCACGGGGACCGGACGGAGGCCGTCTGATGGGCCATCCCTACTACCCGAGTGGTGTTCCCCGGTTCAACCACGTGGCCTTGAGCATGCCCGCCGACCTGCTCGACGGTCCCCACCGGAAGGAGATCTGCCGGTTCTGGGGGGAGGTGTTCGGCTTCGACGAGATCGAGGTGATGACCGAGGATCGTCGCCGGCTGATCCTGTCGTGCGTCCACTGGGACCAGTTCATCTTCCTCATCGCCGACGACCAGCCCATGGCCTGCCCGCGGATGGACCACTTCGGCTTCTCCGTGGGCACCCTGGGCGAGCTGCAAGGCGTACAGGACCGGGCCCAGGCCTTCCGGGCCCACGACGACCGGGTCGACCTCATCGACCTGCACACCGACGATCAGGGAGTGGTCAAGATCCACTCGCTCTATGTTCGGTACCTGCTCCCCATGATGTGCGAAGTGCAGTGGTGGGAGTTCGCCCAATGAGCACCGGAGCGGTGGCCGACCGACTGGAGGTGGGCGTCTTCGTCCCCCAGGGGTGGAAGCTGGAGTACACCGGGTGGGACGGCCCCGACGCCTGGGCCCGGTCCGTGGAGCTGGCCGTGCTGGCCGAGTCCCTCGGCTACGACCACCTGTGGGTCTATGACCACGTGGAGACGGTCCCACAGCGCCGACCGACCCACGTCTTCGAAGCCTTCACCATGGTGGCCGCGCTGTCCCAACGCACCTCGACGGCACGACTGGGCCAGCTGGTCACGTGCGCCTCGTATCGCAACGCCGGGCTGCTGGCCAAGGAGGCGGCCTGTGTCGACGTCTACTCCGAGGGCCGACTCATCCTCGGGATGGGGGCCGGATGGTTCCACGAGGAGTACCACTCCTACGGCTACGAGTACCGGTCCGACCGACAGCGGCTGGCCGTGCTCGACGAGACCCTCGAGGTCGTGCGACGCATGTGGACCGAGGAGACCGTGACCTTCGAGGGGGACTACCTGCACTTCGAGGGCGCCTACTGCGATCCGAAGCCCGTCCAGCAGCTGCCGCCGATCCTCGTCGGTGGGGGCGGCGAGCAGATCAACCTCAGGATCGCCGCCCGACGGGCCGACTTGACCAACTGGCAGGTGAGCTTGGAGGCCTTCCGGCGCAAGTCCGGTCTGCTCGAGACGTACTGCAACGAGGTGGGGCGCCTCTTCGGGGACATCCGACGGACCCATGGCCCCGACTGCCGCCTGTTCGACACCGACGCCGAGTGCCGGGTGTGGTGCGAGGCCGAAGGCGGCGGCGACCTATGGGGTGGGACCCCGACCGACCAGTACCTGGCTGACAATCTGGTAGGCACCGTCGATCAGGTGGTCGAAAAGGCCCAGGCCTTCGTGGACGCCGGCTGCCGCGGCCTCATTCTGTGGCTCCGCGACTTTCCCGACGACGATACGCTCCGACGCTTCATGGCCGAGGTCGTTCCGGCCCTCGAGGTTCCCTGAGCCCGGATGCCGCTCGACAGGAGGCCGGTGACCGCGTTCACGGGACCGTCGTACTCCCGGGCATCACGGCCGACGAAGGCCGACGGCAATCAGCGCGCAGTTGTTGGCAACCGGACGGATCGGTAGGGTCTCGGTGCGGTCGCCGGACCACGATCCGGCTTCTCGTCTAGGAGGGGTGCATGAGGTCATCGATCCGGCGGCATGGCGACGGCACCCGGCATCGGCAGCCCACTGGCCGGGGGAGGTGGGGGAGCCCGCTGCGGGCGCTGACCCTGGCCTGTGCGGTGGGGATCGGCTGTGGCGCATTGATGACCCTGGTCCCGGCCGGCTCGGCCTCCGCAGCCCCGGTAGCGGTGGGCAAGGCCAGTACGTCGGCCAGGGGGGTCTCGACCAAGTCCATCAACGTGGTGTTCCCGGTGGTCTCCCTCAACTCACTCGCCGGACAGGAGGGCTTTGCCAGAGACGCCGAGTACGCGGAGCAGACCAAGGCCATCACCTTCTACGTCAACCGGATCAACCGGTCCGGGGGGATCAACGGCCGCAGGATCCGTCCCATCATCACCACCTTCGACCCCACCAACGAGTCGGCCATGCGGGCCCTGTGCAAGACCTGGACGGAGGGGTCCCCGGCAGCCTTCGCCGTACTCGACGGCATCGGGGCCTGGTCGGGCGACAACCAGTTGTGCATCACCCAGGAGGGCCAGACGCCGTTCATAGGGCAGTGGACCACGGTGACCAACTGGACCAACGAGGGCTCGCCCTATCTGTGGTGGACCGGGCCGGACCAGGCGGTGATCCTGCAGGCCGTCGTCAACTGGGGCCTGAGCGCCGACCTGCTGGCCGGCAAGAAGGTCGGCGTGATGGTCGGCGACCGCGCCTCGGACCAACTGGCCCTGAAGGACTACCTGCTGCCCGACCTGAGCCGGGCCGGTATCACTCCCGTGGTCAAGACCATCGCTTCGGACCCCACCGATTCCGCCACCACCGACGCCCAGGCTCCGCTGGTGGTTCAGCAACTGCGTAGTGCCGGGGTCACCTCGGTCATTCCCATGATCCCCTTCAACGTCTTCTATCCGGTGCTGCAGGCCGAGACCAACCAGAACTACTACCCCAAACTGCTGTTGAGTGACTACGAATCGAGCATCGAGTCGGCGCTGGGACTCATACCCGTCCCCTACGAGAATGCGCTCGACGGCCAGGAAGGGCTCACCGTGGAGACGCTGGGTGGAGGCACCACACCCTCCAACTACACCGGACCACTGGGCTACGACCCCGGGGTAAAGGCGTGCTGGATCCCCTGGCACAAGGCCTATCCGCAGACCCCCCCAGGGAACACCGACGACTTCATCGAACAGCAGGGTCCCGTGGTCAGCTGGTGCCAGGTGATTTCGCTGTTCGCCACCGCGGCGAGGGCGGCGGGCAGCGATCTGAACCGACGCACGTTCGTGACGGCCCTCTCCCGGGTCAAGAACTTCCCCGGCACCTACACGCCCATCCTGAGCTTCGGACCGAAGAAGCGCTACGGCCCGACGCTGTTCAAGATCGTGCAACTGCGCAACAACGTCCCACCTTCCTCGGCGTGTCAGTTGACCTCCCAGGGCAAGGCGCAGGGAACGTGCTGGGTAACCGTGAAGCCCTTTGCCCCGTTACCGACGGGCTGACCCACGGCCTCTGGCCTACCCGTGCTGACCCACGGCCTCTGGCCTACCCGTGCTGACCCACGGCCTCTGGCCTACCCGTGCTGACCCACGGCCTCTGGCCTACCATGTCGCCATCGTGACCCGGGACACCCCCTCCGATCTCCCCTGCCGTCCATGAACGTCGGACACGCCACCGACGCCCCCCTGGCGGCCGTCCCTGACCGGGTGGCCTTGGTGGTGGACGGCGAGGCGCTCACCTACCGCCAGCTGGAGCACCGCATCCGACAGGTGGAGACAGCGCTCGCGGCCGCCGGCGTGGGCCCCGGTGACCGGGTGGCGTTGGTCAACCTGGGAAGCGCCCTCTCGGTGGCGACGATCTTCGGTGCGGCCCGGTTGGGTGCGGCGACCGCTCAGATGAACGCCTACCTGACGCCCGGCGAGTTGGGCCAGCTGGCCGAGCTCACCGGGACCCGGTTCGGTGTGGCCGGCGACCGCTATGCCGAGAGCCTGCGATCGGTCCTCGACGGACCGGTCCTCGTCGAGCAGGAGGTGTTCAGCGCCGAGGTGGACGAGGAGCGCAGGCCGGCCAGCGTCGGTCGGGATGAGGACACCGCCCTGGTGCTGTTCACCAGCGGAACCACCGGGCTCCCCAAGCCCATCCCCATCAGCCACGGGGTCGTCGCCGACCGGCTGGCCTTCTACTCCAAGCCCATCGATCCCGAGGTCCCGCAGGTCGTCGACATGATGTCGGCCCCCATCTTCCACATCGCCGGGACGCTCGGACTGTTCGTCTCACTGCACCAAGGCAAGCAGATGGTCCTCCTGCCCAAGTTCGACCCGGGCCAGTGGCTGGCCCTCGTCGAACGGCACCGTGTGGCCCAGACCTTCGTGGTGCCCACCATGCTTCGTCGCATCCTCGACCATCCGGACTTCGACAGCACCGATCTGACCTCGCTCCGGTCGCTGAGCTACGGGGCCGCCGCCGCTCCGGTCGACCTGGTCCGCCGGGCTGTAGCCACCTTCCCGACCGTCGACTTCTCCAACACCTTCGGCCAGACCGAGACTCTGGGCGCCTACGCCGCCCTGACCCCCGAGGACCACCGGCGCGGCGACCGGTTCGACTCCGTCGGGCGCCCATTGGTCGGCGTGGACCTGAAGATCGTGGATCCCGGCACCGACCGAGAGGTGGCGCCGGGAGAGGTGGGCGAGTTCGTGGTGCGGGCCGACCAGAACACCACCACCGAGTGGCTGCACACCGGCGACACCGGCCGGCAGGACGACGAGGGCTATCTCTACCTGGTCGGCCGACTCTCCGACACCATCAACCGCGGAGGGGAGAAGTTCGGCCCCATCGAGGTGGAGGAGGTCCTCCGCGCCCATCCCAGCGTGGTCGATGCCGGGGCGGTGGGAGTACCCGATCCCGAACTCGGTGAGCGGGTCGGAGCCATGGTGGTGGTGTCCGAGCCGGTCTCGATCGAAACGCTGCTACGCCACTGCGCCTCGGAGCTGGCCACCTACAAGGTCCCCGAATATCTCCAGTTCACCGACGAGCTGCCGGTCACCGTGCTGGGCAAGCCGGACCGCCTGGCCCTCCGGGCCCGGCTCGGTGACGCCGAGCGGGTTGGACGGATCCCGTCCTGAACCCGGCGCCACCGGCCGCTGTTCCCGAGAGGTCAGGCCGGCGGACCTGACCCCAGCTTCACCGAGGCACTGTGGGTCTGGCCGGACTGGTCGCTCCACTGGAGCTGCACGGTGTCACCGGGGTGCTCCGGCTCCAGCAGGTTGCTGAGGTCGGACGGCGAGGAGACGGTGGTTCCGTTGAGGCTGGTGATGGTGTCCCCCACCACTACCCCGGCCTGCCCGGCGACCGAGCCCGAGAGCACCTGGGACACCACGGCGCCCGAGGAGTTGGAGCTGCTGCCCGAGCCACCGAAGCTGCCCGAGCTGCCGAAGCTTCCCGAACTGCCCGACGAAGACCCTCCCACGCCGACCCCGAGAAATGCTGTGGGTCCGATGTGAATGGTCGAGGAGGCCTGCCCGGCCTCGATCTTCTTGGCCACCGAGAGGGCCGTGCCGATTGGGATGGCGTAGGCCTGGCTGGCCACATCCTGGTAGCCGGAGGCCGATGAGGCCGCGGTGTCCATACCGATGACCTGGCCTTGGGCATTGACCAAGGAGCCACCCGAGTCACCGGGCTGGATGCCGGCGTTGATCTCGATGAGGCCACTCAGGTTCTCCGCGTTGCCACCACCGTCGTCGCTGGCCGTGATGGACTGGTTCAGAGCGGTGATCGACCCTCCGGCCGCACTGGGCGTACCTCCGGTGCCGCCGGCATTGCCGACGCCCACGACGGCCTGGCCCACCGCCGCCGCACCACTGGCGGTGGTGACCGTCTGAAGGCCACTGGCGCCGGACAGCTTGATGACGGCGATGTCCCCGGTCCGGTCGTAGCCGACCACGCTGGCCGAGTACGTCTTGCCGTTCCCCACGTCGGTCACACTGATACTGGTCGCCCCGTCGATCACGTGGTTGTTGGTCAGGACCTCACCCGTGGAGGTCAGCACCATTCCGGTGCCGGCGGCCTGCTCGTTCTGGTAGCTGAGGTTGGTGTTGATGTCCACCAGGCCGGGCGAGACCTTGGCGGCGATGGCCGAGATGTCCGAGGGCGCACCGGCACCGGCGGACGTACTGCCCGAGGAGCCCGACGAGCCGGAGCCGAACGACGGGGAGCCGCTGCCCGACGAGCCGGAGCCGAACGGGTTGGAACCGCTGCCCGACGAGCCGGAACCGAACGGGGAGGACCCGCTCCCCGAGCCTCCGGTGCTACCGCCCGCGCCCGCCGAGGGGCTGAGCGCTGACGAGGTCGTGGAGGATGTGGGCCACACGGCATGACCGAGCCCCACGCCGGCCACCACAGCTACCACGACGACCACGGCGGCCAGCGATGCGGCCAGGCCGCTCCGCTTCTTCGACGGGCCGGTCGACGCCGGCGGTACCGGTGCGCCCGCCGGCGGCCATCCCAGATAGCCCGGCACGCCACCGGTGGCGGCACCGGGTCCCCAGGCGGACTGGGGAGGCGGGGCCCAGGTGCCCGCAGGCGGCGTCGGCGGGCCCCACCCCAGCGTCGGCTGCTCCCCCGTCGGGGCGTAGCTGCCGCTGGGATCCCAGTGGCCCGGTGCCCCTCCCACCGGCGGAAGGGGGATGGCCCTGCCGTAGCGCGGGTCGCCATCGGTCCCGCCGGAGGCGGCTACCGGCCCGGGCGTCGGGACGTCGGGGGTGACGGCCTCGGCCGGGGCCGGCGGCGTCGTGGGGTCCACCGGCATCTTCGGGTCCCAGTACTCGCTCATCAATTCCACCTTCCGCTTCTGCGTAGTTCCGAGGCCAACCGCCCCGTTGGCGGCCCGACCTCACGACACCATTGGAGGCCAAGGGGGTAAGGACACCATCAACTCCCCATATGAAGATCGTAAATTCGCAGGACACGGTGGCCGGGCCAGGCGACATCGGCGTGCCCGGACCACCCGAAGGTTCGGGCTCGACGGGATGCACGGTGGGGGCTCGGGACCGCCGGTGCCGATGGTGTCCGACTCGCCGGCTCCGTCGTCCGGTTCGGGCCTGGTGCGGGTCCTCAGGAGGCCCGCCGACGATTTGCAACCGGTAGTTGCAATTCACGGTGACGTCCCCCGGAACCTCCGGGCGGCAGACCCGCACCCGGGTGCAGAGGCGACGCTGGTGCCCGCGCCGGCCGGTGACGAAAGGAGCGGGCGATCCAACCTACGGTCGGGCGTCGGATCACCGAGCATCAGGAGATGGGCGCATTGCCCCCGTCGACCATGACGGTCATGCCGGTCACGTAGCCGGCCTCGTCCGACAGCAGGAACCGGACCACCGGGCCCACGTCGTCCACCGGACGACCCAGTCGACCGAGCGGGTGCCCACCGAGCACCCGCTCGGCCATGGTGTGATCGGCGGCCATGGCCGTGGTCATGGCCGGCGATTCAGCCAGCGGAGCGACGCAGTTGACGCGCACGCCGTCTCGGCCCCACTCCCGGGCCCACGACCGGGCCAGCCCCCGGACGGCCCCTTTGACGGCGGCGTAGGGTGCCAGCCGCAGCGAGCCCCCGAAGCCGGCCTCCGAGGTGAGCAGCACCAGACTGCCCCGACTGGTCACCAGGTGGGGATAGGCGTGGTGGGCCAGCAAGTAGGCACCGCGGACGGAGACGGCCACGTGATCCCGGAGGTGGTCCAGCGGGATCTCGGCGGGGACCACCGGGACAGGTGAGCGACCGCTGGTGGCGTTGTGCACCGCCCCGGTCAGCCGGCCCTCCCGGTCCACCACGGCGGCCACGGCGGCGGCCACCGAGTCACCATCTGCCACATCGCAGTCGATGAACTCGCCCCGTCCGCCGGCTGCGGTGACCTCGTCGGCCACCTGCCGGCCCTCGGCCCGGCGACGGGCTGCCACCCAGACCGACCAGCCGGCGGAACCGCAGGCGATGGCGATGCCCCGGCCCACGCCACCGCTGGCCCCCGTGACCAGGATGACCGGTGGGGCCCCGGCGTCCGTCACGAGTCCTCGACCACCCGGATCACGGCGGTGTTCACTCCGGGAGCGTCGGTGGCGAGCAGCATCTCCACCGCCCCGACCACGCCGGTCACCACATCGGCGGCCACGGTGTCCCCCGGTCCACCCAGTCGGGCCGATGTGGACACCACCTGGACCCGGACGCGACGGGGACGGTGCACGAGGGCCAGGGACCGGGCCATGACCTCGACGGCGTCCGCCACGGCCGATTCGAGGGCCCAGCCGGCGGACCGCTTGCCCTCGGGCCGCTCCGTGACCGCCACCACCTGGCCGCCGTCGGCACAACGGTCGCAGGCCGCGGCGAGGGCGCAGAACCAGAGGGCAAAGGGGGTCTCGAGGCGGGCCGACCACTCCTCGAGGCCGAGGTGGACCACGGAGGACGGCTTCATCGCCCCGGGCCACACCGCCACCACCAGGTGGGCCACCGGTGGGGCCGATCGTTGGTCCTCCCGCCATGTCTCGATGACGTGGCCCTCGGACCAGGCCGGGTCGAGGATGACGGGCGGCAACTCGTCCAGCGTGGCCCCGAGCCCCTCGGCGATGGGGCGCGCCGCAGCGGTGCCCACCACCACGACCGGATGCCCGGTCATGTCGTCCCCCTCCGGACACCATTCATGCCCCCGGGATAGCACAACCCCGCGTGGCGGAACCCGGGACGACCATCGGCGCAGACGGTGGGCCGGGACGGTTCAGCGACGGAGACGCGCGGTGACCGACTCGGGCCAGCAGCCGGCGCACAGGGCCTCACGGCTGTCCGGGTCGAACCAGGCCCCCCGCCCGGGATGGATCCATCCCCCACAATTGAGGCAGACCTCGATGGCCGGACGGGATCCGAACCAGGACCGCGGGCCCAACGGACGTATCCCGGCCACGGTGACCGCCCGCCAAGGGGCGGCGGACGGGGACGCCCCGTCGTCGGTGTGGGGCTCGATCCACCAGTCCGGTCTCCCGTGCACCATGGCCATCGCCGTGCCGCCTCAGCCTCGTCCTGTTCCGTTGCCGGCCCAGGCCGACACTTGATCATCGGCATCGCCGGTGGCCGCCTTGACCTCCTGATCCAGCCGTCACCAGGCCGTAGGCTCGGCGCCATGGCCGCGTCCGCACCCCTGGTCGACCCGGCGGCTCCAACCGTGCGCGGCCTCCTTCCCTGGGTACGCGGTGGCCTCGGGCTGCTGTCCGACCCCACCGCCTTCTTCGCCCGGCAACGACAGCGACACGGCGACACGTTCATGGTCGAGGCCTTCGGACACCATCTCTTCTGCGTCTTCTCACCCGAGGGCGTTCGCTCGCTCTACGCCCAACCCGAGGATCAGGCCAGCTTCGGGATCGCCACCTACCAGCTGATCAAGGCCAAGGTCCCCGTGGAGTTACTGCTCGGTCGGCGCAACCACCCGAAGACCCTGTTCGGGAGTCAACGGGTCGAGGGCTACCTGGACCACCTGCACCGCGCCGTCGACCTCGAGCTGGCCCGGCTCGGGCCGTCGGGTACGTTCGAGGTCTTCAGCGAGATGCGGCGCCTCGGTCACCGGCTGGGCCTGGCATCGTGGGCGGGGAGCGAAGCGGCCTCGGACCCGTACGTGGAGCGGCTCATCCCCCTGTTCGACCGGCTGGACAGTTCCGAGTCCTTCGTGCGACCGGGGCAGGCCGCGCTGACCTGGGCCACCGGCAAGCGACGCGAGTGGGCGGCCATGGCCGGGATCGAGCAGATCTTCACCGAGATCATCCAGGCCCGGTCGGGGCGTCCCCCGGTCGACGACTTCCTGACCCAGATCCTCGAGTCCTACGGCGACCTGGCCGATGACGAGCGGGCAGTGGCCGTCGCTCGGGACGTGATCGTCATCCATATGGGCTCGCAGTCCAACCTCTACGCCGCCCTGGCCTGGACCCTCATCAATCTGGTGCAGCGCCCGGAGTTGGCCGAGCGGGTGCGACGGGGTGACGACGACCTCCTCGACCGCTGCGCCAATGAGTCGATACGGATGGCCCAGCGGTCCATCACCCTGCGCCAGGTGCTCACACCCATCGAGGTGGACACCGGAGCCGGTGCCTACCGACTCGACCCTGGGGTCCTCCTCTGCACCATGCTGTCGTCCCACAACACCTCGGCCGCCCCGGGCCTCGACCGCTTCGACCCCGACCACTACGAGGGCCGGCGCCTCTCGACACGGGTGCCGCTCCCGACCAAGGAGATGGTCAGTACCTTCGGCCACGGGGTGCACTCCTGCCCGGCGGCCCGCTTCTCCATCTCGGCCATCCGGGTGGCCACCCGCGGGCTCCTCGAACGGTACGACCTGACCCCCCGGTTCACCGACGCCGTGCCCCGTCGGCGCCAGATCGGCGGGGTGGCCCGCTCGGCCCGGCCCTGCCGCGTCAGCTACCGCCGGCACTGATGCCGGCCCCGCCGTCGTCGACGGCGTACCGGTCCCGCCCGGGGGCACGGGTCCGATCGACACCGGAACGGGCCCACCGGTATCGTCACTCCCGGTGACACAATGTTCCCACCCCGGCCGGGTCGCCCACCCGACCATCGACCCGTGCACCAGCGAGGGACCGACATGAAGACCTACGAACCCTTCGACGGGGTCATCGCCCGCACCCAGGCGGAGTCCACGCCCTGGTGGCCGGTCCCGGCCCATCCGGGGGAGAACGCCCCCAACGTGGTGGTCATACTCCTCGACGACACCGGCTTCTCCCACCTCGGCTGCTACGGGTCCGACCTGGCCACGCCCAGCATCGACCGGTTGGCCGCCGGGGGACTCCGCTACACCAATTTCCACGTGACGCCCCTGTGCTCGCCCACCCGGGCCTCGCTCCTCACCGGACGGAACCACCACACCGTCGGGATGCGGTCGCTCTCCAACTTCGACAGCGGCTACCCGCACATGCGTGGTCACATCTCCGACCATGCCGCCACCGTGGCCGAGGTGCTCCGGGACGAGGGGTATGCCACCTTCGCCGTGGGCAAGTGGCACCTGTGCGCCATGGACAACGCCTCGGCCGCCGGGCCCTACGACCAGTGGCCGTGCCAGCGGGGGTTCGACCGCTACTACGGCTTCCTGGAGGGCGAGACCGACCAGTTCCACCCGGAGCTGATCCACGACAACCACAGCGTCGAGCCCCCCGGCACCCCCGAGACGGGCTACCACCTGAGCGAGGACCTCGTGGACCACGCCTTGCACTTCATCCACGACACCGTCTCCATCCGTCCCGACCGCCCGTTCTTCACCTACCTGGCCTTCGGGGCCATGCACGCGCCCCACCAGGCCCCCCAGGCGTATCTGGACAAGTACCGTGGCCGCTTCGACGAGGGCTGGGACGTGGCCCGTGACCGGTGGTTCGCCCGGCAACAGGAGATGGGCCTACTGCCTCCGGGGACCGAGCTGGCCCCCCGGAACCCGGGCGTCGAGCCGTGGGAGTCCCTGCCCGAGAACCACAAGCGCCTGGCTGCCCGGCTCCAGGAGGCCTTCGCCGCCTTCCTCGAGCACACCGACGAGCAGATCGGACGGTTCGTGGCCGGCCTCGAGGAGCTGGGCCGTCTCGACGACACCCTCATCCTCCTGATGTCGGACAACGGTGCCAGCCAGGAGGGCGGGCCCTTCGGGGTCCTGCACGAGATGAAGTACTTCAACTTCTTGGCCGAGTCGCCCGACGAGGCCGTCGAGCGCATCGACGACATCGGCGGCCCCCACAGTCACGCCAACTACCCGTGGGGCTGGGCCCAGGCCGGCAATACCCCGTTCAAGTGGTACAAGCAGAACACCCACGAGGGCGGCGTGCACGTGCCTCTCATCGTCCACTGGCCCGGGCACATCACCGACGGCGGATCGCTCCGCCATCAGTTCCACCACGTGAGCGACATCGTCCCCACCATCTACGAGACCCTGGGGATCGAACCCCCGACGACCTATCACGGCCTCGAGCAGATCCCGGTCTCGGGGACCTCCCTGCGCTACTCGTTCGGAGCACCCGACGAGCCCAGCCACAAGCACGTCCAGTATTTCGAGATGATGGGGCACCGGGCGATCTACGCCGACGGGTGGAAGGCGGTCACCCGCCACCAGCCCGGGGTGCCCTTCGACGACGACGACTGGGAGCTCTACCACCTCGACGACGACCGCTCGGAGTGCCGGAACCTGGCCACGGAGCAGCCGGAGCGGCTGGCCGAGCTGGTCGCACTGTGGTGGCGGGAGGCCGAGGAGTACGGGGTCCTCCCCCTCGACGACCGCACCATCGAGCTGTTCTTCACCCGCTACCGGGATCGGTCCCCCCACCCCATCACCCGCCACTACTCCTACTTCCCACCGATGTCACCGCTCCCCGGCCAGGCCGCGCCATCGCTCGGAGGACGGGGATGGGACATGGCCGCCACCGTCGACCGTCCCGAAGGCGCCAACGGCGTCCTGTACGCCTCGGGCAACGAGAACTCGGGGGTCACCCTGTTCGTCCAGGAGGACCGGCTGGTCCTCGACTACAACTGCTTCGGGGACCACCACGTGGTGGTGTCCCAGGATCGCGTACCCGTCGGACCCTCGGTGATCGGCGTCCACTTCGTCCGGGACGGTCGGGGGGGCGATGCGACCCTGGTGATCGACGGCGAACCCAGCGGCACCCTCTCGGTGCCGTTCATGATGACCATGATCTCGAGCGTCGGGCCCAGCGTGGGCTACGACCACGGATCCCCGGTGAGCCCGCGCTACGCGGCTCCCTTCCCCTTCGAGGGTACCCTCAGGCGGTTGGACGTCACCCTGGCCCGGCCGTCGTCGACAGCCCGGGACGACGAGGGCCCGGCGGCCGAGCGGGCCGCCATGTCCCGCCAGTGAGCGGCCCCTGACCGACGGCCGGGGCCTCAGGCGGTGAAGCGAGCCGAGGCGCCGGCGTCGACGTCGATGACCGACCCGGTGATGTGCCGGGCGCCGTCCCCGGCCAGGAACACCACGGCGGCGGTGATCTCCTCGGGCTCGAGCCACGGCACCGGCTGCACGTGCAGGGCCGTCATGCCCGGCTCGACGTCCTCTCGGGTGGGGTGCTCGAGGTCCGGCCGCATGAGACCGTACAGGGTGTCGTTGTGGATCATGGGGGTGGAGACGTTGCCCGGGGCCACGGCGTTGACGGTGATGCCGAAGGCGGCCAACTCGAAAGCCACCGACTTGACCAGGCCGATCACCCCCCACTTGGAGGCCACATAGGCCGGGATGCCCGGGTTGGACGAGCGACCCATCATCGACGAGACGCCGACGATGCGCCCCCAGCGCTGGCGGCGCATATGGGGCGCCGCGGCGCGCATGGCATTGAACACGCCGGTCAGGTTGGTGTCGATGGTCTCACTCCATTCGTCGGCACCCATGGTGCAGATCGACCCCAGGGCGGAGATGCCGGCGTTGGCCACGAGGATGTCCACCGATCCGAGCTCGGCACGTGCCTCGTCCACGAAGGCCACGGTGGCGGCGAGGTCCCGCACGTCGGTCACCGACGACACGCAGCGGCGTCCCTGCTCCTCCACCAGCCGCACCGTCTCGGCCAGGTCGTCCTGAGTCCCGAGCGGATAGCCCACACTGTCGAGGTCGTGGCAGAGGTCGCAGACGGCGACGTCGGCGCCGAGCCGGGCGAACTCGAGGGCGTGGGAGCGGCCTTGGCCCCGCGCCCCTCCGGTGATCACCGCCACCTTCCCGGCGAAGGGCAGCCCGTCTGGTGCCGTCGCTGGGGTGTCTGCCGTCGCTGCCGTCACGATGTCCCTCCCTGGTCCCCCGGTATCGCCGCCCAAGCGACGGATCCACTGGTGCCGTCACCGTAGCGGTCGACGCACTCCGGGGCCCGACGGGGGCCCACCACCCCTCAGTCGGCGCGCCCCCAGGTCCGCAGCACCCGGCGGTACCGCCGGTCCCACCGGTCGTAGGCCACCCGGAGCGTGGCCCCCGGCCACGCCGAGGGCAACAGTTCGGTCGGAAGGAGCGGGTCGGCCTGCAGGTGGCGCAGTACCTCCGCCGACAGCACGAACCCCGGGGCCAACATCTCGGGGGTCGTCGGGGGAAGCGCGTGCATCGCCTCCTCCAGCCGGTCGGCCCCCCGGGCCCAGGCGGCGAGATCCCACAACCTGGCCGCCATCTCCACCGGGTCCCCGTCGGGCCTCGCCGAGTACAGCACCACGTCGGGGTCCTCGGCCGGATCGGGCCGCAGGTCGATGTTGGCCGGCCGCAACCACACCCCTTCGCGCTGCTCCGACAGTCGGGCCAGGGTCAGGGCCCGGCGCCGGGCCGAGCGGTCATCGGCCGAGCGCCCCGAGGCCGTCACCACCACCATGCTCCACGACCCGTCCCACGCACGCGTCTCCCCCCGTCGGCTGCCGGTCTGACGGTCCCGGCGGTCGAGCAGGTGGCCGGCCAGCCGGTAGTGGCCCGAACCGTCGGTGGTCACCTCCCCGGCCGAGACCATCCGGGACAGCGCCACCCGGGCCCGGTTCTCGTTGATGCCGAACAGCGCGGCCAGGTGGACCAGATGGGACACGGGAAGCTGCGGCGGGTCCTCACCCAGGAGGGCGCTGGCCAGGACCGACCGGGCCGTGAGCGGTGCATTACCTTCTTGCATCAGCTGTTCAATATCTGTAATATGCCACACATGTCACTGACCATGGTGGCCGAAGCCGGGGACCGTCCGGAGGTCTTCCCGACCGACCGGCTGATGGAGAACGGGATGGCCCGGCCCGACCTCCGCCACGACCTCCGCCACATCGCCGACGGGCGCAACGCCGTCACCGTGGCCTCGGTATGGGCCTGGGTGGCGGTGATCATCGGTGGCTCCGTGTGGATCGACCGGTGGTGGTCCTACCTGGTGGCCTTCGTCCTGATGGGCCCGATCTACGCCCGCTTCGCCATTCTGATGCACGAGGCCGCGCACAGACTGTTGTTCTCGAACAAGCGGACCAACGACTGGGTGGGCACCTGGCTGCTGGCCTACCCCACCTGGACCCCCATCTCGATCTACCGCCGCGGCCACTTCGCCCACCACAAGGAGGAGTTCGGCCCGCGTGAGCCCGACCTGGCCTTCTACGGCGGCTACCGCTGCGACCGGCGCACGCTGGCCCGCCGTCTGACCCGGGATGCCGTAGGCATCTCGGGCTGGAAGAACTTCACCCCGCTGTTCAAGGCCCTCCGTCGGAACGGCACACGACGGGTGGCCGGCTCCATCCTCGGTGTGCAGGTGGCGCTGTGGGCCGTGCTGTGGGTGGCCACCGGCCGGTGGTGGGTCTACCCCCTGTTGTGGTGGCTCCCGTGGATGACCCAGTGGCGGGTGATCAACCGGCTGCGGGCCATCGCCGAGCACGGCGGTCTCGAAGCCGGGCAGGACCGACGGGTGACCACCCACAATGTGCGCCAGTCCCTTCCGGCCCGGTTCTGGTTCGTGCCCTACAACACCGGATGGCACCTGGCCCACCACGTGGACATGGGCATCCCGTTCCGCAATCTGCCGGCCTTCCACGCCGAACTGGAGCGGGCCGGGTACATCACCGACGGGATCACGTACCCCAGCTACCGCTCGCTGTGGCGGGCTCTGGCCTCGGCCTGACCGGCCTGGACCGCCAGTACTCAGACCGGGCGCTGGCGCATGTCCCGATACCGCCGGACCAGGGTGGCTGTCGAGGAGTCCTGTTCGGAGAGGTCGGGCACGCCGGTGTCGGTCAGGGTCGGGGCCAGCTGTACGGCCATGACCTTGCCTAGCTCCACGCCCCACTGGTCGAACGAGTCGATGCCCCACACGGCTCCCTCGGTGAACACGGTGTGCTCGTAGAGGGCCACCAGCTGGCCGAGCACCGAGGGTGTCAGCTTCGGGGCAATGATGGTGGAGCTCGGGTGGTTGCCGGGCATCACCTTGTGGGGCACCACCCCGGGTGCCGTCCCCTCGGCGGCCACCTCCTCGGCCGTGCGGCCGAAGGCCAGCACCTTGGCCTGGGCGAAGCAGTTGGACATGAGCAGGTCCTGCTGGTCCCCGTGTTCATGGGTGGACTCGCCGAATCCGATGAAGTCGCAGGGGATCAGCTTGGTGCCCTGATGGAGGAGTTGATAGAAGGCGTGCTGGCCGTTGGTGCCCGGCTCCCCCCAGAAGATCTCGCCGGTCTGGCCCCACACCGGGGAGCCGTCGCGGCGGACGGACTTGCCGTTGGACTCCATGGTGAGCTGCTGGAGGTAGGCCGGGAAGCGGGCCAGACGCTGGCTGTAGGGAAGCACGGCGTGGGTCTCGGCACCGAACAGGTTGTCGTACCAGACGTTGAGCATCCCCTGGATGGCCGGCATGTTGGCTTCGAGCGGGGCGGTGGCGAAGTGCCGGTCGATGGTGTGGAAGCCGGCCAGCATGTCGGCGAAGGCCTCCGGACCGATGGCCACCATGAGCGAGAACCCGATGGCCGAGTCGAAGGAGTACCGGCCGCCCACCCAGTCCCAGAAGCCGAACATGTTGGCCGGGTCGATGCCGAACCGGGTGACCCCTTCCTCGTTGGTGGACACCGCCACGAAGTGCTTGGCCACGGCGTCTTCCCCCACCCCCAGGCCGTCGAGCAACCACGTCCGGGCGGCCGAGGCGTTGGTCAGTGTCTCCAGCGTGGTGAAGGTCTTGGAGCTCACCACGAACAGCGTCTCGGCCGGATCGAGGTCGTGGGTCTTCTGGTAGAGGTCGACCGGGTCGATGTTCGACACGAAGCGGCAGTCGATGTCCGGGTCGGCGTAGTCCCGCAGGGCCTCGTAGGCCATGGCCGGACCGAGGTCCGATCCCCCGATGCCGATGTTGACCACGGCGCGGATCCGGCGACCGGTGGCGCCCGTCCACCGCCCGCGGCGGATGGCGTCGGCCACCGAGCCCATCCGGTCCAGGACCTGGTGCACGTCGGCCACCACATCCCGGCCATCGACCTCGAGATGCGAGCCCCTGGGCATGCGCAGGGCCACGTGGAGCACAGCCCGGTCCTCGGTGGTGTTGATGGGCCGACCGGCGAACATGGCATCCCGACGCGCCTCGACACCGGCCCGGCGGGCCACGGCCATCAGGGCCTTGAGCGTGTCGGGAGTGGCGCGGTGCTTGGAGTAGTCGAGGTAGAGGTCACCGGCGGACACGGCCATCGACGAGCCGCGGCCGGGGTCCTCGGCGAACAGCTGGCGGAGGTGGCGGTGGCGGACCGCCTCGAAGTGTTCGGTGAGCACGCGCCATTCCTCGGTGGAGGGAACGTCCACCACGCCGTGGTCCGTCTCTGCTGTCGCGTCCATGCCGCTCCGTTCACAGTCGGTTCGATGAGGCCGGCAGGCCCGGGCCGGGCCCCGCGTGGCCCACCCGGCAGTCGCCCGCGCTGGCCTGAACCAGAAGATTACCCACCATTCACCGTCCAGTGACCTGACGATCGCGTCCCGTTCACCTGGGCTTCCTAGGTTGCAACGGATGGGGGACGACCGCGACATCCGCTGCACCGGCACCGGCCGGTCTCCGGCCGTTCCCCGGGTCAGACCTCCGGCGGGGTCGGTCCGCCCGGAGACCTGGCGCCGGCTGCCTCTCACGGCAACGTCATCCGGCACAGTCCCGCTGCAGCTTCGGTCCAGCTGCGGCGTGTGCGCCCGCCGGCACCGAACCCCCGGGCCGGCCAGCGCGCCGTCCCGGGGGGCTGGTGATCGCCCATGACCCTGGCTCTCCGATCGACGGAGGAGGGCATGCTTCCCCCGGAGGGTCACCCCACCATTCTCATCATCGATGACGACGGCCAGTCCCGTGAGTGGCTGGCGGCCACGCTGTCCGTGGAGGGATTCGACGTGGTCATGGCGGCCGACGGGTCCGAAGGTGTGGCCCAGACGGCGGCGGCCCACCCGTCCCTGATCCTGCTGGCCATGGAACTGGGCGATGCCCAGGGCCTGTCCGTCTACCGTCGCATCTGCTCCATCTCCTCGGCCCCGGTGATCATGGTGACGGCGCGGCACGACGAACTCGACGCCGTGGTGGCCCTCGAGGCCGGTGCGGCCGACCACATCATCAAGCCCCCCCGCCCCCGCGAGTTGACGGCCCGCATCCGGGCCGTCCTGCGGAGGGTGGGGAGCCCCTCGACCACTCCGGTGGTCGAGCCGCCGGTCAGCGTCTACGACCTGGGGCCGGTCCGCATCGACCTTCCGCTCCGTCAGGTGGTGGTGCGCGGCCGTGAGGTCGAGCTGGCCCGCAAGGAGTTCGAGCTGCTGACGCTCCTGGTGTCCGAGGCCGGCAACGTGGTCACCCGCACCCAGTGCATGGAGCGGATCTGGCGGGACCGCACCAAAGCGGACAGCCGCACCCTCGACACCCACGTCAAGCGGCTGCGCAAGAAGGTCGAGCTCACCCCGGCGGAACCGCAGCACGTCCTCACGGTGCGCGGCATCGGCTACCGCTTCAAGCCGTAGCCGACGCCCCACCCAGGGGTGTGGGGCGTCGGGTAGCCCGGGATGGTTGCCCTTCCTGCCCTCCGGCCCCTCCCGAGGATTGCCGCCTACGGGTCCGGGCCGTGCCGTAGCATCGTGCCGGCGATGGAGTTCGCCCTAACCGCCGGCACCGGCTGATGACTCCTACCGGAAGAGCACGTCACGCGAGACCGGAGGGAACAACGATGCCGTCACCTGGAGCGGGGCCGAGACCATCCGTTCCCCAGGCCCCGCTGCGCCTGGTGGCCATCGCCGTCGGGGGAGCCCTCGGCACGCTGGCCCGCTACGGGACCGACCGGGCCGTCGTGGTATCCGCTGCCGGATTCCCCTGGGCCACCTTCGCCGTCAATGTGACCGGGTCGTTCATCCTCGGACTCATCATGACCCTCGTGGTGGAGCGGTGGCCCCCGACGCGCTTCGTCCGCCCCTTTGCCGCCATCGGATTCTGCGGGGGATTCACCACCTTCTCCACGCTGGCCGTCGAGACGGCGCAGCGGGCCCGACACGGACACGTCGCCCTGGCCGCCGGTTACGTGGCGGCGACCCTGGTCGCCGGGGTGGCGGCCGCCATGCTGGGCATGGCCGTGGCCCGGGGGCGGCTGCTCCCGGCAACCCGCAACCAACCCATCCCCGACCCCGACGACCTGGGGTCACTCACCTCCCGGTCCGACTCCGACGGACCCCGGCCATGATCCTGGCCGGCGTGATGGTGGCCGGGGCCTGCGGCGCCGTCCTCCGGTACCTGGTCGACCACACGGTCCAACGTCGGGCCGGGGGCGGGTTCCCGTATGGCACCCTGGCCATCAACGTCAGCGGCTCCCTGGTCCTCGGCCTCATCACCGGCTTCGCCCTCCACCACGGGGTCTCAGCCGCCTGGCTCACCGTCGCCGGCACCGGCCTCGTCGGCGCCTACACCACCTTCTCCACCGTGGCCTTCGATACCGTGCGCCTGGCCGAGGCCGAGCGCTGGCGTCCGGCCCTCTGGAACGTGGCGTCCAGCATCGGCCTGGGCCTGGCGGCGGCGGCCCTGGGCCTGGCCGTGGGCTCGGCCCTCTGACGCCCACACCGGGTCCCCGGCCGGCCCGATCCGAGCCCATCGGGACGGAGAAGCCGCCGCCTTACCGGGCTGACCTGGGAGAACGTCCGATGCCGCGCAACGTTTACCCAATGATCACCCCGGTGTCGCCCGTCGGTCGTCCGGCGTTCATCTCCCCTCCTTACTCTCCGTGCGGAGGTGTTGCCGGTCCATGGTCACCGAAGGCGAGAGCATCAGGGTCCTCGTGGTGGAGGACGAGGAGTCCTATCGCCAGGCCCTCGTCTCCGGCCTGGGGCGGGAGGGCTTCGCCGTGGAGGTGGCGGCCGACGGCACCGAGGCCCTGCGCAGCTTCACCGAGCGCCCCCCCGACATCGTCCTGCTCGACATCCTGTTGCCGGGGATGCGGGGTATCGAGGTGTGCCGCCGCATGCGAGAGCTGTCCCAGGTGCCCATCGTGATGGTCAGTGCCGTCGACGCCGAGCTGGACGTGGTCCTGGGCTTCGAGCTGGGCGCGTCGGGCTACGTCACCAAGCCCTTCCGCCTCCGCGAGCTGGTGGCCCGCATGCACGCCATCCTCCGCCGGGTGTCGCCGCCGGAGGGCGCCGAGGCGGAGACCGCCCCCCTCGACACGTTCCCCGGGCCAGGATCCCCGGGTCAGGGGCTCGATCCCCTGACCAGTTTCGGGTCGGTGACCGTCGACTTCGTGCGGCGGGAGGTGGCCGTGGCCGGGGCCCGGACCCACCTGTCCCGACGTGAGTTCGACCTGCTGGCCGTGCTGCTGTCCCCCCCGCGATGGGTGCGGACGAGGGACGAGCTGATTGACCTGCTGTGGCCGGACCGGTTCCTGTCCGACAGCCGTACCCTGGACACCCACATCCACCGGCTCCGGGCCAAACTCGAACCGGACCCCGCGGAACCGCGCTACATCGTGACCGTGCGGGGGGTGGGTTTCCGTATCGACCCCGACGGGGCGCCCGATCCGCCGCCCCGCACGGCGGCCGTCCGGGCCCTCGACGAGGAGCGCCGCTCGACGAGGGCCTAGCCGAACCGACCGTTCACGTAGTCGAGGGTGCGGGGATCGGTCGGCTCGCTGAACAGCTTGGCCGTCGGGCCGAACTCGATGAGCTCACCCGCCTTGTCCTCACCCATCAAGAGGAAGGCACACCGGTCAGACACCCGCATGGCCTGCTGCATGTTGTGGGTCACGATGATGATGGTCACCCGGTGCTTGAGCTCGCCGACCAGTTCCTCGATCCGCTTGGTGGCGATGGGGTCGAGCGCCGAGGTGGGTTCGTCCATCAACAGCACCTCGGGCTCCACGGCCAAGGCCCGGGCGATGCACAGCCTCTGCTGCTCCCCGCCCGACAGGGTGGAGGCGTGGGCCTTCAGTCGGTCCTTCACGCTGTCCCACAGGGCGGCGCCGATCAGTGCCGACTCGGCCGCCTCGTCCAGCAGTGGTTTCTTCCTCACGCCGTTGAATTTGAGCCCGGCTACGGCGTTCTCGTAGATGCTCATGGTGGGGAAGGGGTTGGGACGCTGGAACACCATGCCCACCCGGCTGCGGAGCAGTGTGGCATCCGTGGATCCGGCGTTGACGTCGAGGTCGCCGAGCATGATCTGGCCCCCGACCTTGGCCGACCGCACCGTGTCGTGCATGCGGTTGAGGGCCCGCAGGAGGGTGGTCTTCCCCGAGCCCGAGGGCCCGATGAGGGCGGTGATCTCCCCTTCGTGGGCATCGAAACTCACGTCGCGCACCGCCGTTCGTCCGGCGAACGCCACGGACACGTCGTCCAACGACATCACGGGTTGGCCCACGGGTGGTTCCAACAGCACTTGCGCGGTATTCAACGAGAGTCCTTCTGTGGTGGATGTCTTGGCGGCCGGATCAATCATCGTCGCTCCCTCTGCATTCGTGCTGCGAGTACACGGCTTCCCACGCTCAGCACCAGGACGATCACCATGAGTAGGAGCGCGGCGCCCCAGGCCACCTGGACGAGGTCGTCGTAAGGCTGACTGCTGTAGTTGTAGATGAGGATGGGCAGAGCCTCCATGGGTTTGGTCGGGTTCCACTGGAGATACTGGTTGCCGAAGATGGTCAGCAGGAGGGGAGCCGTCTCCCCGATCCCGCGGGCCACGGCCAGGAGGACCCCGGTGATGATGCCGGGTAGGGCGGCGGGGATCACCACCCGGCGGGCGATGGTGGACCGCCTGGCCCCGAGGGCCAGGCCCGCCTCGCTCAGATGGGCCGGAACACCCCGGATGGCCGTCTCGCCGGCCCGCATGATCACCGGCAGCATGATGATGCCGATGGCGAAGGCGCCGGCCAGGCCGCTGTAGCCGCCGAAGTTCCGCACGATGGCGATGTACCCGAAGATGCCGATGGTGATCGACGGCACGCCGGTCATCACGTCGGCCATGAACCGGATGCCGGCGGCGATCTTCCCGTCCGATTCGGCCAGGAACAGTCCGCACAGAAGCCCCACCGGCACCGTGACCGCGGTGGCGATTACGGCGATCTCCACCGTCCCCACGATGGCGTTCCACACGCCACCTCCGGGAATGCCCTCGGGCACGGTGACCTTGGTGAAGAAGTCCACGTTCCAGGCGGGCAGGCCCTTGATGACGACATAGACCACCACGGCCACGAGGGGCACGATGGCGATGCCCAGCGCGATCCAGCACAGGACGATTGCTGTACGCGAGTAGGCCTTGCGCCGCTTGAGCGACGCCGCGGCCACATCCTGGATGAGGGCCCGCCGCTGGAGGATCGGATCAACCGAGGCGTCGAAGCTGAGTGTGGTCATCAGGCCACCGCCACCGAGGCCGCCGAGGCGACGACATCAGTACCGCCGGAACCGCCGCCGCTCCGGGCCGACGAGCGCACGAGCATCCGTGCCGCGGCGTTCACGGCGATGCCGATGACCAAGAGCACCAGGCCGGCACCGAACAGGGCACTGAGCTCGGTGCCGGTCGCCTCACCGAAGTTGTTGACGATGAGCGAAGGCAGCGTGGCCGCTGCGCTCTTGACGGAGTGGGCGATGTAGGGCGAGTTGCCGATGACCAGGGCCACGGCCACGGTCTCCCCCAGTGCCCTCCCGGTGGCCAGCGTGAACGCACCCAGGAGCCCGGTACGGGAGCCGGGCACCACCACCTTGCGGAGCACCTGCCACCGGGTGGCGCCGAGGGCCATCGCCCCCTCGACCTGCTCGTTGGGCACCACGGCCAGAACGTCCCGGGAGATGGCCACCATGGTGGGGAGGATCATGATGAAGAGGATCACCCCGGCGAGCAGCAACCCGACACCCTCGTTGGGCCCGTTGAACAGCCCGGTCCACCCGAGCACCGAGGTGAGGAAGGGTTCGACGTACTCGCGGAACAGCGGGGCCAGCACGATGAGACCCCACAGGCCGTAGACCACGCTGGGCACGGCGGCCAGGAGCTCCACGGCCGATGACAGCCCGGCCCGGAGCCGATGGGGGACGAGGTAGGCCAGCGCCAGTGCCGTCCCTAGGCCGATGGGAACGGCCAGCACCACGGCGATGGCCGTCGTCTCGATGGTGCCGAGGATGAAGGGGAGGAGCCCGTACTGCTGGTTGTTGGGGTTCCAGGTCTTCTGGATGATCCAGGAGAAACCGAGGGTGGAGAAAGCCGGGCGGGCCTGGACGATAATCGAGACGATGTACCACACCACGAGGGCCACGAAAATGGCCACCACAGTGGCCAACAACCCCCGGTAGACGCCGTTGGAGAGGGCGAAGCGCCCGCCGCGCTTCGCCCCTTTCCCCGGCTCGGGCATGGTGGTGGTCACGGCCACCGGTACTCGGTCACATCAGGCAGGTGGCCTCGCAGACTCACTTGGTGAGGAGCACCTTGCCGGTCGGGCCCTTGACCGTGAGCAGCGTGTGACCGCACCTGGTTCTGGACCGCCGGGGGCAGCGGCACGTAGTCGAGCGAAGCGGCGAGGCTCTGGCCGCCGCCGGTGTGGGTGGTCCAGTCCAGCACCTTGACCACGGCGGCACCGGTGCTCTGGTTGGTCTGCTTCTGGAGCAGGATGGCCCAGCTGTAGCCCGAGATCGGGTAGCTGCCCTTGCCCGGACCGTTCACGATGGAGAAGTTGGTGGGCGAGAGTCCGGTCTTGGACGCGGCATCAGCGGCCACCGACTTGAGCGACGGGGTGACGAACAGCCCGGCCTTGTTCTTGATGGAGGCGTAGGTGAACTTGTTCTGGATGGCGTAGGCCAGCTCCACGTAGCCGATGGAGTAGGGCGTGGATTTGATACTGGAGGCCACACCGGAGTTCTTCGGCGACTGCACGGCCGACGACGGCCAGGCGATGGTCTTGCTCACCCCCAGCGTCCAGGCAGTAGCGGCCGGGCCACCGAGTGAGTTCAGATAGTTGGTGAAGATGTAGGTGGTCCCCGAGCTGTCAGCCCGGACTTCGGGGACGATGGTCTGCGCCGGGAGCGACACCCCCGGGTTGGTGGCCTTGATCTGCGAGGCGTTCCACTTGGTGATGTTGCCCTCGAAGATGCCCACCAGGGTGGGCCCGGTGAGCCGGAGCTGCTTGGTCACGCCCGGGAGGTTGTAGGACACGGTGACGCCACCGAGGGTGTCCGGGACCTGGAGGACCGGGCCTGAGGAGGCCGGCACCTTGGCCAGGTCGGAGGACGACATGGGCACGTCAGAGGCGGCGAAGTTCACCGTGCCGGCCTGGAACGAGGTGATGCCCTGGCCGGAGCCCACGCCCTGGTAGTTGACCTGCACCCCGGGGTTCTTGCCGGTGTAGGCGTAGAACGCGCTGGTGAAGAAGGGCTGGACGAAGGTGGAGCCCGCGGCCTGGATGGAGGCGGCGGGCGCCTTCAGGTCGGCGGCGATGTACTGCGAGTTGTTGGCGGCGAGGGTGGTGGTCGTCGCCCCTGCGGTCGTCGCACCGACCGTTGAGAGGAGGGTTCCGGCGGCGACGAGGGACGCCACTGCCACCAGCGTCTTCTTCCGCCGGGTCCCCGTTGTCGCCTGAGGGATCATGTCTGAGTCCACTGGTGCCCGAACCTCCGTGAGTTGATGCTGAGAGTTGACGCTCGACCCTGGTGGACGAGGTCAGGGCGCATCCAACGCCCCGCAAGGACCGTACCGATCGGAAGTGAACGTCCGGCAAACCTGCGGTGAACTCAGCACGAACACTGCGTGCTCTTGCGATGAATTGGCCACCCGGCCCTGCCCAGAGGGGTGGAACGACCACCGGGCGTACGGTGCGAACCGGGCAGCGTCAGGGTGCGGGCGAGCCGACGTCTCCCTCGTGCTGGTGCCGCAGCACCCGGAGCAGCTCCTCATAGGGGCCGAGAACATAGGCCTGGTCGCCCGGGGCGAAGCGTGTGTCCCGTCGGGGCGGATGCTCGAGCTGCCCGCCGGCGGCGGCCCGGCTGAGGGCGATGACGCGGGTCTGGGCGGGCAGGTCCACCATGGCCAGTCCGTCGAGGCCGCGGCCCGGGGCCACGGTGAGCCGGCCCACCAAGAAGGCCTGCTCGGCAACGTCGAAGGAGCCGAGGATGTCCAACCCCAGAGCGGCGCCCACGAACCGGGGCGCGGCGATGGCCGAGGTGGAGCGGACATGACGGAAGTCGAAATGGTGCTCGACGGTATGGCCCAGCTCACGGTCGAACACCCGCAGTACCACCGGCACGTTGAGCCAACGCTCCCCGAGGTAGTCGCGGACGGCGAGGCCGGTCTCGATGTTGGTCAGGTCGTCACTGGTGAGCACGGCCACCGCCGCCGCCGAGTGCACGTTGGCGTCCTCCAGGGTCTGGCGTTGCGTGGCGTCGGCGATGAGCACGGGGGCGCCCAGGGCGCGGGCCTGGTTGAGGAACCGGTTGTGCTCGCTGCGCTCCACCACCACGACCTCGCGACCCTCGTTGTGCAGACCCTCCAGCACGCGGATGCCCACCGAGCCGAGTCCGATCACCACCACGTGGCCCTCCAGGCCGACCAGCTGCTGGCGGCCGAGGGACTGTTCGATGCGCCACGACACCAGCACGTTGGTGATCAGGGCGAACACCGTGGTCAACAACGTGGCGCCTCCGGCGATCAACAGGATCCCGAAGATCTCCATGGCCGTCGACTGGTCGGCGAAGGAGAAGTCGCCGTAGCCCACCGTGGAGATGGTCTCCACGGTGAAGTAGAGGGCGGTCAGGACGGTCATGTGGCCACCGTGGGGGAGACGGTAGGCCAGGCGGAGGATGATGGTGGACAGGACGATCAGGGTGGAGGCGGCCACGATGGCGAAGCGCAGGGCGCTGTTGTCGTCGGAGGCCAGCAGCGAGACGATCCGCTTGAGCAGCCCGGCGCCGGCGTGGTGGTGGTGGTGCGCCTGCAGCCCCGAGCCGTCGTCGCCGCCCTTGTGGGGCAGGATGCCGGCTGCCTCCAACTCGTCCGGCGTGCCCAGCACGGTGACCTTGTCACCCACGTGCACCTGGTAGTCCCGCCCGGGACAGGCCACCGTGGGCGAGCCGTCGGCCGGCACGACGGCGATGGGGGCCAGGGCGCCGAACAGGGCCCGGAGCGTGGCGAACCGGGCCACCTCCACCTCGGAGGTCATGAACTGGGTCCCCCCGAACTCGATCTGATAGGAGTCGCGGCCCAGACAGGCCTCCACGATGGACGGGGCGGCCAGGGAGGCCACGTCGAGGACGGTTCCGGGTCCGGTGACGTCGCCCACCGCCGCCCCCACGGCGGCGTTGGCCAGCTGGACCACCACGCGGATGTCCGGCCGGCGCTCACTGACCAGCAGGGCGGTCTCCAGCGTCTCGACCTCGGTGGGCTCGGCACAGACGACGGCCCGGGCCCGGGCCAGTCCGGCCCGGTCGAGGAATCCGCCGATGCGGGGGCTGCCGACGATGAATGGGATCTCCCAGGCCTCGACGATCCGGACCAGTCGGGGATCCGGGTCCTCGTCCACCACCACGACGTCGACCCCGGCCTGATGGAGCTGCTCCACCATCCGCAGGCCGACTCCCTGGAGACCGCACACGATGACGTGGCCCTCCCAGTCGGCCACCGGCGCTCGGTCCATCCCCGTATGGTGCCCCAGCAGCATTTCTGCCGGATTGCCGGAGTGTTTCAGGTAAAAGCGCTGGCGCGGAGGCCCAGGCCAGGCACCCAGGGGAATACACGTTCGCCTCTCCTGTTTACCTTCCCACAGCTTTACCTTTCCGTAGCCGATGCCGGCGACACCTGGAGGAACCATGGACGAGACGACCGACGAGACGACCGACGGGACGACCGGGGACAACCGGTCGGCCACGTCTCAGAACCTGCCCCTGCTGCCCCTGACCTCGGGGGTGGTCCTGCCGGGCATGGTGTTCACCATGGCCCTCGAGTCCGAGGAGGCCAAGGCGGCCGCCGAGGCGGCCGAGGCGGCCGGCGGCCACTTCGTCATCGTGCCCTTCATCGACGGCCGGTACTCGACGGTCGGCGTGGTGGCCGAGGTGATGGAGAAGGGCGACCTGCCCGGCGGCATGCCGGCGGTGGCGGTGCGGGGCGTGGAGCGGGCCCGCCTGGGCACGGCCGTGCCCGGCACGGGGCGGGCCCTGTGGGTCGAGGTGGAGATCCTGGCCGACGAGGAGCCCTCTGATGAAGCGGCCGAACTGGCCCGCGAGTACCGGGCCGTGGTGGAGAACATCCTGGTCAGCCGCGGGGCCGGACGCCTGGCCGAGCGCTTGGGCGACGTCACCGAGCCCGGCCGGGTGGCCGACATGGCCGGCTACTCGCCCGACCTGTCCCTGGCCCAGAAGGTGGAGGTCCTGGAAACCCTGGACGTGGTGGCCCGTCTGCGGACGGTCATCGCCTGGTCCCGTGAGGTCCTGGCCGACCTGACGCTGCGCGAGCGGATCAAGACCGACGTCGAAGAGGGAATGGAGAAGACCCAGCGCGAGTTCCTGCTGCGCCGCCAGCTCGAGTCGATCAAAAAGGAGCTGGGCCAGATGGGCTCGGGGGCCGAGGACGAGCCCGACGACTACCGGACCAAGGCCGAGCAGCGCGACCTCCCCGAAGGCGTGCGCAAGGCGGTGGACCGCGAGATCGACAAGCTGGAGCGGATGAGCGAGCAGAATCCCGAGCACGGATGGATCCGCACCTGGCTCGACACCGTGTTCGAGCTGCCCTGGGGCGAACAGTCCGAGGACCGGCTGGACGTGGTGGAGGCGGCCCGCATCCTCAACGAGGACCATGACGGACTGGACGATGTGAAGGATCGCATCCTCGAGCACCTGGCCGTGCGCAAGCTGCAGTCCGAGCGGGGACTGGCCCCGGTGTCCGGCAGGGGTGCCGGCGCCATCCTGGCGCTGGTCGGTCCCCCCGGGGTGGGCAAGACGTCGCTGGGTGAGTCGGTGGCCCGCGCCCTCGGGCGGTCGTTCGTCCGGGTGGCCCTGGGCGGGGTGCGCGACGAGGCCGAGATCAGGGGTCACCGGCGCACCTACGTGGGGGCCCAGCCGGGACGGCTGGTCCGCGCCCTGCGCGAGGCCGGCACCATGAACCCGGTCATCCTGCTCGACGAGGTGGACAAGCTCGGCGGGGACTACCGCGGCGACCCGTCATCAGCCCTGCTGGAGGTGTTGGACCCGGCGCAGAACCACACATTCCGGGACCACTACCTCGAGGTCGAACTGGACCTGTCCAAGGTGCTGTTCATCGCCACGGCCAACATGATCGACACCATCCCCGGGCCCCTGCTCGACCGGATGGAGGTCATCCGCCTGGACGGTTACACCGAGGACGAGAAGGTGGCCATCGCCCGCCACCATCTGGTCGGCCGGCAGTTGGAGCGGGCCGCCCTGGGTGCCGACGAGGTGACCATCTCCGACGACGCCCTGCGCACGGTGGTCGGTGACTACACCCGAGAGGCCGGCGTGCGGACGCTCGAGCGCGAGCTCGGACGCCTGCTGCGCAAGGTGGCCTCACGGATCGCCTCCGCCGAGGTGGAGACACCACTGGCCATCGATGCCGACCAGGTCCGTGAGTGGTTGGGCCGGCCCCGCTTCTTCTTCGAGGCCGCCGACCGCACCGCAGTGCCGGGTGTGGCCACCGGCCTGGCCGTGACGGGGGCCGGCGGCGATGTCCTGTACGTCGAGGCTTCCATGATGGACGGTCCCGAGGGCCTGACCCTGACCGGGCAGTTGGGGGACGTGATGAAGGAGTCGGCGGAGATCGCCCTGTCCTACGTGCGGTCCCACACCGAGCAGTTGGGCATCGACCCGGCGGCCTTCGCCGGAAAGCGGTTCCACCTGCACGTCCCGGCGGGCGCCATTCCGAAGGACGGGCCGTCGGCCGGGGTCACCATGACCACGGCCCTGGTCAGCCTGCTGCGGGACACACCGGTGGACTCAGTGGTGGGGATGACCGGGGAGGTCACCCTGCAGGGTCGGGTGCTGCCCATCGGCGGCGTGCGCCAGAAGGTGCTGGCCGCCCACCGGGCCGGTCTCACCACAGTCATCCTCCCCGTCCGCAACGGGCCCGATCTCGAGGACGTGCCCGAAGCGGTGCGCGACGAGATGACCTTCCATCTGGCCACCGAGATCGGCGAGGTGCTCGAGGCCGCTCTGGTGAAGGGGCCGGGTGCGGCCGTGGGCGCCCCCGTGGCGGCCTGACGGTCGGCGCCCCGGTGGGGAGAGGCCGCCGGGGCCGGTCAGCCGCCTGACAGGTAGGCCTCCAGGATGGCGGCCAGCTCCACCGGCTGGTCGCCCTGGATGCTGTGACCGGCCTCGCTGACGGTGATGACGTCGTCAGCGGGCCGGCGCCGCCGGAACTCAGCTTCGTCGGCATCGTCCACCACCGGGGACAGGGCGCCCCTGACCAGCAGCACCGGGACCCCGATGGCCTCGAGCTCATCCCACAACGGGGCGAAGTCGACCGAGCCCACGTGCATGCCGCTGGAGCCGGCCGGCCGGCCCAGCTGATGACGCCAGGTCCAGGTCCCGTCGTCGCGCTGCACCGAATTGTGCAGCACCCCGCGGCGTAGCGACGACTCCGACCGGGTGGGATTGAACTGGATGGTGCGCTGGAGGATCTCGTCGAACGAGGCGAAGGACTCCGGGCCGGCCAGGAAGGCGGCGATGTCCGAGCTCTTGTCGCGGGTGACCCCCGGCGTGATGTCGATGAGCGCCAACTTGTGCACCAGTCCGGGGTGAGCACGGGCCAGGGCGATGGACGTGGCCCCACCGAGGGACATCCCGACCACCATCCGGGCTTCCGGGGCCAGTCGCTCGATGACCACGGCCACATCCTCGGCCATGGCCCGGGGGTTGAGCACGGCAGCGTCGCCGGGCCAGTCGGAGTGGCCGTGTCCGGGGAGGTCGACGGCCACCAGGGGCCGCCCGAGAGCCAGGGCCACCGTGTCCCAGGTGTGGGCGTTCTGACCACCACCGTGGATGAAGACCACATCGGCCAGCTCGGTACCCCAGACCAGGGCGCTCGTCCGGCGACCCGGGGCCACCTCCACGAACTCGCGGCGCACCGTCGGTGGGCCCGTCCAGGGCAGGCCCACCTCGGAGGCGTTCTCCTCGAAGAGCGAGAACTCGTCGTAGTGGCCCGCTCCCTCGCCGCTCACCGGTCCGCTCCCCCGGCGGCGTGGTGGCCCAAGGCATCGACCATCTGCCCCAGGGTCTCGTCGGCCATCAGGTAGGGGGTGTAGAACCCCACCCGGTCGACCTGGCCGGCGAAGCGGGCCACGATGTCGGCGGCCACCTCGGTCGGAGATCCCACCGCAGCCAGGGCCGAGAGCATGGTGTCGTCGATCAGGGCCGGCATCTCGTCCCACCGTCCCGACTTGGACAACAGGTTGAGCTCGGGTTGGAGGTCCTCCCACCCCTCGACCTCCAGGACCGGACGGTAGGCGGGGGTGGACGCATAGAAGGACAGTAGCCAGCGCCCGGCCGTGCGCGCCGCCGCCATCTCCTCCTCGGTGCGCCCGCAGCACACGATGACCTCCCCGGTGACCGTGAGCTCGGAGCGTTTCCTCCCCGACCGGACCAGGCCCTCTTCGACGGCCGGCACCGTGCGCTCACGGAAGTGGTCGGCGGTGTTGAACGGCATGACCAGCAGCCCGTCGGCCACCTCGGCGGCCAGTCGCACCATCTGGGGGCCCAGACCGCCGATGGCCATGGGCGGCATGCCCCAGGTGAGGGGTCCGGGGTTGAACATGGGGGGCATCAGGGTGTGCGAGTAGAACTCACCCCGGAAGTCCAGCCGCTCCCCGGTCTCCCAGCTGGCGAAGATGGCCCGGAGGGCCCCGACCAGTTCCCGCATGCGGGCGATGGGGCGATCGAAGGCGGCACCGTAGCGCTTCTCCACCTGGGCCCGGATCTGTGACCCGAGGCCCAGGGTGAACCGCCCGCGGCTCAGCAGCTGGAGGTCGTAGGCCTGGTGGGCCAGCTGGACGGGGTTGCGGGGGAAGGCGATGGCCACGTTGGTGGCCAGGTCCAGGCGGGTGGTGGCTCCGGCAGCCAACACCAACGGGGTGAACACGTCATGGGGACCCTCGAAGGTGAAGGCCCCGTCCACCCCCAACGCCTCCAGCCGGCGGGCATGGTCGGGGGCGTCCTCGAGGCCCGATAGGAGCGTGTCGATTCTCACGGGTCCATGTTCGCATCACCGGCCGGCGCCCGCCCATCCCCCGCCCTCGGACCGGGACGGGCGCCGGGTCCGACCTCGGGTGGGCGGAACCCGGGCCTGGCGGTGACACACTGGGCGCATGGCACCGATCCGCTGCACGCCGGACGAAGCCGCCGCCCTGATCCGGACCCGGGACACCATCGGATTCGGCCTGGGACCGGCCAATCCCGACGCCTTCTTCACGGCGCTCGGCCGCCGTGATGACTGGGAGGACCTCACCTTCGGAGGGGCCCTCCTGCTCGGCTACTACACGGTGCTCCTCCAGGCCGGCGTGTCCTACCGCAGCGGCTTCTTCGGGCCGGCCGAGCGGATGATGCTGGCCCAGGGGGCCAATGTCGAACTGGTGCCGGGTGGATTCCGGCAGTTCGCTCCCATCCTCCGGCGCTTCGCCCCGAGGGTGATGACGGCCCAGGCGACGCCACCGGGGCCGGACGGGACGGTCAACCTCTCGCTGCACCTGGGAGCCACCCTGGAGGAGCTGCAGATGGCCGGGAACGATCCCGACCGCCTCCTGGTGGTGGAGGTCAATCCCAACCTGCCCCGGACGTGCTCCCTCGGTCCGGAGTTCACCAATACCTTGGACCTCGACCTCATCGACGTCCTCGTCGAGGCGGACGGCACGCCCTTCGCCCTCCCGGCCACGCCGCCCGACGACATCGACCACGCCATCGCCGAGCAGGCCCGAACCTACGTCGGGGACGGGGCCACCCTGCAGATCGGCATCGGCGCCGTCCCCAATATGGTGGCCTCCCTTCTGGCCCAGGGTCCCGGCGGCGGGTACGGGATCCACAGCGAGATGTTCACCGACGGACTGATGACGCTGCATCAGGCGGGCAAGGTGACCAACGACGCCAAGAGCGTGTTCAACGGCGTGTCCATCACCACCTTCGCCCTCGGGTCGTCGGAGCTCTACGCCTGGTTGGACGGCAATGAGGCTGTGGCCTTCGTGCCCGTTCAGGTGGTCAACGACCCCACGGTCATCGCCCGCAACCACTCCTTCGTCTCCATCAACGGGGCCCTCAGCGTCGACCTCTACGGCCAGGTCGTGGCCGACCACATCGACGGGCGGCAGATCTCGGGGGTGGGTGGCCACGAGGACTTCGTGGCCGGGGCCGAGATGCGGCTCGACGACCACTCACTCATCTGCCTCCGCTCCACCGCCGTGGCCAACGGCGTCACCCGCTCGCGGATCGTCCCGGTGCTTCCGGCCGGGTCGGTGGTCTCGACCCCGCGCCACCACACCGGCGTGGTGGTCACCGAGCACGGCCGGGCCGACCTGTCCGGCCTCACCGTGGGCGAGCGGGCCTCGGCGCTGGCCGAGATCGCCCACCCCGACTTCCGCGACGAACTCCGTCAGGCGGCGTCCACCCTCGGGCGACGCTGACCCGTGGCCGCAGATCGCCAGCCGGCGTCGGTCACGCTGGCCACGTTCAACATCCACATGGGCGTCGACGGGTGGGGCCGGCCCCACGACATCGCCGGCCGGTGCCGGATCCTCGACGCCGACGTCTACGTCCTGCAGGAGAACTGGGCTCCCGACGACGGGAGCCCGAGCAACGCCGCCCACGTCGCCGAGGAGCTGGGCCTCCAGGTGGTGGCCGAGGTGGCCCTGTCCCACGGCCAGCTCCACTCCCCCCACCCGGCGGCCGACCACCGCTGGGGTCCGCCCCTCGTCCTCGCCCCCAAGACCCTCCGTCTCGACGGTGAGCGCTGGAACTCCTCCCGGCACCGCGCCGATCGCACCGTCGCCCGTGGCCAGTGGGGCATCGCCCTGCTGTCCCGGGTGCCGCTGCGGGACGTGGAGGTCATCCCCCTCGGCCAACTGCGCCGCGACGCCGCCCGCCGGGCCGTCATCCGGGCCGTGGTCGACCTGGACGGGGGACCGCTCGTCATCCACGGGACCCACATGTCCCACATCACCCACGGGTCGCACGCCCAGTACCGGCTGCTGGGCACCAAGCTGCCCGACCTCTCCACGGCGGCGGTGCTGGCCGGGGACATGAACCTGTGGGGTCCCCCGGTCAGCTCGTACGTGAAGGGCTGGCGCCGGGGCATCACCGGGCGCACCTGGCCGGCCCTTCGTCCCCACAGTCAGCTCGACCACATCATGGTCACCCCACCGGTCACCGTCGCCGACGCCCGCATCGGCGAGTTCGCCGGCTCCGACCACCGACCCGTCGTGGCCACGCTGTCCGTGACCTGACCAACCGGGCCCGGGGGCCCGGTCCCGGGTCGATCGAACTCACCCGGAGGGCCCGCCGCGGGCCGGACAGAGCGGGTGGGTGGCCGGTAGCGTTCGGCCATGAGCGATCCCCTGAGTGACTTCGACCGGTCCACCTTCTCCCACGCCGGCGAGACCAGGACCGTCTACCGGGCCGGAACGGGACCGGCCGTCGTCGTGATGAGCGAGATCCCCGGCATCACCCCCGACGTGGCCGGGTTCGCCGGCCGGATCGCCGCCGCCGGGCTCACCGCGGTGATGCCCCATCTCTTCGGGGAGGACGGCCGGGCCCCCTCACCCGGCTACATCGGCTCGTCGATCACCCGGGCTTGCCTCGCCAAGGAGTTCACCGTCCTGGCCCGGGGCCGGACCAGTCCGGTGATCGCCTGGCTGCGGGCGTTGGCCGCCGACGCCCACGGGGACTGTGGTGGACCGGGGGTGGGGGCGGTGGGGATGTGCTTCACCGGGGGCTTCGCCCTCGGGATGATGGTCGACGACGTGGTGGTGGCCCCCGTGCTCAGCCAACCGTCGCTTCCCTTTCCGGTCAGCAGGGGCCACCGCTACGACCTCGGGCTGTCGCCGGGGGACGTCCGTCGCGTGGAGGAGCGGGCCGCAGCCGGATGCCAGGTCCTCGGGCTCCGCTTCACCGGCGACAAGGCCAGCCCGCCCGAGCGGTTCGAGCATCTGCGTGAGCTCCTGGGGGATGCCTTCATCGGTGTGGAGCTCGACTCCTCACCGGGCAATCCCCACGGTCACAAGAGGGCGGCCCACTCGGTGCTCACCGGGGACCTCGACGACCGCCCCGGCACGCCGACCCGCCACGCCCTGGACCAGGTCCTGGCCTTCTTCACCGAGCGCCTCCTGGCGTGAAGGGCGCGGGTCGGGCCTGGCAGGACCGCGGCGAGGTCCGGACCCTGTGCGGGTGGGACATCTTCACGGTGGACATTCCGGCCTCCGGGGCCGACACGCGGCCCCCGCTGCTGGTCCTCCACGGCTTCCCCACCTCCTCGTTCGACTTCCACCGGGTGGTCGACCGGTTGGCCGGGCACCGGCGGGTCCTGGCCTTCGACATGCTGGGCTACGGCCTCTCGGACAAGCCCGACCGGGAGTATCCCATGGGCGTCCAGGCCGATGTGGCCATGGCCTTCCTGGCCGCGCTGGGTGTCGACCGGCTCGGGCTTCTGACCCACGACGTGGGGGATACCGTCGGGGGCGAGCTGCTGGCCCGCAACCTCGACGGGGAGTGGGACGTCACCGTCACCGACCGGACCCTCACCAACGGGAGCATCTACGTGGAGCTGGCGCAGCTCAGCGATGGTCAGCGCCTGCTCCTGGACCTCCCCGACCGGCGCCTGCCCGACGCCACCCCTCTCGACCGGGACTCGGTGATGGCCGGCGTGGCGGCCACGTTCAGCCCGGAGAGTGCCGTCGATGGCGACGAGTTGGACGCCCAGTGGTCCATGATCGCCCACCGGGACGGCCAGCAGCTCCTACCCCGGCTCATCCGCTACATCGAGGAGCGCCGCCGCCGCCAGTCCCGGTTCACCGGGGCCATCGAGCGGCATCCCACACCCATGACCGTGGTGTGGGGCCTCGACGACCCCATCGCCGTACCGGCCATGGTCGACCGGTTGGTCGGGGTCAGACCCGACTGCGTCGTCAGGCTGCTCGACGGGGTGGGGCACTATCCGATGGTCGAAGCGCCCGACCGCTTCGTCGAGGCGCTGGAGGGCGGAGCGGGGCCCGGTGATGGCCCGGCCGCCTGAGGCGGGCTGGGGAATGGGGCCGGTCACGCCGTCGCCAGTACCTCCCCGTGGAGCGCCACGAACCAGCCGTCCGGCGAGTCGGCCCACCGCCGCCAGGCCGCGGCGAAGGACTCCAGGTCCCGGGGCGAAGCGATCCCGTGGTCCAGGAGCTGCTCGGCCATGTCCGACCGGGTGAAGCGCTCGGCCCACAGCCCGCCCCACCAGGACCGGTCCTCGGGCGTGGCGAAGCACCAGGTGGAGGCCGAGGGCACGATGGAGGTGAACCCGGCGGCACGGGCCCAGGCCAGCAGGCGGCGGCCGGCGTCCCAGTGGGCCCCGTTGCGCCGGGTCAGCTCGCCGTAGGCGGCGATGGCCCGGTCGAGATCGGGGTCGTCGGGGAAGTGGCGGAAGCCGGGGTAGTCACCGTCGCGTGCGGCCACGGTGCCGCCCGGACGGCAGACGCGGCGCATCTCGACCAGGGCGGCCACCGGGTCGCCGACGTGTTGGAGTACCTGGTGGGCGTGGACCACGTCGAAGGTGTCGGCGTCGAAACGGAGGTCGAAGACGCTGCCGACCTCGAAGGACAGGTTGGTCACCCCGGTCCCACGGGCAGCTGATCCCGCCTCGAGCAGCACGTCGCCGGACGCGTCGACCCCGATCACCGGCCCCGGCGCCACCCGGGCGGCCAGATCTGCCGTGATGGTCCCCGGGCCGCAGCCCACATCGAGCAGCGACAAGCCGGGCCGGAGGCGGTCCACCAGGTAGGCGGCGGAGTTCTCCGCTGTCCGCCACCGGTGGGAGCGGAGCACGCTGTCGTGATGGCCGTGGGTGTAGGGAACGTCGGTCATGCCTCCAGCATGCGCCGCCTTCCAGACATTGGCAAAGCATCATTCCTTACTCCTGGCTATAAGCTATCCGAATGGCATCATCGGAATGGCTCCGCACCTTCATGGCCATCTACCGGTCCGGATCGGTGAGCGCCGGGGCCGAGCGCCGCAGCCTCTCCCAGCCGGCGGCCAGCCAGCAACTGGCCGCCCTCGAGCGCCAGGTCGGACTGCCCCTGTTCACCCGGACGCCCCGCGGCGTGGAACCGACCAGGCGGGGCCGTGAGCTGCACGCCCAGGTGGCCGGCCCCCTCGATGAGCTCGAGCCGGTGCTGGTGGGTCTGGACGGCGGGCCGATGGCACCCGAGCACCTCGTCCTCCGGCTGGGTTCGTCGGCCGAGTTCTTCTCGGCCAGCGTGGTGCCGCGGCTCGACCCCGACGGCCCCGCCGTGGTGGCCCGGTTCGGGTCGGACGACGAGAACCTGGCCCTCTTGGAGCACGGGGAGCTGGACCTGGCCGTGACCAGTACCTCCCCGGGCCGGCGGTGGCTGTCGACCGAGCCCATCGGCATGAAGCACTTCGTGCTGGTGGGAGGGCCCGGGTCGGCACCGTCGACGCCGCTGGACTCCCTGGAGGCGCTGGGCACATGGCTGACGGGGAGACCGTGGGTGGCCTACAGCGCCGAACTGCCCATGACCCGGCGGTTCTGGCTCACCGCACTCGGGCGGCCGTTCGCCGGCGATCTGCGCCTGGTGGCCCCCGACCTTCGGGCGGTGGCGGCCGCCGTCGAGCGGGGCCTGGGCTGCAGCCTGCTCCCCGACTTCGCCTGTGCCGAGGGCCTGGGGCGGGGCACCATGGTCGAGCTCCACCCGGTGGCGGCCGTGGCCTCCTCGGAGCCCTGGTTCGCCTGCATCCGCAGCGCCGACCTGGGCCGGATACCCCTCCGCCGGTTCGTCACCGGCCTGGCCGGGTCGGGCCTCAAGGGGTGACAGCCTCCAGCGGCCGTCCGTCCTCGAGATAGACGGTGGCCCCCGGGTGGCCCAGGGCCTGGCCCACCCGGCGACCGACCGGGCCGCTCAGCAGGTGCGCCGCCTCGTCGGGCGTGACCCACCGGCACTCGCTGATCTCCTCGACCTGCAACACGATCCCGCTCTCGCCGTCGGGGCCGATCGAGCCACAGTCGAACAGGAAGCGGAGGCCTCCGGGCCGGCGGGGGCGCGGGCGGAGGAAGTCCACACAGGCCAGGCGGCCGGTGTCGACCACGAGGCCGGTCTCCTCCAGCACCTCACGGCGACAGCCCTCCCACGGAGTCTCGCCGTCCTCTTCGAGTTGGCCTCCGGGGATGGTCCAGCCCGACTTGTAGGTCGGCTTGAGGATCAGCAGGGCCCCGGCGCCGTTGCGGATCAGGGCCCCGGCTGATGCCGGAATGCGGGGGAGCACGAAGTCGGACACCGGTACATCATCACCGAAAACCGCCCGTTCCGGACCCTCCCGCTTCACCGTCGGGTGCAGCGGACAGCGGGGCCGGGCACTCCGTGACTACGGCCGGGCCATGTTGTCGAAGCGGGTGTGATGGCCGATGAAGGCCAGGCGCTCCACACCGGTCGGGCCGTTGCGGTGCTTGGCCACATGGATCTCCGCCACGCCCTGGCTCTCCACGGCCTCGGGGTTGTAGATCTCGTCCCGGTAGATGAACATCACCACGTCGGCGTCCTGCTCGATGGAGCCCGACTCGCGCAGGTCGGCCAGCATGGGCCGCTTGTCCTGGCGTTGCTCGAGTCCGCGTGACAGCTGGGAGAGGGCCACCACCGGCACTTCGAGCTCCCGGGCCAGGATCTTCAGTCCCCGGCTGATCTCGGACACCTCCACCTGCCGGTTCTCCGCCCCGTGGCGTCCGGTCATCAACTGCAGGTAGTCCACCACCACCAGGCCGAGACCCTCCCGGCTCTTGAGCCGCCGGGCCCGGGCCCGGATGTCCATCACCGTCAGGTTGGGGTTGTCGTCGATGAAGATGGGGGCCTCGCTCATCCGGCTGATGGCGTTGCCCACCTTGGACCAGTCGCCCTCCCGCAGCTTCCCCGTGCGCATGCGGTTGGCATCGACCCGGGCCTCGGAGCCCAACAGGCGCTGGGTCAACTCCATGTGGCTCATCTCCAGGGAGAAGAGCAGGGTCGGCACATTGAGCTTGATGCCGGCGTGGGCCACCATCCCGAGGGCGAAGGCGGTCTTCCCCATGGAGGGACGGGCCCCGACCACGACGAGGTTGGACGGCTGGAGCCCGGCCAGGAGCTGGTCGAGATCGGAGTACCCGGTGGCCAGACCGGTGATGGCATCGCCCTGGTCGTAGAGGCGCTGAAGATGGTCGAGGCCGTCACCGAGCAGATCGCGCAGCGGGGTCATGGAGTCGACCACCCGGCGCTGGGCCACGTCGAAGACCAGGCTCTCCGCCCGGTCGAGCACGTCCGAGACGTCCTCGGGCACGCTGTAGCCGAGCTCGGTGATCTCGCCCGCCACCCCCACCAGGCGCCGCAGCAGCGCGTGCTCCTCGATGATCCGGGCGTAGTAGTCGGCATTGCCGATGGAGGGAGTGTTGGCCTGCAGGGAGACGAACACCGAGGGGTCGCCGATGGTCTCGAGGAGGCCGCGGCGGCGGAGCTCCTCGGTGACGGTCACCCAGTCGGCCGGCTCGCCCTGACTGAACAGCGAGGTGATGGCCAGAAAGATGTGTCCGTGGGACGACTTGTAGAAGTCGTCCGGCTTGCAGATCTCCATGGCCGAGGCGATGGCGTCCCGGGACAGGAGCATGGCTCCGAGCAGTGACTCCTCGGCCTCGAGGTTGTGGGGCGGGATCCGGCCGGCCGGCATGCCGGCGGAGGACGGAAGCCGTCGGGGTCGCGTGTCGTCAAAGGCTTGAACCATTGTTCCTCAACCCTGTCCGAGTTGCCCTGTGGAGCGTAAGGCCCTCATCCTGGGGAAATAGGGGCCGGCAGGTGTGGACGATGCGTGGACAAGCGGCCGTCGGTTGCGGACAGAACTGGGCATGACGCCATCATCCCCGTGGGGTGTGACACGGCGGTGGATCCCGGAACACCGTGACGGGTCGCGCCTCGCCGGGAACCGTCCACCCGGTGGTGGTTCGGCCGACGGTCCGACGGCGCCGCGCTGCTCAGCTTTCGGCGACGACGTCCACGGTCAGCTCGAACACCACGCCGCCGAGCAGCTCGACACGGACATTGTGCTCCCCCACCGTCTTGATGGGCTCGTCGAGCACCAGGTCCTTGCGATCGACCACGGCGCCGGTCTGCTCCTCGACCTTCCGCACGATGTCGGCGGCCGTCACCGAGCCGAACAGTCGGTCGCCGGCGGCTCGGGCCTGCAGGGTGATGGAGTTGCCCACGAGTGTCCGGGCCACGGTCTCGGAGGACTCGCGGTCACGGGCGTCGCGGAGGTCCCGCGACCTTCGCATGGCCGCGGCCTGGGACTCGATCCCCGGTGAGGCGGCGATGGCCTTGCCCGCCGGGAGCAGATGATTGCGGGCGAAACCCCCGGAGACATCGATGATGTCCCCGCGCTTGCCCACCCCGTCGATGTCGCTGCGGAGGAGGACCTTCATCTCAGGCCTCCCCGCCCTCGACCAGGATCTCCTCGACCTCGGACTCGGTCACGGTGCCGTCACCGGTGCCGGTGACCTCCACAACCTCGTCGATAACGGTCGTCTGGCGCGGCGCGTCGTCGGCCACCGCGTTGGACGTGGCATCGGCGGACAGCGACCGCTCCTCGTCACGCCGACCTCGGCCACCCTGCCCGCCGTAACCGCCCTCGCGGCCGCCGCGGCCGCCGCCGCGGCCACCGGGGCGCTCGGTGGTCGTTCGCTGGGTGTAGGGAAGGAGTACCAGTTCACGGGCGGTCTTGATGGCGATGGCCACGTCGCGCTGGTGCTGGGTGCAGTTGCCCGACACCCGACGGGCCCGGATCTTGCCGCGGTCGCTCATGTATTTGCGCAGCAGACCGACGTCCTTGTAGTCGACCCATTCGACCCGGTCCTTGCACAGGGCACACGGCTTCTTCTTGATGCGCCGACCCGTGTCCTTGGGGGAACGCCGGGTGGTACCTCCACGATCATTGTTGCGTGCCATGGCTAGAAAGGCTCCTCGCTGTATCCGTACCCTTGGGGCTCCGCCGCGGGAGCGCCGCCGCCCGACGACGGGCGGCCGCCTCCGCCACCGCTGCTGCCGCCGCCGCCTGGGCCACTGTCGCCCGGTCCACGCCGCTCGTTCTTCGTCACCTGCGCGGTGGCCCAGCGGATGCTCGGCCCGATCTCATCGGCCACCACTTCGACCTTGGAACGCTTGTCTCCGTCAGGGGTCTCCCAACTCCGCTGGTCGAGGCGCCCGGTCACGATCACCCGCGAGCCTTTGGTCAGACTCTCGGCCGCGTTCTCCGCCATCTCCCGCCAGCACACCACGTCGAAGAAGGAGACGGCCTCTTCCCATTCCTGCGTCTGTCGATTCTGCCACCGCCGGTTGACGGCCAGGCCGAAGCTGGCCGTGGCCTGTCCCGTGTTGGTGAAACGCAACTCGGGATCACGGGTGACGTTCCCCACCAGGGTGATGGCGTTTCCGGGGGCCATCTCAGGCCTCCCCGCCGGTGGTGGCGGCGGCGGCGGCGCGACGACCGGCCACCTTGTCGGGAATGCGCATGGCCTTGTGACGGAGCACCTCGTCGGCCAGTACGAAGATCCGCTCCATGTCCGCCACGGCGGCCGGCTCGGCGGTCAGCTCGATGACCACGTAGTAGCCCTCCCGCTTGTGCTGGACCTCGTAGGCAAAGGTGCGCCGACCCCAACGCTCGACCCGGCCCGGGCTGCCACCCTTGGCCTTCAGTGCCTCCAGCGCCCGGTCGAGGACGCCGTTCACGGCGGCCTCATCGGCGCCGGTATCGAAAATGACCATGACTTCGTAGGGCCGCATGAACGGCTCACCTCCCTCTGGATCGGGCAGTCAACTGCCCGAGCCCCACGGCGTGGGGCAGGTCGGAACGGGGTGGCCGCCGTGAGGGCGGCCGCAACGACCCCTCTACCCTACCGGCAATCGGGCCGGTCGCCGAACCGCCCCGGACGCGGAGCGGTTCAGTGGTAGGCCTCGGCGTCGGCGGGGAAGGCCCCGGAGCGGACGTCCGCGGCGTAGGCGGCCACAGCGGCGGTGGCGGCCTCGCCCAGCTCGGCGTAGCGGCGTACGAACTTGGGCACCCGGTCGTTGAAGCCCAGGACGTCGTGGAACACCAGCACCTGTCCGTCACAGGCCGGGCCGGCCCCGATCCCGATGGTCGGCACGTCGAGCGAGTCGGTGATGGCCGCCCCCACCGACTCGGGGACCCCCTCCAGGACCACGGCGAAGCAGCCGGCGGCGGCGATGGCCTTGGCGTCGACGGTGAGGACGTGGGCGGCGGCCTGGTCGCGACCCTGCACCCGGTACCCGCCCATCACGTTGATCGACTGCGGGGTGAGGCCGAGGTGGCCCATCACCGGTATCTCGGCGGCGATCAGGGCCTCGATCATGGGGGCCCGGACGGCTCCGCCCTCCAGCTTGACGGCCTGGGCCCCGGCCCGGATCAGCCGCGCCGCGTTGCGGACGGTGTCGGCGGCGTCGATGTGGTAGCTCAGCCACGGCAGGTCGGCCACGATCAGCGGCCCCGGCTTGGCCCGAGCCACCGCCGCGGTGTGGTGGACCATGTCGTCCACGGTGACCTGCAAGTTGTCCTCGTAGCCCAGCACGTTGTTGGCCACCGAGTCCCCTACCAGGATGAGGTCGACCCCGGCGGCGTCGGCGATCCGCGCCCCGGGGGCGTCATAGGCGGTCACCATGACCAGCGGGGCGTGGCCGTCGCGTCGTTTGGCGGCACGGACGGACGGGACGGTGACCGGTACAGACCGGGTCTCGGGCATGAGAATCCTCCTGATCGAACCGTCCAGCGCCCAGGGGCTGCCGGCGGTGTGGGCGGTGATAGCTCACCGCGGAGCACTGCGTACTGCCGAACCCAGCCTATCGCCCGGTCCGCCCCGAGGGGAGTGGGTCGGCCCGGACGTTGGTCCCGTCGGAGAGCGCCTCAGACCTCAGCGGCAGCGGGCCACCCCTCGTCGGCCGGGGCAGCACTGTCCGTCCCGGGCTCTTCTTGGCGACCGGCCCTCAGGCCGAACAGGGCCACCACCGCGGCCACGGCCATCACCAGGGCCATGCCGTAGAGGACGCTGCGGGTGGCGTAGGCAAAGTCGAGGCGCACGAAGTGGGGAATGGATGACGCACCGCCCGTCCCTCCCTGGGACTGGGCCAGGGTAGACGCCTGGCGGGCAGCCTGGCCCGAGGGCACGCCCCGGGCCTCGAGCGAGGTGGTCAGGTGCGAGCGCATGGTGGTGACCAGCACCGTTCCCAGGATGGCCAGGCCCAGGCTGGCGGCGTAGTTCCGCACCGTCTGGGTGATGCCGGTGGCCTCGCCGTAGGAGAGCCGGGAGGCCCGGTTGACGGCGTCGGTGCTGGCCGGCCCCAGCATGAAGCCCATGCCGGCACCGGCGAGAATGACGTACCACTGCTGGCTGTGGAAGCTCAGCGCCGTCACCTTTCCGGCCCACAGGTAGAACCCCACGGCGGCGAGGATGCAGCCGAGCACCACCGGGCGCTTGGCTCCGCCCCGGTCCAGCATCCGGCCGCCGATCTGGGCCGCGATGACGAAGCCGATGAAGAAGTAGAGGAGGAACAGGCCGGCCTCCGACGCCGACTTGGCCAGGGAGATCTGGGCGTACTCGCTGGCGAAGAAGAACACCGGGACGAAGGCCAGCATGGAGATGCCGAGGACCAGGTTCTCGAACAGGAAGGGTCGGATGCGGAAGATGCGGACCTGCATCAATGGGGAGTCGGTGCGCAACTCCACCAGGACGAAGACCACGAGCAGGACCAGGCCGGCGGCGATGCACAGTCCGGTGCCGGGATTGCTCCATCCCCAGATGGAGGACTGCTGGAAACCGAAGACGCTGAGCCCCACGCCCGAGGCGATGAGGACGAGGCCCCGGTAGTCCATCCTGGCCGCCTGGTAGGAGGTGACCGGCTTGGAGATGACGATGAGGACGAGAGCGATGACGGCCACCGGGATGTTGACCCAGAAGATGGCCCGCCACGTCCACTGGGTGAGGTAGCCCCCCAGGATGGGGCCGACCGCCGTGAGCGCGCCGGCGATGCCGAAGAACGTGGCCAGGGCCTTACCCCGCTCACGCAGGGGGAAGGTCTGCACCACGATGGCCAGGGCCGCCGGGAACATGATGGCGCCACCGAGGCCCTGGACGGCCCGGAAGGTCACGATCCACGCTTCGGCCAGGCTCCCCTTGGGCGTGAGCCCGCACATGGTGGAGGCGCCGGCGAAGATGATGACCCCCAGCGTCGCCATCTTCCGGTGCCCGAGGGTGTCGGCCAGTCGGCCCCCGAAGGCGAAGAAGGCGGCCAGCGAGAGCAGGTAGGCGTTGACGGCCCACTGCACACCGGTGGCACTGAGGCCCAGTTCCTTTTGGATCTCCGGTACGGCGATCGACACGATGGTCTGATCGATGAAGGTCATGGAGACGGCGAAGATCATCGCCATGAGGATCAGGTTCTTCGACCGGCCTCCGGATGGGCCACTGCTCGGCATGCTCACCCTCCCGCGTTCGCCCTGATGGCCCGCCGGTCGGACTCGACCCGCCAACTGTACCGGCGCCCCCACGTCCGGACGGGGAACGCGCCGGCATCCGACGCCGTACAGTCTGGCCATGACTCCCACCCGCTTCACCGGACGCCGCACGCTGGTCACCGGGGCGGCCTCCGGCATCGGCCGGGCCACCGCCATCCGCCTGGCCGCCGAGGGGGCGCGGGTCGTGGCCGTCGACGTCAACGCCGAGCTGTTGGCCAAGCTGGAGGTGGACGCCGAAGGGGCGTCCGGGTCGATCAGCACCCTGGTCGGTGACGTCTCCACCGAGGAGGGGGTGGTCGCCCTGGTCTCCACCTCGGTCGACCGGCTGGGTGGCCTCGATGTCGTGGTCAACGTGGCCGGCGTACTCTCGTTCTCCCATACCCACGAGGTCACCCTGGCCGAGTGGAACCGGTTGATCGCCATCAACCTGACCGGGACCTTCCTCATGTGCCGGGAGGCCCTGCCCCAGCTGTTGGCCAGCCGGGGCAACATCGTCAACCTGGCGTCGACCGCGGCTCATGCCGGCCAGCCCTGGGCCACCGCCTATGTCGCCTCCAAGGGGGGCGTCCTGGCCCTGACCCGGTCCCTCGCCGTCGAATATGCCGCTCAGGGGCTTCGGGTCAACAGCATCAGCCCGGGGGCCATCGACACCCCGATCACCGGGGCCTTCCACCTTCCCGAGGGCGCCGACATCAAGCTCCTCGGTCGGGTCACACCCCTCGGGCCGTTCGGCACACCCGAGGGGATTGCCGCCGCCATTGCCTTCGTGGCCTCGGACGAGGCCTCCCACATGAACGGGGCCGATCTCCTCATCGACGGGGCCACGCTGGCCTGACCGGGGGGATCGCACCCACGTGGCGCGAGGTGGGTCGGGGACCTATCCCAGGGTGGAGCGCCCGTCGGTGGCCCACCAGTCGGCAGTCAGCCGGATCCCGGCGATCGACGCCCGGGGCATCAGCTCCTCGTAGGAGCGCTTGTAGCCGGTGTGGGCGATGAGCCACTCCCCGTCCCGCTTCACGTAGCGGTCGGTGTAGAAGGCCGCCCCCTGCACGTTGATCCCGATGTCGGTGAGGATGACCACGTCCTCCAAGGCCCACACCCCGGTGGCCTCGTCCGGCCCGGTGAGGTCGATCTCGGGTTGGTGGCAGCGGTGGCTGCTGAGCATCGTGGTGGCCCCCATGGAGGTGCGGAGGAACTCCATGATGGCGTCCCGGCCCTCGAACTCGTAGAGCCCGCCGCCGTAGCGGGCGGTGGCCTCGGGTACGAAGCAGGTCTCGATGTCCTCCCACAGCTTCTGGTCGAGGCATCGCAGGTACTTGTACTTGAGCCGTTTGATCAACTCCATCTCGACGAGGTCGTCGGGCGTCATGGTCGCTCCTGTGGGTGAGGTCGGGAGGGGATGGGCACTGCGGGACGGTCCGCGGTCACCGGATGGTGCCCACACCGGGGATGAGGGGCAGGTCGAGGGCGGTCACCCAGCCCGGGGGGAGGGCGTTGACGGCGGGTACGGCGTTCAGGGCGCGCAATCCGGTGGCCAGGCAACCGGCGGCGGCGGCGTCCCGGCCGCTCCCGTCCGAGAACCGGAATGCCGTCTCCTGGGTGATGGAGGGGGAGCCGTCGATGACCACCCGGTAGACGTCGTCCTGGTTGCCCCGAGGCCACTCGGGCGCGGCGTCGGTGCCCACCCGGTTGATGTGCTCCAGGCAGATGCGGGGCTCACCGCGGTAGATGCCGTTGACGGTGAACCGAATGGCCGCCACCTCGCCGGGGTTGATCACGCCCTTGGCCGTCGTGATGGTGGTGTCGGTGACCCACTTGTCCCAGGTGGAGGTGATCTCGTCGAGTTCGATGCCCACCGCGTGGGCCATCATCGGAACCGTCGCCCCCCACGACATCACCAGGATGTCCGTGTGCTCGAGCAGCGGCACGAACTCGGGCGGGCGGCCGATGCCCATCTCGTCCTCGTAGTCGCCCTCATAGTTGATGTAGTCGAGGATCTCGAGCGCCCGGACCTGGCGCACCTCGCCGCACAGTCCCATCAGGGTCATGGGGAAGAGATCGTTGGCGAACCCGGGATCGATACCGGTGGTGAAGCAGGACGACCCTCCGGCCAGGCACGCTTCGGTGATGGGGTCGACCCAACTCGGCGGGTTCTGGGACATGGAAGGCCAGACCCACGGGGTCATGGCCGTGGAGCAGACGTCGATGCCGGCCCGGAGGAAGGCGCCGATGTCACGGATGTTGTCGTTGGCTCGGGCGGCCGTGGGCCCGTAGTGGACCAGGGCGTCGGGGGCCAGGGCCACCAGGGCCTCGAGATCGTCGGTGGCCGTCACACCCACCGGGCCGATGCCGCACAGCTCGCCGGCGTCCCTCCCGACCTTGTCGGGGTTGCTCACGCCCACTCCCACCAGCTCGAAGGCCGGATGGCGGACCACCTCGGGGATGACCATCTTCCCCACGAAGCCGGTGCCCCAGACGACCACCCGCTTGGCTGCGGCGCTCATCGCATCATCTCGCCGGAGTTGACCATCAGGTGTTGTCCGGTGACCGCCTTGGCATAGTCGGAGGCGAAGAAGACGGCCACATCGGCCACCTCACCGTCCTCGGTCATCCGGCGCAGCGGAAACTTGCCCACGATCCCCTCGAGCACCTCGGCCGGTTCCACGCCCTGGTTGGCCGCCGTCCCGTTCACGTACATCTCCACATTGGGACCCCACATCCACGACGGCACCACCATGTTGCAGCGGATGTTGTCGGCGCCCAGCTCGTCGGCCAGGTAGTACATGGCTGAGAGCAGGGCGCCCTTGGAGGCGGCGTACCCGCTCTGGGGCAGTGCCGGCTGGAACATGGACTGGGAGCCGATCAGCACCACCGAGCCCCCGCCACCGGCCTTCATGGCCGTGGCCACCGGGCGCAGCACGGTGAGGGCGCCGATGACGTTGGTCTCGAAGGCCTTGCGCCAGGCCTCGAACCGGAGGTCGTGGAGGCCGCCCCACACGTTCTCGTACGCCGCCACCTGGATGAGGGCGTCCACCGACCCGAACCGCTCCAGGGCGTGAGCCACCATGGCCTGGCACGACTCGGCCTCGGTGATGTCGGTGACGTGGGTGGCCACCCGGTCTCCGCCCGGGTCGAGCTCGGCGGCGGTCTTCTCCAGGGAGTCGGCCGTCCGGGCGGCCAGCACCACGTTGGCTCCGTCCCGCAGAGCGCTGGTGGCGCACTCGCGGCCCAGGCCACCGCCGACCCCGGTCACGATGACGGTCTTTCCGTTGAGGATCATCCCCCCCTTCTAGACCATTTCACGGTGGAACGCGTTCCATTTGTCCGCGGGGCGATCAACCAGGGACGTCTAGAGGCTGGCTCGCCCCCGGAGAGGCTTGCGGGCCACCGCCTCCACTCCGGCACCGGCCGGGTACATCCGGGCCAGGTGGTTCCACGAGCACTCCGTGCAGACCTCGATGACGTAACAGACCACAGGGTCCTTCCGCCGCCAGTACCGGGTCAGCTCGGCCTGGGTGGCCACGCACCGGCCGCCCGACGGCAGTCGCGAGCCGAACACGAACGTCACGTCGACCAGGTCCGACTCCTCGCAGATGGGACACCGCTCTCCAGTGGCACGACCCAGGTTGCGGGCGGCCCGGAGCAGTTCGGGATGGGCGTCACAGACGTCCAGGCGGGACAGGCGTCCCTTGCGGTAGTCGCGGATGATGGCATTGCGGGCGAGCAGGTACTCGACCTGTCCCCCGGTGGGAGACGTCTGCACTCCGTCCAGCGATCCGGGTCGGAAGCCCACGGGGCCAAGGGTAATCCCTCGGGCACGGTTGGGCATCGCTCTGCTGCCCCTGGTGCGGTTCCGCTCCCGGGCCTCCCTCCGAGCGCCCGGCCGGATCTGTGCCGATGTATTGCATTGATATATCGAAATGATATATCGTTACGGATATGTACTCGAGGACCACCGGACGGAGCCAGGCCTGATGCTCGATCTGGCCATCCTCGGCCTCTTGCACGAGCAGGAGCTCCACGGCTACGAGATCCGTCGTCGGCTCCGGGACGAGCTAGGCCTGTTCGCCAACATCTCCTTCGGCTCGCTCTATCCGGCGCTGTCCCGACTGGAGAAGGCCGCGGCGGTCACCGTGACCGAGTCGGCCGGAAGCCCGGCCGTGGCCCCCCTCCCGTCCACGGGCTCGCTGGGTGGCGAGTGGGCGGGGCTCCGGGCCCGCCGGGCCGGCACCGCCCGGGGCACCAAGCGCTCCCGAAAGGTGTACCGGATCACCGACTACGGGCGGGAGCTCTTCGAACAGCTCCTCGACGCCGACGAGCCGGCCGGCACCGACGACGCCCGCAGCTTCGGCCTCCGACTGGCCTTCGCCCGGTACCTCGCCCCCCAGGCCCGCCTCGGCCTCCTCGAGCGGCGCCGGGCCCAGCTGACCCGGAGGTTGGCCGTGGACCGGGCCCGGGCCGCCGGCGACCGCCTCGACGTCTACACCCGCTCCCTCGTGGAACACAGCACCGAGGCCACCGAACACGACATCGCCTGGCTGGACCGTCTGATCGAGTCCGAACGCCAGAAGCAGACCGCACCCCGAACCGACAGCCGCGAGCCCCGAAACGGGGACGCCGTGACAGCAACGAAGGGAACCAACCCATGAGCACCATCCGTGTCGCCATCGCCGGCGTCGGCAACTGCGCCAGCTCCCTCATCCAGGGGGTCGAGTACTACCGCGAGGCCGACCCCACCGAGACGGTGCCCGGCCTCATGCACGTGGTGCTGGGTGATTACCACGTCGGCGACCTCGAGTTCGTGGCCGCCTTCGATGCCGACGCCGCCAAGGTCGGCACCGACCTGGGCAAGGCCATCTTCGCCGGACAGAACAACACCATCCGGTTCGCCGCCGTGGGCGAGCTCGGCGTCACGGTGCAGCGGGGCCCCACCCTCGACGGCTTCGGCAAGTACTACCGGGAGACGGTGGAGGAGTCTCCGGCCGAGCCGGTGGACGTGGTGGCCGCGCTGCGGGACTCCGGGGCCGACGTCCTGGTCAGCTACCTACCCGTCGGATCCGAGCAGGCCCAGCGGTTCTACGCCGAAGCCTGCCTGCAGGCCGGGGTGGGCTTCGTGAACGCCATTCCGGTGTTCATCGCCTCGGACCCCGAATGGGCCCGCCGGTTCCGTGACGCCGGCCTCCCCATCGTGGGCGACGACATCAAGAGCCAGGTGGGCTCCACCATCGTGCACCGAATCCTGACCCGGCTGTTCGAGGACCGCGGCCTGGCCCTCGACCACACCTACCAGCTCAACGTGGGCGGGAACATGGACTTCAAGAACATGCTGGAGCGGGATCGCCTCGAGTCCAAGAAGGTGAGCAAGACCCAGGCCGTCACCAGCCAGATCGAGCACGGCACCCTGCCGGCCGATGACGTGCACATCGGGCCGTCGGACCATGTGCCATGGCTCCACGATCGCAAGTGGGCCTACATCAGGATGGAAGGCCGAAATTTCGGCGACGTGCCACTGAACCTCGAACTCAAACTCGAGGTGTGGGACTCGCCCAACTCGGCCGGCGTGATCATCGACGCCGTCCGGTGCGCCAAGGTGGCCCTCGACCGGGGCATCGGCGGACCCCTGCTCGGCCCGTCGGCCTACTTCATGAAGTCACCCCCGGTGCAGTTCCACGACGACGTGTGCCACGACATGGTGGAGGCCTTCGCCGCCGGAGAGCCCAATCCCGTGTGGCCCGAGGACTGAACCGTCCACACCGGTCAGGCCTGCTGGGACCACCAGTCACGGAGGCGCGCCTTGGCCTCCTCCTCCTCCAGGGGTCCCTCGTCCATCCGTAGTTCCAACAGGTAGGCCAGGGCCCGGCCCACCTGACGGCCGGGCCCGAGGCCCAGCTCCTCCATGACCTGGGAGCCGTCCAGGTCGGGCCGGATGGCGTCGAGCTCCTCCTGCTGTCGGAGGTCGTCGATCCGGGCCTCCAGTTCGTCCATGCGACGGGCCAGGGCCCGGGCCTTGCCCGCATTGCGGGTGGTGCAGTCGCAGCGGGTCAATTCATTCAGCTGGTCGAGCAGCGGGCCGGCGTCCCGTACGTAGCGGCGCACCGCCCGGTCGGTCCATCCCAGCCGATAGGTGTGGAAGCGCAGGTGCAGGTTGACCAGTTCCGTCACCACCTCCACCTCGTCGTTGGGATAGCGCAGGGCCTGCATTCGCTGGCGGGTCATCCGTGCCCCCACCACCTCGTGGTGGTGGAACGTCACGCCCCCGTCCACGAAGGCCCGGGTCTTCGGCTTGCCCACGTCGTGGAAGAGGGCGGCCAGGCGGAGGAGCCGGTCGGGGCTGGTCTTGTCCACGACGGCCAGGGTGTGGGCCAGCACGTCCTTGTGACGGTGGATGGGGTCCTGCTCGAGTGCCAGCCCGGGGAGCTCGGGCAGGAACTCGTCGGCCAGTCCGGTGCGGACCACGAACCACAGGGCCACCGAGGGAACCGGGACCATCACGATCTTGTCGAGCTCGTCGCGGATCCGTTCGGCGGAGACGATGGCCAGACGGTGATGGTCCGCCCGCACCGCCTCGACCAGCCCGGGGTCGGGCTCCAACTCGAGTCGGGCGATGAACCGGGCCGCCCGGAGCATCCGCAGCGGGTCGTCGGCGAAGGAGACGGCGGGATCGAGCGGAGTGCGCAGCCGGTGCTCGGCCAGGTCGACCAGCCCGTCGAAGGGATCGATGAGCTCCAGATCCGGCAGCTTGAGGGCCATGGCGTTGATGGTGAAGTCCCGTCGGGCCAGGTCCTCCTCGACCCGGTCGCCGAAGGCCACCTCGGGTTTGCGGGAGTCGGGGCGGTAGGCCTCGGCCCGGTGGGTGGTGATCTCGTACTTCTGGTCCCCCCGACGGCACCCGATGGTGCCGAACCGCTTGCCCTGTGTCCATACGGAGTCGGCCCACCCGGACACCACCGCCTCGATGGCGTCCGGCCGCGCATCGGTGGTGAAGTCGAGGTCCCGACCACCGTCGGGGACATCGACGTCGGGCCCGGACACGATGGCGTCGCGCACCGAGCCCCCCACCAGGTAGAGGGAGTGGCCGGCCGACCCGAAGCGGTCGGAGAGGTCGGCGGTGGCCTCAACCAACGGTCGCAGTCGCTCGGGGAACACGCCGCCGAGGGTAGTGCGACTGGCGTAGTCCGCCATCCGTTCTGGCGTAGGGTGGCGTCCGAAGTGGATCGGGAACGAGGCAGCCTGTGCCCCAGCGGCAGCCACCCCCGGGCCGGCGTGCCCCCGGGGAACGGGCCCGCCCCGATCGTCGGGGTGGGACAGCGTGGCGCCCGATGGCGACGTCCCCGACCCGTCCGCACTGGCGTGTGGGTGCTCGGGGCCGGCCTGGTGGGCCTGATGCTCGTCATCGGAGGGACGGCAGGGACCGCGGCGGCGACAGGCGGTGCGACGTCGCCGGCGGCGGGCCCTCCACTGATCCTGGTGTCCCAGACCCCTACGGTGGGCCCCAACGGTTCATTCGACCTCAAGCTGCAGGCCGGCGTTGGTACCCCCTCGGCCTCCCAGCTGGGCGTAGCGGTGAGCGTGTACCCGTGCCTGTCCAGCATCTCGTCGTTCGACCAGTCCGTGAACTCGACGGTCGGTCCGGCGGGGACGCCGATCGAGGCCACCCGGTCGCCGTTACCCGTCTCCGGTCTTCCCGCTCTCCCCTCCGGTGGCTTCGACCTGTCCATGCCGGTCTATGTCGGGCACGGCATCGCCGCCCCGGCGGGCCAGTTCGCCATCGATCTGCCCTTGACCGGTGGCCAGTGCGGGAACGCCCCCTCCGGCGTCTACCCGGTGCGGGTGCAGTTGGTGGAGACCACCGGCGGACAGGCCGTCGGGGGCTTCACCACCCACCTGATCTTCACCGAGACGCCCACCGCCACCCAGAGGCTCCGGGTGGCGGTGGTGCTCCCGGTGGCCACGACCCTGACCCCGGCCACGTCCCCGGGGAATACCCCGTTGACCACCCGTCCCGGTGCCGCGCTGGCCCCACCTCCACCGGCCGTCACCTCGGCCCTGGTTGCCACCGTGACCACCATCGCCGAGGCCCACCCGAGCGTCCCGGTGACCCTGGAGACCAGCCCCCAGACGGTGGCCGAGCTGGCGGCCACGGGCCACCAGTCCACGGTGGCCGAGCTGGCCTCCCTGGCCGACAGCCCGGCCGTCCATGAGTTCACCTCGGCCCCCTACGTCCCGGTCAACGCCTCGGACCTGGTGGGGGCGGGCCTCGGCTCCGAGCTGGCCCTGCAGGTCAGCCGGGGGTCGCAGGTGCTGGCCACCTACCTGCCCAGACCGGCCACGCCGTCGGGGGGCGCCTGGATCACCAACGACGGCGTCGACACCACCACCCTGTCCCAGCTGGAAACCAACGGCTACCGTCAGCTGCTGGTGTCCTCCACCAGCGTGCCCGAGGCGCCGGCCAACGGCTCGTCGGCGGAACCGTTCGCGCTGACTCCTTCGGTGGGGGCGCCGATGGTGGCCGTGGCGTCCGACGCCGACCTGGCCTCCCGCTTCACCGGTGCCCCGGGGAATCCGGTCCTGGCCGCGTCCCAGTTGGTGGCGGAACTGGCCCAGATCTACTTCGAAAAGCCGAACGACACCGCCCCCCGGATCGTGGCCGCGGTGGCCCCCACCGGTTGGGCCGACGACCCCGCCTTTGTCAGCACGCTTCTCGGCGCTCTGGGCGACAATCCCGTGGCCGAGCCCGTCACCACCTCCGACCTGTTCGGGATCCTCCCGACCAGTGCCTGCCGGACGGCGTGCCACAGCGTGGCCGGTTCCGGCGGGGGCGGCCTGCCGGCCACGGCCATCCGGACCCAGCGCCAGCGCATCGGGGGTCTGGTCGGAGCCACCTCCACCCCGTCCGCCCGCGCCGTCACCACCCAGCTGGGTGACCTGGTGCTCGCCGGTGAATCCGAGCGGCTCCGTCCCGCCCAACAGGCCGGGGTCCTCCGCAACACCGACCAGGCCGTCGACGCCCAGCTGGGACAGCTGCAGGTGGCCGGGGACCAGAGCATCACCCTGACCTCGCAGCGGGGCCGGGTGCCGGTCACCATCACCTCCAGCGCGCGGTACCCGGTGACGGGCACGCTGACGCTGTCCAGTGACAAGCTGCTCTTCCCCGACGGCCAGACCAAGCGGGTCACCGTGGTGCCCGGCATCACCAACCCCTTCTACTTCAACGTGCAGACCCGGGCCTCGGGCCTGTTCAAGGTGGCCGTCACCCTCACCTCCCCGGCCGGGGGTGTGACCCTGACCAGCGGACAGGTGAGTGTGCGGTCGACGGCCACCTCGGTCGTGGGGATCGTCCTCTCTGTCGGCGCGGTGGTGGTGCTCGTGGTCTGGTGGCTGCGGACCTCGAGGAAACGACGGGCGGGCCGGAGGCGGGCCGCCAGTGACGAGGCCGACGACACCGAGGCCGTCACGGCGGGTTCGGTGTGAGCGGACCCGACGTGGAGGTGGACGGACTCCCCGCCGCTCCCGGAGGTGGCCGGCGGCGTCTGGCCGGTGCCACCCTGGGCATGGCCGTGGGCACGACGCTCTCCCGTATCACCGGGGTGGGCCGGGTCATCGCCCTCACGCTGGCTCTGGGCGGCGGCGGCTTCGCCGACGCCTACAACCTGGCCAACACCACGCCCAACATCATCTACGACATCGTGCTGGGCGGCGTGCTGTCGGCCACCTTCGTGCCGGTGTTCGTCGACTACCTGAGCACCCGACGCAACCAGGAGGCCTGGGAGGCCATCTCGGCGGTGGTCACGGTGACCATCGGCGTGCTGGTGGCGGCCACCGTGGCCTTCTTCGTACTGACCCCGAGCATCATCCACCTCTACACGGTCAGCAACCACCGCGTCGACGTCCACCAACAGCAGCAGGTGGCCATCTTCCTCCTGCGGTGGTTCGTCCCCCAGTTGGCCTGCTACGGCCTCATCGCCGTGTTCACCGCCCTGCTCAACGCCCGGGGCAAGTTCGCCACCCCCATGTTCGTACCCATCGCCAACAACCTGGTGGTGATCGGCGTCCTGCTGTGGTTTCACGCATTGGTCCCCCATCCCAGCCTGGCCGCGGTGGATGCCAGCCACCACGGCCTGGTGCTCCTGGCCATCGGCACCACCCTCGGGGTCGTGGTCCAGGCGGCGCTCCTCGTGCCCTCGTTGCTCCGGTCCGACCTCCACCTCCGATTCCTGTGGCAGCCGGCCAACCAGGCCATGCGGACCATCACCCGCTTGGCCGGGTGGACGTTCGGTTGGGTCGTGGCCAACCAGGTGGCCCTGGTGGTGGTCCTCGCCCTGGCCGACGGGGCCAAGGTGCCAGGCGCGGTGTCGTCGTACACCTACGCCTACACCTTCTTCCTCCTCCCCTACGGCGTGGTGGCGGTCTCGGTCATGACCGCGGTGACCCCCTCCCTGTCGGCCCGGTGGGCCACGGGCGACCTGGCGGGCTTCCGCCACCGCATGGCCTTCGGCCTGCGGGGCATCCTGGCCATCATCATCCCTTCGGCGGTGGGCATGCTGATCCTGGCCCATCCGCTCATCGACCTGGTGCTGGCCCACGGAGCCGAGACCTCCGCCAACGCCGACTCGACGGGCGCCGCACTGGCCATGTTCGCCCTCGGTCTCCCCGGGTTCTGCACCTTCCTCTACTTGGTCCGCGTCTTCCAGTCGATGCAGGACACCCGCACGGCCTTCCGCCTGTACCTGGTGGAGAACGGCATCAACATCCTGTTCGCCCTGGCGCTGGTGGGACCGCTCGGTGTGCGGGGACTGGCCCTCTCCCTGTCGATCGCCTACTCGGCCGCCGCCCTGCTGGCCCTGGCCGTGCTGCGCCTCCGGGTGGGGGGCCTCGGGGGATCAGAGCTGGCCACCCCGGTGGCCCGCGTGCTGGCCGCCTCGGGAGTCATGGCCGTGGCCACGGTGCTGGCCCTCAGTGTCTCCGGCGCCTCCTCGGGATTCGGCCTGTTGGCCCGCGTGATCTTCGCCGTGGTGGTCGGCCTGGTGGCCTATGTGGCCACGGTCGGGGTGCTGGGCGCCCGCCAGGAGCGTCGCATCAGGGAGGAGCGGATCAACCGCGCCAACGTGGCGGCGTCCTCACCTCCGCCGTCGGTTGGAACCGGGCGGGACCAGCCCGAACGACCCTCCCCCGACCCGTTCCGTGACAGACTCAGCAGTCAGCCGGGACAACTCCCGTACCGACACCTCCGGCCGGTGAGTGTGACACCGGACGACGGCTCGGGCGAGGGAGACGACCTCCCGACGGGGGACGAGGAGGAGGACCTGGATGGCCCGGATACGAGTGGTGACGGATAGCGCCTGCGACCTGTCGGCCACCATGGCCGAGGAGCGGGGCGTGACCATCGTCCCCCTGTCGATCCGCTTCGGCTCCGAGGAGTTCATCGACGGATCCACCCTGTCCACCGACGAGTTCTGGGCCAGGTGCAAGGCCAGCTCCGTCCTCCCGGAGACCTCGGCCCCCTCACCCGGGGCATTCCAGGAGGCATTCGTGGCCGCGGCCGACGCCGGCTACGACGGGGTGCTGTGCGTCAACCTCTCTTCGGAGGTGTCGGCCACGTACCAGGCCGCGGTGGCCGCGGCCAAAGGCGTCGCCGACCGGATCCCCGTCCGCGTGGTGGACTCCCGCTCGCTGACCATGGGCCTCGGGCTGATGGCGCTCGACGTCGCCGAACTGGCCTCGACGGGCGCCACCCTCGACGAGCTGGAGGCCCGGGTGCATGCCCTGGCCACGCGTACCCAGGTCTACGGCGTGCTCGACACCCTCGAACACCTCGAGAAGGGGGGTCGCATCGGCGGGGCCCAGAAGTTGCTCGGCTCCCTGCTGTCCATCAAGCCCGTGGTCACCCTGCTGGACGGGCGGGTGGAGGAGGAGTCCAAGCAACGTACCCGCGGTCGGTCGCTCCGCTACCTGGCCGACAAGGCCAGGAACTCGCCCCCCATCAGCCGCCTGGCGGTGTGCAACGGTGCCGCCACCGACGTCGATGAGGTGCTGGGCATGCTGGACGGCGTCCCGACAGACCATCCCCTGGTGGTGACCGATCTGGGGCCGGTGGTGGGCACCCACACGGGGCCGGGCACCGTCGGGGTGTGCATCGTGACCCGGGAGTAGGTGCTTCGGGCCGGACCGGAGCGTTCCGGCAGGCCAACAGCCCGATCGGACTATCCTCGCACCATGGATCCGACGCCCGACCCACCCGCTTCCCGCCTGCCTGGCTCCGGCGTGCTCGGCGACCTGCCCACCCGCGGCGCCGACTGGATCGACACCGTTGTCGAGTTGCTGCGCGATCGGACGGTCCGGCCCGTCACCCTGGTAGCCCGGGTGGTGGTCTTCGGGATCATCGTCTTCGCCGCGGCGGTCACGACCGTGGTCCTGTTGTCGATCACCCTGATCCGGCTGCTGACGGTCTACGCCTTCGACGGCCGGGTCTGGCTCTCGGACCTGGTGGTGGGCCTGGTCTTCGTCGTCCTCGGCATCGTGGCCTGGTCCCAGAGGACCGACTCGTCGGCCACCGCGGAGGGCACCGGATGACCGAGCGCCGCCAGGTGGTGATCATCGGGTCCGGTCCGGCCGGGCTCACGGCGGCCATCTACGCCGCCCGCGCCCAGCTGTCCCCCCTGGTCATCGAGGGTGAACCGTCCTCGACCAGTGATCAGCCCGGCGGTCAGCTCATGCTGACGACCGAGGTGGAGAACTTCCCCGGCTTCGTCAACGGGATCATGGGGCCCGAGCTGATGCAGGCCTTCCGGGAGCAGGCCGCCCGCTTCGGGGCCGACTATGTGACGGCCAAGGTGTCCCGGGTCGATCTGTCCCACCGTCCCTTCGGCGTCTGGGTGGGGGATCCCGACGCCGCCGACCCCACCTACGAGTCCGAAGCCCTGATCATCTCCACCGGGGCCCAGTCCCTCATGCTCAATCTGCCCAACGAGGAACGCCTCCTCGGCTACGGGGTGTCCACCTGTGCCACCTGCGACGGCTTCTTCTTCCGCGAGCGCAAGATCGCCGTGGTCGGCGGGGGCGACTCGGCGCTGGAGGAGGCGCTGTTCCTCACCCGGTTCGCCGAGAAGGTCACCGTCATCCACCGCCGTGGCGAGCTACGGGCTTCCAAAGTCATGCAGCAGCGGGCCTTCGCCCACGAGAAGATCGAATTCCTGTGGAACACCTCGGTGATCGACGTGCTCGGTGACACCACGGTGAGCGGTGTCCGGGTCCGGGACAACCTGAGCGAGGAGGAGTCGGATCTCGAGCTCTCGGGGCTCTTCGTGGCCATCGGCCACCAACCCAACACGGCCCTGTTCAAGGGGCAGCTGGAGATGGAGGAGAACGGCTACCTGCGGACCTTCGACGGGACCCGCACCAATGTCGACGGGGTGTTCGCCTGCGGCGACGTGCAGGACCATCGCTACCGCCAGGCCATCACGGCGGCCGGGTCGGGGTGCATGGCCGCCCTCGACGTGGAGCGGTGGCTCGAAGACGAGCAGTCCGACCGGTCCTGACTGGCTCGGCGGCCCACTCCCCCACCACCGTCGAAGCCGGGAATACCGGCGCCGGGACGGGGTTGACGTAGCGTGTCCCACCGAGGGGCAATGAGGCAGGGCCCGAAGAGACGGGCAGGAGGAACGGCCATCATGAGTGAGCAGATCACGACGCTGAACGACGCTAGCTTTGACGAGCATGTCAAGTCCTCGGACGTTCCCGTGCTGGTGGACTTCTGGGCGGAGTGGTGCGGCCCGTGCAAGATGATCGCCCCCGTACTGGAGGAGATCGCCGCCGAGCAGGCCGGCAAGCTCGAGGTGGCCAAGCTGAACATCGACGACAATCTGGATATCACCCGGCGGTTCGACGTCATGAGCATTCCGACCCTGATCCTGTTCAAGGACGGCGAGCCCGCGGCCCGCATCGTCGGTGCCAAGGGCAAGGGCCAACTCCTCCAGGAGCTCTCCGCCCACCTGTAAGTCCTGGTAGGCCGGCTGGCCGGCGCAGCGCCACCGCTCCTCCGGCGGCCCCGGTCGCGGGGTGAGCGCCGAGTCCAAGATCTGGCTCGAAGTAGGCGACAGCGGCCCCGAAGTGTCCGATGTGCAGCGTCGGCTCGAGCAGTTGGGCTCCTCCACCGGCATCGACGCCGATGGCGCCTACGGTCCGGGGACCCGGGCCGCGGTCGAGGCTTTCCAGTACCGGAGGGGTCTCCGGGTGGACGGGATCTGCGGGCCGCAGACCTGGTCGGCCCTGGTCGAGGCGGGTCGGCGTCTGGGCGACCGGTTCCTCTACCGCCAGGCTCCCATGCTGCGAGGGGACGACGTGGCCGAACTGCAGCAGCGGCTCAGCGCCCTCGGGTTCGACACCGGTCGGGTGGACGGGATATTCGGGGACATGACCTCCGCGGCCCTCGGCGAGTTCCAGCGGAACGCCGGGCTACCGGTCGACGGGATCGCTGGCGGGTCGACGGTGTCCGAGCTCCTGCGCTTCGGTACGCGCCACGACCATACCGAGCTGGTCACATCGGTCAGGGACCGGGAGCGTTTGCGCCAGGGACCTCGGACCCTGGCCGGTCAGCGGGTGGCCATCGGTGAAGAGGGGGGGTTGGATGCCACCGTGGCGGCGTTGCGTCGGCTGCTGATCAGCTATGGGGCCGAAGTCACCACCCATCACCACCCTGACGGCTCGACCCAGGCCTCGGAGGCCAATGCCGGCAACGCCCACGTGTACGTCGGCCTCCGGCTGGCCGTCGGCGAGGACCATTGTTCCACCGCGTACTACGCCGGCTATCGCTACTCCTCCCCCGGCGGGCGCCGACTGGCCGAGCTTTTGCAGGCCACCCTCACGTCATCATTGGCCCTGCCCGACCTGGGCAGCCGCGGCATGTCCCTCCCCTTGCTCCGGGAGACCCGCATGCCGGCGGTCATCTGTGAGATCGGGCCGGCCACGGTGGTGGTCGAGCGGGGGCCGACCATCGCCCGATCCGTCGTCGAGGCGCTGACCGAGTGGATCGACACCTCGTGGGACTGAGTAAGGCCCCTGGACGACGTTGCCCCGCCCAACCATCGATCACCGGGTGACCCCAGACCACGTCACGGCCCTCATCTCGACGTAATCCACAACCTCATGCACAGGTTGTGGATTACGCTCTACCGTGGGTTCAGGGATCACTTCTACCACTCAGAGTGGCGAGAATCCCCTAAATCCTACGTTATGACAATCCGATCCCACTCTTCGTGAGATCATCAGACCGAGGCGGTCTCGCTTCTTCCCACCATCAACTTGTAGATCCGCTCGAGGTCCTCGAGCGTTGCGAACTCCACCACGACCTTCCCGTGCTTCGAGGTGAGGTCCACCTTCACCCTGGTGTTGAGGTGGCTCGAGAGCAACTCCTCCAGTTCCAGTATCCCCGGGGGCGGCAGGCGCCGCGGGGCAGTCGGGGCCGCGGAGAGGTCGCCGACCGGCGCCGTGGGAGCGGCGCCTTCGGCGACAGCCTCCGAACCATCGGCCGCTCCCCCACCATTGTGCTCACGCACGAGATCCTCGATGGTCCGCACCGTCAGACCTTCGGCTACGACCGCTTTGGCCAGCAACTCCTGATAGCCGCGATCGGGCGTTCCCAGCAGAGCGCGGGCATGTCCCGGACTGATCTGACCTTCCGAGAGCAGGCGCTGGACGGCAGAAGGCAGCTGGAGCAGGCGCAGGATGTTGGTGACCGCCGTCCGGCTCTTGCCCACCCGCTTGGCCACCTGCTCGTGGGTGTACCCGAATTCCTCGACGAGTTGTTGATAGGCGGCCGCCTCCTCTAGGACGTTGAGGTCCTGACGATGGAGGTTCTCGACTAGGGCCTGCTCCAGGCTCTGCGTCTCGTCCGAGGTCAGGACCAGAACCGGTATGGACTGGAGCCCGGCCCGGCGGGCAGCTCTCCACCGCCGCTCGCCGGCGATGAGCTCGAAGTCATCGGCGGCAATTCCGCCGATCTGTCGAACCAGAACCGGCTGAAGGACGCCGAGTTCCTTGATCGACGCGGCTAAGGACGACATCGTGTCCTCATCGAAGTTTACGCGGGGTTGGCGGGGGTTGGGCTTGATGCTCCCTATGGGAACCTCCCGCAGGGCCGACGAACGATCCCCCACCACCTCGTTGGGGATGAGGGCACTCAGTCCCTTGCCCAGTCCGCTACGTCGTGCCACCGCTGACCTCCTTGGCTAGTTCCCGGTAAGCGATGGCCCCACGCGAGGCCGGATCGAAAGCAGTGATCGGTTGCCCGAAGGAGGGCGCCTCGGAGAGTCTCACCGTCCGGGGGATGACGCTCCGACACACCTTGGTTCCGAAGTGGAGACGCACCTCGTTGGCCACCTGATCGGACAGCTTCGTCCGAGCGTCGTACATGGTGAGCACGATGGTCGAGATATCCAGTTTGGGATTGAGGTTCGATGCCACGAGATGCACATTCCGCATCAACTGGCTCAGACCTTCGAGGGCGTAGTACTCGCACTGGATCGGTACGAGCACCTCGTCGGCGGCGGCCAGGGCGTTGACGGTGATCAGTCCCAGCGACGGCGGGCAGTCGATGAGAACGTAGTCGAAGTCGTCGAGGATCGACTCGATGGACTTCTTGAGCTTCAACTCCCGGCTGAAGGCCGGGACCAGTTCAATCTCCGCGCCGGCCAGGGCTATGGTGGCCGGGGCGACAAACAGATTCTTCATGCTGGTCGGCTCGACGCAGTCCTCCAGCGACGAGTCCCTCATCAACACGTCATACATCGAGAGTTCGAAGTTGCGGGCGTCGATCCCCAGCCCCGTCGTGGCATTGCCCTGCGGGTCGAGGTCGATAACCAATACCCGAAATCCGAGCTCGGCCAGCGCGGCTCCGAGGTTCACCGACGTGGTCGTCTTGCCGACTCCACCCTTCTGATTGGCAACGGCCAGGACGCGGGGGAGTGGGTTCCCTGAAGCCGCCTGAGCCTCTACCGGCGGTTGTTCCCGTACCTCCGGGGCGAGGTGCTCCTCCACGGTGACCGCCGGAGCGGCAATAACTGCCGGAGGCGCTTCGAGATCCTTTGACCGAGCATCCGGTGGACTGGGAGGCGCTTCGGTGGTCGACCCGACCTCGACCGCAGAACCCTCCGCATCCATGACCGCCGGATCGTTCGGCTCCGGCTCCTCCACCACCGGGCTCACCTCGGACGTGGACTTCCGGGTGGTGAACGGGGCAGCCTCCGGGGCCACCGGCGTGTCGCTCACCCGCTCGGGCTCCCTGGGTCTCTCATCGAGGGTACTGGTGTCCACTTCGGACGCGGGTGAGCTGGGGGTCAGGACGTTGTCGAGCTCAGCCTGAGCAGTGACCACGTCAGAGATCGTCTCTTCAATATTCCGCTGAGGCTGGGGACTGACGGGGGGCGTCACCTCAGAATCCGAGGACGACGACGGGGAAGGGGCGTCGGTCTCGTCAGACTCCGAAATGACCGGGGGTGGGGGAGTCTGGATAAGAGTGACCGAACCTGTTCCCACTGAAGTAGAACCCGACTCCGACCCCTGATCCGAGTTGTCTTGGGAGGACGACCTATTTCGACCCCGACGACGGCCGCGCATTATCTTGTCCTCGGTTCTGCAGGCATCAAGGGACTTATACTTCCCCGGTTCGACAACCAGGTCAAGCCTTTACGTCAAATTGTTCCACGTGAAACCAGGAAGCGCGTTGGGCGAGACGTCCGCGACGTCGGGAAGAGCCCAGGGTCGGGAGACCGGCGTCGACGGCGTGGCCAGGGGAGAAGCGCTGTACCCGGAGGTCCGGAGGCCGGTGCCGCTCACTTTCCAGGAGGTCACATCAACCGGAGTTCTTCTTTGGTCCAGAACGTCGGAGCAAGGTACCGACGGCCGACAGGTGGCTTAGGGCCGGGTGCTGAGTGTCTCCGGCCGGCGGCCATTTGGAGCTCAGATGTTCCACGTGGAACAGTCGGAGCGACAGATCCGCAGCTCCCCTCAACGACCACTCGACCAGTACCCCGATGATTCCCGGCGGCTGCGGCACATCCCTTCCCTGGCCCACCTCTGCCGTTCATAACGGCAGGCAGTCCGAGAATTTCAGAAAAGGGGGCGCTTGGTAGGGATTCCCACCCGTCGGGGATACCGGTCGGGAGTCTCGCCTGACTTGGTCAGAACCTGATAGCCAAACCGACGATCGAATCGGGTCCGGAGGTGCCGGGTCATTCCCAACTCGGCTAATCCCTCCTCAGGCCAGCGAGTGTCAGCGTCCTCCTGCGGTGGTTCGGAAACCACCATCACACCACCGGGCTGGAGAAGTGGAGCCCCACACTCGGCCGTCACGGACGGCCTTCCGAACGAGCGGGCGGTCACCGCTTCAAACCGCCCCCGATACCGATCCTCTCGACCGAGATCCTCCAATCGGCCCCGGACCACCTCGATGGTCAGGGCAGAGCTCCATTCAGCCACCTCTTCTGAGAGGAAGTCGGTTCGTCGCCGGCTACCGTCCATCAACAGCAGGTGGCAGGCGGGCCAGCACGCATGGAGGACCAGTCCGGGGACGCCGCCCCCGGTCCCGAGATCAGCCACCGACATCGGCGGTCGGCCCAGAACGGCCTCGGTGGCGGAGGCGAACCCCAGAGCATGGTCGATCTGATCACCGACCGGCATACTGCCCAGAAACCCTTGACTTGCGGATCGCGTCAGTGTGGCCACCACGTCGCCATCCACCCGGGCACGAAGTACCGAAAGTGTGTCGTCAGCGTCCACGAGACTCTCTACCCGCACTCGAGGGGAACAGGTGGTGGCCCGCACCGTGGGCCTCGGAGCGGTGACCTGTCGACGGTTATCCATCCGGTACCGGAACTGGACATGGATGCGAAACGGCACCGGGCTGGACCCGGTGCCGTTCCCTGCCACAGTGGGCCAAATCCCATGGTGGTCAACTCGAGGGTTGGATCACCACATACCTCGAGGGTTCGGTGCCGTCGGAGCGGGTCTCGACCCCATCTATCTCATTGACGGTGTCGTGAACCACCTTCCGGTCGGCGGGCGACATCGGCTCGAGGGATCGCTCCTCACCCGAGCTCTTGACCTCTTCGACGATGCCCTCGGTGAAGCGCCGGAGAGCTGCCGAACGCTTCTCCCGGTAACCGCCGACATCCACCAGGATCCGGTCCGTTCTCACTTCGGATTGCCGCTGAACGAACGTGCGGGTCAAGTCCTGCACGGCGGACAACGTCGCTCCCCGGGGACCGACCAACAAGCCGAGATCGTCGCCCGTAGCCGCCACCTGAACGGTGTCCTCGTCCAACTCGACGAACCCGACTTCGGCGTCCAGCCCGAACTCCCGTACCAACCCGGCTACGAATTCTGTCGCCGCCTCACCCTGCTGCTCGAGGGTCAGTGACTCTTCCATGGTGTCCTCACTATCTCCGGTCTGACCGGATCCTTGCTTCGACTGCGCTTTGGGCTGTCCGCCGTTCGACCGGGCGCTGCGCGATCCGCGCTTCGGCCCGTTCCCCGATCCAGACGATGAGCGGCCGGCTCCGTTGGTAGACCCCCCCGTATCGTTCGCGGCCCCCGAGTCCTCCCGTCCCCCGCCTTCCCCTGTCGATCCTCGGCCATCACTGGCCCGGGACGAATCCGTGGGGGAGGGGGTGCCGCCACTCCTGGACCGGTCGCCGCGTCCGTTCCCACCCTTACCCCCCGACGAGCTCGGCCCGCGGGACCGGTCGCCGCCGCCGCGGTTGCGGTCGGGTCGTTGCCGACGTCCCCGCTTGGGCGGAGGAGCGACCGGCCGGACCCGGGCCTGGACCCGGGCTTCCCCGCGCACCCTGCCGAACAGCCCGGACTTCGGCTCACTGAGGATTACGAACTCGGCATCGTCCTCGGCCACCCCAAGCAGATCCAGCACGATCTCCTTGGCTTCGGGCAGCGACTTACCACTAGCTTCCACCCACTCCACGCTCTATCGCGCCTTTCGCTCACGCTTGGCCTTCGAGCGCGGATGCTCCTTCGGAGCGCCTGACCCACTTGGTGCGGTGGACGATCCCTGGGATCCACTCCCCCCATTACTGCCGTTTCCCGATGGCTTGGTCGGTCCACGTCGAGAGCCGTTGCCGTTCGAAGAGCTTGGGGCACGTTTGCCGTTCGACCCGTTGGTTCCGCCCGTGCGCTTCACGGCGGCGGCGTCGACACCGGCGGCGGCGGCCGCGGGACGACCACTCTTGCCGTTGGCCGCGCCGTTGGTCCCAGCCGAACCCCCAGACCCCGACGCCGGTGACTTCTTCCGTGCCGCTCCGGATCCGGTCTTCGGCTTGGGTAGAGCCCGTTCGGTTCGGTCCACCACCGGCCCCTTCGGTTTCTTCTTCTCGGTAGCCGTGGCGTCCACTGTCGGGGGGGCCGGCGGTCCACCCACCATGCCCTTACGGAACAGGATCTCCTGCGTGGCGATGCGGATGGCACTGGAAACAATAAAATAGACATTCAGAATTGCCGCCACATTAATATAAATAAATCCGAATATAAGTGGCATGTATTTCTGCAGCATGGCTGCCTGGGGATTGGCTTGGGCAGCAGCACCGTTGCGCTTGTTGAGTCGCGACATCTGCAGGTACTGGAGCCCCACGGATCCCACGACCAGCAGGAGGAAGGGAATGGCCACGAAGATCGAGCTGTGGTGCGAGAGCAGCTTCTGTGAAAAGTCCATCCCGAACGAGATCAACTGCCCATGAGCTGCCACGATGTCGTGGTACATCTTCGTCGTCTCCGACGTATACCGTGGATCGGCGCAGACTGTCTCCGCACACTTACTGGCCTTGTTGGGGATGATGGTCCCCGAGCTGGTGAGGGTATACGGAATCGTTGCACCCTTGGCCACCGTGTTGGTAATCCCCCGGATCACGCTGTAAAGGATGAAGAATGCCGGCATCTGCAATAGCATGGGAAGACACCCGGAAGCCGGGTTTACTTTATGCTCTTTGTAGAGCTTCATCATTTCTTCGTTGAGCTGGGCTCGATTCTCGGCGCCCTTGTACTTGGCCTGGAGCTTCTTCATCTCCGGCCCCAAAGCCTGCATGGCCGCCATGTTCTTGGTGCTCTTGACGGTGAGGGGCGTAAGGAGCGCCATGATGACGATGGTGAGCAGCGCCACGTCGATGGGGTAGTTGGGGATCACCGAGTAGAAGAAGGCCAGGACGGCCCCCACCGCATCCAGCAACGGCTGGAAGACCTTGCCGATCGGAGTCGTTATGGATGCGTACATGGGGTCCTCCGGTCGGGGACGGGGTCAACGCCGTGTCCGCCCCAGGGGGTACACCGGGCGAGTCGGCGGGCAGCTAGAGCGCCGCCGCGGAGGGCTCCGTGCCGCTCCAAGGCTTCGACGGCGTACTCCGAGCAGCTCGGGATGAACCGACAGCCGGTGAGCCGACCACTTCGGGCCAACTGGTAGCCGCGGATCGCCCTGGTCAGGACTCCGACGACGCGCCCCGCCGGTGGCGTGGCCGTCGAATCGGGCATGCTCGTCGACTGCGTCGATACCTGGGTGGCCAGCGGCGTCATCGGAGCGTCCCGGCGGCGGGGGTCGGGTCCTCCGCCCGTCGTACGACCTGTTCCAACGCTTGGCTCATGGCCACCTTCAGTTCGTCGAACGCCAGGAGAGGCGCTTCGGGCCCGGTGCTGACGAGATAGGCCCCAGCCGGTAGGGGTGGGTGTCCGGCGATAATCGACCGTAGCCGTCGCCGGAGCCTGTTCCTCGTCACCGCATTTCCCACTTTTCTGTTGATCGCAAAGGCGACTTCGGACCGTGACCAGGCGTTTTGTTGAACAAACGACACGGTGAGGGGACCAGATCGCCCCCGAACCCGGGACCGTCTCAGGTCCTCGAAGGTGTGCCGTGATCGGACCGGTACCAGGGTCGTCAGGGAACCCCTTCGGGAGGTCACACCGACAGGCGATGACGTCCCTTCGCCCGGCGCGACCGGATCACCGCCCGGCCGGCCTTCGTCGACATCCGCTTGCGGAAGCCGTGCGTCTTCGCCCGTTTTCGTACGTTCGGTTGATATGTGCGTTTCATCCATCCACATCCTTCCTCTCCCTGGACCGAGGACGTCCGTGTCGCGTTCGGCAGGGGGCCCGGTCACTGGGATCAGGGCATTCCCCTACATCGTAGGCGCGAATCGGCTGCGGCTCTAGTCGAAGGTCGGGAGGCACGCTGAGTGGTCACGGTGTACCGTTCCGAGCACAGCAAGCATCGCAGCCGGTCGGAAGCAATGCCGCCCAGTACACCGCTTGCCCCGGAGAACGACGCAGGACAACAAGACGGAACGGCGCTCCACCCCCTGACCTGACGGAGCGAACACCCATCGGTACTCGTCCACAGCTGTGGATATCTTTGTGGACCGATTGAACCGTCCAAGGGCGGAGGCCCACGTGAACGATACTGATGAGTTGTGGATATTGTGCTCGGAGGCCTTGCGTGAGCAGGTCTCCGACTCCATCTGGCAGGCCTACCTCTCCGGGATCACGCCCCTCTCTATCGAAGACGGCGAGATCGTGCTCGGTGTCCCGAACACGCTGATCCGCGATCGCGTGGAGTCGCGCTTCCTCGGCCTCATCCAGGACACGGTGACCGGGACGGTCGGACGGCACGTCGACATCCAACTCGAGGTCGTCGCCCCCACCCCCGAGCCGGCCGAGGAGTCGTTGCCGCCCGAGAGACTGCCGGAAGCCAGCCCCTCGCTGGCCCCCGACCGGTCAGCCCCCAGTCCCTGGAGAGACACGTCGTCGCCCAATGGCCGGTCCGGCGCCTTCGAGTCACCGGTACTCGACCCTCGCTACACCTTCGACACCTTCGTCATCGCCTCGTCCAACCGGTTCGCCCACGCCGCCGCCCAGTCCGTGGCCGAGTCGCCGGCGCAGTCCTACAACCCGCTATTCATCTACGGGGACGCCGGATTGGGCAAGACCCATCTCCTCCACGCCATCGGCAACTACGTGCTCGACAACTTCAGCGGCCGTCACGTCCGCTACCTGACCACCGAGACGTACATGAACGAGTTCGTGGACGCCATCCGGACCAACGCCACCACTGCCTTCAAGCGGCGCTACCGCGAGTGTGACGTGCTCCTCATCGACGACGTCCAGTTCATGGAGCGAAAAGAATCGCTCCAAGAGGAGTTCTTCCACACGTTCAACTCGCTGTATGGAGCATCGAAGCAGATCGTCCTGACCTCGGACCGACCCCCCAAGTCCATCGCCACCCTGGAGGACAGGCTGCGCAGCCGGTTCCTCTCGGGCCTCATCACCATCGTCCAGCCCCCCGACCTCGAGACTCGGCTGGCCATTCTCCAGGCCAAGGCCGAGCACGAGCAGGTTGACGTGCCCGACGACGTGCTCGACTTCATTGCCACGCACGTGAAGGACAACATCCGGGAGCTCGAAGGTGCACTGATCCGGGTTACGGCCTTCGCCAGCCTCTACCGGCAGCCGATGAGCCGGGAGCTGGCCGAACAGGTCCTCTCCGATATCGTCTCAGCCCACCAGCCCCGACGCATCACCCCCCAGGTCATCCTGGACGCCACCTCGGAGACCTTCGGATTCTCGGTCGAGGAACTCTGCGGACCCAATCGGCGTCGGCCCCTGGTCACCGCCAGACAGGTCAGCATGTATGTGTTCCGTGAGCTCACCGACTTCAGCTACCCGGCCATCGGCCGAGAGTTCGGCGGCCGTGACCATTCAACGGTGATGCACGCCGTGGACAAGATCGGCGGCCTGATGAAGGAGCGACACCAGATCTACAACCAGGTCACCGATCTCATCGTTCGGATCAAGAGCGGTGCGTGATCGACGGTTGTCACTCCTCTGGAAATCGACCTCGCTCCACCTACCGCCCGTGCGCCGCGCCGGCGCCGGGCCATCCCAAGGTCAGCCGGCTCTTTCCAGAGGTTGTGCACTATCTGTGGAAATCTCCACTCCGGTCTGGGGTAATTCTGTGAACCAGTGTGAACTTGTCCATAACCCGTCACCCTCCGAACACCCCCGGAGACCACTTCACCGGAAACAGTGGACAGAGCGGGGATGAGCGAACCCTTCGTGACCTGGGATGACAGTGGTTCATCCACAATCCACAGGGCTTATTACCATCACTATTCAATTAGATCTATAAAACAAAAGCGAGAAAGGACTCCCTGGTGAAGTTTCGATGCGAGCGTGACTCCCTGGTGGAAGTACTCACCACTGCAGGCCGTGCCGTCAGTGCGCGCAGCACAGCCATGGCGTTGGGTGGGGTCAGGATCGAGGCGTCGGGGAATCATCTCGCCGTGGTGGGTACCGATCTTGATCTGACCGTGCACGCTTCCACCGAGGCCATCGGGATCACCGACGGTGTGTGTGTGGCTCCTGCCAGGCTCCTGGCCGACATCGTCCGGTCGCTGGAGCCGGGCGCCGTGACGATCGAATCGGAGGGGGAGAAAGTCGAGATCGGGGCGGCGCGCTCGCGTTTCAGCCTCCGCACCTTCCCGGTGGACGACTTCCCCACTCTGCCCGAACCCCCGCAACCCGCCACGTTCCTGCCGGCCGACAGTCTGGCCGGCGCGCTGCGCCAGGTGGTCAGGGCTGCATCCGGCGATGACGCCCGGCCACTCCTCACCGGGGTGCTCATCGCCGCCGAGGGGAGCGGGGTGCGCCTGGTGGCCACCGACTCGTACCGGCTGGCCATGCGGGACATCGACGGGAGCGATGCGCTGGTCGACAGCGCACAGATCCTGGTTCCGGCCCGGGCCCTGGCCGAGCTGCAGAAGCTCTCGGTGCTGGGCGCCGCGGGCAAGGAGTCCGGCCCAGCGGGCGACGGAGACCGGGGCGAGGGGGGAGCAGGACCCTCGGTCGGGCTCTCGGTCGGGGATCACGATGTCACCTTCACGGCCGGAGGGGTCAAAGTGAGCACCCGGCTCCTCGACGGGAGCTACCCCGACTACCGCCAACTGATCCCGGCCGAATATCCCAACCGACTCCACGTGGGCAAGGATTCGTTGCTCGATGCACTGCGGAGGGTGCGGTTGCTGGTCCGCGACAACACCACGCCCGTGCGGCTGTCCATGCGGTCGGGAGGGGTCGATCTCACGGTCGTGTCCCAGGAGGTGGGCGACGCCAGCGAGACGGTCGACGCCGACTTCGATGGGACCGAGCTCACCATCGCCTTCAACCCCACCTACCTGATCGATGGGGTGGAGGCGGTCACCGGAGACGAAGTGCTGCTCGAGACAGTCGACGCCACCAAGCCGGCCACGGTCCGGGCGGCTGAAGAAACCAACTTCCGGTACCTGTTGATGCCGGTACGGGTGTCCTGAACCGCCGGCCGCCCCAGGCGCCTCGTGATTCTCGTATCCCTCGCCATCACGGACTTCCGCAACATCGCCGAGCTGTCCATCGAACCGGACCCTGCCGGCACCACGGTGATCACGGGGCGTAACGGAGCCGGCAAGACCAGTGTGCTCGAGGCCATCAGCTACCTGTCGTCACTTCAGTCGTTCCGAGGGTCTCCTCGTGAGGCCATGGTGCGACGGGGTGCCGATCGCGCCATCCTCCGGGCCGAGACCCTGGTGGAAGGTAGGACGGTGACCATCGAAGCGGAGATCTCGGCGGCCGGACGCTCGCGGACCATGGTCAACCGACAGAGCGTCCGGCGTCGCGGCGACCTGCACGAGGCCCTGCGGACCACGGTGTTCTCGCCGGAGGACATCGGGGTGGTCCGGGCCGGCCCGGCCGAGCGCCGCCGCTTCCTCGACGAGGCCCTGGCCGTGGTGGAGCCGAAGGCGGCCCGGGCCGCCGAGGACGTGGAGAAGATCCTGCGGCAAAGGACCGCGCTCCTGCGCTCCTCCGGTCGACGACTGGCGCCGGAGGTGGCCGACACCCTCGATGTGTGGGACGCACGCCTGGATGCGGCTGGCACTGCGTTGGTCGAGGCCCGGGAACGCCTGGTCGAGGAGTTGGCCCCGCTCGCCGGGGTCCACTACTCGAGGCTGGCCGGCACGGACACCGATCTGGGCCTGGCCTATCTCCGTTCGTGGTCCGGCCGGCTGGCCGACGCCCTGACCGAGTCGCGGGCCAAGGACGTCGAGCGTGGGGTGTCCTCGGTGGGTCCCCACCGGGATGAGCTCGAGCTGACCGTGAACGGGCTGCCCAGCAGGACCCACGCTTCCCAAGGCGAACAGCGGTCCCTGGCCCTGGCCCTGCAGCTGGCCGCCCACCAGTTGGCCACCGAACGACTCGGGTCGGCCCCGGTCCTCCTGCTCGACGACGTGTTCTCGGAGCTCGACCCCTTTCGGTCCCAGGCTCTCCTGGCCGGGATACCCCGGGGGCAGACCCTCCTGACCACCGCACTGCCCGCCCCAGCCGAGGTGGAGACGGCGCGCGTCTACGAGGTGGAGGCCGGCGGCCACACCGATGTGGTCGGGCCGCCAGTGGGTCCCGAGAAGTCCCCGCTCTAGTGCCTCCACCCACCGATCGCGGCGACACCGGGCCTCGTCCGCTCGACGCCTCGCTCGACGCCGTGACGAGGAAGTTGGGCATGCGGGACTCAAGGGGTCTCGGACGCCTATTCGCCCATTGGTCCGACATCGTGGGGGAGGGCATGGCCGACCACGTGCGACCGGTGCGTTTGGATACAGAGTCGCTGGTCGTGAGCGTGGACCATCCGGCCTGGGCCACACAGGTACGCCGGATGGGGGATCAACTCCTCGACCGGGTGGCCGACGAGACCGGGGCCCAGCGTCCGTCTCGCGTGGAGGTCCGGGTCCAACGCTGATCGGACCCGTTCACCCACGACCATCGGTCAGGTAGGTCACACCCGGGAGCTACACTGGGGACTTGGAATCGGGGGATCGCCACCGTCTCCGGAACGCCCCGAGCGCACCGCCGACACGCTGGTCCCGCCGGTTCCCGATCAGTCACCCGATGTTGGAAAGGGCGCGCCTGTGGCGCTGAAGCGAGACGACGACGGCAGCACGGAAGAAGCGACCTACAACGCCGAGGACATCACGGTGTTGGAGGGTCTGGAGCCCGTCCGGAAACGCCCGGGTATGTACATCGGATCGACCGGGCCTACCGGTCTGCATCACCTCGTCTGGGAGGTGGTGGACAACGCCGTCGACGAGGCTATGGCCGGTTTCTGCACCCAGATCGACGTCACGTTGCTGGCCGACGGCGGAGTGCGGGTGATCGATGACGGCCGGGGCATCCCCACGGGACCGATGAAGGACCAAAACGGGAAGTCGGCCGCCGAGGTGGTGCTGACCGTGCTCCACGCCGGGGGAAAGTTCGGTGAGGGGGGCGGGTACAAGGTCTCCGGTGGACTGCACGGTGTGGGGATCTCAGTCGTCAATGCCCTGTCCACCAGGCTGGTGCTGGAGATCGACAGCGATGGCGACCACCACTTCCTCGAGTTCAAGGACGGGGGCAAGCCCGTCGGCAAACTCGAGGTCACCGGCAAGGCGCCGCGGGGCCGCACCGGGACCACGGTCACCTTCTGGCCCGACGCCTCCATCTTCGAGGAGGTCGAGTTCCGAGCCCAGACCGTGACGGAACGGCTCCAGGTGATGGCCTTCCTCAACAAGGGCCTCGAAATCCGGTTCGTGGACGAACGGCCCGCTGAGAAGGTGTCACAGATCTTCAAGTACAAGGACGGAATCGTCGATTTCGTCCGGCACCTCAACGCCTCCAAGGAGGCTCTCTTCCGCAAGGTCAGCTCGCTGGACCAGAAGGAGGAGACTATGGAGGTGGAGTTGGCCCTCCAGTGGAACACCGGCTTCTATGAGAGCATCCACTCCTTTGCCAACGGCATCTCCACCATCGATGGCGGCATGCACGAAGAGGGGTTCAAGAAGTCCCTCACCAATGTGGCCAACAAGTACGCCCGAGCCAAGGGGACGCTGAAGGAGAAGGACGAGAACCTGCGCGGCGAGGACATCCGAGAGGGGCTGACGGCCATCATCTCGGTGCGGCTACAGGACCCCCAGTTCGAAGGGCAGACCAAGGCCAAGTTGGGCAACGTGCCGGTCCGTTCGCTGGTCGAGCGGGCCACCAACGAGAAGTTGGCCGAGTGGTTCGAGGAAAACCCGCGAGAAGCCGGCCAGATCATCCAGAAGAGCATGTCGGCGGCCCGGGCCCGGGTGGCCGCCCAGTCGGCGAGGGACCTGACCCGTCGCAAGTCGTCGCTGGACGGAGCTGGCCTGCCGGGAAAGCTCGTCGACTGTTCGTCCCGGGACCCCCGCGAGAGCGAACTGTTCATCGTGGAGGGCAACTCGGCCGGCGGTTCGGCCAAGGATGCCCGAAATCCGCGGACCCAGGCCATCCTGCCCATCCGGGGGAAGATCCTCAACGTCGAGCGGGCGCGCATCGACAAGATGCTGAAGAACACCGAGATCCAGGCCCTCATCGCCGCCATCGGCGCCGGACTGGCCGAGGACTTCGACGTCACCAAGGCCCGCTACCACAAGATCATCATCCTGGCCGACGCCGACGTGGACGGATCGCACATCCGGACGTTGCTGCTGACGTTCTTCTTCCGCCAGATGAAGCCGCTGGTGGAGGGCGGCTTCGTTTACGTCGCCCAACCGCCGCTCTACTCGACGCTGGTGGGCAAGGAGAAAATTTACCTGAAGGACGACGCGGCGAAAGCGGCCTTCCTGGCCGAGAACCCGAACCACAAGGCCGACTTCCAGCGTCTCAAGGGACTGGGCGAGATGGACTTCGGCGAACTGCGTGACACCACCATGGATCCCGGACGGCGGTCCCTCCTGCAGGTGGCGGTGGAGCAGGCCGCCGTGGCTGACGAGGTGTGCTCGGTGCTGATGGGGGAGGACGTCGAACTCCGACGCCACTTCATCCAGACCAACGCCAAGGACGTGCGCTTCCTCGACATCTGAGGAGGCCCTCGGCGGTCCGGCCAGCGCCGGCACGGTCCGGACGGGACAAGACGAATGATACGGAGAAGGACACGCAATGCCAGGACGTGACAGCGACGGTCGGGGGATGGACACCGACGAGGACGTCTCGGGCTTCATCGAGCCCATCGAGATCCAAGAGGAGATGGAGCGCTCCTTCCTCGAGTACTCGATGTCGGTCATCGTGTCGAGGGCACTGCCCGACGTCCGGGACGGCCTGAAGCCCGTCCACCGCCGGATCCTGTACTCCATGTACGACCAACGCCTGCTGCCCGATCGGCCCCACACCAAGTGCGCCAAGGTGGTCGGGGACGTCATGGGGTCCTATCACCCCCACGGTGACTCGTCGATCTATGAGGCCTTGGCCCGTATGGTGCAGGAATTCTCGATGCGCCACCCGCTGGTGGACGGCCACGGCAACTTCGGCGGCACGGGCCCCGACGAGGGCCCGGCGGCCATGCGCTACACCGAGTGTCGGTTGGGATCCCTGGCCCTGGAGCTGATGGCGGGTATCGACCAGGAGACTGTCGACTTCACCCCCAACTACGATGCCACCTCCGAAGAGCCGACGGTCCTGCCCTCGCGCTTCCCGAACATCCTGGTCAACGGCTCACAGGGCATCGCGGTGGGGATGGCCACCAACATCCCTCCCCACAACCTCGGCGAAGTCATCGACGCCACCGTCCATCTGCTCGAGCACCCCGACTCCACGCCGGACGACCTCATGGCGTTCGTCAAGGGACCGGACTTCCCCACCGGGGCCCTGATCCTCGGGCGTCAGGGCATCCTCGATGCCCTGCGCACCGGCAAAGGGTCCATCAAACTCCGGGCCGTGGCGGAGATCGACGAAGGCCGGGACGGGGCCACCCGCATCGTGGTGACCGAGATGCCCTACCAGACCTCGGTGGCCACGGTGGAGAAGAAGATCTCCGAGTTGGTCCGCACGGGCGACATCGACGGAATCGCCGAGGCGCAGGACGACTCGTCGGGGGGAAAGACCCGTCTGGTCATCCGACTCAAGCGCGACGCCAACGCCAACGTGGTCCTCAACAACCTGTTCAAGCAGACGCCTCTGCAGACCAGCTTCAGCGTGAACGCCGTAGCCCTGGTGGATGGGGTTCCCCGCACCCTCAATCTGGCCCAGATGCTGACCCACTACGTGGCCCACCAGGTCGAAGTGGTGACCCGGCGCTCCCAGTATCTCTTGGACAAGGCCCGGGCTCGGGCCCACGTGGTCGAGGGGCTGCTCAAGGCCATCGACATGCTCGACGCAGTCATCGCCGCCATCCGGGGATCAGAAGACCGGCCGGCGGCCATGGAGGCCCTCCGGGCCTCGCCGTTCGACTTCTCCGAGGAGCAGGCCAACCACATCCTCGACATGACATTGGCCAGACTGACCCGCCTGGGCCGGTCCAACCTGGAAGACGAGATGGCCAAGCTCCTGGAGGAGATCGCCGAGCTCGAGTCCATCCTCAACGATCCGGCCAAGCTGCGTGGCGTGATCGCCAGCGAGATGGGCGAGATCAAGGAAAAGTTCGCCGACGATCGCCGGACCCAGATCACCCACGACCCGGGCGACATGAATGTGGAGGACCTGGTCGACGACGAGGAGCTGGTCGTCACCATGAGCCGCGCCGGCTACATCAAAGCCGTCTCGGCGGACGCCTTCCGCACCCAGGGTCGGGGGGGACGGGGAATCCAGGGTGCCAAGCTGAAGGAAGAGGACCTCATCGACGATGTGGTCCACACCTCGTCCCACGCCCACCTCCTCCTGTTTTCGAACCGAGGGCGGGTATTCCGACTCCGGGCGCTGGAGATCCCCATGAAGGAGCGGACGGCTAGGGGCACCGCCATCGTGAACCTGCTACCGCTGGCGCCGAACGAATCGATCCAGGCCATCATCGGGACGCGCGACTTCTCGGCCGACAACTACCTGGTGTTCTCCACCAAGCTGGGTCAGATCAAGAAGACGGCGTTCAGCGAATACGACAAGTCGCGGCGCGAAGGGTTCATCGCCATCAACCTGCGGGAGGGCGACGAGCTGGTGCGGGTGGTGGAGACCCACGGTGATGACGACGTGTTTCTGGTGACCCAGTCGGGCATGACCATCCGCTTCTCGGAACAGGATGTTCGGGCCATGGGCCGCGACGCCGCCGGGGTACGTGGCGTGCGGCTCAAGGCCGGCGACGAGGTGGTGTCCTGTGACATCGCCCGGGACGAGGCTGACATCCTGCTGGTGACTGACGCCGGATACGGCAAGCGCACCAAGGTGGAGCGGTTCAACCGGCAGGCCCGCGGGGGCCAGGGGGTCCGGGGAATCCGGCTGACGGCGAAGCGCGGCAAGGTGGTCGCCGCCTTCATGGCCGGCCTCGAGGACGAGATCCTGCTCATCTCCACCACAGGCGTGGTGATCCGGACCGCGGTGCGGGAGATCGCCTCGCAGGGCCGCGACGCCACCGGCGTGCGGGTGATGAATCTCGACGACGGCGATGCGGTGGCGGCCGTGGCTCCGGTGGCCGGCGAGGTGTCAGGAGAGGCATAGGACAGCTCGGGACCCCGCCCGGTCTGGTCGAGCCGCGGTGTAGCGTCGTGCACCGGGTTACGGGGCTATAGCTCAGTTGGTTAGAGCGCAGCACTGATAATGCTGAGGTCGCAAGTTCGATTCTTGCTAGCCCCACTCGATGGTTCCCCTGGTAGAGGGGTTGCAGGCGGGTTGTCTCCGGAGAAGTGGGGTGCGGGCTGCCCAGCTGCCCTTTTCAGCCTGAATCCGGCGAAGATGCCCCGATCCGAAGCACGGGACTCGGCGTAGCGTGGACGGATGATCCTCACGATCTTCGGAGTCGTCGTCCTCACGTTCATGATGCTCATGTACGCCCTGGAGCGAAGGGGGCCGAGATTCATCCTGGCCTTCGCTCTTGGCTGTTGCCTGTCGTGCATCTACGGATTTCTGTCAGGGGCCTGGCCGTTCGGGTGCGTTGAGGCGATCTGGACGGTGATCGCCCTCCGCCGCTATTGGGAGACGACCCACTCCGCTACCCCTGCGTAGAGCGTCGCGGGTATGTGCCTGTGGTCAGGGCCTCTTCATCCGTCCGGCCGTGGAGCGGTCGCAGCCAACCGCTGAGGGGGTCGGGGTGCTGTGCTGGCCTCCCGGAACGGGCGGATTCGGTCAGCGCGGTTCGAGGAGGAGTGACTGGGCGGACTGGCCGAGTCGACCGTCGCGGTCGAAGATCTGCCCGATCGAGAGCCCGGTCCCGGTGGGCTGGAGGATGCCGTCGGTCTCCATCCCGATCCATTCGCCCACCGGCGGCCTCGACAGGCTGACTGTCAGGTCGGCGTTCATGAATGACCAGCGAGCAAACGGAAGGCGTGCCGACGTGCCGCTGGTCCCGTAGTCGGAGGCGGCCACGGCCCTCTGCACACCCGAAATCGGCTGGCCGGCAACGATCGGCACGAGCAGTCGCAACCACAGCTTCTGGTGTCCCGGTCGTTCCGACGGCTCCCAGCGGGTCGCCATGGCCAGGCTGTCGAACGACGGCCAACCGACCACATCAGCCGCCTGGAGATTGGGAACCGTCAGGTCCGGAGCGGCTGCGGGGTCGAACGTGAGTCGATGATCCGTTGCTCCATGGGGCAGCGCAATCTCCGTCCGGCGGATCCGGGTCACCGATGCGCCGGCAACCTGACGCCCGCCGGCGCTCAACGCGGCGGACTGCCGTTTGACCCGTCGCCCACCGTCCATCGGGCCCCGGTCGATCCTGAGCGGGGCGTAGGGGACCGGACCGTGCAATTCGACGAGCAGACGGACCATGACCTGGTCCTCAACATCGAGCGATCCGGCGAGGAGAGCGGCCACGGCCGCACCGTGCAGGACGTCGGCGTTCCAGGGGCCCCGGGCCGCCTCGGTCGGGAGGAACAGGTCACCGTCGGTCTCGAACACGGAGCTTGCTGGACTCGGCGGGGTCATGGGTCCAAGACAGTACCGCCCGTCAGTTCGAGCGAGGGCCCTGTTCGGCCCGCCGGCGCCATGGTGGCGTTCGGGCTTGATGACCGACCACGGCGATGGCCACCGGCTCCGGTGCTACCGTAATTGCCTGCTCGACCAGGGAGGAGACTCACCATGACGGCACCGGGGTCGTATCAAACCCAGACCGGGGACATGTTTGCGGTGCATGAGGCACTGGTGGGGGCCTTGAAGGCCGCGCCCACCCTGGTGCGCAGTGCCCCGGAAACCTCCGATCGCCCGGAGCTGATTGCGTCCTACTACGAGAACGTCCTCGAATTCCTCCACGTGCACCATGCCGGTGAGGATGAGTTGATCTACCCGATCCTCGAGGAACGATGCGCGGAGGAGCGATCGATGCTGGAACAGATCGATGCCCAGCACCATCTGTTGGACGAGCCGATGAAGCAGGCACAGGCGGCCATTGCCGCCTGGCGAGCGACCCCGACCACGGAGGGGGGCGAGCAAGTCGTGCGGCTCCTCGCCGTCATCGACGAGACGCTCCGCCCTCATCTCGAGGACGAGGAGACGAAGGTGCTTCCGGTGGCCAGCGCGTGGATCAGTCCGGAGGAGTGGGGTGAGCTCCCCGGCCATGCGCTGCGATCGTTCCGCGCCGACAAGCCCTGGCTTGCGCTCGGACTGGTTCGTGAGCGGCTCACGGACGATCAACGGGACCACATGCTGTCGGGAATGCCGCCGGAGCTCCAGTCGACGTGGACGGAACAGTGGGAGCCGGCCTTCACGGCGTTCATTGCCGATGTTCGTCGGTAGCCCGTCCGCCGTCTGAGGGCGATGCCGGACGACGGATACGGGTCGGATCATCGGTATCGAGAACCTGCGCTTAGGCAGGCGCGGCCGTCTT